>NZ_PIZU01000022.1 GCF_002838065.1 Mycobacterium hubeiense | reverse complement strand
AAGACCGGGACAACCTCGGTTGGCATGCGTCCTGCGTTCTGCGCACGGTTTTGTGGGGTCACGGAACTGATTGTCGATGCCGGGTGATTTGGCCGCTTGAGTACCACAGGTACTCGACTTTCGAACCCGCGCAAGACTGGATGGACGCTCGCTGTGGATTTGCTGACCGACATCGAGAGACAGACGCTGGACCGCGAGGGTGAGTGATTCGCTACCCGGCTGCCGACCCCGCGGCGACGAGAGCGGAAACGGCCCCGAAACCGCACCAAGGTGTCAACGATGTCCTGAGACATCACATGGTGGCAGGTGCAGGATTCGAACCTGCGTAGGCGTAAGCCGACGGATTTACAGTCCGCTCCCATTGGCCGCTCGGGCAACCTGCCTGGGTGCTCGCACCGCTCCTCCCGGATTTGGTGCGACTAGCAGGGTACAACGAGGATAGCTTCAGCACGAAAACGCCCAGAGGTTCCAAGGAGGGAGCGAGTCCAATGGCGGATTCCAGCTTCGACATCGTCAGCAAGGTCGACCGCCAGGAGGTCGACAACGCGCTCAACCAGGCCGCCAAGGAGCTGGCCACCCGCTTCGACTTCCGCGGCACCGATACGTCCATCGCCTGGAAGGGCGACGAGGCCATCGAGATCACCTCGTCCACCGAGGAACGCGTCAAGGCCGCAATCGACGTCTTCAAGGAAAAGCTCGTCCGCCGCGACATCTCCATGAAGGCCTTCGACGCCGGCGAGCCGCAGGCCTCCGGCAAGACCTACAAGGTCACCGGCACCCTCAAGCAGGGCATCGACAGCGAGAACGCCAAGAAGATCACCAAGCTCATCCGCGACGAGGGCCCCAAGGGCGTCAAGACCCAGATCCAGGGCGACGAGATCCGCGTCAGCTCCAAGAAGCGCGACGACCTGCAGGCCGTCATCGCCATGCTCAAGAAGGCCGACCTCGACGTCGCGCTGCAGTTCGTCAACTACCGCTAACCGATCGAGACCAGCTCGTCGACCGAGTCCCTGGGCAAGTCGCCGTCGACGACGGCCGTCACCTCCATGCTGTTCAGCGTGATCGCGCCCTTGTGGTTGTCCAGGAACGCGGTGTCCGCGGCGTCGCGGCCGGTGGCGATCCGCACCAGCGTCTGCCGCGGTGCCAACAGCGTCCCGTCGACGACGCGCCACTGCCCGTCGACGAACGCCTCGGCCACCGCGTGGAAGTCCATCGGCGACAGGCCCGGCGCATACACCGACACCATCCGGGCCGGCACGTTCACCGCCCGCAGCAACGCCACCACCAGGTGCGCGAAGTCGCGGCACACCCCCTCGCCGGCCAGCAAGGTGTCCGCCGCCCCGTCGATCGGGTCGCTGGAGCCCGGCACATAGTTCAGCCTTGTGCCCACCCACGACGACACCCTCTCCAGCAGCGTCGCCGAATCGGCGTAACTCCCGAATTCCGTTGCGGCGAAGCCGAAGAACTTGTCGGCCTCCGCGTAGCGGCTCGGCCGCAGATACATCGACAGGTCATACTCCGTTACGGGCGCAGGATCCGTCCGGCCGACGATCGTCGCGGCGTAGTCGACCGTCAACGTGCCCACCGGCGCGTCGAACTTGTGGATCCGATTGCCGTGCATACCGCTGATCTCCAAGGGCTGCACCGGTTTTCCGTCCAACACAAACGACAACCGTTCGGACACCTCGGCATTCGGATGCGGCGCGACCGCGATCTGGAACTCCAACGTCGTCGGCGCGGTGATCTCGACCTCGAGCGCTGCACCCACATCTCTCTTCATGGCGACGATGATCCCAGCCCGCGGCCAAAGGGCAAGCCCAACGCAGACCACTGGCGTAGGGTCGAGGCATCGGGACCAACCAGGCCCCCATGAGAAGGGCCAGCGATGTCTGACAAGTCCCCTCGGCAGAGCATGACCAAGAAGTCCGGAAAGTCTCTGAAGGAGAAACGCGCCGACAAGCGCGCCAAGGCGGCGCGCACCTCGTCGACCGAGGAGCTGCTGCACCCCAAGAAGCGGTAGCCACCGGCGAATCTCCCTCCAACACGCGCCAACGGTCCTACCCTGATCGCCATGGCACCCGCGAAGCGTGAACCCAAAGTCGTGGTCCTCGGTGGTGGCTCGTGGGGGACGACGGTCGCGTCCATCTGCGCCCGGCGCGGGCCGACGCTGCAGTGGGTGCGCTCGGAGGAAACCGCCAAGGACATCAACGAGAACCACCGCAATTCGAAATACCTCGGCAACGAGGTGGAGCTGAGCCTGACCCTGCAGGCCACCACCGACTTCTCCGAGGCCGCCAACTGCGCCGACGTCGTCGTCATGGGCGTCCCCTCGCACGGCTTCCGCGGCGTGCTCAACGAGCTCGCCAAGGAACTGCGGCCCTGGGTGCCGGTGGTGTCCCTGGTCAAGGGCCTCGAGCAGGGCACCAACTACCGGATGAGCCAAATCGTCGACGAGATATTGCCCGGCCATCCCGCCGGAATCCTCGCCGGGCCCAACATCGCCCGCGAAGTCGCCGAAGGCTACGCCGCCGCCGCAGTGCTCGCGATGCCCGACCAACACCTCGCCGCCCAGCTGGCAAACCTGTTCCGCACCAGGCGATTTCGCACCTACACCACCGATGACGTGGTCGGCGTCGAGATGGCCGGTGCGCTGAAGAACGTCTACGCCATCGCCGTCGGCATGGGCTACTCGCTGGGCATCGGCGAGAACACCCGCGCCATGGTGATCGCCCGCTCGCTGCGTGAGATGTCCAAACTCGGCGAGGCGATGGGCGGGCACCGCGACACCTTCGCCGGCCTGGCCGGCATGGGCGACCTCATCGTCACCTGCACCTCACAGCGCAGCCGCAACCGTTACGTCGGCGAACAACTCGGCGCGGGCAAGACCATCGACGAGATCATCGCCTCGATGAACCAGGTCGCCGAGGGCGTCAAGGCCTGCAGCGTCGTCATGGAATTCGCCGAGAAGTACGGGCTCAACATGCCGATCGCCCGGGAGGTCGACGGCGTCATCAATCACGGCTCCACCGTCGAGCAGGCCTATCGCGGCCTCGCCGCCGAAAAGCCCGGCCACGAGGTCCACGGCACGGGTTTCTAGAACGGGCGCGTGCCCTCCGGCCGGTCCAGCAGCGGATTCGTCTGTCCCAGAATGAAACTGCCCGCCGGGCTGATCACGAACCCCGACTGGTTACGGCTGTCCACGCACGATGTCACCACGCCGTCGGTGCCACAGCTCACCGTCTGAAAGCTGATCCGCGAGTTCGGCGGCAGCGGTTTGACGGGGCCCGCCACGGCGAACACGTTCGCGTCCGTGTGCGAGAAGCCCGGCACCCCGCCGATCGCGCCACTGACCAGGTTCGCGCCCTGCGGCGCCGCCGGGATCGGGCCGCTGCACCCGTAGCCGCCCGAGCGCTGCAGCACGCACGTCAGCCCGTCGGGCGTGCTGAACGCGTACCAGTTGTTGTCCATCACGGCGTATTCCGACGGCTTCACCGGCGCGTAGGCGTTGATGTTCGGCGGCGGCGGGGCGGGGTCGGCCGCGGCGATCGCCGGGGCTGCCACAGCCCCGAGGACCCCCACCGCGCCGATCAGGATTCTGCTCAGCACGCCCACACCCTAAGGGGTGCGGCCGGAACTCGCAGCATACGCATCACATCGGCGCCGAACACCGCATCGTTACCCGCCTCGGTCGGATACGAGCAAAACCCCCCATCTGCGGGGTGGCGGCAACCGCGACTTCGACCGACGCTGGATTCCTGGCGAGGCTACACGCAGGAGGGGTAATGGGAACCGAGGGCACCGTGCTGGTGGTGGGCAGCGGTCCGGCCGGGTTGTCGTGCGCCGCCGAACTGCTTGCGCGCGGGGTGGACGCAACCGTCGTTGAACGCGGCACGCAGATCGGCGCCGCCTGGGCACACCGTTACGACGCCCTGCGGTTCAACACCTGTCGCCGCAACTCGGCCCTGCCCGGCGCGCCTTTCCCGCATAATTTCGGGCAGTTTCCGACCCGCGACCAGTACGTCGGCTACCTGCAGACGTATGCCGCGTGCAGGGAGGTTCCCGTCCGGTTGGGCGTCGAGGTGAACCGGCTCGACCCGGCTCCCGACGGCGGTTGGGATGTCGTCACCAACCGAGGCGTCCAGCGGGTCCGCCAGGTCGTGGTGGCGACCGGCATCTTCAACCGGCCCGCACTTCCTGACTGGGCCGAGGGCCACGACTTCACCGGCCGTGTGGTGCACGCCGCGCAGTATCGCAACGCCAACGCGTTCGCGGGCCAACGTGTGCTGGTCGCCGGCGCGGGCTCCACCGGGCTCGAGATCGCCTACGAGCTGAGCCGCTCGGGTTGTCCGGAGGTGTCGCTGGCCGTCCGCACCCCGCCGAACATCCTCCTGCGCGAGGTCGGTGGCTTGCCCGCCGACCTGCCGCTGCCACTGTTTCTGCGGCTGCCCACCGGGCTCGTCGACAAGATGCTGCAGGCCATGCAGCGCCGGGTGATCGGCGATCTGAGCGGCTTCGGGCTCGCCGCGCCTCGGGAGGGGCCGATCGCCGGGCTCAAGCGACGCGGCGCCGGCACGGCGATCGTCGACCGCGAAGTGATCGACGCGATCCGGGACCGCTCGCTGCGTGTGGTGCCGGCCGTCGAGCGGCTGGAACACCGCGCGGTGGTGCTCGTCGACGGCACCAAGGTGCAGGTGGACAGCGTCATCGCGGCCACCGGATACCGGACGGGGCTGGAGGCCATGGTCGGCCATCTCGACGTCCTCGACCAGCGCGGCATGCCGCGCGACGGGTACGGCGCGGAGGTCTTGCCGGGACTGCGCTTCGTCGGCTACGTGTACCGGCCGGGTCTGACGAAGTTCGTCGGCGGGCTGGCCCGAAGGGTGGCCGACGACATCGCGCGGCAGGTGTCAGCTTCCAAGCCGCTAACGACGGACGACGAGGTCCTGCGACAGTAGCGCGGCGAGCTCCGGGCGGCTGTTCACGCCGAGCTTGGCGAAGATCGCCTTGATGTGACCCCGCAATGTCTCGGAGGTGATCCACAGCGCAGCGGCGATGTCCCTGGTGGACATGCCGGTCAACAGCAGTTGGGTGATCTCCTTTTCGCGACGGGTCAGTTGGTGCAGGTGGACGAGAAGCGGCGCGATGTCGGAGCGACGAGCCTGCTCCAAAACCACTGCAGTACGCCCTGTTCCGGAACCGTCGGCATCGAGACGGATTCCCCGCACCACCAGCCAGTCGCCGCTACGGCTCCTGGTGCGCGCCAACGCGGGCTCGCCGGCACCGTGCTCGGCGAGAACGCGCGCTTGGTGTGCCACCTCGTGCAGCACGATCGCGGTCTCCAGCCGTTCGTCGTCGACGGGGCCGAGCCATTCGGTGACCTGAGGAGTCGTCGACTCGACGGTGCCGTCATCGGCGAGTATCAGCAGTGCAGCCGGGCCGGGGACGGTGGGGCCGGGTTGGCCCGTCAGCTGTAAGCAGGCGCGAATCGCGTTGCCCACGTGCGGGCAGAGCTTGGCCATCACCGCGACCTCGTCGTCGGTGAAGAACGGATCGGTGGCGCCGCGGGTCAGGCAGAAATGCCCCCACGTCGCCGCACCGGAGCTGAACACGCCCCGCATTTCGTCGCCGTATCCGTTGGGCCGGTACACCTTCGACCAGCGTGCGCTGCGGCTGAGATCTCCGCCGGTGGCCGCGCTCAGAGACGCCGCCGGAACCTCGCGGCGGGCCAGGTCGACGAACTTGTTGACGTCGTCAGTCGTTAGCTCACATTCGATCAACGCGAGATGCTGTGCGCGCGAGACATTTTCGGCGTGCACACCGGTGAGCAGCAGCGTGTCGGGGTCGGTGAGCAGCCACCCCGCTGCCACATAAGCGATGGCGTTTCGCACCTCCGCGGCAACCGCCGCGAGCAGGTCGATCGGGTCCTGCGCACGCGCACAGATGCGGGTGACTCGTTCTTCCAGCCGGCCCAGCCGGCCCCCAGGCATCGCCGGCCCACCACCCTTCCGTGCGTGCGATGCGATCCGTTCTTCTGTTCTACTCCTATCGTGCGATTGGGTGTCGCAACAGTCGATGAGCGACGGTTTCGACACCGAAATCACTCTCAGTAGTAGCCCGGGCCGCGGCCGGCCATCGCCTCCAACCGGGCGATCCGGTCGGCGATCGGCGGGTGCGTCGAGAACAGCTTGCCGATGCGCTCGCCCGCCCGGAACGGGCTGGCGATCATCAAGTGCGCCTGATCGGCCAGCTGCGGGTTCGGCGGCAGCGGCGCCGCCTCCACTCCACCGGAGATCTTGCGCAGCGCCGAGGCCAGCGCCAGCGGGTCACCGGTCAGCTCCGCGCCGGACTGGTCGGCCTGATACTCCCGCGACCGCGACACCGCCATCCGCACCACCGTCGCCGCGATCGGGCCCAGCAGCGAAACCAGCAGCAGGGCAATGGGATTCGCACCGCCCTCGCGGTTACCGCCGAACATCCCCGCGAACATCGCGAAGTTGGCCAACGCGGTGATCACCGACGCCAGCGCGCCGGCCACACACGAAATCAGGATGTCGCGGTTGTACACATGCGAAAGCTCATGCCCTAGCACCGCACGCAGCTCGCGCTCGTCGAGGATCTGCAGAATCCCGGTCGTACAGCACACCGCGGCGTTACGCGGATTGCGGCCCGTCGCAAACGCGTTCGGGTTGGCGGTGTCGCTGATGTAGAGCCGCGGCATCGGCTGGCGCGCGGCCGTCGCCAATTCGCGCACGATGCGGTGCATCGCCGGCGCCTGCATCTCGGTGACCGGCTGCGCGTGCATGGCCCGCAGCGCCAGCTTGTCGCTGTTGAAGTAGACGTAGACGTTCATGCCGACGGCGAATAGCGCCGCCAGGAACAGAATCGAGCGGTTCTGGAACAGCGCCCCGATGAACACGATCAGGGCCGACATACCTACCAGCAGCAGGAACGTCTTGAACCTGTTGGCATGCGGATGCCACGTCATCAGCGTCCTCCTAGGAACTCATTGCTGATTAAACGCTCGGCGGGCCGTCCCAGGTTCCGGATTCGGTCAACCGTGACGGTGAACGGTGTAGTCCACCAAGTTGGCCAACGCCTGACGGGCCGGTACGTCGGGCAGCTTCGCCAGCTCGTCGCGGGCCTGCGCCGCGTACTGCGCGACGGTCTCCTTGGCCCGCGCCATGCCCGGTGAGCGGCGCAGCAGCCGCAGCGCCTCGGCCACGTCCTCGTCTTTCTGCACCGGTCCGGCCAGCAGTTCGCGCAGCCGCTGCGCGTCGGGGCCCTCTTCGCGCAGCGCGTAGAGCGCCGGCAGCGTGTGCACGCCTTCGCGCAGGTCGGTGCCGGGCACCTTGCCCGACTCGTCGGGGTCGCTGTCGATGTCGATGATGTCGTCGGAGATCTGAAACGCGGTGCCGACGATGCCGCCGAGCCGGCTGAGCCGTTCGATCTGCTCATCGTCGGCGCCGGAGAACGTCGCGCCGAACCGGCCCGACGCCGCGATCAGGCAGGCCGTCTTCTCGTACACCACCTTCAGGTAGTGCTCGATCTCGTCGACACCCTCTGCGGCGCCGCGGGTTTCACGCATCTGCCCGGTGACGAGTTGGGCGAATGTGTCGGCGATCACCCGCACGGCGTCCGGGCCCAGCCGCGACACCAGACGCGAGGCCGTCGCGAACAGGTAGTCGCCGGCCAGGATCGCGATGTTGTTGCCCCACCGCACATTGGCGCTGGGCGCGCCGCGGCGCACCTGCGCCTCGTCCATCACGTCGTCGTGATACAGCGTCGCCAGGTGCACCAGCTCGATGACGGCGCCGGCGACGGTGACCTGCCAGTTGTCCGGATCGGGCCCCAGCTCGGCGGACAGCACCGTGAACAGCGGCCGGAAACGTTTGCCACCCGCCTGGAACAGATGCTGGACCGCCTCGGACATCAATTCATCGGCTTTGCCCAGCTCAGCGGCCATCAGCTCTTCGATGCGGGCCACGCCGTCGCGGACCTCGGCGGCGAACGCGGCGTCCCCGAAGTCCACTCCCGCCACCACAGTCGCCGGTGTCCTCATTGCTCCAACATACTGGGGGGCGTGACAGTGAACGCCGACGTGGTCGTCGTCGGGGCCGGGCCTGCGGGTTCGGCCGCGGCTGCGTGGGCGTGTCGCGCCGGGCGCGACGTGCTCGTCATCGATTCCGCGCAGTTCCCGCGCGACAAGGCGTGCGGCGACGGGTTGACGCCCCGGGCGGTGTTGGAGCTGCAACGGCTGGGCCTCGGGCCGTGGCTGGACAGCCGAATCCGCCACCGTGGGTTGCGGATGTCGGGTTTCGGAGGCGACGTCGAAGTCGAGTGGCCGGGGCCGTCGTTCCCGTCGACCAGCAGCGCGATCCCCCGCACCGAACTGGACGACCGCATCCGTATGGTGGCCGCCGACGAGGGCGCCAAGATGCTGATGGGTGTCAAAGCCGTTGGCGTGCAGCATGATTCGTCGGGCCGGGTGAGCGCCGTGAAGTTGGACTCCGGTGGCGTCGTCGGGCTTTCGCAGTTGATTGTGGCCGACGGCGCCCGCTCGACATTGGGCCGGATGCTGGGCCGGCAGTGGCATCAGCAGACGGTGTACGGCGTTGCGGTGCGGGGGTATATCGCGACGCCGCGGGCCGACGAACCGTGGATCACGTCGCATCTGGAACTGCGCTCGCCGGAGGGCAAGGTGTTGCCGGGCTACGGCTGGATCTTCCCGCTGGGCAATGGCGAGGTGAACATCGGCGTGGGCGCGCTGGCGACGGCTAAACGGCCCGCCGACGCGGCGTTGCGGCCGCTGATGTCGTACTACACCGGGCTGCGCCGCGACGAATGGGGCTTCTCTGGCGAGCCTCGGGCGCCATTGTCGGCGCTGTTGCCGATGGGTGGGGCGGTGTCGGGCGTCGCGGGGCCGAATTGGATGCTGATCGGCGACGCGGCGGCCTGCGTCAACCCGCTGAACGGTGAGGGCATCGACTACGGCCTGGAAACCGGGCGGCTGGCCGCCGAGCTGCTGGATGCCGGTGATGTGTCGTCGGCGTGGCCGGCCGTCTTGCAGGAGCATTACGCGCGGGGCTTCTCGGTGGCGCGGCGGCTGGCGTTGTTGTTGACGCTGCCGCGGTTCCTGCCCGCGACGGGTCCGTTGGCGATGCGGTCGACGGCGCTGATGCGAATTGCGGTGCGGGTCATGGGAAATCTCGTCACCGACGAGGACTCCGATTGGATCGCGCGGGTGTGGCGGGCGGGCGGATTGGCGTCGCGACGGCTGGATCAGCGCAAGCCGTTCAGCTGAACGTCACGTGAATACCAAGCTCTACTAAGCACTTTCGGCGTCTGAACAGTGCTTTTTGCCGCGTTTCGGGATTAGAATTCGTCTCATACGGGTTGATGAGGATCGACGGAAGGATCCACGATGCCCGGTCTGAAATCGGCGATCGTCATATTGGCGTGCGCCGCCGGCTTGGCGCTGGCGCCGGTTGCCGGCGCGGCTCCGGTCGGGCCCTGCGAAGACGTGCCCTATGTGGGACAGTGCGTTCCGGTCGGTGAGACGCCGACGCCGCGGGTGCAGCAGAACCACGCCGACGTGCCGGTCGCGCCGGACGGCAGCATCGGCACGATCAATTAGCGGCTCCGGGGCATCACCGGTCCGCGTGCCCGCATATGAGCGACAGTGTCGCTGAAAACATTGGTGGGCTAAGCAGTTAGCGACATTGTCGCTTGTATGCGGGCACGTAAGCACTAGGACCGGCCGGGCCAGCGGGTGTCGACGATGTCCAGCGCGTGGGGTAGCCCTGCCCGGTAGCGCGCGCGGTCGGCTTGTTTGAACGGGATCCACCACGGCGCCTGGAACAGTTCCACGATTTTCACCATCGGCCCGCCATAGCCCGACGCCTGCAGTACGCCGTTGGCGGCGTAGCGCCCGCCCTCGTTGGCGCCCTCCATCGTCGTGACGTTCTGATCGGTGCGCACCCACTCCCCCGCGAGGAACAGGTTGTCGATCGCCGTCACCGCATCGGGGCGGCGCTCCCACGAGCCGGGGTCCTGGATGAACAGCGGTTCGTCGTTGCGGACGTTCGGTGTGCCCGGGTCGATGATCGCCGGATCCAGAAACCACGAGTGCAGCATCGCGTCGGTGACGACGGTGTCGGTGTCGTTGAGGTGCGCCTTGATCTGCGCCCATGCTTCGTTGGCGATTTCGGGCGGCGTGCAGTCGCGGGCGCTGCGGCCGTTGAAGTTTCCCGGCGTGGTCCAGTCCGAGATGATCGCCGACATGCAGTCCTTGACGGTGCCGTCGCCGTACGTCGTCAGGCTCCGTTTCCAGAACTGCTCCTCGCTGATCGACGTGATCGCCCATCCGGAGTCGACGTAGTTGACGTGGCCCTTGGTGACGTCGACGCGCTCCTTGAGGAAGAACATCAGCCCGTTCATCCATTCGGTACGCAGCCGCGCGACATTGGCCAGGCGCGGGTCGGCGGCGATGACGTCCGGGGTGAGCACCGCGGCCAGCTTCTCGCACGGGATCGCTGAGACGTACCAATCGGCGACGACGGGTCGTGTTACCCCTCTGCCGTCGACGACGGTGGCCGACGCGATGTGCTTGCCGTTGGGCGTCAGTCGCGACAGCGCCTGTCCCACATGGAATGTCACCCCTTTGTTGCGCAGGTGCTCCACCCACGGGTCGAGCCACTGTGAACTGGTCGGCCCGTTGAGCACGCGGTCGAAGCCCTTGTTGTCGAAGTCGTTGCCCAGCAGCAGGATCGACCACACCGACGCCTCGCCCACCAGCCCGATGGAATGTGCGCTGGCGTCTTTGGATTTCGACGCGGTCAGGTTGCGGATGATGCCGTCGGCGAGGTAGCGGTTGTACTCGGCGGATCGCTTGTCGGCGCCGATGTACTTCTCCCACGTCATGTGCTCCCACTGGCCGAGCTTGCGTTCGTTGGAGCTGGTGACGTAAACCGCGAGTTTCTGTGCGGCATAAGCAGCTTCCCACAACGGCAATCGGAACAGCGTCTGGAACACCGTCGTCACCGATTCGATGAACGCCTTGGGCGTGATCGGATTGGGCAACGTCGGGATTGGGAACGGCAGCGGCACAGTCAGATCAGCACGACCGAGGCCGGAGTGCAGATACGACGTGGCCCGGGTGAGGTTCTCCCAGGTACCGAACGCATTGCCCGGAAACGGGATTCGGCGCATGGTGTCGGTCACGTTGCGGTAGAAGCCCGGAAAGAACCGGAACCCGTGCTCGGCCGGCAGCGGCGTCGCGCCCGAGTTCGGCACCGGGATGGAACGGGCCTTGCCGCCCAGCGCCTTTCGCTCGTAGACGGTCACGGTGTAGCCGCGGTCGACGAGCTCGTGCGCGGCGGTCAGCCCGGCGATACCCGCACCGAACACCGCGACGGTCTTGCCTGGCGCGGCACGGGCAGGCCGCGGCGGGCCGAGCGCCGCCGCGACTCCCGCCGTCGCGGTGCCCGCCAGAAACGACCGGCGCGAAATACCCCGCTGCTGAACCCGACCCGACATCTGACACCGCCTACGTTGCGGAACCCGTCAGGACGATAAGTTAACGGTGATTCTGCTCACAGCCGTTGCGACACGCCGATACGGCGCTTGCCTGACCGCAACAGGTGGGCCCAGAAGTTAATGCGGACGCGCGGGTTATCAACCTAGGTAAAGGGCTACTTCGGTTTGGTCGCCGCGTGCAGCGCCACGATGCCGCCGGACAGGTTGCGCCAACGCACCTGCCCCCAACCGGCGTCACCGATACGACGCGCCAGCTCGGCCTGATCCGGCCACGCCCGAATCGATTCGGCGAGATAAACATAGGCGTCGGGGTTGGAGGACACGGCCCGGGCGATCCGCGGCAGCGCCTGCATCAAGTACTCCTTGTAGACCGTGGCGAACAGCGTGTTCGTCGGCGTGGAGAATTCGCACACCACCAGCCGTCCGCCCGGCCTTGTCACACGGGCCATTTCGCGCAGCGCCGCGCCGTGGTCGGCGACGTTGCGCAGCCCGAAGCTGATGGTGACCGCGTCGAAGACGTCGTCGCCGAACGGCAGCCGCGTCGCGTCGCCGGCCACCTTGGGCACGTGCCGGCCCGCGCCCGCGGCCAGCATCCCGACCGAGAAGTCCGCAGCCACACACCACGCCCCCGACGCCGCGAGCTCCACCGTCGACACTGCGGTGCCCGCCGCCAAGTCGAGCACCTTGTCGCCGGGTCCGATCTTCAGCGCCGCGCGGGTGGCCCGTCGCCAGAACCGGTCCTGCCCCAGCGACATCACCGTGTTGGTCAGGTCGTAGCGGCGCGCGACGGCGTCGAACATCGACGCCACTTCATGGGGATCCTTGTCCAGCGTCGCGCGGCTCACGTCATCGACGCTACATGGCTGCTAGGCGGCCCGTAGCCGGCGCATTCCCTGCACGGCCTCGTAGTGCCCGAGCAGCTCGTCGCAGATGGCCGGCCAGGTGCGGTCCAACACGCTGCGCCGGGCCGCGACCGAGTAGCGGGCACGCTCGGCGATCAGGTGGTCGACGGACTCGGTCAGCCGATCCTCGAACTCCGCGACGGGCAACAGCAGCCCGGTTCGGCACGGCGCCACCAGATCTCGTGGACCGCCCGCATCGGGCGCGATCACCGGCAGACCCGAGGCCATCGCCTCCTGCACCGCCTGACAGAACGTCTCGTGCTCGCCGGGATGGACGAAGACGTCCATGCTGGCGTACGCGGTCGCGAGCTCCTCGCCGTACAGCGCGCCGGTGAAAACCGCTGACGGCAAGGCTGATTCGAGCTTGGCCCGGTCCACGCCGTCGCCGACGATCACCACCTGGATGTCGTCGCGGCGCGCCAGCACCGCCAGCCGTTCGACGTGCTTCTCCGGCGCCAGCCGGCCGACGAAGCCGACGATCGGCTTGCGGTGCGGCGACCATTTCTGGCGCAACGCGTCATCGCGCGCCGACGGGGCGAAGCCGGTGATGTCCACGCCACGCGCCCACTTGTGCACCCGCGGAATACCATGCGCAGCAAGGGCTTCCATCGCTGCGGTGGACGGCGCCAGGGTCCGGTCGGCGCGGCTGTGCAGGTGACGGGTCCACGCCCACGCGGCGCGCGATGCGATGCCGATGCCGTAGCTTTCCGCGAATCCCGCGATGTCGGTTTGGAATACCGCCACCGTCGGCACCTTGAGATGACGGGCCGCATGCAGGCCGCCGTAGCCGAGCAGCGCCGGCGACGCCAAATGCACCACGTCCGGGTCGAAGCCGCGCAGCACGCCGACCATCCGCGGCCGCGGCACACCCAGCGGCAGCGAGGTGACCTTCGGGAACATCCGCGACGGCACCCGATGCACCCGGATGCCGTCGTGAATCCGGTCGGCCGGCGGCTGACCCCGCGGCGTGTCCGGCGCGATGAGCAGGGCTTCGTGGCCGGTGCGGCGGAGATGCTCGATCACCCGAAGCACCGAGTTGGTGACGCCGTTGACATTCGGGAGGAAGGACTCAGCGACGATCGCAACGCGCACGCCAAGAGGGTCTCATCGACAGGCGTCGACAAGGTTGCCGACAGGGATACGGCACGCGAAAAGGTGAAGTAGCGGACTACGCTAGGCCCCCTGCCATGGCGCGCCCGACACTGCTGCCATGTCGAAACAAGCTGGTCACGCGATTGTTCTCGGCGCGAGTATGGGCGGGCTGCTGGCCGCCCGGGTACTGGCCGACAGCTATGACACCGTCACGGTCGTCGAGCGTGATGTGCTGCCGGATGGGCCCGAACCGCGGCGCGGTGTACCGCAGGGCCGCCAGCCGCATCTGCTGCTGGCCCGCGCCGCGCAGATCCTCGAGGAACTCTTTCCGGGGTTTCTCGACGAGTTGGTCGCCGACGGCGGCCTGGTGTGGGACGACGGCGACCTGTCGAAATTCTGGGTGTCGTTCGCCGGGCATCGGCTTGTGCGGGACAGGCTCCCGGATCCGGCGTCGGTCGTGAACTACTACGGGAGCCGCCCGTTCCTGGAGGGGCATGTGCGGCGGCGGCTGCGCGGGCTGGCGAACGTGTCGGTTCTCGACGGGCACGACGTCGCCGGGCTCACCGCGACCGCGGATCGTCGTCGCGTCACGGGCGTGCGGGTGGTGGGCCACGACGACGGCAACGAGACGACGCTGACGGCCGACCTCGTCGTCGACGCCACCGGACGCGGCTCGCGCACACCGGTGTTCCTCGAGCAGCTCGGCTACGGCCGGCCCCGCGAAGACGAGCTGGTGGTGCGTGTCGCCTATGCCAGCCAGCCGCTGCGGTTGCCACACGACACGCTCCAAGAGAACCTCGTCGCCGTCTGCCCCGAGCCGGACCGGCCGTCGATCTTCGCGGCGTTCGCCTGCGAGAACGACACCTGGTTGGTGGCCGTCGGCACCATGGCGGGAATCGAGCCACCGGCCACCTGGCCCGAATTGCTGGACTACGCAGCTGGTTTCGCGCCTGCCCACGTGCTGGCCGCAGTTCGGGATGCCGAGACGATCGGCGGCGTCAACCAGCATCGGCTGCCGTCGAACCGGTGGCGGCGCTACGACAAGATGGCCGCGACGCCGGACGGGCTGCTCGTCGTCGGGGACGCGATCTGCAGCTTCAACCCGATCTACGGCCAGGGCATGACCGTCGCCGCCATCGAAGCCGGCGTGCTGCGCGACTGCCTGCGTAGCGGCGAGCGCGATCTGCCGCGGCGGTTCTTCTCGGCGTCGGCCAAGAAGATTCGCGTGGCATGGCAGACGGCCGTCGGCTCCGATCTAACGCTGCCTCAGGTGGCCGGTCCTCGCCCGCTGTCGATGCGGATCACCAACGCCTGGACCGAACGGGTGCTGACGGCCAGCGAAACCGACGCCGCGGTGGCGCAGCAGTTCCTGCGGGTGGTCGGGATGCTCGACGAGCCGTCCGCGCTGCTGCGACCCGGGTTCGTGTTGCGGGTCTTGAAGGCCGGGCGGCGGGCGGTCGCCGAGCAGCCCGAGGATTCGGTGGCGGTGTCGCAGACGTGGCTGTGAGGTAGCTACGCTGCCGTTATGCGACTGCTCTGGCTGCTCATGGTCGCGCTTGTGGTCGCCGGCGGGTGCACCCGCCAGGTCAGCGGCGTCGCCCAGCCCGATCCGCGCTATCCTCCGGTGCAGGTCAGCGAGGACGGATACGGCGTCGTGGCCGGGTTCGCCGACGCGCCGGTGCACGTCGAGATCTTCACCGAGCCGCAATGCACCCACTGCGCGGACCTGCAGGCCGACTTCGGCGACGAGATCGCCGGCTACCTGAATACCGGGCAGCTCAAGGTCACCTATCGGCCGTTGACATTCCTGGACGCCGAGGGCGGAGACCATTCGGCGCGGGTGAGCAACGCGATGTTCGCCGCCGCTGATTCGACGACGTCGGCGACGGCGTTTCAGGAGCTCGTGCAGCAATTGTGGGCTCATCAGGAGGCGTCGGCGATGGGCGACGACGAACTCGCTTCGATGGCCCGCGACGCGGGTGTGCCAGCCGACGTGGCCGATCGCATCGCCGCCGGCGACAAGGTGATCGACACCTTCGACATGACCGACGTCAACCTCGGCTATCTGTTCGAGGTGAACCCGTTAAACCCAGGCACGCCAACGGTTTACGCCCCCATTCGCGACGAGGTGCTGGACATCTACGACGACAACTGGCTGGCCAAGCTGATGTCGTCCTGAGCTTTTCGGCGCCGCTGAACCAGGCTCACACCCACCAACGCCGCGCCGGCCACCAGCCAGCCCACCACCGCGATCGACCCGGCCGGGATGATCGCCAGCGCGGCGTTGCGGTCCTGCACCCGCACCAGGTCAGGGTTGTTGCGGTCGTATTCGACGTAAATCCGCATGCCCGTGTCCAATTCGGACGGGTACAGCACACCGAGTTCCGGTCGATAGGTGACGCGATCGGGGGTGACGAACTCGATCGTCGAGCGCCGCGGGCCCGCGCTGAGCACCTCCGCGGCGGCCACGCCCATGTGACGCTCGATCTGCCGGTCGTTGCGCCACGCCCCCAACACCAGCAGCACCGACTGCAACGTCACCAAACACGCCGCGATGAGAATGCCGATGCGGATGCGGCGGAAAATCCGTTCGGAGGCCGTCTCGTTCGGGTCGGCCTCCAGCCGTGGCACCAGAAACCGCAGCCACCGTTTCACGGCGCTCACAGGGCCGCCTTGATGGACGCGTGCAGCGCCCGCAGCGACGACCGGTCGGCCTTCACCTCCAGCACCCGCATCCCGTCGAACGGTTCATTGAGCGCATCGACCAGCTGATTGACCTCGATCTGCGCACTGTCGACGTGGTAGGCGCGGCACAGCGCGCCGACGTCGACGTCGTGCGGCGTGCCGAAGATCCGCGACGAGACGTCGGAGAACCGCGGGTCGCCCTGTTCGAGCAGCTCGAAGATGCCGCCGCCGTTGTCGTTGGACACCACGATGGTGAGCTGGCGCGGCGTCGGCTCGGTCGGCCCGATCAGCAGGCCGGAGCTGTCGTGCACGAACGTCAGGTCGCCGATCAACGCCACCGTGCGGCCGTCATGCGCCAGCGCCGCGCCGATCGCCGTCGACACCGTCCCGTCGATGCCCGCGACCCCGCGGTTGGACCGCACCTTGATGCCGTGCGCGTCCAGGCCGACCAAGGCGGCATCGCGGACCGGGTTCGACGCGCCCAGCACCAGCTGATCGCCGGGCCGCAGCGACTCGGCCACCGCGGCGGCCACATGCAGCCCGGTGGTCAGCTGGTGGGCCTTGAGCTGGCTGTGCACCGCGGCCATCGCGTGCTGGTGGACGTCGGCGCAGCGGCGCAGCCACGCCGGGTTGGGCGCGCCGGTGGTGACGGCGCGGGTGCCCGTAGCCTGCGAGTTTCCCGAGACATCCGGCCAGCGCGGGCCGGTGGTCAACGCGTACACCGGCACCGAGGGATCGGCCAGCAGCGACGACACCGGCCGGTGCAGCGTGGGGCGGCCCAGCATGATGACCTGCTTCGGGTGCACCAGCCGCAACGCGAACGGGTGCAACGGGTTGTCGGCGGGCGGCGCCGTGGGCTCGGCGACCGTGGGCAGCGCCGCCAGGTTGGGGTGCACGCCGGCGCCGTGGCCCGCGATGACGACGGTGTCCGGGGTGAGGTCGATGTCCAGCGGCTGGTCGAAGCTGACCGGCGGCGTGTAGGTCCACGGCTTGCCGTCGGGCCTGCCAGGCGGGAAGGCCCCGTCGTCGTCGAGATTGGGCACCAGCGGTTCGCGCAGCGGGATGTCGAACTGCACCGGCCCGGCGTTGGCGGTGCGAGATCCGGTGGCGGCCACCAAGACTCGGCACGTCGCCGACCGCCACGTGGCGTTGAGGGCGTCGAGGCGTTCCGGCGCATCTTCGGCAAGGCCGAGGCTGATGTTGGCGCGGACCTGCGTGCCGAAATAGCCGAGCTGCTCGAAGGTCTGATTGGCGCCGGTGCCCAGCAATTCGTAGGGCCGGTTGGCGCTCAGCACGATCAGCGGCACCCGCGCATAGTTGGCCTCCACCACCGCGGGCCCGAGATTGGCCACCGCGGTGCCCGACGTCATCGCGACGCACACCGGGGCCTGTTCGGCGACGGCCAGGCCGATCGCGAGGTAGCCGGCGGTGCGTTCGTCGATGCGCACGTGCAGCCGGATGCGGCCCTGCCGGTCGGCGTCTTGCAGGGCGAAGGCCAGCGGGGCGTTGCGCGAACCCGGGCACAGCACGACGTCGCGGACGCCGCCGCGGATCAGTTCGTCGACGACGATGCGGGCCTGTGCCGTCGAGGGGTTCACCACTACAGCCTATCGACGCGCGATTTGGGCGTGATTTCCTGCGCAGAGCGCAGCTAATCACGCCCAAATCGCTGGAAGAAGTCGAGGATCGCGGCGTTGACGGCCTGCGGCTGCTCAATGAAGCCCAGGTGGCCCGCGTCGGGAATCTCGATATAGCTGCCGCGCGGAATCGCGTCGGCGACCTCACGGCCCAGATGCGCGGGCAGCACCACGTCGTCGGCGAAGCCGATCACCAGCACCGGCTGCGCGATCGCCCGGTAGGCCGGCAGCCGATTGCCCGTCGGCCCGATGTCGGCCTGCGCGCGCAGGCCGGGCGTCGGCTTCGTCGGCCACATGGTGAACATGTCGATCCAATCGCGGACCTTGGCGTCGTCGTTGAGCGTCTTCGGCGAAAAGCTCTCCAGCAGACGCATTTTCGCGTCATACGCTGCCGGGAGCGTGATGCCCGAGTCGGCCAGTTCGCGTTCGGCCTCACGGAAGAACTCACGGGCACGGTCGTGGCGGCCGCGGGTGGCCATCAGCACCGCCGAATGGACCAGCTCCGGGCGCGCGAGCATCAACTCCTGGGCGATGAACGAGCCCATCGACGCGCCCACGATCCGCACCGGCGCGGCGTCGAGCTTCTCGATCAGCGCCGCGGTGTCGGCGACCACCTGCTCGGTGGTGAAGCCCTCGGCGTTCTCGGTGGCGCCGATGCCGCGGTTGTCGAAGGTGATCGTGCGATAGCCGGCCCGCACGAACTCGGGCACCTGGTGCAGATGCCAGGTGCGCCCGGCGCCCCCGCGACCGGCGATGAACAGCACTGGATCGCCGAACCCGCGATCGTCGTAAGCCAGATTCACCCGCCCGACGGTACTTCGTGCGATTTGTGGAGTTCTAGCCGCGGTCAGCGCGGTCAGCGCGGCTGCGGCTCCACAAATCGCCGATTGCGGCGTCCCTTTGACCGCGCGCGCCGGATCGCCGCGTCCCATAGCAGTCCTGTGGCGGCCTTCAGCTGCCTGGGCTTTACGAGATCCTTCGACATCAGCGCGGTAGCCGTCGCCTTGGTGCTCGCAGACGCCTTCGACATATGGCCCGAGTCGAAAGGCGGCTGCGGGTCGTACTCCATCGACAACTGGATGGCCTTGGCGCGGCCCTCGCCGGCTATCTGTCCGGCCAGCCATAACCCCAGATCAATGCCCGCCGAAACGCCTGCGCACGTCACGACGTCACCCTCGTGGACGATGCGCTCGTCGCCAACGGGCTTGACACCCAGCGCCTTCAACGCCGACAACGCCGCCCAATGCGATGTGGCGCGCTTGCCCTCGAGCAGTCCGGCCGCGGCGAGGATCACCGAGCCCGAGCACACCGACGCCGTCCACGTCGCTGTCTCGTGGGCCCGGCGCAGCCAGTCGAGCACCTTCTCGTCGCGGGCGTGCTCCATCGTCGTCATGCCGCCGGGCACCAGAATCACGCCGGGAGATGGTGTTTCGTCGAACGAATGCGTCGCTCCGACGACGAGTACGCCGGAGTCCGCGGTGATCGGGCCGGGTTCGTGCCAGACGAAACTCACCTCGGCGTCGGGGAGCCATCGCAGCACCTCATACGGGCCGATGAAGTCCAGGGCGGTGAACCCGGGGTACACCACTATTGCGATCTGCATGCGTATTCTCCTCTAGGCGAAGGTTTTCCGGTATTGGTCGGGCGAGATGCCCAGCCGTCGAACGAAATTGCGCCGCATGGTTTCTGCGGTGCCGAAGCCGCACCGGGCGGCGATGACGGTGACGGTGTCGTCGGTCTCCTCCAGTTGACGACGGGCGGCTTCGGTGCGGATGCGTTCGACGTAGGTGCCCGGCGCCTCGCCGACCTCCTCGGTGAACACGCGGGTGAAATGCCGCGGGCTCATCGCGGCGCGGCGGGCTAATTCGGAAATGCTGTGTGCGCCACCGGGTTCGGCCTCGATGGCCTCCTGCACTTCACGGATCGGTGCCCGCGTGGCGCGCGGCATCCACACCGGGGCGGCGAATTGTGTTTGGCCGCCGGGCCGGCGCAGGTACAGCACCAGCCAGCGGGCCACGGTCTGCGCGACGTCGGTGCCGTAGTCATCTTCGACCAGCGACAAGGCCAGGTCGATGCCGGCGGTGACGCCCGCGGCCGTCCACGTCTTCGGCGAGCTGCGCACGAAGATCGGCTCGGGATCGACTGTGACGTCAGGGAATTCATCTGCCATGCGGTTGGCGGACGCCCAGTGCGTGGTGGCCGTGCACCCATCGAGCAGGCCGGCCTCGGCAGCCAGAAACGCGCCGGTGCACACGCTGACGACGCGCCGGGCGTGCTCGGAAGCGGCCTTGATCCACGCGATGACGTCGCCGTTCTGCCGCACCTCATCCACCCCCCAGCCGCCGGGGATGACGACGGTGTCGACGGACTCGTGCGGGTCGGGCAGACGCTGTGCCATCAGCGCCAGGCCCGTGCCGGTGGTGACGGGCTCGCCGTCAATCGACGCGAGGGTGACCGCGTAGCCGTCGTCAAAGCGATCCCGACTGGCCAGAAACAGCGTCGCGGACGTGAACACGTCGAACGGCCCCACGACGTCCAGCGCCTGCACGCCGGGAAAGCCGACGACGACCACGGATCGCTTCACAAACTCAGTGTTCGCGATGCAGGCCGTGGCGTCTATGCCATGTATCCCACAAATTAGGACAGCAGCGGGTAGCAGGCCTTGACCCGCTCGATCCACCACTGCCGACGCTCCGGCGGCGCGGCCAGGGCAGCCAGCCGCGCGGGGTCCGGGACGACGGACGCGACGGGCAAATACCCATCGACGGGCGTAATCGCGTCCACGACATCCTCGAGGAACAGGCTCCCGGTCGCGAGCCCGCAGGCGAAAGGCAGCGATGGCAGCGCTCCTGCCGCCAGCAGCCCGCGACCGATCCCCACGGCCGAATCCAGCGCACTGGACACCACGATCGGGATGTCGATCTGCGCGGCGATGTCCAGCAGCGCCCGCACCCCGCCCAGCGGCGCGACCTTGAGCACCGCGATGTCGGCGGCGCCTGCGCACACCACGTGCAACGGGTCCTCGGCCTTGCGGATCGACTCGTCGGCGGCGATCGGCACGTCGACCCGTCGCCGCAGCTCCGCCAGCTCCGCCACCGACGCGCAGGGCTGCTCGAGGTATTCCAATGGCCCGTCGGCCGTCAACGCCTGCGCCGCCGCCACCGCGTCGGAGACGCTCCAGCCGCCGTTGGCGTCGACGCGCACCGTCGGCACCACCGCCCGGACGGCGTTGACGCGGGACACGTCGTCGGCCAGCGTCTGACCCGGCTCGGCGACCTTCACCTTCGCGGTGCGCGCCCCGGGAAACCGCGCCAACACCGACGGCACTGCCGCGGCGTCGACGGCGGGCACGGTGGCGTTGATCGGGATGCGCTCGCGGCGGACCGCAGGCGCCGGCTCGTACGCCGCTTCCAGCGCCGAGGCCAGCCACGTCGCGGCCTCCGCGGACCCGTACTCGACAAACGCGCCGAACTCGCCCCAGCCGGCGGGCCCGTCGATCAGCGCGACCTCGCGAATGGTGATGCCGCGGAAGCGGACTCGCATCGGCAACGCGACGACATGCAGTCGGTCCAGGATGTCGTCCAGCGCGGGCACGTCCTCCATCGTGCCCGACGGCGCCCGAAAATTGGTGTCGGGCACCTCCTTCTGACGCCGGGACAATAGGGCGGTGACGGTTTTGGTTTCCGACGTCGAAGCGTCCCGCCCCGAAGGGCTGTCCATTGCGGCCGACCGCATCGCCGACGACAGCGGGCGGCTCAGCGGCATCATCGCGCAGCAGCGTCAACAGCTGGCCGAACTGCGCCAGTCGTGGCAGGGCACGGCCGCCGACGCCGCGACCGCCCGCGGCGAACATGACCTCGCCCGCCAGGAACAGTTCCGCGATCGCCTGCAGGCGTTGTCGGATGCGCTGCCCGACGGCGGCGCACAGCTCGCCTCGGTCCGCGGCGCGGTGATGCAGGTCGTCGATGATCTGCGCCGCAGCGGCTGGCAGGTCAGCGACGACGGGGTGGCCACCGCCCCGCCGTTCTTTCCCCTGCCGATCCGGGCGATGGCGCCGGCGTTCACGTCGATCATCCAGAAGCTGCTGGCGCAGTTCAGCGCGGTCGATCTGGCCACCGCGAATGCGATCAGCGCCGCGGGCGGATTCAAGCAGTCCCCGACCAAGCCGGACATTCCGGACCCGCCGGCCGACCCGCCCGTCGACGAAGGCCAGGCCGAACACGGCTCGCAACCGTGGTACAGCCGCGCGGACGACTACGCCTTCAAGGAGGTCGCCGAGGCCGCGGCCACGGCCGCCGATCTGCGCGGATGGGATAACGCCGCCCGGCACCTGCAGCACTACCTCGACAACAGCGGCGCCGACCTGAACGTCGACGTCGACGACGTGCTGCACGACCTTCCCGGCGCACAACGACAAACCGACGCACTGGTCAACGCCGAGGTCGCCCGCATCGTCGAGGAGGCGGCCGCGACCGGCAATTACGGGCAGCCCATCCCGTTCCAGACCGGATGGCACGACTACACCGTCGACCAGGCCACGCACCCGGACTGGTTCTACGCCATGGGCTCGTTCGAGCAATCGGTGTCGGGCGTGGTCACCGTGCATCCGCCGACGACCCCGGGCGGCAAACCGACCGTGACCGTCGAATACAAGACGCACATCTTCGATCGGTATAACTGGGACAACGGCAAATCCGTGGAGATCGGGGGCGTGACGATTACCGACCAGCAGATGGGCGAACTGCACACCGCCGGCCTGGCCCAGGAGTACAACGTGCGCGGGAGCTCGACCACCTACACCTACACGGGGGTGGCGCCGACGGCCACCGCGCCGGTCGCGCTGCCGCCGGCCGTTCCGGGTGAACGAGTGCCGCGATGAAACGGCTGCTGGTTGTCGGCGCCGCGTTGCTGATGCTCGGCTGCAGCCCCGACACCGCAGACCAAGCCGAAATCGTGGAGCAGGCAAAGGAATTCGGCGACATCACCCTGCCCGCCGACGCCGAGGTGTTGCAGGCGCGCCATGACCGCGGGCCCGACGTGATGTATCACATGGCAATCAAGACCACACCGGACGGGGCGGATCAGATCGTCGAGGCGTCCAGTCTTGAGCCGCAACCAGATTCCGACGCTTTGCCCGGAATGATCTACACCGTCGGCCCGTTGGCCGGACCGGCGCTGCAGCCGTCGCCGCAGGTCCGCAGCTGGCGGCAGCGTCATACCAACTCCGCCGGCGAGGCGATCTCCCGCGCAGTCACCGTCGACAGCCGGGAGTCACCGACGGTCTACGTGCACCTGACGCTGTCGACCGTCTCCTAGACGGTGGCCCGGTCGCGGCCTTCCC
Organism: Mycobacterium hubeiense; assembly: GCF_002838065.1. Classification (GTDB taxonomy): domain Bacteria; phylum Actinomycetota; class Actinomycetes; order Mycobacteriales; family Mycobacteriaceae; genus Mycobacterium; species Mycobacterium hubeiense. Next base: position 68,546 of record NZ_PIZU01000022.1, on the reverse strand, counting down.
AGAACGGTTTGCGCAGATCCTTTTTCAGGATCTTGCCGGTGGGATTGCGGGGCAGCGCCTCGGTGATGTCCACGGACTTCGGGCACTTATATCCGGCCAGCCGCTCGCGGCACCACGCGATCAACTCCTCGGGAGTGGCCTCGCCCTCCAGTGCGACAACGGCTTTGACCACCTCGCCCCATTTGTCGTCGGGCACCCCGATGACCGCCACCTCCGCGACGGCCGGGTGCTCGGCCAGCACCCGCTCGACCTCGATCGAGTAGATGTTCTCCCCGCCGGAGATGATCATGTCCTTGAGCCGGTCCTCGACGAAGATGTAGCCGTCGGAGTCGACGTGGCCGATGTCGCCGGTGCGGAACCAGCCGTCCTCGGTGATCGCCTCGGCCGTCGCCTCGGGTTTGTTGTGGTAGCCGCGCATCAATTGCGGTGTGCGGAACCACAATTCGCCCTGCTCCCCGACCGGCATCTCTTCCAAGGTGTCCGGGTCGACGACGCGCACCTCGGCGTTGGGGATGACCCTGCCGGCGCTCGTCAGCCGCTCCGGATGATCGGTTTGGCGGTGGTCTTCGGGCATCAGATGGCTGATCACCCCGCACACCTCGGTGAGCCCGTAGACCTGGATGAAATTGGTGTTGGGCCACGCCTTCAGCGCCTCGCGCAGCAGCGGCAGCGGCATCGGGGAGGCGCCGTAGCTGTAGGTCTTCAGCGCGCTGAACAGCTTGATCGCGTCCTCGCCGGATTCCAGCACCTTGGCCAGCACCGCCGGAACCAGGAAGGTTCTGTTGGCGCCCTTGAGGATTGCGCCCGCGAGCGCGGCGCCGTCCACGTCGCGCGTCATCACGCTGGGCACCCCGTCGTGGATGCCGAACTGGACGTAGGACGAGCCGCCGACGTGGAACAGCGGCATCGACACCATGTTCTTGTCGCCCTCGTCGAATTCGATGCCCTCGTGGGCGTTGAGGGTGTGCGCAATCATGTTGGCCTGCGTGAGTTCCACGCCTTTGGGGCGGCCGGTGGTTCCCGACGAGTACATGATGATGGCGACGTCGTCGGGTTGGACGTCGGCGGCCCGGCCCCTCGGCGTCGCCTTGGCCAACAGCGCCTCGTATTCGTCGTCGTCACCGCCCTCCGGGGTGACCTCGATGATGTACTCGACGTTGGTGAGCTTGTCACGGATCTTGTCGATCGTGGGTTTGAGTTCGGCGCCGACGATCAACACCTTGGCGCCGCAGTCGTTGATGACGTAGTCGAGTTCGTCGCCGGCCAGCCGGAAGTTGATGATGGCGTTGGCCGCGCCGAGCGAGGCGGCCGCGAACGTCAGCTCGACACACGCCGGGTGGTTCTTGTCGAGGAACGAAACGACGTCGCCGCGCTTGATGCCGAAGCCCGTCAGCGCCCCGGCCAGCCGGCGCACCCGGTCGTTCCACTGCGCCCACGTCCAGGTCCGGTCGAGGTAGGTCATCGCCTCGGCGTCGGGTTTGGTTTCGGCCCAGTACGCCAGCCGGTCGTCGAGGAAGCGTGGTTCAGGCGGCTCAGACATCCCCCGAGCGTGCCACGGATCACGTCCCGCCGAGACGGGTTCGGACCTAAGACGCGTGGACGGTGACGGGGGGCGTCCCCAGAAATCGGTGTCGCCGACGTGCGTCGTCGTCACCCGGCCGTCGCGGCGCAGCACGATCAACCGGTCGTGATCCAAGCCGGAGCCTTCCGCGGCGGCAACAACCAGAATGTCGCCGCCCGGCGTTGCCGTCGCGCGCACGATCTCATCGATGCCGCCGACCACAGCAAGCGTGTCACCGGAGGTGACGTCATACAGCCGCAGTTCGTCGGTGCCGAGATGGTTCGGGTCCTCGCCGCTCACCAGCACCACGCCATTGTCGACGCCAAGCGGTACGGCCGACGAGTGGTGGTTGGTGAACATGTCGGTGCCTTCCTCGAGCTGGTCACGGGTGGCCAACGCCGCTGGGGTGCGGACGATTTCGTAGACCAGCTCGGGGTAGGTCAGGTCGACGTGGGCGAGCACGTCGGAACCCCGCAGCAGATTTCCCGTGTTCCGCGACAGCGTGAGCGCGCCGCCGCCGGGCAACGTCATGCTGTTCGGCATCACCGCCGGGTCGACATCTGTGGTCGTGAACGCGGTGTCGCGGGTCGGGGACGAATCGGGGATCAGCGTGCTGCGCCATTCATCGGCGATCGCGTCGGGGACCGGACCGACGTCCGTCGTGCCCAGGGGGATCTGCACGACGTCGCCGGCTGTGGTGAGGGCGATCACGGCGTTGAGCCGCGTTCGACGTTGTAGGCGTGGTACGCCTCGACGTACTCGTCGCCGAGTATGTCGCGCGGCCGGGCGACGATGCCGCCGTCCTCGGTGGCCACGATCGTCAGCCCGAGATCGGTCGCGACGTATGCCAGCCCGTCGGCCACCGCGAGCACGCCGCGCGTCCACGACGTCCTGCCGTGCAGTTTGGTGTCCCAGAGCAGCTCGCCGGTGTCGAGCGACACCGCTGCGACGCGTTCCTGCCAGACGTCGTGGATGCCGAACGGCAAGGGCATTCCCCGGCCGGTGCGCTCGTAGGCGACGATCACGGCGTCGTGGCCGCGCACCGTCGCGTATCCGACGACGGGGCCGACGGACGTCATCGGGCGGCCCAGCAGTTGCGGCACGAGGAACATCGCGGCCACGGCGCCGAGCACCGCCGCGGCCGTCGCCGCAGCCCGTAGAGTTTTCATGATCAATTGTCGGCGGCGGCCTCTAAACCACCTCTGGCCAGCGGATGAGGATTTGTTTCAAGAATTTTCGGGGGCCGTGTCGATTTCGGGGGGCTGCCGTTCGACGTAGTTGCGAGGGCACGATAGAGAGCCCCTTCCACAACCAGAAGGAGACACGACAATGGCGCGTTACATGCTGATCATGCGGTCCACCCCCGAGGCCGAGGCGGCCATGGCGGATGCCGACATCGATTTCAACGAGATCATCGAGTCGATGGGCCGCTACAACGAGGAGCTCATCAAGGCCGGTGTGATGCTGGCCGGCGAGGGCCTGACCGGACCCGAGGAAGGCTTCGTCGTCGACTTCAACTCCGACCCGCCGGTGGTCACCGACGGCCCGTACACCGAGGCCAAAGAGCTGTTCAATGGGTTCTGGATCCTCGATGTGTCGTCGAAGGAGGAGGCCAAGCAGTGGGCGCAGAAGTGCCCGCTGGGCCCCGGCGTCAAGCTCGAGGTGCGTCGGGTGTCCGACACCGAGGAGTTCGACACGAGCAACCCGTGGATCCAGAAGGAGATCCAGTGGCGAGCCGACCTGGCCGAGAAGATCGCCGAGCAGGCCCGCAAGGCCGCGGGGCGGTAGGTCTCTGGGCTGAGACGCCGCGAAATTGCGTTCCGGCAGGAAAACGTCGAGAGACGACCTGCCGGAATGCAATTTCGGCGTTTCCGGGGGCGCGGCGCCTCGTTCTGTAACACGTTCTAGTCTTAGGGGCTATGACTCAGGCTGATGCTTCCTCGCGCGAGCGCTCGTCAGGCGAGCTGCTGCGCCATCCCATCCACTCGGGGCACCTGACCGTCGGCGCTCTCAAGCGCAACAAAGACAAGCCGGTGCTGTTTCTCGGCGACACCACGTTGACCGGCGGCCAGCTGGCCGACCGCATCAGCCAGTACATTCAGGCGTTCGAGGCGCTGGGGGCGGGCACCGGCGCTGCCGTCGGGCTGCTGTCGCTGAACCGGCCCGAGGTGCTGATGATCATCGGCGCCGGGCAGACGCAGGGCTACCGCCGCACCGCACTACACCCTCTCGGCTCACTGGACGACCACGCGTACGTGCTGGCCGACGCGGGCGTGACCGCGCTGATCATCGACCCGGTGCCGAACTTCGTGGAGCGCGCGCTGGGGCTGCTGGAGAAGGTGCCCTCGCTGAAGCAGATCCTGACGATCGGCCCGGTGCCCGCGGCGCTGGAGGGTGTCGCGGTGGACCTGAACGCCGAGGCCGCCAAGTATCCGCCGCGGCCGCTGGTGGCCGCGGACCTGCCGCCCGATCACATCGGCGGGCTGACCTACACCGGCGGCACGACGGGCAAACCGAAGGGCGTCATCGGCACCGTGCAGTCGATCACCACGATGACGACGATCCAGCTGGCCGAATGGGAATGGCCGCAGCGGCCGCGGTTCTTGATGTGCACGCCGCTGTCGCATGCCGGCGCGGCGTTCTTCGTGCCGACGATCGTCAAGGGCGGCGAGATGATCGTGCTGCCCAAATTCGATCCCGCCGAGGTGCTGCGGGTGATCGAGGAGCGGCGCATCACCGCGACAATGCTTGTGCCGTCGATGATCTACGCGCTGATGGACCATCCGGATTCGAAGACCCGCGACCTGTCGTCGCTGGAGACGGTGTACTACGGCGCCTCGGCGATGAACCCGGTGCGGCTGCGCGAGGCGATTGACCGGTTCGGGCCGATCTTCGCCCAGTACTACGGGCAGTCCGAGGCGCCGATGGTGATCACGTACCTGGCGAAGGGCGATCACGACGAGAAGCGGCTGACGTCGTGCGGACGGCCGACGCTGTTCTGTCGCACCGCGTTGTTGGATTCCGACGGCAACCCGGTGCCGCAGGGCGAGGTCGGCGAAATCTGTGTCAGCGGACCGCTTTTGGCGGGCGGATACTGGAACCTACCGGAGGCGACGGCGGAAACGTTCCGCGACGGGTGGCTGCGCACCGGCGATCTGGCCCGCGAGGACGAGGACGGCTTCTGGTACATCGTCGACCGCACCAAGGACATGATCGTCACCGGCGGGTTCAACGTGTTCCCGCGGGAAGTGGAAGACGTTGTGGCCGAACATCCTTCGGTCGCACAGGTGTGCGTGATCGGCACACCCGACGAGAAGTGGGGCGAGGCGGTGACGGCGGTGGTGGTGCTGCGGCCAGACGTTCCTTCCGATGAGGAGTCCATCGCCAAGGTGACGGCCGAAATCCAGGCCGCGGTCAAGGAGCGCAAGGGTTCGGTGCAGGCGCCGAAGGACGTGTTCGTCGTCGACTCGGTGCCCGTGACGGCGCTGGGCAAGCCGGACAAGAAGGCCGTGCGCGCGCAGTTCTGGGAGGGCGCTTCGCGCGCAGTCGGCTGAGGGGGGCATCGCGGAGTGTGCACTGGCTGCGCCGAGTGTGCGCTAGCTGCGGGACTTTTCGCGGATCTGCACAGTGGCTTCACACTCAACGCGGTAGCCGCACACTCATATGGTCTAGAGCGGGATCACCAGATCGGCTTTGTCGCGGGCCTTTTCGATGCGCTCGGCATTGACGTCGTCGACCTCGCGCACCCACGCCTCGGCCTGCTGCGGTGACTTACCGAACTCGATGTGACGCGCGATGAGGCGGCGACGACGTTCGTCGCGCGGGACGTCGATGAACCAGGTCTCCGTCAGTAGACCTCGCACTAGAGGCCACGGTGCCTGGCCGTCGAGCAGATAGTTGCCCTCGGTGACGACTAGGCGGGTCGACGGCGCGACGGGGATGCTCCCCGCGATCGGCTGCTCGATGTCGCGGTCGAACGCCGGCGCATACACAGTGTGCGACGGCAGGCCCTGAATCCGTTGCAGCACAGCGACATAACCGTATCCGTCGAATGTGTCGATCGCCCCTTTGCGATCAAGTATGCCCAGCCGCGCCAGCTCGGCATCGGCGAGGTGAAAGCCGTCCATCGGCAGATGAACGGCGTCATCGAATGCAGACGCCACCGAGACGGCCAACCGCGTCTTGCCCGCCCCCGGTGGCGCGGTGATGCCGAGAATCACCCGGCGCTTGCGGCTCAGCAATGCTGAGACGCGTTCAGTCCAAGAGGGCATCGATCTCGGCGGCCAGGCGAGCGACGCGGTCGGCTTCGCTCGGGATGGCCCGATATTCGTCGCGGGCGCGATGCCACCCCAACCGCCACAGCCGCGCGGCGGTGCGGTCGCCGGTGCCGGCGTACGGATTCTTGCGCGTGTGCGGATAGGCGCGACGGCCCGCGTAGTACGCGACGACGAGCCGGTGTGCCACACCAATACTGTCCAACCGCGATGCGTCGCCCAATCGCATTGCCGTCGGCGTGTCGGTGAGAATGGGCGCGTGGCCGACCTGCAACAGACCGTCGATGCGGTCTGGCGGATGGAGGCCGCCAAGATCGTCGCGACACTGACGCGCGTGGTCGGCGACGTCGGCCTGGCCGAAGACCTCGCCCAAGAGGCGCTCGTGGACGCGCTGACGCAGTGGCCGACGACGGGCGTGCCGCGCAATGCCGGGGCCTGGTTGACGACGGTCGCCAAACGCAAGGCCATCGACCAGTGGCGCCGTCAGGACAACCTCGACGCGAAGTACGCCGCGCTGGCCCGCGACCTCGAGACCCAGGTGGACGAGGCGTGGGACCCCGACCGCATCGACGACGACGTGCTGCGGCTGATCTTCATCTCCGCGCACCCCGTGCTGCCGCGGGATGGCCGGATTGCGCTGACGCTGCGCGTGGTCGGCGGCCTGACCACCGAGGAGATCGCGCGCGCATTCCTGACGTCCAAGGCCACGATCGCGGCGCGGATCACCCGGGCCAAGAAGGCCCTGGCCGCGGCCAACGTGCCGTTCGAGGTGCCCTCGCGCGACGAATACCCACAGCGGCTCTCCGCCGTGCTGGCGGTGATCTACCTGATCTACAACGAGGGCTACTCCGCCTCGTTCGGGCAGCGCTGGATCCGCGACGAGCTGTGTACGGAGGCGCTGCGGCTGGGCCGAGTGCTGGCGGCGCTGGTGCCCGACGAACCCGAAGTGCACGGGCTGGTGGCGTTGATGGAATTCCAGTCGTCGCGCTTCGCCGCGCGCACCGACGCCGACGGTCGACCGATCCTGCTCGAAGACCAGAACCGCGCCAAATGGGACCGTGCGCAAATTCAGCGTGGCGTCGCCGCCTTGGAGCGCGCTGCAAAAGCCGTGCAACGCAAGGGATCCGGTTGGGGACCGTACGCACTGCAGGCCGCGTTGGCCGAATGCCATGCCACCGCACCGACGGCCGCGGACACCGACTGGGATCGCATTGTGACGCTGTACGACGGGCTGTTGCAGGTGGCTCCGTCGCCCGTCGTCGAGCTGAATCGCGCAGTGGCCGTCGCGATGTCGCGCGGACCGGCCGAGGCGCTGCAGATCGTCGACGGGCTCAACGGTCTCGACGAGTCCTACCTGCTGCCCAGCGTCCGCGGCGAACTGCTTGCCCGGTTGGGGCGTCTCGACGAGGCCGCAGCCGAATTCGACCGCGCCGCGTCGATGACAGACAACGAGCGCGAACGAGACGTGCTCGCGGACAAGGCCTTTCGTGCTCGCAAAGCCTAGGTGCCGAACACCTCGATGGTCAGGTCCGGATCGCGGTAGCTCGCCCGCACGTGCAGGTTCGGCGTCGCGCCGATGACGTCGGTGGCATGATCGCCGGTCATCGGCAGCCCCGGGATCGGATGGCGCCAGTGCGCGGCCACCACCGTGGCATTGGCCGCCAACCGTGGGCATTCGCGATCCAATACCGTCCGCAGCACGTCGGCCGGCAGATAGTACGCCACATCGGAGAGCACTACCAGATCGAAACCGCCTGGCGGCCAAGGCTGATCGAGCGATCCGTGCAACAGCACCACCTGCCCGCGCCGGCCCGCGTGCTGCAGCCGCCGATCGGTCGCGTTCAACGCCGCCACGTCGACGTCCGTCGCCGTCACCCGATCGCAGCGCTCGGTCAGCAGTTCGGTCAGCAGGCCGGCCGAACAGCCCGGCTCGAACGCATGCCGGTAGCGGCGATACGGCAGCATCGCCAATTCGATCGCATACTTGCGCCGCGTGAACCAGCTGTGTACGTCCGGAGCCCGCTGGGCCGTCATAGGCGATGGCACCATGGACTCCATGGAACCAGTGCGGGCGGTGCTTTTCGACTATTCCGGCACGCTGTTTCGCCTCGAGGAAGACGACAGCTGGTTTGACGGCATGTGGGTCGACGAACGCGAGGTCGACGGGCATGTGCAGGCTGAACTGATGCGCAGGCTCACCGCCCCCACCGGCCGGTCCGTGAACATGCCCCCGGACGCCTACCACGCCTGGGTGAACCGCGATCTCGCGCCACACCTGCACCGCGAGGCGTATCTACACGTGCTGCGGGAATCGGGGCTGGCCGACCATCACGCCGAATCGCTGTATCAGCGGGTGATCGAACCGTCGAGCTGGACGGCGTATCCCGACACCGCCGAGGTGCTCAAGAGCCTGTACGACCACGGCATCAAAACCGCTGTGGTATCGAATATTTCGTTCGACGTGCGTCCGGCGTTCGACGCGATCGGCGCGCGCTCGCACGTCGACGAGTTTGTGCTGTCCTTCGAAGTCGGTGCCATCAAACCGAATCCGGCGATATTCGAGGCCGCGCTGTCGCGGCTCGGCGTCGCCGCCGAGAACGCGGTGATGGTCGGCGACAGCGAAGAAGCCGACGGTGGCGCCCGCGCGCTGGGCTGCGGGTTCACCCTCGTCGACCCGCTGCCCACCGCACAGCGCCCCGACGGGCTGCGTAATGCGCTCAACGACTACGGATTAGAGGTGTGATGACCGAACGCATCCGGCCGCCATGGTGGCTGAAATACGTCAACAAAGCGATGATCGGCCTGCACCGGCTCGGAATCGGTTTCGGCGGCAAGGGCCCGGTGGTGCTGACGGTCGTGGGCCGCAAATCGGGTAAGCCGCGGTCGACGCCGGTCACGCCGATGACCGTCGACGGGAAGCGGTACGTCGTCGGCGGCCTGCCCGGCGGAGACTGGGCCGCGAATGCGCGCGCCGCGGGCGAGGCGACGATCCAGACCGGGCGGCGCAGCGAACGGGTGCGCATGGTGGAGATACCGGCCGAACAAGCCCGACCGCTGTTGCGCGCCTTCCCCATCGAGGTGCCGACGGGCGTCGGCTTCATGAAGAACGCCGGGCTGGTGAGCGGACCCAACCCCGACGAGTTCGAGGCGCTGGCCGGCCGCTGCCCGGTCTTCCGATTGGACCCCGCCTAGAGGTGCGGGGCCTCCTTGATCTTGCTTTCCTGCTTGCCGGCCGTCTGACAGAACGTCATCACCGAAACCCGCGTCCCGGTGATTTCCAGCTGCGCCGGATCGGTGCCCTTCTCATCCTTGAGCATCTTGGCGACGGCGTCGTTCTGCGTCTTCTCGTCGGAGGAGATGAAGTCCTCGCATGAGGTGTCACCGCCCTGCACCGACGGGGAACAGCCGACGAGTATCACGCCGGCCGCCAGACCCGATATCAACACACCTGTAGTCCGCTTCATCGTGGCCCTGTACCCGTAGACGGTGATCGTGAAACACCGCTCTACAGTCAAGCGGGTGAGTACCCCCAGCACTTCGAGCCCGTTCGATCCGGCGGCCTGGCAACCCGTCGACGGCTTCGAACTGACCGACATCACGTATCACCGCCACGTTGTCGACGGCGTCGCGCAGCCGACGGTCCGCGTGGCCTTCGACCGGCCGGAGGTGCGCAACGCGTTCCGGCCGCACACCGTCGACGAGCTGTACCGGGTGCTCGACCACGCCCGCATGTCCCCCGACGTCGGGGTCGTGCTGCTGACCGGCAACGGGCCGTCGCCCAAAGACGGCGGCTGGGCGTTCTGCTCCGGTGGCGACCAGCGCATCCGCGGGCGCACCGGCTACCAGTACGCGGCGGGTGAGACCGCCGAGACGGTCGATCCCGCCCGCGCCGGGCGGCTGCACATCCTCGAGGTGCAGCGGCTGATCCGCTTCATGCCCAAGGTGGTGATCTGCCTGGTCAACGGCTGGGCCGCCGGTGGCGGGCACAGCCTGCACGTGACATGCGACCTGACGCTGGCCAGCCGCGAGCATGCCCGATTCAAGCAGACCGACGCCGACGTCGGCAGTTTCGACGGCGGCTTCGGCAGCGCGTATCTCGCCCGCCAGGTGGGGCAGAAGTTCGCCCGCGAGATCTTCTTCCTGGGCCGCGCGTATACCGCCGAGGAGATGTTTGCGATGGGCGCGGTCAACGCGGTCGTCGACCACGCGTCGCTGGAGGCCGTCGCGCTGCAGTGGGCGGCCGAGATCAACGGCAAGTCTCCGCAGGCGATCCGGATGCTGAAGTTCGCGTTCAATCTGATTGACGACGGGCTGGTCGGTCAGCAGGTATTCGCGGGTGAGGCAACGCGATTGGCATATATGACCGACGAGGCGGTGGAAGGCCGGGACGCGTTTCTGGAGAAACGCGACCCGGCCTGGAGCCAGTTCCCGCGCTACTTCTAAACGGGCGCGCGATTTGGGCGTGAAAACCTGCGCTCGGCGCAGGTTTTCACGCCCAAATCACCAGCTGAACGTCGTCTGCCCGTGGGGTGACTTCGCGAACGCGATCACCTTGGCCGGTGCCACCTCGAATACCATCGCCCGCTCGCCATTCGGGTCGAACACCTCGTCATCGCAGTCGAAATTCCAGTCGCCGCCGTACTTTTCGCGGTACGCGTCCGCCAGCGCCGTCAGCCGCTGCCGGCCGGTGACCCGCGACGCCTCGCCCTCGACGACGACGTCGAGCCCCTCGTTCCAGGTGTTGGTACCCGTGGTGACGGCGACGGCCCTGCTGTGGTCGAGGTTGCGGGCCTTCTGCTCGCCAGGGCCGGTGCAGAAGACGAAGCTGTCGTCGACCCACACCCCGACCAGCGGGGTGACGTGCGGGCGTCCGTCGGCCCGCACCGTCGTCAGCCAATACAACTGTGCGAGGGCGAGGGCGTCGCCGACGGACTGCCAGTCCGTCGGCGCCTCGGCTTCACTGAACCGCTTGTCGAGTTTCCCGATGATCGTCATATCGGAGTTGACCATGGCGCGGCGTCCAACTCATCGCGGGGCAGCAAAATGCACTTTCGCGGCCTTCATAGACTCGCGGCATGAGTAAGAGCCCGCTTCGCCGGTTGACGGAGCACGTCGCGCTGACCGGCATGCGACCGCCGATCACCCCGCAGCTGTTGCAGTACCGGCCCGACAAGGACGTCGTCGACCTGAAGGGCAAGCGCATCCTGCTGACCGGCGCGTCGTCGGGCATCGGCGAGGCCGCTGCCTACAAGTTTGCCCACCGAGGTGCGCGCGTGGTGGTCGTCGCCCGTCGTCACGAGCTCCTGGACGCCGTCGTCGAGAAGATCACCGCGCAGGGCGGCCACGCGCAGGCCCACGCCTGCGACCTGTCCGACCTCGACGCCGTCGACGAACTCGTCGCCAAGGTCGAACAGGATCTCGGCGGCGTGGACATCCTCATCAACAACGCCGGCAAGTCCATTCGCCGGCCGCTGGCTGAGTCCCTCGACCGCTGGCATGACGTCGAGCGCACGATGACGCTCAACTACTACTCCCCGCTGCGGCTGATTCGCGGCCTGGGCCCGGGCATGCGTGAGCGCAAAGACGGCCACATCATCAACGTCTCGACCTGGGGTGTGCTCAGCGAGGCCTCGCCGCTGTTCTCGGTGTACAACGCATCGAAGGCGGCGCTGTCCGCGGTCAGCCGGGTCATCGAAACCGAGTGGGCCCGTGACGGTGTGCACTCGTCGACGCTGTACTACCCGCTGGTGGCCACCCCGATGATCGAGCCGACGAAGGCCTACGACGGCCTGCCCGCCCTGACCGCCAAGGAGGCCGCCGACTGGATGGTCATCGCGGCGCGGACCCGGCCGGTGCGCATCGCCCCGCGGATGGCGGTCACGGCCAAGGCGCTCGACACCGTCGCGCCGGGCTGGGTCAGCGCGATCATGCGCCGGCAGCGTATCCAGCCAAGCAGTTAGACGCGCCCGAGCAGGAGCCGGAAATTCGGGCCCGCAAGTGATAGACACGACACGTGGAGATCCTGGCCAGCCGGGTGTTGCTGAGGCCGGCTGATTACCCGCGATCGTTGAGCTTCTACCGCGACGCCATCGGGTTGGCCATCGCCCGGGAATACGGTGCGGGCACGGTGTTTTACGCGGGCCAGTCGCTGATCGAGGTGGCCGGCCACGGCCCGCCCAGCGCCGGGGGCACATTGTGGCTGCAGGTGCGCGACGTCTACGAAACCCAGGCCGAATTGCGGGGCCGCGGCGTCGAGATTGCCCGCGAGGCGCGCCAGGAGCCGTGGGGGCTGCACGAGATGCATGTCACCGACCCCGACGGCGTCACCTTGATCTTCGTACAAGTTCCCAGGAACCATCCACTGCGGCGGGATCCGAGGTTAACGGATGACGAACATTAGCTGGCGTGCTCGCGCTCACCAGGACATGCGGCGACGCTCCGGTCGACATTTGCTGACGCCGCTACCCGAGGACGTCGAACGGGTGCGCGCCCGCTTGGCCGCCAGAGGCTGGCCGCTCGACGAGCCGCATGACTGGAAGGAGTCCAAATAGCCGTCCTGCGCGCCCTTCCCGTGCCGTCCGGGGCGTCGGTGCCCTCGGTGCTGCCCGCGCTGGAGGACGCGCTGGCCGGTCGCGCGTCCTTGCTACCGGTGCCGTTTGATGACGAGCGCCAAAGTTCTTTGTTGACAACGTCATTGCGAGCCGAATCGGCGATTGACGACGACGTGGCCGTGGTGGTGTCGACATCTGGCACGACGGGTGTGCCCAAGGGGGCGATGCTGACCGCGTCGGCGTTGACGGCCAGCGCGGAGGCGACGCACGCGCGGCTCGGCGGGCCCGGACAGTGGATGCTCGCGTTGCCGGCCTATCACGTGGCCGGGCTACAGGTGTTGGTACGCAGTGTTATTGGCGGCACAGTGCCCGTCGCTATGCCAGCGGGTTTCGATGCCGCAGCGTTGGTGTCCGCGGTGTCGTCGATGGGGTCGGGGCGTCGCTACGCGTCGCTGGTGGCCGCGCAGTTGGCGAAAGTGTTGGTCGACGAGGCGGCGACGGCGGCGCTGGCCGGTTTGGATGCGGTGCTGATCGGTGGCGGGCCCATGCCCGCAGGGCTTGCCGAAAAAGCTGCTGCAGCGGGCATTTCGGTGGTCCGCACGTACGGCATGAGCGAGACGGCCGGAGGCTGCGTCTACGACGGGGTGCCGCTGGACGGGGTTCGGGTGCGCATCGACGACTCGCGGATCCTGCTGGGCGGCGTCACTCTGGCGAAGGGCTACCGCAACCCGGTGCAGCCCGATCCGTTCGCCGAGCCGGGCTGGTTCCGCACCGACGACCTTGGGGTGCTTGATGATTCGGGCGTCCTGAGGGTGCTGGGCCGTGTCGACGACGCGATCAGCACCGGCGGGTTGACGGTGCTGCCGCAACTGGTCGAGGGTGCCTTGGCGACGCACGCCGCGGTATCGGAATGCGCGGTGTTCGGCGTGCCCGACGAAAGACTCGGTCAGCGGGTGGTGGCCGCCGTGGTGCCGACGCGCGATTGCGAGGTGCCCTCGTTGGCCGAGCTGCGTGCGCATGTGGCGCAGTCGTTGGACGTCACCGCCGCGCCGCGCGAGGTTTTCGTCGTCGACGACCTGCCGCGCCGCGGCATCGGCAAAGTGGACCGCGCCGCGCTGATCCGGCGGTTCAGCCCCTAGGACTTGCCGGCGCGCCACCCGATGTACGCGACGGCGAGGCCGACAGCCGCGATGATCGGGCCGAGCACCGTCCACGTGGTGGTGTTGCTCATCGGGCTGCCCGAGACGGCGCCGATGCCCTGCAGGGTGAACAGAAGACCGGCCAGCGCCACGATCACGCCCACCACGACGATGGCGATACGCATGGCCTCGACAGTAGCGGTGTTCGTGATGATGCACACGTGGCCCCGAATTCTGCGCGGCGGGCAGGCATGATGAAGCCATGCGCCGTGAAGTCACGTCGGTCGATGAGCTCCGCGACATCGTCGGCCACCCGAATTCCTACGTCGCCAACAAGGTGAGCAAGCGGCTGTCCGCGATCCACCAGGACTGGCTGGCGAACTCGCCGCTGTGTTTCGTGGCCACCACCGACGCGGACGGCCACCTCGACGTGTCCCCGAAGGGCGACCCGCCGGGATTCGTGCGCGTCATCGACGACACCACGATCGCCATCCCGGAACGGCCGGGCAACAAGCGCGTCGACGGCTATCTGAACGTGCTGCAGCGACCGCGCGTCGGCACGCTGTTCGTCATTCCCGGCCGCGGCGACACCCTGCGCGTCAACGGTTCGGCCCGGATCCTGGCCGAAGCCGACTATTTCGACTCGATGGCGGTCAAGGGCAAGCGGCCGCTGCTCGCGCTGGAGATCGACGTCGAAGAGGTATTCTTCCACTGCGCCAAGGCTTTTCTGCGGTCGGACGCCTGGAAGCCCGAGACGTGGAATCCGACCGCGGTGCCCAGCGTGGCGCAGCTCGCGAAGTCGTTCAAACCCGATCTGAGCCAGGCCGAGCTAGACGCCTATTACACCGAAGACAGCATGCGCTCGATGCTCTACTAGCGCTACGGGGTCACGGACGCGCGAAGCCTGCCCGGTGCGGGCGGTGCGAGTACGTCGGCGATATCCTCGAGCGCGACGGGCTCGGACACCAGTGCCGACCACGGGTAGGCGGTCAGTGTCTCGCTGAGAAAGTCGACCGCGGCCTCCAGATGCCGTGGCTCGTAGTTGTGCACGCCGGTGATCGTGATCCACTTGCGCACAATGCTTTCCGGGTCCACAGGTACAGGCGGCGCGGGGAGCACCGATCCGGCCAGCACCAGCACGCCGCCGACGTCGAGCCGCTGCAGCGCCGCGCTGATCGCCGCGGACGCCCCGGAGAAGTCGATCGCCGTGTCCACAGTGCCACCGGTGTCGGGCACGCCGCCGAAGCGCTGGGCCAGTGCCAGCCGATGCGGGTCGAGGTCGCTGATCTGAACCTTTGCGCCGGCGCGCGCGCAGGCCGCCGCGGCCGTCACACCCAGCATTCCGGCACCCACGATCAACACCCGCCGGCGCGCGACCGGACCCGCCGCCTCGAGCGCCGCCATCACCGTCGCGGTCGCACACGCCGCGGGCGCGGCCACCGCGTCAGACATCTGGTTCGGCACCCCGACGATCGCCGTACCGCGCGGCAGCACGATGTGTTGCGCGTACGAGCCGGACAGCGCCCAGGACCCGTCGAACGGTTCATGACCGACCTTGCGCACCGACGTGCACTTGGCCGTCAAACCTGACCGACAGCGCAGACATCGCCCGCACGTCACCGTGACCGACCAGACGATGCGCTGACCGACTTCGCCTGCCCCGGCGACGATTTCGCCGACCGCCTCGTGCCCCAGGATCGACGGGCACGGGGACGGGCGCTTGCCCGCGACGGTGTGCAGATCACTACCGCACACCGTCGCCAACCGCACCCGTGCGAGGGTGTCCCCCTCCCCGAGTTCCGGGATGTCGACCTTGCGAACGTCGACGCCGTCACCGGTCCAGACCGCCGCGCGGGTCACACGAGGCGCGACCGAATCCACCCCGACAGCCTTTCGATGGCGTACACGATGACGAAGATGACGATCACGATCGCACCGGCGACGTCAAAGTTGAGCGTGCGGATCGACTCGAACAACAGATACCCGATGCCGCCGGCGCCGACGATGCCCAGGATCGTCGACGTGCGCACGTTGACGTCGAACAGGTACAGGCTCGAGCCCACCATCGCGGGCATCGCCTGCGGAATCACCGCGGAGAACAACGTTTTCCACCATCCGCCGCCCACGGCGTGCACCGCCTCCAGCGGCCCGGGATCGATCTCCTCGACGGCGTCGGCGACAAGCTTGGCCAGAAAACCCACCGAACCGATCGCCAGTGCGCAGGTGCCCGCGATCGGCCCCAGGCCCAGGGCGGCGACGAATACGACCGCGAGGATCAGTTCGGGCACCGCCCGCACCAGCAGAATCCATCCCCGTGCCAGCCAGTAGACCCACACATGCGGAGTGATGTTGCGGGCAGCCAGGATTCCGACGGGGATCGAGAGCACGACGCCGATAGCGGTCGATACCACGCCAATGGCCACGGTCTGCGCGGCGGCATCGAACAACGCACCGCCGAGCGCGCCGAAGTTCGGCGGGATCATCCGCGCGAACACCTCGACGGACGGGCCCACCCACGTCACCAGCGACCATGGGTTGATCCTCAGCGCGATGAACGCGGCGATGGTCAGGGCAATGATGCTGCCGGAGAACATGATTCGTGCTATCCGGTCGCGGCGGGGGTCGGATTGCGTCGGGCTGAGCAGCATTCGACGCACTCCGATCGCGACCAGTTCCATCGCGGCGATGATGACCAGGATCACCAGGACGATGCCGAGGGCACGGGGATAGATCAGCCCGCGCAGCGCGTCCTGCAGGGCGAAACCGATGCCGCCGGCCCCGACGAACCCGAGTACCACCGACATCCGCAGGTTGATGTCGATGCGGTAGACAAAGGTGCCGATCCACGAGGGAATCACCTGGGGCACGACGGCATTGAGCATCTCACGGAAGTAGCCGACGCCCGTGCTGCGCACGGCCTCTCGCGGGCCCGGATCGGTCTGCTCGATGGCGTCGGCGAACAGCTTGCCGAGCATGCCGATGGAGTGCAACGCCAACGCCAGGATGCCCGGCAGCACACCGATTCCCAGCGCCCGCACGAACAGCACCGCGAACAGCAGGTCGGGCATCGCCCGGCAGAACGTGATGACGGCGCGCGCAACGGCATACACGGCCGGATGCGGCGTGGTGTTGCGGGCGGCCATGAACGCCAACGGCACCGACGCGATCGCGGCCAGTACGGTGCCCAGCACGGCCATCAACAGCGTTTCGATCGCCAGCACCCCGATGCGGCCGGGATCGTCCAGGCGGGGCGGCACCATGCGTTCCAGCAGCGCGGCCACCTCGTCGAGCCCGTTGAGCAGGGTCGTCGGCGCGAAGTCGATCGCCCACGCCGACACCAGCGTGGCGATCACGGCGCCCACCATCACCAGATGCAGCAGGTCGGGCCGCGGGGGTTTGCGCTGGACCGGTGGGGTGCCCGAAGGACGTTCGGCCAGGCTGGTGTTCATTACAACGTCGTCCGGCTCGCCGATTCCGCGGCGGCGGGGTCGACGCGTTGATAGATGCCCATCACGTCGTCGCGCGTCAGCCCGACGGCTGGCCGATCCAGCACTTTCTGGCCGTTGCGCAGGCCGATCAGCCGGTGCGCCCAGCCCAGCGCCAGATCCACCTGGTGCAGCGTGCAGACCACGGTGAGCTTCTCTTCGATGCACACCCGAAACAGCAGATCCATGACCACGCCTGCGTTTTCGGGATCCAGCGAGGCGACAGGCTCGTCGGCGAGCAGCAGACCCGGCTGTTGCATGAGCGTGCGGGCGATGGCCACCCGCTGCTGTTGGCCGCCTGAGAGCGTGTCGGCGCGCCGCTCGGCGAAGTCGGCCAGACCGACCCGGTCGAGGTGTTTGATCGCTTCTGCGCGCATCCTTTTGGGGTACGTCAGCGCCCCGTAGCGCGGCAGCTTCAACCGGCCCAGTCCGCCGATCAGGACGTTCTCCAGACAGCTCAGCCGGCCGACCAGGTTGAAGTGCTGGAACACGAAACCCACGTTGCGGCGCAGCGCCCGAAGTTCGGTACTGGACGCCTGATCCACCCGGGTGCCGCCGACCTCTACCGTGCCCGAACTCACCGGGTGCAATCCGTTCAGGCAGCGCAGCAGCGTGGATTTGCCCGACCCCGAAAGTCCCAGCAGCACAACCATCTCGCTGCGGTAGACCTCGAGGGAGACGTCGTCGAGAGCGAGGGTGTTGCCGAATCGCTTGGTGACGTTGCTGGCCAGGACGACGAGGTCGTCTCCCGCGACGGCGCTCACATCAGGCCTTGCACTTCTCGGAGCCGGTGACGTCACACACGTGCCGCACGCCGTCGTAGTCGGAGTCCGAAACCTCGACCACACCCCAGGCGCGCTCATCGGTGATCAAGCAGCCGTCGCCCTCGCAGAAGCCGGCGCGCTCGAGTTCCTCGGCGTTGGCCTTGGTGGTAAGGATCGTCTTGAGCGTGTCGATGGCTTCGGGGCCCAGCGAATTGTTCGCGGCGAACACCGAACCCGCGATCGTCTCCGACTTCCACACGGTCTTGAGCTGGCCGGGTTTGAGGTCGCCCTTCTCGATCATGGTCTTGTCCACCATGGTGTCGAACGCGAAGCCGGCGTCACAGTCACCGTTGGCGATGGCCAGCGCGGAGGCGTCGTGGCCGCCCGCGTAGATGGGTGTCATCGCCGCGGAGATGTCGGCCTCGGAGCCCGACTTGATCACCCCGGCCTCGATGAGGCCCGCGGTGGGGTACAAAAAGCCCGACGTCGAGCCCGGGTCGACGAAACACACCTTCTTGCCGGCGAAGTCACGCAGGCTGTTGACCGCGGCGTTGTCCGAGCGGGCCAGCCCATAGGACTGGTAGCCGGGCCGCTCCCCCTTTTCGCCGATGACGGCGCCCAGCGGGGTCAGCTTGGCACCGTTGAGGCCGGCGACGACATAGGCGAACGGTCCGAAGAACGCCAGGTCGACGTTGTTGGCGATCATCCCCTCGACCACGCCGGCGTAGTCGGAGGCCTGGACGAACTCGACCGTCGCCCCAGTTTCCTTCTCCAGCAACTTGATCAGTGGGTCGTAGCTGGCCTTGAGATCCGTCGAGTTCTCGGCGGGGATGGCGGCAAGCGTGATGGTTTCGGGAAAGCCCTGATCATTCGTGGCCTGCGAATCGGAGTCGGAGCCGGAGCAGGCGGATAGCACCAGGGCCAATCCGGTGAGCGCGGCGGCCAGACTCAGGACACGGGTTTTGATGGGCGAGTTCGGGTTCGGCACACGCACACCTTGATGCCCGGTGCAGACCGCGAGGTACCGACGAGTGAAACCCAACGTGAACAACTTCTTGCCAGTTGGTCTAGACCAACTGGGCGGCCGGTGCCCGTCCCTCCAATAAGGTGTCGATCATGGGTGTGGGTCGCCGGGAGACGGTGGCGGTCGCCGTCGGTGTCGTGCTGGTGGTAGCCGCGTTCGTGGTGCCGTACCTGGACCTCGGCATCGTCACACCGCTGATCAATGCCAGCCCCGGCCGGCTCTACAGCTTCGCCGACACCGCCCCGATCTTCGGCTGGTGGAACGCCCACGTCGGCTGGGGCACCGTCCCGGCGATCGTCATCGGCGCCGCGGCGGTGCTGTGGGGGCCGTCATTGGCCCAGCGGCTGCCGTGGCGGGCGTTGACGCTGGCGACCTGGGCGACGGCGTGCGCGTGGGCCTTCTCGCTGGCGATGATCGACGGCTGGCAGCGCGGTTTCGCCGGCCGGCTGACGGCCCGCCACGAGTACCTCCGCCAGGTGCCGACGGTCACCGACATCCCCGAAGCGGTGCGCACGTTCGCTAGTAGAATCCTTGATTACCAGCCGGATTCGTGGATCACTCACGTGTCCGGGCATCCGCCCGGCGCGCTGCTGACCTTCGTCTGGCTGGACCGCATCGGCTTGGGCGGCGGCGCCTGGGCCGGATTGCTTTGTCTGCTGGTGGGTTCCAGCGCGGCGGCCGCGATCATCGTGGCGGTGCGGGCGGTCGCCGACGAGCACACCGCGCGACTGGCGGCGCCGTTCGTCGCGGTGGCGCCGACGGCGATCTGGATTGCGGTCTCGGCGGACGGCTACTTCGCCGGTGTGGCGGCGTGGGGTATCGCGTTGTTGGCGTTGGCGACTCGACGAACAGTGCGGGCGCCCTGGCTGGCCGCCGCGGGTGCGGGTCTGCTGCTGGGGTGGGGCATCTTCCTCAACTACGGGTTGGTGTTGATGGCATGGCTGGCGCTGGCCGTCCTCATCACTGCCGCGGACTGGCGGACGGCGATGCGGGCGTTGCTGCCGGCCGCCGCGGTGGCGCTGGCGATTGTCGCGCTGTTCGCGTCGGCGGGTTTCTGGTGGTTCGACGGCTACACCCTTGTGCAGGAACGCTATTGGCAGGGCATCGCCAACGACCGGCCATTCCAGTACTGGGCGTGGGCGAACCTGGCGTCGGTGGTGTGCGCGATCGGACTGGGCAGCGTGGCCGGCATCGGCCGGATCTTCGATGTCGCCGCGATCCGTCGGGAGCCCGGTCTTTACCTGCTGGTGATCGGCGCGCTGCTGGCGATCGTCTGCGCGGACTTGTCGATGCTCAGCAAGGCGGAGACCGAACGCATCTGGCTGCCGTTCACCATCTGGTTGCCCGCGGCCGCGGCCCTGTTGCCGCTGCGATCGCACCGCTTCTGGCTAGGTGTCAACGTCGTCGGCGCGCTGCTGCTGAACCACTTCATCCTGACGAACTGGTGAGCCGGGCGAAGCGGCTGTGCGGCGGGCAGGCACGTCTGACGGTGTCGATGTCGTCGGCGGTGTCGACATCGGCCAGCTCTTCCACCAACTGAACCTGTACACCGTTGTGCTGTAAGGCTTTGAGCGTTCTTGCGCCGGTGTCGGACTGCGACATGGGGATCGCGCGCAGGCATTCGGCCATCGCCGGATCCGTGACGCCGAGCACCCACCAGCCGCCGTCGTACGCCATGCCCAGCACAGCGTCGTTGTTGCGCAGCGCTGCCGCGCACTCGGCGAGCAGGCCGGCGGTCACCTGTGGGGTGTCCATCCCGATCTGCAGGACCGGAACCCCGTCGCCGGCGGCGTCGACGTGCGCGTTGGCCAGCCGCTCGGCGAAGCTGTGCCCGCGCTGTGGGATGACGGTGAAATCCGTTAGGCGCTCTTCGATTTCGGCACGGCCGACGGCGTCGTCGAGCTGACCCGACAACGCCACCACGCGCGACTGAACCGGCGCGGCGGCGACCGCGTCGAGCGTGTCCAGCAGCGCGGCGGCGGCGATGTCGGCGGCGGCCTGCTCGCCGATGCGGGCCGCCAGTCGCGTCTTCGCGTGTCCGGGCACCGGCGCCTTCGCCACCACCAGCACCGTCACCGGTATCACCGGATCACCCGCCAAAAGTCCAGCGCCGCATGGACACTCCCCCGCAGCGAGCCACTGACTTTCGACCTGCCACCGGTGCGCGGGCCGTAGGTGACGTCGCGCTCCACCACCCGCCAACCCGCTTGCGCCGCGCGCACCAACAGCTCCAACGGATAGCCCGATCGGCGGTCGGTGACGCCCAGATCGAGCAACGCCTGCCGGCGGGCGACGCGCATCGGGGCGATGTCATGCACGAGAAGGCCGTAGCGGGTGCGCAGCCGCCAGCACACCGCCGCGGTGCCCAGCCGAGCATGCCACGGCCAGCGCAGACCCTTGACGGGCCGTCGCCGCCCGATTACCAGGTCGGCGTGGTCGAGCTCATCGACCAGGGCGGGCAGCTCACGCGGATCCAGCGAGCCGTCGGCGTCGATGACCGCCACGATCGGCGTCGTCGCCGCCAATACACCGGCATGCACCGCGGAGCCGTAACCCGGCCGCGGCTCGACCACCACCTCGGCGCCGTGGCGGCGCGCGACGGCCGCGGTGTCATCGGTGCTGTTGTTGTCGACCACCAGCGGCGTATACCCGTGCGGTATCGCGGCCAACACGCCGGGCAGCGAGGCGGCCTCGTTGAGGCAGGGCAGCACCACCGTGACGTCGGGCATACCTCGACGCTATCGCCGAAAGTACGGTTGGTTGCGGGTCTACTCGACGTTTGTGTACAACAACCGTGCGCTCGCGGAGGGGAGCCGGCGGGGCTGCAAGGATGCCTAGATGCAAATCCGGATCGTCGGGACGCAGCTGCCCGGCCGCTACTGCGGCGCAGGCGGCGACTTTGCGGGGTATTCCAACATCCACGTCGGGGTGCAGCGCAAGAACCGTCCGGACGAACTTCTCGATCTGCATGCCGGCGACGCCCCGGTCGATGGCGCGGACGTGCGCGGCCCTTAAATTCAGGGGCCGCCGGGTGGGCGATTCATCTACCTGAGCTGGGGCGCCGTCGACGATGCCGGCCACTTCACCATGTTTCGCCGGGCGAAGCTGATGCTCGCCGACGTGCCAGGCGATGTGCTCGAGTCCGCGGTGGCGTCCGGCCTGCTCGTCGGCAGCCTCGGCCGCACCGACGCCAAGGGTCATCCTGTATGCGCCCGCGTGAAGCCACCGCAAATCCGCTGGACCGCGGAGTAAGGCTTAGCCGACCAGCCAATCGCCGAGTGGCCGCAATCGCGGATACGCGTCGGCAACGGGCAACACCGTTCCGGTCGGATAACTGGCGAGCCAATCTGCGGTAACTTCGGCGTTCGCGAAGAAGCGGCCTGAGTTGCAACAGGTTGTGCGCACCCGTGTCGCGTCCAAATCCCGGGAGTCGGGAATCGAGATCATCGCGGTGGCCGGCGATAGGTCGGTGACGCCGGCCTGTGGGTCGACCGTCAAGCTTATAACGGTATCGGTTGCGGGACAGCGTGATTCGATCCGTGCGGGCTTGCCGATGATCGGCGGGAACAGCAGGGTGTCCGCTGCGCACCAGGTGTAGAGACGACGGCCGTCGACGATGAAGTTGTGCGGCGTCGGAATCAGGGTGAGACCCCAACCGACGATGCGGTGCTCGTCGTCGTACTCGATGTCGTAACCTGCGGGTGCATTGGCCAGATCCACCGCATCAGCGCCTACCGCGTCGGCGAGTTCGGTCAGCGTCACCGGTCTACCGTGGGCGAGCAGTCGTACTGTGGTATGCATCAAGCTCCGTCCCCGCGCGACACGCAAGGCGTTCAGAACTCGTTCGCGCGTGGGCAGATCCAGCCGACACGCGTCGCCGGTCGGTGTTGCACGCCCCAGACGCATAACATCGACGCCGTCGACAAGCACCGTCGGCGAGGGATAGCGACCGACGCGCTCGACGATCGGCTCGTCAATCCCCAACGTGGCCAGGCAGTCGGCGACGATCTCCTTTGCGGCCGCCGCATGGGGGCAGCCAGGCGATGCGAGTAACTCGATCCGCACGATGGATCACCTCCCGGCGAGAGTTGTTGTGACAGAGACCGTTTCGATGTCCCGTAGGATCGGGCAGTCTCGCTCGGCCCACGGTCGATCACATGTCTCGACCAGCCGGACGAGTGCGTCGCGCATTCCAACGAGTTCCTCGATGCGTCGGTCGAGGTCTGCGATCCGGGTACGCGCCATCGTCTTGGCCGTCTCGCACGAGGCCGGGCCACCGCCGGCGAGATGCAACAGTTCCTCGATATCGTCGAGGGTGAATCCGAGTTGTTGGGCGCGTTTGACGAAGCGCACCAGGCGCACCGCATCGGCGGTGTATTCGCGATAGCCCGACGGGGTCCGGTCGGGTTGGGGCAATAAGCCACGGCGCTCGTAATAGCGCAAGGTCTGGGTATTGACCTGCGCCGCAGCGGCGACCTCGCTGGTTCTCATGTCACCAGCATGAACCCGGTACCCAGGTACCGAGTCAAGAGTCAGTCCGGCAGCGAGTTGCTCAGCCGCTCCGTCGCGGCCAAGTAGTCCTCGATGAACTCGCGCACCACCTCGCGGGCGGGCTTGACCTTGTTCATCAGGCCGACGCCTTGGCCGACGAAATACGTCGCGAGCGCCTGCGCGCCGGGATGCCCCTGCGCGGCGAGCACGTCGACGCGGCGGATCACCGGCTCGGAGAGCATCGACTGCAACGGCAGCGGCAGCGGCCGCTGTCCGCCCTCGTTGGGCTGCCACGCGTCCGTCCACTCCGATCGGAGTTGCCGCGCCGGCTTGCCGGTACGGCCCGCCGAGCGCACGGTGTCGCGCGACGTCGCCGCCAGCATCTTCTGCACCGTGTGCGGTGCGGTCTCGGCCTCCTCGGTCGTGAGCCACACCGATCCGGTCCATGCCCCGTCGGCGCCCATCGCGACGGCCGCGGCCATCTGCCGGCCGGTGACGATGCCGCCGGCGGCCAGCACCGGCACTGCCCCCTCGATGGCTTCGATCACTTCGGGGATGAGCACCATCGTGGTCACCTCGCCGCAGTGCCCACCGGCCTCGGTGCCCTGCGCGACGATCAGGTCCACCCCGGCCTGCACCTGTTTGACGGCGTGCTCCTTGGCGCCGACCAGCGCGGCGACCGGCACGCCGTGTTTGCGTCCGGCCTCGATCATGTAGTCCGGTGGCACCCCTAATGCGTTGGCGATCAACTTGATCGGGTGGCTCATCGCCACCTCGAGCAGATCCGCTCCGGTGTCGCCGGACAGGAACGACGGCCCGGTGCGCGGCTTCTCTTCAGGTTCGATGTCGTGTTCGGCGAGCAGCTGCGCGACGAACTCGCGATAGCTCGACGGGATGCGGTCGGCCAGCTCGCCGCGGGACAACTTCTCGCCCTTGCCCTCGAATTTCGCCGGCACGATGATGTCGGCGCCGTACGGCTTGCCGCCGACCTGCTCGTCGATCCAGGACAGCTCCTTGTCCAGCTGCTCGGGGGTGAACGCCGTCGCCCCCAACACGCCGAATCCCCCGGCGTTGGTCACCGCGGCGACGACGTCGCGGCAGTGGCTGAACGCGAACAGCGGGAAATCGATACCGAACTGCTGACAGATCGCTGGTTTCACGCCACCAGTATGGTCCGAGCTGGCCGAGCGTGGAGTAGCCGCGAAACTTTCGACGCTTCTTCGCACTGGCTGCACGTTCGGCGCCTACGGGTTGACGGTGACGAAGACTGACCCAATTCGAGGTTCATGCGGCCGCAACGGCTCGGGTGCGGTTCTTCGCGATGTCTCGCGCCTCGTTCATCAACTCATGGATCCGCTGGCCGTAGTAGGTCTCGATGCCGTCCCGGAACGGAGCCAGCGCAGCGATCCTTGCGCGTAGACGTCCGGCCGCGCGTGTCAGCGCAATTCGTGGCACCGAACGAGGCATGCCATACATGGCGCACTCGGTCCAACAATCTGCCAGGCGACCGAGTCTGACCCGAAGAAGCCCTCGTCTTGCCGCAGTCCTGGCCGTGCTGGAATCTTGACGCGCATAACAGAACCTTCCATGAAATACGTTGTCGGCGGGGATGTTCCGCGCTAGCCACCGGCAGAACCGGCCAGCATTGGCAACAGGTTGGACCGCGCGAAAGCAGACAGTCGCCGCTCGTCGAGAAGCAGCTCCGATCGGCTGAGCATCAACGAATGCGCTAGCCGTACGAGCACCTCGGCAAGCGATTCCAGGTCTCCGTCGATCGCCATGCCCTGCTCCCGCGAATCAGTCAGTACCGCGGCCACATATGTCCGGCTCAGCGCCAGAAAGTCCTCCGCCTGTGTCGTCAGCAGCGGCAGCACGTCTTCGGGGTCGGTTTCGATTAGTCGGGCGATGAGCGTGTCAGAGCTCAACATTCGTGCCGCCGTGACGACTCCTTCGACAAACCTGTCCTCCAGAGGTCCCGACTGCGGCAGCGCCGTATCGAACTGCGCGATCACTCGCTGAGCGTCCCGCAAGATCACCGCACTCAACAGCGCATCACTATTCGAGAACCGGCGAAACAGCGTCACCCGTGATACTCCGGCGAGCGTTTCACTGACCGGGCGCGCCTGCCTCCCCGACAAAGCGCAGCACCGCGTCGACCAAGTGCCGGCCGTCAAGAAGCTCCGGATCGTTGTGACCGGCACCCGGAATCAGCAGCCACCGCTTGGGCTCGGCGGCCGCTTCGTAGAGCCGCCTGCTCAGCCGCGGCGGCACGATGTCGTCGCGGTCGCCGGCGATCACCAGCACCGGTGCGTGCACCGACCCGATCCGGTCGATCGACGGGTAGCGGTCCAGCAGCAGCCGCCGCGCCGGCAGAAACGGGTAGTGCACGGCGGCGACGTCGGCCAGCGACGTGAACGGTGAGCGCAACACCAGCGCGGCCGGCGGGTGCTCGACGGCCAGGCCCACCGCGACCGCCGCGCCCAGCGACTCACCGAAATAGGCGACGCGCTCGACGCCCGGCTGCGCGGCCAGCCACGCCCGCGCGGCCCGCGCGTCGGCGGCCAGGCCCTCTTCGGTCGGGCGGCCCGGGTTGCCGCCGTAGCCGCGATAATCGAACAACATCACGGGCAGGCCCGCACGATTCAGCGCGACGGCCAGCTCGGCCCGCATCGACCGATCCCCCGCATTGCCGTTGCACACCAGCACCGCTGGACCGCGTGAGCCGGGAAAATACCAGGCGCCCAACCGGATTCCGTCGGCCGTCTCGAGCACGACGTCACGCCCGCCCGGCAGCACCGCCGCCGCCGACGGCACCGGACCCGGCGACGGGAAGTAGATCAGCCGTCGCTGCTGTGACCACAGCCCCGCGAACAATCCGGACGCCACCAGCGTGACGATAACGGCCAGTCGCACAGGACGGCGCACTTCAGGCCCGAAGCGGTGCGAAGGCGAACTCGCGCAACCCGTCACGCGGGTCGACCGCCGCCCGAAAGCCCAGCACCTCGGCAGCCCGCGCGGGGTCGGCGACGATGTGGCGGACGTCGCCGCTGCGGTACTGGCCGGTGACGACGGGCGGCGCGTCACCGCGAGCTTCGCACAGTTCGGTGGCCACTTCGAGGATCGAGATCGGCCGTCCGGAGCAGACGTTGAACGCCGCGAAGCCCTCCACCGATGCCTCCAGCGCCGCGACGTTGGCGGCGGCGACGTCGTCGACGTGGACGAAGTCACGCATTTGCCGACCGTCTTCGAAAACCCTTGGCACGTCGCCCGATTCCAGTTCCGAGCGGAAGATCGCCGCCACCCCCGAATACGGCGTGTCGCGCGGCATGTAGGGCCCGTAGACGTTGTGATAGCGCAGCGCCATCACGGCGCCTCCGACCGCATCACTCCAGGCGCAAGCGTAGTGCTCCTGCGCGGTCTTGCTGGCCGCGTACAGGCTGCGGGGCCGCAGCGGGGCGTCCTCGGGCACCAGGCGCCAGCTCACCGCCGCCCCGCAGATCGGACAGCGGTGCTCGAATATCCCGGCGTCCAAGTCGGCGCGGGTGCGCGGCAGCGGGTCCACCAGCCCGTGCTCGGCGCAGTCGTAGCGGCCCTGCCCGTACACCACCATCGACGACGCCAGCACCAGCCGCTGGCATCCGGCGGCGAACATCTCGGCGAGCAATACCGCGGTGGCGTAGTCGTTGTGGCCGGCATACGACGGCGCGTCGGCGGCGTTGACGCCGGCGCCCACCACCGCGGCCTGGTGGCACACCACGTCGATGCCCTTGAGCAACGGGGCGAGCGCGGCGGCGTCGCGGATGTCGACGACGCGGCACTCGGGCGGCGGTTCGGCGCCGGGACCGTGCGCGGTCGCCAGCATCGCGTCGACGGCGACGACGTCGTGGCCGGCGTCGCATAGCGCCTCGGAAACCCGGGCTCCGATGAAGCCCGCCGCGCCGGTCAGCAGAACTCTCACGGCAACTCGAAGGGCAGCTCGACGCCTTCGTGGGCCAGGCAGTGGGTACAGGTGCGCTCCGACTCAACGTTTTCCACAGCCTCGTGCACCAGCTTCTTGAACGGCACCAGGTTGCGTTCGAACTCGGCGAACACGTCGACCGCCCGCACCGCCGACCCCGCATCGATGCCGGCGTCCAGATCGGTCACCAAAGCAATTGCGGCATAACACATTTCGAGTTCGCGGGCCAGCACCGCCTCCGGGTAACCGGTCATGTTGACCAGGGTGAAGCCCTGACGCGCGTACCACTGGCTCTCGGCGCGCGTGGAGAACCGCGGGCCCTGCACCACCACCATGGTGCCGCCGTCGACCACATCGGGCAGCTCGGTCACCGCGGCGCGCAGCGTCGGACAGTACGGGTCGGCGAACGCGACGTGGATGCCGCCCGAATCGAAGTAGGTGGCCTCGCGCCCGGACGTGCGGTCGACGAGCTGATCGGGCACCACCATCGAACCCGGGCCGAGCTCCGAGGTGAGGCTGCCGACCGCGCACGGCCCGAAGATGCGCCGGACACCCAACGCCCGCAGCGCCCACATGTTGGCGCGGTAGGGCACGGTGTGCGGCGAGTACTCGTGCTTGATCCCGTGCCGCGGCAGGAACGCGACCTCGTGCGCGCCGACGGTGCCGACCGTGATCGGTGCGCTCGGCGCGCCGTAGGGCGTGTCCAGGTTGATGGTGCGCGCGTCGGGGCCGAAGAACGTGTAGAAGCCGCTGCCGCCGATGACTCCCAGCATCAGACCATTGTGGCGCTTACAGGTCGAGCTGGAAGTGATGCGACGAGATGCGGAAGCGGTGGCGCATGTACAGCCGGTGCGCGGCGGCGCGGTCCGACCCCACGCCCGAGTCGAGGTGCACGGCCTCGCAGCCGAGCCGACGCGCCTCCTCGACCACCCACGTCATCAACAGATCGGCGTGCCCGCGGCCCCGCGCGGCGGGCACCGTCGAGAGGTCGTCGACGTAGATGTGGTGGCCCCAGGCCAGCATGACCGCCTCGCGAAACCCGCACGCAGACACCGCGGATCCGGCTCCGTCCTCGAACGCCCCCACCAAGCGGTAGCCGGCGGGGCGCAGGTCGTTGTCGACGACGTCGGCCAGGGTGTCACCCCAGCGGGGGCGCAGCTCGCGCAGCGCCTCGGCGGCTCGCCAGGTTTCGCCGGCGGGAATCTCCCGCACCTGCGTCATTGCAGAGGCTGCTCGTCCTCGAGATCGAGCTGCTCGCGGGCGCGGCGCGCGCTGTCGCGAATCTCGAACGCCTCCGTAGCCAGCCCACCGATGGCGCTCACCACGTCCTTCACCGCGGTCGTGACGATGGTGGCGACCTCCCCGACGGTCGAGGCCACCGCCTCGACGCTTTCCTGCAGGACGTCCTTGCGGATCTCCGCCTTGCTGAGTCGGTCCTTCATGACGATCAGTGTAAGGCGGCGTGCGACGATGGCGCTCGTGGCCAGTTTCGCGCAGTGGGTCGAGGGTGCCCGCCCCCGCACGCTGCCCAACGCCGTCGCGCCGGTGATCGCCGGAACCGGTGCGGCCGCGTGGCTGGACGGCGCGGTGTGGTGGAAAGCGTTGCTGGCCTTGATCGTTGCGGTGGCGATGATCATCGGCGTCAACTTCGCCAACGACTATTCCGATGGCATTCGCGGCACCGACGATGTGCGGGCCGGTCCGCTGCGGCTGGTGGGTTCACGGCTGGCGTCGCCGCGCGCGGTGCTGGCCGCCGCGGTGGTGAGCTTCGGCGTCGCGGCGGTGGCCGGGCTCGCGCTGGCTCTGGTGAGCGCGCCGTGGCTGATCGCGGTGGGGGCGCTGTGCATCGCGGGGGCGTGGCTGTACACCGGTGGTTCCAAGCCCTATGGCTACCTCGGGCTGGGCGAAGCCGCGGTGTTCGTGTTCTTCGGCCTCGTCGCCGTGCTGGGCACGCAGTACACCCAGGCGCTGCGGGTGGACTGGGTCGGGCTGGCGCTGGCGGTGGCGATGGGCTCGCTGTCGTCAGCGGTGTTGGTGGCCAACAACTTGCGTGACATCCCGACCGACGCGGAGTCCGGCAAGATCACGCTGGCGGTGCGGCTGGGCGATGCCCGTACCCGTCTGCTGTATCAGCTGTTGCTGGCGGTGGCCTTTGTGGTGACGCCGGCGCTGTTTTTCGCGACGCCGTGGTGTGCAACCGGATTGGTGGCCGTGCCACTGGCGGTGCGGGCGGCGCGGCCGGTGCGCAGGGGCCTTACCGGCCGGGCCCTGATCCCGGTGCTGCGCGACACCGGGCTCACCATGCTGGTGTGGGCGGTGGTCATGGCTGCGGCTCTGGCGTATTTCTGACATTCGATGTTGTCGGTTTGCCCGCCAACGGGTCAGCGAAGTCCTATGGTTACTCCCACGTTGGGGGCTTGGTCTTGGGGTCTGCTGGGGGCTTATCGTCATGCCACTGATCGATCAGCGTGGCCCGGCGCCGTTCAAGACGGCGGGCCTGGCCCTCTTGGCGGTCGTCGGTCTGATCACGGCGCTCGTCTTTCTGCAGTTTCGCGGCTACTTCGTGCCGAAGACANGCCGTTCAAGACGGCGGGCCTGGCCCTCTTGGCGGTCGTCGGTCTGATCACGGCGCTCGTCTTTCTGCAGTTTCGCGGCTACTTCGTGCCGAAGACACAGTTGACGATGCTGGCCGGCCGGGCCGGGTTGGTGATGGACCCCGGCACACCGGTGACGTTCAACGGCGTGCACATCGGCCGCGTCGCCGCCATCGAGTCCACGCAGCGCGATGGTGAGCCGGCGGCGAAGTTCACCCTGAATGTCAACCCGAAGTACATCCATCTGATCCCGGCGAACGTGAACGCCGAGATCAAGGCCACCACGGCGTTCGGCAACAAGTATGTGGCGCTGAGCTCACCCGAAGATCCATTGGCGCAACGTATTTCGCCTGACAACGTGATCGACGCCACGCATGTCACCACCGAGTTCAATACGTTGTTCGAGACCATCATGTCGATTTCGGAGAAGGTCGACCCGGTCACGCTGAACCAGACGTTGACCGCTGCCGCGCAAGCGCTGGAAGGCCTCGGTGACCGGTTCGGTGAGTCGATCATCCACGGCAACGCCATCCTGGATGACCTGAACCCGCAGATGCCCCAGATCCGTTACGACATCGCGCGGTTGGCCGATCTGGGCGAGGTGTACGCCAACGCCGCCCCCGATCTGTTCGACGGGCTGGAGAACGCCGTCACCACCGCGGTGACGCTGAATCAGCAGCGCGGCAACCTCGATCAGGCGCTGATGTCCTCGATCGGGTTCGGCAACACCGGCACGGACATCTTCGAACGCGGCGGGCCGTACCTGGTGCGCGGCGCGCAGGACCTGTTGATCACCTCGAAGCTGCTCGACGAATACAGCGTCGTCATCCTGTGCACTGTGAAGGGCGTCTACAACGCCGCGCCCAAACTGGAGTTCATGCTCGGCGGCAACGGGTATTCGGCGTCGGGGTTCGGCACCATCCTGGGCGCGGCCAATCCGTATGTGTATCCGGACAACTTGCCGAGGGTGAACGCTCGCGGCGGGCCGGAGGGCAAGCCGGGCTGTTGGCAGCAGGTGACGCGGGATCTGTGGCCGATTCCGTATCTGGTGGCTGACACCGGCGCCTCCATCGCGCCGTACAACCACTTCGAACTGGGCCAGCCCATCGTCGTCGAGTATGTCTGGGGCCGTCAGATCGGGGAGTACACGATCAACCCGTAGGCCTTCGTGCCCTGACCGCGAGACTGCAGTTATCGAGACAAAGTGCGAGTAGCGACCTCGGTAACGACAGTCTCGCGGTGCTCAGGCCGCCTTGTCGAGCAGGTCGACGATCGCGGCGCGCAGCTGCGCGGCATCCACCTTTTCTCCGATCACCTGCAGGGTGAACGCGTCGCCGCCGCGCAGAATGCCCAGCAGGATATGTTCGCAAGCAATGCCGTTGTCCTTGTGTGCCAACGCTTCCCGCAGTGCCAGCTCGAGCACCATCTTGGCCGGTTTGGTGAAGGGCAGGTGGCTGCGACGGCGTCGGCGCCGCCCGGGCTTACGCACCTCATTGTCGAAGGTGCCTTCACCGAACGTGCGATCGATGTTGTCGCGGACTGCCCGCAGGTCGATGCCAATCGATCGCAGTGCCTCGGCGTCGTCGTCGAAGGAGCCGCCCGCGGACTCGTCTGCGGCCAGCCGGTCGCGCACCGCGTTCGCGGTCAAGCCGTAACCCTCCAGAACGCTCGACAGCTCGCGCCCCGCGCTCTGCAGCACCCCCACCAGAATGTGCTCGGGCCGAATCTCGTCGGCGTTGAGTTCGCGGGCCTCCTCCTGGGCCAGCACAACCGCCACCCGTGCATTGCGGCTGAACCGTTCGAACATGCTCATCTCCTCCGGTTGTACTTCTGGTGTACGGCCTGGCGACTGACCCCGAGCGACTCGGCGATCGACTGCCAACTCCAGCCCTGTTTCCGGGCATTGGCCACGTGGAACACCTCCAGCTGTTCGGCGAGGTTCCGCAATGCCCGCACGGCGCGAAGGCCCTCGGCCGGGTCGGCGCTGTCCAGATCGTTCATGGTGTCAACTTTAGTTGACGCAGGAATCATTGACAATGGTGTGTGAATATCCTGGCCCGGGTATCCCTGTCGCGGCTTTGACCGCAACGAAAGGCATCTATGACCGCAGCACGAGTACAACCCGATCGCCGTGACATCGCCGAGGCACAGCGCATCGTCGGCGCCGTCGCCGACGCGTTCGCGGCGAAGGTGGTCGGGCAGGAGAACCTGCGGGAATCGCTGCTGATCGGTCTCCTCACCGGCGGGCACATCCTCATCGAGAGCGTTCCCGGACTGGCCAAGACCACCGCCGCTCGCGTCATCGCCGAGTCGATTCACGGCCGCTTCCAACGCATTCAGTGCACACCGGATCTGCTGCCCAGCGACATCATCGGCACGCAGGTCTACGAGGCGTCGACCAATTCGTTCATCACGCAGCTCGGCCCCGTGCACGCCAACATCGTGCTGCTCGACGAGATCAACCGGTCCAGCGCCAAGACGCAGAGCGCGATGCTCGAGGCGATGCAGGAACGCCAGACCACCATCGCAGGCAAGGTGTATCCGATCCCGGAGCCGTTCCTGGTCATCGCCACCCAGAACCCGGTGGACCAGGAGGGCACGTACCCGCTGTCCGAGTCGCAGACCGACCGCTTCATGCTCAAGGAGATCCTGCGCTACCCCTCCGCCGAGGAGGAGGTGGAGGTGATGTTCCGGCTGGACACGGGTGTCTACGACCCGAACCATCGCAGCCGGCCGGTGGTCGGTCTGGATGACGTGCGGCGGCTGCAGGACGTTGTCCGCAACGTGCACATGGACCGCGCGCTCATGCACTACGCCAGCCAACTGGTCAGCGCGACGCGCACGCCCGACGAGTTCCTGCCCCGCCAGCTGGCCCGGCTCGTCGAGTACGGGGCGAGTCCGCGGGCCACCATCGCGTTCTGTCAGGCCGCCCGCGCCCTCGCGGTGCTCTCGGGCCGCGGTCACGTGGTTCCCGAGGACATCGCCAAGCTCGCCCACCGTGTGCTGCGCCACCGGCTGATCCTCGGCTTCGAGGCGGCGAGCGCGAACGTCACGCCCGAGGTCATCATCGACGGCGTGCTGCAAGCGGTCCGGGTGCCCTGACGTGGGCAAGCACCTCAACAAGGCAAAGGCGCATTTCGGCACCGACACCCGCGGCATGCTCGAAGGCGGCCGGTATGCGTTGTTGCACACTCGCTCTTTGGAATTCGACGATCTGCGGCCATACGTTCCGGGCGACGACGTTCGCGACATCGACTGGAAGGCATCCGCACGGTCGGGCCACGTGCTGATCAAGCGCTTCGTCTCCGAAAAGCACCACAAGATCCTGCTCATCGCCGACGCGGGGCGCAATATGTCCGCGCTGACACCCAGCGGTGAGGTCAAACGCGATGTGGCAGCGCATATCCTGGGCGCCATCGGCCTGATCACGCTGCGGCGCTCGGACCAGATCGGCATGGTCTACGGCGATCACCGCGGCTGTGTCAACGTCCCTCAGCGACGCGGCGAAACGCACATCGAGAGCATGCTGCACCGCTTCTACCACCACACCCAGACCCAGCCCGGGCCCAGCGACATCGCCTGCCAACTGGATTATGCGGCAACGCATTATCGCCATCCGATGCTGATCGCCGTGGTGTCCGACGAACCCGAGGTCGACGAGCACCTTGCCGACATCGTCACTACGCTCGCCGCGCGCCACGACGTGATGTGGGCGATGGTCGCCGACGCGCCCGCGGTCGGGACTGTCGACGGGTACGACGTGGCGAGCGGACGTTTCGTGCTCAACGCGCAGACCCTGGGCCCGCGGGTGATCGACGCATATCGGCGTGCCGAGATGACGCGCACTCGCGAGTTGGCGGAGTTCATGACGGCGCACGCCATTCCGCACACCACAATTCGTGGCAGTGACGAGATCCGCCCGCGAATCGCCGCGCTCACCGAGGTGTTCGCTCGTGCGGGATGACCTGCTGCGCTATGTATCGGGGCCGATGCCGTACTCATGGTGGTGGCTGTGGCTGGGTTTGCTTCTGCTTGCCGTCGTACTCGCCTGGTATGCACTGGTTTTCGTGTGGACACTGCCATCGCATCAGTTACGGCGAATGCCGGTGATCCGGACCTGGCATGCCGCGTTGTTGCGCCGCCGCTTCATCCGCACCATCCGGTCGATCGACGAGCGCCACCGCACCGGTGACCTCACGGCGGCACAGGCGAGCGCCGAGATGAGCCGTGCGCTGCGCAGCTTCCTGCACCAGGCCACCGGAGTACGCGCACAGTACATGCACCTCGACGCCATTACTGCAAGCGATATCGCAGATGCGGCGCCCGTCCTCTCGGCGCTCATTGATGCACAGTTCAACGCCGCATCTCGGGTAAACGTCAGCGAGGCGGGTTCTGCGGCAAAGGAATTGATCCGCACATGGACCTGAGATGGTGCCCGGTCGCGGTCGTCGGGTTGGCGTGTCTGGCGGTGGCTATCGCGTTGGCGCTGTTGACACCGATGGAGCAGGTTCGCCGGCAGCTGCGCCCGCTGGCCAACACCTCGCGGCTGACGCGACTGCCGGAATACGCGCGGGTGGCCCGCGCCAGGATGCTGTCGACGATCGTCGCCATCGTGCTGCTGGTGGGGCTGTTTCTTGCCGCGCTTTTGGCGAGCGCCCGGCCTGCGGGGTGGTGGTCGGCGCTCGGCGCTCCCGAAGCGCCGGAGGACATCATGCTCTGCGTGGGTGAGCCGGTGACGAGTCCGGCCACCGGCGAGTTCCTCACCTACTTCGCCGAGCAGGCGACGACTTACGGCACCCAGCGCATCGGGCTCACCTCGCCGAATCGCCGTGTGGTCCCGCTGACCCGGGACTATCAGTATGCCGCAGGGACATTCGGCGACTTCGCCGAAGCATCCGGGGCAGGTGCAACCCGGGCGGCCGCCTTCTCGCCGCCGGTGACGTATGTCGACTATGCGCGCAGCGTGGCGGACGTCCTGGCGTTGTGCATCACCGGATTTCCCTCCTTCGAGGTGAAGGACAGCCGCCGTCGCGCGCTGATCTATCTGGGTCCGAGCGAACTTCGCGCTCCGGGTGAGACGCGACCGTCGCTGTTCACCGATCAGCAGCTGATCGACATGGCCGGCAAGGCCGGCGTCCAGGTCAACGTGGTGGCGTCGTCGGCGCCGGCCACCGGTGCGCTACAGTCGATCACCGAATCGACTGGCGGGCAATACGTCCGGCTCGACGGCGGCGACGCCGGCCTGGCTTCATACCTGGATGCCATCCGGGACAACCCGCCGCAGAGCGCGCTACCGGCCACCGCCACTCGGTCGGACTGGTTCGGGGACTCGCCGACCATCCCGCTTGTCGTGGCCGTGGTGGCTACCGCGCTGCTGTGTGTATCCCTGGTGGTGCTGCGCCGATGACGTTTCAGCCCGTACTGCCGCCCGTGGTGCTCGCTGTCATCGCCGTCGCAGTCATCGCGCTTCGGCTGATCACCATGCGCCAGCTGTACACCACGGCCGGCGCCGGCTGGTCGACCGTCTGGCGCTGGTGTGGGTTGACGCTCGCGGTGC
Source organism: Mycobacterium hubeiense (assembly GCF_002838065.1). Taxonomy (GTDB): domain Bacteria; phylum Actinomycetota; class Actinomycetes; order Mycobacteriales; family Mycobacteriaceae; genus Mycobacterium; species Mycobacterium hubeiense. The sequence goes on along the minus strand of NZ_PIZU01000022.1, from coordinate 33,148 downwards.
TGCTGGTGCTGATCGCCGCCGCCCGTCCCGGCTTCGACGCCGAGCAAGAGCGGGCCACGGTAAAACAGTTGGGCAGCAACACGAATGTGTTCCTCGTCGTCGACCGCTCGGCGGATTCCGGCGTCAACGATTTCGGTGACAGCACACGCATGGCCGGTATCCGCGCGGACATCGAGGCGGTGATCGACCAATACCCGCAGTCCCGTTTCGCGGTGCTCTCCTTCGCTGCCCGGCCCTCGTTGGACTGGCCGCTCTCCGCTGACGTGTGGAGCCTCGAACCCACGATCGCCCGGCTGGCGCCGTATCCCGCCGACGACGACACCCAAGTGAATGCGGCGGCTGCGGCAAATGTGTTGCGCTATCAGTTGATCGCCGCATCGCAGCAGTACCCCGACGCACAGAATCTGGTGTACTACTTCGGTTCGGGTGCTCCCGGTTCCCGGCTGCCGCAGGGCGAGTTCGACCCGCCGCAGGGCTCGGTGAGCGGCGGCGCCGTGCTCGGCTACGGCACCACCGCGAACGGACCGGGCCTGCGGCGGGTCGCCGATCAGCTCGGTGTGGGGTACATCCATCGCGAAGCCGGCCGGCCCTTCGCACCCGATACCGTCCAGCCGTCGGAGCTGCCCAGCGGGTCGTCAGGCGTGGCCGAGCGCACCGAATTGTATTGGGTGTTCACGCTGCTCGCTGCGATGCTGCTGCTGTTCGAGCTGTACCTAACCATGCGCGAATTCCGCCGCACCCGCCTGGCCCGACGGGATGTGGCGCTGTGAAACCCTCTCGACTACGGCTACGCCGCCGCCTGCTGCTGTTCTCGTCGCCCGTGGTGCTCGTGGCGCTGATCGCGGCTGCCAAACTGATTTCCGTTGTGGTCGCCGGGAATTCGGCTGTCGCGCACTTCGCCGATGGTGAGACGGCCGGGCTACGTGACGATGTGGCAGCCATGAGCGTGCTCAACGTGATCGAGTCCGCGAAGGCGCCGTTCGCCGCGGGCACGCTGGCGGTTTTGGACGGCCGGCTCGAGGACGCCGATGCGCGGTTCTCCGAGGCGCTCGCCCGCACGACGGCGGACGAGTCGTGCCCGGTACGGGTCAACCTCGAACTGGTTCGGGAACGTCAGGGCGATGCCGATGCCTGGGAGCGCCGGCCGGATGAGGCACGCGAGCGCTACACCAGCGCATTGACGGTCGTAGAGGCTGCCCCGGCGGCGTGCTTCCAGGGCAACACCGACCCCGACGAGCAGCGGCGGGCCGTCCGCGAGGACACCGCCGCGCGGTTGGAGGCCAAGATCGCCGGGTTGCGCGCCGCGCCGCCACCGCCGGCTGCGCTTCCGCCGCCATCACCTCCCCCACCGATCGCACCAGCGGTGCCACAACCCGAGGGCCCGCAGGCTCCGCTGCGATTGGAGCCCGGTACGGGCGATCCGATCGAACGGCTGCGGCAGGTGCTACGCGACGCCGCCGGCTAGCCCGCGATTGTGCGATCTGATACGCCGGCACCGGCGCGTTGCGTACGAAATCGCACACTCGGCCGCGGCGCCGGCTAGCGCAGCGCAGAGACCAACCGGTCCAGGTCGTCGTCGGTGTTGTACAGGTGAAACCCAACCCGCACGGCGCCGGCCCGCACGGAGGCCCGGATGCCGGCGCGCCGAAGCTGCTCCACGCCATCGGCGACGGGTATCGACACGATCGCCGAATCGTGCTGAGGCAGTTGCAGTTCGGCGCGCAGCCGATTGGCCAAACCGACGGTGTGCTTCTCGACGGCGGCTTGGTCCAGCGACGCCAGCCACGGCAGCGTCAGGCTGGCGCCCAGCACGCTGAACCACGACGGCGAGGCGTCGAAGCGCCGCGCGTCCTCGGCGAGTCGCAACGGCAATCCGTAGATCGTCTGCCACGGGTCCTCACCGGCATACCAGTTAGCTGCGTGCGGCGTCATAATGCGACTCATCCTGTCGCTCAACGACATCCACGCGGTGCCGCGCGGCGCCAGCAGCCACTTGTAGATCGCCGCGGCGGTCACGTCGACCCAGCCGAGGTCGAGTTGCTTCCAGCCGACGGCCTGAGTGACGTCGATGACGGTCAGCGTGTCGGCACCGGCCAGGCCCGCCCGCAGTGCATCCATGTCGAGCACCGCGCCGTTCGCCGATTGCACCAAGCTGGCCGTGATCACGTCGAACTCCGTGGCGCGGGCCACCAACTCGTCTGCACGAAGCTCCGTGACGGTCACCCCGCGACCCGTCTGCGCGGCGAACGGGAAAGTGGTGCTGGTGAATTCGCCCGCGAGCGTGGCCACTCGGCTGCCGTCGGGAATCGCCGCGGCGACCAGTCCGAGTACGGCCGACACGTTGCCGCCCATCGCCACCGACTCGACGGGCACACCGGTCAACGCCGCGTAGGCCGCCCGGCCAACCCGCGCCGGCTCGTCGAACGAGGCGGGCTCCATCGTCCCGGCCTGCCACGCGGCAATGCAGTCCTGCAGCGCGTCGACCAGGAACTGCGGCGGCAATCCGTAGGTCGGCGTGTTGAGAAACCCGTCGGCGCCGAGGAATTCGGCCCCGAACGCCTCCCGCGCCGTCATTCTGGCGGATCTTCGCCACGAAGGCGGGCCTGCAGCTGCTCGCGATCCTTGCGCCGCCGCTCGTCGAACGCCGCGATGCTCGCGGTGGCGCGGCGCCGCAGCGGCGCGAACACCCAGATTCCCAAGGGCAGCGCGATCACGATCGCGAACAGCAGGGCGACGACAAGTGGAAAGTCGCGAATGCCGATCAGATGACCGGCGCCGAAGATCACTGCCGTCAGCGCAGCAACCAACAGCAGCCGCGCCACGGCATAGGCCAGCACGTCAACCACCAGGCGAGATCCGGACACGAACCGAGCCTACCGACGGCGCGTATATTCAGACCAAGGAGGTTTTTTGTGGCGTATCTACTCCTGACCCTGCTGTTGGCAGCCCTGGCCTACGTCGGTTGGCGGCTGACCCGCGTCAGCGCCAATCGGCCGCGGACCCGCGTCATCGGCCCGGACGACGACCCGGACTTCCTGCGGCGGCTCGGCCACGAGGACAACCCGCGTCCTTAACGCGGTGCGCCCGGAAATCCACTGGCCACCACTGCCGCGAGCTCGAGCAGCGCTTCGCGCGTCTGCGGCCGCAACCGGTCGAGGCTGATCTCGGCGCCCTCTTCCAGGTGCGGGTCGAACGGCACCAGCCGCACCGCCCGGCACCGACGGGAAAAGTGGTCCACCACCTTTTGCATGTCGACCTTGCCGGAGCGCGGCCGCACCGCGTTGATCACCGCGATCGAATTGCGCACCATGTCCTGATGCCCGTGCGCGTCGAGCCAGTCCAGCGTGGCCGAGGCGCTGCGCGCCCCGTCGACCGAGCCCGAACTGATCACCACCAGCGCATCGGCCTTGGCGAGCACCGCTGACATCGCCGAGTGCATCAGCCCGGTACCGCAGTCGGTCAGCACCAGGCTGTAGAACCGCTCCAGCACATCCAGCGTGCGGGTGTAGTCCTCGGAGCTGAACGCCTCCGACACCGCCGGATCGCTCTCCGACGCCAGCACCTCCAGCCGGCTCGGGCCCTGCGACGTGTAGCGACGGACATCGCTGTAGCTCTGGATGCCCTCCGCGTCGCGCAGCAGGTGACGCACCGTCGCGGGCGTCTCGAGCGGAACCTTCTGGCTCAGTGTGCCGCGGTCGGGGTTGGCGTCGACCGCGACGACCCGATCGCCGCGGATGGACGCGATCGTCGCGCCCAGCGTCGCGGTGATCGTCGTCTTGCCCACGCCGCCTTTCAGCGACAGCAGCGCGATCCGGTAGCAGCCGTGCAGCGGCCGCCGCACCTGGTTGACCAGGTTTTCGCGGTGGATGACCTTCGGGCTCTCACCGACATTGATCGTCTTGAACGACGCGACGTAGACCCACTTGCGCCAGCCCGCCGACGGCGCCTTCTTCGGTTGGCCCAGCAGCGCCACCGTCGACAGGTCGAGGTGAGGCGTCGGCACAGGGGGCATTGGCGGTGGCGCCGTCTCGACCGGCAGCCCGTTCGGGGGCGTGGGAGCCGTCCACTCCGGCGGCGGCGCGCTGGACCCGACCGATGGGTCGACGAATCGTTGTTGAGCGCGAAAGCCAGTCGGATGGTCAGACAACGGCGACTCCCCTCCTTTAACCGACCCCAGCGTACGAATGCAATCCGACGGTCACCAGGTTGATGAAGAACAAGTTGAACACCATCGCCACGAAGCCGGCGACGTTGATCCACGCGGCCTTGCGGTCACGCCAGCCTGCGGTGGAGCGGGCGTGCAGGTAGGCGGCGTAGATCACCCACGCGATGAACGACACCGTCTCCTTGGGATCCCAGCCCCAATACCGGCCCCAGGCCTCCTCTGCCCAGATGGCGCCGAAGATGACGCCGAAGCCGAACACCGGGAACGCGAATATCGTTGTGCGATAGGCGATCCGGTCCAAAGTCTGCGCGTCGGGGAGCCGCTGGACCAGACGCGTGTCGCCGAACTTCGACATCTTCAGCAGGAACAGGATGCTGGCGACCCCGGCGACCAGGAAGACACCCGAGCCGAGGCTCACCACCGACACGTGAATCGGCAGCCAGTAGGACTGCAACGCGGGCATGACGGGTGCGGCGCTGGTGTAGAGCCAGCGGCCCGAGACCGTCAACAGGATCAGCACCGGAACGAGGACGAACACCCACAGCGTGCGGTACTGCGGACGTCGTAAGACCACTGCGGCCGCCACCAGACCCGAAAAGCAGGTCAGGTTGATGAACTCGTACATGTTGCCCCACGGCACCCGCGACGTGGCCAGCCCGCGCAGCACGATGCACGCGAACAGCAACCCGATGCCGACGTAGACCAGGGCCAGCCCGGCCCGGCCGACGCGTTCGTCGATCGGGCGCTGCGGGGCTTCGGCGACGACGCCGGGGGTGGCGCTGTCGGCGCCGACTCCGACCAGTTCCCTGGTTTCGACTTTGCGGCTGCGGCTGTAGGCCAGCTCGACGGCGAGCAGTAGCAGCGCCGCGAGCAACACCACCACCGACGAGGTGAAGGCCCAGTCGGAATAGCGGGCCAGCCCGATGTCGATGTCTGCGCTGTTCATGTGACCTTCTCCGTTGATCGCGTGGCCGCCAGCCCATCCAGGAGTCGATGCGTCAACCGCTCGAACTCGTCGCCCCACCCGGAGTTGTCGGTGCGGGCCAGACCGCCCAGCTCGACGCTTACCGTACCCGGCCCGGCGGGCGTGATCCGAACCCAGACCCGACGCCGACGCACCACCAGCGACACCAGCAGGCCGGCCATCATCGTCATCGCGAACACCAGCACCCACACCTGCGCCGGGTCATGCGAGACCTGCACGTTGATGAACGGCACCGCGCCGTCGAACCGGACGACGGTGCCATCCTCGAGGCGGGTTTCTTCGCCGGCGCGCAGGTTGACCCGTGCCGCCTTGGTCAACCGGCCCTGCTCGATGAGCCGCGGATCCAGCGAGAACAGATTCTGCGGCCTTCCGGTGTCCAGGCCGGTGTCGCCCCGGTAGATGTCGACGGCCACGGCGGGGGCGTTGAGCGCGGGGAAGCCCGACGACAGCAGCGTGCCGTGCAGCAGCTCCGTCGGCGCGAACAAGCCCTGGATCGCGATCTGGTGCTTGCGGCGTTCGTCGGCGTCGGGGTAGCTGCCGCCGGGAGGGTCGAACCGCATCACGCCCGACGAGAGCAGGGTGAGCGGGTCGTCGGGCCGCCACTGCAGGGTCTGGGTGCGGGTCTGCCCGTCGGGGAACGTCACCGTGAACGTCGGCGCGTAGCCGTGACCTTGCAGGTACACCCGGTCGCCGCCGACGCGCAGCGGGTCGTTGACCTTGAGTCGATAGGGCCGCCACGTATTGGTGTTTAGGTCCGAGCCGGCCTGGTATTCGATGTCGGCGGCGAACGAGGTGGCTTGACCTGTGGGCAGGTATTCCGCGTCGAAGTCGTTGACTTTCAAGCAGATTGGGTGCAGCGAGGTGCCGTCGACGGTGTTGCCGGCGCGGAACGAGTCGAACGCCGCCGGTGAGGCCGAGCAGAAGCCGGGGCCGCCGTCGGCGACGACGATGACCTGGCCCTCGTAGCCGAACATCTTGCCGGCGGCGATCGCGACGAGCAGGCCGAGCAGTGAGAAGTGGAAGACGATGTTGCCGAACTCGCGCAAATAGCCCTTCTCAGCTGAAATCTCGGTGGCGTCGCCTTTCAGACGGGTGATCCGACGCCAGCCGCGCAGCCGCTCGGACATGCTGTGCGCCACTGCGTCTGGTTCGCCTGCGGCCTCGGCGGTGTGGTGTTTGGGCAGCCTGCCGAGGTTGCGTGGGGCGTCGACGGGCGTGGCGCGCAGGCTGCGGACGTGCTCGATCATCCGCGGTGTCAGACAACCCACCAGCGAGATGAACAGCAGCACGTAGATCGCGGTGAACCAGAAGCTGGAGAACACATCGAAGGCCTGCAACCGGTCCAGCCACGGGCCGATGGTCGGATGCGCCGCGATGTACTCGGCGACCTTGCTCTCGTTGAGGCTGCGTTGTGGCAACAGGGCGCCGGGGATCGCCGCGGTCGCCAGCAGGAACAACAGCACCAGTGCCGTGCCCATCGAGGTGAGGGTGCGCCAGGTGTTGCGTCCTAGCGCGAGCAGACGCAAAACTGCCCTTTTTGGATGGTTTTTGGGCAGTTTTGCGTCTGCTCGCGCAACCGTCATATCGGCAGCCTCACGTCGCTGACGAACGCGTCGCGCACCCAGGACACGAACTCGTTCCACACACCGGTCACCAGTGCGGCGCCGACGAGGATCAACAGCACGCCACCGAAGACCTGGATGGCGCGGGTGTGCCGCCGCAGCCAGCCCAACCCCTCGGTGGCCCAGGCGGACCCGAAAGCCAACAGCACGAACGGAATTCCCAAGCCCAGGCAGTAGGCGACGACCAGCACGACGCCGCGCATGACGTTGGCGCCGTCGGTGGCCGATGCGACGGCGATCACGCCGGTCAGCGTCGGGCCCAGGCACGGAGTCCAGCCCAGCGCGAACACCGCACCGAGTAGTGGCGCGCCGCCCAGGGTGGACAACAGCCGCGGGTGGAACCGGGCCTCGCGCTGCATCACGGGGATGAAGCCGACGAACACCAGCCCCATCACGATGGTGATGACACCGCCGATGCGTTGCAGCAGAAGCTGATTGGTGATCAACGTCGTCGTCATGCCCAGCACCGCCACCGTGCCGAGCACGAACACCACGGTGAAGCCGGCGACGAACAGCGCCGCGGCCCCCGCAACCCGCAGCCGCGCCGTGCGCACTGCCACCGCCGCGGGCTGCTCCTCGACGCCCACCACCGCGGCCAGATACGACAGATAGCCCGGCACCAGCGGCACCACACAGGGCGACGCGAAGGAGACGAATCCGGCCAGCACGCTGACGCCCAGCGCCAGCAACACTGGTCCCGCAGCGGCGATTTCGGCGAACCCGGTCATGCCCGGGGCCCCGGCTCGGCGGCCAGCCTCTGCACCACGGGCTGCAGATCTTCGGCCAGCAGCTCACGCAAGAACACCGCCGCGACGCGGTGCTGGCGATCGAGCACCACCGTGGACGGGATGACCGTGGTCGGGTACTTGCCGCCGAACGCGATCATGGTGCGCATCGCCGGGTCGTAGATGGACGGGAACGTGACCTTGCGGTCGATGATGAAATCGCGTGCAGCGTCGCGGTTGTTGTCCCGCACGTCGATGCCGAGGAAAGCGACACCTTGGCCGCGGGTGGCGTCGTAAACCTTTTGCAGCTGGGTGATTTCCGTGCGGCACGGCCCGCACCACTGGCCCCACACGTTGATCACCACGACCTTGCCGGTGAAGTCGTCGAGCGAAATCGTTTTCGCTGGATCCATCAGGTCAGGACCGGCCAGCGGGCCTGGGCGGCCGCGGCTTTCGGGCGGGTCGTAGAAGATGTCGGTATTGCCGCCGGGCGCGACGAACTCGAACGTGCCGCCTTGGGCGACGGCGTCGTCACCGGTGGAGCAGCCGCCGAGCGCGATCATCGCCGCGCCCGCCAGTAAGGCCGCCCATCGCTTCACTTCCCGGCCAGCTCCGCATATCCCCAGCCGACGCACTCGTCGTCATGGAAATAGAAGGATGTCAGCGAGGCCAGATTGCACAACCGCCGAGTCGGGAAGTGGTGCAGCGGCTTATGGGTGATCGCCCGGCGCAGCGTCTCGACGGGCAGCTGATGGCTCACGCACACCGCCTCATGGCCCGCCGCCTTGCTTCGGGCCCGGTGCAACGCCGACGTCATCCGCGCGGCGATCTCCTTGTACGGCTCACCCCATGACGGCGTGCGAGGGTCGCGCAGATGCCACCAGTTGCGCGGGTTTCGCAGTGCACCGTCGCCGGGTGAAACCCGTTCGCCCTGAAAGACGTTCAGCGATTCGATCAGTTCGTCGTCGGTGTCAACCGAAAGGTTGTGCCGTGCCGCGATCGGCGCGGCGGTCTCCTGGGCGCGTTCCAACGGCGAGGCGACGACATAGACGATGTCGCGGTCGGCCAACCATTCGGCCACGGCCTCGGCCTGTGCGCGCCCGCGCTCCGACAAGTGGTAGTCGGGTAACCGCCCGTAGAGGATGCCCTTCGGGTTGTGCACCTCCCCGTGACGCATCACGTGCACGATCGTCTTCTCGGTCATTCGGTGGCCTCGGCGGCGGCACGCGCGGCGGCGGGCAGGGCGGCGGCGATGCGCTCGAAGGCGTCCTCGTCCAGCGCGGTGGAGACGAACCACGCCTCGAACGCGCTGGGCGGCGGGTACACGCCGGCGTCGAGCAGTGCATGGAAGAACGGGGGGAAACGCCAGGTTTCGCTGGCCCGGGCGGCCGCGAAGTCCGTCACCGGCGTTGCTGAGAAGAACACTGACAGCATGTTGGCGGCCCGCGGAATCTGGTGGGCCACACCGGCATCCGTCAACGCGTCACCCAGAAGCCCGGCCAGTCGGTCGGCGTTGGCGTCCAGCTTCGCGTAGGCGGCGTCATCGGCGGCGCGCAGCGTGGCGAGCCCGGCGGCCATCGCGACCGGATTGCCCGACAGCGTGCCGGCCTGATACACCGGCCCCAGCGGGGCCAGCCGCTCCATCACCTCGGCGCGGCCGCCGAACGCCGCGGCCGGCAGGCCGCCGCTCATCACCTTGCCGAAGGTGAACAGGTCGGCGTCGACGGGATCGACGCCGTACCAACCGGATCGGCTCACCCGGAAGCCGGTCATCACCTCGTCGAGAATCAGCAATGCGCCGTGCTCGGCGGTGATACGGCGCAGCGCGGCGTTGTACCCGGGCAGCGGTGGCACGACGCCCATGTTGCCCGGGCTGGCTTCGGTGATGACGCAGGCGATTTCGTCGCCGAAGCGGCCGAACACCTCCTCCAGGGCGGCAATGTTGTTGTAGGGCAGCACAATTGTGTCGGCGGCAGCGGCGCCGGTGACACCCGGCGAGGAGGGCAGACCCAATGTCGCGACGCCGGAGCCGGCGTCGGCCAGCAGCGCATCGCTGTGGCCGTGGTAGCAGCCGGAGAACTTGATGATCTTCGCGCGCCCGGTGTAGCCGCGGGCCAGCCGGATGGCGCTCATGGTGGCCTCGGTGCCGGAGTTGACCATGCGCACCCGCTCGACGGGGGCGACGCGGTCGATGATCTCGGCGGCCAGCTCGGTCTCCGACGGCGTCGGCGCGCCGAAAGACAGGCCGTCGACGGCGACGCGCTGCACCGCCTCCACGACGGCGGGGTGGGCGTGGCCGAGGATCATCGGTCCCCACGAGCAGACCAGGTCGACGTAGCGGTTGCCGTCGGCGTCGGTCAGCCAGTAGCCGTTCGCGCTCGTGATGAACCGCGGGGTGCCGCCGACCGCGCTGAAGGCGCGCACCGGCGAGTTCACCCCGCCGGGGATGACGGCGCATGCATCGGCGAAGAGCTGGGCCGATCGCTCGATCTGCGTTTGGTCGACACGCATGGCCCCCAGTGTCCCAGCTGGACCAAAGCCGTCAACTACAGGGTGTAGTTCGCCCTCGCTGCGCGCCCGTCAATGTGCGCCCACCCCTCCTCGCGAGGCTGTCGTTATCGAGGCCTCTACTCGCTCTTTGTCTCGATAACAACAGTCTCGCGGTCACCTGGCTACGGGCCGACGACCGTGTTGGTGGCGTTCTTGTTGTCGCCGATCGCGGCGGCGAACTTATTGCTGAGCGACCCCGTCGGGAAGGCGCCCGCCAGCGAATTGCTGCCGTTGCCGACCGTCAGCGCCCGGTTGTTGACGCCACCGGCGGCAATGGCGACGCTGCCGTCGCCGATCGCGTTGGCCCTGCTGAAGTAGCCGGTCGCAACGGCGATCGTCGGATGATCCGAGTCCGGCCCGAAGATACTGCCCCTGTTCGGACCAGGGCTTCCCGTCGCGATCGCCACGTTGCCGAGGTCGGACCCGCGGGAGCTGCCCGCCTGGGCCACGGCGTCGGTGCCGTTCGCCACGGCGACGTTGTTGAATCCCACCGCGAACGCCGTCGCTCCGGACCCGTTCGACACGGCCGAGTTGGCGAAGCCCTCGGCGAGCGCACCGGCGCCGGTGCCGCTTGCCCTGGCGAAGTTGCCGGCGCCCGTTGCGAAGGCCTTGGAGTCTGCGCCGATCGCAATCGCGGTGTTGGAGACGCCTTGCGCACTCGCCTGAGCGTTGGGACCCAGCCCGATCGCGAAGCTCGTCGGCGTGCTCTCGCAGCCGTTTCCGTTGTTGAATCCGCTGATCGACGCGCAGGTGGCGCTGGCCGTCCCGGCCGAACTCAATGAGGCGACAGCCAACGTGCCCGAGGCCACCGCGCCGAGCAGGAGCCCGCCGGTCAGCCGCCCCCTGCGCCCAGACATTGCCCTGTGCTCACCCATTGACGTTCCTTCCAGGTTGCGAACTCCCGACGTCAGGAATCTAGGCAGGCTGTGGCGAACCCGATGGGGTAAGCGACTACCCCAGTTCCGTGCGGTCACAGCGGTAGGGCGGCCGAGCTAGCGGCCCCGCGCGTCACCAGCACCGCGTCCGCGTCCATCCAGGGCCTGGCCGCAGAATGCCATGGGCCGACACTCCGGCACTCCGGGTTGCAATGCTGCCGCAACCGTTCACCGCCCGTCAGCGCGAAATCATCTCCCTTGCTGCACAAGGGCTGTCGAACAGGGAGATCGCGGACCGGCTCTCCATGTCAGTCCGTTCAGTCGAAGGACACGTCTTCCGCGCCAGCCAACGCGTCGGCGCCAACAGCCGCGAACAATTGATCTCGCTCTTGCGCGGATCCTCGGATCCGCAGGCTTGAGTTAAGCGACCCGCACCAGTTGGATGGTCGTATGCAGCTGCCTCAGTGGTTGGCCCGGTTCAACCGGTATGTGACGAATCCGATTCAGCGGATGTGGGCGGGGTGGGCGCCGACGTTCGGCATCCTCGAGCACGTCGGCCGCAAATCCGGGAAGGTCTACCGCACGCCGCTGAGCGTGTTCAGCACCAACGACGGCGTTGCCATCATGCTCACCTACGGCCCCGACCGCGACTGGCTGAAGAATCTCAAGGCCGCGGGCGGCGGCCGCATGCGGCGGTACGGCAAGACGATTGAGCTCACCGACCCGCGGGTGGTGTCGAAAGCCGAAGCGGCGCAGTCGGTGAAGGGCCGCTGGGGGCCGATCTTCGCGCGGCTGCCGTTCGAACAGGCCGTGCTGCTGCGACAGGTCCGCTAGCTGTGCTGTTCTCCCGCGAACACGCCAGGTTCAACCGGCGGGTGACCAATCGCGTGGTGCTGCCGTTGTCCGGCTGGCTGCCGGCATGGTCGGTCGTCGAACACGTCGGGCGCCGAAGCGGCAGAACCTACCGCACACCGGTGTCGGCGTTCCGCACGGTCGACGACGGCATCGCGATCCTGTTGCCGTATCAGCCCGATCGCGATTGGTTGAAGAACCTGCAGGCCGCCGGCGGCGGACGGATGAAAATCGCCGGGCGGACGTTCGACGTCGCCGATCCGAGGATCGTTCCGACCCGCGACGCGCTGGCGTTGCTGAAATCGCCCTGGCGACAGCTGCTGAAGCGCACCGGCGTCGAGTACACGCTGCTGCTGCGCCGCGCCTGAATTCAAGATCTATACCGCCGCGCGGGTTTAGAATCTGCCGGTGATCCGCCAGTGGCCCCTGGTCGGTCGCTCGGAGGAGCTTGGCGTCATCGCCGACGCCACGCGAGCCGTCGCCGACCGCGCCCGCGGGATCGTATTGTCCGGCTCTGCCGGTATCGGCAAGACGCGGCTTGCGCGCGAAGCCGTCGCGCAGTGTGCTTCACGCAGCGCGCGCCGGCACTGGATCGTGGGCACCTCCTCGGCGCGCAGCGTGCCGCTGGCGGTCTTCGCCGACATCGCCAGCGACTTCGGCCCCGATCCTCTGCGCCGCGTGCGCGAGGTGATCGACGGGCTCATCGGCGATGCTCGTGAGGTGATCGTCGGTGTGGACGACGCGCATCTGCTCGACGATCTGTCGGCGTTCACCGTTCACCAGCTCGTCACCCGCCGCCTGGCCACCGTCATTCTGACCATCCGCTCCGGAGAATCCGCACCCGATGCCATCACTTCGATCTGGAAAGACCAACATCTGGAACGCCTTGAGCTGCAGCCGCTCTCACCCCCGGAGATCGCCGGACTGGTGGAGCATGTCCTCAACGGTCCGGTGGATTCCTTCAGCGCGCAACGACTTTGGCAGTACACCCAGGGCAACGCGCTGTACCTGCGTCACCTCCTCGACAACGAGGTGCACGCCGGGCGCATGACCCAGCGCTCGGGGGTGTGGCGGTGGGACGGGCAACCCCGGCTCTCCCCGTCGCTGATGGAGCTCGTCGAGGCCCGGATGGCCCACGTGCCGAAATCCGTACTCGAGATTCTCGACGCCCTCGCCGTGGCCGAGCCGTTGGACACCGATCTGCTGGCGGCGGTGACGGACGCGGACGCACTCGCCGACGCCGAATCCCTTGGGCTGGTGAGCATCGACACCAGCGTGCGACCGGCGTCCGCGCGGCTCGCGCATCCCCTGCTCGGCGAGGTACGTCGCACCGGATCCCTGCAGATGCGCCGGCTGCGTGGGCGCATCGCCGACGAACTGGCCCGACGAGGCGACACGGATCCGCGGGCTCTGGTGCGACGCGCGGTGCTCACCATGGAATCGGATCTCACGCCCGACTCGGAGCTGTTGCTGGCCGCCGCGTCGGCCGCCATGCAACTGCTGGACCATCGGCTCGCAGAAACCCTTGCCGAGCGCGCGGTCGCCGCCGGCGGTGGCCCAGGCGCCAAGCTGCTGCACGCGATGGCGATCACCTGGCAGGAGCGCGGCAAAGAGGCGGAGTCGATTCTGGCCGACCTCGCCGAGCAGACCGACGGCCCGCTGCGCAGCCAGATCGCGGTCATCCGCGCGCGCAACTTCGCGGTGGTGCTCGGTCAAGTGGCCAGCGCCGAACGCGAACTCGAGCTGCTGCCCGCAGATGATGAAGCCCTGCAGCCGATTGCCACTGCACTGCGGGCATTGATCGCGCTGGTTCGCGGTCGCTCCAGAGCCGCAGTCGATATGGCGTACACCGCCGCGGCCAGTTCCCCACCTGGCGACATCGCGCGAATCCTATTGGCCTGGGCGTTGGTCACCGGGCTGGGCGATCTCGGGCGCATCGACGAGATCGAGTCCGAGGCAAATGCCGGCTACGCCGGCGCTGAACGTTCGCCGCAGGCGTCGCATCTGCGGAACCGGTTGGCGTTTCAGGAGACTCACGGCTACCGACTCGGGGGTGCGCTCACGGAATCGGATGCCGTCGTTGCCCGGATCCGGCGCGATACCCAAGACGTTCCATTCGAAGAGTCGTGGCACAGCGCGATGGCCGGCCTATGCGCGATGAGCCACGGCGCGCTGGACGACGCGCGGCGTTCATTGCGAGACGCCCTTGCGAATCTCGGGCCTGGCGACAGCGGGCGGATGCTCAAATCGTTCGGGCAGTCGTGGCTGGCGACGGTGATCGCGATGGCCGGGCAGGCGACGGATGCACGCCGGGAGTTCGACGCCATCAACTGGTGGGCCCTCGACCCCGAGGCGTGCATGTTCGACCCGTATCGATCTCTCGCGCAGGCGTGGGTGTGTGCCGCCGAAGGTGCTGTGTCGCAGGCGGTTTCGATTATGCGCGATGCGGCGGCCAAGGAGTGCGACCTTGACCGCCCCGCGTGGGAGGTCGTGCTTCTGCAGACGGCGACGCAGTTCGGCGACCACAGCACCGCGGCCAGGCTGGCCGACCTCGCGGGCGTGGTGCAAGGACCACGTGCGCCCGCTGCCGCTGCTCACGCTGCGGCGCTCGCGGCGGGTGACGGCGACGCACTGCTCGACGCCTCACACCGATACGAGAGCTTCGGCGATCGCCTCGCCGCCGCCGACGCCGCCGCGCACGCCGTCGTCACATTCCAACAAGCCGGCCTGCGCGGCGCGGCACTGAGCGCGTCGGCCACCGCGCAGCGTCTCGCGGCTGAATGCCAGGGCGCCCGCACGCCCGCGTTGCTGGCGGCGTCAACGCCGCAGCCGTTCACCGTCCGTCAGCGCGAAATCATTTCGCTTGCCGCGCAAGGACTCTCGAATAAGGAGATCGCCGACCGACTGACCATGTCGATCCGCTCCGTCGAAGGGCACCTGTTCCGCGCGTCGCAACGCGTCGGCGCCAACAGCCGCGAACAGCTGATCGCGATCCTGCAGGGCACCTGACGGCTCAGGCGTGCCAGCTGAGCACGTCGCCCTCGCCTTTGGTCATCACAGTGCCGGGCATGACCCGTAGCCGGTAGGGCGAGAGCCGCAACACGGCGAACTGGTCGGACGTCGGCCCGTCGCTCCACATCGGGATGATGGACGGGTCATAGCCCACCGGCTCGGGCCCGTTGGCGAACTTGTCCCACACCGCCCTGCGGGTTTCGTCGTCGGAGTACCACTCCACCAGGCAGTCGGCGCTGCAGGTGTCGTGGCTCGTCGTCCAGTAACTCAGCGACATGTCCGGATGAACGGCCAGATGCGCCTTCTTGATTGGGCTGGGCACCGTCGCGATCCAGCCGAACATGTCGGTGCCGTCCCACTCCCAGATTGGATGCAGGATGCGGGTGCGGGGCCGGCTGTCGGCGTCGACGGTGGCCGCCGAGGCCCACACGATCGAATGGGCCATCTCGATGAAGGCGGGCGCAATCTGCTCCAACGGCGTCACGAGTCCCCACTGTAGGACGCTTCCACCGAAAGGCGATTACCCGTCGCCCTCTTTGCCGAACTTCGGCTTGCCCTCGTCGTCCACCCAGTCGTTGACGGCCGTACCGGACACCGCCCCGCCGGTGCCGGGCAGCGTCGTCGTGGGGCGGTCTTCCTCGTACGCCTTGGCCATGTCCTTGGCCTGCTGCTTGTGTTCCTCGGTGACCTCTGGCTTTTCGGTCGTCTGATGCGGTTGTTCAGTACCCATGACACAGGGCTGCCCGCATCGCCGAACTACGAAACTTAGGCGGGCACGGTACGCAGCGCCGCGGGCAAACTCGGCAGAAAGTGCTGGGCGGCGAAGGCCCGGATGTCGTCGGCGGTCTCCAGCGGCTGCGCGCTCGGCAGCAGCAGCGCCATCGCGGCGTAGCGCAGGATGGTGTCGGCCAGCTCGTTGACCGCCTGCTCGCCGATCCGCTCGGCGAACCTCGGCGGGAAGATCACCCGCAGCGCGTCGGCCATCCGCTCGATCGCCGCAGGCCAGTGCTGGTGGGCCAACTGCATGACGAAGCCGGGGTCATCGCTGATCATCCGGTCCAGCACCCGGTGCCGACGGAACTTCACGATCGACAGCGTGAACGCCTCGACATAGTAATTCGCCTGCGGCCCAGCCTGTTTCAGCTCGGCGGCGATGTCGGCGAACAACGCCGCGTTCTCGCGTTCGATGACCGCGGCGACCAGCTCGTCGCGGTTGGCGAACCGGCGGTAGATGGTGGTGCGGCTGACGCCGGCGCGACGCGCCACGTCCTCGAGCGCCACCCGTCGAAAGCCGTGCCGTTCGAACTCGGCGACGGCGGCGTCCAGGATGGCCCGCGTGGCGGGATCAGGCCCCGGCATAGCCTTTTTGGGCGTATCGGTTGTAGCGCAGCCGCATCGGCAGATGATCCCACAGCCAATTCACCGGCCGCGACCGCCACAGGGCGGCGAAGCGCTGATAGCGCCGTTCCTGACGCTCGCTCCACGGCAGCCCGAGCAGCGTGCGCGCCCGCGGCGGCAACCCGCCGGTGGTCAGAAATGCCGCGATCGGATTGAACACCGGCGAAATCAACCGCCACACCGCCGGCGACACCCCCTTGGGGCACGGGAAGCCCTTGGTCACATAGCCGACGCCGTACAGCGCGGTCTTGTGCGCGACGACGATCTCGTCGAGCATGCGGTCCCAGTACTTCTCGAATTCCGCGTAATCGGCGGGCATCGGGCGGTCGCTGACGCCGTAACGGCGATACCACGTCTTCGACTCGGCGTAGATCTGCTCCTTCTCCTCGCGGCTCAGCCGCTTGACGAAGGTGTCGGCGAAGTACAGCACCTGCTCGACGAACGTGGCGTGGGCCCAGAAGTATGTCTCGGGATCCAGCGCGTGGTAGCGGGCGCCGTCCGGCATGGTGCCCTTGATGCCGGTGTGGAAGTCGCGGACCTGCTGACCGGGGTTGTCGTCGTCGGAGCCGTACACGGTCATGAAGATCGGCGGTAGCGAGCGCTTGACTCGCGCGGCGGTATCGGAGAAGAACACCGAGTGGTCCAGCACGCCCTGGCCGAGCTCGGCCAGCATGTTCTGCAGCACTGCGGGCCGCGGGCCGATCAGAAACATCCGGTTGTCGCCGAAATACCGCCAGACCAGCGACTGCGGACCCAGCGGCAACGCGTCGTCGAGGTGTTCGGAGCGCTCGGCCAATTCGGTCATGCGGAACAGTGTTACAGATTTCGCACTTTGTACCAAACGTTGTGAGCAGGCTCACTGGTGACGCGCCAGTGCGCATGTACCGGAAATCCGCGTCAACAATTGCGGCTCTTCTGACTGATCCGTGGGTCAGACGAACCCTAAGTGGAGGATCCGAGTCACCTGGTGGCTTCGATCCTCCACCTAGTGAGCCAGGACGCGCCTCGGCGGCGCGAACTCTGGATACACGTCTCTGAATCGCGTCAACCTACGCTGACGCGAGAAAAAGCGATCTCTCGCCGAAGCGCGCCAACAATGGCTGACGCGCGTCCCGGCGGGCATGTCCCCGGAAATCGCGTCAGCATCGGTTGACGCGCGCGAGAACAGTCGTATTGGGGGAAGGACGGCGCAAGCCCGCTCAGCGCCGCAGCCCCGCTACACCAACAACGCCGAGCACCCCGGCCACCGTCGCCAGCAGTAACGACAACACCAGCAGCGGCGCCGAGTACACCGTGGACGCCGTCTGCGGCTCGCCTTCTAGCACGGGCGCGACGATTACCGTCGACCGGGCGGCCAGCCAGCTCAACACGCAGCCGGCCGCCGCGGCGTAGGCCAACAGCAGCTCGATGACCGCGCGACGCCGGGACCTCAAGGCGTGTTCTCGTCGACCAACCGGGTCAGCAGTGCCCGCAATTCGGCGTGGCGGCGGGCCCACGCCTGGGCGGTGCGGTCGTTGGTGAGTTTGAGCCCGATGCCCGTGCGGCCGCGGGGAACGCCGGTCAGCTCGCCCAGTGCACGGGCCGACTGCCACTTCTGCTCTTCGGCGCCCGTCGCCGGCGGGTAGACCTTCACGATGTCGGAAATCCGGATCGTCTCGGTGCCCTGGCGCAGCGTTTCCGGCGTCAGCTCCACCGAGGTGTGGATCCGCGCCGCCTTGACCTGGATGCCCAGGAACCCGCCCACCAGCACCAGGAACATCCCGGGGATGAACAACTGCACGCCGTATCCGGCTGAGTGCTGGATGAGTCCCATCGCGATGGCCGATGCGGGCCCGGCCAGCAGCCACCACCAGCTGGCGCCTTGTTCGTAGAACAGGACTTCGGGTGGCGCGGTGCGCTCGGTCATTGTGGACTCCCCGGTTCGGACCATGCGGCTGCGGCGGGCCGGGTGATCAGGACGGTTCCCGCGATGAGCACCAGCACCGCCAGCAATGTCAATACGTGAACGACACCGAACATCACCAGCAGGGGCAGCAACACGACAGTCGCCAGTGAAAGCGCGATCGCTGCCCGGCGAAACCGGCTGTCGCCGGTTCGGCTGCGGCCGGCCAGAAACGCCATCCCGGCGCCCGCGAGCACCGTGATGCCCCCACTACCCCGCTGAACTGCGGGTAGGTGGGCGAAGACGACGAGCAGGCCGCCGACGATCAGCAGCACCGCCGCAATTTGCCAGCACCAGAACGCAGCGGTGACGACACGCGGCCGCGGCTGTGGTGCTGACATGACTGCGAAGCCTAACTGGTCAGCGGGTGAAGTAGCCGTGGGCGTCCTTGCGGTGCAGCAGGTACATCCCTCCGGCGATGAGCACCGATCCGACGATCGCGCTCACCGCGTAGATGACGGCGGGCACCGGCGCGCGATCGACGCTGAACAAGCTGCTGGCCGTATACACCACCGACGCGAGCCCGCCGCCGGTCAACAATGTTCGGGCCCAACGGTATCCGTGCCGCATGAGGATCAAGAAGGTCACCACGACGGCCGCTAACACGACCACGAAGATCCCGGAGATCGCCAGCACGATCGCCGACGGCTGCCGCACCGGGCCCGCTACCACGTTGACGACATAACCGATCACCATCAGCGGCAGCGCAGCGACCCACAGCCAAAACCCGGTATCGACATCCAGCGGCCGGGTGTTTTCCTCGTCCGTCACGCCAGCCAATCGGCCACATCGGCCGCCCAGTAGGTCAAGACGATGTCGGCACCGGCCCGCCGGATGCCCGTCAGCGTCTCGAGCGCGACCGTCTGCAGGTCGATCCAGCCGTTGGCGGCGGCGGCACTGATCATCGCGTACTCACCGGAGACCTGATAGGCGGCCACCGGCACCGGAGAGATGTCCGCGGCGGCGCGCACCACGTCGAGGTAGCCCATCGCCGGCTTGATCATCACGATGTCGGCGCCCTCGTCGATGTCGAGCGCCACCTCGTGCAGGGCTTCGCGGGCATTGCCGGGATCCTGCTGATAGGTGCGGCGGTCTCCGCGCAGGCTGGAGGCCACTGCCTCGCGGAACGGCCCGTAGAAGCCCGACGCGAACTTCGCCGCATACGCCAGGATCGCGACGTCAGTATGCCCGGCCGCATCCAGCCCGTCGCGGATGGCGGCCACCTGGCCATCCATCATGCCGCTGGGCCCGACGACGTGCGCGCCCGATTCCGCCTGCGCCACAGCCAGTTCCACGTAGCGCGCATTAGTAGCGTCGTTGTCTACGCGGCCGCGGTTGTCGAGTACCCCGCAGTGGCCGTGATCGGTGAACTCGTCGAGGCAGGTATCGGCCATCAGCACGGTGTCGTCGCCGAGATCCTTGGCCAGATCCCGCAATGCGACGTTGAGGATGCCGTCCTCCGCGACGCCACCCGATCCGGTGGCGTCCTTGTCCTCGTCGCGCGGCACGCCGAACAGCATCAGCCCGCCCACCCCGGCGGCCACCGCGTCGGCGGCGGCCCGGCGCAGCGAGTCCCGGGTGTGCTGCACGACGCCGGGCATCGAAGCAATCTGACGCGGCTCCGCGATCCCGTCGGCGACGAACATCGGCAACACCAGATGCCGTGGCTCCAAGGCGGTTTGCGCGACGAGACGGCGCATCGCAGGAGTAGACCGCAGCCTCCGGGGTCGGTGACGCGGAAAACTCATGACTACCGCCGGCGGCTCTTCTTGCGCGGAGGCGGCAACGCACCCTCGGCGCGTAACCGCGCAGCGTGCTCGGCCAGCGCGTCGACCAGCGGACCGACGGCTGCGACCTCCGGCTGCACATCGACCCGCAGCCCGAATTCCGCTGCGGTCTCAGCGGTTTTGGGCCCGATGCAGGCAACGATGGTGCGCGCGTGCGGCTTTCCGGCGATGCCCACCAGATTGCGCACCGTCGAGCTGGACGTGAAGCACACGGCGTCGAAGCCGCCCGTCTTGATCATCTCGCGGGTGTGCGCGGGTGGAGGTGCGGCGCGCACCGTCCGGTAGGCAGTGACATCCTCGATCTCCCAACCGCGTTCGCGCAGACCCTCGGCCAGCGTCTCGGTGGCGATGTCGGCGCGCGGCAGCAGCACTCGGTTGACCGGGTCGAAAACCTCGTCGTAGGGCGGGAATTCGTCGAGCAGGCCCAGCGACGACTGCTCGCCCGACGGCACCAGCTCGGGGTTGATGCCGAAGGCCCGCACCTTGTCCGCGGTGGCCTGCCCGACGCAGGCGATCTTCACGCCGGAGAACGCCCGCGCGTCGAGGCCGAACTCGTTGAACTTCTCCCACACCGCACGCACCGCGTTGGTGGAGGTGAACACCACCCACTGGAACCGGCCGTCGACCAAACCCTTGACCGCGCGTTCCATCTGCGCGGGGCTGCGCGGCGGTTCGACGGCGATGGTCGGCACCTCGATCGGCAACGCGCCGTGGCTGACCAGCCTTTCGCTCATCTCGCCGGCCTGATCCTTGGTGCGCGGTACCAGCACGGTCCAGCCGTACAGGGCGCGGCTCTCCCACCAGTTCAGCTTCGCCCGGTTGGCCACGGTCTTGCCGATCGTGACGACCAGCGGGCCGGCCAATGGCCCGGCGGGCTCGGTGCCGGCGAGCGTGTTCTTGTCGAGCAGGCCCGCGAGTGTTGTCTCGACCGAACGCTGTTGGCACGTCGTCCCATTCGCGGTCACCACCGCGGGTGTGGTGTCGGCCAGACCGTATTCGATCAGCGTGCGCGCCGCGTCGGGCAGATGCGAAGCGGTGGCATGCAGGATCAGCGGGCCGGGCGCGGCGGCCAGGGCCGCCCAGTCCACGTCGCCGCGGACGTCGGCCACGGTGTGCGAGGAGCCCAGCGGCAGGCCCGCATACGTCGGCACCGCGGTGGTGTCGGGCAGGCCCGGCACGATCTCGAAATTCAGGTGGGTCTTCGCCAGCGCCGTCACCTCGGTGATGACCGCGTCCACCGACAGGGGGTCGCCGGCCACCAGTCGAACGACATCGGCGCCGGCGCGGGCCTCGGCGGCCAGCGTCTTGGCCACCTCGGCCGGATCGCCCAGTGCGGGACGGATATCGGGGCCACCTGGAAGCGCCGGAGCCGCCTCGGCGGTGTCGTCCGCCTGCGGCGCGTCGGCTTGGTCGTCGGCCTTGTCGGCCTTGTCGGCCCTGGCGCCCTCGGCCTGTTCGGGTCCCGACGGCGGGGGCAGCTCGGAGCCGACGAGCGCCAGCACCGCTTCGGGCACGTCGGGATCGGTGAACACCAGCGCGGCGTTGGCGAGCACGGTGCACGCCCGCGTCGTCAGCAGGCCCGGATCACCCGGTCCCGAGCCCACGAACGTGATGCGGCCGGGCTTCGCCTTACGCCCTCGGGTCGTCATCTCTCGTCACTCCGCTCTACTGCTCAGTGCGATCCGCCATGAGTTCGCGTGCACCCAGTTCGAACAGCTCCGCGGCCACCGAGGCACCCAGTTCTCGTGCCCGGTCCGGAGTTCCGATGCCGGACGCACGGATCACGTCGGATCCGTCCAGCGTCGCCACGCAGCCGCGCAGCGACAGCTCTTCGAAGACGCGGCCGTCCTCGTCGATGGACTCGACCACTTCAGCGATCGCTCCCACCGGCGCGGAACAGCCCGCCTCCAGTTCGGCGAGCAGGACCCGTTCAGCGGTGACCGCGGCGCGGGTGTCGGCGTCGTCCAACTCCGCCAGCAGCGCGGCGAGCTCGGTGTCGTCCGCGCGGCACTCGACCGCGAGGGCGCCTTGAGCCGGCGCTGGCAACATCTGCACCGGCTCGAGAGTCTCGGTGACATCGGCCAGTCGTCCGATGCGGGCCAATCCCGCCCTCGCGACCACGATGCCGTCGAGATCACCACTCGTAACCCTGTTCAACCTGGTATCAAGGTTGCCTCTTAGGGGGCGGATTTCCAAACCGAGACCCAATGCTCTAAGCTGCGCGGCCCGCCGCGGGCTCGATGTGCCGATCGTCGAGCCGACCGGCAACTCGCCGAGCACCAGCCCGTCGCGGGCCACCAACGCGTCGCGGGGGTCTTCACGCGGGGGTACCGCAGCGATGACGAAGCGCGGATCCGGGGCCGTCGGCAAATCCTTGTAGGAGTGCACGGCCATGTCCACCCGGCCGTCGTCGATGGCCTCGCGCAGCGCCGCGGTGAAGACACCCACGCCGATGTTGGCGATCGGTCCGGTGTTCCGGTCGCCTTCGGTGGTGATGATGACGAGCTCGGCGGCGTGCCCCTTGGCGACGAGGGCGTCGCGGATGGCGCCAGCTTGGGTGGTCGCCAGCAGGCTGCCCCGGGTGCCGATCCGGATAGTGGCGTCGCTATGCGTCAAGCGTTACTCGTGTTTGTCGGGATCGGTTGTGATGATTGGCAATTCGGGCCCCGCCACGGCATCGACGGCCTGCGGGTCGAGTTCGAACAGTTCGCGCAGCGCCTCGGCGTAGCTGTCGCCGCCAGGAGCGCTGGCCAGCTGTTTGACCCGCACCGTCGGGGCGTGCAGCAGCTTGTCGACGACGCGACGCACGGTGCGGGCGACTTCGTCGCGGTGCGCGGAGTCCAGCCCGGGCAGCCGGTTGTCCAGCCGCAGCAACTCCGCTTCGACCACGTCGGCGGCGCGCTGCCGCAGTGCGGTGACGGTCGGGGTGACCTCGGCCATCCGCTGTCCGGCCAGGTAGTTGGCAACTTCGGCGGCGACGATCTTGCGGGCGGCCTCAGCATCCGACGCCGCGGCCCGGGCCGACGGCTCGCGCTGAATCCGGTCCATGTCGATGACGAACACGCCGGGCAGCCCGGCCACCGCGGGGTCGACGTCGCGTGGCATGCCGAGGTCGCAGATCACCAGCTGGTGCTCGCGGCGGGCCAGCGCATGATGGACGTCGGCCAGCGAGACCACCGGACGCACCGCGCCGGTACAGCACACGACGACGTCGGCATCGGTGAGCACCGGTTGAAGGTGGTCGAGCGGGAATGCGTCTGCGACGACGCCAAGTTCACGCAGGGTATGGGCCAGCCTGCGGGCGCGGGGCAGTGACCGGTTTACCACGTGCACGCGCTCCACGCCGGCGCGCACCAGATGCTTGGCCGACAGCGCGCCCATCGAACCGGCACCGACGACGACCGCGGTGCGGCCCGCCAGCCCGCCGAGCCGTTCGTCGGCCGTGCCCAGCGCGACGGAGACCACCGAGGCGCCGGCGGCGTCGATGGCGGTTTCGGTGTGTACGCGCTTGCCGACGCTCAGCGCGCGCTGGGCCAGTTCGTGCAGGGTGCGTCCGACGGTGTGGTTGGCCTCGGCGGCGGCGTAGGCGCGGCGCACCTGTCCCAGCACCTGGCGTTCGCCGATGACCGCGGAATCCAGCCCGCTGGCCACCGCGAACAGATGCTCGACGGCGGCTTCGGCGTAGCGCACATAGGCGTATTTGGTGAGGTCGCCCAGGCTCATGCCCGAGTGCTCGGAGAGCACCTGACCAATCACCGACAGGCCGCCGTGGAAGGCCTCGACGACGGCGTAGACCTCGACACGGTTGCAGGTGGACAGCACCATCGCCTCAGTCACCAAGGAGGATTGCAGCACCGCATCGACGATCTTGGCCTGATCGGACTCATCGGTGCTCAACTGCTCCAGCACGGACACCGGCGCGCTGCGGTGCGAAACCCCGAACAGCAACACGCTCATGGCTTCATCACCACGTCAACCACGGTAATCGTTAACCCTCTGGCCACCAAATTTAGCTGCGCTGCATTTCGGCGCGCAGCCGTGGTTCGTCGACCTCCCAGTAGCTGTGCTCGACCCCGTCGAGCAGCACCACGGGCAGCCGGTCGCCGAACTCGGCGCGCAACGCCGAATCGCCGGCGGCCGCGGCGGCGTCGACGTCCGTCATCGTCAGCTCGAAGCCCAGCTCGTCGGCGAGTTCGGCGAGCCGGCGGGCCGCGCGGTCGCACATGCTGCACCCGTCGCGCGTCAACAACGTCACCTGGCGATCCACACCGCAAGTATCCGCGCCGGGTGACCTAGGGTTGTTTCGTGTCCGAAAACGGTCGTGATCAGCAGCTCGCCGGCGAAGCCAGCGCGCAGGCCGCCGTGACCGATCTTGCGGCCGAGGCGCCGACCACTCCGCCGCCCCCGCCGCCGGATCTGACCGCCGCGGCGTTCTTTGACGTCGACAACACATTGGTGCACGGCTCGTCGCTGGTGCATTTCGCCCGTGGGCTGGCCGCGCGCAAGTACTTCACCTACGGCGATCTGGGCCGATTCATCTACGCACAAGCCAAGTTTCAGCTCATCGGCCGCGAGAACAGCGACGACGTCGCGGCGGGTAAGCGAAAGGCGTTGGCGTTCATCGAGGGTCGCTCGACGGCCGAACTGGAGGCACTCGGCGAGGAGATTTACGACGAGATCATCGCCGACAAGATCTGGCCCGGCACCCGCGCGCTGGCGCAGATGCACCTCGACGCCGGCCAGCAGGTGTGGCTGGTCACCGCGACGCCGTTCGAGCTGGCCAACATCATCGCCAAGCGGCTCGGGCTCACCGGCGCGCTGGGCACCGTCGCCGAATCGGTGGACGGCGTGTTCACCGGCCGCCTGGTCGGCGACATCCTGCACGGCACCGGCAAGGCGCATGCCGTGCGGTCGCTGGCGATCCGCGAGGGCCTGAACCTCAAGCGCTGCACCGCCTATTCGGACAGCTTCAACGACGTGCCGATGTTGTCGCTGGTCGGCACCGCCGTGGCGATCAACCCCGACGCCGCGCTGCGCAGCGTCGCCCGTGAGCGCGGCTGGGAGATCCGCGACTTCCGCACCGCCCGCAAGGCCGCCCGCATCGGGGTGCCGTCGGCGGTGGCGCTGGGCGCGCTGGGCGGTGCGCTGGCTGCAGTGGTGTCGCGCCGCGGAGATGGCAGTTGAGCGGCCGTTGATAGGCTCGCGCAGCCAGACCAGCAGGGAGATCACGAGCGGGGAGCCAACCCAGGCATGAGCATCGCCAAGGACATCATCGGAACTCACTACCGGTACCCGGACTATTTCGAGGTCGGCCGGGAGAAGATCCGCGAGTTTGCCAAGGCGGTCAAGGACGAGCACCCAGCTCACTACAGCGAGGACGCCGCCAAGGAGTGCGGCTACGACGAGCTGATCGCCTCGCTGACGTTCGTCGCGGTGGCCGGGCGGCGCGTGCAGTTGGAGATCTTCAATCACTTCGATGTGCCGATCAACATGGAGCGGGTGCTGCACCGCGATCAGAAGCTGAAGTTCTATCGGCCAATTCTGGCCGGGGACAAGCTGTTCTTCGATTCCTATCTGGATTCGGTGATCGAGTCGCACGGCACCGTGGTCTGCGAGTTGCGCGGTGAGGTCACCGACGCCGACGGCAAGCCGGTGCTGACGAGCATCGTCACGGTGCTCGGCGAGGCCAAGGACTCCG
This sequence comes from Mycobacterium hubeiense, assembly GCF_002838065.1. Taxonomy (GTDB): domain Bacteria; phylum Actinomycetota; class Actinomycetes; order Mycobacteriales; family Mycobacteriaceae; genus Mycobacterium; species Mycobacterium hubeiense. The sequence continues at coordinate 7,537 of NZ_PIZU01000022.1, read as the reverse complement.
GCGAGGCCGACGAGGTGGCGGCGCAGATCAAGGCCCGTCGCGATGAAGCCATCGCGGCCATGATTGCCAAGCAAAGCGCCAAGGCCGACTAGTTTCCCGGCGAGCGGTAGGGGCGTCAGCCGAAGAACATGTTCCGGCGGTTGGCCAGCAGCTGATACAGCGTCTGCTGAATGGTCTCGCGGACCTGGTCGGTCAGCTCGAAGGTGACCATCGGGTCGTCGGCGGCCGACTCGTCGTAATCGGCCGTCGAGATCGGCTCGCCGAACGAGATGTGCCATTTCGACGGCAGCGGCACCACACCCAGCGGGCCCGCCAGCGGGAACAGCGGCGTGATCGGGAAGTACGGCAGCCCCAGCAGCCGGGCCAGCAGCTTGACGTCGGCGATCATCGGATAGATCTCCTCGGAGCCGACGATCGAGCACGGCACGATGGGCGCCTTGGCCCGCAGCGCCGCGGAGACGAATCCGCCGCGACCGAAGCGCTGCAGCTTGTAGCGGTCCTTGAAGTGCTTGCCGAGGCCCTTGTAGCCCTCCGGGAAGACGGCGGTGAGCTCGCCGGCGGCCAGCAGCCGGTGCGCGTCGACGGTGCAGGCCATGGTGTGGCCGGCCTTGCGCGCGGCCTGCCCGAACATCGGCAGGTCGAAGACCATGTCGGCGGCCAGCAGCCGCAGATCCCGGTGCGTCGGGTGGTTGTCGTGCACGGCCACCGACGCCATCAGCCCGTCGAACGGCAGGACGCCGGCATGGTTTGCGACGACCAGTGCCGCGCCGGTCTCGGGCAGGTTCTCGATACCGCTGACATCGACGCGGAACCAGTTGTTGAACAACGTCCGCAGCAAAGGCAAGAAGATTGCGTTGTTGAGGTGCGGGTCGAACCCGAACTCGTCGACGGTGTAATCGCCGGTCATCCGTTTGCGGATGAACTCACCGACAGCGGCGATCTTCTTGGCGAGTTCGTTGGGTGCCTCTTGCTCCGGCGGTGCGCCCGCAGCGCTACGGCGCTGGTCGATCTCGTGTACCACCGCCGCGATCTGCTCGGCCGTCGCGCGGCTGCCCGGGTCGGACAGCAACGACGGATGCCGGCGCCCGTCGGCGCGCTGGGCAGCCCGCCGCTGAGCCGATGTTCGGCCCGAATTGCCGTGTAGCGGAATCACTTTCGCCTTAGATTCGCCCGCCACGTCGTTACCTTCTCCCGCCCCGGAATAGAGTCATGATCAACGCCCCCAACGTTGCGCCACCGCCACGGCGCGACTCTCCATTGAGCGTACCCATCGCGGGTCGACGATCGGAGTCAATCCACGGCCGCGGACGTAATCGTCGAATGCCTCCACGGTCGTCCACTTGGGGCTATAACCTAGGTCGTTGCGCATTCGCGTGGTGTCCATGACCCGGCCGTAGCTCAAGTAGTCGAGCTGCTCACGATCCAGTTCAGTGTAGCGGGTTGCGCGCCTCAGCGAATCCACCGCCCACAGCGCGGATCGCGGCACCGGCAGCGGGATGCGACCGGATCGCCGAATGGCTTGCGACATCATGATGATGCCCGACGCACCGATGTTGAACGTGCCCGCCTTGCCGGCCATCGTCGCGCGCTCGAGCGCCCCCAGGGCGTCTTGTTCGTGCAGGAGCTGCAGGCGGGGATCCCGGCCGACGACCGTCGGCACCACGGGGCCGGCCAGGTACCGCGACAGCGCGGTGTCCATGGCGGGGCCGATCATGTTGGCCAGCCGCAGGATAGTGACCGCGATGTCGGGCCGACGCCGGCCCAGACCGCGCGCGTAGCCCTCGATGTCGATGCTGTCGCGGGCGAAGCCCTCCCCCGGCGGTCGAAGCGCGCTGGTGTCCTCCGTGAAGACCACCGGGTCGTGCGAGCTGGAGCCATACACCTCGGAGGTGGACTTGAGAATGACGCGCTTGACCGACGGGGCTTTCTGGCAGGCCGCGAACAGCTGGATGGCGCCCATCACGTTGAGCTCCTTGAGCGTTGCGCGCCCACCGGAGCGTGGTTGATAGGACGCCGCGGCGGCGTGCACCACGGTGTCGACGTCGCCGTTGCGGATCACCTTGGCGATGAACGGGTTACGGATGTCGGCGCGCACGAACTCGGCGCGGCCCATCCGGCGCAGCAGATCCTTGCTGGGCGCGATCGCGTCGACGGCGATCACGTGGTTGATCAACGGGTTCTGCGCCAGCCGTGCGGTCAGATAACCGCCGAGAAAACGGCACGCACCGGTGACCAGCACCACCTTCGGGTAATGCACGGTGTCGGTGGTGTCTGCTCCATTGTGGCCCCCAGAATCCATTGGGCAAGCCTAACGGCCGTGGCGCACAACTACCTGCCGAGCTGCTGGGAGCTACTTGCCAAGTTTTCTGCGCTGCACCCGGGTACGTCGAAGCAGCTTGCGGTGCTTCTTCTTCGACATGCGCTTACGCCGCTTCTTGATGACTGAACCCATAAACCCCGGTGTCTCCGCTTACCTAACAGACCGTATGACTGAACCCGCACACCTTACCTGGGCGGCCTGCGTAACCGGAAAACGCCTACGGCATCAGCCGGCATCGAAGTACGAAGTCTCCAGCAGATCGTGGACCGCCTTGGCGTGCACCCGGAATGAGCGGCCGACCCGCACCGCGGGCAGCTCGCCGTTGTGCACCAACCGGTACACCGTCATCTTGCTGACCCGCATCAAGCTGGCCACTTCGGCGACGGTAAGAAATTGAGCTCGTGGCGGCTCGGCCGGCCCGGTGTCACGCGCATGCTTACCGCCAGCCGAATCCCGCGCCGATGGCCCGTTCATAGACGTCATCGCAACCCAATCAATCAGGCACGGGCAGTTCCAGCGGCTTCCCCACCGCTGGCGCCAACCCGCGCATACAACAGGGAGAATAGCGTGGCAGGTGGGGTTACTGCGACGGGTGTGGGCTAATCCGTAAGAAATTGTTGAACTACTCTGATGTAATTCCTAACTGCTCAGAGCGGGTTTTTGCGGCTTCCACGGCACTGGCGACCGCTGCCCGCAAACCGCCCCGTTCGAGTTCACGCAGACCAGCAGCGGTGGTACCGCCGGGCGAGGTAACTGTGGCGCGCAATTGCGCAGGGGTGGTGTCCAGCGCGGTGCCCATCGCGGCGTCGCCCTCGGCCTGCGCCTGGTCGAGACGCTCGAGCAGCATCGCCGCCGAGCCGGCCATGGTTTGCACGACGAGATCGGTGGCCACCGCGCGGGACAGACCCGCCGAGACGCCGGCATCCACCAACGCCTCGACCATCAAGAAAAAGTACGCGGGGCCCGACCCCGACACGGCGGTGACGGCGTCGAGCTGCGATTCGGGCACCGTCAGCACCCCGCCGACCGCGTCGAAGATCGCCGACACCTCTTTGAGTTGCTCGGCGGTGGCGAATCGGCCCGGGGCCAGTGCGCTGACACCGCCACCGACGACGACGGGTGCGTTGGGCATCGCCCGGATGACGGGTGCGCCCGCCGGCAGCTTGGCTTCGTAATAGGCGGTACTCACCCCGGCGGCGATGGTGACGAAAACCTGTTCTGCCATACCGGTTTCGGCGTGCGCGGCGGCCTCGGCGATCTCGGATACCACGCTTTCCACGTCGGCGGGTTTCACCGCGACCACGACGTAGGTGGCGGTGTCGACAGCGTCGGGCACCGAAGTCACCAGCACCGAATAGGTTTCGGAGAGGTACTTCGCGCGATCTGGGGACTTCTCGGCCACCACCAGATCCTTGACCTGCCGCCCGGCCCGCAAGAGCCCGGACAGCAGTGCCTCGCCCATACTTCCGCCGCCGATGATCGCGATTCTGGCCATGCGGGAAAGCATCGCACGCTATTGCGTGGGCACCATCGCCAGCTGCCGCGTCTGCACGATGATGCGTCCTTCGCAGTCGACGACGATGTGGTCCTCGTCGAACCAGTCCTGCCCGATCTGCACCGTGGTGCAGATGACGCGCAGCCAGCCGTCGGCGGGCAGGCCCCGCAGATAGGCGGTGAGCTGCACCGTCGGGGCCCAGCCGCGGCGGTTGACCGCGAACGTCACCGGCGCCGGCACGTCGCCGCACAGCAGCGCGAACAGCACGTCGGGCGAGGCGTCTTTGGGCCGCACCCACATTTCGATGACCGGCGGCCCGCCGTCGGAGCGCGGCCCGTGGGTGTCCAGGGCGGGGCGGATGTCGCATCCGTGGGCCAGGTGCACGATGTCGGCCATCGGATGGCCGGGGCCGATCGGTTCGAGACCCGCCGGCGGCTCGGGCGTCATCAACGGCACGACGGGGTTGTGCGACAACAGCGGCGGCACATGGTGTTCGGGCTCGCCCAACGTCACCGAGGCCCGCACGGCGGTGCGCTCACCCTGGTTGAGTTCGACGTCGACGAGGCTGACGCGGCGGCCGCGCTTGCGCAGCGTCGTGACGAGTTGCATCGGCCCGGGGTCAGGAGCCCATAAGTAGTTGGCGGACACGGCGATCGGCTGGGCTCCGTCGCCGTGTTCGGTCCTGGCGGCGTTGGCGCACAGCGCCAGCATCGCCCCGCCATGCACCTTCGGCCCGATGGTCCAATGCTCGTTCAGCTCACCGTCATACACGCCGTCGCCCGCCGGGGTGAGTTCCATCGCGTCGGTGAACAAGGTTGATCCCATGGATGTCCTTCGGGTTCTCAGCGCAGCAGGTGCGCACGGGCAAACTGCAGCGATTCGGTCAGCAGCGCTTCGCGTTCGGCGGCGGTGCGCGCCGCCGAGGTGGTGATCTCGAGGATCACGTGGCCGGCGAAGTTACTGGCGGCCAGCATTTCGCAGACCTCGACGGTCGGCTGGGTGCCGCGGCCGGGCACCAGATGCTCGTCGGTCGATGCGCCGCTGCCGTCGCACAGGTGCAGATGCACCAGCCCGTCACCCATCCGCTGGGCCATGTCGATCGCATCGGTCCCGGCCGTCGCGGTGTGCGACAGATCCAGCGTGTAGTGGGCGTGATTGCCGTCCAGCGGGTCGTATGACGGCGCGAACGCCGAGATGCCCGGTCCGGGCCTGCCGCCGCGCTTGCGCATCCGCTCGATCGACGTCTGCCCGGCGCCGAAGAAGCGGTCCGCCCGAAACGGAAACATGTTCTCCACGGCAATCATCACGTCGCTGGACGCCTCGAGCTCGGCCACCTGCTCGGAGAACCCCTCGGCGTAGCGGCGCTGCCAACGAAACGGCGGATGCACCACGACAGTCTGCGCGCCCAGCTGTTCGGCGGCGCGCACGCTGCGCTCCAACTTCGGGATCGGGTTGGCGCCCCACACCCGCTGCGAGATCAGCAGGCACGGCGCATGCACCGACAGCACCGGCACGTCGTACTTGTCGGAGAGCTTGGCGACGGCTTTGATGTCCTGGCTGACCGATTCGGCCCACACCATCAGCTCGACGCCGTCATACCCCAGCCGTGCCGCGTACTCGAAGGCGGCCTCGGTCCTCAGTGGATAGACCGAGGCCGTCGACAGACCGACCTTGATGGCAGGGCGCACGTTGTTGGGGCTACCCCGATTGCAGCAGCGCCAGCGGCCCCAATGTCACCAGGGCCCCGACCGCCACCGCGATCAAAGTGCTGCCGATGTCCTCGGTCTTGCGGACCACCCGCACGCCGACCACCAGGCCGAGGATGACCAATACGGACAGCACGAGCGCGACGATGTTGTTCCACTTCCACAGTTGGTCGAACGCGATGAACAGCCCGGCGCCGAAGGCCACCGCGAGAATGCACTGCCCGACGATCACAGCGCCCTGGACCAGCGCCGATTTCGTCGACGGCGGAGCCACCTCGGCCTCGTCCTCGAAGTCTTCGAGGTCGGTGTCGTCGATGCTTGACGACGGACCACGGCGCGCGATGTCGTCGGCGACGGTCTGGCCGCCGAACAACGGGCCGAGCGTGGACTTCAGGTAGGACCGCTTCTGCTCGGTCCCGGACTCCTCGACGTCGACGGCGTCGTCGTCCTCGTAGTCGATCTCGGGCGGCTCGGCCAGGTCCACCGTGGAGTCGAGCAGGTCATCGTCGTCGTCGATGACGGGATCGGGGCTCATCTGTTCGGCGCCGCTGCCGCTGGGCCGATGGCGTCGCAGCGCATGGGCGTAATGCGGGCGATGCGGCCGTGGCTCGAATTCCACCGGCTCGGGTTCGACGTCGCGGGCCTCGAGATGCGCCTCGTAATCGGCTTCCGCTTCGGCTTCGGGTGCGGCTGCGCCGTTCTTCGGCAGGGGGCCGATGACGTCGGTGTGTTCGGAGACGCGATGACTCTCGGTGTCGGCTTCGTCCTCGTCCTCAGCAACGATCGGGATCTCGCCAGTGAGCTCCGCGACGGTCACGGCGTCGGAGTTGCCACGACGCCGCCGGCGCCGGCCGCCGACTGGCGGGGCGCCGATGGTCCCATTCTTTGCCAGCAACTCGGCGACCGAGATCGGCCGGGTGCCGCTGTGGCTGTCTTCTGGTCCTGTCATTGTCTGTTGCCTTTAGGCCGAGCTAATTCTCACGTCCAGCATCCCGCACGGACGTCTCCACCAGGGCGGTTCCGTCAGCTTCGCTGTCGAGTTTCCGCAGAATCAGCCCCTCCCGCAACGCCCAGGGGCAGATGTCGACGGATTCGATCGACAGCGCTCGCATACTCGCCTCGGCTACCAACGCGCCTGCCACGATCTGTGGCGCTCGCTCGGCACTCACCCCTTCCAATTCGGCGCGGTCAGCCGCCGTCATCCTAGATATGAAAGCTATGACCTGCCTAAGACCGGTGGCGGTGAGTGTCCGCTTTACCCGCGGCCCGGCCGCCGACGGGGCGGCGCCGGTGAGGCGGGCCAGCGACCGGAAGGTCTTCGACGTTGCCACCGCGAGGTCGGGGCTGCCCGCCTTGAGCATGGTGGCGGCGGCGTCGGCCAGCTCGGTGGCCAGCCAGTCGCGCAGCATGTCGACCCGCCGGCGGCCCGGTGGGTCGTCGGGCAGCCATTCCCTGGTCAGCCGGCCGGCGCCGAACGGCAGCGACAACGCCACCTCGGGCTCCTCGTCGACGCCGTTGGACAGTTCCAGCGAACCCCCACCGATGTCGATGTTGATGATCCGGCCGGCGCTCCAGCCGTACCACCGGCGCACCGCCAGGAACGTCAGCCGCGACTCGTCGACGCCACTGAGCACCTGCAGCGACACGCCCGTCTCGGCGAGCACCCGGGCGAGCACGTCCTCGGAGTTCTTGGCATCGCGGACGGCGGAGGTGGCAAACGCCATCAGCTCGGCGCAGCCGGAGCTGGCGGCGATCTTGGCGAACTCGTCAATGGTGTCGATCAACTTGTCGGCACCCTTGCGGGTCAGCTTGCCGGAGCTGTCGATGGCCTCGGCGAGCCGCAGCGACGCCTTGGTGGAGCTCATCGGCGTCGGATGGCCACCGCGGCGCGCGTCCACCACGAGGAGGTGAACGGTATTGCTGCCCACGTCGAGCACGCCCAATCGCACGTATCACAACCTATCCGGTCTACCGGCGGATTCTGAAGCATCCCGGGTTTGGTGCACACCTCGTTTT
>NZ_PIZU01000021.1 GCF_002838065.1 Mycobacterium hubeiense | reverse complement strand
AGTTCCACGAGACTCGGGACATGCTCAAGGTCGTTAGCGCCGGCGTCAGCGCCGTGCCAATCGGGTTGTTCAGGTTCGCACCGGTCAGCAAGTTGACGACATCGACTACCAGATATGTCGGCTCAAGAAGCGGAAGACTCTTGGCATCAAGCGTGTAGTAGATATTGAGCTTGGGACCCTTCGTTGGGTCGTCACCAGGATTAGCCAGATAGTCCGCAATATCCGCTAGCAGCTGTGACCCCACCTGGCCGCCCAGGTCGGCGACGATGTCTGGAATCGATTGATTCCTGAGAATGTAGGTCGGGAAAGCACCTGCCGCAACGTTATTCGCCATTGTGAACGGGTTGGCCACGCGGCGAAGTCTGACATTGGCAGGTACTCGGCCGTCGCGTCGATCTTGATCGGGATCAGGTTTGCACCGCCGAGCGTTAGTCCGAGGAACTGCACATCGTTCAGAAGGCCTTCTCCGTCGGTGCTGCTTTGGACTTGCGTGTCCGGGGTGACGGTGTCGATGCCGACAAGCCGGAACAACGGGTAGGCGCGCGCCAGGATTCCACCGTTCGCTCGACCTGGGTTGTCGATCAGCAGCATCGGCATGATCGTGAAGCTGCCGAGAATCGGGTCAGTTCCGGTAAAGGCGGCGCCGCCTGGCTGGTTCGGTAAGTCGGCAACGACTTGCGGGTATGCAGCGCCAGCTGCGAACGCTCCTAGCCCGACACCGATAACAATTGGCGCTCGCAGCGCAACCAGGTCAGGCAAGTCCGCAAGCGTCGGACCGGGTTCAAGCGGGGTGAGAGCGTCGAGGATCAGATTTATGGCTGCAACATCGACACCAAGCTCATCGAGCAGGCCGGCGACTCCCACGTCTAGATAGTCGGTGTTATTGATGTCCTCGGCAATTGAGTTAGGGAAAGGTGGTACCCATCCGAGGTCCACACCCAACAGTTTGAGCAACGTGAACGGCCACCCCGCCGTTACGACGTTAAGGCCGGGGACCGGATCGCCGGACAGATCGAGGGGGCTACTTAGATCAAGCCCCAGCAGGTCAAGAAGTCCGCCTAGATCCTCCGCATCAAGAGCATCAGCCAACTCCGGCCCCACCACGCCGGCCACGAGACCCGCAAGTGTTTCACCAAGCGCAGGTGTTAGCACCTGTTCCAGGAGTGGAGTCACCACACCCGTAAGGTCCAGCGGAACTGCACCAAGTCCACTAGCTAGCACGCCGTCGAGCGCACCACCGAGAAGGTTGGTTACCAAGCTCTCGGGATCAACCCCCGCGGCTTCAGCGAGCGCCGCCAGATTGATGTTCTCTACAAAGGCGGTCAAAAGTTGCGCGCCGATCTCCTGCGCTAGGTCATAGCCCGCGGTGCCGAGCCCGCCGGTCAGATCCGGGATCTGCTCGGGCGGCGGGAACGGACGGAAGTCGGCTTGGAGGTCGACATTTGGGTCGACGAAGGCTGCATTCGCTTTCGGTGGCGGAGCAACGCCCACCGTCAACGCGGTAACTGTTGCCGTTGCCGCACTGATCGTCGCCACCTTCTTCGTACTGCTCCGCAACTTCCGGTGTTTCGACGCCATCTGACCTGTCCCTTCACCCGGAATCTCAGCTACTTCTCAGGCACCGTAACACCGCTTTCATGCTTCGGAGAGAGATTGCTGAGAAATTTCTATGTACGTCAGCGCGCGCTTATCGCAAATATTCTTCTGCATCGCCGTCAATTAGCTTGCCGCAGCTAGACCGCGATCCTTCTTACCTTCCCGTCATATGGCAGCAACTGTCATATCTACGCAACCGTAGGTTGCTGGAACTCGCCAGAATCCTCGATAACTTCCACCGTTGCCGGAATCTGTACCGGCAACGTGAGCTTCGGATTCCGCAGCTAGTTCCCAACCGTTTCGAACTGGTGGATACGGTCCAGATCACCGTCCCGCGGCTTTCGGGTGCGTCGACCCAGCTGACAGCTACGGATTGCGTCGTTAACTGTTGCTCATCAACGCGCTCTGCGCGGAGGCCTCAGCCTCAGCGCCATAGCCGCCTCCGAACAGCACCACGTGCGCCAGCAGCGGGTACAGCTGATGCAGTCCCGTCCTCTCGCGCCAGCCCTCCGGCAGCGGGTGCACGGATTGATAACCCTCCAGGCTTCACCGAGGAACGGGCAGCCGAATAGCGCGAGCATCGCCAGATCGGTCTCGCGATGACCCCCATGGGCCGCGGGATCGATCAGCGCGACACCTTCGGACGTCCACATCACGTTGCCGCTCCACAGATCACCGTGCAGGCGTGCCGGGCGGTCGTCGTCGTCGAACGCACCCGCCAAGCATTGGTCCATGACCTCGTCGACCGCGGTCCGGCCGGCCGCGCTCAGCCGCGGCGCGGCCAGGTCGGCCATCGGCCGCAACCGCTCATACGCATAGAACTCGCCCCAGCGCTCGTGCGCGGTGAACGACATCGGGAGTGGCTGCGACATCGGGCCGAAGTATCCGGGACCGCCCCAATTATCCGGTCCCACACCGAATGACGAGGCACCAGCGTCATGGGTCACGGCCAGGTGTGCGCCGAAGTCACGCGCCGCCGCCGGCGTTGGCGAGACCGAATCCAAGCGCTCCAGCGTCAACGGCGTTGCGTCACAAGACACCACACGCGCACACCGAACTCCGCCGTCCACCGCGAGCCATCGCAAGCCCGCCGCCTCTACGCCGAAGAAGCCTGGCGGGGCGTCCGGGTTTCTCTTGACGAAATCACCCACGCGGTAGGCGCATCATCGTTGCGATCATTCGATCACGCAGTGCCGTTGGAAGATTGGTCACAAATGCAGTCTGCATCTTCGGACCTAGTCCGACGACATAGCGTGCCCGCGGCCGTCGGGCCGTCAACGCCTCTTCCACGACGGCGGCGACCTTCTCCGCCGGTACCGCCATCCGCTGCGACATCGGCACAAATTTCTTCATGGCCGCAATGTGTTTCGCATACAACGCGCGCTGCTCTGGTGACATCGCCGCTTCGGTCTCCAGCACCATCGTGTCGGCGTTGCGCCAGATGTCGGTGTCGGTCTGGGCAGGTTCCACTAGTACGACGGGAATCCTCCAGGGCCGCAACTCCACTCGAAGCGCGTCAGCGGCCGCCTCCAGTGCGAACTTCGAGGCGCAGTAGGCTCCGATGAGCGGCGTCGAGATCTTTCCGTTGACGCTCGAGATGAATACGGTGCGGCCGTGCGATTGCCGCAGTTTCGGCAGCACTGCCCGCGTCACCGCCAGCTGGCCGATGATGTTGATCTCCAACTGCTTTCGCCATTCATCTGTACTCACCGTCTCAATGGCTCCGGCAACGACGACGCCGGCGTTGTTGACAATCGCGTCCAGTCGATCAGGCAGCGCCTCTGGCAGTTTGGCGATGTGGTCGGCACTGGTGACGTCCAGCATCACCGCCGAGATCTGCTGCGGGTTGACCTTGGTGATCGCATCGGCGTCCGCCGTGGACCGAACCCCGGCGATGACGTCCCAGCCGGTGGATGCGAGGCGCTCGACGATCGACTTGCCGATACCGCGAGCCGCACCGGTGACGAGTACTGATGGCATGCCGTGAGAGTAGTCCCGACAAATTTCGCCGCCGCGACTGGAGTTATCCCCAGTTGCGAGTTCATCCACAGGTGGAGGGCATAGCGGTGGCCATCGTCAGGGCCTGCCGCTAACTTCGAAAACATGTTCGATTGTTCGTCGCCGAATGTCGTCGAGCTTGCTGCGTTGGACAACGCGGCGCTGGTGGATTTGGTGCGCGCTTTCGCCCGGGCCGAGAATGCGGCGTGTGCGCGCAAGCAGGCGGTAATGGCCGAACTGTTCTGCCGGCGTACTAAATGTGCCAGCGCCCAGGAGCGCCACGACTGGTGGATTGATCCAGAGTGGTCGGTGGGCGCCGAGTTGGGCGCAGCCCAGGGCATCAGCCAGGGCTTGGCGTTGGGGCAAGCGCACCGCGGGGTCGCGCTGCGCGAGCGGCTTCCCAAGGTGGCCGAGTTGTTCGCGGCCGGGGAGATCACCGATTTGTTGGTGCGCACGATCGTGTACCGCACGCATCTAATCGAAAACCCCGAAGCGCTGGCGGCGGTCGATGCGTTGCTTGCCGATCAGGTCAAGCGGTGGGGACCGTTGTCGCAGAAGAAGACCGAGCACGCCATTGACGCGCTGATCGATCAGGTGGATCCGGGAGCGCTGCGCCAGACGCGACGACTGGACCGTCAACGGTGGCTGGAGTTCGGCACACCCGATGACGAGGCCGGTTTCGAGAGCATTTATGGCCGGTTATACGCCAGCGATTCCGCGCTCGTAGAGCGCCGGGTCAAAGAGCTGGCCCGCACGGTCTGCGACGACGACCCACGCACGCTGAAGGAGCGACTGGCCGACTCATTGGCCGCGATGGCGGTCGGCGCGGACCGGCTGCCGTGCGGCTGCGGGGACGAGAACTGCCCTGCGGGGCCCTCAGATGCACCGGAGCGCAACATTGTTCTGCATCTGGTTGCCGACTCCACCGCCGTAGCCGCTGCCGCCACCCCACCGGCAGCGCCTGCGCCCGAGCCGGATCCCACGCCGCCAAACGATCCGCCACCCGAGCCGGACCCCGCCACGCCGAAGGATCGGCCACCATCAACTGCGCCAGCGGGTGCGTCTGCGCCCCGGAGCCTGTTGCCGGAGTCGTCGTTGGTGATCGACGGCAACGGCGCGCTGGTGCGGCCGGCGTGCGCGCCGCCGGCGTACGTGATGGGAGGCGGGCTGATGCCCGCGCCTCTGCTCGCGGGGCTGATGGATCGGGCCGTCGTACGTGAGGTCGTCCATCCCGGGGCCGCACCGCCCGAGCCGCGGTATACCCCTTCACGGAAGTTGGCCGACTTCGTGCGTTGCCGCGATCTGACGTGTCGCTGGCCAGGCTGCGATAAACCCGCCGACTTGTGCGACTTGGACCATACGGTGCCCTACCCTTATGGGCCGACGCATGCCTCAAATCTGAAGTGCCTGTGCCGTTTTCACCATTTGATGAAAACGTTCTGGGTAGGCAATCCGGGCTGGCGTGACCGACAACTGCCCGACGGCACAGTGATCTGGACTTCCCCAACAGGCCATACCTACACGACCTATCCGGGTGCCCTGTGGCACTTCCCGATGCTGTGCACACCTACCGGCACCCTCGAGCTGCCTGACACGATGCCACCGGCCGGCCACGGCCGTGGGGTGATGATGCCCAAACGGCGACGAACCCGCGCTGAAGATCGCGCCCGCCGCATCGCCGAAGAACGCGGACTCAACGACGACCACGTCGCCAAACGCAACAGACCGCCACCCTTTTAAGAGCGGGCCACGCTAGAGCCGCGGCGTCAGATCCAGGCTGGTGATGGCGGTCATCCGATTGATCAACCAGTCGCCGCCGCGGCGTTCCATCGTCAAGCGGTACGACAGATACCGTAGCGACGGGATGTTTTTCGACGCTGGACTGGTGGCCACCGAATTGGTGTAGACGATCGCGGTCGCCTCCGTCGGGCCGACCGATTCCACCGCCGTGCCCATCACCTCGGTGTTGTTCGACACCTGCGCCTGCTTGTTGGTCGCCACGATGGCGTCGATGTAGCGCCGGTACTCGTGCGCGAAATCCCCGGACAAGAATTTGGCCGACCGGTCCGGCAACGACTCCATGTCCTCTGGCGTGTACGTCCACAACGTGGTGATGGCGTTGGCGGCCGTCCGCGCGATATCGACCTTGGTGTGCACCAACGCTCGGTCCGCCAGGTACGGCTGCGCCATCGCCCCGGCGAATGCACCCGCCGCCACGAACAGCGCTGCCGCGGCCGCCGCCGCGATTGTCAGGCGCTTACCCGCCGCCTGATGCGGCACCAACACCACCGGTTCCTCGTCGGCGGTGTCCTCAGCATCAGAAACATCAGAAGAGTCGGATTCCGCGGTTTCACCTTCGTCCGCTGGATCTTCGACCACCGGCTCAACCGGTTTCGCCGTCCGCCCCGCTTTCCCGACCGGCTTCTTCGGCTCCGGCTCCGAGGCAGTCTCGGAGGCGGGCGCATCCTCTGGCTCGGATTCCGGCTGCGGCGACGCACTTTCGGCACGCCTCCGCCAGAACTGCCACCGCCGAGGACGGGCCGTCGGCGTCTCCTCGGCGGCTTCGGTGGTCAGATCACCTGAATCAGGTTGCTGATCTTCCACTGTTGTCCTTCCTTGGTAGCCGTTGCAATCCAACGGTTTCCGCTCTCGATCGTCGACTTCCCGTCCGGCGTTTTGGTGGTGACCTTCGTTGCCACCAGCACTTCGGCGCTGCCGTTGTCACTCCACCGCTGCACGCCCGCCTCCAGCACGGTGCCCTTCGTGGGTTCGGCCCGCGCCACCTGCAGCAGGATCTCGTTCTTGCGCTCGGAGAACATTTTTGCGAATTCCCCGGTGCCTTTCGACTGGATCCGGTCCGCATAAGCGTTGGCGTTGAACGGATCCAGCGACGTGTAGTCGGTCATGAAGCTCCGCACATAGTCCAGCGCCGCCGCAGTGCGCAGCTCGGTGCGCCGGTCCATTTCATGGCGGACCAACATGAACGTGCTCGCCCCCACCGCCGCCGCGATCAACACCGCCGCCAGACCGGCCACCACCGGCAGGCCCCACCGCCGAGGCGGCTTAGGCTCCACGGGTTCCACCTCGAAGAAGTCACGCTCCTGCGCCTCGACGCGCCGCCGCGGGCTCACTGGCCGGCCTCCTGCAACTGCGGACTCTTCAATACCGTCAGATTCGCCACCCGCCACTTTCCGTCGGCGGACTTGTCGAAATCCACTCGTACGGTGGCGGTGATGAACTTCAAATCCTTTGCGTTGGCGCCGCGTTGGCCCTGCATCGCCATCAGCATGGCCGCCTGATTCTCGGATGCCGACAGCACCGCACTGCTGACCGCCCAGTACTCGTTGTTCGTCGGCCCGGCCTTGCGCACCGCCGCCTGCTGAGCAGCCAACTGTTCGCGGTAGTTATCCGTCGCCAGCTCCTGCGCTCGCTTGAAGTCGTCCTCGATCGTGTCGGCGTTGTAGCTCAGCATCTGCTCGACGATCCGCGGCCCCTCCTCGGCAATCTGCGAACGCGCCGCGTCCACCGCCTGGTCCTGCCGATACACGGCCAGATAGCCAAGCGCGACCGCCCCCGCGCACACAAGCGTCGCCGCCACCAACACCCAACCGACCGGCCGCCGCATGTCCCGCTCGGGCCGCGGCACCGAAAGCACTTCGGTCCGCACCAGCAGATCGGCGAACGTCCGTCGCCGCCGATCCCACAACGGCCACAGCCATCCCACGAAAATCGCCAGCGTGTCCAGCACATGCGCGACATCGCGCAGCATCAGCCGGAACACTCCAGCGTCGGCGCCGTCACGACGCACCACGCGGATGCCGAACAGCGCCCGTCCCAGGCTCCAGCCTGTCATGCTCGGCAGCAGCCACCGGTTGACGGCCATCGCCACCACCGTCGCCGCCGCCCCCGCGGTGAACACCCACCACAGCCACCCTTGCTGCGGCGCGGTCAGGGCCGAAAGCGCCAGCGTCACAAGGACAGCCAGCCCCACCAATACATCCACCGCGAACGCCCCGGCACGCGCCCCCCACGAGGCAAGCACCTCCGTCGACTGGGAGTCGCCAGCCGCTACATCCGCGTTTGTGTCAAGCACCGCCGTCACGAAGCAACCTGATCCAGCCTGGCGACCTTGTACGTGCCGTCGACTGGCGCCATCTGGACCCGCAACCGGTACCCCTGCTCCTGGTCGGTCGCCTCGGTGTTGGAGACCTTGACCCGCAGCGCCACCAGCAGATCCATCGTCCCGTCGTCGTTGTGCTTCTCCACCGCCGCCCGCATGTCCGAGACCTGCACCTTGACGTTGGCGGCCTTGTACGCGTCGACGAGCATGCTGCTGTACAACGTGGCCTGCGCACCGAAGTCGCCGGTGGAGCATTCGATGATCTTGGTCTGGCTCGCCGTGATCGCCTCGATGTCGGGTGCCTGCGTGGCGGTCACGCACTCCTTCGCGGCCTGTATCGCGGTCGCTTCGTTACGCGCGATCTCTTCACTGTCCTGGTGCGACCGCAAGGCAAGCCACCCGCCGACGCCCGCTCCGATCGCCGCCAGCACCAGGCCCGCACAGATGCCGGCCACCCAGCCGCGACCCAGCCGCGACGGACGTCGCCCGGGTCCCTCGGCGTTGTCGACCTGCTCTGGGAACTCCTCGGCTCGTTCTTCCGTAGATTCCGTAGGTACTTCTACCGACTGGTCCGGCGTCTCATCAGCAGGGGTGGGGTTCAGCTGGCGGGTGCCAGCATCTCCTTCCATCCGTCGTCTCCTGGGTTACTCGAATTGCTGACGGAGTACTTCACGCCGTCCGGTCCAACCACCTCGCCGCTGGATGGGCTGTAGATGGCTGTGCTGCCTGCTGCCGGAGTGTAGATGCAGGGATTGGGTTGTTGTCCACTGCACGTGACAGTTCCCTGGCCAGGCGGGGTCAACGGGTCACTGACCGGGGCCGGCGACGAGGTTTCCGGTAGCTGGCTGGCCGGCAGCGGGTTCATCCCGTTGTTGATCGACGGTGCCGGAATCACCCGGCCAGGGTCGACCGGCTGATCGCAGCGGGCACCCGGCGCGGGGCAGTTGCGAATCTGGTTCGGATCGCCGTACCACGGGTTTGTGCCCAGCGGGGTGTACGGCTCGTCGCTGCGGCATTCGCGTGGCGAGGCCGCCCGCTTGCCCGGCACGTCCACACAGGGCAGGTTGCGCGCGCCGCGAACCACATTGCCCTGGTAGTCCTTCGGGATCTTGCAGTACAGCCCCTTCGGCAGCGGCGCCGTGCTGGTATCGGCCGGCGAGCGCCACTCCGACGCCGGCAGGAAGCCGGTCAGGCAGGGCGGCGGCTGGTTGATCGACAACGCGAAGTGTATCAGACCCTTCGGCGCGAAGATCGTCGCGGTGTCCGCGGCCGGACCGACCTGCGGGAAGATCACCAGGATCTGCTCGAGCGGCTTGTTGTAGCGCTTGAGCAAGTCAATCACGATCTCGAGGTTGGCCAACGTCTGCGGCAACGATTCACGAACATTGCTGAACACGGTGTTCAGCTGATCCAGCGTCGGTGCCGCCTGCTGCAGCCCGCTGCGCAACGCCGCGTCCTGCTGTGCGGCCTGCGTCGCCAGGATGTTCAGGTTGCGCGACCACTGCTCGATCGCGGTGCCGGACTGCACCTGGCTGTCCAGGATGGGCGCCGAGTTCGCGATGATGTCGTTGACCGGCCCAAGGTTGTCCTTGAAGTCACTGGCGATGTTCGTCGTTGAATCGACCAACCGCTGCAGTGCGGGGCCCAATCCGCCTACGGCTTGGGCGGTTTCGGTGAGCAGATTGTCGATCTGCTCCGCAGGTAGTGCCTCCAGCCCGTCGTAGGCGGCATCGATCGCCGGCCCGACTTCGGTGGGCACGGTACTTTCGGTGATCGTCTGCCCCGGCTTGAAGTACTGTCCCGGCGCGCCCGTCGACACCAGGTCGAGGTACTGCTCACCGACCGCGGACACGGAGCGCACGTTGGCCGTGGCATCGATCGGGATCTTGTACCTGTTGTCGATGCTCATCGTGGCGCGCGCGCCCTGTTCGGTCGGCTCGACCGCGGTCACCTTCCCGATCGTCGTGCCTCGATAGGTGACGTTCGACGTCTCGTACAGACCGCCCGACCGCGGCAGGTCGGCGTGCAGCGTGTACTGCCCGATCCCCATCAGCGCGGGGATACGCAGGTAGTACCAGCCCAACGCGACCAGTGCGATCAACGTGACGATCCCGAACAGGATCAGCTGGATCCGGATGTAGCGCGTCAACACGGCTCATTCACCCCTTATGACCAGCGGTCCGCCCGGCACGTTGTGCGGGTTCGGCGTGAACCGCACATCCGGAATCATGGTGGCCGGGTCGCGGCCCCAGGCCTGCTCGAGTGCACGCAGCATGCCCGAAACACCTGTGCCCGACAGGATCCCGTTGTCCACCGAGGACAGCGTCAGGTCGATCATCGCCGACACGTTGATGTAGTCGCCCCGAATCGCTTTCGGCACACCCTTCACCGAGAACGGGAAGCTGATCAGGATGTCCAACGCGCCGATCGCGTAGGGCGCTGCCTTGGCCACCTCCCCGAGTGGGTCCTGCAGCAACTCGAGGTTGGTGTGCAACGGATCGTTGGTCTGCTCCAGCGTCGGACCGGCCGCCGCGCTGAGCCGTCCCACGGCCTCGACGGCGTTGGTGAACAGATCCTTCGTTTCCGCGAAATGCTTGATCAGCGGCGGGAACTCGGTCAACACCCGATCCAGGGTGTTGTTGCGATTCGCGACGATCGTCAACAACTCGTTGGTGGAATCGATCGCGCGGGTGATGTCCTGCGACTGCTGATTCAGTTCATCGGTGAACACGTCGAGCTTGTTGAAGATCTCCCGAATCTCGCCGGCGCGCCCGGTCAGCAGGTTGTCGATCTCGGTCTGAATCACCTCGAGATTCGGGATGCCACCGCCGGTGAGGATGGTGGCGACGCTGGCCAGCACCCGCTCGATGCTCGGGTAGGCCGACGAGTTGGCCAACGGAATCGTGTCGCCGTCCTTCAACGGCTCCGACGACGGATCCGGCGGTGACAACAGCTCTACGTGCTGCGATCCCAGGAGGCTGGTCTGACCGATCCTGGCCTGAGCGTTGGCCGGCAGTTTGATATCTGGCTGCAACTCCAACGTGAGCGTGGGCACCCAGTTCTTCAACTCGATGTTGCGCACGTTGCCCACGTAGACGTCGGCCACCCGCACGCGGCTGTTGGCGTTGAGCGCCAACGTTTCCGGCATCTGCACGTACACCGTCATGGGGTTGTCACCACCGGGACCACCGGGCAACGGCAGGTTGGCGACACCGCGCCAACCGCACGACGACAGCACCACCGCGACGGCACCGAGCGCCATCGCGCGGTAGGCGATCTGAGTCAACTTAGCCATCACGGTGCTCCTGCTTCAGCGGGCAGCGGTGGTCCGGCCGGGGCGGCCGGCGCAGGCGCCGGACCCGATCCCGGATTGGGCGCCGACATGGCCCCCAACGGGTCGCCGGGTAGCACACCCGGCGCGGGTCCGGGCGGAGGCCCTGGCTGCGGATACCACGGCGGCGGCAACGGGTTGCGCTCGTCGTAGGCGTTCGGCGGTCCAGGCAGCTTGCCGCTTGGCCCGACCCCGAAGGCGGGCGGCGCCGGCGGTGCCGCGATGTCCGGGCCGCCCATCAGCTCGGCGAGCGACTCGGGGGTGAGCATGGCCGCGGTCGCCGGCTGCACGTCCACACCCTGCATGCCGGGTGCGACGGTCCAGCCCGGCTCGTGGTTGCCGTGCGAGAACAACGTGTCGCGGGAGAAGATGCCGGGCACCGTGGTGTCCTTGTAGCCCGGCGGCGGCTGCAGCCGCGGCTCGGAGTACGAGATCTGCTTGGGCAGGGTCAGCGCGGAGCTGAACTGGTTCAGACCGAACGGCGGATAGTTGAACTTGATCGCGTCGAGAATCGGCCCCAGATACTGCGCGCACAGTTCGGCGGATTCCTGGTAGCCCAGTCGGCTGCCGGCCTGAATCGCGCTGCAGATGAACTGCATTGGGTTCGCGAAGCCGTTGATGACCGGCAGGCTCATCACGCCGCCGCTGTTGCGGGTCAGGATGTTGACCAGGTTCGCCGCGAGGGTGGGATACACATGCAGGAACGTCTCCAACCCGTTGAACGGCTCCGGCTGCACCAGCGCGGTCGTCACGTCGGACAGGTTGTTGACGTCGTGCGTCAGGACCTCGGCGTTCTCATCGAGGAAGCCGCGGGTGGTGGTCAGCAGGGTGTCGAGATCGCGCAGCGCGGTGGCCAGCTCCTGATCGGAGTCGGTCAGCGAGTTGGTGAACTGGGCGATGTCGTCGTTGAGCGCGACGAACTGCTGATCGCTCTTGTACAGCGCGTTGACGAACAGCGCCAAACTCTTGACCACACCGAAAAAGTCGCCGCGGCTCTGGTTCAGCGTCGTCAGCGCGTCGGACAAACTGGTGAGCGTCTTGTTGAGCTGTTCGCCCTTGCCCTCCAGCCCGTAGGCGAACGACTCGATGACATCACCGAACGGCCCCTTGGGCTGTTCGGGCGTCGGGCCGAGTTCACGCAGGATCCGGTTCACCGAGTCGAGCAGCTCGTTGTATTCGACGGGCACCTGGGTGCGCTCGAGCGGAATGACGGCGCCGTCCTCCATGACCGGCCCGCCGGTATACGGCGGTGACAGCTGAATGTTGCGCGACGTCACCAGGCTCGGGTTGAGGATCGACGCGGTGGCATTCGCCGGAACCTTGTACTTGTTCCGGTAGTGCAGTGTCACCTTCATCTTGTCGCCGGCGGGCTCGATCTTGTCGATGGCGCCGACCTGAACGCCCATGATCTGCACCTTGTCGCCGGGATACAGCGACAAGGTGTCCGAGAAGTAGGCGACGACGGTGTTATTGGTCACCCGCTTGTACAGCTGCCAGCCGACATAGCCGGCCACCAACGCCAGGATCACGGCGAGCGCGCCGACGATCACCGACGCCCGAGACAGGCTCGGCAACTTGATGTTTCGGATGTTGAAAATCGTTGACATCGTGCGCCCCTACTCCTGTGCCCCGGGCGGGAGGTACGGCGGGTTGCCCGGCAACGGCGCTGTTCCGGCGGGTGGTAGCTGCGGGCCCGGCCCCGGCGGTGGTGGCGGACCCACCAACGGCGCGGGATGCGGCGCGTAGCCCGGTAGCGGACCAGGCGGCGTCGGACCCGGGAACGGCCCCGGCGGTTCTTGGCGCGCCCCCGGCGGGCCCGGCGCGATCGGCACCGGGGTGCCGGGCACCACAGGCGCCGGCTGTCCGGGGATGCCGGCACTGGAGATGCCGGGCGTCGGCGGCAAGCCGCCTGGGTTCGGCTCCGAGGTCGCCACATTGGGCGGCCCGTAGTTCGGGCCGTACGGGTTGTCGCCGAACGGTCCCACGGTGGCGTGCGCACACGGCAACGGGTTACCGGGCGTCGGCAAGCCGTTCGCGGCGGGCGTGTACGAACAGGGTGAACCGGGCGGCACGGCGGGTCCCGGATGCTCCGGGGTGCCCTCGATCGGCGTCGGCGCCGGCGGCGGTGCGCCGTTCTCGAAACGCTGACCGTTGGGGTCCGGGAACCGGAACGCCGGCAGGCCGGCATCGCGCCAGAACTTCTGCGGGTCGATACCGCGGTCCTTGAACGCCGCGTCGACGAACGGCTGCAGGATCTGGTACGGCAGCAGGTTGACGAGCATGACCTTGAAGTACGGGCCGGACGAGACGGCCTCGCCGAGCGAGGTGACCAGGCCCGCAGCCAGCGTCAAGCCCTCGGCGAGATCATGTTTGCGCTCATTCAGCAGGTCGGTGACGATGCGCAGCTGCTCGAGCACCTTGTTGAGGTTCGGGTTGTCGTCGATGAGGCCCTTGAACTGTTCGGAGACCTCCGAGACCCGTTCCAGCAGTGCGCTCACCGCTTGACCGCGGGCGTTGATCTCACCCAACAGCACTTGCGCGTTGACGAGCAGCGCGTTGATCTGCCCGCCGCGGTTACCCAGGATGCCGGCCACTTTGTTGGCGTTCTCCAGCAGCTGGTTGATCTGCTCGTCGCGCTTGCCGATGGTGTCGGAGAACCGCTCCACGCCTTCCAACGCCGCGCTCAGATGCGGATACGTCTGGTCAATGGTTTCCGACAGCACGTTCAGCGAACGTTTGACCATCTGGGTGTCCCAGCCCGACGCCGCCTTGCTGACGTCGAAGAACGCATCGTAGATCTGATACGGCGTGGTGGTCTGACCCGAAGGCAGCATGCCCCCGGCCTCCATCAATTCGGTGCCCCGCGGCGTGATCTCGATGTTGCGGCGCCCCAGGATGGTGTCGGTGCGGATCGCCGCGCTGCTGTCGGTGCCGATTTGCCTGCCGCCCAGCGTGTAACCGATCACCACCCGATCGCCGTCGATCGCCATGCTCTTGACTTGGCCGACGTCCACGCCGGCGATGCGCACCCGGTCTCCGACATTGAGCCCGGCGGTGTCACTGAACTGCGCGTAGTACGTCGGCTGCGCGAACAGCATGGGCACACCCGTGAAGGTCTGCCCCACGACCGTGACGAGCGCCACCACAACGACGCCCATCAGCCCGATACGGAGTCGGTTGAATTCCGTCAGCGTTCTCATTGCGGCGTGCACCTACCCGACGGTTGTGAGGTGAGCTTGACCGTGCGGACGGGGCCGCCGGGCTGCAATCCGTTGAGCTTCAACGAGATATCGCAGGCGTAGAAGTTCAAGAAGTCGCCGTAGATGCCGCCGGCACGGCCGATGATCTTCAATGTCGGCGGCAGACTGGCCAGGTAGTCGCTGACCTGCTGGCGCTGGTCGATCAGCGGCTGCAGTGTGTTTTCCAGGTGCACCAGAGTGTCCTGCAGCAGCGGCCGGTTGTTGGACAGCAGGTCCGCGAGCGACCCTGCGGCGTCGCTGATCTGGACTGTCGAATCCGCGATCGGGTCGGCCCGGTTCTTCAGCCCGGTGATCAAAACCTCGAGGTCCTGCACCGTCTCGTCGAACTGCTTCTGATGCTTGACGGTGGTATCGAGCACGGTGTTGAGGTTGCGGATGACCTCACCGATGGCTTGGTCTCGCTCGGCCAGCGTCGACGTGAGCGCCGCGGTCTGGTCGAGGATGTCGTTGATAGTGCCGCCCTGGCCCTGGAAGATCGTCACGATCGACTCGGCGATGCTGTTGACCTTGTCCGGGTCGAGAGCCCGGAACACCGGCCGGAACCCGCCGATGAGCGCGTCCAGATCCAGTGCCGGCTCGGTGCGTTCGATGGGGATGGTGCCGCCCGCCGGCATCCGCTCGTCGCTGTCTCCGCGCTTGAGATCGAGGTAGCGGTCGCCGATCAGGTTCAAGTAGCGGATGGACGCGGTGGTGCCCTCGAACAACGGCAGTGAGCGGTCGACTTTGAAGTCGACGCGCACCTTGTGGCCGCCGTCGATCAGTTCGACCTTGTCCACCTTGCCGACCTCGACCCCGGAGGCGCGGACGAACTGACCGGAACGAAGACCGCTGGCGCTGCTGAAGATGGCCGAGTATTTGGTGGTGCGGTCGAACCGAACCTGGCCGAACACCACGATGATCATGACCGTGAAGAGCAACAGCACCAGCGAGAACGCGGCGAGCTTGATGGCGGTACCGGTGATTTTCATGGGTTGATCGTGTTCTCCCCGACCTGGCGGCCCCAGACATATTCGATGGCGATGGGTTGACCGAGTTCGAAGTGGTTGTACGGCGCGATGGAGGCACCGGTGTCAGCCACCAGATACGGAATCGGCCACAGATCCCGGGTGACCTTCTGCCAGCATCCCGGCCGACCCTCCGGGCCACCCTTGGCGTTCACCCGCGGCAAGTTGTCCGGATACACATACGGGTTGCCCGCGCCGAGGATGAACGAATGGGTTTGCAGCCCATAGCCATTCGCCCCGCCGAGCGCGGCCTCGAGTTTGGGTGCCGCGTCGTAGACGCCCTTGACGGTGCAGAACAGCGCCGGGCTGTATTCGTTGAGCAGTTGCGACGTGATGATCAGATCCTGCGCGCCGCGCACCAGGTACGGCCCGCCGCGCTCGAAGATGTCCGCGCCGGTGTTGCCGAACCCGATCGAGGCCATCAGCGTCTGATCGAGGTTGCCGCGCTGCTCGTTCAGCGTCACCGCGGTGGTGACGGCGTTCTCCAGCCCGTCGAACAGATCGGGGGCGGCGTTGGCGTACACCTCGCCCAGATCGGCCAACCGCGCGATGTCGTAACGGATCTGGGGCATCTGCGGATTGATGTCGGCCAGGATCTGGTTGCCGTGGATGATCGACTCACCGAACCGGTCGCCGAGTCCCTCGAGAGCCTGCGCGGCGGCGGTCAACGTCTGGTTCAGCTTGACCGGGTCGACCTTCTCCGAAATCGACATGATGGTCTCGAACAGGGTGTTGAACTCGGTGGTGACATGCGTGGCGTCGATGACGTTGTCAGGCGAAATACGTTGCGCCAATGGATTTTCCGGCGACGACAACGCCACATACTTGTTGCCGAACGCCGTGGTGGCCTTGATTTCGGCGTTGACGTTCGCCGGGATCAGATGGATGTACTTCGGGTTGACATTCAGGGTGAACTTCGCCGCCGGCTCACCATCGCGCTGCGTTGGCTCGATGGAATCGACGCGGCCGATGTGCACGCCGTTGAAAGTCACCGGTGTGCCGGGGTCCATCACCAACCCGGCCCGGCCGGCCAGCATCGTCAACTGCTCTTTCGGCACGAAGTAGCCGCGGAACTGCAGGAACACCAAGGCGGTGATCAACGCAACGATCAACAGCAGAGCAAGGCCCGCCAGTTTGTAGGGCGGTATGCGCGGCTGGTTCAACTTCATCGGTGTCGTCATGGCGCTCACATCGTCAAGTTGAAGTTCGGGTTGACGCCGTAGAGCGCCAACGCGGCGAACAGGACAACAACCGTCACGGATACCAAGGAGAAGCGCATCGATCGACCGACCGCCTCACCGACGCCGACCGGACCACCACTGGCGGTGTAGCCGTAGTAGCAGTGGGTGACCATCACCATCACTGCGATGAGGATTGCCTGTGCGAACGACCAGAAGACGTCTTCCGGGCGCAGGAAGGTTCGGAAGTAGTGGTCGTAGGTGCCCGACGGCTGGCCGTACAGCACCGTGGTGACGACCTGCGGGGAGATGAACGACATGAGCATCGCCAGCGCGTAGATCGGGATGATCACCACCACCGCGGCCATGATGCGGGTGGACACCAGGTAGGCGACCGACTTGATGCCCATCACTTCCAGCGCGTCAATCTCTTCGCTGATGCGCATCGCGCCGAGCTCGGCCGTCGCGCCGGCGCCGACCGTGGCGGCCAGGGCGACACCCGTGACGATCGGGGCGGCCAGGCGCACGTTGATCAGGGCGGCGAAGAAGCCGGTGAAGACGTCGATACCGATGTAGCCCAAGGACGCAAAGCCCTGGATGGCCACCAGCGAGCTACCGGCCAGGGTGACGAAGCCGACGATCGCCACCGTGCCGCCGACGACGGCCATCGCGCCGGTGCCCATGCCGATTTCGGCGATCAGGCGTAGGGCTTCCTTGCGATAGCGCCGGGTCGCCCACACGACCCCCCAGGCAGCGGTGACCGTGAAGACCGCCATCTTCCCGACGTCTTCGAGCGCGCGGCCCACGCCACCGACATAGCGGTTGAGGTTGGCGGCTGCCCGGGGGTAGCGAGCGCGAAGGACTGCGGTAGTGGACATCTCAGCGCCCCGTCCCGAACCGCACGCCGATGGTCGTCAGCACCACGTTGACCGCGAACAGCGCGATGACGCACAACACCACCGTCTCGTTCACGGCGACGCCCAGGCCCTTGGAGCCGCCCTTCACAGTGAGTCCGCGATAGCAGCCGACCAGGCCGGCGATGAGCCCGAACGTCGCGGCCTTGATGGTCGCGATCACCACTTCGGGCAGACCGGTGATCAGCGTCAGACCGGCCAGGTACGCGCCACCCGACACGTTCTGCAGATACACCCCGAATATAAAGCCCCCGACCAGACCCACGATGACCACCAGCCCGTTGAGCAGGGTGGCGACCAACGTCGCGGCGAGCACGCGCGGCACCACCAGCCGGTGGATGGGGTCGATGCCGAGCACCTCCATCGCGTCGATCTCTTCGCGGATGGTGCGGGCGCCGAGGTCAGCGCAGATGGCCGTCGAACCGGCGCCGGCGACCACGAGCACCGTCGTCAACGGCCCCAGCTGGGTGACCGCGCCGATGGCCGCGCCCGCGCCGGAGATGTCGGCGGCGCCGACCTGGGCGAGCAGGATGTTCAGGGTAAAGATGAGCAATACGGTCAGAGGAATGGAGACCGCGATGGTCGGCATGATCGCGACGCGCATGACGAACCAGCTCATCAAGATGAACTCGCGCCATTGGAACGGCCGGCGGAACAGTGCCTTGGCCGTCAGCACGCACATCCGGAAGAACCCGCCGACGGCTTCCAGGCCGGGCTGGATCTGGCCGCGGGCGTAATCAACCAGGCTGGTCTGCGTTGTCACCGGTGCACTCCCACGACAGATCTCGGATCGTCGTGGCGCCACGGCAGTCGCTGTCGCACGCCCCCTCCTTGCCCCGTCCCCGTGTGTGTGACCACCGTCTCCCTACCCGTGGGTAGTAAGTGAGACCACAGGACTGTACCCGATGCTGTGCTGACCGTACACCGCATCCGCTGGATTGAGACCCGAACCGTTAGCAAACATCTGCTCCATGCCTATGCCTCCCGGCTACCAGCAGAAACCGTTGCCGCAGAACTCCTTTCGTTTGCGTCAGCAGATTTCGCAACGCCGAACCGTGCTCGCAGTTCCGTCTTGAGGACTTTGCCGGCGGGGTTGCGGGGCAGCGCGTCGACGATCTCCAGCGCCTTCGGATGCTTGTAGCGGGCCAGCCGTTCGGTAAGGAATTCGTCGAGCTCGGCCAGATCGAGGCCGGACTCGGTGACAGCGGCTACCGCGACGGGGACTTCGCCCCACTTTTCGTCGGGGCGACCGATGACCGCGACCTCAACGATTGCGGGGTGCGCGGCGAGCACATTCTCTACTTCGGCGCAGTAGATGTTCTCGCCGCCGGAGATGATCATGTCCTTCTTACGGTCGACTACCCAGACATAGCCTTCTTCGTCCTGGCGGACCAGATCGCCGGAGTGGAACCAGCCGCCGGCGAAGGCCTCCGCGGTGGCTTTCGGGTTGTTCCAGTAGCCGGCCATCAACGTCGGTGCGCGGTAGACGATCTCGCCGACCTGGCCTACCGGCACGTCGTTCATATCGTCGTCCACCACCCGCGCGGTCACCGTCGGGATGACCTTGCCGACCGATCCGAGTTTGCGAATTGCGTCCTGTGCCAACAACATGCACGTCACCGGCGACATCTCGGTCTGTCCGAAGGCGGCAAGAATCTGGGTGCCGGGGAAAGTCTCGGACATCTCGCGCAGCAGCGTGTCCGACGCCGGCGCGGCACCCCACGACAGCACCCGCAGTTTGAGATCGCGCGGTTGGGCCTTCTGCGCGGCGCATACCGCCTGCCACTGCGCGGGCACCAGGAACATCGCCGTGACCTTCTCGGCCTCGAGCACATCGAGCAGTGCGCCGGGGTCGAACGCGCCCAGCGGGTACAGCACCGTTGGCAGGCCGAGCAGCAAACCGCCGATCATGTTGCCGATGCCGGCGATGTGGAACAGCGGCACGCCGATGAAGCCGACGTCGTTGTTGATGTCGGCGCCGGTGGTGAACAGGTTGGTCATCGCCTGGCCGGCGATATTGGTGTGGGTCAGCACCGCGCCCTTGGGCCGGCCGGTGGTGCCGGAGGTGTACATGATCAGCGCGGGCGAGTCGTTGGGGATGTCCACCGTCGGCGCGGCGTCGCCTTCTTCGGCGAGCAGGTCGTCGTAGTCGAGCACCCCGTCCTCACCGGCGCCGCCCGCGACGATCACCGTGGTGAGGGTGGCATCGAGATCCCGCACGGCGGTGGCGACGTTGGCCAACACCGACTCGGTGATGACGACCTTGGCCTGGCAGTCGCTGACCAGGAACGCGATCTCCGGCGGCGTCATCCGGAAGTTGACCGGAACCGCGATGGCGCCGAGCCTGTTGACCGCCAAGAACGATTCGATGAATTCGGTCCGGTTGAGCATCAGGATCAGCACCCGATCGCCGAACACGACACCGCGGCGGTGCAGCGCGCCCGCGAGAGCGCTGACCCGACGGTCGAGTTCACCCCAGGTGGTGGTGTGGCCGAGGAAACGCAGTGCCGTCGCGTCGGGCTGCATCAACGCGTGCCGGGCGAGTTGGTTGCACCAGTTCTGGCGGCGGGCGAGATAAGGCTGCTCGGTAGCGGATGGCACGGCGGGGTTACTCAACGTTTCGTGCTCCATCGGTCGGTGGCTTGCGCGGCGATGATATTTGATCAAACATGGTGTTGCCCCGGTCACACTATGGCCTCGGCGGCCCGGGAACAACCCCTCGGCATTGAGCGCACAACTGGCCATGGAGAGGCCGTGGAGGCCACCGTGAACGCACCCGTCAGACCACTGCCGACGCCGTCGCGCGGCGTGCGCCGCGAGCAGCTGTCCGACGAGGTCGCCGCGCGTCTGCGGGTGGACATCATGTCGGGCGCTCTGCGGCCGGGCACCTTCATCCGGCTGGACGAGACGGCCGCGGCCCTGGGTGTCAGCATCACCCCGGTGCGTGAGGCGCTGCGCACGCTGCGCGGCGAGGGCATGGTGCAGCTGGAGCCGCATCGCGGCCACGTCGTCTTACCGCTGACCCGCACCGACATCGAGGACATCTTCTGGTTGCAGGCCACGCTCGCGAGGAAGCTCGCCGCCACCGCGGCCGAACGCATCACCGACGAACAGATCGACGAGTTGGAGCGGGTGCTCGCCGACCTGGAGGACGCGGTCGCACGGTCGGACGCCGAGGCGGTGGCGGCCGCCGAATTCGCGTTCCACCGGGCGTTCAATCTCGCCAGCGGGCGCATCAAGCTGGCGTGGTTCCGGCTGCATGTGGCGCGTTACCTGCCGCCGCTGATCTATGCGAGCGACCCGCAATGGGCGACCGCGGCGATCGCGAACCACCGCGCACTGATCGAGGCGCTACGCCGCCACGATGCGGGGGCCGCGGTCGAGCTGGTCAGTGGTCAATTCACCGACGGTGCGGCACGGCTGATCGCGCGTTTGGAGCAGACCGGCCTGTGGAACGGCCCCGACGCTCCGGGGTAGTACTAAAGGTGCTCGGCGCCTGACCATCAAGCCACTAGGCCAGCTGCTCGGCGCGCGTCTTCAAGTTGTCGGCCAGGTAATCCAGCGTGTCGCCGATCGCCTTCTTGACCATGGTCTTGGGGATGGCCATCTTGGTCTCGACGTCGAGGTCGACGGTAAGCAGTGAGGTCGCGCCGATTGGGACGACGGAGAACTTCTGCTCCTGTTTGTCGAAGTGATCGCCCTGCTGCAGCACGGTGTAGATCTGATTTTCGCCCGGGTAGTAGACCGCCGTGATGAACGTGCCGGCCTGTCCCTGAACCTCGACGTCGAGCCGCAGCTGGCTGGGCCTGCCGTCGTCGTAGCGCGCCAGCACCCAGCAGCCTTTGATCTCCGGATTCCACTCCGGATACTTCTCGAAGTCCTTGACGATGGCCAGGATCGCCTCGGCGGGGGCGGCGACCTCGACGGTCTTGCTCACGAGCGGCATTGGGCGAGCATATCGGCCTACACACAAGCGGTTTTCAGCAGCGAACGGATGGCGTCGGGGATCGGCACCGGCCGTCGGGTCACCCGGTCGACATAGACGTGCACCCAGTGACCCTCCGCCGCGACGGGAGCGTCATCCACTTGAAAGATCGCGAGCCGGTAGGTGACGCTGCTGTTGCCCAGCCGCGCAACCGCCAGCCCGACCACCAGCGGGTCGGGGAACTTGAGCTCGGCGAAGTACTTGCACCCGGACTCGGCCACCACGCCCAGCCACGGCACCGCCAGCGGATCGATATCGCAGCTGGTGTTGATCCACGCGTTGATCGCGGTGTCGAACAACTCGTAGTACACCGCGTTGTTGAGGTGGCCGAACATGTCGTTGTCGGTCCACCGGGTCAGCACCGGCCAGTGCACTGGAAAATCGCGGCGGGTGAGCTCGCTGGTCATGGCTGAAGTGTCTCAGCCAGGGCAGGCTTGTCGGCATGAAGATCCGTGGAGCCGTACTCGAACAGATCGGTCTGCCCCGTCCCTACCGCGACTCGACGCCGCTGACGGTCGATGAGCTGGATCTGGCGCCCCCCGAGGACGGCGAACTTCTGGTCCGCATCGAGGCCGCCGGACTGTGTCACTCCGATTTGTCGGTCGTCGACGGGAACCGGGTCCGGCCGGTGCCGATGCTGCTGGGCCACGAGGCGGCCGGCGTCGTCGAGCAGAGCAAGGCCGACCTGGCCGTCGGACAGCGCGTCGTGATGACGTTCCTGCCGCGCTGCGGTCGCTGCCCGGCCTGCGCGACCGACGGTCTGACCCCGTGTGAGCCGGGCAGCGCCGCCAACGCCGCGGGCACGCTGATGTGCGGCGACATTCGCCTCACCCGCGACAACCGGCCCATTTACCACCACCTCGGGGTATCCGGATTCGCCACCCACGCGGTCGTCGACCGTCGCTCGGTGGTGCCGGTGCCCGCCGATGTGCCGCCCACGGTCGCGTCACTGCTCGGGTGCGCGGTACTGACGGGCGGCGGCGCGGTGCTCAACGTCGCCAAACCTCGGCCCGGTGACACCGTGGTCGTCGTCGGCCTCGGCGGTGTCGGCATGGCCGCGGTGCTCACCGCACTGGCGCACGACGACGTCCACGTCGTCGGCGTCGACCGGCTGTCCGACAAACTCGACCGTGCGCGTGAATTGGGCGTGCACGACACGTACACGCCGGAACAGGCCACCCAGCACGGCATCAAGGCGGCGGCAGTGATCGAGTCCGCCGGGCACCCGCGCGCGCTGGAGACCGCGATCGGGCTGACGGCACCCGGCGGACGCACCATCACCGTCGGCCTGCCACCACCGGAGGCGCGAATCAGCGTGTCGCCGTTGGGATTTGTCGCCGAAGGGCGCTCGCTGATCGGCAGCTATCTCGGTTCCGCCGTGCCCGCCCGTGACATCCCCCGCTTCGTGGACCTGTGGCGGGCGGGGCGGCTGCCGGTCGAAGCTCTGGTGTCGTCGACGATCACGCTTGAACAGATCAACGACGGCATGGACCAGCTCGCCGACGGTAAAGCGGTGCGGCAGATCATCCTTTTCTAACGCTGCGCTTCTATGTCGATGCCCAGCGGTGAATCGGCCCGCACAGCCTCGTCGCGAATCAGCCCCCGCAGCAAGGCGGTACTGAACTCGACGGCGATCTCCTGCGCGCCGAGCCGGCCGGTGGGCCGCAGCCAACGGTAGGCGCCCAGCGTCATGCCGATGTAGCCAAGAGCCAGCACATGAGAGTCGCACTCGTAGAACTCGCCGCTGGCGATGCCGCGGTCAATGACATCGCGGACATGCTCGTAGACCTGGGCCTCGGCGGTACGGATGTAGGCGACCTGGTCCTCGGTGAACCACTCGGCGATATACGGGTTCTCCTGGAAGTACACCGCCGCCCCGTCGATGTTGTTGGCGATGTTGGCCAGCAGACGGTGCGTGAAGTGGTAGATCGCCTCGCGCGCCGACCACGACGGCTCGTCGTGCACCGCCGCCACCGTCTGATCGGCGGCGCGCTTGTAGATGTCGTAGAGGATCAGCGACTTGCTGGCGTAATAGTGGTAGACGGTGGCCTTGTTGAGCCCGATCGCATCGGCAACGTCGTCCATCCGGGTGCCGTGATATCCGCGGGCGGCGAAGAGCTTGGTGGCGACCAGCAGCAACTCTTCGCGCCGGGACATCCCGTTGTTGGCGTCGGATGACATGGCGACTCACTATCGGCAGGCGGATCGGGATCAAACAACTGGTTGGACAGTTTAAGCAAATGGGGTGTGCCCGGCGCCGCCGGTCGGTTTAGACTCCCCTTGAGATCCGGTTCGACCGGGAAACGCTCGCGGCACGCTGGGAGGCATTCGATGGATCCGAATCCGGACTACGACATCAGCGACGAGGGCGAATTCTTCTTCAACTGGTTCGCCTGGGGTCTTCGCGGCGTGTATCCGCCACCGGCGTACCCGCCCGTCTAAAGCGCCTTCAACTCCTCCGCCACCTCGGTAACCGACTTTTTCGCGTCGCCGAACAGCATCGTCGTCCCCTCCGCGTAGAACAGCGGGTTGTCGATGCCGGCGAAACCCGAATTCATCGACCGCTTGAGCACGATCACCGACCGGGACTGGTCGACGTTGAGGATCGGCATGCCGTAGATCGGTGAGCTCGCCTCGTTGCGTGCCGCGGGGTTGGTGACGTCGTTGGCGCCGATGACGATGGTGACGTCGGTGCGGGCGAACTCATCGTTGATGTCGTCCATGTCCTTCATCGCGTCGTAGTCGACCTCGGCCTCGGCCAGCAGCACGTTCATGTGGCCGGGCATCCGGCCGGCCACCGGGTGGATGGCGTATTTCACTGGCACACCACGCTCTTCGAGCAGGGTGGCCAGATCCTTGACGGCGTGCTGCGCCTGGGCCACCGCGAGGCCGTAGCCCGGGACGACGATCACCTGGTTGGCGTAGGCCATCTGGATCGCGGCGTCGGCGGCTGACGTGGACTTGACGTGCTTCTCGCCGCCGTCCCCGCCGCCGACGGCCACGCCGCCGCCACCGAACCCGCCGGCCACGATCGCCGGGATGGACCGGTTCATCGCCTTGGCCATCAGGTTGGTCAGGATCGAACCAGACGCGCCGACGATCATGCCGGCGACGATCATCGCGGTGTTGTTGAGCGCCAAACCTGCTGCGGCTGCAGACAATCCAGTCAACGCGTTGAGCAGTGAGATGACGACGGGCATGTCGGCGCCACCGATCGGCAGCACCACCATCAGGCCGAGCACACCCGCAGCGGCCAGCAGGCCGATCATCCACCACAGCGACGCCCCGCCGGTGCCGGGATGGGCATTGAGCCCGATCACGACGGCGGCGGCCACCGCGCCGGCCAGTAGCAGCATGTTCAACGGCTGCTGCAGTTTGCCGATGCCGATTGGCTTGCCGGGCAGGATCTCCTGCAGCTTGCCGAACGCGATGATCGACCCCCAGAACGAGATCGAGCCGATGATCGCCGCGAACAGCGATGCCACCACGATGTGCGCGGTGGGTTCCTCGCCGTGCTTGAAGGCCGAAAACCCGCTGGTGTCAATGAATTCCGCTAGCGCGATCAGTGCGACGGTGCCGCCGCCGACGCCGTTGTAAAACGCCACCAACTGCGGCATCGCAGTCATCTTCGTCATCCGCGCCGGCGGCACGCCCAGCGCCACACCGACCAGCAGACCCCCGATGATCAATCCCCAGTTCTCGGTGTCGCGGATGGCGACCAGCGTGGCCATCACCGCGATCGCCATACCCGCGGCGGCAATCCAGTTGCCGCGCACCGCGGTCTTCGGCCCGGTCAACCCCATCAGGCCGTAGATGAACATCGCGAACGAGACGAGGTACAGCAGCACGACGAGGTAGTTCATCGGGCTTGTCCATTCGTCTCGGCGGGGGCGGCCTTGGCGGGCTTCTTACCCTTGAACATGCCGAGCATGCGGTCGGTGACCACGAAACCGCCGACGACGTTGAGCGTGCCGAAAACCACCGCTACGAAAAGGATTATCTGGATCGCGAGCGACGGGTGCTCGGCGCGGCCGAGCACCACCAGCGCGCCGATCAGCACGATGCCGTGGATGGCGTTGGTGCCCGACATCAGCGGCGTGTGCAGCGTGTTGGGCACTTTCGAGATCACGGCGAACCCGACGAACCCGGACAACACCAGGATCGCCAGGTTGGCGAGTAGCTGTTCGTACATCTATGCCTCTCGTGTGACGCAGGACGCCGCGATCACTTCGTCGTCGAAATCGGGCGCCAGCGTGCCGTCTTTGATCAGCAGGTCCAGCAGCGCGGTGATGTTCTTGGAGTACAGCTCGCTGGCGTGCTCGGGCATGGTCGCGGGCAGGTTCAGCGGCGAGGCGATGGTCACGCCGTGCTTGACGACGGTCTTGCCCGGCTCGGTGAGTTCGCAGTTGCCGCCGGTCTCGCCGGCGAGGTCGACGACGACGCTGCCCGGCTTCATGCCTTCGACCGCGGCGGCGGTCACCAATCGCGGCGCGGGACGGCCGGGCACCAGCGCGGTGGTGATCACCACGTCGAACCCGGTGATCGCCTCTTCGAGCTTTTTCTGCTGCTGGGCCTTCTCCTCGTCGGTGAGCTCACGCGCGTAGCCACCCTCGCCCGCGGCCTCGATGCCCAGATCCAGCCAGTTCGCGCCGACGGAGCGGACCTGGTCGGCCACCTCGGGACGCACGTCGTATCCGGTGGTGCGGGCGCCCAGGCGCTTGGCGGTGGCCAGCGCCTGCAGGCCGGCGACACCGACGCCGAGCACCAGCACGCTGGCCGGCTTCACGGTGCCTGCCGCCGTCGTCAGCATCGGGAAGAACCGCGTGGACTCCGATGCCGCGAGCAGCACCGCCTTGTACCCGGCGACGTTGGCTTGCGACGAGAGCGCGTCCATCACCTGTGCTCGGGAGATCCGCGGGATGGCTTCGAGGGCGAACGCCTGCACGCCCTTGGCCTTCAGCGCGTCGATCTGGTTGTCAGCGTTGCGCGGGGCGAGGAAGCCGATCAGCGTCTGCCCGCTCTTGAGCCGGTCTACTTCGTCGGGGGTCGGCGGCGCGACCTTGACCACCACGTCGGCCGACCAGGCATCGCCGATCGTCGCGCCCACCGCGGTATAGAGGTCGTCGGGCAGTAGCGCCCCCTCGCCGGCGCCGGCCTCCACCACCACCGCGACACCGCGGTTGACCAGCGACGCGACGGCTTTGGGCACCAGAGCCACGCGCCGTTCGTCCGCAACTGATTCCCGGACGACCCCCACAGTCGTCTGTGTATCTGTCATAAGTTGTGCAGCTCTACTTCCCCCGCCGGATTCACCCTGCGGTATGCATTGTGCAGAACCCTAGTAGGAAGACACATATCGCATGACTGTCGACCGGTTGCTGCCCACCGAGGAAGCCGCTGAGCTGATCGCGCTGACCCGCGACATCGCCGACAAGGTGCTCGACCCGATAGTCGATGCGCACGAGAAGGCCGAGACGTATCCCGAGGGCGTGTTCGCGCAGTTGGGCGAGGCGGGGTTGCTCAGCTTGCCGCAGCCCGAGGAGTGGGGCGGCGGCGGCCAGCCCTATGAGGTGTACCTGCAGGTGCTCGAGGAGATCGCGGCCCGGTGGGCGGCGGTGGCGGTTGCGGTGAGCGTGCACAGCCTGTCGTCGCATCCGCTGCTGATATTCGGCACCGAGGAACAGAAGAAGCGGTGGCTGCCCGGCATGCTTTCGGGCTCGCAGATCGGGGCGTACAGCCTGTCGGAGCCGCAGGCCGGTTCGGATGCGGCGGCGCTGCAGTGCAAGGCGGTGCGGGTCGACGACGGCTTTGAGATCAACGGGTCGAAGTCGTGGATCACCCATGGCGGCCGGGCTGATTTCTATACCTTGTTCGCGCGCACCGGCGAAGGCTCGCGGGGCGTTTCGTGTTTTCTGGTGCCGAGCGACCTGCCCGGGCTGTCGTTCGGCAAGCCCGAGGAGAAGATGGGGCTGCATGCGGTGCCGACGACGTCGGCGTTCTACGACCATGCCCGTATCTCCGGTGATCGACTCATCGGTGCTGAGGGCCAGGGTCTACAGATCGCGTTCTCCGCGTTGGATTCGGGCCGGCTGGGTATTGCCGCGGTGGCGACGGGTATTGCGCAGGCCGCACTGGACGAGGCGGTGTCGTATGCCAATGAGCGGACGACGTTCGGCCGCAAGATCATCGACCACCAGGGGCTGGGGTTCCTGCTGGCGGATATGGCAGCGGCGGTGGTTTCGGCACGGGCGACGTACCTGGATGCGGCGCGCAGACGCGATGCGGGCAGGCCGTATTCGACGCAGGCCAGCATCGCCAAGCTGGTGGCCACCGACGCCGCGATGAAGGTGACGACGGACGCGGTGCAAGTGTTCGGCGGCGTCGGCTACACCCGCGACTACCGCGTCGAGCGCTATATGCGCGAGGCCAAGATCACGCAGATCTTCGAGGGCACCAACCAGATTCAGCGCTTGGTCATCGCGCGATCGCTCACCACTTAGCGTAGGTTCGAGGTCCACCACACACCGGTTTCGCAGCCGTCGAGGGCCCTCCTCACGAGACGCGTCAGCATCGGTTGACGCGGATTTCCAGGGTATATCCCACTGGACGCATCACCATGTGCTGACGTTTCAGCGACAAATGCCTCGCTCGACAGGGCCAGAACGCGTCGGTCGAGGCTTCCCAAAATTGATTGTCATCCGCATCGGCATGGTGGTGCTGCCCGCGATCGTCTACTACATCACCTACCGCTGGTGTGTGGGCCTGCAGCGCAGCGACCGCGCGGTGCTCGAACACGGCATCGAAACCGGCATCATCAAACGCCTGCCCCACGGCGCCTATATCGAACTGCACCAACCGCTCGGTCCGGCTCCATTGGAGTATCAGGGCGCACCCGTCCCCAAACGGCTCAACAAGCTCGGGGCCGCGGGCGTGCCGGGGACGGGCGGCTTGCTCAGCGCAGACCCAGCCGATGAGCACGAGGCGCTGACCGAGGCCGCGCATGCCGCGCAACGCCGCGCGCTCACCGCCTTGCGCCGCGGCTAGCACCGGCGTATCGGCTCTACTCGACGCGTGTCATATCGTGGCGGGCATGGACTTCGCGATGTCGG
This sequence comes from Mycobacterium hubeiense, assembly GCF_002838065.1. Taxonomy (GTDB): domain Bacteria; phylum Actinomycetota; class Actinomycetes; order Mycobacteriales; family Mycobacteriaceae; genus Mycobacterium; species Mycobacterium hubeiense. The sequence goes on along the minus strand of NZ_PIZU01000021.1, from coordinate 72,911 downwards.
CCAAGGCGGCTGATTACCACAAACGACTCACCGACTTCATGGTCGAGTTCGTGTTCCCGGCCGAGGCCGAATACCACCGCTATCGCGAGGAGGCCGGCCCGAAGGACCACACCGTGCCGCCGATCGTCGAAGAGCTCAAGGCGAAGGCCAAGGAGCGCGACCTGTGGAACCTCTTCCTGCCGGCGGAGTCGGGGCTGACGAACCTGGAGTACGCGCCGCTGGCCGAGGTGTCCGGCTGGAGCCTGGAGATCGCGCCGGAGGTGCTCAACTGCGCGGCCCCCGACACGGGCAACATGGAGACCCTGCACCTGTTCGCCACCGAGCAGCAGCGCAAGCAGTGGCTCGAGCCGCTGCTGGCCGGTGAGATCCGCAGCGGCTTCTCGATGACCGAACCGGCCGTCGCGTCCAGCGACGCCCGCAACATCGAAACCAGCATCACCCGCGACGGCAGTGACTACATCATCAACGGCCGCAAGTGGTGGACCACCGGCGCCGCCGACCCGCGCTGCAAGATCCTCATCGTGATGGGCCGCACCAACCCAGAGGCGGCCAGCCATCAGCAGCAGTCGATGGTGCTGGTGCCGACCGATACCCCAGGGGTGAACATCATTCGGTCGACGCCGGTGTTCGGCTGGCAGGACCAGCACGGGCACTGCGAGATCGTCTACGACAACGTGCGGGTGCCCGTCGAAAACCTGCTCGGTGAGGAGGGCGAGGGCTTCGCGATCGCACAGGCACGGCTGGGGCCGGGCCGCATCCATCACTGCATGCGGGCGTTGGGGGCCGCCGAGCGGGCGCTGGCGCTGATGATCGATCGCGTGCAGAAGCGGGTGGCGTTCGGTAAGCCGCTTGCCGAGCAGGGCGTGGTGCGGGAAGCAATTGCCAAGTCGCGCAACGAGATCGACCAAGCGCGGCTGCTGTGCCATAAGGCGGCGTGGACCATCGACCAGCAGGGCAACAAGGCGGCGCACGTGCTGGTGTCGCAGATCAAGTCAGTGGCCCCGAAGGTGGCCTGCGACGTCATCGACCGGGCCATTCAGGTGCACGGCGCGGCCGGCGTGTCCGACGACTTCCCGCTGGCGCGGCTATACAGCTGGCACCGGGCGATGCGACTGTTCGACGGGCCCGACGAAGTGCACATGCGCACCATCGCCCGCGCCGAACTGGGCCGCGAGAAATCCCCGCTGGCCGCGGCGGTGACGGGGTAGTGCTGTCCGGTGCGTGGAACTTCCGCGACGTCGCCGAGGAGACGGGCATACGTCCCGGCCGCTTCTACCGGTCCAGCGAGCTGAGCCGACTATCCGAAGAGGGGCAGCGCCGCCTCGTCGAGCTCGGCATCACCGACGTCGCCGATCTGCGCTCGCCGCGGGAGGTGGAGCGCCGCGGGCCCGGCGCGGTGCCACCCGGCGTCGCGGTGCATCTGCTGCCGTTTCCCGACGTGTCCGCCGTTGATGGCGAGGCGCCGCATGAGGCCTCGTTCCAGAAGATGATGTCCGAGAAGCCCGACGACGAGGATGCCGCCGTCGCCGCCAAGCGGTTCATGACCGAGGAGTACCTGCGCTTCCCGACGCTGGGCGGCGCGCAGCGGGCGGTGCGACATGTGGTGGCGCTGCTCGCCGCGGGCCGGCCCGTGATCACGCACTGCTTCGCGGGTAAGGACCGCACCGGCTTCACGGTCGCGACGGTGCTGGAGGCTCTCGGCGTCCCCCGGGACGCCATCCTGGCCGACTTCCTGCGCAGCAATGAGGCGATTGCCCCGCTGCGCGAACGCATTTTGGAGTCGATCCGCAACCGGTCCGAGACGCCCGAGGTGGTGACGTTCGCCGAAGCGCGGTTGACCGACGAAGTGCTCGGCGTGCAGGAGGCCTACCTCGACGCGGCCCGCCGCACCATCGACGAGAACTACGGCGGGTTGCGGGGCTATTTGGAAGCGGCTGGGGTGACGGACGCGGACGTCACCAACCTGCGCACCACGCTCTTGGACTGAGAAACCGTAACGCTACGGCGTTTTTTCGGCTGATTTTCCGCCATAGCGTTACGGTTTCTGTCGGTACCCCCCTACACACTGCCGGTATGGGAGAGCCCTTCATCGGCAGCGCGGCGCTGACCGCCGGCAGTCTGACGCGTCACATACTCCGAACGCGCTTCGTCGCATTGCACCATGACGTCTACATCGACAAGGACGCAGAGATAACGGCCGTCGTCCGCGCGAAGGCCGCCTGGCTGCGATCGCGCGGGCATGGAGTTCTGGCGGGTTTCTCGGCCTCAGCGTTACACGGTGCTCGGTGGATCGACGCGAACCGGCCCGCCGAAATCATCGACACGAACCGCCGGCGAACGGCCGGAATCCTTGTTCGGGCCGACGTGGTCGACGACGACGAGGTCTGCATCGTCGACGGCATGCGGGCCACGACACCGGCTCGAACAGCCGTCGATATTGCCCGCCGATATCCGCTCGACACCGCGGTCGCCGCTATCGACGCGTTGGCCCGAGCCACTCGTCTCAAGGTTCCTGACATCGAGTTGGCCCTGCGGCGGCATCGCGGGCGACGGCTCGATAAAGCCCGCGCCGCAATCGAACTGGTCGACCCCGGAGCGGAATCGCCCCGCGAAACGTGGTTGCGGCTGCTCGTCATCCGCGCCGGCTATCCGCCTCCGGAGACCCAGATTCCGATTTACAACGAGTACGGCGCGCTCATCGGTGTGGTCGACATGGGTTGGCGTGACCGCACGATCGCGCTCGAATACGAAGGCAAGCACCACCGCATGAGCCGAGATGCCTTTGCCAAGGACATTCGACGGATCGAGGCGATGATCGAGCAGGGTTGGATCGTCATCCGGGTGACGGCCGCCGACAGCAAGGCCACCATCCTCCGCAGGCTGGCCACGGCCTGGGCCCGCTGCGCTACTGCGTGAGGTACACGCCGACCACCCACGCCACTGTGGCCAGCAATGCGCCCGTCAGCTCCACCCCCACCGACAGCGCCACACCCTTCAAGGCGTGTTTGGTCGACGTCCACGCCAGCGCCCGGTCGCGGCGGTACGCCAGCTCGGCAAGAAAGACGCCCAGCACGAAGCCGATCACCAGGCCGATCACCGGAATGACAAAGAAGCCGATGATGCCCAGCACGCCACCGGCCACCAGGCTGCGGGTGCTCACGTCCGCGGCCCTCATTCGCCGCACCGGCCAGGTGTACTTGATGACTTCGGCGGCGACGAACAGCGCGGCGGCGATGCCCAGAATCACCCACGCCACGGTGTCGCGCTCGACGATCGCCCACACGGCGATGGCGGCGAACACCAACAGCCCGCCGGGCAGGATCGGCACGATGATGCCGATGATGCCGACGGCGATCGCCAGCGCGACGAGGACGATCCCCAGTGTGCTCACGCGCCCAGCCTTTCTGCGAGGTCGACGAAATCCGTTGCCATGACGTCGAACTCGCCCTCGTCGACCGGGTGCGGCGGGCGTCTGGGCCCGCGTTCCAGCGGCCGCGTCACGTACGCGGTCTTCAACCCTGCCTCGCGCGCCGCCCGCAGATCGCTGGGATGGGCCGCGACGAGCATCACCTCATCAGGCCTGACGTCAAGCAGCGCTGCACATCCCAGATAGGCCTCGCGGTCGGGTTTGTAATGCCGGAACAACTCCGCCGAGATCACGCAATCCCATGGCAGGTCAGCGTGTTTGGCCATGTTGACCAACAGCGACATGTTGCCGTTCGACAGCGTGGTGATGACGAACCGGCGCTTCAGCCGAGTCAGACCCGCCACCGAATCCGGCCATGCTTCGAGCCGGTGCCAGGCGCGGTTGAGGTGGTCGATGTCGTCGCCGCCGACGGCGATGTCCGCGCCCTCCAGCAGGTCGACGAGAATCCCGCGATGCAGGTCGTCGATCGTCATCCACGGCACATCGCCGCGCCGCACGCGGTCCATCGCCGGCGCATACCCGTCTCGCCAAGCATCGGCAATGGCGGCCCAATCCCGGTGTAGCCCATGGCGTTGGCCGAACGCCTTGAGTTCGGCGATGATGCTGGAGCGCCAGTCGACGACCGTCCCGAACACGTCGAACGCCAGCACTTTCACTATGGCCCCAGTGGCTCCAGCACGACCTTGCCGAATACGCCGCCATCGGCCAGGGTCTGCAGGGCGGCCCGGCCCTCGGCCAGCGGGAAGCGCACCGGCGGCGGTGGCCGCAGCCCCGCCTTGACGAGCTCGGAGACGCCGAATGTGAAGACCGACTGGGATCCCGGCTTGCGGTTGACGAACTCGCCGTATCCGACGCCGACGACGCTGACGTTGCGCAGCAGCAGCCGATTGACCTTGACGGTCGGAATGCCGCCCGCCGCAAAGCCGATCACCAGCAACCTGCCCTCGACGGCCAGCGCGCGGATGGCGTCGTCGAAGGCCTCACCACCGATCGGGTCCACCACCAGGTCGACGCCCCGGCCGTCGGTCGCATCCTTCACGGCCTGAAGCCAACCATCGGTCAGCGGCAGCACCACGTCGGCGCCCAGCGACTTCACAAATTCCAGAGCCGACGGCCGGTGCACCATCGCGATCACCGTGGCGCCCAGCGCCTTTGCGATCTGAACGGCCGCGGTGCCCACGCCCCCGGCCGATCCCAGCACCAGCACCGTCTCCCCCGGCCGCAACGCGCCGCGCCGGGCCAGCGCGAAGTACATCGTCTGGTAATTGCCCAGCAGCGCAACGGCTTCGGCGTCGTCGAGGCTGTCCGGCGTCAGCGTGAGATAGGACGGCGCGACCGCCACCCGCTCTGCCCATCCGCCCAGCATCGTCAGCGCCGTCACCCGTTGTCCCGGCTTGAACTCGGAGTCATCCGGTGCCGAGCGCACCACTCCGGCGACCTCGGTGCCGGGGATGAACGGCGGGTCCAGCTTCAACTGATACTCGCCGCGCAGCAGCAGCAGCTCGGGGAAGCTCACCCCGGCGGCACGTACGTCGACGACCACCTTGTCGTCACCGCCGGGGTCGTCAACGTCTACATAGGCCAACCCCGCAGGCCCGGAAAGCTCCTGCGCGACAAGTGCTTTCATTTAGAGGCTGAACGTGGCGCGTTGTGCGGCAGACAGATCCGTGATCTCGCCCCACTTGGCGGCCACGTCATCGATTGACGGCACCTCGGAGAACGTCACACCCTCGTTCTGGAACAGCGCGGCCCGCTGCACCTTTCCGCCACCAACGATGAACACCGACGCGGTGTCCGGCAGCTCCTCGGTCATCAGGTAGGCCACCACCGGCGCCACGTACTCCGGCGTCAGCTTCTCGAACACCTCCGGCGGCAGAATGTCCTGCGTCATGCGGGTGGCCGCGATCGGCGCGACGGCGTTGGTCTTGATGTTGTACTTCGCGCCCTCCTGCGCCAGCGTGTTGATCAGGCCGACCAGGCCGAGCTTGGCGGCGCTGTAGTTGGCCTGCCCGAAGTTGCCGAACAGCCCGCTGGTCGAGGTGGCCACGACGACGCGTCCGTAGCTCTGCTCGCGGAAATGCGGCCAGGCAGCACGGATTACGTTGTAGCCGCCGTACAGGTGCACCTTGAGCACGGCGTCCCAGTTCTCGAACGTCATCTTGTGGAAGGTGCCGTCGCGCAGGATGCCCGCGTTGGAGACCACGCCGTCGACCTTGCCGAACTCGTCGAGCGCGGTCTTGATGATGTTCTCTGCGCCCTCCGGTTCGGCCACGCTGTCGTAATTGGCGACGGCTCGGCCACCGGCTTCTTTGATCTCGTTGACCACCTGATCGGCCATCGAATGTCCCGCGCCGGTGCCGTCGCGCGCACCACCGAGGTCGTTGACTACGACGCTGGCGCCCTCCCTGGCGAGCGTCAATGCGTATTCGCGGCCCAGGCCTCCGCCCGCTCCGGTGACGACGATGACGCGATCCTGCACTCCTGGCATTACGTTCCTCTCCTGAACGGGATGGGGTCGGGCCGACGCTCAACCTAGAACAGTTTGCGCGCCAGCTTCCACGCCTTCTCTGTATACGGCGGGTAGATCATGGCCGTTAAGTCGGGTCGGGTCGGCTTGGTCATCACGGTCTTGCGGTGGCTGAACTCCTCGAAGCCGTACTTACCGTGATAGGCGCCCATACCGGACGGGCCGACGCCGCCGAACGGCAGCTTGGCGCTGGTCGCGTGGAACACCAGATGGTTGACCAGCATGCCCCCGGCGGGAACTTCCTTGACGACGCGCTCGCGGATCGCCTTGGCCTTGGTGAACAGGTAGGCGGCCAGCGGCTTGGGCCGGCTGGTGACGAATGAGATTGCGTCGTCCAGAGATTGGACGGTGACCACGGGCAGGATCGGCCCGAAGATCTCATCTTTCATCAGCGGTTCGTCCGGGTCGGGGTCGACGACGACGGTGGGTTGCAGTCTCAGCTCCGCGGCGTCGGACTGCCCGCCGAGGACCACCTTGCCCTTGGTCTCCGACAGATAGCCGACGAGCCGGTCGAACTGACGCTGGTTGACGATGCGCATGCCCTTGGGCTCGTCGGCGGCGAAGGTCTTGATGGCCTCGCCGATCTTGTTGACGAGCTCGTCGCGGATGGCGGCGTCGACCAGCACGTAGTCGGGGGCCAGGCAGACCTGGCCGGCGTTGAGCAGTTTGGTCCAGGCGATCCGCTTGGCGGCGACGTCCACATCGGCGTCGGCCGCGACAATCACCGGGCTCTTCCCGCCCAGTTCGAGGGTGACCGGCGTCAAGTGCGGCGCGGCGCCGGCCATGATCTTGCGACCGATCTCGGTGCCGCCGGTGAACATCACCCGATCGAAGCCCTGCGCGATGAGTTCCTGGCTCACCGCGCCATCGCCCTCCACCACTGCGATGGCGTCGCGGTCCAGATACTTCGGCACCAGCTCGGCCATCACCGCCGAGCTGGCCGGTGAGATCTCAGATGGCTTGAGCACCACGGTGTTTCCGGCCGCGATGGCGCCGACCAACGGTCCCAACGTCAGGTAGAACGGGAAGTTCCACGCGCCGATGATGAGCACCGTGCCGTAGGGCTCGTACTCCACCCACGCGCTGCCGGGCAGCTGGTTGAACTCCAGGAAGCTGCGCTTGCGGCGCATCCATTTCCCGACGTGCTTGGCGGCGTAGCGGGCCTCCGCGGCCGTACTCGCGACGTCGGCCAGCCACGCCTCGAACGGTTTGCGGCCGAGGTCCTTTTCCAGCGCGGTGGCGATCGCCGACTCGTTGTCGACCAGCAACCGCTCGAGCGCCTTGAGTTGCTGTTTGCGCCACTCGACGCCGCGGGTGCGGCCGGTGGCGAAGGTTTCCCGAAGTCGGCGGACGGTGCCCGGGATGTCGGGGGCGGCGGGAACCTGCGCGGCGGCGACGGATTCGGTGGTCATGGCGGGTGTCCTTCCTGACCGGAGGAATACCCGATACTAACCATCCGGTTGGCCGCCCAATAGAGGCCCGCTCGCGCCGGGAAAATCAGCGGCGCGAGGCGGTGACGAACGTCGAGAACGACTCGTCGTGGGAGTCTTCGGGCGGCAGCACCCAGCGGCCCAGCCGTCGCATCTCGGCCTGCGACGTCACCGCGGCGCTCTGCCAGCCGTGCGCGTCGAGCCACTCGGCGACATCGGCGCGGTCGGGGTCGTTGTACATCAGCTCCTGGATGTCGAGAGCAGCCACCATGCCGACGTTCTCGGCGATGCGCGCGAACCGCTCCCGCATCTGCTCACGCCGCTCCTCGGCCTGCACGCCGACGGTTTCCACGGCGATCCGGCTGCCGGACGCACTCAACGCGGTGACCTCTTCGAACAGCCGGTCCTGCGCCTCGGCGGGCAGATACATCAACAGCCCCTCGGCCAGCCACGCCGTCGGCGCCTGGGCCTCAAACCCGTTGTCGCGCAACGCCGATGGCCAGTCATAGCGCAGATCGATCGGCACTTCCCGCAACACCGCCGATGGTTGCACACCATGCTCGGCCAGCGTCGACGACTTGTACTCCAGCACCTTGGGCTGGTCGATCTCGAACACTGTCGTGCCCGCAGGCCACGGCAACCGGTAGGCCCGTGAATCAAGGCCCGCGGCCAGGATCACCACCTGTCGGATCCCGGCCGCCATCACGTCCGCGAAGTAGTTGTCGAAGAAATGCGTGCGCACCGCCTGGTAGGCGCCCATGTGCTCGAAGATGACCGCCGCCTCGGCGTCGATCTCGCTCACGCGCTCGACGAATGTGTCGTCGAGCATCGACTCCCACACACCGGTCCCCGCGCCGGCAACCAGAATCTTGGCGTACGGGTCGCGGATCAGCGGGTCGTCGCGTTCGGTTTCGGCGGCCCGGGCGGCCGCGACCATCACCGCGGTGGAGCCCACGCTGGTCGCGATGTCCCAGGTGTCGTCGTCGGTCCGCAGCGAGCTCATCGCACGTCGCTCAGATCAGTCATTTGGTTCGCAATGCTACCGAATAACTTAGCTGAGCTATACGAGCTGTGCGCTACCTCACTGCCGCGCCGTCGCGCAGCTGCCACAGCTTGTTGGCCATCAGCATCTCGAACTTGTCGACGATGGCCGCAAGGTCCTCGTGGTCTCCGACATAGCCGGCGTAGAAGCCCATCCCCCACATCACCGCCACCAGCATCTCGACGATCGAAGAGACGTCGGTGTCGGTGACCAGCTCGCCGCGCTTGATCGCGTCGGTCACCGCCGACGACACGAACTCGCGGGAATGCTTCAAGGCATCGCCATTGTCGTTGCGCAGATCGGGATGGCGCTGAGACTCCAGCACCGAGGTCACGAGAAAAGCTGCGGCCGAACGGTCTTGGGAATCGGCCTGCATCGTAGCCGCGAAAAACGCCGACAGCTGTCCCAACAACGAGGTCGCGTCCTGGGCTCTGGCCAACCCCGCGCTAATAACCATCGCGTTGGTCTGCTCGACGACTTCCCGCCACAACACCTGCTTGCTGGCGAAATAGTGGTTGATCGCGGGCCGGGTCAGATCGGCCCGGATAGCGATCGCCTGGAAGGTCGCGGCGTCGTAGCCGAGTTCGCTAAACACCTCTCGGGCGGCCCGCACGATGCGCTCGCGCGTTTCCGCGGCCTTAGCTGCAGGAGGACGTCCGGGGCCGCGACTCGCCGTATGCACCACGGTCAAATTGTGCCACAGATCACGTTGCCTGATGAGCGGGGTCCCCCTTTGCAGAAACCGCCGCGATGGGATTCCAGCAAACGACATGAATGCGTAGTGCGTACGCAATCCAGCGATGAGGGCAGACGCAGGCACGGTGGCGAACTAGGGTGAGCTGCCATGGCGAGCGGCGTTTCGCGAGAGGCCTACTTCGAAACCGGTCTCGAGGTCTTGGCGGAGCGGGGGTATGGCGGCCTGAAACTGGCCGAGGTGTGCAACCGGCTGGGCGTCACGACCGGGTCCTTCTATCACTATTTCCCCAACTGGCCAGCCTATACCCGGGAGCTGGTCACGCACTGGATGCAGGCCCGAACCACGCATGTGTTGGACGGCGTGCGCACCGAGCCGGATCCGCGACGGCGCATCGACGCGCTGAAGAAGGAGGGGTTGGCGTTGCCGCACGGCGCCGAGGCCGCCATCCGGGTGTGGAGTTCGATGGACCGGGATGTGTACGCGGTGCAGGCCGCGGTCGATCAACAGCGCTTCGACATCATGTACGAGTCGGCGTTCGAGATTCTTCAGAACAAGCGGGCGGCGCATCTGTTCGCCTCGTGGGGTCTGTACCTGGTGGTCGGCTACGAGCAGGCGGCGCTGCCACCCGATCCGGCCGCGCTGGAGTGGCTCGTCGACCAACTGCTCGACGCTTTGGACTCCGGCCACTTCGCCTCGGTGCCCGACGCCGACTGATGCGATTTCGGCGTAGCTCTACTTTTCCTTCAGGGGACGCCTCGTAGGCGTGAAAATTCGCCTCACCAGCACCACCAGGCACATCAGTTACGCATTTTCCGGTCAGTTGGTTGCGCTCGCCGAAATCGCTGTGGCACCGCATACAGCAACGCGATCCCGAGCACGACGCGTTCCGTCGCGCACTGCGCGCGGCGATCGTGATGCCCGTCGCGGCGGCCGCCGGCTTCACCGTCGGCGCCGGTTCGCAGACGCCGCTGTTCTGCATCTTCGGGTCGGTCGCGCTGCTCATCATGGTCGACTTCCCCGGCAACCGGCCGGCCCGCGCGCTCGCCTACTTCGGCCTGGGCTTCAACGGGGCCGTGCTGATCGCGCTGGGCACGCTCGTGGCACCCCATCCCTGGCTGTCCGTGGTGTCGATGTTCGTGCTCGGCGTCGCGGTGATCTTCGCCGGCGTGCTCAGCGAGATCATCGCCGCGGGCCAACGGGCGACTCTGCTGCTGTTCGTGCTGCCGGCGTGCACGCCCGTCGGCCCCATTTCGGAGCGGCTGCTGGGCTGGCTCATCGCGCTGGTGGTGTGCGTGCCCGCGGCGTTGTTCCTCTTCCCGCCGCAACATCACGACGAGCTGCGCCGGCAAGCGGCGCGGGTCTGCAACAGGCTGGCCGACCGGCTCGAGGGCGCGGCGGACGGGCGCGAGGTCACCCGCGCGATGAACGCGCTCTACGAAAGCTTTCTCAACGCCGACTATCGCCCCGTCGCCCTGACCGCGGGCAGCCGGGCGCTGGTGCGGGTGGTCGACGACCTCGGCTGGCTCTCCGATCGGATTACCGCCGACACCGGCGAAAAGCTCGGTGCCATGCGGGATCCGGCGGTGCGGGTGCTGCGCGATTGCGCCGCGGTGCTTCGCATTCGCGGCCGCGCCGAGCGTTCCGCCCGCAGCAACGACCTGCGTGAGGCACTTGCCCAGCAGCGGTCGGTCGCGCAGGGCACCTACCGCACCGACATCGTCGAGTTGTTGGACGCACCCGACGACGCCACCGCGCTCGCGATCGGACGTACCTTACTGAACCGCCGCACCATCTCGGCCACCGTCGCGGTGACCGGGCGGATCATCCGCAACGCCGCCGAGGCCGACGCCCGACCTGTCTGGGCGCGGGTGTTGGGCCGCCGGCTGCCCGAGACCGGCGCCGCGGACTGGATCATGCCGGAGACGACGGCGGTCGCGGCCATCACCAAGGGCTTCCTCGCCACCCGGGCGGTGGTGCTGCGCAACAGTTTGCGCACCGGGCTGGGGCTGGCGCTGGCGGTCGCGGTCACCCACGTCTTTCCGGTGGAGCACGGGTTCTGGGTGGTGCTCGGCGCGATGTCGGTGTTGCGCAGCAGCGCGCTGACCACCGGCACCCGGGTGTTGCGCGCGGTTGCGGGGACGGCGGTGGGTTTCGTGTTGGGCGCGCTGCTCATCGAGCTGGTCGGGGTGGAGCCGGTGGTGTTGTGGGCGCTGCTGCCGATTGTGGCGTTCGGTTCGGCGTATGTGCCCGAGGTGGCGTCGTTCATCGCCGGGCAGGCCGCGTTCACGATGATGGTGCTGATCAACTTCAACCTGATCAACCCGACGGGCTGGCGGGTGGGGCTGGTGCGGGTGGAGGACGTCGTGGTGGGCGCGATGGTGGGCATCGTGGTGTCGCTTCTGCTCTGGCCCCGGGGTGCGACGGCGTCGGCATCCAAGGCGATCGAACGGGCCCGCACCGTCGGCGCGAAGTTTCTGACCGCGGCCGTGCGGCGGGTCACACGCGGAGCGTCCGAGGCGGCCACCGACCGGGTGATGGCGCTCAGCCACGCCGCGCTGGAGGCGTCGCGCACGATGGACGATGCTGTGCGGCAATATCTTTCGGAGAATGGCGGCACCACCGATCTGCGGGCGCCGGTGGTGCGGGCCGCCAACCGCGCCATCCGGTTGCGCGCCGCCGCGGAATTGATCACCGACGTGGTGCCGCCGCCGCTGGGCGTCTACCCACGCACCCGCGACGTGCTCGAAGAGCACGCCGATGCGATCAGCGCGCGGTTCATGGGCGTGCATGCCTGGCCGCCGCGGCCGCCGATCTCCGACGCGTTCGTCCTCGCGCTTCGCGCGGAGTCGGCCGGTGACGACTTGGCGATCTCGGCGGCGCTGCCGTTGGTCACCGTCGCGGCCAATCTCGGTGAGCTGGAGTTGCTCTACCCCCAGCCCGCCGAGAAGGTGGGTTAGCGGCCGGGCCGGTGCGGCATCAGCGCGTTCGGCGGGATCGCGCCGAATTTCCCGGCGTTGAAATCCTCCAGCGCCTGGACCAGTTCGGCCTTGGTGTTCATCACGAACGGGCCGTAATGGAACACCGGCTCGCGGATCGGTTGACCGCCAAGCAGCAGCACTTCCAGCGCGGGCCGGTTCAAATCCTGCGTGGCTTGCGCGGCGACGCTGATCCGGTCGCCCGGGCCGAGCACTGCCAGCTGGCCCTGGTGGATGGGATGGCCGACGGGGCCGACGGCGCCGCGGCCGGACAGCACATAGACCAGTGCGTTGAAGTCGCGCTTCCACGGCAGGTTCAACCGTGCGCCGGGCTCGATCGTCGCGTGCGCCAAGGTGATTGGCGTGTGCGTGGCGCCCGGACCCCGATGACTGGCGATGTCGCCGGCGATGATGCGCACCAGCGCCCCGCCGTCGTCGGAGCTCAGCAGCGTCACCTGGTTGCCCTCGATGGCCTGGTATCTGGGCTCGGCGAACTTGTCCTTGCGCGGCAGGTTCACCCACAGCTGGATGCCGTGGAACACCCCGCCGCTCTCGACGAGCTCCGCGGGCGGGGTTTCGATGTGCAGGATGCCGGACCCGGCCGTCATCCATTGCGTCGCGCCGTCGGTGATCAACCCGCCTCCGCCGTGCGAATCCTGGTGCGCGAAGCGGCCGTCGATCATGTAGGTGACGGTTTCGAATCCGCGATGCGGATGCCAGTCGGTGCCTCGCGGCTCACCGGGCTGGTACTCCACCTCGCCCATCTGATCCATATGCACGAACGGGTCGAGGTCGGCGGTGCTGACGCCGGCGAACGCGCGGACGACGGGAAATCCCTCACCCTCGTAACCGCGGGGGCCGGTGGTGATCGACCGGACCGGGCGTTCGGTGTCGGACGGCGTGGGTGGGGCGATTCGGGGCAGGGTCAACGTATCGGCGGTGACGGCGGGCATCGGTACCTCCTATATATGGCGTACCGGTTATAACCGGACTGCGGTCCGATTATTCCTACGACAGCGCCTCGAGCGCCGCAGCGCGCGCGTCGGCGGCGGTGGCGCTGGCCAGCACGGCGTCGGCCGCCGCCCGGCACTGCGCCAGCGTGACCTGCGCGAGTTTGGCGCCAACCCCGGGAATCGCCGCGGCAGCCGCCGACAGCGATGTCATACCGAGACCGACCAGCACGCAGGCCAGCAGCGGATCGGCCGCGGCCTCGCCGCACACCCCGACCGGCTTGCCCGCCCGCGCACCCGCTTGCGCGGCCATCGCGACCAGCGCCAGCACCGCGGGCTGCCACGGGTCGGTGAGCGTGGCGAGTTCGGCCGACATCCGGTCGGCGGCCATCGTGTACTGGGCCAGATCGTTGGTGCCGATCGACAGGAAGTCGACGTGTTCGAGAATCCGGTCGGCCCGCAACGCCGCCGCGGGCACCTCGATCATCACGCCCGGCGTCAGGCCATGCGAACGGGCCTTGGCGGCAAAGTCTTTCGCTTCGTCGGCGGTGGCGATCATCGGCGCCATCACCCACGGCGCATTGCCGGTGCGCTCGCCGGCGCGGGCGATGGCCTCCAGCTGACGCTCCAGAATCCCCGGATTGCCGTGTGCGATACGAATGCCGCGCACCCCCAACGCGGGGTTGGCCTCGTCCGGATGCCCGGCGAATTTCAGCGGCTTGTCCGATCCCGCGTCGAGCGTCCTGACGACGACCTTGTCGAAGGCGCTCAGCACCTCGGCATAGATATCGGCCTGCTCGTCGACCGTCGGCTCGGTGTCGCGGTTGAGGAAACACAGCTCGGTGCGGAAGAGCCCGACGCCCTCGGCCGGCGTTTCGCGTGCCGAGCGGGCGGCGGCGCCGTCCTGCACGTTGGCGAGGATTGCGACGGCGTGGCCGTCGGCGGTGGCGCCCGGCCCGGTCCAATGCGCGGCGCGTTCGGCTTCTCGTTGTGCGGCCGCGACGGCCTCGCCCGCAGCGGCCTCGTCGGGGGCAACGCGCACCGTGCCGCGGGTGCCGTCGACAAGCACCATGGTTCCGGCTGCCACTGCGTCCAGGCCGTCGACGGCGACCACACACGGAATGCCCAGCTGGCGGGCGATGATCGCGGTGTGGCTCGTCGGCCCGCCCAGCGTGGTGGCCAGCGCGATGACCAGCGACGGGTCGAGGCCGGCGGTGTCGGCCGGCGCCAGATCCTCGGCGCACAGGATCGACGGCACCGCGGGCAGCGGGACGCCGGGTTCGGGCAATCCACGTAGTTCGGCGATGACGCGGTCGCGGATGTCCTTCAGATCGGTGACCCGCTCGGCCATCAGCCCGCCGACCTGAGTGAACAGGTCGATGAACTGGTCGACGGCCTCGACCACCGCACGCACCGCAGGGACCCCGCTGGTGATGCGCTTCTCCGCGGCGCCCAGCCAGGCCCGGTCCTGCGCCAGCGTGGCGGTTGCGGCGAGCACTTCGGAGGCCGCGCCCGTGGCGTGGGCCGCGCGCTCCCGCAGGCGGTTGGCGACGGCGCTGGCGGCCGCGGCGAATCGGGCCGCTTCGCCGCGGCGGTCCTGCTCGGGTACCTCGGGCTCGGTGTCCTCGAGCACGGGCGGCCGGCCCGGGCGGATCACCGGGCCGTAGGCGACGCCGGCGACCACTGGAACCCCGCGCAGCACGGTGAGTGAGGTAGGCGGCGATGAAGCAGTCATGTGAAGCAGATTACAAGAATTTCTTGACAAGTCAACATGAACGGGAGTAAAACCAAACATATCCACATTCAAGTGGGCGTGATGCCACACAATCGGGAGCCGCGATGTATGCCGAAGAGCGCCAGGAAGCGATCGCCAAGCTGGTGATCGCGAAGGGCCGCGCCTCCGTCGCGGAATTGGCGCAGGCCTACGACGTCACCACCGAGACGGTGCGCCGCGACCTGGCCGCGCTCGACAAGGCCGGCGTGCTGCGCCGCGTGCACGGCGGCGCGGTGCCGGTGCGTGCGCTTCACCTCGTCGAGACCGGTGTCGGCGAACGCGAGACCACGCGCTCCGCCCAGAAGGACGCCATCGCCGCGGCCGCCGCCGAGTTCTTTCCGCTCAGCGGGGCGAGCGTGCTGCTGGATGCCGGGACGACGACCGCGCGCATCGCCGCGCAGTTGCCGACGGATCGCGAGCTCGTCGTCGTGACGAACTCCGTGCCGATCGCGGCCCGGCTGGCCGGTATGCCGTCGGTGACGCTGCAGGTGCTCGGCGGGCGCGTGCGCGGCCTCACCCAGGCCGCGGTCGGCGAGCAGGCGCTCCGCGTGCTGGACACCCTGCGGGTGGACATCGCCTTCATCGGTACCAACGCGATCAGCGTCCGCCATGGCCTCTCCACCCCGGACAGCGACGAGGCCGCGGTCAAGCGCGCGATGGTCAAGTCCGCGAACTACGTTGTGGTGGCGGCGGATTCGTCGAAGGTGGGCCGCGAGGAGCTGGTCAGCTTCGCACCGATCTCCAGCGTCGACACGCTGATCACCGACTCCGAGATCACCGACGCCGACCGCCGGGAATTCACCGAGCAGGGCGTTGAGGTGGTGACCGCATGATCGTCACTGTCACACCTAACCCGAGCATCGACCGCACCGTCACGCTCGCCGCGCCGCTGACCCGGGGCGCGGTCCAGCGGGTGAGCTCGGTGACCACCGAGCCCGGCGGCAAGGGCGTCAACGTCGCCCGCGCGCTGACGCTGGCCGGCGTCGACGCGGTCGCAGTGCTGCCCGCGTCGGGTTCAGATCCGCTGGTCACGGCGCTGCACGACGGCGCGGTGCCGTTCCGCTGCGTGCCGAGCCATGAGCCCGTGCGCACCAACCTGGCGATCACCGAACCCGACGGCACCACCACCAAACTCAACGAACCTGGCGCCGCGCTCGACGCGGCCGCGTTGGACACGCTTACCCGCTCCGTCGTCGCGAGCGCCGGCGACGCGGCATGGGTGGTGTTGTCGGGATCGTTGCCGCCGGGAGTGCCCGACGGGTGGTACGCCGATGTGGTTTCACTGCTGGCCGGATTGCCCTGCCGCGTCGCGGTGGACACCTCCGACGCCCCGCTGGCCGCGCTGGTGACGGCGTTCGATCGGGCGGCTCCCGACTTGATCAAGCCCAATGCCGAGGAACTCGCTGCGGCCCTTGGCCTTTCGGCCCAAGCACTAGAGGCCGCGGTGGCCCAAGGCGATCCCGAACCCGTGGTCTCCGCGGCGCGCCAGTTGGTGGAGCGCGGGGTCGGCGCGGTCCTTGCGACGCTGGGTGCCGCGGGCGCGGTGCTGGTCGACGAATCCGGCGGCTGGGTCGCCGCCCCGCCGCCGATCGTGCCGCGCAGCACCGTCGGCGCCGGTGATGCTTCGTTGGCCGGATACCTGCGCGCCGACGTTCTAGGAGCCGTGCCTGCGCAACGGCTGCAGATGGCCGTCGCCTACGGCAGCGCCGCGGCCGCCATGCCCGGCTCGGCGCTGCCCTCCCCCGACCAGATCGACCTCGACGCTGTCCGAGTTAACGAATTCGTAGCCGCCACAACGGAAGTGACCCCATGACCGAGCCCATCATCAACACCGACCTGGTTCTGCTGGATATCAATGTCGGAGACGCAGGCGGGGACAAGCAGGCCGTCATCGGCCGGCTGGTCAATCGCCTGGCCGACGCCGGGCGCACCAGCGACGCCGACGGGCTGGTCGCCGCGGCGATGGCCCGCGAGGAGCAGTCCGCGACGGGATTGCCCGGCGGCATCGCGATCCCGCACTGCCGGTCCCCGCACGTCGACACGGCGTCGATCGGATTCGCGCGGTTGAAGCCCGCCGTCGACTTCGGCGCCCCTGATGGGCCCGCCGATCTGGCGTTCCTGATCGCGGCTCCGGAGGCCGGCGGCGCCGAGCACATGAAGCTGTTGTCCAGCCTGGCCCGCGCCCTGGTGCGCAAGGACTTCGTCGAGTCGCTACGGGCCGCGTCGACGCCCGATGAGGTGGTCGCACTCGTCGACGGCGTGCTGAACCCTGAGAAGCCCGCTGTGGCAAAGGAACCCGCTGCACCGCAACCCAAGACGTTGATAGCCGTCACCGCCTGCCCGACCGGCATCGCACACACCTATATGGCGGCCGATTCGCTGGCCGCCGCGGCCAAGAAGGCCGGCGCCACCCTGCATGTCGAAACCCAAGGCTCCTCGGGCAGCACGCCGCTGTCCGCGGAGACCATCGCCAAAGCCGACGCGGTCATCTTCGCCACCGACGTCGGTGTGAAGGACAAGCAGCGTTTCGCGGGCAAGCCCGTCGTCGCCTCCGGCGTCAAACGCGCCATCAACGAGCCGGACAAGATGATCGCCGACGCGCTCACCGCCGCAGCTGATCCCAATGCCCCACGCGTGGAAGGCGGTGGCGCTGAACCGGTACCCGCCGCGGCGTCGGCCGGCGGCGTGGGTTGGGGCACCCGCACCCGTCAGATCCTGCTCACCGGCGTGAGCTACATGATCCCGTTCGTCGCGGCCGGCGGTCTGCTGATCGCGTTGGGCTTCCTGTTCGCGGGGTACGACATCGCCAGTACCCCTGCCGGTGAAACCGATTCGTTGGGCAACATCATCGCGACGACGAACTCGCTGACCGACCTGCCGAGCGGCGGGCTGATGCAGTACCTCGGAGCGGTGTTGTTCACGCTGGGTGGTCTGGCGTTTTCGTTCCTGGTTCCGGCGCTGGCCGGCTACATCGCGTTCGCGATCGCCGACCGGCCCGGCATCGCACCGGGATTCACCGCCGGAGCCGTCGCCGTGTTCGTGGGCGCCGGCTTCATCGGCGGCATCGTCGGCGGCCTGATCGCCGGATTCGCCGCGCTGTGGATCAGCAGAACTAAAGTGCCGCAATGGTTCCGCGGGCTGATGCCCGTCGTCGTGATCCCGCTGCTGGCGTCGCTGATCGTCGGCCTGCTGATGTTCCTGCTGCTGGGCCGGCCGCTGGCGTGGCTCACCACCAGCCTGACCAACTGGCTGAGCGGCATGACCGGCACCTCGGTGGTCATCCTCGGCGTCATCCTCGGTCTTATGATGTGCTTCGACCTCGGCGGCCCGGTGAACAAGGCGGCGTACGCATTCGCCACCGCAGGGCTCAACATCGCCGATCCCGCGTCGCTGCGGATCATGGCCGCGGTGATGGCCGCCGGCATGGTGCCGCCGCTGGCGGTGGCGCTGGCCTCGACGCTGCGGCCGGGGCTGTTCACCGAACCCGAGCGGGAGAACGGCAGGGCCGCTTGGCTTCTGGGGATGTCCTTTATCTCCGAGGGAGCCATCCCGTTCGCCGCGGCCGACCCGCTGCGGGTGATCCCGTCGATGATGTTCGGTGGCGCCGTCACCGGCGCGCTGGTGATGGCGTTCGACGTCACGCTCAAGGCACCGCACGGCGGCATCTTCGTGTTCTTCGCGATCGGGCACCTGCTGTGGTTCCTCGTCGCCCTGGCCGCCGGCACCGTCGCCGGCGCGGTGGCGGTCATCGCCGCCAAACAGTTCGCCCAACCCAGCGTCGTCGCGGACGAGACCCCCGCGCCGGTGCCCGCCTGACCCGTCCACCACCCCACCAAGGAGAAACACATGCCCGCCAAGACCGTCATCGTCGGCTCCGCCATCGGCCTGCACGCCCGGCCCGCCGCGATCATCGCCGAAGCCGTCGTCAACGCCGGTGTCCCGGTCACCTTGTCCATGGACGGCGGTGAACCGGTGGACGCCGGCTCGGCGCTGATGATCATGACGCTGGGCGCCGGCAACGGCGCTGAAGTCACCGTTTCCTCCGACGACGAAGCGGTGCTGAACACCGTCGCGGAGCTCGTGCAGCAGGATCTCGACGCGTAGAACACGCTGACCTGCGCCGACGGCTCCGGCGGCGGTCGGCGGGGGGAGAAACCGGAGCCCGCCCCTTCGGCATGCCCTTAAGATTGCTCCCGTGCAATTTGCCAGTCGGCTTGACGTGAGAGAACGCGCCGCCCGCGGGGCGGCTTTTGGTTTGCTATCGGCGCCCCAGCACACTACTCGCTGGGTGTGGTTCGAAGGGGGAACGCCGGCGTGACGCGCTTCGTCGTGCTTCTGGCAGTGCTCATGCTGGCGTTGTTGAGCGCCCCTCCCGCGGTCGCCATCGAGCCGCCCACCATCGATCCGGGGGCCGTGCCACCCGATGAAACGGGTCCCGACGGGCCGACGGAGCAGCGCCGCGTGTGTTCGGCGCCGACGTCGTTCCCGAACTCGAACTTCGCGGACAAACCGTGGGCGAACGACTATCTGCGGATCGCCGAGGCGCAGAAGTTCGCAACGGGCGCGGGAGTAACTGTCGCGGTGATCGACACCGGGGTGAACGGTTCGCCGCGGGTGCCGGCGGAGCCGGGCGGCGATTTCGTCGACCAGGCGGGCAATGGTCTGTCCGACTGCGATTCGCACGGAACGCTGACCGCGTCGATCATCGCGGGCCGGCCCGCGCCAACCGACGGCTTCATCGGGGTGGCGCCGGATGCGCGGATCTTGTCGCTGCGCCAGACCTCGGAGGCGTTTCAACCGGTGGGCGCACGCCAGGATCCCAACGACCCCAACACCACTCAGACGGCGGGTTCGCTGCGCAGCCTGGCGCGGGCGGTGGTGCACGCGGCGAATATGGGCGCGCAGGTGATCAACATCAGCGAGGCCGCCTGCTACAAGGTGACCCGGCCGATCAACGAGGCCAGTTTGGGAGCGGCCGTCAACTACGCGACCAATGTCAAAGGTGCGGTGATCATCGTCGCCGCCGGCAACACCGGACAGGACTGTACGCAGAATCCGCCGCCGGACCCGTCGATCCCGGCCGATCCACGCGGCTGGAAGCAGGTGCAGACGATCGTCAGCCCGGCCTGGTACTCGCCGCTGGTGCTGACGGTCGGCGGCATCGGGCAGAACGGGCAGCCGAGCAACTTTTCGATGTCCGGTCCGTGGCTGGGCGCGGCGGCGCCGGCGGAGAACCTGATGGCGCTGGGGTACGGCGGCGAACCGATCAACGCGTTGCAGGGTCAGGACGGCCCGATCCCGATCAGCGGCACTTCGTTTGCGGCAGCATATGTTTCGGGTCTCGCCGCTTTGTTGAAGCAGCGCTTCCCCAACCTCACGCCAGCGCAGATCATCAACCGGATCACCGCGACCGCACGCCATCCCGGCGGCGGCGTCGACAACTATGTGGGCGCTGGAGTGATCGACCCGGTGGCGGCGCTGACATGGGATGTGCCCGAGGGGCCGAAGACCGTGCCCTACAAGGTCAAACAGCTTCCGCCGCCGCCGTATGTGCCGCCGCCTGACCGCGGACCCATCACGTGGGTGGTGCTGGCAGGTACAGGCCTGGCGCTGGCGCTCGGCGTCGGCGCGCTGGCTCGACGCGCATTGAGGCGCCGATGAAGAACTTCTTCCGTCAGTTCGGCCTGCGATTCACCACGGGGCACGGCATTTGGGCCGCGGTGCTGATTCCCGCGTGCATTGCGCTGTTCCTGCATTTCGACCAGATCTGGGTGGGCGTTGCCCTCTCGGTATTGATCGCGATCGCGTCGGTGCTGACGATTCGCGGGCGGCGGATCACCGGCTGGATCGCCGCGCTGTTCTCGTGGCGGCGACGCCACCGCAGCGCGCCGCCGCCGCCGTCGGAGCCCGCGGTCGGCGCCACGGTGATGCCGGGCGACCACGTGGCCGTGCGATGGCAGGGCGATCATCTAGTGTCGGTGATCGAGCTAGTGCCACGGCCTTTCACGCCGACGGTGATCGTCGGCGGTAAGGCCTACACCGACGACGTTGTCGACACCCGCCTCGTCGAAAAGCTGGTGGAGGCGCATTGCCCCGACCTCGAGGTCGACGTGGTGTCGGCCGGGTATCGGGTCGGCAAGACGGCGCCCGCGAGCCTGGTAGCGCTGTACGAACAGGTGGTGGGGCCATATCCGGCGCCGGCGAGCCGTCGGACATGGATTGTGCTGCGGGCGTCGCCGGAGCACACCCAGAAATCGGCGCAGCGCCGGGCGGCGGGGGTTGCGGGGCTGGCGCGCTACCTGGTGGCGTCGACGACGCGGATCGCGGATCAGCTGGCCAGCAACGGGATTGACGCTAGGTGCGGGCGCAGTTTCGACGCGTTCGACCATGCGACGGAGATCAGCTTTGAACGCGAGACATGGTCGGCGATCAAGGGCCGCAGCACCTTCACGGCCGCGTACAGCGCGCCGGGCGGCCCGGATGTGTGGTGGTCGGCGCGGGCGGATCACACCATCGTGCGAATGCGGTTGCGTCCGGGCGCGCCGCCGACGACGACAGTGTTGCTGACGACGTTGGCGAATCCCACCACGCCGCGTGGCTTTTCGTGTCTGTTCGGCGGTCAGCGGGCGGCGCTGCAGGGCTTGAGCCCGGTGACCGACCGACATTACGAGCTGCCGATCGGCTCTGCGGGCGTGCTGGTGGGCGAGACCGCGGACCGTTACCCGGTGTACATGCCGTTCGACGACGTCGACGTGAGCATCAATCTCGGTGACGCACGGCTGTTTACGCAGTTTGTGGTGCGGTCGGCGGCGGCGGGTGCGACCGTCACGTTATTGCCGCAGTTCCGTGAGTTCGCGGGATTCGTCAACGGGCGGATCGGGCAGGTGGCCAAGGTGTCATGGCCGAATTCGACGACGTACCTGGGCCCGCACCCGGGTATCGGGCGAGTGGTGTTGCGGCACAACTTCATCGACACGCCACGCCACCGTCAGCTGCCGATCAGGCTGATCAACCCGCGCGAGGAAAGCCGCTACCAGATGGCGCTGGAACAGTAACGGGAGCAGGCCCATGAACGTCAAAGTCGATCCCGCGACTCTGCGGGCGAAAGCCGACACCCTCACTGCAGACTGGCCCACCGTGCCCCCGCCGCCGGTTCCGCCGTGCATGCTGGTTATCGCCGCCCAAGGGGCAGAGTTGTTGCGCGCCTCCCAGGAGCAGCTGGCGGCCGCGGTCGCATCGGGAAAGGCTGAAGCCGCTCGGTTGGCCGAGTGCCTGAGAACCGCGGCCACCGTCTACGAGCAGGTGGATGAGCTCAAACGGCAATCGGTTGCGGCGACCATGGGCGGAGACGGACAAGCGCCGCCAGCCGCTGATTCGGTGACGCCCAATCCCACACTGCCGCCTTCGGTTCCGATGCCCATCGGCAGGTGTCCAGAGCTGCCCGCGACAGACCTTGGCGTCGACTGGGTCGCGGCGGCGCGGCAGTTCGCCGCGGGAGACCAGGGCGCGTCGTTGCATGAATTCGCGCATGGCCTTTACGTGACGTCCGATCAGCTGACCGAGCGTGCCAAGGACTTTTCGCTCGGCGACACGCACTGGGAGGGCGGTGCCGCCGAGGCCGCCGAGGGTTCGCTGCGCAGACATGAATCGTGGCTGTACGACGTCGCCGAGAAATGCCGGACGTTGGCCGGGTACGCGCAACATTTCGCGCAAGTCCATCAAATGGAGAAGGCGGCGCATCCCGACGAGGCGGATATCGCGGCGTTCGAAAGTCTGCCGCCGGCCGAGCAGTTGGGCGCGTATGCGGCGCTGCAGCAGCAGTCTGACGTCGTCCGTGCGCAGTACGCGAGCGCGATCAGCTATCCGTCCGTCACCCCGGAGGAGCCGCCGGCCGGTGCCTACCCGTCGGTGCCGATCAAGATGGATGACGTGCCGCCGTTGATGCGGCCGGAGAACGAGAAGGGCGGCGCGCCTGGCTCAGGTGGGCCCTCGGGTGGTCAGGGTGCCGGTGGTGCACCGGCGGGTGGCGCACCGACCGAACAACCGGCGGTGTCGCCGATGAGCGCGGAACCTGCTGCGGCGCAGTCGGGTTCGCCGGCAGGCGGCGGTTCGCCGTCCGGCGGGGGTGCGCCGTCGGGTGGCGGCGCCCCGTCAGGAGGCGGCATGCCCGGCGGAATGCCCGGTGGGCTGCCCGGGGGCAAACCGGACATCCCCAAGCTGACGGATCCTCGTCTCGAACCCGCGGCTTCCGGCGGCGGTGGTGCCGGCGGTGGCGGTGCAGGCTCCGGAGGCGGCGGGGGTGGCGGCGGTGTGCCACCGTCGCCGTTGCAGCCGGCGGTGGGCGCTGAGACGGTAGCGCCGTCACCGACTAATGGGCCCCGCGGCGGAGCGGGTATCGCGCCGGCGGCCGCCGCGGCGGGCGGAGCCATGGGCGGCATGGGCATGGGTGGTATGCCGATGGGTCATGGCGGTGGTCAGAATCAGGGCAAGGAGAAGCGCCGCGACCCCAACCTGGCCCCCGATGAGGACCTGTACACCGAGGAGCGGCCGTGGACCGAGGGCATCATCGGGCAACGTCGTCGGCGGGAAACGCCTGAGAACAAGGACTCCAAGTGACCGAGGATATGCATCCTCAGGTGGCGGCGGTGTTGCGCAATGCGCAGCGGCTGCAGTCGATCATGGATGATCAGCTGCACAAGATGAACAGCGAAACCTTCACGGGCACCGACGAATCGAAGACCGTCGAGGTCACGCTCAACGGGCATCACCACCTGACGGGGGTTTTCATCGAAGACGGGCTGCTACGGCTGGGAGCTCAGACCGTCGAGCAACGCCTCAACGAGGCGCTGCAAAACGCGATGGAGGAAGCAACGACGTCGATCGAGGCCGACCGTGAGCGCATCGACGAGATGGTCTCCGAAATCACCGCCGAGTGGGGAGATTCGGCCACGTAAGGGGATTGGCGCGTGTGGACGATTGGATCTAGTGGCACGGAGGTAGCTGGGGGCCTGGGATACTGAGCAAGTGAGTGTGCTCGGGGCGTTCTACACGACGTGGGACAACGCACGCCAGACCTATGGCCAAGGCACGCCCGAAACGGGTGAGAAGTTCGACAACAGCAGCAAGCTGCGGCAACTGGAGTCGGGGCTGGAAGCCGCCGCGCCGGGATCGCGATGGAGTGGCTCAGCCGCGACGAACTACGACGCGGCCAACACCGAGCACCGTCGGGTCATCGGCGAGCTCGCCACGCTGGACCAGAAACTGAAGACGCAGGTCGATCAGTCCGCGGAGGTGGTTTCCGCGGGCCGTCGTGATCTGGAGAACCTGCGCAAATGGGTGGCGGACATGGAGGCGAGCATTCCGCCGGGTAAGTCCGGTGAGCAGATGCGGATGGCGCTCGCGCAGAAGGGGCTGGCGCAGCTGCAGGAGATCGTCCAACGATCCAACGGCGAATCGAACGCGATCGCGGCTGAAATACGTAAGCTCCAGGGCGAATTCGAGGCGCTGGGCAGCGGTCAGAAGTTTGCCAAGGAAGGCAAAGAAGGCGACGCACAGAACGCGGTCGGCGAGGAGCAAACCGACGAAAAGGATCCGCGGAAGAGGGCCGAACAGGACGTTCAGGATGCGCTGGCTGGCGACCAACAAGCCGCAGCGCGCGTCGAGGAAGTCATCGGCTCAATCAAACCCGGTCAAGAGTTGTCGCCCGAACAAGCCTCATACCTGAGCCAGATGCAGGCCCAACAAAACGGGATGACGGTCGAGCAATTGAAGTCGGCTGAACAACGACTTGGTGGGCACAAAGACATCATTGGCGACTCGTGGCAGCTCATGAGTAACCCGAATGTGCAGTTCCCGAAGGCCGAAACGAAAGTCGGCTCTCTCGATGATCCCAACCAGATCGTGAAGGGCAGCGTCGACCAGCTTCCGCAGAGTGTCCAGCAGGCGATCAAGTCCGACGGCGTCCTTTACGCCGAGCAAATGCGAGATATCGCCGGGATCGTGCGCGACGGAGACCCAGCACTACAAACCGGCACCGAGCTCGACCGCGAAATGCTGAGCAAGGCCGACAGAATGATGGACGCACCGATCTGGGAGAAGGACCCGGCAAGCAACGGCGAGAACGTCGGGCGCGATCCGTTCCTTGATCCTGTGGTCTCCGAGATCTTTACCTCGGCGGGGCGTGATCATCAGGTCGTTCACGACCACCTGCTCGGCAAGGACGGTGACGACTTCCTGCACGACATTAATCAGCACGCGTGGGCAGACAAGGGCGTGGCGGCAGGGTCTCTCATCGGCTGGACGGAGAACGCGCAGGGGGGGGCCTGAGAGCGTCATCGCCGCAGAAACTGCCGAGAAGTACGCGACTTATATCGGTACACACGAGGATCAACTCCTGAACCTGCCGGGCGAAAAGACTCTCGGCGAGGTAAACCCGGAACTCGTGAAGGCCTATGCTCACGGCTTGGGGGATTACATACCGGACATCGCTGACCTGTCTACGGCCGATCAGACGGATCCCTTTGACGCGCCGGATCTCGGCGACAAAGACATGAACATCGCCAAGGGCATCTTCTCGGTGATCAGCACCGACCAAGAGGCCTCAGATTGGTTCAACGGCAAGGCAACTGCAGCGGCGTTGGCCGCCCAAAGCGAGTACGCGGACGCGGTCAAGAACGGCGTTCCCAATATCGAGCAGTACAACGACAGGCTGCTTGACGCAGCGACGTTGAAGGGATTGGTCGAATGCGGGACGGTCAACGCCGCATACGCCACGGATCTCAACGGCCACGACCAAGCCGTACAGGCGTATGAGAGACAGAAGTCTGCATACGAATTCGGCGTTAAAGCAGCTACCACCGGTATTGGCTTCATCCCCGGGGGCGGTGACCTGGCAAGCAAGGGTATCGATCTTCTGGCGCCGTCGATGCAAGAAACGTTCATCGGCAAGCCACCGGACCCGGCCGCGGCGGCGCCGATCGTGTCCAATATGGGCTACGGCGAAGCCGCACAAGTGACGCTCAACCCATTGATTGCCGCCGGAGTCCCGATCACTGGGGTGCCCGAAGAATACCTGGTTCCTGTGAATCCGGAGGACCCGACGAAGGGTATGAGAATCGGGACCCCTGAGGAAATCAAGCAATTCAACGGCATTTCGGTGCCTCAGAGCACCTGGGAATCCAAGCTGAACAATGCGGTTACTTATACCGTCGGGGAGGACGTCAACCCGGTCGGTCACGTCGCACAGCACTACGAAGACCTCGTCAAGAAACCGGACCCTTAACCGATGGTTATACCGCTGCGCATGACGCGCCTGCTCGCCGCTACAGGCGCACTACTGATCACCGCTGGTTGCACACCAAATGCGCCGGAACCTGCTCCCCCTCCCCCGCCGCAACCCGTCGAGCGTTGGGGTGGCTTGCTCAGCAATCTGCGAATGGTGTGGAGCGCGGAGCCCGGCATTGACCTGTTCGGTGGACCCGCAGTGCCGGTTCGCGCCTACTGGGAATCCGTCGAGTTAGCGCAGTCGATGGGAGATATTGACTTTGCCTATCCCGGATTTACTCGCGCGGTGCTGCCGGACGATCCGCAAAGTGATGATCCCAGCGAATGGGGTCGCTGGCCGAATACCGAAATTCCCCTAAAGCAACCACTTGTCGGCACGCTTTACACCCACATACTGTCCCTCACGGCCTCAGGCCGAAATGTCACCGCTGTGGTATGCAGGTACGACTACACGACGGCCCAAGAGCAGGGCGACGGCAGGTTCGCTGTTACCGGCCAATGGGGGAAACTTCGTGATGTCAACGCCGGGATCAATGCCAACTTTGTGAAAATGACGGCACCTGAGGACAATACGCCGCACGCTCTACCTCCGCAGAAGGGGCCAGCGCCCGCACCATCCGGCGATGTCTTCGGTGACTGGAGGATCACTGGCGCGCTGAACTCATTCTCATTCTTCGAAGGCGAACGCAGCGAGAAGTGGCCGTCGTACGAGGCTGATCTTGCCGCATGCGTCGACAAGGCGCCCGATCCTCCAGAGCGGCGCAAGTTCCTGATCGCGGGACAGCATCCGCGTTCCGATTTCCCAACGAAGCCCGCATACCCGGGCTGGCCAGCGGTCGCCAGATGACTTAGGGAACGATCTCGTAACAGCGCCTTCGGCTAGTGGCGTCGCGCTCACACCTTCGCTGCACGTGCAGTCCGGCGGGCCGTGCGAGCCGCAGGCTGTGACCTGCTGATCTGCGCACTATTTTCGGGCCGTAGTCTGCGCTGGTGGCGTACGTCCGCACCGTGAAGACGTCGTCTGGGGCCATTCGCGGTGCAGATCGTTGGTCCTCCGACACAGTGAGGCGAGTGTCGCGAAATTCCGCACGACTCTACCGTTCGTCGCACGAAACCTGCTTAAGATGAACGGTTTTCAACTGGACACACGGATTCGTGCGCCAGTCGGCAGTGCCGATATCGGGCCGATCCGCGCCGACTGTGCGCAATGGTTTGAGCCAGTTGGGGCTGATCTCGGGGTGCCGCTGGGTTACGAGGACGCGGGAACAGTCAGTGCGTCTGAGTTGAGGACGCTGAGGTGCTGCCAGTAGGCCCAATCGGCGATCGCAACTCGCTGGGTGGTGGCGTCGGTCGCTGTATGGGCCTGGTGCAGAAGC
Organism: Mycobacterium hubeiense; assembly: GCF_002838065.1. Lineage (GTDB taxonomy): Bacteria > Actinomycetota > Actinomycetes > Mycobacteriales > Mycobacteriaceae > Mycobacterium > Mycobacterium hubeiense. Next base: position 45,430 of record NZ_PIZU01000021.1, on the reverse strand, counting down.
AACTCTTCTTTGTGGCTCGCATAGGTGACGAACGCCTCCAGGTGCGCGGTCTCACGGCCGGTGCCTGACCGCATCAGCGGTTTGAGCATGTCGAACCACAGTTGCTCTGACCTGTCTTCGGGCGGGTTGTCATCGACGGGCCGTGTCGGTAGCAGTTCTATCAACGAGGCGTCGGCCGTCGAGGTCAACTGAGCGGCTGGCCCGGGGGCGATGACTTCGAGCCGACTGCGCCCCTGCATCGTGCCGTTGGCCGGGATGTCGGCCTCGTCGAGATAGACCTTTCGAGCGCCGGGGTCCAACCCTTTCAACTGCTCTTCAGTCCCAATGACCGCCTGCAAGCGGGTGTTCTTGTGCTGGGCCCATCCTTGCAATGCCAAGTACGGATACGCCACCCATTTCGCTCGCTCGGACGGGGCAATCGAGTCGTCGGCACTCACCATCCTGGCCTGCTCCGGCAGATTCACCCCTTCGGGGATGTAGCCGAGGCCGTAGGTGTTGGCCACGAGAATGGTTCCGTCGACGGTGACGCCGGTGGCCCACAGGAAGCCCCACGCCATATGCGGAATCGATTGGGGCGCATTGAGTGCCGCCGCGATCTGACGCGCCAGGCGCAACGGGTCGAAGCCATCTGTCTTGCGCCGGAGTGCGCCGGCCGTGGCTGCGGCTGCGATCGCGTCGCGTTCCGCACGACGCGCCGACACGGGTACGGGTGCCGGAGGACCGACCGCGCCAGCGCCAGAAGCGGCGGCTGGCGGGGCGACACCGGGACCGACCGGTCCCGCAGGGGGCGTGGCTGGCACGGGGGCGGCGGGAGGTGGGGTGGGCGGGGGGCCGAGCGGCATCGGTGTGCCGGTCGAGGCACCCGAACCAGGCATGGGAGCAGCGGGCGCCGGGCCCGCGCCGGCGCCGACAGGCCCGGCTGCGCCGCCGGTTGTGCCGGCAGTAGTGGTGGCCGCGGGAGGGGCTGGCGCGGCCGGAGGCTGGGCAGGTGTTGCGGAGGCGGCGGGCTGAAGGGGTTGAGGCGGTGGTGCCGGCATTTGAGCACCGCTCGCTGCCTTGGCGGCGGCTTCAAGCGGCGACATGGGGCCAGCAGGCGCGGCACCGGCTTTCGCGGCGTCGGCAGCGGAAGCCGCACTGCTCGATGATCCGGCGGTCGGGCTCGACGACGAGCCCGCGGAGGAAGACGACGAACCCGCGCTCGAGGACGACGAGGACGAAGACCCAAGGCCACCAGGCGAACCCGAGATTCCGCTCACCCCGCCGCTACTGCCTCCGGTAGAAGCCGCAGGGGAAGCGGGGGCGCCCGGAGCGGGCATCGCAGGAGGTGGAGCCGCGGGTTCGGGCGCTTCAACAACGGACGGCTTGGGTGCCGGCGGCGGGGCTGGCTCACCTGGAGCGAGACCACCTGGTCCCTTGGAGGAAGCGGGCTCCGTGGCAGGCGGCGGTGGTGGGGGCGCGACGGGCTCGCCCGGGGCTAGGCCGCCTGACCCCTTGAAGAAGAGTGGCTCACCCGCTGGCGGCGGTGGTGGTGGGGGCGCGGCTGTTTCGCCCGGAGCTAGGCCACCTGGCCCCTTGTCACCGGGAACTTCTGGCGGCGGAGTAGCCGGCACTTTTCCATCTGCCCCGGGTGTGCCGATTGGTACACGGAGATTGCTAGCCAACTCTGTTGTGCTAGCCGCAACGTTTTCAACGTTTTCCTTGAATCCCTCGGTGATCGCTTGCGCTATTCGGGCGCTGCGTGTGTCCTCCGCGCCATCCGGGACTGCTTCATTCCTAATCTTTTCGCACAACGCCTGAACGACAGCGGCCACGAAATTCGCCAAGTTCTTCGCCTTAACGACCGAGGCTTCCATTTTTCGCAGCTGACCTGCGGTCATCTGGGCTGCAGTTGCGTTCGCCTCATGCTGGCTGATGATCGCGCTAGCCTCATCCCGCGCTGCCTCGGACCCAGAGCCCTCCCACGCGTCCGACAGATTCATCATCTGGTTACGCGCGGCCGGGATAACTTCGTCGCGAAGGTTGGACGCCAAATCCTCAAATGACTTGGCAGCGGCGGATATGTCGTCTTCATTTACGTTCGGCCAGCCGGCACCTGTGACCGTCTGGCCACCGTACTCACTGTTGTCTGGCTGAATCGCCATCTAACATCCCCGCCGAAGTGCTTTCGCTGCGATTGAATGTGTCACGGCGCCTACTCCTTAGCTGCCAGGCACGCCGCCTGTACGACGCCGGCCGAGTTCAGCGCAGCCGTCGCTAAATAGTTATCCGCTGGTGTGTATGTAGGCAGCGCTTGGGCGTACGCGCGGTGATACTGAGCTGATAGGTCAGCGAAGTCCCGGAGCGTGGGATTGTCGCTACGTCCGCCAAGGGTCTGCAGCTCGCTGGCGAATCTGCGCATCACGGGTACAACTTCGTCGTTGGTCGCTCGTTGCGCTGGAGTCCATTCAGAACCGGGTATGTCCGCCGGAGTTTCACGCCAAGCCGCGGTGTCCTTCTGAAATTGTGTCCATGCCGTATCCCAATCACTACACACGGAGTTTGGTTCCGTGAGGAATTGCTTCGGGTGCGAAGGATCACCTAAGGGCGAGACGCTCGACGGGGCAGGCAGCGCCGGCACTAATGGCCCACGCGCAGGTGCGGACCCGTACGTGATAGCGGAGCACACGTAGGTCACCGCGCTGGCTGCGGCGACCGAGGCGAGCGCGAGGTTGTCATCGGGTGCGGTGTAGGAGGGGATGCTGTCCGCATAGGCGCGCGAATAGGCGATGAGCTGTTCGTAGAGTTCGCGCATCACGCGGTGCGGTGTCAGCTTCGCTATCGGCACCAGTTGGTCAGCGGAACCGCGCATCGACTGCTGCACCGCTTCGTATTGTGCACGCACTTCGGGCGTCCAGGCAGTTGCGGGGATTGAAGGGTCGCGTTGAATCCAACCGTTCCGCTGCGTCGCCGCGCGGGTCTCGAGGATCGGTCGCGCCGGGGCGCACGATGGATCCTCGGTAATAACTGTGACTGGGCCCTTGTCGTCGGCGCTCGCGATCTCTGATGTATTTCCCGATGCCGTTGGCGTGGTCGTCGAACCATTGCCATCGTCATCGCCAGCCACCGAGAGCGTCACTGCCGCGGTCACGCCGATGACCGCCAGCAATGCCACGCCGCCCAATGCCCACTTCCATCCGTTACCGCGCTTCTGCGGTGGTGGCGGTGGCGCACCCCACGGCTGCTGCGGCCACTGCGGCCCTTGCCCCGGATACGGGCCCGGTGCGCCTGGCGGCGGATACTGCGGACCACCCGGCGGCGGTGGCGGCTGCGTCATCGGACCATCTCCATGCCCACAGTCATGCGTGTATCAACACCTCTCCAATAGCCTTGTGTCACAGCGCAATCTCCGGAGAATCAGCCGGACGCGTCTGCGCTGGCGGCGCGACTGCCTTGTCTTGCTGAGGTTCTGCAGGTGCCCGCTCACTGCCGGAGCCGCCCCCTGACGCGCCTTCATCCGACCGCGCTTCGTCGGCAGGTTCGGTCTTGCGTTCCTCGGGCGTCTTGGAGGATTCCTCGGTACGCTCCGCCGCCTCTGCCGCCTTATCCGCGAGATCCGCGTCTGCACCGTCCTTTTCACCGCTGCCGCCGGCCATCTGTGACATCTGGCCGACTTGCTGCATAGCACTCTGGACGCCCTGCATGATGCCCTGAGGAACCGCTGCTGCCATGCCCATCATCTGCATCGGAATCTGTGCGGCCTGCGCCGCCATCTGCATCGGCATGCCCATCATCTGGCCGAGCTGACCCATCTGCCCCGCCGGAGATCCCGCGCCCGCAGGCGAACCCGCGGCACTGGGTGCGGCGGCCGCGTCGGTGGCGGCGCTGGCGGCTTGGAGATTCTGTTGTTCTGAGCCGTCGGTGTTCTGGTACGCGCTGCGCGCAGCCTCCAGGTTGGCTTTGAACGTTTCTTCCCGCGCCCGCGTCTTCGCGACCTTGTCGACGACGTCCACCGGGACCGTGGGCATGAACGCGGCGATCATCACGCTCATCGGATCGCCGCCCGGGGCGACTGCCGGCACCGAGGGCACCGTCACTTGGGCGGGCTCCCAATTGAGTGCTTGCTCTACGACCCTGAGTTCCGGATTACCCATCCTTACAGTCCTTTGTCAGCGCTCACAGGAACACGCGGAGGCGCAGCAAGATTCGCCTGAGCTGCGCGCAGCATTACTTGGCGCGATGCCAGCAAACGCGCGGACGCACGCATCGTCGGCTCAGTTGCCGAGGAATCGCGCACATCCTTAGACACTGGGCAGCCTCCCTCAGGCGTCACCAGCGAAATGTTACCGGAACAGCAACATTGGTCACTGCACGAAGTTTGGGTGATCGCGGTTGCCGAGCAACTACCGCGGGACGGTGTGCTTGATCGCATCGGCCGCGGTCTCGTCCTTGCCCTGATACTGGCCCGCAGCCGAGTTCAGGTTTCCGCCGTACGTGCGCGCACCGTCGGCGATCGCCGTAGTCTCCGACGCCACCGCCGACGCCGCCAGCTGGCACGCGCTCGCCGTCGCCAATTGCGGCACCGCACCTGCGGCGTCCCCGAGCGGCGCATCCGCACCTATTCCTGCGATCCCCGCCCCGGCCTCACCGAACGAGGCGCCAACCGTCTGCAGCACCGACGGGTCGACCTTCAGCTGTTCGCTCACTACCTCGCCCCCTCAAGAGATCAGAACCGCAGATTCCGCAACAGGTCGTACACGCTCGCGATCCACAGCAGCAGCGGGATGACCGCCGCAATCGCCGCACCGTCCAGCAGCTCGAGGATCCTCTTGGTCACCGGCGACACCCGCCGCACGCTGTCCGTCGCTCCCACAATGATCAAGGTCACGATGGCCAACGCCGTGTAGATGCTCAGCACCAGCCACGCGGTATCCGGATACCACATGCACAGCTTGACCATCACGCCGGTCGGGATGATCACGACCGCTGCCAAAAGTGCCCACGCACACCAGCGTTCGGCGTACAGCCGCGAGCGGAAGCCACAGATCGTCGTCACCAATCCGGCCACGATCAGGCTGTGGATGAAGAAATGCCCTTGCACCACAACGCCGATGGCGCCGATCGCCAACACCAACGCACCCGCGGTGAGGAAGCCGATCAGCAGCTGCTTGGCGAGACGGCTGCGCTCCGTCAGCCTCGCGGCCGAATCCGGCACCGACTCGATGATCGCCTTCCACGTCGGCGATTCCTCGTCAGTGGCGTCGGGATGCTCGACGGGGTCGAGCAGCTCCTCGTTGGCCACCGACTCCCCCGGAGCCGGAATCGGCGGCAGCGCAATGCGTGCCACGGCGACCGTCAACTTGGCCGCGTTGGTGACGATGATCAGACCGAACGCGATCGCGCCCGCCGGCACCCAGTACTGCCATCCGTAGCCATAGGCGATGGCCGCGCCCGTCGCTGCGATCGACGCCACCGCCACGAACGACGCCAACGACGCCCGTTTACGCGGTCCGCCCCGGGTCGCCAGCGTCAGCAGCAGCACCACGGCCGCAGCACCCGCGGCCTGGGGTGCACCCAGCGAATCAACTCCGCGCGGTAGCGGCACGGCCAGCGCCGCCGCTCCCGCCAGCACCGGCACCGATGCGGCCAGCAGGCTTTCGGCCATGTCGAGATTGCGGTACCGGTTCTGCGCCAACACGCTGCCGACGAGCAGACCCATCCCCAACACGCCCAGCGCCACCGGCCACCACCAGCCGTGCCCGCTGCGGCTCCAGCCCACCAGCGACATCACCGTGATGGCCAACGCCGCCACCGGAATGGCCACGCCGATAAAACGATTCAGCGCCGTGCGGTCGAACTCCGGCGATTCGTCGAGCACCGCGATCGCGTCGATCACGTCCTCGACCAGCGGCCGATACCGTTCGGTGCGGCTCACCGACACCAACGTCAGCAAGGTCCCGTCGACCACGCCGGCGTCGTCGAGTGATTCGGTGAGCTTCAACGGCGGCGAGCCCGGACGGGCGAACGCCCAGGTCCCTTGAGCCGAAAAGTCGAAACCCGCCAACACATCGGCCGGAGTGTCCTCGAGCAGTTCAGCCAGGAACGACACCGTCTCGTCGATGTAGGACTCGATCGGTGCCGCCGCAGGCAGCACCAGATCCGTCATGCGCCGACCCGTCAGGATGGTCACTCGGGTGGTCGTCGGCCGGCCGGGCGAAACGCTCGACGTCGAGGTTGCGGTTGCGGGGGCCGTCGCGGTCAACGCCGTTCGAGCCTGTCGAAGTCGTCGGACAGCGCCGCGGCCAACTCGATGATCCGCCGCTGGAATGTCTTGCCCAGCAGATCAAGTTGGATTTCCGTGCCTGCAGCAATGTGCTTGTCCCATGGCAGGACAACCACTCGGCCCGGCGGGACGTGACGTTCGAACTGTTGCACGAGATCCTCGACATCGATGTTCGGCTTGCCCGGAACCACATGGTTGATCACCACGCAGGACCGGCCCAGCAGATCCTGAAAACCGTTCTGCCGCAGCCAGTCCATCGTCACCGCGGCTTGGCGCGCCCCGTCGATCGACGCGCTGGCGACGATCACCATGCCCGACACCGTGGAGAGCACACCACGGGCGGCGGGCTGGAAAAGCCCTGCGCCGCAGTCGGCGAGTACGAGGTTGTAGTACTTCGAGACGACCTCGACCGCGCCTTTCCAGTCCTCGTCGTTGAAGGCACGGCGAGCGCCGCTGTACTCCTCGGAGGACAGCACTTCCAGATTCGACGAGTTCATGCTCGTGTACGCACGAATGTCGTTGTAGCGGGCCAATTCTTTGTCGGACAGCAGATCCGCGATCGTCGCCGCGGACTGCCGGCCCGCGCGGTCGGCGAGGTTGCCGCCGTCGGGGTCCGCGTCGATGGCCAAGATGCGATCGCCTCGCACCTCCGCCAACGCCGAGCCCAACGCGACGGTGACAGCAGTCTTGCCGACGCCGCCCTTCAGCCCGAAGACGCCGATCTGGTACGAGTCGCGGGCATTTCGCCGGATCCGGGCGTGCAGATCCATCTCGTAGAGCTCGTCGGGCGAGAGGCCGAGATTGATGCGCGTCAGCACATAAAGGATGTGCCGCCAGCCGCGCTGCGACGGCATCTTCACCGCCGACTTGACGCCCACGTGCGACAGCGCGTCGATGGCGCGGTGCTCACCGATCGCTGCGGCCGTCGTCGGGGCCGCTGGCGTGGTCATGGTCTGGCCCGGCCGCCACGTGCCCGTCGTCTCGGGCTGCGACTCGGCGAAATGCTGTGAAGGTGCTGGTCCCGGCGCTGGACGCGGCATCGGGGCGGGCGCCGACCGCGGCTGCTCGAACGCCGCGCCGGTGGGCGCGTTGGCCTGCGGCGTGCGCATCATGCTGTTGGCTTGCCGATGCGACCCGCCGGTGCGGGTCGGTGGCATCTGCGCAGTGGTTTCAGCTGCGCGTGGGGGCGGCGCCTGCGCGGCCTGCGTCTGCGCCGGCCCGGCCTGGGTCTGTGTCTGGGGCGGTGTCACGGGCATCGGCGGCGTCGGAGACGTCGGCGCCTCCTTCTTGCCTTCCGGTCCTTCCGGTCCGGCGGGCATGGGTGCCGCGGTCCCGGCCAATACATCCTCGCGCTTCACGATCAACGTGTGCTCTTCGACCGTCTGCCCCGGGTCGGAGAAGAGCCGGTCATAGTCGGCCGACATTGGTACCTCTCAATTGTTAAGTCGCGCCGAAGCGCACAAGGTGGGCGGGATTGGCGCTGGGCCTACCCGCCCACCTTAGTGCTGCAACGTCGTGACTAGGCGAACATCCCGGTCACACCGGCTTCGGTCTGAGCCATGGTCGCGCTGGCCTCGCTGATGGTCTGAGCGAGGTTCTGCAGCGCGGCGTTGAGCTCAGCGGAGGTGCTGTCCCAACGCATCTGCACGGCCTGGTAGGCCTCCGAACCGCTACCGCCCCAGACCGAGGCGAGCGCGGCAAGCGAACCCTTGCCCTCGTCCAGCAGGCCGGCGGTGGTCGCGACAGCGCCGTTGACCTCGCCCGCGCCACCTTCGATGCCCGCGAAATTCCAAACCTGTTCTGTCATGTCTTATCTCCGTTCGTGTGGTGAGTTGGTCAGATGTTCATCGCCGAGGACAGAGCGCCGCTCTGATCCTCATCGGTGGAGGTGTACTGCATGCCGGAGCTGTGGATGTTGGTGGAGATGTCGTTCAGCTCCTGAACCTGGCGATCGGCGGCCTCCTGGAAACGGAGGAACGCGGCCTGTGCGGCCTGGCCCGCCTGGCCCTGCCACTGCGGCATCAAACCGCTGGCGGTCGCCTCGACCTGCGCGATGACGCTCTTGAGCTCACCGGAGATCCGCTCGAAGTTCGCTGCCTCCTTGGCGAGGACAGCGGCATCGGTGTTCATCTGTGCCATGCTGGATACTCTTTCTTTCTTCCTGTGTCCTCACCACTGGAATGGCGAGTCTTTCCGGCCGGGTGGCCGGGAAGTCTGTAGGTGGACGACTACCAGTCGTCCTCGTCGTCTTCGCCCAGGTCCTGGGCGAGTGGTCGCGGCGCGGTCAGCCCGGCTTTGGAACCGCCGCTCTTGCTGTTCTGGCCCATCATTCCCATCGGGCCCATGCCGGCACCGCCCGCGCCGACGGGTGCCGCACCGCCGATGGTGGCGCCTGCCGCCGCACCGGCCGCCACCGCTACCGGGGCCACGTCGGTCTGCTTGCCGACGAGGTTCTCCATCAGCGGAGTGCGTGGCGACGTGCCGCCCGCTCCCGGCAACGACGCCGCGCGCACCAGGCCCGCGCCCGAAGCCGCACCGGATCCACCGGCCAGCGGATGGTTGGAGAACGGGCTGGCCCCGATCAGTCCGATCTGGGCGCTGCCGTTGTCACCACCCATCTGGCTGAACAACGACGACACCTGCTGCAGCGGCTGGGTCAGGGTCTGCATCGGGCCCTGCACCATCTGGGTGGCCTGCTGCGGCAGCTGACCGACCATGGAGCCGACCTGGCTGGCCACCTGCATACCCATCTGCATGCCCTGTTGCATGCCCTGCTCCGCCGGCTGGGCCTTGTCCTGCTGTCGGCCCGCCTGCTGGGCCACGTTTTCGGCCTTCTGCACCGCACCTTCGGCGCGCGTCGCCGCGTGGTTGCCCAGCGCGGCGGCACGTCCGCCCTGCAACGCCGCGGACTCGACTGCGGCCTGCGAGCTGACGTGCGCGAACGCCGCCTCGCGGAACGCCGAGCCCGGCGCCATCGCCGCGATCTGCCCCATGGACGCCATCGCCGCGCCCTCGGCGCCCGGGATCACGACCGGCTTCGGCTTCATGATCGGCTCCAAGACGGCGCAGATCGCCGCTGTCGCGAACTGGTAGGTGTGCATTACGCCCGCTGCCTGAAGCCACATGCGGACGTAATCCGCCTCGTTCAACCCGATCGGAATCGTGTTGATGCCGAGGAAGTTAGTGGCCTCCAGTACCGCGTGGGTGATGTGGTTCAGCTCGATCTCCGCCAGCGGCGGCGTCGTGGCCAGCGCGGTGCTGTACGCCTCGGCCTGAGCCGTTGCCGCCGCTGCGCGTTGCTGCGCCTGCGCCGAGGCAACCCGTAGCCAAGCGACCATTGGCATCGTTGCCGCAACCGCTCGTTCGCCCGCTGTTCCGGTCCACAACGCACTCAAATTGGCCAGGCTTGCGGCCAATTCGTCGGCCTGGGTTTCCAGAAGGATGGCAAATGCTTCCCACCCCGCAGCGGCCTGGAGCATCGGCGCGGGGCCGGCTCCAGCCATCAGCCGTGCGGTATTGACCTCTGGGGGCATTGCGTCCCAGAACGCCAAAAGTGGCGGGAATTGCATCGCTGTGTTTGCTCCCGAATAGACCAGTTAGACCTAGTGCGTTACGACAGGGCGGCGGCGTTGGCGCCGTCAACCGCCTCGTAAATGCCCGCGACCTCGACGAACGCCGCACCTGCTCGCGCGAGCTCTTCCTGCGCGAAGGCGTTGGTCGCCAGAGTCTCGACGCCGTCCGAGGCAAAGGACGCCGCGGCAGCCGCGGAAACCTCGTCGGCGCCGGCCGGAGCCAGGGCGGTAACGGCCGAAGTAGCGGCGGTACCACCGGCCAAACCACGGGCACCGTTTGCGACGACCTGGGCGCCAATTCCCGCAGCACCGGGGTTGTGGGTCATAGGTTGCATTTGCGCGAACTCCTCACTTATTCCGAACACACTGGATATTGGACTGCACAAGACGAGACGGCCGTTGCTTGGTCGTCATTGGCACAGTCCCCCGATCTGTTTGCTGGCGCGTTATTGCCAACGTTGCTGTAGTGCTCCGTAAGATCTTAACCGCTCTGGAGCGGTGGTGCTAACACTTCTTCTTCCGGCGGATCGACATAGGCCGCCTGAATGACCTCTTTTCCGTCCGGCGAGACGAGAAATGCCTGGCCAGGGGGTCTCTTCTTGACGATGATCTCCCGGGACGGGAAGTCGTTCTTTTCACCGGACAGAAACATCGTGGGTGATCCGGCGCCGAAAGCGGCCCCGACGAACTTGTCCATGGTGGCCTTGTGTGCCTGGCTCATCTGGCACGTGACGATGATGTGCAGGCCGATATCGGCTGCCGCGGGCAGCAGCGGCGCCAGCGGCGCCGTCGGCGGCACCATCCCGGCGGCGGCGACCACCATGTGCCAGTCGTCGACCAGCAGCACGATGTCGGGGCCGGTCCACCACGACCTGGACCGCAGCTGTGCGGTGGTCAGGTCGGGCGGCGGCAGCCGCTTCTGCAGATTGAACGCCAGCGCCTTGACCGCCTCCTCGAACGATTTGTTGTTGCGGTTGATGGCGCCGGCGTCGAGCAGGTGGCTCTGCGGCACCGCATCGAGCAGGCCCGACCGGTAGTCGGCGAGCATGAACCGCACCTGTGACGGGCTGTTGCGCGCACAGATCGCCTCGGCGATGGCATGGGCGATACGGGTCTTACCGGATTTCGGCGCCCCGAAGATGATTTGGTGCGGCGTCGTGTACATGTGGTTGTACGCGACGGTGAGATCGGACTCGCGGATACCGAGCGGCACGGTCCACCGGGTGCGGTAGTCGGCGTCCGGCCCGGGCGGCTGCGGGTCGAGCTGCTGCAAGTAGATGCGGTCGGGCAGCACGCGCACCCGCGGGGCTTCGTCGGTGTGCTGCGCCGCAATGTGTTGCACCGCAGCGGTAATCGCCGGCACGAGATTCTCGGCGCTGTGCACACCGTCGAGGCGGGGAACCCCCATCATCAGGTGGTGCTTCTCCATCGAGATCGCCCGGCCGGGACGGTTCGCGGGGATCTCGCGGGTCATGCGGTCGATCTGGGTTTCGTTCACGTCACCTAGCCGGAACTCGATCTTGGTACCCAGATAGTCACGGACCCGTGACTTCAGTTCCGTCCAGCGCGGTGTCGAGATGATGGTGTGCACGCCGAAGGCCAGACCCTGCCCGGCGAGATCCTGCACCACCGGTTCCAGATCCGGGAACTCCGCCACGAACGCCGGCCAGCCGTCGATGACGAGAAACACGTCGCCGAACGGATCGGCCGCCGCGGGGCTGTTCGGATCTTCGCGCATCTGCCGGTAGGACGCGATCGACCCGACGCGGTACTGCTTGAAGGTCTGCTCACGTTGCCGCAGAACGGCTTTCACCTCGGCGACGACGCGGTTGACCCGATCCGGCTCGGCGCGAGTGGCGACACCGCCGACGTGTGGCAGGTCTTCGAGATACATCAGGCCGCCGCCGCCGAGATCCACACAGTAGAACTGGACCTGCCGCGGCGTGTGCGTCGCGGCGGCCGACAGCACGAGCGTCTGCAGGAATGTCGACTTCCCCGTCTGCGGTGCCCCGCCGATCGCGATGTTGCCCCCCGCGGCGGAAACGTCGACGCCCCAGACCTCTTGGCGGTGCCGCCGCGGTTCGTCCATGATGCCCAGCCCGAAACGCAGCGGCGCGCGCTGGTGGTCGCGTTCGATGAGCTCGTTGACCGGCGTGGGATCCGCCAAGGGCGGCAACCACATCCGGTACGCCCGGATTTCACCTGTCGTCAACTGATCGAGGACGACCTCGCGCAGTACGCGCTGGCCGGAATCAGTGCTTGTCATGACGTCACCGCCGTGTCGAATATCGGTGTCGCTGTGAACTTATGGATACGTAGCCTGCTCTGCGCGTGCGACCGTGGCTTGGCCTCACCGTCGTCGCGATCCTGCTTGGACGGTTCGTAGGGGACGCCGGTGTAGACGCTGTGGAACTTGACCGGGTCCTCCATTCCGACGCGGAGGAAGCCGACGCCGCTCTCCTTGTTCGTGATGTATTGCGCCTCAGGCGTTCCGATCACCGCCTTGGACTCCGCCGAACTCGTCGTCCGCAGCGCGATGCGGTAGGTGAGGTTGGGTTCGAGTTTGTCGATGCGCACCCCGCCGGTGTTCAGCGACTGCGTCGCCAGCAGTAGGTGCACGCGCAGCGACCGGCCCACGCGGCAGATCCGGTCGAACAAGCCGATGAAGTCGGGGTGATTCTGCAGCAGTTCGGCGAACTCGTCGACGACGACGAAAAGCGTTGGCAGCGGCGGAAGGTCAGCGCCGCGCTCGCGGTGCTTCTCGTATTCGGCCACACCGGACAGCGCGCCCGCCGCACCCACCTGTATACCCGCCTGGCGCAGGATGGATTGGCGCCGGTCCAGTTCACCGGTGAGCACCTCGCCCATACGGGAGACCAGCTCGGCTTCCTCTTCCATGTTCGTCACCACCGCGGCGGTGTGCGGCAGCTTCTCCATGCCCAGGAACGTCGACCCGCCCTTGAAGTCGGTCAGCAGCAGGTTCACCTGATCAGGATGGTGCGTGGCGGCCAGCGACAGGATCAGCGTCCGCAAGAACTCGGACTTACCCGAACCGGTGGTGCCGATGAGCATGCCGTGCGGGCCGGCACCGAACTCGGCGCCCTCCTTGATGTCGAGGTACATGATCTCGCCGGTCTTGAGCTCATGGCCGAACGGAATCCGCAGCCGGTCGCGGTCGGTGTCGGTGAACATCCGCCAGCGCGCCGGCGTGACTTCCTCGACCGACTGCGCGCCGACGAGTTGGTGCCATTCGGTGGCGACCTTCTTCTGCACCCGGACGTTCTTGTCGATGATCGTTCCGGTGATCGACCAGCCCGCCAGTTTGCGCGCCACCCGGGTGGCCTGCTCGGGCGTCATCTTGTCGGAAACCGAGGTGACCAACCGGAACGTCTGGTTGGGCAGCCGGTCATCGGCGGTGCCGTCCGCGTCGACCCGGATCCGGTAGGCCGATCCGCGGTGGTTGCCCAACGTGATCACCGTGACGCCGGCACGGCCGTCGACGGGGAAACCTGCTCTGCCGCCGGTCAAGTCGACCACCACGACGTAGGGGCCGCTGGGCGCGGCGTCGGCGGTGTGCGGCCCACGCGCGGTGAGATCGCTCAGCCCGTCCGGGCGCGTGTAGACCATCCGGGTGGGACCCGCGGCGTCGGTGTCGGTTTGGTGCTGCACATGCGGCAACCACTTGAGCCAGGACCAGTTCGGGTCCTCCGGGTTGTCGGTGAGCACGCGGATCTGCAGGAGGTCCGGCGGATGGAACACCGCCAGGTGGCAGATCATCGCGGTCAGCAACCCGGCCGCGCCGGCGGGGTCGCCGCCGACGGCAATGGTCGGAAAAGTCCTCAGCTGCACCAGCTTCGGGCAGTCGTGGACCAGCCCATGCGTGCGCAGGAATTTGGTCACCCACATGTGGCTGACCGGCTCGAGGTGCGGCTGCGGCGCGCCTTGCGGTCCGGCCAGGTCGCCGGTCACCGACGGCTTCAACAACCGATCCACGGCCGGTTCGGAGCCGATGCCGATGCGGGTGGCGGCGTAGAAGTCGGAATTGGTCTGTCGCGACCACTGGCGGTGGGTACCGATGATCGACAGCAGGTCGTCGGGATGCGGTGCGTGGTAGGAGAAGAACGTCACCTGGGCGGCCGCCGACGAGGTGACGCGCGTGCGCAGCCCGGCCAGATACCGCAGGTATTCCTTACGGTCGGCGTTGATTTCGGGCACCCGCTTGCCGCCCGGCCCGCCGCCCGCCATGAACCCGACGGTGGCCATGATCATCATCAGCGGCATCATCAGCATGTATGGCGACAGCTGCCGGATGCCGGTGAAGATCATGATCGCGATCATGCCGAGCATGCCGCCGCCCATCACCCACGGCAGCGCCTTCTGGATGCCCGACGGCGGGATCTCGACGCCGAGGTCGTCGGGTGGCGCGACGGTGATCTCACCCGGCGTCAGCCGCGGGCCACGCTTGATGGTCGGGGTGAACTTCTTTGTGGTCATTGGCCTTGCCCATCGTCGACTTTGCGTGGGTTGGGGTCGGCGGGCAGCGTGTCGTGTTCGAGCAGGGCGGCCTGCTTGGTCAACACCGGCCCGTCCACCAGCTTGCTCACCACCTGCCAGGGCGCCGTCTTGGGCGCGGACAGCCCGAGGTTCTTGGCGGTTTCCTCGTCCGGCAGTCCGTAGCGCACGCCCTGCGGGTCGATGTAGTAGAGGCTTTCACCGAAGCGGGGGTCCGGGGATTGCAGCCGGATGAACTGGCCTCCGTCAATGAAAACGGTTGAGTCACCGCCGATCTGGTCGATGCCTGTGTTCTGTGCCGACGATGGGATCGGTAGTCGCCGCCCGGCGATCACCGTGGTCTTGGGCGCCTGATCACCCGGCACCCGCTCCCACGACCAGCACAGCGTCGGCGCATCCTCGCGCAGCAGGATCTCCAACGGCTCGTCCGGTAGCGGCGAGACGAACACCTGCTCGGGGATCCGCGCCACCACGCTGGCCTCGACCGACGGCGGCTCGATCAGCCCGTAGGAGTTGGTCGCCCGCAGCGCGGCCGCCGTGGTGTTGTTGACCTTCGCGACGCCGTCGGGCAGCACCACATAGTGCTGCTCGTCGGAGTCGGTGACGGTCTTGAACACCGAGCCGATCACCAGGTTCGGCGGTAGCCCAACGGTATTCGGCGCGCCCGTGGCCGGCACCGGGGGCAGCGCCCACGGCCCCGCGTTGGGCAGCGCGTTGAATAGCCCCTCCGAGATCGGCGTGGCTTTCGCGGTGACAGGTATGCCGACCGCCGAGGTCACCGCGCGATCGGCGAGATCGATGGCGTGCCTACCGGATTCGGTGATCAGCCAGTTGTCGCCCTTGTAGGACACCAGCATGCCCTCGTCCGGCGTCAGCGGGCCGACCGACGAGTCCATCGCCAGCCGGCGCACGATCACCGACGTCTCCACGGTGGGCACCGCGCTGTCGGGCTTGGGCACCGTGTCGCACAGCGTCCACATCGATTCCGCCACGCCCGCAACCGGAGTGGCGTAAGGCGCGCCCGGAATCCCGATCGGCTGGCCCTTCGGCATCCGATTCAGCTCCTCGGACTTGACCTCGACCGGGGTGCTCGGATTGCCCAGCACCAGCCGGGCCGAGGTCAGGTTGTACACTGGGCGCAGTTCTCCGCTGCCCGGCATCACCACGAAGAGCTGGTTGGTGGAGCGATCGACCAGAAGCGTGTCGCCGCCGCGCTTTCCGAGCGGCTTGAAATAGGCCAGCAGTGCGGCGCCCAAACAGATCAGCACTGCGATGACGATGCCCGCCGACACCGCCCGGCTGTAGAACTGCAATGGGTCGTCGAACATCCGGGTGTCCCGACGCACGATCGCGTGTTCGACGCGGCGCAGCAGAAACCGCCAACCGCTGACCTGAACCTTGGTGGTGAGCCGGAAACTTGCCATCGCCTATTCGCGCCTACTCGCTGATGTTCAGGCGGCCGTGCACCGCCGAGATCGCCGCGGCCATATCCTCGCCACTGATTTCGCTGAGCTGGTCCACGCCCAGGCTGTCGAAGTCGACCGAGCGGGCCAGCCGCATGTCTCGGCTCTGTTCGCCGGCCTCCACGAGTTGGCGGGCATACCGACCGTTGCCGGCGATATCCAACGCCGGCTTCCCGTTCAACGTCTTTTGACTCAACAACGTCGCGGCCTCCAGCACCCGCTTGGCGGCCTCCTCATCGAGCTTCGAATCATTCGCGGCAGCAATCACTTTGGCGATCTCGACAATCTCGTCGGGGGTGTAGGAGTCGAATTCGATGCGGGTGGCAAACCGTGAGCGCAAGCCGTCGTTGGACTCCAACAGCCGGTCGATGTCGGCGCTGTACCCGGCGATGATCACCACCAGCCGGTCGCGGTCGTTTTCCATGCGGGCCAGCAAGGTGTCCAGCGCCTCGGTGCCGAACGGGTCGGCCCGCCCGTCGCGCTCCTGCACCAGCGTGTAGGCCTCGTCGATGAACAACACCCCGCCGACCGCCCGGTCTATGGTGCGCGCGGTTTTGACCGCGGACTGGCCTTCGTACTCGGCGACGAAATCCTTACGGGAAGTTTCGACGAGTTTCGGTTCGGCGATCACGCCCAGCCCTGCAAGGATATTGGCCACCACCCGGGCAATCGTGGTCTTACCCGTACCCGGCGGCCCAGCGAAGATCATGTGCTTGGACGCCTGCGCCACCTTCATGCCTCGCGCCGCGCGTAGTTTGGCCATCTGTGTCGCGGCGCGGTAGGCCTCGATCTGCTCCTTGACTCGGGTGAGTCCGATCTGGCGGTCGAGTTCCGCCTGGGCGTCGGCCAGCAGTTTCTCCCGTCCGGAGGTGTCTGCCACCACGCTGGCCGGATCCCACGGATCGGTGCGTGAGGCGATCTTCTCCGGCGTCGTCGTCACCAGTCGGTAGTTCGGATCCTTCAGCGCGGCAGCGACTTTGGGCTCCGGATGGGTGGCCTGCAGCCATTCCAGCAGCGCCACCGCGGCTTCTTCGTTGCCCTGGCTGCGGCGCGTCATCGCGAGATACCACGCGATGGCCGGCGCGCACGCCTCCCCTGCGGGCGACGAATTCGATTCGGTCAGACGGCGTTCGGCCTCAGTGAACAGCCCGAGGTTGGCGGCCGCGACGCCATGCGCGACTCCCGCCGCGGCGGCGAGGAACTTGTCCGGCCAGCCACCCGCACCGCGGACCTCGTCGATGACGTCGGTCCACCGTTCGGCCGCACCGTAGATCACTGCCTTGACCCACGAGATCAGGTGCTCGGCGCCGCCGGCGGGCACATCCTCGAGCGCCTCCATCGCGTCGGCGAAGTTGCCGACGGACGCCTCGTGGACAGCGAAACCCATCGTGATAGCCAGCGGTGAGTTGATCGGATAGGTGATGTCGCCGAACATCCCGCCGATCGGCACCCTGGCGCCCAGGCTATTCATCGAGATCTCGGCAGCGCCCGCGAGCTGGCCGAGGTTCGACCGCGAGTACCAGGCGCGGAACAACGTCACCCGATCGGTGTCACCGCAGCGGATGCGTCCTACCCATGCGTCGCAAGCGGATTCGTCCAGATTGGTGATCTCGGTGAACAGTTCGAACGACCGTGCCGGTGCGCTGGGCAGCATGCCGACAGCGCTACCGAAAAGGCTTGCCAGGTGATCACTCATGGCCACTCACATATCTGGTCGAAAAGACCTCCGCGCGTGCCGCTTCGGCTTGTTCGGGGGTGGGCAGATCCAGGTCGCGGGTCAAGAACTCGCGGGTGGCGATGTCGTCATGGCCCTGCTGGCGCATCCCTTCGAGCATGTACGCATACTGCGCAGACCTGGCATCCTGAGTGGCCAGGTCTGCGATCACGAGGATCTCCTCCGCGAGATCTGCTTCCGTCATAGTCGTTACTTTCGGCGAGAGTTCAATCTGTTGCACGCGGCCGTCCATAAAAGTAGTCACAGTCACGGTCCCGGGTGGATTGGTCACGGTGAACAGCGGCACCGCAGCGGCATCATCGTCCTCCACCTCCGCCAGGACCGGGGCGGTCACGTCATCGCTGTCCTCCGGTTCTGCGATGGGGGCGTATTCGGCCAGCACGTCGAGACCGTTGTCGTCCGGGTCGTCATCGGTGTATGTGAAGTCGAGCGCGGCCAGGTCGTCGTACTCATCGTCGTCGGGATCGTGGGGCGGAGATTCACCTACCATGGGCGCCTTTCAGTCCGGGTAGGCGTCCGAGTCGGCGGCGTCGGTGTCGCTGTGCTCGAACCATGTGCCCGACGGCAGGAATTCGATTAGCCCGTCCAGCGCGCGCTGCAGGTTGGCTTGCGTGCCGGGCAGGAAGCTTCCGAACAACTCGCCGTTCACCCGGCGCGGTATCGACACGATCCGACCTTGGCGGGAGTCCAGCACCCCGGCGGCGACCTCGGCCTGCGTCGTCGTGCCACCCGGATGACGTTCGGTGGCGGTGATCTCCACCCAGCTGGTCGGGTCGTTGATGATGTCGGCGTACGCGCGGGCCGACGCCGGTGCGATGCCGTACTGCGCCAACTGATTTGCGGTCTTGCATTCGGCCAATTTGCTGGCCACGCCGGTCAGCGGTTCCACGTCAGCGGGGTCGGCGGTGCCCAGGACGGTGGTCACCATGCCGGCGAGACCCACCTGCGGGGCGACCCGCTGCAGCACCAGTATGTCCTGGTCACGGGCGGCGACGACGTGGCGCTCGCCTTTGCGGACGACCACGAAACGCACCATCTTGCCGCCGACATCGCGACGCCACCAGCGGCCCTCCAGAATCCGATCAGGCCTGCTGAGGGTGTCGACCATCACCGCCACCTCGGGGTGCGGCTCACCGAAAAGATTCAGCACTCCTTGCTCAGTCAGATCCCGAGCGACCTGCTCCCACACCCGGTCACGCAGCTCGGGTTGGGGGATGTTCGGCCGGATGCCCAGGCTGATCGGAAAGTCGACCAAATGCAGGCGGTCGGCGATGACGAGCATGCCGTCGATCGTGACCTCGACGCCGACGACGTCGTCTATATGAGTAGGCCTGCTGTTCGCTGCAAACGGACTGGACATGGCTATAGATTCTGCATCGGTCGATCGCGACGTGCGTCCTTACCGCCGATGCCTTTGCCGAGATCCACCATTTCCCCGCCTGAACCCATACGCGCAAACCCCTTCGCCGGATGCGAGGGTACCAGCGAATCGACCCCCTCCAGTGCACTAATTCTGCGGCCAGAAACCGCACTCGCAGCAACGCGGCGGTGAAATCTCGGTGGTGCAAAGCTGACGTTCAGGTCGCTTCAGCAAATTCTGGCCAGCGGCATCTCGGCGCTCGACGTCCGATAACCGCACGCGCGTCGCAAGTTGGCAACGGCAGGCTGGGTCCGCTCTACACCGCGGCGCTATTTCACCGCCGCCGTCGCTTTGCTGGACGCACGCGCATCCGCGGGCCGTACGCAGTGGCACCACTTCGTAGTTGATACTTGGGAAGGCCGATCTTTGCGCCGTGGACCTTCCGGAGGAGAAGTGCAGTGACTGACCGCGATGATGCTCTGCGGCAGGAACTCGGCTGGACCGGTCCCGAGGAAACTGACTACGAGCCGGCGCCCGAGCCGAAGCCGCCACCTCCACCTCCGCCCAAGCCGGTGCCGCGACGGCCACCGGTGGATTTTGTGCCGGCGAAGCCCCCCGAGTCTCCCGAGCCGCCGGAGTCGTCGGCCGACGAGGCCCGCGAGGCACCCGATGAGCCGCAATCGTTTAACACTGGGCCGACGCAGATTCTGAGCGACCACACCCCGCCCCGCGGCACCCCGGAAGCGCCGCCACCGCAGGACGGGACGTTCCGCGATCAACCATCGCGCTATGGACCACCCCAGGGCCCACCTCAGCAGGCCAACCGCGATACGCGCCAGATGCCGCCGGGCGCCCCCCGGCCCGATCCCCGGCCCGATCCCGGCACGTGGGGCCAACCCCACTGGCAGCCACGCGCTCCGCGTCCCGCCGCGCCGCCGCCGTCGGCGCCGCAACAACAGCCTCCCGGTGGTCCTCCCACTCAGCCGTGGCCTGCGCCCCTGGCGCCCCCGCCGTCCTACGCGGACCGGATCCCGGTCAGCGATCTGGTTCCGGCGCGCCGGACACCGCCCGGGCGGGGTTGGCGTCTGCTGGTGTACAAGGCCAGCTTCGGGCTCATCAATCCGGGACCGTCACCCGACGAGATCCGCCTGGCCGAGCTCGAGAACAAGATCAAGGGCGCGCTGCGCGGGCACTACAAGATCGGGGTGATGGGCAAGGGCGGCGTCGGCAAGACGACGGTGTCGGCCAGTGTGGGCTCGGTGTTCGCCGAACTACGCCAGGACGATCGCGTGGTGGCCATCGACGCCGACACCGCGTTCGGCAAGCTGGGCAGCCGGGTGGATCCCAAGGCGCAGAGCTCGTATTGGGAGCTGGCCTCCGATCAGCATCTGGAGACCTTCGCCGATGTGCGGGCCCGGGTGGGCAACAACTCTGCGGGGCTGTTCGTGTTGGCGGGCGAGGCTTCTCCTGCGCGTCGACGGGTCCTCGACCCGGCGATCTATCGCGAAGCCACCTCGCGACTGGACCGCCATTTCACGATCTCGATCGTCGACTGCAGTTCGACGATGGATTCGCCGGTCACGCAGGAAGTGCTCAAGGATCTCGATGCCCTCATCGTGGTGTCCTCACCGTGGGTCGACGGCGCTGCCGCCGCAGGTCAGACGCTGGACTGGTTGGCCAACCGGGGATTGACCGGCCTGCTGCGGCGCACGGTGATCGTCCTCAACGACTCCGACGGTCACGCCGACAAACGCACGCGCTCGATCCTGGCGCAGCAGTTCGCGGGCCACGGTCAAACGGTGGTCGAGGTGCCGTTCGACGGGCATCTGCGTCCCGGCGGGGTCATCGACCGCACCACCGAGATGTCGCCGGCCACGCGGCGTCGCTTCATCGAGATCGCCGCGGCGCTGGCCGAGCACTTCCCCGCCCAGGATGATCGCACCAGGGATCGCAACTAACGCAGCGAACGCACAGCCTGCATCGGCACGCCACAGGCATTGCGTTACGTGTCAACGGTTCATCGACAGCTACCGCCGTAGCGGCGGATACCGCCGGCTGAACCTCTCCGCACGTCCCACAGAATTTCTTAACCTGCTAACTTTTCCATGCAGTGACCACCCCGAATTCGGGGACAGCCGCCAATGGACGACTCAGGAGTGAATGATTTGAAGATCAACAAGAGCACCACCGCCTTGGCAGCAGCAACTCTGGCCACGGCAGGCGCCGTCTTCGTCGGCGCGCCGGCTGCGTTCGCCGACGCCGAGGCTGCGCCCGTGGCCACCTACGAGATCGGCGAGCAGGCGAAGCTGGGTAACGGGGGCTGGATCATCACTGACCTCAAACCCAGCTCCGACACCATCCCGTACGAGGTCCGCGGAAAACTGTGGGAAGCCACCGCGACGAACAAGGCCATTGACGGTGGGGTGACGCCGATCGTCTCGAACCTCAACGCGCGCGCGAGCGACGGCACCAACTACCGCGCTCTGTTCCAGGTCGCGACTCCGCAAGGCGTCAACCCCGCCACGCTGGCGCAGGGCCAGGAGACCAAGGGCAAGGTCTACTTCGACGTCACCGGTCCGGCCCCCGACCGCGTGGTGTACAACGCCGCCGGCAAGGACCTGGCCGTCTGGGTGAAGCCGGCACAGTCGCAGGGTCAGTCGGGCAGCCAGTCCTCACCCGCGCCGGCGCGTAGCCGCACCACACCGGCTCCGGAGGGCGCCGAGGCCACGCCGGCTCCGGCCGCCGCCGAGACCGAAGAGGCGCCGGAGGGCGCTGAGGGTGCGGCGACGACGCCGATCGCGAACCAGACGCCCGCGGGTGGCCTGGGCACCGCCCCGGAGGGCACCCCAGCCGCACCTGCCCCCGAGGGCACCGCGACCACGCCTGCTCCCGCGGGTACCCAGCAGGCACCTGCGGAAGGCACCCCGCAGACGCCACAGCCGGAAGGCGCCCAGCCCGCTGCGGTTCCCGCCGCTGTCGCCCCCGCACCGGAGGGCGGCCTCGGCACCACGCCGGAGGGCAGCTTGTCGACGCCCGCACCCGCGCAGGCACCTGCGCCGGCCGGCACCGAGCAGGCTCCGGCTGGGCAGGCTCCCGAGGGCACCGAAGCGACGCCCGTAACGCCCACCACGCCCGTGCCGGCGCCGGTGAGCCACGGGCCCGCGGCCTGACGAACGGAGGGCCGGCTCTCGCGGTCTAGTCGAGCTGCTTGATCAGCGACTCGACCGCGTGAGCCGCCTCCGCGGGCACTTCGCGTTCTGATTCGATTCGAACCACCACGTCGTCGGAAACTCCTGCGGCTTGGGCGGTTTCACTGATCGTGAGATTGGCCCGCCTGCGGGTGGCGTACAGCCGCTGACCCAGCGTGGCACTTGGCGCGGTGGCGGCGAGCATGGTCAGCTCGTCGATCCTCCGTCGCACTGCGCTGAGCGCCTTGATCGAGGCGGGTGTCACCTTGCTGATCCGGGTGGCCTGCGCGGCAACCGTCTCCAATTGCCGCAGGTCGGCAAGAATGGCCGTCACCCGCGACGTGAAGTCCGGATCCTCGACGGCCGGCAGGTTGTCAATCGCTGCGCCGAGGGTGTGCACGGCGGTGATCACCGCCTGTGCAACCAGCGGCACCTCGTCGTCGGATGCGAGAACCTCGGTGGCCTCCTCGCGGGCCACCGGCTCTCCTTGACGTAGCCGCGCGATCGTTCCCGGCGGCCACTGGAGCACTTGCTCCAACTTGGCGCGGGTGCGTTCGCGCGGCCAGCTCCGCCCCTTCTCGAACGCGATGAGGGCCCCTGCGTTGATGATTCCCTCAGCGGCCAGGCGACGCTGACTGATATCGAGTTCCCGCCGCCGGGCAGCGGCCGCCGCGCCCGCGCGAACCATGCCCGGATCCAACACGGTGGTCGCGTGGTCCTCGGTTTCGCCCTTGGCGGCCGCGACCTCAAAGGCGACCGACGGCCCGGCGATGGGGTCACCCAACTGGACCGTCACCCGGTCGTTGACTGTCACCGAACCCATCCGCACTCCATCGACATACATCCCATTCCTGCTGCTGTCGGTGACTCGCCACCAACCGTCGACATACTCGGCGCGCAGATGAGTACGGGAAATCCGCAGATCGTCGATCTGGACCACGGACTGCGGGTCGCGACCGATCGTCACCACACCCCGGCTTGGCTCGATCACCTGCGACGTCGCCCCGTTACGGATGATCAACGCCGCCGGTTCGGTCGTCGACCCCACGTTGGTCATCTCCGCCGCAATTCTAGCCATGTCGTTGCAACAGTTCCGTATCGAAGCTACACCTTTGGCGGCCTTGAACCGAATCGCCGCAACGGGCGCGGCGGGGACTATCAGTGCAGGTCGGAGCTATTCTGTACGGCTCCTGACCTCTCGATGTAGCGCTAACTGTTGCATTGCTACGGTTTCTGCTATAGATTCTGCGGCAATGCGGCAGGACGGCCGCAACGCTTGTACGAGGAGCGAGGGCCATGAGCGTAGTGATGTTCGACGAGACCCCGGTGGGTGCCTGCACGCAGGATCCGGAGCGGTGGACCACCACCGCCGACGACGCGGCCAAGGCCATCTGCCGCGGCTGCCCGCGCCGCTGGATGTGTGCGCGCGAGGCCTGCGAGCTGCCGCGGGCCGAGGGCCTGTGGGCCGGCATCGTCATTCCGGAAGCCGGCCGCGGCCGTACGTTCGCGTTGCGGCAGCTGCGCTCGCTCGCCGAGCGCAACGGTTATCCGGTCCGCACAGTCCGCCGAGTGTTTCCGGAGTCCGCCTGATCGTCCGCCCTCTCGCCGTCGATGCGAGGGGACGGCGGCGAGGGGGCGGAATACCTCTTTATCTGCGGTCGAGTTCGGCGATCGTCGCGCCGCTTCGTCGAGGACCCTGTCGACCTCGTCTTCGTCGTACCCGCGGTAAAAGATCGGCGGCTTCGAGAACCGGACGTTGCGTGCTGATCGGCGGTCAGCGCCACGGGTATTGATGCTAGGAGTTATCCACAGGCTGCGCGTGACAAGCCTTCGGCTGGGCGATTCTGTCGGAGCACCGACCTAGCGTCGGCGTTATGAACTACTGGATCAACACCGTCAGCCGCGACCACGTCGAGCGTGGGGTTCGCGGTCGCTTCACCAAGGCCAACCACGGCAAGCCGACCATGCTGCGCAAGATGAAGCGCGGCGACTGGGTCATCTTCTATTCACCGCGAACCGTCTACCCCGACGGCGAACCATTGCAGGCGTTCACCGCCATCGGCCAGGTGGCCGACGACGAGGCGTATCAGGCCGACGGAGGGCCCGACTTCCAGCCGTGGCGGCGAAATGTCGACTTCTTGGAGTGCTCCGAGACATCGGTCCGCCCGCTGATCGATGAACTCGAGTTCATCGAGGACAAGAAGCGGTGGGGATACAAGTTCCAGTTCGGGGTGTTCAGGATCAGTGAGCACGACTTCAAGCTGATTCGCGCGGCGATGACGCAGCCCGCGGAGGCTACTGTGAGTCAATGAGCAACACCGACACCGCTCCGGCGGAAGTTGCTTGTACGGCTTCATCATTCGTCGGCGTGCTGCAGCCTCGGGAGGTGCCGCTCGGCGGTCCGCGCGCGATCTTGGTGCGGCGCACCCTGCCGCAGCGGGAGCGGTCGCTGATCGGCGCGTGGTGCTTCGCCGACCACTACGGTCCGCACGACGTGCGCGGCGGTACCGGCATGGACGTGCCTCCCCATCCGCACACCGGATTGCAAACGGTCAGTTGGCTTTTCAGTGGCGCGGTGGAGCACCGCGACAGCGCCGGCGTGCATGCGATGGTCCGGCCCGGCGAGCTGAACCTGATGACGGCCGGGGCGGGCATCTGCCACTCCGAAGTGTCCACCGCGGCGACCACGGTGCTGCACGGCGTGCAGTTGTGGGTGGCGCTGCCCGCCGCAGACCGTGACACCGGCCGGGACTTCGCCCACTATGTCCCGCCGCCTCGCAGTGTGGACGGAGCGGTGCTGCGGGTGTTCCTCGGCGAGCTGGCCGGCGACCGCTCCCCCGTCCACACCTTCACCCCGTTGCTCGGCGCACAGCTTGACCTCAAGCCGCGGGCCACCATCACGCTAGACGTAGATCCCAGCTTCGAGCACGGCGTACTGCTCGACCAGGGCCGCATCGACGTCGGGGGTGCACCGCTGGACGTCGCCGACCTCGCCTTCCACGGCGCCGGTCAGCGCGAGTTGACGATCGCCAATCGCGGCGACCGGCCTGCCCGTGCGCTGCTGCTGGGCGGTCCGCCGTTCCCCGACCAGCTGGTGATGTGGTGGAACTTCGTCGGGCGCAGTCACGACGAGATCGTCGCCTACCGTCAGATGTGGCAGGACCGCGACGCCCGCTTCGGCGCCGTGGATGGGTACCGCGGCGCGATTGACCGGCTGCCCGCGCCGCCGCTGCCCAATGCCACCCTGCGCCCCCGCGCGAACCCGAAGGAGAGCTGATGACAACCGACAAGACCGGCGCACCAATCACGGTCACTGCCGAACCACACCGCTTCACCATCTCGGTCGAGGGACAGCAGGTGGGGTTCGCCCAGTTCACCGACCGCGATGGCCAGCGTGTGTTCACCCACACCGAGGTCGCCGACGCATACGAAGGACGCGGCCTGGCAACGATTCTCGTGCGGGAGGCGTTGGAGGCCACGCGCGATGCGGGATTGCGCATCGTCGCGGTCTGCCCGATGGTCGCGGGCTACCTCAAAAAGCACCACGACTTCGATGACATCGTCGACCCGGCCTGACACGGTCCACTGTGCGCCGAGGTTCGCGGCTTGTCCTCGGGCACGCACCGCTGGGGAAGCCAGATCCCAACCCGAACGCGGTCAACGTCGCGATGCCGCGGATGCAGCCCAACCGGTGCACCATCGGGGTGAACTCACTGTCGGCGGCCATCGAGGTAATCGCGTCATCGAGACGATTCCGCCGATCCACACACGCCAGCAGCGCGTCGAAGGCCGCCTCGTGCTCAGCTGCAGTGCCGAGTTGTCGAACTTCTGGGCGCGCAGCCTTGCCGGTCCAAGCTCGTCCGCCGGAATAGACGATTCCCTGGCGCAGCAGCAGTTTCGAGACCCGGTGTCGTGCGGTCATCAAATCCCCGCGGCAGTCCTCGCGGGCCCGGACCAGATCTCGCGCGACCGATCGTGCGTGCACATCCAACCCAACACTCGTACGCTGGACCTTCACTGGGGCTCCCACATCTTGTGGCTCTACCGGCCAGGACCCGTTTCCTGTCGGCAACCCACGTTCACATGTGAGTGAGGCCCCAGCCCCTCATACCGTCTAGCGCGGCTGCAGGATGACCACTGGTATCTCACGCTCGGTCCAACTCTGGTAGTTGTCGAAGTCGGCGTAGACCTCGACCAGCCGCGGCCAGAGGCGGGCCCGCTCCTGCGGGTCGGCGGTGACGGCGTGCACCGCCCGGCGATCCGAACCGATCTCGATGTACGTATCGGGATTGGCCATCAGGTTGCGATACCACTGCGGATGCTCGGGCCGTCCACCCTGCGACGCCACGATCACCACGTTGGAGCCGTCAAACATATAGAGCAGCGGGGTGACGAAGACCTTGCCGGATTTGCGGCCGCGGTGCTCGAGCAGCAGCGTCGGCACCGGCTTGCGGAACCCCGCGCCGATGCGCCACTTGCCGCCGATCCTCCCGCCGGTGCGGCGGTAAACCCACACATGCGCCTTGCCCACGTACTTGAAGATCTTCGGAAGCAGCGGCGAGTCCAGCTGGCTGGGCCGGTTCGGCGCGCCCATCACACCGAACCCAGGTACTTGGCCGTGCTGCCGCCGACTGGCATCGCAGCCATCCCGAGCTTTCGGTGATCCCAGCTGCGCATCCGCTCCGGCACCACCCGGATCGCGATCCGGTTGTTCATCATCTGATCGACGAACGGGCGCATCTCGTCGGTGTACGGCCCGGTGTAGCGCTCCCACACGCTGATCCCCACGCGCAGAAGAGTATCGGGGTCGTCGACGATCTCGCCGCGGCCGTCGATCGACACCCCGCGCAGAGTGTCGTAGGTCAGCCCGTCCTCGACCATGACCGTTACGGTCGGATCGCGTTTCAGGTTGACCGCCTTCTGGGATTTGGCCTTGGTCTCGAACCAGATCTCGCCGTCGAGAACCGCGTACCACATCGCGACCAGATGCGGACGCCCGTTCGGTAGCACTGTGGCCATGGTGGCGGTGCGGCTGTGCTCGATGAATTCCGCGATCTCGTCATCGGTCATGACGATCTTCGCGCGTTCGTTTTTGCCCACGCTTGGATAGTGTCAGGTCGGTCCGGTGAGGGCCGTCACCGGGATGCCGCTGCGGCCGACGGCCGGGTTACGGGACAATCGGACCGTGCTCCTCGTGAGATCGCGCGCCGCCGCCCTTGTCCTGCTAGTCCTGGCCTGCACCGTGGCCTCCTGTACCACCACCGTGGAGGGCACGGCGCGCTACGCCGGCACCAAGCCGTCCGATGGCAAGCCCCTGGTCAAGAACTCGCAGCTGCCCGAGCTGCTGCCCTCGGCCGCCGAGATGGGCAAGGTGATGAAGGTCCCTGGCCTGTTGGTCGCCCTCAAATACCGCAAGCTCGAGTCGGTGCCCGAGGATGCGATCTCAGACCCGCACTGCATGGGCGCGGTGTTCGGCACGGTCGAATCGGTTTACCGCGGTTCGGGCTACGAGGGCGTCTACGGTCACCGCCTGCTGGATCCGGCCGCGCTGACCGCCGGCCGCATGGACGCCGGTGTGGTTACGTTCGGCAGCGCTGAAGAGGCGCACGCGTTCGTTGCCAAGCAGAAGGACGCCTGGCGGGAGTGTGCGGGCAAACCCCTGACGCTCAAGGTTTCCAATCAGCAAGTCAACTGGAACGCCACTCCGCCAAAGGTTTCCAACGGCGTGAACGTCCTCTCCCGAACGCAAGAGGGGGCGGGCGGGTTCGGCTGTGCCCGCGGCCTGGCCGCGTCGTCCAACGTGGTGGCCGATGTGGTCGCCTGCAGTGACAACAGCCACTCAGTCGCCGATCACGCCTCGGCGATCGTCAACCTGATCCTGGACAGGGTGACGAGCTAGCCCGAGATCTTGGCGGCGATCTCGTTCACCAGCCGGACCGCTTGTCCCACAGCGTCGTCCGGGCTGCATGCGAGCGTGTCGATCGCGACGTTGTTACGCACGCCTAGTGCGCGGCCGCAGAGCCAGCCTTGGGCGCCTTCCAAGATCTGTGTCATAGTGAGGGTTCCGTCGTCGGTGGTACTGAATGCGCCGAAAATGATGCTCACTAATCCCGGGGATCCCGGCGACTCGTATTGGACCGTACGGTTGGCGCATCGCTCCCAAGTGCCCATCTGCGACGCCCGGAATCTATCCGCGAGATCGGCGGACGGGAAACCCACGATGGCTTGAAATGCCTGATACGGCAAGGGCGGTTGCCCGGTGCCGGGCGCGCTGAGGGGCTGCTGCGCGACGCTGACCCAACCACTGCCGGCGTAGACGAGTCTCTGCCCCGGCGCCCACGGTCCGGCGCACTCTTTGTCCGGCATGTACTGGGCGTCACCGCCCATGTTTGTCGACACCTGCTCGGGATTCATGCCCACTCCCATGATCACACTGACCTGTTCCGTTGTGAGCATTAGGCTTTCGAGATCGGACACCGGCACCGGCGGCGCCGACGTCGTCGTGGTCGATGTCGCCGTAGGCGACGAATCCGGCTGCATCGCCAACGTTGCAGTCGTGCCGACGGCTACGAGCGCTGCCGCCGCCCCGGCGGCGATCCATCTCCCCCGGCGCCGTCTGACGGGCTTGGGTTGCGTGGCGGACGGCGACCACCCGAGCTGCGTAGGCGGCGTCGGCATCACTGTCGGGGCCGCGTTTGTCGACGGCGGCGGCATCACCACCGGGATGGCCCGTCCCTCTAACGCTGCCGCCGCCGCGGCAGCGAGGTCGCCGGCCGACTGGAACCGGTGCACGGGATCCTTGGCCATCGCGGTGGCGATCACCTGGTCCCACGCCTGCGACAATTGGGGCACGTACTGGGTGACGCGCGGCGGCGGCTGCTGAAGATGGGCCATCATCATCGCCGGCACCGGAACGTCGTCGCCGAACGGCGTTCGGCCGGTCAGCAATCGAAACAGGCTACAGCCCAACGAATACAGGTCAGCGCGCCCGTCGATCGGCATGCCGCTGAGCACTTCGGGTGCCGCATAGGGCACTGTCGCCAGCACCGAACCGGTTACCGTCAAGCCGACGTCATCAAGAGCGCGCGCAATTCCGAAGTCGCCCAACAGGACTCGCTCCACACCGCCTTCGCTGGAGAGCAGAAAGTTGGCGGGTTTCACATCGCGGTGGATGACGTTCTGTTGATGCGCGTAGTCGAGCGCCTTAGCGACCTCGGCGACGATGAACACCGCCCGGGCCGGTGAGATGGCTCCCGCGCGCAGTGCGTCGTCGGCATCTGTGCCCTCGACGTACTGCATGGTGATCCACAGCTGTCCATCGTCGGTCTCTCCGCGGCTGTAAATCTCGACGATGTTCGGGTGCACAAGGCTTGCCGCGACGTCTGCCTCGCGCATGAACCGGGCGCGAAAGTCGTTGTCGCGGGACAACTCCGCGGACAACACCTTGAGCGCTTCGCGACGCGGTAGCACCGGGTTGGCCACCAGGTACACGCTGCCCATACCACCCGCGCCCAGTACCCCCTCGACGCGATATCCCGCGATCACCGATCCGGCGGACAGCATCACTTCTCCTGTTGGTCGATCCGGGCGACGATGTCCCGCACTATGGTGACCGCGTGGTCGCCAGGCAGGATGGTGCAGGCCTGCACGTCGATCACCACATTGTTGCGAACGGCCAACGCGTGGTTGCAGTGCTGGTCCGGCGGTGACACGTCCATGCGCTGGCTAACCAAAAGTATTCCGTCGTCGCTAGTAACAAGTGGGCCGAAATCCATCCGGACTGGAGGCGCTGCCGAATAGCTGAAAGTGATTGCGCGGTTGGCGCACTGCGCCCAATCCTGCGATTGCCCGTCCATGAACTGCTTGGCTTGCTCGGCGGTGAGGAATGCTGCCACGGAAAGTGTCAGTTGGGTGAGCTTGCGGGCGTCGTCGTGGTCAGTGATTGACTGCACCTGCATTGCGCGATAGCCGCTGCCCTCATAGACAGCGTTCTGGGCGGGCATCCACACGCCGACACATTCCTGCGGCGTCGGATTGCCACTGGTGAAGGTGGCGAGCGGGCTGCTCGCGTCGACCACAAGATTTGTGCCGCCGACGATCGGCGCGAGTTCGGCGAGCGGCGGCAGCAGTTCAGGCAGCGCCGACACCGGGACGGGTGGCGGGGTCGACGAAACCGACGTGGTGGTCTCGGGTTGTGCAGTGTCGTCAGAAGATCCGCGGTTCATGCTCAGCGCCGCGACGGTGCCCCCGGCTAAAAGCACGGCCGCCGCGACCGCAACGAGGATCCAAGCGCGCGGACGTCGACGGCGTGAAGTGGCCGGGCGCGGCTGAACGCTCGGTGGGGCGGCCGCGCGAAACTGTGTCGGCTGCGCGGCCGGACTCATCATCGTGCTCGGTCCCGACGGCGACTGCCACCACTGCTGCCCTGCAGGCGGATTCGGATACGACATCACCTCGCGGCTCGGCAGCACGGTCCACGGCACCGTCGTCTCGGTGGCGCGATCGTCCAGCGCCGCCCGGGCTGCCCCGGCGAGATCGCCGGCGGTCTGGAACCGCTGGGCGGGATCCTTGGCCATCGCGGTCGCGATCACGCCGTCCAGTTCCGGTGGCAGACCAGGCACGCGTTCGGTCACCCGAGGCGGCGGTTGATGCAGGTGGGCCATCATCACCGCGGCCGGGCCGTTCGCGCCGGCGAACGGTGTCTTGCCGGTCAGGAGACGAAACAGGCTGCAGCCCAACGAATACACGTCGGAACGGCCATCGATGCCGGTGCCGGCGAGCACCTCGGGCGCGGCGTAGGCCATCGTCGCGATCAGCGCGCCGGTGGCCGTCAGCCCGACGTCGTCGAGCGCACGCGCGATCCCGAAGTCGGCCAGCAACACCCGCTCTGTGTCACCGACCGGGCCGGACAGCAAGAAGTTGCCGGGCTTGATGTCGCGGTGCACGACGTTGTGGCGGTGGGCGTAGTCGAGTCCCTTGGCGACCTCGGCGACGATGTGCACCGCGCGCGCCGGCGTCATGGTGCCCGCCCGCAGCGCGGCGTCGGCGTCGGTGCCGTCCACGAACTGCATCGCGATCCACAGCTGGCCGTCGGTCTCGCCGCGGCTGTACACCGAGACGATGTTCGGGTGGTTGAGCCGGGAGGCGACATCGGCCTCGCGGATGAACCGGGCGCGGAACTCCGGGTTGCGCGACAACCCGGCGGAGAGCACCTTGAGCGCATCACGACGGGGCAGTTCCGGATTCTGGGTGAGGTAGACGGTGCCCATACCGCCCGAGCCGAGCACGCGCTCGACGCGGTACCCCGCAATGACCGCCCCGACCGGATGCATACGGGTTATCTAAGCGGGCATCGGCGCGCGCCGTGGCGCCGAGTGGCTACTCGGCTCAGTCGTGTGTGGGCGAAGGGGGACTTGAACCCCCACGTCCCGAAGGACACTGGCACCTGAAGCCAGCGCGTCTGCCATTCCGCCACTCGCCCCAACAACCCGGGGGAGCCTATCAGACCGGCCACCCCGTCTCCCAACCGTACCGATCGCCGCGCACAGTTCGCCAGCAAGCGTCCAAATCATCAAGATCACCGCTGCTGACCTGCCGCGATGGGATTCTCAGAGTTCTGTTGGTCCCGCTGCGCTGTGCAGGGCCGATACCATGCATGTAAGCAATGTGGCCAGGCGACACGCGGGCGGATCAACGCGTGAGCAGGACCGACGGACAACGACGACAGAGGGCGGGCGGTGATATGGGTCTAGTGGACCGTATCGAGCGCAAACTCGAATCGACCGTCGGCGATGCCTTCGCTCGCGTCTTCGGCGGATCGATTGTGCCGCAAGAAGTTGAGGCGCTGCTGCGCCGTGAAGCCGAGGCCGGGGCGCGGGAAGTGGGCGGCGGTCGCATTTTGGCCCCGAACGATTACGTCATTACCCTCAGTGTGCCTGACTACCAGAAAGTGAGCGCCGATCCTGACGTCACGTCTACCGTTTTTGCCAAGCATCTTCAGGGTTATATCCATGACCAGGGGTGGCAAACGTATGGTGATGTGGTTGTCAGGTTCGCGCAGTCGCCGAACCTGCACACCGGACAGTTCCGTGCACGTGGAGCGGTCAACCCCGACTCGACCACTGGCGAACCCGCCCCAGCACAACCAGACCGTGCGTTCATCTCAGAGGTAGGAGTACCACCGATGACTGACAATCCGAGCTACCGCGGCGGCGGCCAGGGACAGGGGCGGCCGGCCGACGAGTACTACGACGACCGCTACCCGCCGCAGGATGATCCCCGCGGCCAAGATCCACGCGGCGCGTATCCGCCGCCACCGGACCAGGGCGGCTACCCCGATCAGGGTGGCTACCCTCCTCGCGGCGGCTACCCCGACGACGCCGGCTATCCGGAGGGCGGCTACCCCGATCAGGGCTACCCGCCGCAGTCCTACGAGCGTCAGCCGGGTGGCTACGGCCCGCAGGGCGGCTACCCGGATCAGGGCTATCGCCAGGCGCCCGGCGGCTATCCCCCGCAGGGCGGCGGATATGAGCAGGACTACCGCCAGCCCCCGGCCGGCTACGGCCGTCCCGAGCCGCGCCCGGCGTACCCCGACCAGGGTGGCTACCCTGATCAGCCCGGCTACGGTCAACCGGCCGGCGGCGGCTACGGGCAGCCCGCAGGTCGCGACTACGGCCAGCCGGACTACGGCCGCGGCTACGCTGAGCCCCCCGCCGCAGCCGGGTACGGCGAGCCCGGTTACGCCGAGCCCGCCGGCCGTGACTACGACTACGGCCAGCCTCCCGCGGGCGGCTACGGTCAGCCCGGCGGCTACGGCGGCGACTACCCGTCCACCGGCACCACCGTCACCCTGCAGCTCGACGACGGCAGCGGGCGCACCTATCAGCTGCGTGAGGGCGCCAACATCATCGGCCGTGGCCAGGACGCACAGTTCCGGTTGCCCGACACCGGGGTGTCCCGGCGGCATTTGGAGATCCGCTGGGACGGCCAGGTCGCGTTGCTGAGTGACCTCAACTCCACCAACGGCACGACGGTGAACAATGCGCCGGTGCAGGAGTGGCAGCTGGCCGACGGGGACGTGATCCGGCTGGGCCACTCTGAGATCATCGTCCGCGTTCACTGAGTTCTCGAACCGGTCGCGGCGGGGTGAGAAGCTGTCCGCTTCACCTTCACTTCGCTGGCCGTCCAAGTATCGTGACGTTGCCACGGGTGGCCGAGCCGAGGATCGGTGTCGTGTTTGGGGCGCGACGTAACGGGGACGGAGAGGACGTCGGATGCAGGGATTAGTTCTGCAGCTGACGCGTGTCGGTTTTCTGTTGCTGCTCTGGCTGTTCATCTGGTCGGTGCTGCGGATTCTGCGCACCGACATCTACGCCCCCACCGGCGCGGTGATGGTGCGCCGGGGGCTCGCACTGCGCGGGTCACTGCTGCCGAACCGGGCGCGTCGCAGCGTCGCACGCCAGCTCGTCGTCACCGAAGGCGCGCTGGCCGGCACCCGCATCACCCTGGGCTCACAGCCGGTGTTGATCGGGCGCGCCGACGACTCCACGCTCGTGCTCACCGACGACTACGCGTCCACCCGTCATGCCAGGCTGTCCCCGCGAGGTTCGGAATGGTATGTGGAAGACCTAGGATCAACGAACGGCACATACCTTGACAGGGCGAAGGTGACGACGGCGGTACGGGTTCCGATTGGCACGCCGGTTCGAATCGGCAAGACGGTAATCGAGCTGCGCCCGTGACACTCGTCCTCAAGTACGCCGCTCGCAGCGACCGTGGGCTGGTCCGCGCCAACAACGAAGACTCGGTGTACGCCGGTGCGCGCCTGCTGGCCCTGGCCGACGGCATGGGCGGGCACGCCGCCGGCGAGGTCGCCAGCCAGCTGGTGATCGCCGCGCTGGCCCACCTGGATGACGATGAACCCGGCGGCGATCTGCTCTCCAAGCTCGACGCCGCGGTGCGCGAAGGCAATTCGGCGATCGCCGCGCACGTCGAGGCCGACCCCGAGCTCGAGGGTATGGGCACGACGCTGACCGCAATCCTGTTCGCGGGCAACCGGCTTGGCCTGGTGCACATCGGCGACTCGCGCGGTTACCTGCTGCGCGACGGTGAGCTCACCCAGATCACCAAGGACGACACGTTCGTCCAGACCCTGGTAGACGAGGGCCGCATCACCCCGGAGGAGGCGCACAGCCATCCGCAGCGCTCGTTGATCATGCGGGCGTTGACCGGACATGAGGTGGAGCCCACGCTGATCATGCGCGAGGCCCGCGCCGGCGATCGCTATCTGCTGTGCTCCGACGGGCTGTCCGATCCGGTCAGCCACGAGACCATCCTCGAGGCCCTGCAGATCCCCGATGTCGCCGAAAGTGCAGACCGCCTCATCGAATTGGCGCTGCGCGGCGGCGGACCCGACAATGTCACCGTCGTCGTCGCGGACGTCATCGACTACGACTACGGCCAGACCCAGCCCATCCTGGCCGGCGCGGTGTCCGGCGACGAGGACACGGTGCCGCCGAACACCGCGGCAGGACGGGCGTCGGCGTTCAACCCGCGCCGCAACGAGCCCAAAAGGGTTGTGCCCCAGCCCGAAGAGCCCGTGAAACGTCCGCGCTCGCGGCGCCGGATGCTCATTGCCGCGGTGCTGGTACTGCTCGTGGTGCTCGCCGGGCTGGCCATCGGCCGCGAGATCGTGCGCAGCAACTATTACGTCAGCCAGCATGACGGCACGGTGTCGATCATGCGCGGCGTGCAGGGCTCGTTTCTCGGCTACGCACTTCAGCAGCCCTATCTGCTGGGGTGCCTCAACGCGCGAAATGAGTTGTCGCTGATCAGCGCCGGGCAATCCCGCGACAACCTGGACTGCCGGATGCTGGGCGTCAACGACATGCGTCCGTCCGAGCGCGCCCAGGTGGTGGCCGGCCTGCCGTCGGGCAGCCTCGACGAGGCCATCGCCCAGATCGAGGAGCTGGCCCGCAGTTCGGTGCTGCCCATCTGCCCGCCGCCCGCACCGAAAACCAAGGCTCCCACGCCCGTCCCCCATCTGCCGACTCAAACCCCCGGCGCGCCAGCCACTCCCGGCCTGCCGGAGGACTCCCCCGCGCCGGAGACGCCACGCACGATCATCCCGCCTGCGCCGACATCGCCCGCTCCGGCCCCGCCCCCAACGGTGACGGCCCTCCCCCCTCCCCCACCCGAACCGGGCACCAATTGCAGGGCGGTGTCGTGACGACGCAGCCCCAGTCACCGGTGACCGTGATGCCGCCGCTGCCCAACCGGCGCAACGCGGAGCTGTTTCTGCTCGGCTTCGCCACCGTGATCACCACGGTGGCACTCCTGCTTGTCGAAGCCAACCAGGAGCAGGGTGTGCGCTGGGACCTGGCCACCTACATCGCCGGCTACATGGCGCTGTTCGGCTGCGCACATGTGGCGGTACGGCGATTCGCGCCGTACGCCGACCCGCTGCTGCTTCCAGTGGTCGCCCTGCTGAATGGGTTGGGGCTGGTGATGATTCACCGGCTCGACCTGGCCGAGGGTGACCTGACGTCCGACGGCCTCGGCGGCACCGCCAGCCAGCAGATGCTGTGGACGCTCGTCGGTGTGGCGGCGTTCGCACTGGTGGTGATCTTCCTTCGCGACCACCGGGTGCTGGCCCGCTACGGATACGTCTGCGGCCTCACCGGGCTGATCCTGCTGGCGATACCGGCCGTGCTGCCCCGCTCGATGTCCGAGCAGAACGGCGCCAAGATCTGGATCGAGTTGCCGGGCTTCTCAATTCAGCCCGCGGAGTTCTCCAAGATCTTGCTGCTGATCTTCTTCGCGGCGGTGTTGGTCGCCAAGCGGAGCCTGTTCACCAGCGCCGGAAAGCATTTCCTGGGAATGGATTTGCCGCGGCCGCGGGACCTGGCGCCCCTGCTGGCGGCGTGGATCGCGTCCGTCGGCGTGATGATCTTCGAAAAGGACCTGGGCACGTCGCTGCTGCTGTATGCGTCGTTTCTGGTGCTGGTGTACGTCGCCACCGACCGGCTCAGCTGGGTGGTCATCGGACTGGCGCTGTTCGCCGCGGGAAGCGTTGCGGCATATTACGTTTTCGACCACGTCAAGGTCCGCGTGCAGACCTGGATCGACCCGTTCGCCGATCCCGACGGCGCCGGCTACCAGATGGTGCAGTCATTGTTCAGCTTCGCCACCGGCGGCATCTTCGGCACCGGGCTGGGCAACGGACAACCCGGCACGGTGCCCGCCGCCTCCACCGATTTCATCATCGCCGCGGTCGGTGAAGAGCTCGGCCTGGTCGGGTTGGCGGCCGTGCTGATGCTCTACACCATCGTGATCATCCGCGGTCTGCGGACTGCGATCGCGGTGCGCGACAGCTTCGGCAAGCTTTTGGCCGCCGGGCTGGCCTCGACGCTGGCGATCCAGCTGTTCATCGTCGTCGGCGGCGTCACCAAGCTGATCCCGTTGACCGGGCTGACCACCCCGTGGATGTCCTACGGTGGCTCGTCGCTGCTGGCCAACTATGTGCTGCTGGCGATCCTGGTCCGGATCAGCCACGCCGCGCGCCGACCGATCGTCACCACCCCGCAGCAGTCCACCCCGATCGCGGCGGCCAACACCGAGGTGATCGAAAAGGTATGAACACCTCGCTGCGCCGCATAGCAGTCACGATCATGGCGCTGATCGTGCTGCTGTTGGCCAATGCCACGCTCACCCAGGTGTTCACCGCCGACGGGTACCGCTCGGATCCGCGCAACCAGCGGGTGCTGCTCGACGAGTACTCGCGCCAGCGCGGCCAGATCTCGGCGAGCGGCCAGCTGCTGGCGTACTCGGTGTCCACCGAGGGGCGGTTCCGCTATCTGCGGGTCTACCCCGACCCGCTCACCTACGCCCCCGTCACCGGGTTCTATTCGCTGCGCTATTCCAGCAGCGGACTGGAACGCGCGGAGGACACCATCCTCAACGGCTCCGACGAACGCCTCTTCGGGCGGCGTCTCGCCGACTTCTTCACCGGGCGTGACCCCCGCGGCGGCAACGTCGACACCACCATCAAACCCGAAGTGCAAGAGGCTGCCTGGGACGCCATGGCCAACGGGTGCAACGGTCCGTGCAAGGGCGCGGTGGTGGCGCTGGAGCCGTCGACGGGCAAGATCCTCGCGATGGTCTCGGCGCCGTCGTACGACCCCAACCTGCTGGCCACCCACGACGTCGACAAGCAGTCGCAGGCCTGGCAGCAGTTGCGCGACGACCCAGCGTCCCCACTGCTGAACCGGGCGATCTCCGAGGTGTACCCGCCGGGTTCCACGTTCAAGGTCATCACCACCGCGGCCGCATTGCAGGCCGGTGCCACCGTCGACACACAGCTGCCCGCCGCGGCGCGAATTCCGTTGCCGGACAGCACCGTAACGCTGGAGAACTTCGGCGGCGCGCCATGTGGTGGCGGGTCCACGGCGGCGCTACGTGAGGCGTTCGCGAGATCGTGCAACACCGCGTTCGTCCAGCTCGGCATGGACGTCGGCGAGCAGGCGCTCAAGGACGCCGCGCACGCGTTCGGCATCGACGCGCCGCCGGCGCCGATCCCGCTGCAGGTCGCCGAGTCCACCGTCGGCACGATCCCCGACGCCGCCGCGTTGGGCATGTCGAGCATCGGGCAGAAGGACGTCGCGCTCACCCCGCTGCAAAACGCCATGGTGGCCGCCACCATCGCGAACGAAGGGGTCACGATGCGGCCCTTCCTGGTCGATAGCCTGAAAGGGCCGGACCTGACCAACATCAGCTCGACCGCTCCGCAGGAAGAGCGCCGGGCGGTGTCACCCCAGGTCGCGGCTACACTTACGGACTTGATGGTCGCCGCCGAGCAGGTGACGCAGCAGAAGGGAGCCATCGCCGGCGTGCAGATCGCTTCGAAAACCGGCACGGCGGAGCACGGAACGGATCCGCGCAACACCCCGCCACATGCCTGGTACATCGCTTTTGCGCCGGCCCAGGCGCCGAAAGTTGCGGTCGCGGTGCTGGTGGAGAACGGCGGCGACCGCTTGTCGGCAACCGGCGGCGCACTGGCCGCCCCGATCGGACGCGCCACCATCGCGGCGGCGCTGCGGGAGGGATCGTAATGAGTCCGCGGGTCGGAGTCACGCTGTCAGGCCGGTATCGGCTGCAGCGGCTCATCGCGACCGGCGGCATGGGCCAGGTGTGGGAAGGCGTCGACTCCCGGCTGGGTCGTCGCGTCGCGATCAAGGTGCTCAAGGCCGAGTATTCGACGGACCCTGAGTTCGTCGAGCGGTTCCGCGCCGAGGCGCGTACCGTCGCCATGCTCAACCATCCCGGCATCGCCAGCGTGTACGACTACGGCGAAACCGAGATGGACGGCGAAGGCCGCACCGCGTACCTGGTGATGGAGCTGGTCAACGGCGAACCGCTGAACTCGGTGCTCAAGCGCACCGGGCGGCTGTCGCTGCGGCACGCGCTGGACATGCTCGAGCAGACGGGCCGCGCCTTGCAGGTCGCGCACACCGCGGGTCTGGTGCACCGCGACGTCAAGCCCGGCAACATCCTGATCACCCCGACCGGGCAGGTGAAGCTGACGGACTTCGGCATCGCCAAGGCCGTCGACGCCGCGCCCGTCACGCAGACCGGCATGGTAATGGGCACCGCCCAGTACATCGCGCCCGAGCAGGCGCTGGGCCACGACGCCACCGCCGCCAGCGACGTGTACTCGCTGGGAGTCGTTGGCTACGAATCTGTTTCGGGCAAGCGGCCGTTCACCGGCGACGGCGCGCTGACGGTGGCGATGAAGCACATCAAGGAGACGCCGCCACCGCTGCCC
This sequence comes from Mycobacterium hubeiense, assembly GCF_002838065.1. Lineage (GTDB taxonomy): Bacteria > Actinomycetota > Actinomycetes > Mycobacteriales > Mycobacteriaceae > Mycobacterium > Mycobacterium hubeiense. Next base: position 6,519 of record NZ_PIZU01000021.1, on the reverse strand, counting down.
GCGGATCTGCCGCCCAATGTCCGTGAACTCATCGAGATCACCTTGGTGAAGAACCCCGGGATGCGGTACCGCTCCGGCGGGCCGTTCGCCGACGCCGTCGCCGCGGTGCGCGCGGGTCGGCGGCCACCGCGACCCAATCAGGCGCCGTCGATCGGGCGTGCGACGCCGGCGGCGGTCCCCTCGGCCGCGCAGGCCCGCGCCGCCGCGGATCTGACCGGGCGGGCGCCGGCCACCGCCGCCCGCGTGCGCCCCGCCACCGGCAGTCACCGTCCGCCGCCGCCGCGCCGCACGTTCTCGTCGGGTCAGCGCGCCCTGCTGTGGGCCGCCGGGGTGCTCGGCGCGCTGGCGATCGTCATCGCCATCCTGATCGTGCTGAACGCCCAAGACCGCAAGGACCGTGAGACGCCGCCGCCCACGGTGACCGACACCGTCACGCAGACGACGCCGTACGAGTCCCCGGCCGCACTGCCGAGTGTCAGTGACGGCCAGATCGGGGTAATCCGGCTTCACACCCCAGAACAGACCGCGACATGACAACCCCACAGCAACTGTCCGACCGATATGAACTCGGCGAGATCCTCGGCTTCGGCGGCATGTCCGAAGTTCATCTGGCACGCGACCTGCGACTGCACCGCGACGTCGCGATCAAAGTGCTGCGCGCCGACCTCGCCCGCGACCCCAGCTTTTACCTGCGGTTTCGCCGGGAGGCACAGAACGCGGCGGCGCTGAACCATCCGGCCATCGTCGCGGTATACGACACCGGCGAGGCCGAGACGCCGACGGGCCCGCTGCCCTACATCGTGATGGAGTACGTCGAGGGCGTCACACTGCGCGACATCGTGCACACCGAAGGCCCGATGCCCTCCAAGCGGGCCATCGAGGTAATCGCCGACGCCTGCCAGGCCCTGAATTTCAGCCACCAGCATGGCATCATCCACCGCGACGTCAAACCGGCCAACATCATGATCAGCAAGACCGGCGCGGTGAAGGTGATGGACTTCGGCATCGCCCGGGCGATCGCCGACAGCGGCAACAGCGTCACCCAGACCGCCGCGGTGATCGGCACCGCGCAGTATCTGTCGCCCGAGCAGGCCAGCGGCAACACCGTCGACGCCCGCTCCGACGTGTACTCGCTGGGGTGTGTGCTGTACGAAATCCTCACTGGCGAACCACCTTTCGTCGGCGATTCGCCGGTCGCGGTGGCCTATCAGCATGTCCGCGAGGATCCGATTCCGCCGTCTCAGCGGAACGCCGACATCTCCCCCGAACTCGACGCCGTGGTGCTCAAGGCGCTGGCGAAGAATCCGGACAATCGCTACCAGTCCGCCGCGGAGATGCGCGAAGACCTGGTGCGGGTGCACAGCGGGCAGCCGCCGGAGGCGCCGAAGGTGCTGACGGACGCCGAGCGGTCGTCGCTGTTGGCCTCCAATCCGACGAACGACCGCACCGAGCCGATCCAGCACATGGTGCGCCCACAGCCGGCCTACCCAGACCGTGACCGCGGCGGGTCGGTCGGCCGGTGGGTGATCGCGGTGGCGGCGCTGGCGGTGCTCACCGTGGTGGTCACCATCGCCATCAACATGATCGGTGGTAACCCCCGCGACGTGCAGGTGCCCGATGTGCGCGGCCAAGCCTCCGCGGACGCGATTGCGGCGCTGCAGAACCGCGGGTTCAAGACCCGCACGGAGAACCATCCGGACTCCACGGTGCCGCCCGATCACGTGATCAGCACCGAACCGGAGGCCAACACCTCGGTCGACGCCGGCGACGAGATCACCGTCAACGTCTCCACCGGGCCCGAGCAGCGCGAGGTGCCCGACGTGTCGTCGCTGTCGTATGCCGAGGCGGTGCGCAAACTGACCGACGCCGGGTTCGGCCGGTTCAAGCAGTCGACGTCACCGTCGACGCCGGAGATGAAGGACAAGGTGATCGCCACCAACCCGCCGGCCAATCAGACGTCGGCGATCACCAACGAGATCACCATCGTGGTGGGTTCGGGTCCCTCGACGGGTCAGGTGCCGCTTGTCAAGGGTCAGACGCTGGAGCTGGCGCAGCAGAACCTGACCGCGTTCGGCTTCGCCCGCTCGGTTCCGGTCGAGGTCGACAGCACTGAGCCTGCGGGCCAGGTTGTCGGCACCATTCCCGGTGCGGGAGAGACGGTTCCGCAGGACACCGTGATCCAGATCCAAGTGTCGCGAGGCAATCAGTTCGTCATGCCCGATGTGCGCGGCATGTTCTGGACCGATGTCGAACCGCTTCTGCGTGCGCTGGGCTGGACCGGTGTGCTGGTGAAGGGCGCCGACGTGCCCAACAGCGGGCAGCGGACCAATGCCGTCGTCACCCAGAATCCGGCGCCGGGCACCGGGGTCAACTTCGGCAGCAGTATTACGCTGAGCTTCGCGTCGTAGCGGCCCGAACCGCTTGGGCCACTTCGTCTTCGAGCTGACGGACCAGCGCCTCGGCGGGTGCTTGTCCGCAGTAGCCCAACCAGTTGGCCAGCATCCGGTGGCCGCCCTCGGTGAGGATCGACTCGGGGTGGAACTGCACGCCGTGGATCGGCAGGCCGGTGTGGCGCACCGCCATGATGACGCCGCCCGGTGTGCGAGCGATGACCTCGAGATCGGGCGGAACGGTATCGGGCAGGATGGTCAGCGAGTGATAGCGCGTTGCGGTGAATGGGTCCGGAAGTCCTTGCAGCACACCGGTATTGGTGTGATGCACGATGCTGGTCTTGCCGTGCAGCAGTTCGGGTGCGCGGTCCACGGTGGCGCCGAATGCCACGCCGATGGCTTGGTGCCCCAAGCACACGCCCAGCAGCGGGGTGCGTGCCGCGGCGCAGGCATTGACCACGGGGATGGATGCGCCGGCCCGTTCGGGCGTGCCCGGGCCGGGGCTGAGCAGCACGCCGTCGAACTCGCGCATCGCGGTGGCGATGTCGTCGTTGGTGGCCAGCCGCGCGTCGTCGTTACGCCACACCTGCACGTCGACACCGAGCTGGCCCAAGTACTGGACCAGGTTGAAGACGAAGCTGTCGTAGTTGTCGACGACCAGAACCTGCATCAGGCCAGGCTACCTAGTGCGATTTCGGCGCGCCTGGTCGCGCTCACCACGACTGCGCGCGCCGAAATCGCTGGTTAGCTCAGTAGCCGATCGGGCCCGCCGGCTCGGCAAAGCGCATGCGCACGGGTTCGGTGTGGCCCACGAGTTCGACGAGCGGTCGCGGCTCTTCGGTGTAGCCCAAGCCGAACCGCACCACGTACTGCTTGTACAGCGTGACCAGCGGTGCGGCGGCCAGCGCGGCCTGCATGCGCGCGGCGTCGCCGAGCGCGGTGATCACGTAGGGCGGACTGTACGTGCGCCCGTTGAGCAGCAATGTGTTGCCCACACAGCGCGGCGCGGACGTGCCGATGATCCGCTGGTCCTGCATCTGGATGCCCTCGGCGCCGGCGCTCCACAAGGCGTTGAGCACGGCCTGGATGTCTTGCTGATGCACCACCAGATCGTCAGGTGACGCATCGCGGGGGAACCTGCCCTGCGCGTCGCGCTGGGCGTCATTGAGAGTGACGACGAGACCGGGACCGCGCATCGGGTCCAGGCCCGCGGCCGCGGTGAGGCTGGCCGACCGCCTGGTGATGGCGGCCAACGCCGCGTCGGCGCTGGGAGACCCGCCGTGTTGGGTGTCGATCGCCGTCACCAGGGCGTCGCGCTCGGCGGTCAGTCGGTCGACGGACTGCTGGGCCTCACGCACCAGGTCGACCAGCCGGGGAGCGTCACTGCGGCGGATCTCGTCGCCGCCGGACACGCCGTGGGTGGCTGCCAGCAGCAACCCGGCCAGCAGACAGACCAGCGGCACGCCGAACCGCCAGGGCGACCGCCTGTTCTGCTCCATCGGTTGAACTCCCGCCGCCGGGCCTACGTTAGGCTCGTAGTGCAATCCTGCTTCATCGTCGCACCGCGAAGGTACCCATGCCCAAGTCCAAGGTCCGCAAGAAGAACGACTTCACCGTCAGCCCGGTGAGTCGGACGCCGGTCAAGGTCAAAGCTGGACCGTCCAGCGTGTGGTTCGTGGTGCTGTTCGTGAGCCTGATGCTCATCGGGCTGCTGTGGCTGCTGGTATTCCAGCTGGCCGCGGGAGGATCGAGCACGCCGACCGCTCTGCAATGGATGACCGAACTGGGGCCGTGGAACTACGCGATCGCGTTTGCTTTCATGATCACCGGTTTGTTGCTCACCATGCGCTGGCGCTAACCGAAGCAAGCGCTCGTTTGAATTCATCTCGTGTTCCACGCGTTACTGTTTCAGCAACGTCATGCATGTCCAATCACACGGGTGTGATTCATCCCCATTGGGGATAGCACCTGTGGATAACCTCGTTAGCAACGGTAAGAGGGTGTTAAGAACCCGTGCAGCAAACTGAGTGGAGTCCGTCGACGCTGGGTATCGTGGGTTCCGGTATATGCGGACTTATAATGGCTGTCGCCTCTGTGACACTAATCACAGATCCGCCTGGACGGCTTCTAACCGGGATTGCCGCAGTGGGACTGCTTGTGTTTGCAACGCTCTCGTGGCGCGCGCGACCAAAACTGGCAATCACTGACGACGGACTGCTAATCCGCGGATGGTGGCGGACAGAGGTACTTGAGCGTAGTGATATCAAGATCATTCGCATCACGGAATTTCGTCGCATCGCCCGCAAGGTGCGCTTGCTGGAAATCGACATCGTCGACGATCGCCTGCTGGTCTTCACCCGATGGGACTTGGGCACCGACCCGCTGAATGTTCTCGACGCGCTCACCGCGGCCGGTTACGCCGGCAGCGGCTAGCCTGCGCTCGCGTTTATGACACGGTGATCGAGTCGATCACCACCGGCTCGGTAGGCCGATCGTTGCGGTCTGTCCCGGTGCTGGCGATCGCATCGACGACCTTGCGCGATTCGGGGTCGACGACCTCACCGAAAATGGTGTGCCGGCGATTGAGATGCGGCGTCTTGCCGACCGTGATGAAGAACTGCGAGCCGTTCGTGCCCGGGCCCGCGTTGGCCATCGCCAGCAGGTAGGGCTTGTCGAACTGCAACTCGGGGTGGAACTCGTCGGCGAACTGGTAGCCGGGGCCGCCGCGGCCGGCGCCGGTCGGGTCGCCGCCCTGGATCATGAAGCCGTCGATCACGCGGTGAAAGATTGCCCCGTCGTAGAACGGACCCGACGTCCCGCCCGACGCATTCTCGGTGCTGTACTCCTTGGTGCCCTGCGCAAGGCCGACGAAATTGGCGACGGTCTTGGGAGCGTGGTTTCCGAAGAGAGCGATCTTGATGTCGCCGCGGTTGGTGTGCAGCGTCGCGGTCGCTGTCTGAATGGGGCTCGTCACGGGATGCCAGTGTGCCACGTCGCCAACAGTGGCAGGCTAGGGGAGTGCCTAACCGTCGGCAGAAGGGCGAAACGTGAGCGCTACAGCGAAGACTCGGCTGACCCCACGCGAGCGGCTGAGGCGCGGTCTGACGTACACCGCCGTCGGGCCGGTCGATATCACGCGCGGCACCCTGGCGCTGGGCCTGCACGGCGCACAGTCGGCCGGCGGTGCGATTCGTGAGCGCTACCGCAAGGGCCGGCTCGCCGATCAGCTCAAGGAGGCGCAGGAAACGATCGCCCAAGAGCTGTCCGCCGCCCAGGAAGTGGTGGCCAGCCTGCCCGAGGCGTTCCAGGAGGCGCGCCGGCCCACGCGTCGCCGTCGGCCGCTGCTGTTGATCGGGGTGGGTGCGGCGGTGCTGACCGGGGGAGCGGTGGCGTTCTCGATCATCCGGCGGTCGATGCAGCCGGAGCCGTCGCCGCGGCCGCCCAGCGTCGAAGTGGCACCAAAACCGTAGTGCCGCTTGAGATTACGTGGAGCCTAGGGGAATCGNCCGGGTTATCTGTAGGAAGTCGTCGACGGTGGTGGGCTGCGCTGTGGCCCCGTTGGTTCTGGTTGGGTCCGGTCCGGCTATGACGGATGCGGTGTCGCCGCAGGGATGCGGGATTCGAGGAGTCGGCTGCGAAGTGCTTCGTTCTCGGTGCGAAGCTGCGCGAGTTGTTCGGTGAGTTCACGGTTGCGGGCGATCGCGGTGGCGAGTTTGGTGCGTAGCGATTCCAGGCTTGCCGCGCGCCCTGTTGCGGCCGTCGCCGTGGTGGTCGTGGTGGTGCGGAGGTTGGTGATGTCGTCGCGTAGTTGGCTGTGCTGGTAGAGGAAGCTGGTCGATACACCGGCGTCGCGGGCGACGTCGACGAAGGTGACGGGCTGACCGGTGTTTCGCAGTCGGGTGATCGCGCGGCGGGCGCGGGCGGTGGCGTCGGTGGTGCGGGCGGCGGCTGCTGCGGTCCGGCGTGCGGTGCGGCGTTCGCGGTCGTCGGCGCTCACTGAGGTTCCTGCGTGGTGTTCGGGTCGATTTCGCTGATCAGTTTGGAGACCTTGTCGAGCATCGCCGTGTTCAATTCGACGGCGGCTGCGTCGCCGCGCTCGTGAGCGTCGGCGGTGAGGCGTTGCAGTTGG
>NZ_PIZU01000020.1 GCF_002838065.1 Mycobacterium hubeiense | reverse complement strand
GGACGGTTCAGGGCCAGGTAGCCCCTGTGACAGGGACAGTCTTGTCGCGCCGGTATCCCCGCGCGGACGCCGGGGCAAGGTCGAGGCGAACGGGCTACCGCCCAGCCTACGACCGCCCGGTATCAAATACTGTGCCCCCACTGGGACTCGAACCCAGACTGGGCGGATTTTAAGTCCGCGGCCTCTACCAAATTGGGCTATGGGGGCTTGACCACCGCTGAGCAGGCTACCCGCCCCTCGAGTGTGGACTTTTATCACGGTCGAGGCGCCAGATGCGTGCCGCAAGCCCACGTTCGGCGAAAAGGCTCCGTAAAGGTCCGCCCCGCCGCCGTCAAGAAACCGTCAAGACCACGACCATCCCCCTGAACTGGGCCGATCCTGTGTCAGGCCGTCGAGATCCGCCGGCCCGTAAAGGAGACGGCATGTCCGTAGTCGTGTTCGTCGCGCTGACGGTGGCGATCTTCGCGCTGCTCGGCCTGGCGGTGAAGTTGGTCGAGGGCCTGTGATCCAGAACCTCATCGGCCTGGCGCTCGCCATTCTCATCGCTCTGTTCCTCTTCGCCGCCCTGCTCTTCCCGGAGCGGTTCTGATGAGCACGACGACCGCCGGCCTGCTATTCCTCCTGTCGCTCATCGTCGCACTGGCCGCTGTCCATGTACCGCTCGGCGACTACATGTATCGGGTGTACTCCTCCGAAAAGCATTCCCGCCCAGAGCGTCTCATCTACAAGGCCATCGGCGCCGACCCGCACTCCGAACAGACCTGGGGCGCCTACGCCCGCAGCGTGCTCGCCTTCGGCGCGGTCAGCATCCTGTTCCTGTTCACCCTGCAGCTCGTCCAGGGCAAGCTGCCGCTGCACCTCGACGACCCCGGCACACCCATGACGCCGGCCCTGGCCTGGAACACCGCCGTCAGCTTCGTCACGAACACCAACTGGCAGGCCTACTCGGGTGAATCCACCCAGGGCCACCTGGTGCAGATGGCCGGCCTGGCCGTGCAGAACTTCGTCTCCGCCGCGGTCGGCATGGCCGTCGCGATGGCGTTCGTGCGCGGCCTGGCCCGTCGCAACACCGGCGAGCTCGGCAACTTCTGGGTCGACCTCGTCCGCGGCACAACCCGTATCCTGCTGCCGATCTCCATCGTCGCCGCCATCGTCCTGATCGCCGGAGGCGTGATCCAGAATTTCGCCCTGCACGACCAGGTCGTCACTACCCTCAGCGGCGCCCAACAGACCATCCCCGGCGGCCCCGTCGCCAGCCAGGAAGCGATCAAGGAACTCGGCACCAACGGCGGCGGCTTCTTCAACGCGAACTCGTCGCACCCGTTCGAGAACCCCACCGCCTGGACCAACTGGGTCGAGATCTTCCTGCTGTCGATGATCGCGTTCTCGCTGCCCCGCACCTTCGGCCGCATGGTCGGCAGCCGCAAGCAGGGCTACGCCATCGTCGCCGTCATGGGCGTCATCGCCACCCTCAGTGTCAGCCTGATGTTGACGTTCCAGCTGCGGGCGGGTGGCACGGTGCCGACGGCCGTCGGCTCGGCCATGGAAGGCGTCGAACAACGCTTTGGCGTGGCCAATTCAGCCGTGTTCGCCGATCTGACCACGCTGACGTCCACGGGTGCCGTCGACTCCTTCCACGACTCCTACACCAGCCTCGGCGGCCTGATGACGCTGTTCAACATGCAGCTCGGCGAGGTCGCGCCCGGTGGCGTCGGCTCCGGCCTCTACGGCATGCTCGTCCTGGCCATCATCACCGTCTTCGTCGCCGGGCTGATGGTTGGACGCACCCCGGAATACCTCGGTAAGAAGATCACCCCACGTGAGATCAAGCTCGCCGCAACCTACTTCCTGATCACCCCGCTGATCGTGCTGACCGGCACTGCCATCGCGATGGCGATGCCTGGCCAACGCGCCGGCATGCTCAACACCGGACCGCATGGCCTCTCGGAAGTGCTCTACGCCTTCACCTCCGCGGCCAACAACAACGGGTCGGCCTTCGCCGGCTTGAGCGTCAACACCGATTGGTATAACACCGCACTCGGTCTGGCCATGGTGTTCGGGCGCTTTCTTCCGGTCATCTTCGTCCTCGCCCTCGCCGGATCGCTTGCCCGCCAGGGCAAGACGCCCGAATCCATAGGAACGCTGCCCACCCACCGTCCGCAATTCGTCGGGCTGGTCGCCGGAGTCACGCTGATCCTCGTCGCCCTCACCTTTCTGCCCATGCTCGCGCTCGGGCCTCTCGCTGAAGGAATCCATTAAATGCCCACCGCCACTATCGACACCGCCGCCGCGCTGAAAGCGAAGGCACCCAGCCGCATTCAGGGCGGGCTGCTGGACCCGAAGATGCTGTGGAGGTCGCTACCCGACGCGCTGCGCAAGCTCTACCCCCGAACAATGTGGCGCAACCCCGTGATGTTCATCGTCGAGATCGGCGCCGTGTGGAGCACCGTCCTCGCCGCCGTCGACCCATCCTGGTTCGCCTGGCTGATCGTGGCATGGCTGTGGCTGACCGTGGTTTTCGCCAACCTGGCCGAAGCCGTCGCCGAAGGCCGCGGCAAGGCGCAGGCTGAAACCCTGCGCCGCACCAAGACCGCGACCATGGCTCGACGGCTCACGGACTCCGGCGCCGAGGAACTTGTCCCCGCCCCGCAACTGAAACAGGGCGACATCGTCGTCGTCGAAGCCGGCCAGACCATTCCCGGCGACGGCGACGTGGTGGAAGGTATTGCCACCGTGGACGAATCGGCCATCACCGGCGAGTCCGCGCCCGTCATCCGCGAATCCGGCGGCGACCGCTCGGCAGTCACCGGCGGGACCACGGTGCTGTCGGACCGCATCGTCGTCAAGATCACCCAGAAGCCGGGCGAGAGCTTCATCGACCGGATGATCGCCCTCGTCGAGGGCGCCAACCGGCAGAAGACGCCCAACGAGATCGCGCTGAACATCCTGCTGGCGTCGCTGACGATCGTCTTCCTCGTCGCCGTCGCCACCCTGCAGCCGCTGGCCATCTACTCGAAGGCCAACAATCCCGGCGTGCCGGACACGTTGGCGCTCAACGCCAACGGCATCTCCGGCATCGTCATGGTGGCGCTGCTGGTCTGCCTCATCCCGACCACCATCGGCGCGCTGCTGTCCGCGATCGGCATCGCCGGCATGGACCGGCTGGTGCAGCGCAACGTGCTGGCCATGTCCGGACGCGCCGTCGAGGCCGCCGGCGACGTCAACACCCTGCTTCTGGACAAGACCGGCACGATCACCCTGGGTAACCGCCAAGCCGCCGCCTTTGTGCCGCTAGAAGGCGTCACCGCCGAGGAACTCGCCGATGCCGCTCAGCTGTCCAGCCTCGCCGACGAGACACCCGAGGGCCGCTCGATCGTCGTATTTGCCAAGCAGCAGTATGGATTACGCGCCCGCACGCCGGGTGAGCTCAGCAGCGCACGCTGGGTGGAGTTCAGCGCCCACACCCGCATGTCCGGTGTAGACCTAGACGACCATCGGCTGCGCAAGGGTGCCGCCGGCGCGGTCGCGGACTGGGTGCGTTCCGAAGGAGGAGATGTCCCAACGGAACTCACCCACATCGTGGATGGTATTGCCGCCGCCGGTGGCACTCCTTTGGCGGTGGGCGAGCTCAAGGACGGCAAGGCGACCGTTCTCGGCGTCATCCACCTCAAGGACGTCGTCAAGCAGGGCATGCGGGAACGTTTCGACGAGATGCGCCGCATGGGCATCCGCACGGTGATGATCACCGGAGATAACCCGTTGACCGCCAAGGCGATTGCCGACGAGGCCGGCGTCGACGACTTCCTTGCCGAGGCCACGCCCGAAGACAAGATGGCGCTGATCAAACGCGAACAAGAAGGCGGCAGGCTCGTCGCCATGACCGGCGACGGCACCAACGACGCGCCCGCCCTGGCCCAGGCCGACGTCGGCGTCGCGATGAACACCGGCACGTCGGCGGCCAAAGAGGCCGGCAACATGGTCGACCTCGACTCCGACCCGACCAAGCTGATCGAGATCGTCGAGATCGGCAAGCAACTGCTGATCACCCGCGGCGCGCTGACCACGTTCAGCATCGCCAACGACATCGCGAAATACTTCGCGATCATCCCGGCGCTTTTCGTCGCGCTGTTCCCCGGACTCGAACTGCTCAACATCATGCGGCTGCACAGCCCGCAGTCCGCGATCCTGTCCGCGGTCATCTTCAATGCGCTCGTCATCGTCGCGCTGATCCCGTTGGCGCTCAAGGGCGTCCGCTACACCCCCAGCGCCGCGTCGAAGCTGCTCTCCCGCAACCTCTATATCTACGGCCTCGGCGGCATCATCGCCCCGTTTGTCGGGATCAAGCTCATCGACCTGATCGTCCAACTCTTCCCCGGGATGTGAAATGCGAATGCACTGGGCTGCGCTGCGTGCGCTTTTGACCCTCACCGTCATCGTCGGCATCGGCTACCCGATCGCCGTGTGGCTGATCGCCCAGCTGCCCGGCCTGCGTGACAACGCCGACGGCTCGATCGTCCACGTCGACGGAAAAGCGGTGGGCAGCAGCCTGATCGGCCAACTGTTCACCGACGCCGACGGCAACCCGCTGCCGCAGTACTTCCAGAGCCGACCGTCGGCCGCCGGCAACGGTTACGACACGTTGTCCACAGGCGCCAGCAACCTCGGGCCGGAAAGCATCGTCGACGCACCCGACAAGCCGGGCCTGCTCACCCTCGTCTGCCAGCGCAGCAAGGCCGTCGGCGACCTCGACGGCGTGGACGGCTCGCGGCCGTTCTGCACCCGCGACGGCGTCGGCGCGGTGCTCGCTGTCATGGGCCCCGGCCCGACCAGGGTCGTGAGCGTCAACGAACCCTGCGCCGACACACCAAGGCCGTTCCTAAGCACCTATGCGGGCGTTCGCGTCGAATGCGCCCATGAGGGCGAGGACTACTCCGCCGGGCGGATTGTCCCGATCCGCGGCACCGCGCACGGCGAGGTGCCCGCCGATGCGGTCACCGCCAGCGGCAGCGGCCTGGACCCGCACATCTCGCCCGCGTACGCCGACCTACAGGTGAACCGGGTTGCCGAAGCACGTGGCATGAACCCCGAGCAGGTGCGCCACCTCGTCGCCCAGCACACCGACGGTCGCGATCTGGGCTTCATCGGCGAGCCGCGCGTCAACGTGCTCGAACTCAACATCGCGCTCGACCACATGTCGGCAGGTGGATGATGGGCAGGTGAGCACGTACCCGCCGAAGCGCGGGGAGCTGCGCATCTATCTCGGCGCGGCACCCGGCGTGGGTAAGACGTACGCGATGCTCGGCGAGGCGCATCGCCGGCTGGAACGCGGCACCGACGTGGTCGCCGCCGTCGTCGAGACCCACGGCCGCAAGAAGACCGCGGACCTGCTCGACGGCATCGAGGTCATCCCGCCCCGCTATATCGAATACCGCGGCACCCGCTTCAAGGAACTTGACGTCGAGGCGGTGCTGCGCCGCCGGCCGCAGGTGGTGCTCGTCGACGAGCTCGCCCACACCAACACCCCGGGCAGCAAGAATCCCAAACGCTGGCAGGACGTGCGGGAGCTGCTCGACGCCGGCATCACCGTGATCTCGACCGTCAACATCCAGCACCTGGAAAGCATGAACGACGTCGTCGAACAGATCACCGGCATCGAGCAGAAGGAGAAGATTCCCGACGAGATCGTCCGCGCCGCCGATCAGATCGAACTCGTCGACATCACACCGGAAGCGTTGCGGCGCAGGCTTGCCCACGGCAACGTCTACAAACCCGAACGCGTCGACGCCGCGCTGTCGAACTACTTCCGGCCCGGAAACCTCACCGCGCTAAGGGAATTGGCCCTGCTGTGGCTAGCTGATCAGGTCGACGCCGCCCTGGAGAAATACCGCGCCGACAAGAAGATCACCGACACCTGGGAAGCCCGTGAACGCGTCGTCGTCGCCGTCACCGGCGGACCAGAGTCGGAAACGCTGGTGCGCAGGGCATCTCGCATCGCGTCGAAGTCCAGCGCCGAACTCATGGTGGTGCATGTCGTGCGCGGCGATGGCCTGGCCGGGGTGTCGGCGCCCCAGATGGGCAAGGTCCGCGAGCTCGCGGCCAGCCTGGGCGCGACGGTGCACACCGTCGTCGGCGACGACGTCCCCACTGCCCTACTGGATTTCGCTCGCGAAATGAACGCCACCCAGCTGGTGCTCGGCACCTCGCGGCGGTCGCGGTGGGCACGCATGCTCGACGAGGGCATCGGGGCGTCGGTGGTGCAGCAGTCGGGGAAGATCGACGTCCACATGGTCACCCATGACGAAGCCAAGGCGGGCTTCTCGTGGGCGCGGGTCGCGCCGCGAGAGCGTCGCCTCACGTCTTGGCTTGCCGCGCTTGTGGTTCCGTCCGCCATCTGCGCGCTGATCGTGTCCACGCTCGACCCGTTGCTGGGCGTTGGCGGCGAAAGCGCGCTGTTCTTCATCGGCGTGCTCGTGGTCGCGCTGTTGGGCGGTGTCGCCCCTGCCGCGCTGTCGGCGGTGCTGTCCGGCCTGCTGCTCAACTTCTTCCTGATCGACCCGCGGCACACGTTCACCATCGCCGAACTCGACAATGCGCTGACCATCGTGGTGCTGCTGCTGGTGGCCGTCGCGGTGGCCGCGCTCGTCGACGGTGCGGCGAAAAAGGCCCGCGAAGCGCGCTGGGCCTCGCAGGAAGCCGAACTGCTGGCGCTGTTCGCGGGATCGGTGCTGCGAGGCGCGGACGTCGACGCCCTCTTGGAGCGGGTCCGCGAAACGTACGGGCAGCGCTCGGTCAGCCTGCTGCGCAAGGGCGTCGGGGTCGTCGGCTGCGTGGGCCAGGACCCGTGTGTGGACGTCGACACCGCCGACACCGCAATCGAAGTGGGCGACGACGAGTTCTGGATGCTGATGACCGGCCGCAAGCTGGCCGCCCGCGACCGCCGGGTGCTGGGCGCCGTCGCCAAACAGGCGGCGGGCCTGGTCAAACAACGCGAGCTGACCGAAGAAGCCAGTAGCGCCGCGGCCATCGCGCAGGCCGACGAACTTCGTCGCTCCCTGCTGTCGGCGGTCAGCCACGACCTGCGCACCCCGCTGGCCGCCGCCAAGGCCGCGGTGTCCAGCCTGCGTAGCGACGACGTCGACTTCTCCGCCGAAGACACCGCCGAACTGCTGGCCACCATCGAGGAGTCCATCGACCAACTCACCGCGCTCGTCGGCAACCTGCTGGACTCGTCGCGGCTGGCCGCAGGTGTGGTCAAGCCTGAACTGCGCGAGGTGTACCTGGAGGAGACGGTGCAACGCGCACTGCTGGGAATCAGCAAGCGCGCCAGTGTATTTGGCCGCGATGGCCTCGACCGCGTGAAGGTCGACGTAGGCGATGCGGTCGCGCTGGCCGACGGCGGCCTGCTGGAGCGGGTGCTGGCCAACCTCATCGACAACGCCCTGCGATACGCTCCCGACGGCCCGGTGCGCGTCACCGCCGGGCGCGTCGGCGACCGGGTTCTGATCGCGGTCGTCGACGAGGGACCGGGCATCCCGCGCGGCGCCCAAGAGCAGCTGTTCGCTCCGTTCCAGCGGCTCGGCGACCACGACACCAGCACCGGCGTCGGCCTCGGCCTGTCGGTGGCCCGCGGATTCGTCGAGGCGATGGGCGGCAGTATTTCCGCCACCGACACCCCGGGCGGCGGGCTCACCGTCGAGATCGAATTGGCGGCGCCGTGAAGACCCGGGTGCTGGTGATAGACGATGAACCGCAGATCCTGCGGGCGCTGCGGATCAACCTGTCGGTGCGCGGCTACGACGTCGCCACCGCCGCCACCGGAGCCGAGGCGCTGCGCAAGGCCGCCGACCACCGCCCCGACGTAGTGGTGCTGGACCTCGGACTGCCCGATATGTCCGGCATCGAGGTGCTGGCCGGTATCCGCGGCTGGCTCTCGGCACCGGTGATCGTGCTCTCGGCCCGCACCGACTCCTCGGACAAGGTGGAGGCGCTGGACGCCGGCGCCGACGACTACGTCACCAAACCCTTTGGCATGGACGAGTTTCTGGCCCGGTTGCGGGCGGCGGTACGCCGGGGCGCGGCGGCGTCCGACACCGAGGAGCCCGTCGTCGAAACGTCGTCCTTCACCGTCGACCTGGCCGCCAAGAAGGTCACCAAGAACGGCAGCGAGGTGCACCTGACGCCCACCGAGTGGGGCATGCTCGAGATGCTGGTGCGCAACCGCGGCAAGCTCGTGGGCCGCGAGGAGCTGCTCAAAGAGGTATGGGGGCCCGCCTACGCCACGGAGACCCACTATCTGCGGGTGTACCTGGCGCAATTGCGGCGCAAGCTGGAGAACGACCCGTCGCACCCCGTGCACCTGCTCACCGAGGCCGGCATGGGTTACCGATTCCAGGAGTAAGCGCGTGCCCGCGCGCTACCGTGCGGGTATGGGCGGATATCGGGAATTGTTCAACGCCAGCATCGACAACCCCACCGCTTTCTGGGCCGACGCCGCCAGGGCCGTCACCTGGACCCGTGAGCCGACGCGCGTGCTCGACGACAGCAACCCGCCGTTCTACCGCTGGTTCCCCGACGGGGAGCTGAACACGTGCGCCAACGCGCTGGACCGCCACATCGAGCAGCGCGGGGACCAAAAGGCGCTGATCTACGACTCCCCCCTGACCGGCACGCAGCGCACCTACACCTATCGCGAACTGCTCGCCGAGACGGCCCGATTCGCCGGCGCGCTACGGGGACTCGGCGTCGGTAAGGGCGACCGCGTCGTCATCTACATGCCGATGGTGCCGGAAGCGGTGATCGCGATGCTGGCCTGCGCCCGGCTGGGCGCGGTGCACTCGGTGGTGTTCGGTGGATTCGCCGCCAACGAGCTCGCTGCGCGCATCGACGATGCCCGTCCCGCCGTCGTCGTCTCGGCATCCTGCGGCGTCGAACCCACCCGGACCGTCGCCTACAAGCCAATGCTCGACGCCGCGCTGGAGCGCGCGCAGCACGCGCCGCCGGTGTGCGTGATCCTGCAGCGCGAACAGCAGCCCTGCGAGCTGACCGCCCGAGACCGCGGCTGGCACGAACTGATGGCCGACGCCGAACCCGTCGACCCGGTTCCGGTCAACGCCACCGACCCGCTGTACGTGCTCTACACATCCGGCACGACGGGCAAGCCCAAGGGCATCGTCCGCGACAACGGTGGCCACGCCGCCGCGTTGCTGTGGAGCATGCGCCACATCTACGACACCGCGCCGGCCGACGTGTATTGGGCCGCAAGCGATGTCGGCTGGGTGGTAGGCCACTCCTACATCGTGTACGGGCCCTTGCTTCTGGGTGCGACGAGTGTTCTCTACGAAGGCAAACCGGTCGGCACCCCGGATGCGGGCGCGTTCTGGCGGGTGGCCTCCGAACACGGCGTGAAGGCGTTGTTCACTGCGCCGACGGCCATTCGGGCCGTCAAGAAGGAAGATCCGGACGGCCTGCATCTGGGCAAGTACGACCTGTCTTCACTGAAATATCTGTTCCAGGCGGGTGAACGGCTCGATCCCGGCACCTATGAGTGGGCATCGGCGAAGCTCGGTATTCCCGTCGTCGATCATTGGTGGCAAACCGAAACCGGATGGGCCATCGCCGCCAACCCGATGGGCGTCGAACCGCTGCCGATCAAACCCGGCTCGGCCACCGTGCCGATGCCGGGCTACGACGTGCGGATCCTGCGGCCGGACGGCTCCGAATGCGAACCCAACGAGGAAGGCGCGATCTGCGTGCGGTTGCCGCTGCCGCCCGGCACACTTCCGACGCTGTGGGGCGACGACGACCGCTACATTGCGTCGTATTTGTCGGCCTTCCCCGGCTACTACCTCACCGGCGACGGCGGCTACGTCGACGACGACGGCTACCTGTTCGTGATGGGCCGTACCGACGACGTCATCAACGTTGCCGGACACCGCATGTCGACCGGGTCGATCGAAGCGGTGCTGGCCGCTCACCCCGCGGTGGCCGAGTGCGCGGTGATCGGTGTCGCCGACGAATTGCGCGGCCAGGTTCCGCGCGGTTTCGTGGTGCTCAAGGCCGGCGCGTCGGCGGAGCGGCTCGCCGATGAGCTCGTCGACGCGGTACGCGAAAACATCGGCGCCGTAGCCTGTTTCAAGACGGTGGACGTCGTCCCTGCGCTGCCGAAAACACGCTCGGGCAAGATTCTGCGCAAGACGATGCGCGGAATCGCCGACGGCCGTGACGAACCGGTGCCGTCCACCATCGAGGATCCGGCGGTGCTCGACGCGCTCAAACCGATCCTCGCGCGTTAACTGTCTCGTTGCTTTCTCTCCGAAGAGATGCGAACTATTGTGAAGTCGTCATATGTTGATATCTGTTCGAGCTAGAGAACTCTGCTCCCACTTCGATATCGGAGCGGTCAGAGCCACAAAGGAGTTGAACAGCGATGCGAGTAGCACCAACCAAGTCCAGGACGGGTTGCGTCTGTCGGTGCAATAACTGCGATGCCGGCCGCCACTGCGGCAATATCTCCGCCGGCTGCCGCGTCAGGAAGTAGCCCGCCGGCCTGCGGGCCGCAATAACGACCGCTGGTCTGCGTTTATACCGACCTTTTCCGGGTATTCAGGAATGCCTGTACCTGAGGAAAGGAACGACAATGGCAACCAGCGATCAGTCGAGGCCAGCCGGAATGGTGGCCAGGTATACGGCTGTTCAACTCGCAGCATTTGCGGTCGCGGCGGCGTTCTTGGTGGTTGGCATCCTGGGGTTCATTCCCGGTATCACCACCGATTACGACACGATGACCTTTGCCGGACACGAGTCGGGTGCCCATCTTCTCGGCATCTTCGAAGTTTCGGTGCTGCACAACATCGTGCACCTAGCCTTCGGTGTGGTCGGGTTGCTGATGGCACGCACCTTCGCCGGCGCGCGCGGATTCTTGATCGGCGGCGGCGTCATCTACCTGGTGTTGTGGTTGTACGGCTTGCTGATCGACCACGAATCCTCGGCCAACTTCGTTCCGGTCAACAACGCGGACAACTGGCTGCATCTGGCGCTCGGCGCGGCGATGGTTGTGCTCGGCGTGGCGCTGGCCGGCAAGCGGCTCTCCGCGCGTGGCGGACACGAGGCCACGCGGTAACTGTGGAAGCGACGTCGTCCACCAGGACTCCCAAACTGATGGCCGTGCAAGGCGCGGCGCTATTGGTCGGCGGGGCGTTCCTGGTGGTCGGCGTGCTGGGTTTCGTCCCCGGGGTGACGACGGCCTACGACGAGCTCGCGGTGGCGGGACATCACTCCGGGGCCAAGCTGTTCGGCATCTTCACGGTGTCGTGGCTGCACAACGCCGTGCATCTGCTCTTCGGTGTCGTGGGCCTGGTGATGGCGCGCAGCTACATGTGGTCGCGGCGGTACTTTCTCGTCGGCGGTCTGGTCTATCTCGGACTGTGGGCGTACGGCCTGGCCATTGATCACGGCACCCCGGCCAACGCGGTGCCGGTGAACAGCGCCGATAACTGGCTGCATCTCGGGTTGGGTGCGGTGATGATGCTGCTGGGCGTGACACTCGCGGGTCGCCACGACCCGACGAAGCGGCGGCGTCGCACTTAAGCTGCCTGTGTGCTGGAGACACTGGGCTGGGGCTTGCTCGCCGCATCGTCGTTGGTGCTCGGCGCGATCGCCGGCGTGGTGCGCGACTGGAATCACCGGCTGGTCGGACTGGTTCTCGGATTCGGCGCCGGCGCGTTGGTCGCCAGCATCTCATTTGAGTTGGCGGAGGAGGGATTTCGCGTCGGCGGCGCGCTGCCGGTGGCGTTGGGGCTGGCCGCCGGTGCAGTCACGTTCTTTCTCGCCGACATGGCGGTGGATCGACTGGGCGGCGGCGACGCGAAAACGGCGGGTCTGCCATTGCTTTTGGGCGGGCTGCTCGACGGCATCCCCGAACAGGCCGTGCTCGGCATCGGTATCGCCAGCGGTGCGGGCGTGAGTCTTGCGCTGGTACTGGCGATCTTCGTGTCCAACCTGCCCGAGGCCATCGGCTCGGCCAGCGATCTGCGGGCCGCCGGCCACCACACACGTCGAATCCTGTTGGGCTGGACCGCGATTGCGTTGCTGTGCGCCGCCGCGACCGTCGGCGGCTATCAATTGCAGGAGTTCGCCGGCAAGGAGTTGCAGGGCGGCATCGATGGTTTCGCGGCGGGCGCGCTGCTGGTCATGCTGGTCGGCTCGATGATTCCCGAAGCGACGGAAAAGGGCCGCGAACCTGCCGGCTTGGCGGCGGTGCTGGGCTTCGCAGTCGCGGCGGGGCTATCGCTGGCTAGCTGACGCAGAGGCTACGGGATGGACAGGGCGATGCCGTCGAGGATGTCGTGCTCGCTCACCACGAGCTCGTCGATGCCAGCGCGAGTGCCCAACGCGTCCGCCAGCTCTTCGACGATGATCGCCCCGCCGCCAATGACATCGACGCGGCCCTCATGCATCGGCCCCAGTGCGGCGCGCTGGGCCCTCGTCATCGCGATCAGCTCGTCGCACACCGCCAACAGCTCGCCGAACCCGACGCGCGACAAATGAATTGCGTTGGGGTCGTAGGTCGTCATTCGCTGCGCCAACGCCGACAGCGTCGTCATCGTGCCGGCGACGCCGACCCAGGTCTTGGCGCCTTCGACGGGCACCGCCCGCAGCGCCTCGCCCAGCGCTTCGCGCACCACGTCGCGTGCGGCCGCGATCTCGACGGCGGTCGGTGGATCCGAGTGCAGGCAGCGTTCGGTCAGCCGCACACATCCGATGTCGGCCGAGAAACTCGCCTGCACGTCGCGGGAGCCCAGCACCACCTCCGTCGACCCGCCACCGAGGTCCACAACCACGAAAGGTGCCTCCGCAGGGTCCAATTCATCGACGGCGCCGTGAAACGACAGCGCCGCTTCTTCGGTGCCGCTGATGACTTCGGCCACTGCCCCGGGCGCCACCGCGCCCAACACGTCGGAGGTCATCGCGAAGAACTCGTCCCGGTTGGCGACGTCGCGTGCCGCCGACGTCGCCACCATCCGCACCGCCGACACCTCGTAATCGCGCATCAATGACGCGTAGTCCGTCAACGCCGCCCGCGTCCGCGTCAGCGCATCGGGCGCGAATTCTCCTGTGGCGTCCACTCCTTGGCCCAGCCGCACGATGCGCATCTCCCGGTGCACCTCGCGCAGCCGCCCGTCGAGCCGGTCGGCGATCAGCAACCGGATCGAGTTGGTGCCGCAGTCGACCGCTGCCACCCGGCTCATGTCCAACGCTCCTTCTCCAAAATGCCCGCCATTTCGGGTTCGTCGGCCAACAACGCGAGCGCCTCGTCCCCGAACGGATTCACGCCGGGGCCCTTGGCCAGTGAGTGCGCGATCAGCACGTGCAGACACTTCACCCGATCGGGCATGCCCCCGCCGGAGAACGTGGTGCCGAGCGATTCGATCGCATCCCGCTCGGCCAGATAGGACTCGTGGGCCCGCCGGTACGCCGCGGCCAGCGACGTGTCCTCGGCCAGCCGCGCCGTCATCTCCCGCATCAGCCCGCAAGATTCCAGCCGGCTCGCCGCCGCCGTCAACACCGGATGCGTCAGGTAGTACAGCGTCGGAAACGGTGTTCCGTCAGGCAATCTCGGCGCCGTCTTGATCACGCCCGGCTCGCCGTTCGGGCAGCGGTAGGCGATTTCGAGGACACCGCGAGGCTCTCGACCCAGCTGCCGCGCAACGGCGTCGAGATCGGCTTGTTCAACCACCGGGAGCCGGAGCGGGAGGAGGCGGTGGCGGCGGCGCAGGCGTGGTGGGCGAGATCCCGTGCGGCTCATCGGCAATCGTGTGCCATAGCGACGTGTACCAGGGCTCCCCCGGTTTCGGGGCGAACGGTTGATCCTCCGGCCCGCCGGGCACCGCCGCCGTCGGCGGCAGTTGCACCTGATACGGAATGTCACCGGGCATCACGAAGCCCAGCCGCTCACGCGCCTGCGCGGCGATGTACACGGGGTCGGCGAGTTTGACCTTCTGCTGCTCGAGTTCGGCGATCTGGGACCGCAATTGGGCCTCGGTGGCCTTCAGTTGCTTCATCTCGGTGCGCTGCGCGAAGTAGGTGCGCACCGGGCCCGCGATCGTCAGCGTGAGCACACAGACGACGGCCGCCAGGATGGCCGCACGGCGCGCCGCCGAGCCGAAACGCTGCTCGGACTGCTGCTCGGCGGCTTCGGCGATGGACTGCCGAATCGAACCGCCGTTCTCCGGTTCCGGAGCCGACCGTGAACCGTTCGCTCGACGCGCCGGCGCCGCGCCCCGCGACCGGCCCGGTTTCGAACCGCCTGCTTTCCCCGGCTTGGCTGGTCTGGATGCCGGGGGGCGCCGCTTCGGGTCGGGCCGTTTCGCTTCGGGCACGGGCTATTTGGCCTCTTTATCTGTCCCCCAGCCCTTCGGGCGGGAGGTGCCCCCACTTCGCGCAAGCGGCTCATCGCCCAACGAGAACCGCGGGAATGCCAGGTCACCGGCGTAACGCGCGGCGTCGCCGAGGGTTTCCTCGATGCGCAGCAACTGGTTGTACTTTGCCACGCGCTCGCTGCGGGCCGGGGCGCCGGTCTTGATCTGACCGCTGCTCACCGCGACCGCGAGGTCGGCGATCGTGGTGTCCTCGGTTTCACCGCTGCGGTGGCTCATCATGGTGCGGTAGCCGCTGGAATGCGCCAGGGCCACCGCATCCAACGTCTCGGTCAAGGTGCCGATCTGGTTGACCTTCACCAAAAGCGCATTGGCGGCGCCCTTTTCGATGCCCTCCTCGAGCCGCTCGGGATTGGTGACGAACAGGTCGTCACCGACCAGTTGGACCCGGTCGCCGATGGCGGTCGTCAACGCCACCCAACCGTCCCAATCATCCTCGGACAGCGGGTCTTCGATGGACACCAGCGGATAGGAGTCGATCAGGCCCGCGTAGAACTCGGACATCGCCTCGGCGCTGCGGGTTTCCTTCTCGAAGTTGTAACCCGTTCCGTCGGTGAAGAATTCGGTGGCCGCCACGTCGAGTGCCAGCGCGATGTCGGGACCGAGTTTGAATCCGGCGCCTTCGATGGCCGTGCCGATCAGATCGAGCGCGGCCTTGGTGCCCGCGACGTCGGGTGCGAAACCACCCTCGTCACCCAGGCCCGTCGCCAAGCCCTGCTTCTTGAGCACCGACTTCAGCGCGTGATACACCTCGGCGCCCCAGCGCAGCGCCTCCTTGAATGACGGCGCACCGATGGGCGCGACCATGAATTCCTGTACGTCAACGCCGGTATCGGCGTGGGCGCCGCCGTTGAGGATGTTCATCATCGGCACCGGCAGGATGTGAGCGTTGGGTCCGCCGATGTAGCGGAACAGCGGCAGGCCCGCCGACTCCGCCGCCGCCTTCGACACCGCCAGCGAGACACCGAGAATCGCGTTGGCGCCCAGCCGCGACTTGTCCGGCGTGCCGTCGAGGTCCAGCAGCGCCTGGTCGATCAGCCGCTGGTCGTCGGCGCTCATGCCGATCACCGCGGGCGCGATCTCGTCGAGCACGCCGTCGACGGCCTTCTGCACACCTTTGCCGCCGTACCGTGCGGCGCCGTCGCGCAGCTCCACCGCCTCGTGTTCACCGGTGGACGCACCCGAGGGCACCGCGGCCCGCGCGAATGTGCCGTCGGTCAGGGCCACCTCGACCTCGACAGTGGGGTTACCGCGGGAGTCGAGGATCTCGCGGGCTCCGACCTGCTCGATGATGGGCAATGACTTCTCCTTGGTCGTCCTTGGTCGTGCCGGGAACTAAAGGATGAGCCTAGAGCCTGGTCGGGTGGGCGGCGGTATTAGAGGGGGTGCCCGGCCGCGTAGGCCGTCGCCCAGTCGCGCACCGTGCGGGCGTACTGATCGGACAGGTTGTAGGCCCGCAGCGCGTTCATCCAGCCCCGCGGGGTGGCCATATCCTTGCCCCGCCAGCACAGATACCCGGCCGCCGACAGTGCCGCGTCGTCGATGTTGTCGGGGCTGATCTTGCCGTCGTTGTTGGCGTCGACCCCGTAGAGCCGCCAGGTCTCCGGGATGAACTGCATCGGCCCCATCGCACGGTCCAGATCGGCGTCGCCGTCGAGTTCTCCGCCGTCGCTGTCGAGGATCTCCATGTTGCCCATCGACCCGTCCAACCGAACGCCGCGGATAGGCGGGGTGACGTCGCCCTTGGGGGCCACCATCGAGCCGCGATAGGTGCCGTGGTGGCTTTCCACCATGCCGATGCCGGCGAGCGTCGGCCACCTGATCTGGCAGTTGGGGTTCTCCACCTCGGCGACGCGCGCGGCGTACGCGTAGGCCTCCAGCGCGGTGACCGGGATGTCCAGCTTCTCCGCGCGTTCGGCGGCCCACTCGCGCAGCTGGTCGGCCGGCCGACCGTCGGCGTAGGTGTCGATGGGCGGCACCGCGTCACCGGGCGGTGGCGGCACGCCCTCAGGAATCGGTGCGCCGAGTTGCCATGAACAGCTGGAGGCCATCACCAAGAGCGTCGCGACCACGACGGCGGCAATCGCGACACAGCGCCGTCGCAGCGAGCCGGCCAAGACGGCTCCCGGCCTCCGTGCGCGGCGTGCGCGCTCAGAGGCCGACTCGAGCGTCGATACGCTCCCTTCGTCCGACAAAGCACTCCTCAATCGACTCTGGTCGACACCCCATGTTCCCATGCGACCGACCAACTCTGCCCCGGCTGCGGGGCGTGGCCGGCGTTGCTGAGAATTGGCTTCCCCCCCGAAGCCAGATTAGCGGCGCGGCCGCGGCGGAGCGATTTCGTTTAGGTGTGCCTACCCTAGCCAGAAACGATGTAGTGTTCTCGCGACTACACGAGGAGGTCTGATGAGACGGCATCTCGCCTGGCAGGTACCGGTAGTGGCGGTGGCACTGGCTCTGGCCGGCTGCTCGGGCAGCGATGCCAGCGAAGCCGGCGAGGACGCCGACGCCGCCACCACGACGACGGTCGCGACCGCGGAAGCGAATCCGCTCGCCGACAAGGCGGCCGAGGATTACCAGGCCTACGCCGTCGAGCAGACCGGCGAACTGGTGCGCGTCGTGAAGGTGTTCACCGACGCCGTGCGGGCGGGTGACCTGCAGGCCGCCCAGGCGGCGTATGCCCCGTCGCGCGTGCCGTGGGAGCGCATCGAGCCGCTGGCGGGCCTCGTGGAGGAGATCGACGGCAAGGTCGACGCCCGAGTCGACGATTTCGCCGGCGTCGACGATCCCGAGTTCACCGGCTGGCACCGGCTCGAATTTTTGCTGTTCGAGAAGAACACCACCGACGGCGGCGCGCCGTTCGCCGACCAACTCGACCGTGACATCGCCACGCTCAACACGCAGATGCCAACGTTGGACGTCACACCGCGCGACGTCGCGGTCGGCGCCGCCGAGCTGATCGAAGAGGTGTCCGAGGGCAAGATCACCGGCGAGGAGGACCGCTACTCCAAGACCGACCTGTGGGACTTCGACGCCAACCTGCAGGGGTCGAAGGCCGCCATCGACAAGCTCACGCCCGCGTTGCAGGAGGCCGACCCGGAGCTTCTGGGCAAGATCAACAAGGGTTTTGACGATCTCAACGCCACGCTGCAGCCGCTGCGCCGAGGCGACGGGTGGGTGCTCTACTGCACGCCGAACGACCCGTACCCGTCGGCCCGGTGCACCGGCGTCACCGTGGACCAGCCGACCATCGACAAGCTCAAGGCGCAGCTCGCCGGCCTGTCGGAGAACGTGTCCCAAGTCGCGGGAGTGCTGGGACTGAAGTGACCGAACGTCCGCGTCCTGGCATCTCACGCCGCGGATTCGTCACCGGGGCGTTGGGCGTCGGTGTCGCGGCGGGCGCGGGCGCGATGGCCGGTTGCTCATCTGGCCAGGACGCGCCGGAGGCAGCGCCGACGGCCGCGTTCATCCCGTTCGAGGGGCCGCACCAAACGGGGATCACCGCGCTGCCGGTGCCCGCGCGGGGCTTGATGGCCGCCTTCTCGGTGATGTCGGACGACCGCGCTCGGCTCGCCGCCACCTTGGCCAACCTCACCGACGAGATTCGCGGGCTGATGGCGGGCGAGCCGCCGCCGGCGCGTGACCCCGCGTACCCGCCTGTCGACTCCGGGATCCTGGGCGACAAGCCGCCGCCGGACAACCTTTCGGTCGTGGTGAGCGTTGGCGCCTCGTTGTTCGACGACCGCTTCGGGCTGGCCGATCGTAAGCCCAAGGAACTGGTCACGATGCCGTTTTTGGCCAACGACAGGCTCGATCCGAAGCAGTCGCACGGGGATCTGTTGCTGACATTGGAGGCCGGTCACACCGATACGCTGCAGTTCGCGCTTCGACAATTGATGCGCCGCACGCGTGGAGATCTGGTGATGCAGTGGATGATCGACGGGTATGCCCGCGGCGCCGGCGCCGCGTCATCCACGGCGACACCGCGAAACCTGCTGGGGTTCAAGGACGGAACCGCGAACCTCGATTCTTCTGACGACGCGCTGATGGATCGGCTGGTGTGGGTGGCGCCCGACGACGGTGAGCCGCAGTGGGCGACGGGCGGCTCGTATCAGGCGGTGCGGATCATCCGGATGTTCGTCGAGTTCTGGGACCGCACACAGCTGGCCGAGCAGGAGGCAATCATCGGCCGGCACAAGGTCAGTGGCGCACCGCTGGGGATGGCCGACGAGTTCGACGATCCCGTTTATGCCGAGGATCCCAACGGGGACCGCATCAAGCTCGACGCGCACATTCGGTTGGCGAATCCGCGCACCGCGGAGACGGAGGAGAACCGGATCCTGCGCCGCGGTTTCTCGTATGCCCGCGGTTTCGACGGGGCCGGGCGGCTCGATCAGGGCCTGGCGTTCGTCTGCTACCAACGTAGCCTGCAGCGCGGATTCCTCACGGTGCAGGCGCGATTGAAGGGTGAACCGCTCGAGGAATACATCTTGCCGGTGGGCGGCGGTTTCTTCTTTGCGCTGCCGGGCGTGACGGGTTCGGACCGCTACCTCGGGGATCAATTGGTCGCGTGACGGGCGCGCTGCTCGTGCGTAACGCAGTGGCGGAAGATTCGGCGTTTGACCGCCATGACGTTACGCACGCGGTGCGGATCAGTTGTCGCTGAGGGCTTCTTCGGTGGAGACGTCCTCGGGCGCAGGCTCTTCTGCGACGTCCTCCGGCTTGGCGTCTTCGGTCGAGACGTCTTCGGGCACGGGCTCGTCGGCGGGCTCTTCGTCGGCGGGCTCTTCGTCAGCCGGCTCTTCTTCGGCCACCTCGTCGAGTTCGGCCTGCGCCTCGTCGGGCTCCATGGCCGCTTCCACCTCGACATACTCCGACGGCCAGTAGGCCCGCCACTCCTCTTCGGAGACGTCCCCCAGCGGGGCAATGTCGAGCTCCTCCGGGACATCCTCGCCACGGCGGCCCGCCGCGATCGCGTGCTCCACACCCCGCACAGTGTCCATGAACTCCAAAACCGCTGTGCGCACGTTGTTTTCGACGTCAACGTCGGCTGACACGGCCACCGACGTGAGCGTCGACGGAATCAGATCTGCCGGCAGGCCCGCCTGCGTCACCCGCGCAATCACCTTCTGCGCCAGCGCCAACGCCGGCTGCCCGGTGGGCACGTCGTCCAGGCAGGAGCCGCGCGACTTTTCCATGGCCTTGCGTTCCTCCCACTGCGCAAGCTGCTCGTCGAGCGAAATCGGTTCCCCCGCAAGCACGGCGGGCACCCGATTGCCCAGTTTGCGCACCAGTGAGTCGGCGACATCATCGATAGTGAACGGATGCTGTGGCGCATCTTCGGCGATGCGCGCATGAAACAGCACCTGCAGCAGCACGTCTCCGAGTTCCTCCCGCAACTCGTCGGCGTTCCCGCTGCGCACCGCGTCGAACAACTCGTAGGTTTCTTCGAGCAGGTAGCGGCGCAGCGAGTCGTGCGTCTGCTCGGACTCCCACGGGCCGGACGTGCGCAGCTTGTCCATCATCGCGACGGCGTCGACCAGCCGCTCCCCCGGTTGGGGTTCGGGCGCCGCGATCAGCCGATCCCCCGCGGCGAGGCGGGCCTTGACCGCCGGATGCTCCGGGTCCGACGACAGCAACACCGGGGCGTCCTCGCCGTCATACGCCGGCCGTGCGGAGGGCAGCGACCACGGCACTTTCACCGGCATCTCTTCGGTGTACTGAACATCACCGGCCAGGAGGTCTATCGCCTCAACCGGGACCAGGGAGGGGCGGCGTGGATCGACCAGGACCACCGTCATGGTGTTCGACTCATCATTGGCCACCTAACCTCCGGATTTCGTTATATCAGTATCTCCCTGCGGGTTTACCTTAAGCGCCGATACCAGACCGGCGATCATTCGGACTAGTTCAAGATCACGGATGCGCGGCGCACCGAGGCCGTCGCCCACGCGCGGAATCGGCACCTGCACGGTGGAGGTGGTTGCGCGATAGCTCGCCCCCGGGTACATCCGCTTGAGTCGTATTTGCTGAGAGTCCAGGAGTTGCAGCGGGGCCAGCCGTACAGTGGCCGCCGATACCGCGTTGACCTCGGTGATTCCGTGGTGGCGGCACAGCAACCGCAGCCGGGCCACCTCGACCAGTCTTTGCGCCGGCTCGGGCAAGGGGCCGTAGCGGTCGACCAGCTCTTCGACTACCGCATCGACCGCTTCAGAGTCCGCCGCGGCCGCCAGTCGGCGATAGCCCTCCAGCCGCAACCGGTCACTGGCGATGTAGTCCGGCGGCAGATGCGCATCGACCGGCAGATCGATCCGTACATCTTTCGGTTCCTCAACGGCCGCAACGGTTTTCCCGTCCGCCGCGGCCCGGTATGCCTCGACGGCTTCGCCGACCAGCCGGACGTACAAGTCGAAGCCCACACCCGCGACATGCCCGGACTGTTCGACGCCGAGCACGTTTCCGGCGCCCCGGATCTCCAGATCCTTCATCGCGACCGCCATGCCCGCGCCCAGCTCGTTGTTCTGCGCGATGGTTGCCAGCCGGTCGTAGGCCGTCTCCGTCAGCGGAGCGTCCGGCGGATACAAGAAATAGGCGTAGCCGCGTTCCCGCGACCGCCCCACCCGGCCACGCAGCTGATGCAGCTGCGACAGCCCGAAGGTGTCGGCGCGCTCGACGATCAAGGTGTTGGCGTTGGAGATGTCCAGCCCCGTCTCGACGATCGTCGTGCACACCAAGATGTCGTAGTCGCGGTTCCAGAAGCCTTCGACGGTGCGCTCCAGCTGCTCTTCGGGCATCTGCCCGTGTGCGACGGCTACGCGTGCCTCGGGCACCAGCGCGCGGACCCGCGCCGCGGCCTGGTCGATGGAGCGCACCCTGTTGTGGATGTAAAACGCCTGCCCGTCGCGCAACAGTTCGCGTCGCAACGCCGCCGCGACCTGCTTGTCGTCCTGCGGACCGACGAAGGTGAGCACCGGGTAGCGCTCTTCGGGCGGGGTGAGGATCGTCGACATCTCCCGGATGCCGGCCAGACTCATCTCCAGCGTGCGAGGAATCGGCGTGGCGCTCATGGTCAGCACGTCGACATGGGTGCGCATCGACTTGATGTGCTCCTTGTGCTCGACGCCGAACCGCTGTTCCTCGTCGACCACGACCAGGCCGAGGTCCTTCCACGTCACGCCCGTCTGCAGCAGCCGGTGCGTGCCGATGACGATGTCGACGCTGCCGTCGCGCATGCCCTCCAGCACCGCCTTGGACTCGGCGGGCGAGGTGAACCGCGACAGCCCCTTGACCGTGACCGGGAAGCCGGCCATCCGCTCGGTGAAGGTCTGCAGATGCTGATCCGCCAGCAGCGTCGTCGGCACCAGCACCGCGACCTGCTTGCCGTCCTGCACCGCCTTGAACGCCGCCCGCACCGCGATCTCGGTCTTGCCGTAGCCGACGTCGCCGCAGATCACCCGGTCCATCGGGATGGGCTTTTCCATGTCGGCCTTGACCTCTTGGATGGCGGTCAGCTGGTCGACGGTCTCGGTGAAACCGAACGCGTCCTCCATCTCCGCCTGCCACGGGGTGTCGGGTCCGAACGCGTGGCCCGGCGAGGCTTGCCGTTTGGCGTACAGCGACACCAGCTCGGCGGCGATCTCGCGAACAGCCTTGCGCGCCTTGGTTTTTGTGTTGGCCCAGTCGCTGCCGCCGAGCCTGCTCAGCGTCGGCGACTCGCCACCGACGTAGCGGCTGAGCTGGTCCAGCGAATCCATCGGCACATACAGCCGGTCGGACCCGCCGCCGCGTTTGGCCGACGCGTACTCCAGCACCAGGTACTCGCGCCGCGCGCCGCCGACGACCCGCTCGGTCATCTCGACGAACCGGCCGATGCCGTGCTGATCGTGCACCACCAGATCGCCTGCGGTCAGCGCGAGTGGGTCAACGACGTTGCGACGCTTGGCCGCCAGCCGTTTACCGTCGGTGGCGGTGATCCGATTGCCGGTCAGATCGGTCTCGGTGATGATGACCAGGTTGGCGCCGGGTAGCACGAAGCCGTCGTGCAGTGGCCCTTTGAGTACGCCGACGACGCCGGGCTTCGGCGGGGCACCGGGCTCCAACATCGTTGCCGGCGTGTCGGATTCGGCCAGCTGCTCGACGACGCGGTGGGCGGTGCCGGTGCCCGGGGTGACGACCGCCGCATGCCCGCCCGTCGAGACGTGCGCGCGCAGCATCGCGAAGATCTCGTCGACGACATGCTGACTACGCGCCGACGGCGCCGGACGAATGTTGAGCTCCAGCGCCGACTCGTCGGACAGCTGCGACAGCGTCCACCACGGATGCCCGCCCTTGCGCGCGGCCGCGCGCGCGTCCTCGAGTTCGACGAACCCCGAGGCGCCCAGCGCCTCTATGTCGATCGGCGCGTCGCCACCGACCGCTGCGACCGACCACGACGCCTCCAAGAACTCGCGGCCGGTCTTGATCAGGTCGGCCGCGCGGGTGCGCACCTTCTCCGGATCACACACCAGCAGCGGAGTGCCCGCCGGCAGATGATCGGGCAGCGTCGAGAGGTCACCGGGGCGCAGCAGCGGCAGCAACGCCTCCATCCCGTCAACGGGGATGCCCTCGGCGAGTTTGGCCAGCATGTCGGGCACGGTGCCGGGGATGCCGCTTTCGGTCTTCGGGTGGTCGGCGGCCAGCTTGGCCGCGCGGTCGCGGACGTCGTCGGTGATCAGCAGCTCACGGCACGGCACCGCGACCACCGTGTCGATCGCGATCTCGGGGATGGACCGCTGGTCGGCGACGGAGAACATCCGCATCTCGGAGACCTCGTCGCCCCAGAACTCGACGCGCACCGGGTGCTCGGCGGTGGGCGGGAAAACATCGAGAATGCCGCCGCGCACGGCGAATTCGCCGCGCTTGCCGACCATGTCGACGCGGGTGTAGGCCAGGTCGACGAGCCTTTGGACGACGCCTTCGAACTCGGCATCCGTGCCGACGGTGAGCGTGACGGGCTCGAGGTCGGCCAGATCCGGGGCCATCGGCTGCAACAGCGAACGCGTCGTCGTCACCACCACCCGCAACGGCGGCCCGAGCCGCGCGTCGTCGGGGTGGGCCAGCCGGCGCAACAGCATCACCCGGGCACCGACGGTGTCGACGCCGGGTGAGAGTCGTTCGTGCGGCAATGTCTCCCACGACGGAAACAGTGCGACGGCCTCGCCCAGCACACCGCGAAGCTCGGCGGTCAGGTCGTCGGCTTCGCGTCCGGTGGCGGTGACCACCAGCAGCTGACCCGTCTGTGCCAGGGCCGCCGCCACCAGGACCCGAGCACTGGCCGGGCCGACCATCGCCAGATCGTCGGGTCGCTCGGCGGCGCGGCGGATGACCTGTTGAAGCGACGGATCGCCAAGGGCCAGGTCGATGAGCCCCGCAATCGGGGTCTGGACAGAGGTGTGCCCCGCTGCGGTCATGATTCCTCCATCCTAGGTGGCTGACCGACGCTGCCGCCCATGCGGCCCCACCCGTAGCAGCGCCCGAAAAATTGGTGCGAATACCCCCTCCTGACGCGTGTTAACTTTTGGCTGGACATAGGCAGACGCGACGGGAGCGCTTGTGGCGGCGACGATCTCGGTGGTGGCCGCTTCCAAGCCGGACCGGCTGACTGAGGCCTCGGGCCGGCTGGCGACCTCGATTCAGTCGCTGCAGAGCCAGATCGCCACACAGCAGCGCGGGCTGGCCGACCTCGCCGGAGGCTGGCAGGGCACCGCGGCCAGCGCGGCGCTGACCCGCGGTGAGCAGAATCTGAAACGCCAGCAGGAGTTAGCGACGAAGCTTGGCGCCACGCAATCGGCGTTGTCGTCGGCCGGCGCAGATTTGAGCGCACTGCGGACGCAGATCCAGAGCCTGGCCGCGCAGGCCACGGCGCTCGGCGGCATCGTCAGCGACGACGGCACAGTGCGGTCGTCGGGCAACGGCGCGTTGATGACGCCGACGCTGGCGGCGGCCTACACCACGTCGCTGAAAAGCATGCTGCAGCAGTTCGATGCCGTCGACCGGTCGGCGGCAAGCCAGATCTCCCAATCGTTCGGCGGACCGGCGCACCAGGCACCGGCACCGAATACCGAGAAGCCCATCGACGAGCTCAAGCCGCCCGAGGGCGCCACCGACACCGAGGTGAACCAATGGTGGGACTCGCTGAGCACGGAGGAGCAAGACCGGCTGATCGCCGAGCGGCCGGAGTGGATCGGCAACCTCGACGGGGTGCCCGGAGTGGCGCGTGACGCCGCGAATCGCAACCGGCTCAACGCCTTGCGTAACGATCCCAACCTCACGGCGGAGGAACGGGGCACCTTGGAGCAGATCGACGCGGCGCTGGCGGGTGAACCGCCGCGCCAGCTGCTGGTGGTGGACTTCGACGGTGAGCACCCGAAGGTGGCGGTCGCGATCGGCAATGTCGACACCGCCGACCATGTCAGCGTGTACGTGCCCGGCACCGGCGCGGTGACCTACGACAAACCCGGGGAAGGCAACGATCTGCCGACCTACGTCCAGCAAGCAGGCTGGCTGAAGTCGGAGACCGAGGCCGTGTTGAACGAAGCCAACAAACCGAACGAGACGGTTGCCACGGTGGCCTGGCTCGGCTACGAACCGCCGTCAAACGTCGCGCAGGCCGGCAGCCCACACTACGCCGACGACAATGCGCCGGAGCTGGCGTCGTTCATCAATGGCATCGACAGTGCCCGCGACACCGATCCACATCTGACGGTGCTGGGGCACTCGTACGGATCACTGCTCGCCAGCGAGGCGCTGCAGCGCGGCACCGCCGCCGACGACGTCGTCTTCATGGGGTCGCCCGGGCTGGAGACCAACCCGTGGCAGTTCGCCGACAACGTGTCGCCCTCGGATCTGCACCTGTCCGAGGGCCATGTCTTCGTCGAGCACGCCAAGAACGATGCGGTGGCCAACCTTGGCCGGTACGGCGCCGTCATCCCGTCAAGCTTGCCGGGCTTCACCGACCTGTCCACCAACGCCGAGACAACATCGTTGGGTCCGCGCAATGAGTCCACCGGCCACAGCGAGTACTCCTTTGTGGACACCACTGCCCTCTACAATCAGGCGGTTGTCGTGGCGGGCCTTGGGCAGGATGAACGATACGTAGTCGTGGAGGATTGAGAGATTGATGTGGCGGCTCGTGAGCTGTTGTGTGCTGGCCATCGCGCTGATGGGATGCGGGCCGATGTCTGAGTCCGAGCCGCAAGTCACCGGCGCCGGCGACTACGGCTACGGAACACCTGGCGAGCTCGGCGAACTGCTCAGCCGCCGCGACGCCGAACAGGTACTCGCCGACAGGGACCGGATGATCGCCGAGATCACGGCCGAACTCTCCCGCGTGGTACCGGGTTCTGCGTGGACGCCGAACCGAGATCCTCAGAGCACGCCGTGCGGGGATTTCGGCTCGACGGACGGCAAGAGCTACACCAGTCGCCACTACACATCCAACGTGCCGGTGACGGCGGCGCTGTGGCAGACCGCGTCGCAAGCGATCATCGACATCGCCGCGCGATATGGCTACACCCATGTGCAGAGCCGCACCGAGAACGCCAGCGACGACAACGCCAAGAGACTGACCATCGCCGACGATGATGGCGGCGTCCTGACGTTCGGGTCGTCGGAAGCCGCGAACCTGTACGTCAGGACCGGCTGCTATCTGACCGCCGAGGACAAGCGGAAGGCCCGCGACGCCGCGCCGCCGTCGTAGCTCGGTTGCGGCCGCGATTTTGGTGCGCGTACCGACCTTTCAGCCGTGTTAGCGTTCTGAACAGGGTTAACTGGCACCGGGAGGGCGATGGCCGCGACGATATCGCTGGTCGCTGCGACCCGCCCGGAAGGTTTGCTGGACGCGGCCGGTCAGCTGACAAGTTCCGCGACGCATCTCGGCACACACATCGGTGCGCAGCGCGGCGCCCTGGCTGACTTGACCGCCAACTGGCAAGGGCAAGCCGCGACGGCCGCACAGGCCCGTGCAGAGACTGACCTGGCTCGGCAGGACGCGTTGCGCAGTCGGCTGGAGGCGATGGCCTCGACGCTGCGGTCTGGCGGCACCGGTTTGAGCGCGTTACGCGCCGAGATTCAGAACGTCGCATCACAGGCCGCTGCGCTGGGAGGCCTGATTTCCGATGACGGGACCGTGCGCTCATTGGGCTCCAACCCGTTGATGACGCCTGCGTTGGCGGCGGCCTACACATCGACACTGAAAACCCTGCTCGGGCAATTTGATGCCGTCGACCAGTCCACCGCGAACGCCCTCAACGGCACGTTCGGCCCCGCGCCCCAAACGCCGCCGCCGGAGTTCGAATTCACGGAGGAGGACCTGTACGACGGCGACCCGTCGTCGGCAGACATCGACCAGGACGACATCGGTGACTGCTACCTCGCTGCGACGATGGGTGCGATCGCGAATGCCGATCCGCAACGGATCAAAGACCGCATCAAGTACGACCCGGCGACCGGCACTTTCAACGTCACGCTGTGGGACGGAAATCAGTGGCGCGAGATACCCGTCTCCCAAGACGACATCCAGGCGAATATCGACGCTCACGGCGCGAGCGACGAAAACGGTGGGCCGCTGTGGCCGGCCGTCTTGGAATCCGCGTACGCCAATATGCATGCCCCGGGCGAAGGGATCGAGGGCATCGAAAGCGGCTTGGCCTGGGACGCGATGGAAGCCCTCACCGGCAATCGCGGCGAGGTGATCATTCCCGCGTTCGAAGCGGTGCCGTTCGTCGACTACAACCTCGACCAAAAGATCTCCAACGCGCTGCAGAGCGGTCAGCCCGTGACGGTCTCCACCAACTACTTCCAGGGACCGCTTGAACAAGCGCACGTCTACACCGTGGAGAGCATCACCGGAACGGGTAGCGACGCCGTCGTGACCTTGCGCAACCCGTGGGGCCCCGACAGCGGACCGCCCTTCGTCAAGATGTCGGTCGGTGATCTCATGGGTTCACCCGGAATGATCCCCGGACTGGGGCCGGCGGCATCGGTCAATATCGGGCGGATGTAAGCGAGGGGTGAGCACGTTGACGCGCAAATTGCTGATCGCCGCACTGGTGGCCGTCGCGCTGGTCGCCGGCATCGGGGTGTACTTCCAGGTGTATAAGGCTTCGCAGCAGCCGGTGTTCGCCGGACCGAAACCGCCGATGGATGCCCAAGATCAGGCGATCGGCATGCTGCCGGCAACGCCGTTGGACCAACTTCCCGAACCCGACAGAACGCGATTCGCCGAACGGCTGCGTGAGGCCGCGCAGTCGATCAAACCGGGCTACCGCATCGAAGACGAGCGGCTGTTCCTCTACCCCGGCGGGTTCAACGCCGTCGAGAAAATCAGCGGAAGTTATCTAAGTGGTGAATTCGGTTATCAACTCGACAGCGATGCCAGCACCCAGGTGAACGGGCAGAACGTCGACTATCTCATCTGGCGGTCCGGCAGTTGGTTGCGCAGCCAGTTCGACGATCGGATCGTCGCCGCGGTGCAGTACTCGAAATCGGTTGACCCAGACTCAGACGAGCGCTTGCTCGGCTATTTCGTCATGCGGCCGTCGTAGCGCTATTCCTCGTGTAGCACCGGGTCGGACTCGAGGTGGGTCAGCCCGTTCCAGGCGAGGTTGACCACGTGCGCGGCCACCACCTCTTTCTTCGGCTCGCGCACATCGAGCCACCACTGCGCGGTCATCGACACCGACCCGACGAGCGCCTGCGCGTACAGCGGCGCCAGGTCGGGATCCAGCCCGCGGCGGGAGAAATCCCCGGCCAGGATCGATGACACCTGGTTGACCGCGTCGTTGAGCAACGTCGCGTAGGTGCCCGAGGTGATCGCCGCCGGCGAGTCACGGATCAGGATGCGGAACCCGTCGGTGTGTTCCTCGACGTAGGTGAGCAGCGCAAGCGCGACGCGTTCGACCCGGACCCGCGACCGGTTGTTGGTCAGCGAGGAGGTGATGCCGTCGAGCAGCGCCGACATCTCCCGGTCGACGACCACTGCGTACAGGCCCTCCTTGCCGCCGAAATGCTCGTAGACGACGGGTTTGGAAACGTTGGCCCGCTGTGCGATCTCCTCGATCGACGTGCCGTCATAGCCGCGCTCGGCGAACAGCGACTTGGCGATCTCGATGAGCTGCTGACGCCGTTCGCTGCCGGTCATCCGCGCGCGCGGTGCGCGCACTTCCTTTTCGGGCGCTGCCACGACTATCAGCGTAATCCCCTGGTCGCTTTGCTCCTGCCCGCCGGCCTCGTCGCTTCGACTAGCATCACGAGTTGATCATTCCGTCGTGGTGTAATCGGCAGCACCTCTGATTTTGGTTCAGATAGTTCAGGTTCGAGTCCTGGCGACGGAGCTCAAACTTCCGCGAGCGACCGCAAAATGACACTGTTGACGGTGTGTCGGCGTACAAACACGGTCGCTCGCCGGAGAGGAGAGGTGTGACGGCATCTTCTGACACCGCAGTCCTGGTCTTGGCGGCCGGGGCCGGCACGCGCATGCGCTCGGACACCCCCAAAGTCCTGCACACGCTGGGCGGGCGCAGCATGCTGGCCCATGCGATCCACGCCGTCGCCAAGGTCGCCCCGCAGCACCTGGTGGTGGTGGTCGGCAAGGACCGCGAGCGCGTGACGCCGGCGATCGAGCAGCTGGCCGAGGACCTGGGCCGCAGCATCGACATCGCCGTGCAGGATGAGCAGCTGGGCACCGGCCACGCGGTCGGATGCGGGCTGGCCGCACTGCCCGACGATTTCGCCGGAACTGTCGTCGTCACCGCCGGCGATGTCCCGCTGCTCGACGCCGACACCCTGGCCGATCTCATCGCCACGCACGGCACCGACGCCGCCGCGACCGTGCTGACCACGACGCTGGCCGACCCGACCGGCTACGGCCGCGTGCTGCGCACCCAGGACGACGAGGTGATCGGCATCGTCGAGCAGGCCGACGCCAGCCCATCCCAGCAGGCCATCACCGAGGTCAACGCCGCTGTATACGCATTCGACATCGCCGCCCTGCGCTCCGCGCTGAGTCGACTGCGCTCCGACAACGCCCAGCAGGAGCTCTACCTCACCGACGTGATCGCGATCGTCAGATCCGACGGTCGCCTGGTGCGCGCCAGGCACGTCGACGACAGCGCCCTGGTGGCCGGCGTCAACGATCGTGTCCAGCTCGCCGAGCTCGCCGCCGAGTTGAACCGTCGCATCGTCGCCGCGCATCAACGCGCGGGGGTGACGATCATCGACCCGGCCACCACCTGGATCGACGTCGACGTCACCATCGGCCGCGACACCGTCATCCAGCCCGGCACTCAGCTGTTGGGCCGCACCAGCATTGGCGGACACTGCATCATCGGGCCGGACACCACGCTGGCCGACGTGACGGTCGGCGAGGCGGCGTCGGTGGTGCGCACGCACGGCGGTCAGTCGGTGATCGGCGACGGCGCGAGCGTCGGACCGTTCACCTATCTGCGGCCCGGCAGTGTGCTGGGTGCCGACGGCAAGCTGGGCGCGTTCGTCGAAGTCAAGAACTCCACCATCGGCACCGGCACCAAGGTGCCCCACCTGACCTACGTCGGTGACGCCGACATCGGCGAGCACAGCAACATCGGCGCGTCGAGCGTGTTTGTCAACTACGACGGCGAGACCAAGAGCCGCACCACCATCGGGTCGCACGTGCGCACCGGCTCGGACACCATGTTCATCGCCCCGGTGACCGTCGGCGACGGCGCCTACACCGGCGCAGGATCCGTGGTGCGCGACGACGTGCCGCCCGGCGCGCTGGCTGTCTCGGCGGGCCCGCAGCGCAATATCGAGGGTTGGGTGGCGCGCAAACGTCCGGGTTCGGAGGCGGACAAGGCCGCGCGTGAAGCGCTCAGCCGCGAGGCGAAGCCGGACGACCCCGACAAGCCGTGAGCCGGTTGCCGGTTGTTGGCCATCTGGCAACCCGTACGATTAAGCCGAAATCGATCCCCGACCGGCGAGGGCACAGTGGGCACCGAGTGGACCGACAACCGCAAAAATTTGATGCTCTTCTCGGGTCGCGCGCACCCCGAACTGGCTGAGCAGGTCGCCAAGGAGCTCGACGTCCCGGTCACCGCGCAGACCGCCCGCGACTTCGCCAACGGCGAGATCTTCGTCCGGTTCGACGAATCGGTCCGCGGCTGCGACGCGTTCGTGCTGCAAAGCCATCCCGCGCCGCTGAATCAGTGGCTGATGGAACAGCTGATCATGATCGACGCGCTCAAGCGCGGCAGCGCCAAGCGCATCACCGCGATCCTGCCGTTCTATCCCTATGCCCGCCAGGACAAAAAGCACCGGGGCCGCGAACCCATCTCGGCGCGGCTGGTGGCCGATCTGCTCAAGACGGCCGGGGCGGACCGGATTGTCACGGTCGATCTGCACACCGATCAGATCCAGGGGTTCTTCGACGGGCCGGTCGACCACATGCGGGCTCAGAACCTGCTGACCGGCTACATCGCCGAGCACTACCCGTGCGAGAACATGGTGGTCGTCTCCCCCGACTCCGGCCGCGTGCGCATCGCCGAGAAATGGGCCGACGCGCTGGGCGGCACACCGCTGGCGTTCATTCACAAGACGCGAGACCCGCGGGTCCCCAACCAGGTGGTGTCCAACCGGGTAGTCGGTGACGTCAAGGGCCGCACCTGCGTGCTGATCGACGACATGATCGACACCGGCGGCACCATCGCCGGCGCGGTGAAGCTGCTGCTGGAGGACGGTGCCGGCGACGTGATCATCGCCGCCACCCACGGTGTGCTGTCGCCGCCGGCCGCTGAACGGCTCGCCGGAAGCGGCGCGCGCGAGGTGATCGTCACCAACACCCTGCCCATCGGCGAGGACAAGCAGTTCCCGCAGCTGACCGTACTGTCCATTGCCCCGCTGCTGGCCAGCACCATCCGGGCGGTGTTCGAAAACGGCTCGGTCACAGGACTTTTCGACGGAGACGCGTGAGTGGCTTCTGCGAACGTAGGAGGTCGGCGGCCAGGCGCCTTCGTGATCTACCACAACCCGCGCTGTTCGACCTCTCGTAAGACGCTGGAGTTGTTGCGGGACAACGGCATCGAGCCGACCGTGATCCAGTATCTGAAGACGCCGCCGTCGCGGGCAGAGCTCGCGACGATGATCCGTGATGCCGGCATCGACGTCCGCACCGCCGTGCGAAAGCGCGAATCCCTGTACGACGAGCTTGGTTTGGCCGATGCCTCCGACGACGAACTGCTCGACGCGATGGCCGAACACCCGATCCTGATCGAGCGCCCGTTCGTCGTCACCCCGAAGGGCACTCGTCTGGCCCGGCCGATCGACAACGTCCGCGAGATATTGTGAGCATTCGCCATTGGGCCGCTTGTACCGCCCTGGTGATCGCCGCCGGGACTGGGTGTGGCGCGGAAACCCCTGACTACCAGTCCATCTGGACCACACCCGGTTCCACGACTCCAACCACCACCGAGACGCCGGTGCCGGTGGCGCAGTATCTGGAAAGCGTCGGCGTCACCGGCGAGACGGTCCCACCCGACAAACTCACCGATCTCACAGTCACGGTGCCCACACCGCCCGGATGGAAGCCGGTGAATAACCCGAACTTCGCGCCGGGCACCTGGGCTATCGCCAAGGGCGACGGCTATCCGATGGCAATGCTGTTGGTGTTCAAGCTCAATGGCGACTTCGATGTGGCCCAGGCGGTCCAGCACGGCTATGCCGACGCGGAGTTGTCGAAGAACTTCAAGCGGCTGCACGCATCCACGGATAGCTGGCGTGGCTTTCCGTCGGCGATGATCGAGGGCAGCTACGACCTGCACGACCGGCGGATGCACAGCTACAACCGCATCGTGTTCCCGACCGGCTCGCCGCCCGCCAACCAGCGCTACCTGGTGCAGCTGACGGTGACCGGTTACGCGGAAAAGGCCTTCGAAGAGTCGGCCGATATCGAGGCGATCATCGGCGGTTTCAAAGTAGAGGTGCCGCCCGCGCCCAAGAGGTAGCGGCGCGAGGGCCAGTAGGGTTGTGCCATGAGCGACTGGACCGCCGCAGACCTGCCGTCATTCGCCGGCCGCACCGTCATCGTCACCGGCGCCAACAGCGGCCTCGGCGAGGTGACCGCACGCGAACTTGCGCGGGTCGGAGCCAAGGTCATCCTCGCGGTGCGCAACACCGCCAAGGGGGACGCCGCCGCCGCGCGGATGACGGGTGACGTCGAGGTGCGCAAACTGGACCTGGCCGATCTCGCGTCCGTGCGCGAGTTCGCGGCCGGTGTCGACGGCGTCGACGTGCTGGTCAACAACGCCGGCATCATGGCGGTGCCATACGCGTTGACCGTCGACGGGTTCGAAAGCCAGATCGGCACCAATCATCTCGGCCATTTCGCGCTGACGAATCTGCTGCTGCCGAAGATCACCGACCGGGTGGTGACGGTGTCGTCCACGATGCACTGGATCGGCTACATCAGCCTGCGCGATCTGAACTGGAAGTCGCGGCCGTACTTCGCCTGGCCGGCCTACGGGCAGTCGAAACTGGCCAACCTGCTTTTCACCAGCGAGCTGCAGCGCCGCCTGGACGCCGCGGGTTCGTCGGTACGGGCGCTGGCGGCGCATCCTGGCTACTCGGCCACCAATCTGCAGGGCCACACCGGAAACCCGATCGGCGCCCGGCTCTCGGCGGCCGGCAACCGGCTGCTCGCCACCGACGCCGATTACGGCGCCCGCCAGACGCTGTACGCGGTGGCCCAGGATCTGCCGGGCGACAGTTTCGTCGGCCCGCGGTTCGCCATGCGCGGCCCCACGGCGCGCGTCGGGCGCAGCCCGCTGGCGCGCAGCGCCAAGACCGCGACCGCACTGTGGGAGCTCTCCGAGCAGCTCACAGACACCAAATTCGCTCTCTGAGGTGCCCGTTTGCTACTCTCGTCGGGCGTCACGGCGAGGGTGGCTGCCATTTCGGATGGCCACCGTAATCGACGGGAACCTGACTCTTTAGTTGCGACCCTGGCCGTGCTCGAGCAACGACCGGCATTTTGAGGAGCAACACCCATGGCCAAGACTTCGGCCCGCACCACGAACGAGCTGATGGTTTCGGTTCGCACCGAGACCGGTAAGGGCGCATCGCGCCGCGCCCGGCGCGAAGGCAAGATCCCCGCCGTCCTGTACGGCCACGGTTCGGATCCGCAGCATCTGGAACTGCCCGCCAAGGACTTCGCCGCGGTGCTGCGTCACTCCGGCACCAACGCGGTGCTCACCCTGCACATCGATGGCAAGGAGCAGCTGGCACTGACCAAGGCGCTCGACATCCATCCGATCAAGCGCAGCATCCAGCACGCCGACCTGCTCGTCGTGCGCAAGGGCGAGAAGGTGACCGTCGAGGTCAACGTCGTCGTCGAGGGCGACGCCGTGCCCGGCACCCTGGTCACCCAGGACGCCAACACGATCGAGATCGAGGCGGACGTGCAGGCGATCCCCGAGCAGCTCGTGGTGTCCGTCGAGGGCGCCGACATCGGCACGCAGTTCACCGCCGGTTCGGTCGAGCTGCCCGACGGTGTGGTGCTGGTGTCCGATCCGGAGATGCTGGTGGTCAACGTGGTCGCCGCGCCCACCGCCGAGGAGCTCGAGGCCGAGGGCGCCGGCGAGGTGGCCGAAGCCGAAGAGGCTGCTGCCGAGGAAGCCGAAGAGGCCCCCGCGGAAGAGGCTCCGGCCGAGGAAGCCTCCGAGTAAGCCGCCATGGCCGAAGCCCAGCTGGTGGTCGGCCTGGGCAACCCTGGACCGCAGTACGCCACGACTCGGCACAACCTGGGGTTCCTCGTCGCCGACATCTTGGCGGACCGCATCGGCTCCGGGTTCAAGGTGCACAAGAAGTCCGGCGCCGAGATAGCCACCGGCCGCCTCGCGGGCCGCGTGGTGGTGCTGGCCAAACCGCGCTGCTACATGAACGAGTCGGGGCGGCAGGTGGGCCCGCTGGCCAAGTTCTATTCGGTGCCGCCGGCCGACATCGTGGTGATTCACGACGAGCTCGACATCGAGTTCGGCCGCATCCGGCTCAAGTTCGGCGGCGGCCTGGCCGGCCACAACGGCCTACGTTCAGTGGCATCAGCGTTGGGCAGCAACGACTTTCAACGTGTGCGCATCGGCATCGGCCGGCCGCCGGGGCGCATGGACGGCGCGTCGTTCGTGTTGAGCAACTTCACCTCCGCGGAGTGGAAAGAAGTGCCGACCATCTGCGAGCAGGCTGCCGACGCGACCGAGCTGCTGATCGCCCAGGGCCTCGAGCCAGCGCAGAACACCGTGCACGCCTGGGGCTAGCCCTAGTCGGCGGTGCGACGGGCATAGGCGCGCAATGCGAACGGCGCGAAGACGGCCGTCACCGCCAGCGACCAGAGAACGGTTGCGAGAACCGGATGGTGCAGCGCAGCTGAGCGCCCTCGGGCGCGGGCCCGCCATTGCCCCACAGCTCGCGCATGGCCTGCGCCAGCGACGACACCGGATTCCACTCCGCGATCACCCGTAGCCAGTGCGGCATCGGCTGGGCCGGGACAATTCGAGCCGGCGCCGCATCCCGCCGGAGTAGGACTTGACCACGCGATCGCCGGCGTCGGCTATCGAAAACTGTTCCAGCAGTTGCTCACTCAGCCGCGACAGCTCTTTACGACGAATGCCGTACAGGCTGCCGATCATCCGGATGTTCTCACGGCCGGTGAGCAGTTCGTCGACCGTGGCGACCTGTCCGGTGAGGCCCATGCTGCGCCGCACCTTGTCTGGCTCGCGGCGGACGTCGAAACCCGCCACCCGCGCGGTGCCACTGGTGGGCTCGGCCAGCGTCGTCATCATCCGCACGGTGGTCGTCTTGCCGGCGCCGTTGGGGCCGAGCAGGCCGAGCACCGTGCCCGCGGGAACAGTGAAACTGACGCCGTCGACTGCGGTGTTGGGGCCGAACCTCTTGACCAGCTCGATCGCTTCCATGGCCGGTTGCATACACCGACCGTAGCGGCGCCCACCGACAGTTCGTTACCAGCGAGGCTTACGTGACAAGCGAGATCGAGGTGGAGCGACGCAGCTTGCCCGATGGGGTCTTCGGGATGGTGCCCGGGCCCAGCACCACGACGTTGCGCGGCCGCACATCGACCTCGGCGACCACCTCGTGGGCCACCTGATGCTCGATGCGGCGCACCTCGGCGGGATCTTGCCAGGCGTTGGATTCCACTGCGACGGCGAAGGTTTCGCGCGAGTGCCCGGCGTCCAAACGCACCGCGACGGCGCACCCCGGTCGCACACCCTCGACGCGCTGGGCGGCGCGTTCGATGTCGGTCGGATAGATGTTGCGACCGGCCATGATGATGACGTCCTTGACGCGGCCGCACACCACGATGTGGCCGTTCTCCATCATGTAGCCCAGGTCGCCGGTGTCGTACCAGCCGTGCTCATCCTGCGCCGGAACGAAACCGCCCATGGTGATGTAGCCGGGCGTCACGGGCTCACCGCGCAATTCGATGACGCCGACACCGCGCGGCGGCATGACGTTGCCCTGCTCGTCGATGATGCGGGCCTCCAGGCCTTCCAGCAGCGGGCCCAGCGACGCGAGCCGACGGGTGTTGCCCTTGGTGGCGGGCACGGCGCGACGCAGTGCGGCCAGCAGGTCGGCGTCGACCTCGTCGACCACCAGACCGGCGCCGCACTCGGAGAACGACACCGCCAGCGTCGTCTCGGCCATGCCGTACGCGGGCAGGATCGCCTCGGGACGCAACCCGAACGGTTTGCCCGCGTCGAGCAGATCCTCGACGTCGGCGGGCTCGACGGGCTCCGCACCGGACAGCGCGAAACGCAGTGTCGACAGGTCGAATTCACCGGGCTTGGCCTGCCGGCGCAGCCGCTTGGCCAGCAGCGCGTAGGCGAAGTTCGGCGCGGCGGTCATGGTGCCCTTGTACTTGTCGATGAGCCGCGCCCACAGCAGCGTGTCGCGCAGGAAGTCCATCGGCGTGACCTTGACCAGCTCGGCGCCGAAGTACATCGGCACCGTCAGGAAGCCGACCATGCCCATGTCGTGGAAGCAGGGCAACCAGCTGACCATGACGTCGTTGTCGACGTCGTACTTGGCGCCGATGAACATCGCCTCGGCGTTGGAGTAGATGTTGCGATGCGTGATCTGCACGGCTTTGGGTGAACCGGTGGAGCCGGACGTCAGCTGCATCAGCGCCAGGTCGTCCTCGTCGGTGTCGACGGGGTCGATCGGCTCGGCGGCCAGCAGGTCGGGGACCGTGACGACCTTGATGCCCTTCTCCTCGAGCACCGGGATCGCGGCGGTGAACGGCTCGGAGACGATGACCACGTTGGCCTCGATCATCCCGATCACGGTCATGGTGTCCTCGGCCCACATCGCCAGGTCCGTGCGCGGGGTCGGCTGATGCAGCATCGTCAGGCTGGCGCCGCGCATCCAGACGCCCTGCGCGGTCGGGGCGATCTCGACGGGGAAGCCCGCGAGCACGCCGACGGCGTCGCCGTGGTTGACGCCCGCCTTGGCCAGGCCGCCGGCGATGCGGCGGGCCCGCTCGTGCACCTCACCCCAGGTGTGCCGGACGGGTTCGTGGGGTTCGCCGGTGACCATGCCCGTGGTGACGGTGCGGGCATTGCGGTACATCTTCTCGGTGAACCTGCTCACGACAACCTCCTGTTGACCGGCGTCGATGCCCGGATATTCATGTTCCGCCCGATAGACGGCACCTCCACGGAGGCGCGCGCGCACGTCTGGTTTGCGGTTATGTCTCGAATCGGTGATGCACCGGTGATATGGCTACGCGACCGCCCACCAC
Source organism: Mycobacterium hubeiense (assembly GCF_002838065.1). Classification (GTDB taxonomy): domain Bacteria; phylum Actinomycetota; class Actinomycetes; order Mycobacteriales; family Mycobacteriaceae; genus Mycobacterium; species Mycobacterium hubeiense. Next base: position 66,329 of record NZ_PIZU01000020.1, on the reverse strand, counting down.
CATGTCCGATGGGCGAAGTTTTCGCGTCCGTTGCTTGACCGCTAGCATTCACCGCCGCTCATCTTAAGAGACCCTTAAGTAACCGCCAAACTATCGCGAGAATTGAGGTCTGGGTCACACCGAGTTGTGACCAAATCTCCGCTTTTGCGGGGCGCTTGCCGCGTTGAGATTGCGTCCACGGTCGTGCGACGGGCGAAATTGCAGCCCTGTGTGCAATCTCAACACTCATACCGACGTCGACGGCGCGGGCACCACGCGGGCGCCGTGCACCGGGCCGCTGGCCACCCGCACCGTGCGGCACACGCCCGCGCCGGCCAACTGCGCGCCGACGTCGATCGCCGACGCCGACGAGGCGCACAGGAACGCACACGTCGGCCCGGAGCCCGATACGACGCCGGCCAGCGCCCCCGCGTCTGCACCGGCCCGCAAGGTACGGCGCAGCGCGGGATACAGGCTCAGCGCGGCGGGCTGCAGGTCGTTGCCGAGCAGCGGCGCCAACTCGGTCGGATCGCCCGACGCCAGCGCGGCCAGCACCGGCTCCGGGTCGTCGAGCCGCGCCGGCAGCTCTTTGTCCGACGCCCGCAGGCGGTCGATCTCGCTGAACACCGCGGGCGTCGACAGGCCTCCGTCGGCGAACGCCAGCACCCAGTGAAACGTGCTGCGCGCCAACACCGTCGCCAATTCCTCGCCGCGGCCGGTGCCCAGCGCGGTGCCGCCGTGCAGCGCGAACGGCACGTCGCTGCCGAGCTGCGCGGCCAGCGCGTGCAGATCGCGGCGGGGCACACCGAGCTCCCACAGCGTGTTCATCGCGACGAGCACCGCCGCCGCATCCGCGCTGCCGCCGGCCATCCCGCCCGCTACCGGAATCGACTTTTCGATGGAGATTGCCACGTCCGGATTGCGCCCGACGTGCTCGGCCATCAAGTCCGCCGCCCGCCAGGCCAGGTTGCGCTCGTCGGTCGGCAGCGACTCCACGCCCTCGCCCGACAGCTCCACGGTCAGCATGTCGGCGTTGCGCACGGTGACCTCGTCGAACAGCGAGACGGCGTGGAAGACGGTGGTCACATCGTGGTAGCCGTCATCGCGCCGATCCCCGACGGCCAGATACAGGTTGACCTTTCCGGGCACGCGAACGGTGACCGATCCGGTGGGAACCCACTCGGATGCGGTACTTCCGTCGGACGCGGACACGGCACGACATTAGCGCCGCAACTGCCGGGCCGTCGGCGAACCTACGCTGTGGGTGTGCTGTCCACCGGCGAGCGGTTCGCCGACTACGTGGTCGACGCGGCGCTGGGCCGCGGCGGGTATGCCGCGGTGTACCGCGCCCACGACGCCAGCGAGCGCGTCGTCGCCCTCAAAGTGCTCGACGAGGCCCACCGCCACCCCGCTGCGCTGGCCCGGCTGCGGCGCGAGATCGAGTTCGCGCGTCAGCTGCATCACCCCAACATCGTCACCGTTTACGACTCCGGACCCGGCTGGCTGGCGATGGAGCTGCTCGACGGCGGCACGGTGCTGGCCGTGCCGACGCTCGACGGCCGGCTCACCGCACTGGCCCAGATCGCCGACGCGCTGGACTACACCCATCAGCACGGCATCGTGCACTGCGACGTCAAACCGTCGAACATTCTGGTGTCGCAAGACTTTTCGCGTGCCGTGCTGATCGACTTCGGTGTCGCCTACGCGGTGGCCGAACGCAGCCTGCCGCAGCGGGTCGAGGCGTCACTGCCCTATTCGGCGCCGGAGATGTTGCGCGGGCATTTCCCGACGGCGGCCACCGACGAGTACGCATTGGCCTGCACCGCAGTCGAATTGGTGACTGGCGCGCCGCCGTTTCGCGTCGACTCGTCGCTCAAGCTCACCTATGCGCAGCTTTACGATCAGCCGCCCCGGTTCTCTGAATCCCTGTCGTGGCTGCCGCGTGCGTTCGACTCGAAGATCGCCAAGGCGATGGCCAAGGACCCCGAGGTGCGCTACCCGACGTGCACCGAGTTCGTCGCCGCGCTGACCCGCGTGCTGCGTTAGTACGCGCTGACTTCCTCGGCCTCACCCGAACGTTGCAGCAGCCGAACGAAATCCGCGATGCCCAACGTCTCGCCCCGCCGAGACGGGTCGATGCTGGCCGCCAGCAACCGGCGGGCCGATTCGTTACCTGAGCCCGCCCACTCCGCGAAAGCGTTGCGAGATGTCTTGCGCCGCTGCGCGAACGCGGTGTCGATAAGCGCGAAGACCTGATCGCGGAACTCCGGATCGGTTGGCCACGGCGGGCTTTCGTGGCGGTCGATGCGCACCAGCCCGGAATACACCCGCGGAATCGGCCAGAATACCGTCGGCGAGACCATGCCGTAGCGGCGCACCTTGCCGTAGAACCGGACCTTGACGCTGGGTACCCCGTAGTCCTTGCCGCCGGGTTCGGCGGCCAGCCGCTCGGCCACCTCCGCCTGCACCATCACCATGACCGTCTTGACAGACGGGAACTCGGCGAGCACGTGCAGCAGCGCCGGCACGGCGACGTTGTACGGCAGGTTGGCCACCAGCGCGCTCGGCTGGTTCTCCACCTCATCGGGACGCAGGTCCAAGACGTCGCGGTTGAGCACCGTCAGCCGATTGATCTCGCTGTGCGAATGCTCCGCGACCGTCTTGGGCAGCTGCCGCGCCAGCACCGGGTCGATCTCCACGGCCGTGACGTGTGCGCCGCGGTCCAGCAGCGCCAGCGTCAGGGATCCGAGGCCGGGACCGACCTCGATCACGTGGTCGTGCCGGTGCACTCCGGACGCCGACACAATGCGGCGCACGGTGTTGGCATCGTGGACAAAGTTCTGTCCGAATGACTTGCGTGGGCGAAAGTCAAGCTCTTTCGCCAATTGCCGTATCTCGGTCCGCCCGAGTAGCCGAATCGTCAGGACGCCCCCAGTCTCGCGCTGCACGTAGGCCACGCGCCCCAACCTTGCCGCGCCCGAGTGACCTCAGCAATCGCAATCTGCTCTTCTCTTGTTGCCAGATCTGCCCTCGGAGCATACCTCAGACCGCCGTTGCGTTCCCATGTGTTTTGGTCAAATTGAACGCCGCCGTAATACCCGTTGCCGGTGTTGATGGCCCAATTACCACCGGCTTCGCACTGTGCGAGGGCATCCCAGGTGGCTCCGTTGGTCACCGGCGGCACCTCCGTGCCGGGCTTCGCGCCGACGCGCAACACGCCGTCTTGAGCCGGCGTGATTACGACATTGGCTACTGGCAACCTGCCCGTTTCGACGCCGTTCACCTTCGCGACGGAGAACGTGACGTCCTGGGTGCCGGGGCTGCCCGGGTTCTCGACGACCTGGCGGCTCTTGTTCATCGTCGGGTCCTCGATGCGCTTGTGGCCGGGTTCCAGCGGAAGCCGCTCGGTCACCTTCTCGATCCGGATCCGGGTGACGTCGATGCGCATGCCGTCCACGACGGGTGACGACGGGGCAGGCACCACCTTGTCGCTCTGCTGCAGCGGCACACCGGCCGCCTCCAGGAACGCGGCGACGTTGGGCGCGGCCAGGCGCACGGTGCGCAGGGTGCCGCCGTCGTTGAGCGCAACGGTCTTGGGGCTCACCACCGGCAGTGACATGCCGGCCAGCGGAACCCGGCTGCGGCGGGAGGCCGCCGCGGGCGCCTTGTCGGTCATTTCGAGCTGCTTGAGCGCCTCGTCGACCGTCGAGGCCGTCGTCCACACCTGCCGGCTGCCCTGGCCGTCCAGCGAGATCTGCAGTGGCCGGCTGCGGCGCAGCACGATGGTGTCGTTGGAGTGCACGGTCTCGTCGGCGGCGGGGTACAGATCGTCGCGGTCGCCGACGTCAAACCCGTTCTCTTTCACGACATCGATGACCGTGGACTTCATCGTCTGCACCGTCATCGGCGCGCCGTCGACGGTCAGCGTGACGGTCTTGTGCGCGGTGACGGCGTATCCCCCGGCGAAGATCAACGCGAGCAGCATCGCCCCCACCAGGAGCCGCAGTTGTGGCGAACGCGCTTCGTGGAGTTTGTTCAGAGCATTCAAATCTGTCTATCCCCGACGTCGGACGGCAGGTACAACAGAGCCGCACGGACAGCAATCGATCACAAGACGGTAACGAAAAGGCCTACGGCGGGCAACTCTCCCCGATCTTGTACACCCGCGTGGCGGTGGCGGTGGTTTCCTGCGCGATCTCGTCTGCCGGCCGGTCGACGACGTCGGCCAGCGCCCGCACCGTATAGGGCAGGCAGTACGGCTCGTTGGGCGCGCCCCGATAGGGATGCGGGGTCAGATACGGCGCGTCGGTCTCCACCAGCAGTTGCCCGGGCGGGATCATCGGCGCGGCTTCGCGCAGCGCCTTGGCGTTGCGGAAGCTGACCGTGCCCGACAGGCTGAGCAGCCAGCCGCGGTCGATGCAGGTGCGGGCCATCTGCGCGTCGGACGAGAAGCAGTGAAAGATCACGGTCTCGGGCGCGCCCTCGGCGGTGAGGACGTCGAGCACGTCGGCGTCGGCGTTGCGGTTGTGGATCATCAGCGGCTTACCGGTGCGCTTGGCGAGGTCGATGTGCCAGGCGAACGCCTCTTTCTGGGTGGCGAGGTCCGCACAGCCGTCGAGCTTGCCCGGCCAGTAGTTGTCCAGCCCGGTCTCGCCGACGGCAACGACTCTCGGATGTTGCGCGAGTTCCTCGATGGCTTTGCGCGCGTCGTCGGTGAGCGCACCGGCGCGGGTGGGGTGCAGTGCGACGGCCGCGTAGACCCGCGGGTCCGCGTCGGCGGCCCGGGTCACCCATTGTGCGGAGGCCAGGTCGTCGGCGATGGTGACGACGGCCTGCACGCCGACGGCCGCGGCGCGGTCGACGATCGCCCGGATGCTCGCGGCGTCGGTGGCCCCGCACGCGTCGAGGTGGGTGTGCGCGTCGACGAGCGGGCTCAGCGGCTCTGGGGGCGGCGGCGCCGGACGGCTTGGGCTCACGCGCACACAATAAGGTGGAATCAAATGAGTGAGCCTTTCTACATCACCACCGCGATCGACTATCCGAACGGCGCGCCGCACATCGGGCACGCCTACGAGAAGATCGCGACCGACGCGATCGCGCGGTTCAAGCGCCTCGACGGGTTCGACGTCCGCTTCCTGACGGGCACCGACGAGCACGGCCAGAAGATGGCGGAGACGGCCGCCGCCGAAGGTCTTCCGACCGAGCAGTTCGCCCGGCGCAACTCCGATGTGTTCCAGCGGCTCTACGAGAAGCTCAACATCTCCTTCGACCGGTTCATCCGCACCACCGACGAGGACCATCTCGAAGCCTCCAAGGCGATCTGGCAACGGATGAACGACGCCGGCGACATTTACCTCGACACCTATTCGGGGTGGTACTCGGTGCGCGACGAGCGCTACTTCACCGAGGCCGAGCTCTCCGTCGGCGCCGACGGCAACCGCGTGGCCACCGAGACGGGCGCGCCGGTGACGTGGATGGAGGAGCAGACATACTTCTTCCGGCTGTCGGCCTACACCGACAAGCTGTTGGCGCACTACCAGGCCCACCCCGAGTTCATCCAGCCCGACGTGCGGCGCAACGAGGTGGTCAGCTTCGTTTCCGGTGGGCTGCGCGACTTCTCGATATCGCGCACCACCTTCGACTGGGGCGTGCCGGTGCCCGACCATCCCGAGCACGTCATGTACGTGTGGGTGGACGCGCTGACGAATTACCTGACGGGCGTGGGCTATCCCGACACGTCGTCGGAGGCGTTCCGGCGGTTTTGGCCCGCCGATCTGCACATGATCGGCAAGGACATCATCCGGTTCCACGCCGTGTACTGGCCGGCGTTTCTGATGTCTGCGGGAATCGAGTTGCCGCGCAAGGTCTTTGCCCATGGCTTCGTCCTCAACCGTGGCGAGAAGATGAGCAAGTCCGTCGGCAACGTCGTCGACCCGGTGGACCTGGTCGACACGTTCGGGGTGGACCAGGTGCGCTACTTCCTGTTGCGTGAAGTGCCGTTCGGGCAGGACGGCAGTTACAGCGACGAGGGCATGATCACCCGCATCAACGCCGACCTGGCCAACGAGTTGGGCAATCTGGCGCAACGCTCGCTGTCGATGGTCGCCAAGAATCTCGACGGAATCGTCCCGGAGCCAGGCGAATTCAGCGCCGACGACGTTGCGCTGCTCGACGCGGCGGGCGGTCTTTTGGAGCGGGTGCGGGAGCACTTCGACGCGTGCGCCATGCATTTGGCGTTGGAGGCTATTTGGTCGGTGCTGGGCGCGGCAAACAAGTACTTCTCCGCGCAGGAGCCGTGGGTGCTGCGCAAGTCTGACGAGCAGCGGTTCCGCACCGTTCTGTACACCACGCTCGAGGTGGTGCGGGTGGCGGCGCTGCTGGCCCAGCCCGTGATGCCCGAGTCGACGGGCAAGCTGCTCGACCTGCTCGGCCAGCCGGAGGATCAGCGGACCTTCGCGGCGATCGAGACGCGGCTGAAGCCCGGCACGTCGCTGCCGGCGCCGTCTGGGGTGTTCCCGCGCTACCAGGCGGAGTGAATCCTTCCGGCGAGCAGACGGAAAACTACCCAATTCGCGCCGAAATGAGGCAGGTTTGCGTCGCCCGCCCGGATGACGGGAGTGACGCGCGTCACGTCCTGTCACATCTGGCGGCTCTGCGGTGTCTTGAGGGCATGACTCAACACAACGCACCCACGAAGGTCGTCGTCCTCGGCGGCGGCTACTCCGGAACCGTGGCCGCCAACCGTCTGCGGTTGGCGCCGACCGATATCGACATCACGCTGGTCAACCCCCGCCCGCACTTCGTCGAGCGGATCCGCCTGCACCAGTTCGCGGCCGGCAACTACGACGCCGCCGTCGACTACGGCACGATGCTCGGCGAGGGCGTGCGGTTGGTCGTCGACACCGCCGAGCGCATCGACGCCGCCGCCCGCACCGTGCACCTGGCCTCCGGCGCGACGCTTAACTACGACTACCTCATCTACGCGGTGGGCAGCACCGGCGCAGTGCCCGCATCGGTGCCCGGCGCGGGCGAATACGCCTATCCCATCGCCGAATTCGAGCACGCCCAGCGGCTGCGCGCCACGCTCGACGAGCTCCATCCCGACGCGCCCGTCACCGTCGTCGGCGCCGGGCTCACCGGCATCGAGACGGCGTCCGAACTCGCTGAGCAGGGTCGCCGGGTCACGCTGGTCTGCGGCGGTCAGCTGGCACCGTCGCTGTCGGAGCCGGGCCGGCGATCCATCGCCAAGTGGATGCGCCGCCACGGCGTGACCGTCATGGAGAATGACGTGGTGACCGAGGTCCGCCCGGATGCGGTGGTCTTTGCCGACGGCGCCGTGCGCCCCAGCGCGGTCACGGTGTGGACGGCCGGTTTCGGCGTGCCCGATCTGGCGGCCCACAGTGGCCTGCACACCGACGCGCTCGGCCGGCTGCTCACCGACGACACGCTGACCAGCATCGACGACGACCGCATCGTGGCGGCCGGCGATGCGGCCGCACCTCCCGGTGAGCCGCCGCGGATGAGCTGCCAGGCCGCCTCGCAGATCGGCCCGCAGGCCGCCCAGACGGTCCTGAGCCGGATCGCGGGCACCATGCCCGCTGAGTTCGACTACGGCTTCGTCGGGTCCTGCGTCAGCCTGGGTCGGCGGGCAGGCACCATCCAGCTCGCCCGTAAGGACGACACCCCGGTGAACTACTACATCGGCGGGCGCGTCGCGGCCTGGCTCAAGGAAGCGATCTGCAAGGGCACGGTGTGGGGCATCCGCCGCGAGGGCCGCAAGCCCGGAACCGCGTTCTGGTACAAGGGCGGAAAGCGGGCATCGCAGCCGGCAGCTGAGGTGGTCACACAATCGTGACGAGTTCCGAGCACGCCGAACGATTCACCAGCCTGCGGCCGCTGCTGTTCACCATCGCCTACGAAATACTCGGCTCCGCAACCGAATCCGACGACGTGCTGCAGGACAGCTACCTGCGCTGGGCCGACGTAGACCTCGCGACCGTGCGGGACACCAAATCGTATCTGGCACAACTGGTGACCCGTCAGGCACTCAATACGCTGCGGGCTGACGCCCGCCGGCGCGAGGACTATGTCGGCCCCTGGCTGCCCGAGCCGCTGCTGCTCGACGAGCAGGACCCATCGACGGACATGGTGCTGGCCGAGTCGGTGTCGATGGCGATGCTGGTGGTACTGGAAACCCTCAGCCCCGATGAGCGCGCGGTGTTCGTGCTGCGCGAGGTGTTCGGCTTCGACTACGACGAAATCGCAAGCACGGTAGGCAAATCCGTGGCCACGGTGCGCCAGATCGCGCACCGTGCGCGTGAGCATGTGCAGAGCCGGCGCAAGCGGTTCGCCCCCGTCGACTCGGCGCAGACCGCGCAGATCACCGAGCAGTTCATGTCCGCGGCGACGAGCGGCGACGTTCAGGGCCTGCTGTCGATGCTGGCGCCCGACGTCACGTGGACCGCCGACAGCGGCGGAAAAGTGAGCGCCGCCCGCAAGCCCGTGCACGGCGCCGAGAAGGTGGCCAGGCTGTTGATGGGTCTGCTGGGCGCCGCGGCCGGGCGCGACGATGTGCGCTTCGAAAACGCCGTCTACAGCCACGCCCCGGCGCTGCTGCTGTATCTGAACGACCGCCTCGAGGGCGTCATCACCGTCGAGGTGATCGACGGCAAGATCAGCAACTTCTACGTGATCCGCAACCCGGACAAGCTCGTCGCGGTCACCGCGCCGCGGCGGATCAGCCGGTGAACTGGATCACACGCTGTCACAGACAGAGCGGCGGCGGGATCTAGAGGGCATGACTGATAACAACAGAACCCACAAGGTGATCGTCATCGGCGGCGGCTACGCCGGCACCCTGGCGGCCAACCGATTGCAACAGAACCCCGACATCGACATCACGTTGATCAATCCGCGGCCAAAGTTCGTGCAGCGCCTACGGTTGCATCAGCTGACGGCGGGCACCGGTGACGCCACCGCCGACTACGGTGACCTGCTCGGTGACCGGGTGCGGCTGGTCGTCGACAGCGTCATCGATATCGACACCGCGTCCCGCAAGGTGCTGCTGGCCTCCGGCGGCGCACTGGCCTACGACTACGTCATCTACGCGGTCGGCAGCACTGCCGCGGTGCCTGAATCGGTACCCGGCGCGACTGAATTCGCCTACCCCATTGCAGAATTCGAGCATGCACAACGGGCGCGCGCCGCAATCGACAAACTGGCCACGGACGCCTGGATCACCGTCGTCGGCGGCGGGTTGACCGGGATCGAGGTGGCCGCTGAGCTGGCCGAACAGGGCCGCACCGTCACGCTGGTCTGCGGCGGCCGATTGGCGCCGTCACTTGGGGAACCTGGCCGGCGCGCGGTCGCCAAACGGCTGCGCAAACTGGGAGTCACCATGCTCGAATCCGACACGGTGATCGAGGTGCGACCCGATGCGGTGGTGCTGGCCGACGGTGCGGTGTGGCCCAGCGCGATCACTATCTGGGCGGGCGGTTTCGGCGTGCCGGACCTCGCGCGACGAAGCGGTTTGCGTACCGATGAGCTGGGCCGGCTGATCACCGACGAGACACTGACCAGTGTCGACGACGACCGCATCCTCGCCGGCGGCGACTGCGCCGCCCCGTCGGGCGAGGGGTTGCGGATGGCCTGCTACACGGCAGGACCCACCGCGGGCACGGCCGCCGACACGGTGCTCAGCCGTATCGCCGGCGTCCAACCCGCCCCGTTCGCACTCGCGTATGTGGGATCCTGCCTGGCTGTGGGCCGCCATGCCGTCATGCAATTCACCCGCAGCGACGACACGCCGGTGGGCTTCCACCTGCGCGGCCGGGTCACCGGGATGTTCAAAGAGGCGGTCATCAAAGGCACGCTCTGGGGCCTGCGCCGCGAGGCCCGCAAGCCCGGTGCCGCCGCAGGCGCAAAGGCGGCGAGCCCGCGCATACCGTGCAGCCCGCTGAGGTGGTCACATGACGATTTCTGACGAGCATGCCGAGCGGTTCACGTTGCTGCGGCCGCTGCTGTTCACCATCGTCTACGAAATACTCGGCTCGGCAACAGAATCCGACGATGTGCTGCAGGACAGCTATCTGCGCTGGGCCACCGTAGACCTGTCGACGGTGCGCGACACCAAGTCGTATCTGGCGCTTGCCGGACGTCCGGATGGAGACGGTGATCTGCAACAGCGCGCCCGCGTTGGTCTTCTACAGCGGCGATCATCTGGAGGGCATCCTGCTGCTCGAGGTCGTCGACGGCAAGATCACCAACTTCTACGCGATGCGCAATCCCGAGAAGCTGACCGCCATGGCGGTCCCGCGGGTCATCAGCCGCTAGCGTTCTGTCACGCTTGACCGGTGCGGATAGAGCGGCTCGGCGAGCTGGGCGACGCGGCGGCCGTGCTGCGCGCCATCGCATCGGGCGCTGCCCGCGCCGGGGCGCCGCCGCCGGCGGCGCTGATCGGCGACTGGTTCGGCTCGCGGGCGGTGATCGCCCCTTCGGTATCGGCCGAGGCCGTCGCCGTCTCGCAAGTGTTCGACGTGCCCCCCGGCGCGTCTGAGGACGCCGTCGGCGGCGGCTGGTTCGGCTATCTGTCCTACCCCGACGCCGGCGCCGACGGACGCGGTCCGCGGATTCCCGAGGCGGCCGGCGGCTGGTCGGATTGCGTGCTGCGGCAAGACCGCGACGGGCAGTGGTGGTACGAAAGCCTCACGGGCACAACACTTTCGGCGTGGATGACCGAGGCGTTGCACTCCCCCGCCGCCGCAACGCCTTTCGCGATCGACTGGACGTGGCCGGACCGCATCGCGCACCGCCGCGGGGTGCTGGCCTGCCTGGACGCGATCGCCGCGGGTGAGGTGTATCAGGCGTGTGTGTGCACGCAGTTCGTCGGCCGGGTCGTCGGCGCGCCGATCGACTTCTTCGTCGACGCGGTGACGCGCACGGCGCCTGCCCGCGCCGCGTACGTTGCCGGCGAGTGGGGGGCGGTGGCGTCGCTGTCGCCCGAATTGTTCTTAAGCCGACGGGGCTATGCGGTGACGTCCAGCCCGATCAAGGGCACGCTGCCGCGGCGGGCAGATCCGTCGCTGCTACGGGCGTCGGTCAAGGATGTCGCGGAGAACATCATGATCGTCGACCTAGTCCGCAACGACCTGGGCCGCGTGGCGGTGACGGGCACGGTGACGGTGCCGGAGTTGTTGTCGGTCCGGCCCGCGCCCGGCGTGTGGCATCTGGTGTCGACGGTATCGGCGCGGGTCGACGTCGAGGTGCCGGTGGCCGAGGTGCTCGAGGCGACGTTCCCGCCGGCGTCGGTGACGGGCACGCCGAAGCTGCGGGCCCGCGAGCTGCTGACCAGCTGGGAGCCGCATCGTCGCGGAGTGTATTGCGGCACAGTCGGTTTGGCATCGCCCGTGGCGGGTTGCGAGCTCAATGTGGCGATCCGTACCGCGGAGTTCGATAAGTCGGGCAACGTCGTGCTGGGCGTCGGGGGCGGCATCACCGCCGATTCGGATGCCGACCGCGAATGGGAGGAGTGCCTGCACAAGGCGGTGCCGTTTGTCGGTGCGGCGGCTGTGGTAGGCAATCCGGTATGACCGATTTGGCCGCGCTCAACGATTTTCCCGCCGACGAACCGATCGTGATGGTGAACCTGCTGAAGTTCAAGCAGCCCGGCGGTCTGGACAGCTATCTGCGGTACGGCGCGGGTGTGACACCGTTGTTGGAACGCGCGGGTGCCAAGGTTCGATATGGCGGATCGCTGCCGACCGCGGTCATCGGCGACGACGCCAAGCCGTGGTGGGACGTCATTCTCGTCGTCGAATACCCAACGCCCGCAGCGTTTCTGGAGATGGTGACCAGCGAGGAGTACGCGACCGTGCACGTCCATCGTGAAGCGGCGCTGGAACGAGGCGAGCTGATCGCGACGTCGAACTGGTCCGTCACGGGGTAGTGCGGGCGCGCAGCACGGCGTCGTAGAGCTCACGACGTGACGGCGCGCCGGGGTTGTCGGCGATCACCTGGGCGCACGCGTCCTTGACGCGCATGCCGCCGTCGACCAACGCGTCCACTTCGGCGACGAGCATTGCCACGTCGGCGCGTGGCGTCGCCCCCGCGAGCACGACGGTGATCTCGCCCAGCACCCCGTCCGTCGCCCATTCGGCGAGCTCGCCCAAGGACCCCCGCACGATCTCCTCGTGCGTCTTGGTCAGTTCGCGGCACACCACGGCGCGTCGCTCGGGCCCGAGCGTGTCAACGGCGTCGCGCAGCGTGTCCGCGAGCCGTCGCGGCGATTCGAAGAACACGCACGTGCGCGGTTCGGCGGCCAATGTCTGCAACCAGGCGACACGTGCCGATTGCTTCCGAGGGGCAAAACCCTCGAAGCAGAACTTCTCCGACGGCAAGCCGGATACCGCCAGGGCCGTCGTCACTGCCGACGGGCCTGGCAGACATTGCACCGGCACCCCCGCATCGATGCAGGCGTTCACGAGTCGATAGCCGGGGTCGCTGATGAGCGGCATGCCGGCGTCGCTGACCAACAGCACCGTCGCCCCGCCCGCGATCTCGGCCACCAGCGACGGGACACGCGTCGCCTCGTTGGCGTCGAACAGGCTGACCACCTTGCCGGCCAGCTTGACGTCTAAGGCCTGGCACAGAGTCCGGATCCGGCGGGTGTCCTCGGCGGCGACGACGTCGGCGGTCGCCAGCGCCTCGACCAGGCGCGCCGAGGCGTCCGACGGCTGGCCCAGCGGCGTCGCCGCGATGAGCAGTCGGCCGGCACCCATGCCCGACAGCCTACGATTTCAGACGTGACCGCCCCCGCAACCGAAGCACCGCGCGCGGTCCCCGTCATCAGCCCGGCGCCGCTGATGCCGGTCGCCGACTTCGGGCCCGTCGACCGTTTGCAGGGCTGGGCGATGACCGCCGTCATCACGGCGCTGGCCGCGGTGACGCGCTTCCTCAACCTCGGGTCGCCGACGGATGCGGGCACGCCGATCTTCGACGAGAAGCACTACGCGCCGCAGGCCTGGCAGGTGCTGCACAACCACGGTGTCGAGGACAACCCGGGCTACGGGCTGGTGGTGCACCCGCCGGTGGGTAAGCAGTTGATCGCGATCGGTGAGGCGCTCTTCGGCTACAACGGCCTGGGCTGGCGGTTCTCCGGGGCGGTCTGCGGCGTCATCATGGTGGCGCTGGTGGTGCGTATCGCGCGGCGGATGAGCCGCTCGACGTTGGTGGGCGGCATCGCCGGGCTGCTGATCATCGCCGACGGGGTGAGCTTCGTGGCGTCGCGCACGGCGCTGCTGGACGGGTTCCTGGCGATGTTCGTGGTGGCGGCGTTCGGCTGTTTGATCGTCGACCGCGATCAGGTGCGGGAGCGGATGCACATCACGCTGCTGGAGGGTCGCATCGGCGAAACGCCGTGGGGCCCGCGGCTGGGCGTTCGGTGGTGGCGGTTCGGCGCGGGCGTGCTACTCGGATTGGCTTGTGCGACAAAGTGGTCGGGGCTGTACTTCGTCGCGTTCTTCGGCGTGATGACGTTGGCGTTCGACATCGCGGCGCGCAGGCAGTATCGGGTGCCGCGGCCGTGGTTGGGCGCCTTTCGGCGGGACCTGGGCCCGTCAATGTATGCGCTGGTGCTGATTCCGTTCGGGGTGTACCTGGCGTCGTATGCGCCGTGGTTCGCATCCGAAACGGCCGTCGACCGGCACGAGGTGGGCCAGTCGATCGGTGAGCATTCGCTGCTGCCGCTGCCGGATGCGATCCGGTCGCTGTGGCATTACACGTACGCGGCGTACCGATTCCACTCCGGGTTGACCAATGCGGACGGCAACCATCATCCGTGGGAGTCGAAACCGTGGACGTGGCCGATGTCGCTGCGACCGGTGTTGTACGCGATCGACAACCAGGACGTGCCAGGGTGCGGGGCTACGTCCTGCGTCAAGGCGGTGATGCTGGTCGGCACGCCGGCGATGTGGTTCCTCGCGGTGCCGGTGCTGGGGTGGGCGCTGTGGCGGGCGTTTGTCCGGCGGGATTGGCGTTATGCCGCGATCCTGGTCGGCTACGGGGCGGGGTTCTTGCCGTGGTTCGCCGACATCGACCGGCAGATGTACTTCTTCTACGCGGCGACGATGGCGCCGTTCTTGGTGCTGGCGATCGCGATGATCTGCGGGGACATCCTGTATCAGCCAAGGCAGAACTCCGAGCGACGAACGCTGGGCCTGATCGCGGTGTGTTGCTATGTGGCACTGGTGATTACGAACTTCGCCTGGATGTACCCAATCTTGACGGGCATACCGATTTCACAGTCGACGTGGAATATGCAGATCTGGCTGCCCAGCTGGCGATAGTCCTGATTTCGGTCGCCGAAATGGAATTCCGGGTCGCCAAGCTCGCCTGTTGATAACCCTCGCTTCTGTCTCGCTCCATGTCGGTGCTTCGCAGCACTATCCGGCCATGGGAACAATATTCTTGGGCAGCGAAGCATTGGCACGCGGTGAAATCACCCGCGGCAGGTTGAGGTCGAGCTACGAGGCGCTTTTACCGGACGTCTACAGACTGCGGTTCGGCGAGCCGTCGCTCTACGACTACACCATGGCAGCGTGGCTATGGTCCAAACGCCGAGGAGTGATCACCGGACGAGCCGCGTCGGCACTCCACGGCGCGCTGTGGGTGGACGACGACGCGCCGATCGAACTGATCTGGAACAACAATCACCCTCCACCACGGATCATCGCCCGCAACGACCGGTTCGCCTACGACGAAGTCATGGAAATCAACGGCATGGCGGTCGCGACACCACAGCGGACGGCGTTTGATCTCGGCAGGTATCTGCCTCGCGATGCGGCCGTCGCACACCTTGACGCGCTCGCGCGGGCAACGGGGCTCTTGAGTGAGCACGTGCTGCCGCTCGTCGGCCAGTACAAGGGAGCCCGTGGCGTTCGGCGTCTCCGCGAGGCGCTTGACCTGATGGACGGCGGTGCGCAGTCTCCAAAGGAGACGTGGCTACGACTGCTGCTCATCGACGCGGGGTATCCGCGACCACAAACCCAGATTCCGGTGTTGGATGACTACGGCAATCCAATCGCATTTCTCGACATGGGGTGGGAAGACATCATGGTGGCCGCCGAGTACGACGGCGACCGTCATCAAAAGGATCGGCCGCGCTACGTCTGGGACAGAAGACGTCAAGCGTTCGTCGAACGCAGAGGGTGGATCGACATCCACGTCATCAAGGAGGATCGGCCACACGAAGTCCTCGAACGTGTCGCAGCGGCTTGGAGGCAGCGCGAGACAGAAGGCAGGGTCGTCAAACGGCCGGCTTAGCGACCGGGAATTCCATTTCGGCGCAGGCCGCTACAAGGGGTCGCGGGCCGCCGGACACGACATGCAGCGCGGCCCGCCGCGGCCAGTACCGAGCTCGGACGCCTCGATGGCCAACACTTCGATTCCAGAATCCGCCAGCCGCGCATTCGTTTCGGTGTTGCGCTCGTACGCCACCACCACACCCGGCGCCAACGCCAGCGTGTTGTTGCCGTCGTCCCATTGCTCGCGCTCGGCGGTGACCGGATCCAGCCCGGTGTCGATCACCCGCAGCCGGTCGATGCCCATCGCCTCGGCCGCGGCCTGAACAAACGGAACCGCATCGTCGATCTTCACCCCATCCGACGCACGGTGAATCGTGAACGCCGACAACGTATCCACCACATTCGGGTACATCACGACGGCGTCGACGTCGACCATCGTGCACACGGTGTCCAGATGCATCTGCGCCCGCGACTGCGCGATGGGCACCGCCAACACCGTATGCGCCAGGTCATCGTCAAACAGGCTGCGCGCCAGCGCCTCAGCCCCCGCCGGCGTCGTGCGCTCTCCCACCCCGACCGCGACGACGCCCGGCGCCAGCAGCAACACGTCGCCCCCTTCGACGGGCGCCGACCGCGACTCGTAGGCCCGCCGCACCCCGAGGAACCGCGGGTGATGCGCATAGATCAAGTCGGTCAGCGACGTCTCGCGCACCCGCGCCGGCAGGGCCAGCGACGTGATCGCCACCCGGGGCCCGATCCAGAACGACGAATCGCGGGTGAACAACAGGTTTGGTAGCGGCTCGATGACGAAATCCCCGCCGTGGTGCATCCGCCGCACCAGCGACAGCTCGCTGCCCGCGAACGGCAGTTCGGTGAACGTCATCCCCGCCATCAACACCCGCGCCAGCGCCGCCGCTTCCAACGTCCGCAAGTACGCCGAAAGCTCTTTCGCCAGCGGCAAACCCAGCCGTCGCGCGTCCACAGCCGCCGATATGCCGTGCATCCGGGCCGCCCCGCTGTGCGCCAACGCCTCGGTCAACAGGTCCGCCAGCAGCAGCACCTCGACCCCCCGCGACCGCAGCACCCCGGCGAACGCGTCGTGTTCCTCCTGCGCACGCGCCACCCACGGCAGCCCGTCGAACAGCAGCGCGTCGTTGTTCTGCGGTGTCAACCGCTGCAGTTCGGCGCCCGGGCGATGCAGGATGACCACCCGCAGCGTGCCGACCTCGGAGTCGCAGCCCAACGTCACAGTTAGCACCGTAACGCCCAACCGCACCTCAACTAAGGTTTAGCTCATGGAGATGCTCCACGAGTTGACGCCGGGCGAGATGTCCCGTCGCAGCGGTGTCGCCGTCTCTGCCCTGCACTTCTACGAACGAGAAGGCCTCATCACCAGCCGTCGCACGTCGGGCAACCAACGCCGCTACGCGCGCGAGACGCTGAGGCGCGTCGCGTTCATCCGCATGTCGCAACGGCTCGGCATCCCGCTTGCCCGCATCCGCGAGGCATTGGCCACCCTGCCCACCGACCGCGTCCCCACGAGCAAGGACTGGGCAAAACTCTCAGCCAGCTGGCAGCAGGACCTCGACGATCGCATCCTGCACCTACAGCGTCTGCGCGACAATCTCGCCGGCTGCATCGGCTGCGGCTGCCTGAGCCTCAAGGCGTGCGCGCTGGCCAACCCCGGCGACGAGCTGGCCGCCCAGGGCCCAGGCGCGGTGAACCTCTAGGCTTCGAACGCCTGTGCGATAGACTCGGCGCATGTCTGTGACGGTCCAGACTTCGCTGTTCGACCTCGCCGACCGCCGTCAGCTCGGCAACGGCGCATGGATCGAGGTGCGTTCCGGCTGGCTGACCGACGCCGACGAGCTTTTCGACGAGCTGATGGACGTCATCCCCTGGCGGGCCGAACGCCGGCACATGTACGACAAGGTCCTCGACGTGCCGCGGTTGGTCAGCTTCCACAACCTGGTCGACGAGCCGCCACCGCACCCGCGTCTCAAGCAGATCCGCCGCCGCCTCAACGACGCTTACGCCGGCGAGCTCGGCGAACCGTTCGTCACCGCGGGGTTGTGCCTGTACCGCGACGGCGACGACAGTGTCGCCTGGCACGGCGACACCATCGGCCGCAGCAGCACCGAGGACACCATGGTGGCGATCGTCAGCCTCGGCGCCACAAGGGTTTTCGCGTTGCGGCCGCGCGGCGGCGGCCGGTCGCTACGGCTGCAGCACCGCCATGGCGACCTCTTGGTGATGGGCGGCTCGTGCCAACGCACCTGGGAACACTCCATCCCCAAGACGTCCAGGCCGGTCGGGCCGCGGATCAGCATCCAGTTCCGCCCGCACGACGTCCGCTAACCCTTGACGGCGGCCACCGCGGCAGTCAACAGGTCACGCGCCCGCTGGGTGTTCACCGGCGCCACCGGCTTGCCCGGCACCGCCAGTGGATTGGCGGTGACGATCACCAGGAACGTGCCAAAGCTGGCGACGTAGTTGTACAGCTCGCCGGTGTGGGGTTTACCGTCGACCGTCGTCTGCACCACCCGATGTGTGGCCAGCGTGCGCGTCCCGTCGATCTGCGGGGACTCGACGACTTCGACCATCCCCCGCGTTGCGCCCGACGCGAACCCCACCTTCTGGCATTCCTCGCCGGGCTCGTTGAGCGGCACCGGCTCGGAGGTCTCGACGGCCATCGTGATGTAGCGGTTGCCCTGACCCTCGGCGGTGGTGGCGGCCATGTTGCCCTTCAACCCCTCGGGCAGCACCTGCGCCTGCGCGAACTTCGCGCAATCGGCGGGTTCGAATTTGACGCCGGGCGGCATCGGTTGCGGCGCCAGCACTTTCGGGTCGACGCCGGTGGGGCCAACGGTGCTGACCTTGAACTCGGGCCCGAAGCTGGACTTCACATTCGCGACGTTGGCGATGTCGGCGCGCGACAGGTCCTCGGTCGCACACCCCGCCAGCACGCAAGCGGCTGCGACGGCCAACATCCGGTTCAGCATCGCCGCCAATGTACCGGGCGATCGCTCGTCAACCGCGTAACGCCAACACCGTTTTCACCAGCAGACCCGACGCGAACTCCGCGCCCAGCGGCGGCTGCGCCGATCCCGGATCGCTGACGACGGTGACGAATGCGACGTGCTCGCCCAGGTAGGCGGTGAAGGTGTCGGCGTGCGACCGCGTCTGGGTGCCCCCTTCGACGACGGTCTGCGCGTCGGTCGCCAGGCCGACGGTCTGCGCGCCCTCGATCGCCGGCGCGTCGACGCGCGTGACCGTGCCGCTGGTGTGCCCCGCCGCGACCGTCCACTGGCGGCACTCCGCGAGCAGCGCGGGATCCAGCGCGGGCGCGCCGTCGGCGACCACGACGTAGACGATCCCGCCCGCCCCCGACGCCGACCATCCCCGTGTCCTCGCACTGGGCGCCGGATCTGCGAGCGCAGCGCACTGCGGCGGGTCGACGCGCCACCCCGCCCCGAATCCCCACACCGCCAACGGTGCCGCCGGGCCCGCGACACCGGTGACTTCGTAGCCCGGCGGCAGCTCGGTGCGCACCCGCTCGATGTTGGCGGGCTTCACGTCGCGCGGCGGTGCCGAGGTAGTGGTCAACGGCGCTGGCGGCTGTCCGCATGCGGCCACGCACAGTGCCACCGAGCAGGCCGCCAAGACGCGCACGCGCCGTTGATACCACACCGTGCAACGGATCGAGGCTCATGAGCGATCAACAAGTAGCGGGGCAAGCGAAGGAGGCTGTCATGCGCGCAGTGTGGGGTGTGGCAGCAGCGATTACGGCGGGTGCGGTGCTGGCGCCCGTCGGAGAGGCCACGGCACAGCCCGTCACCCAGGGCGATGCCATCCAGACGATCGGTCTGCTGGAGGCCGAGGGCTACAACGTCGTCATCGACCGCGTGGGCAGCGGCCCTTTGGACCAATGCATCGTCACGAGCGTCCGCAACCCGCAAGAGGTGACGCGCACGTTCTTCGTCGGCGAGGGCAAGCGCCGTGAGCGGGTGACGGTGGTGGTCAGCAAGTCGATCACGGTCTCGCTGAACTGCGACGTGTGATCAGGCGGCGTCGTCTGCGGCGCCCGTATCGGCCTCGCCGCCAGGGTCTTTCGTTTCGGTGTCGGCGGGCTCGGAGCGTTGGCCCGTCAGCGCGCCCAGGATGCGCTTCAACGGCCGATCACGTGCTGGCGCAAGGCTTTTACGCTCGGTCTCGCTGGCGTCGAACGACTCCCGGACGATCGACCGCAGCGGGCCCCGCTTCCTAGGCGGCGTTGAGTCGTCTGGCGTCGACGCTTGCAGCGCTGTGTTGGGTTCCTCGGTGTCGACGGCCGCGGCTGGCTCGGGATCCTGCTCGCGGGCGGGTTCAGCGGTCGAAGGCACTTCCTCGCCCGTCACTTTGTCGTAGGTCGTTCCGCCAACCCCGAAGGGACGGAACACATCTGCGGTGCCCAGAGGCCGCCCGAGTCCAGCTTCCTGCACCCCGTCATCGATACCGACTGGGATCGACCCCGCCACGTTGACGACCACGGTGACGGGGTTCGCCGTCGGCAGCAGTTGAAATTGCACGTGTTCGCCTGGGCTGGCGGTCCGGACGTGGCCCGCCTCGACCAAGACCCGCAGCGGTGCGTCGATGACCGCCAGAATCGGTCCGGGAACGCCGGCCTGCTCCAGCGGGATGAGGATCGGCAGTCGGCGAGCCGGGATCAGGTAGTAGTGCGTATCGCCGTAGGTGCCCTGATCGATGACCATCGGGTCGTTCAGGGATCGGCTCGGAACCTGCCCATGGAGGTAGTAGTACGCGGCGGCGGAGTTGGCCCAGGCCAACAGATTCCACGGAGACGCGGGCGCGTCGCCGCCGAGCATGTCGTATTGCTGCGCGACGTCGGTGGTCGGAATGTTGCCGTCCGTCGGCGTGGGGCCGTGGAAGGTGATCCCGACAATCGGGATCGTCATGCCCTCGAAGCCGCGCGCCAAGATACCGCCGTTGGGCCGCATCGGATTCGCGATCAGAAAGAACTCGACGTCGGTCGGCGCTTCCGTGGGATCCTCGATGAGGTCCCGTTTGACGAGCGAAGCGACGACCGCACTCTCCGAATATCCGAAGACCTTGAACTCATCACCCTCGGCCGGAGCCACCGACCCCGGCACGCTTTGGTTGTAGTCGCAACTGGCCGGCGTCCGCAGACAGCCGTTCAGGTTGTCGCGTCCGGCAGCGACGGAATCGTCGAAGGTCGTCGTGCCGAACACCGGAAAGAACTGCGCGGGGTAGATCACCGCCACCCGGTTGATGTTCTGGGTGTCGCCGGGATCGATGTAGTGGTCCTCCGCGTCGGCCATGTACCCGGTGACGAAGTCGAGCGAGTCCGGCGGTGTGGACATCGGATGCGCCGCCCCGCCCATGATCAACGCGGTCGTCGCCAGCAGCTGTACGGCGGCGGTCATGGCGGTGGACACGCCGAGTGCGACTGTCCCGGCGACGGCCAACAGCACCACACTCAGCGAACGCAATGTCCGACGCATGATCCAAACCTCTTCCTCGGACCAGCCGCACCGCAGCAATCGCACACCGAAGCCGTCGATCGCTCTCAGTTATGGACTGCGAAGCCGACATCGCAGTACAGGGAATCTTGCCCCTGAGTTGGCTAATTCAGAGGCGAAACCGCAAAGCAGATCTGTCAAATACTTGCCAAGGCAAACAGAATTGATTTCCAAGTCAAGAAGATTCGCCATTGCAAACTCCAGCAAACGGGTGCCCGCGTGTCCCCGCCGAGCAGTCCCGTCGCGTATAGGCTCTGGCGCATGAAGAAGCCAGTGCTCGCCAGCCGAATCGTCATCGCCGCCGTCGTGGTGGGCATGGCGGTGGCCGGCTGCAGTACCGACACCAAGACGGAGGCACCTGCTGCGCAGGAGACGACGACGGCCAGCCCGCAGGCGTCGGGCCCGCGGTACACGATCCCCGACTACATCAAAGAGAACGGCATCGTCGATACCCGTGTGCGCCGTGGCGATCCCGGATCGCCCACCGTCAATCTCCCCATCCCGCCCGGCTGGCAGGACGCCGGCCCGCGCACGCGGGAATGGGCGTGGCAGGAACTCGTCTTTACCGACCCGACGGTGGCGCAGGACCCGCCGAGGATCATCGCGCAGATGTCCAAGCTCACCGGGAATGTCGACCCGGCCAAGATCCTCGAATTCGCGCCGGGCGAACTGCAGAATCTGCCCGGCTGGGAAGGCGGCAACGGCAACGCCGACAAGCTCGGCGGCTTCGACGCATGGCAGACCGGCGGCATGTACATCAAGGACGGCGCCAGGCGGGCCATCGCGCAGAAGACGGTGGTCATCCCCGGCCAGGACGGACTGTACGTGTTGCAACTACAGGCCGATGGGCTGCGGGAAAACATCGGGGCGTTGATGGATGCCACCGCCGTGATCGACGACCAGACGACGATCACGCCGTAAGTCAGGCCCGCGAGATCGCCGACGCCTCAGCGATCAGCGCGGGCGTCGGACGCACGCCGGTGTAGCGCTCGAACTGCTCGGCGGCCTGGAGAGCGATCACCTCCGCGCCGGTGATGACGTCGACGCCGGCCGCCCGCGCCGCGGTGATCAACGGTGTCTCCGACGGCATCGCGACCACGTCGAAGACGGTGTGCGCGTGGGTGATTGTGTCATTGTCGAACGCGCTGCTGCGTTCGTCGGGGCCACCGGCCATGCCGATCGGGGTAACGTTGACGACCACCGCGGCGGTACGGCCGCCGACGTCGTCGGCGTAGTCATAACCCAGCCGCTCGGCAAGCGCCTGACCGGTCGACCGGTTGCGCGCGACGATCGTGCCGTCGCGAAAACCGCTGTCGCGGAACGCCGCACCGACGGCGTTGGCCATGCCGCCGCTGCCACGGATCAGCACAGACTGTCCCGCGTCGAGCGCGTATTCGGCGATGAGCCGTTGCACGGCAAGGTAATCGGTGTTGGAGGCGATCAGCCGGCCGTCCTGGTTGGCGATCGTATTGACAGCATAGATCGCCCGCGCCGACGGCTCGACCTCGTCCACAAGCGCAATGACGTCCTGCTTGAACGGCATCGACACCGAACAGCCGCGGATGCCGAGCGCTCGAACGCCGGCGATGGCCGCCGCGATGTCGGTCGTGGTGAACGCCTTGTAGATGAAGTCCAGCCCCAGCCGGTTGTACAGATAGTTGTGAAACCGCGTGCCGATGTTGCTCGGCCGGCCCGACAGCGAGATACAGACGCGGGTGTCCTTCGAAAGTGGTTGCCTCATCAGCCGACTGCCCGGATCACCTGGCGGGCCACAGCGTGGATCTGATCGACCAGCTCCGGCGAGATGGCCAGCGCGCTTTCGTCCGGTACGTCGATCGTGGTGGTCACGACACCGAGATCTTCGCGGTGCCAATGCGCGCCGAAGCGGTCCAGGATCTTGCGCATCGGGAAGTTCTCGCTCAACACCCGCGCCGTGAACCGTTGCACGCCATCACAACTGGCGGCCACAGCCAGAGCGTCCATCAGCAACGTGCCGACACCGCGGCCCTGGTAGTCGTCGCCGACGATGAACGCCACCTCGGCGGTTGACGGATCCTTCTCGTCGCGGACGAACCGCGCGTCGGCCACCACGGAGTCGGCCTCGTCGGTCATCACCCAGACGAAGTGATCGACGTAGTCCACCTCGAACAAGTACGTCATTAAGGATTTGGTGGGAGCGCGCGTCGACTGGAACCGCCGGTACAGCGTGTCGCTGGAGAATTCGACAGGCCCCTGGGTGGTCCGCTCACTGTCGCCGGGCAGCACGGGCCGCAGGTACATCTGGGTGCCGTCGCGCAGGTGGACCGGGATCGGGGTGATGAACGCGGCCAGGCGCTGGCGGGCGATGCGCACCAACTTCTCCACCATGCCGGGCAGTTCCAGCATGGCGGAGAATGCTTCTTGGCCACCGACCCAGCCGGAGAGCCGGTCCAGAGCGACGACGGTCGCGGTGCGCGGCGCGTACCGCAGCAGGGCGATCTCACCGAGGATCATGCCGGGCGTCACGGTGACGACGGTGGTCGCGCCGTCGGCAGCGGTGTGAGTGACTTCGGCTCGGCCAGATCCGATGAGCAAGAAGGACACCGCATGCTCGCCCTGGCGCATCAGCACCTGCCCGGGGGCAGCAGTGACTGGCCGTAGCAGCCCCGCCAATGGCGCGAGGGCCTCGGTGGAGCAGCCGGCAAAGAATTCCAATGCCGCGAGCTCGCCGGCGCGGACGGCGGTCAATCCGGCCACGTCACGAGGCTACGGCGTTCTCGTCACCGCGAGCAAGGGTATGCTGATATGCCTTGCGTCACTGGGCCTTTGATGGCATCAAGCCTCTGGCCACGATCACGCAGAGATCGGCGGAGACGGTCGCGAGTTCGTCGGTGGTTTCCCGCGGGTCATCGAGCCAGTGTTCGATGATCTGGTTGACGCCGCCGACCATGAAGCGTGCGGCGCGGCGGAGCTCGGTGGGATCCCCTGCGACATCACCAATGACGTCCGGTGCGTATTGGATGATCAAGTCGGTGATCATGTCGAGGATCTGTGCGCGGTGTTTGGCCAGCCCCGGAACACTGCTGACGTCGCCGGTGGCGATGCGATGGACGTGCGGGTCGGCGGCGATGAGGTCGAGAAATGCCTTCAGGGCCGACCGCAGTTTATCCCGCAGCGTGCCTGGGTCACCGATGCCGGCGGCGACGAGGGCTTCGAGCAGTTCGTCACGAACGTCGTCGGCGACGGCGAACAGCAGCGCGTCGCGGTTAGGGAAGTGTTCGTAGAAGTAGCGCGGGATCAGCCCGGCGGCGGTGCACACGCCGCGGACGGTCACGTCGGCGACACCGGACTCACCCCAGATCTTGCGCCCCGCGGCGAGGAGTTTGCGGCGGCGTTCGGCACGACGGTCGGCCGCGCTGATGCCGCCGTAGTCGCGAACCACTTCCGCGCGCTTCATTGACAGCACGATACCCGCGACCTACATTCGGCACACATGCGTTATCCAAATTGACGCCCGAGGAGCGCTGCGATGAACACGTCGATCCCGGCTCGGCATCCCGACCAACCGCGCCCGGTGCCGACTGCTGTTCGGTTGTTCGCGACGGTGATGGGCGTGGGCGAGCCGACGCCGGAACAGTGGCGCGAGCTCGGCGAGCAGTTGACCGTCGGCGACGAACCGATGGATCGCCTGGTCGAGTGGATGTCGGCCACCGGCATGGAGCAGACGCGGCCGCTGTTCGATCGCGCGCTCACCGAAGGCATTGCCAATGTGCCCGAGGCGCCGGAGCCATTGCGTGAGTTCTTCCAGAAGGTCGAGACGGTTCCCGATTGGGTCGACTGGGACCAGCTGCGGCGGGGGCAGCGGGCGATGCGACGCGGCGGCGCCGACGGCATATACATTGCGCGAGACGTGGCTTTGCTTGGCGGCTACCAGTTTTCGGGATTCAACAAGACGCTCGTGCGGACCGGCGCTCTGGAGAAGGGCTCGAACAAGCGATTCGCCGAGACCATGCAGTGGGCGTTGGACATCATCGCCGACGGCGGCATGGTCCCGTCGGGTATCGGTTACCAGTCGACGCTGCGGGTGCGACTGATCCACGCGTTCGTGCGCCGGCACGTCGCGGCGATGCCCGACTGGCGCGGCGACGAGTGGGGTGTACCGGTCAACCAGACGGATATGGCGGCCACGCTGGTCGGCGCGCTCATCGCGCCGCCGGCGGGAGCGCTGGGGATGGGAATCGTGCCCGCGCGAGGCGATTTGGACGCCATCGCGCACCTGACGCGCTACGTTGGCTATTTGATCGGCGTGCGCGACGAGTGGCTGCCGCGCAACTTCCGCGATGGCATCCGCGTGCTCTATCACACGCTCACCGCGCTTTCAGAACCCGACGAGTCGACGAAGCAGCTGGCGATGCCCATGGCCGACGACCCGCTGGCCTGGCTATACCGCACGCTGCCCGGCCTGCGTCGTCGTCTCGCAAGAGCGCAGCACCTGTCGGTGGCGAGCGGCTTCCTAGGCCCCCGCGCGATGCGTTCGTTGGGCCTGCCCGCGTATGTGCCGCCGTGGTACCCGGTGCTGCGGTTGCCGGTGAATGTCGCCCGCAGTGTCGCCGCCATTGCGGTGCCTGGCGGGATGGACCGCGCCGCTGCGCGCGGTTCGCGCGAGCAGAAAGCGTTGCTGCGCACGATGATCGGTGACGACGACGCCACGATCGGCCAGTCTGCGGCGCACGTGAGTCAGGTGGCGTAAGACGCAGCAGTTACTAACGCTTGACGTTAGTAACGCAAGCCGTTAGTATTGGCTGGTGATCCGCTCGTTCAGCGACGGCGACACCCAAAAGATCTGGGACCTGAGCTGCCCGAAGGGGATCAGCAAAGAGCTCGCGAAAGCGGCTCGCCGGAAGCTGCAAATCCTCGACGCCGCGGAGAACATCAATGACCTGAGAGTTCCGCCGGGCAACCGCTTGGAGAAGCTCCAACCGCCTCGCGAAGGACAACACAGTATCCGTGTCAATGACCAGTACCGCATCTGCTTCAGATGGAGCAATGGCGGCGCAGACGATGTCGAGTTGGTCGATTACCACTGAGAAAGGAGGAGGCAATGGCTGATTTCGCACCTACCCACCCTGGTGAGATTCTCGCCGAGGACTTCCTCGGGCCGATGGGCATCAGTGCTTACCGTCTCGCCAAGGAGATCAACGTCCCGCAGACGCGGCTGAGCGAGATCCTCTCAGGCCGGCGCTCTATCACCGCTGACACAGGGCTGCGGCTGTCGCGGGCACTCGGCGTCAGCGACATGTTCTGGATCAATTTACAGGCACGCTACGACGCCGACCTGGTGCGCCTTGAGAAGAACGAAGAGCTGGAGCGCATTCACCGGCTGGCAGCCAATGTCTGAATCTGACGACGGCGTCGGAGTATTCAAAGTGCTGCATGCCGCCTAAAGGCCTGCGGGACAATGGAATCGATGTCGCGTACTACTAGCATCGCTCGCGCTGCCGCGGCCGCTCTCGTGGCGGCGGCCGTGTTCGTCGGGAGTGCGGCGACGTCGGTGGCTCAACCGGACTACCCCGTCATGCCCACCGATAACGTCACCGGGCCGTTTCCAGTGACCAAAGTGTCTGATGGAGACACGATCTGGGTCGACAACAACGGTGCACGCGAGAAGGTCCGCCTGATCGGAATGGACACCCCAGAGCTACACGACCCTCGTAAGCCGGTGGAGTGCTTCGCGCAACAGGCATTCGAGCGCGCCGCCGCCGTTTTGAACGGCCAATCGGTGTACCTCGAGAGAGACCCATTCCAGGACGCCGTCGATCGGTACGGGCGCACCCTCGCCTACGTGTGGACCGGCACCGGTCGGCTGTTCAATCTGGACATGATTTATGACGGGTTCGCCCACGAGTACACCTACGAGCTGCCGTACAAATACCAGGACCGCTTCCGCGCGGCAGAAGTGGATGCGCGCACCAATGGGCGAGGCCTGTGGGCACCCGCCGCTTGCGCGGCATAGGCAGTGACCTGCTCGAATGTTGTGGAGCTAAGGGGAATCGAACCCCTGACCTACTCGATGCGAACGAGTCGCGCTACCAACTGCGCCATAGCCCCTGATACCGGTAGCACAGGCTACCAGTCCCGCGGCGTCGATCGAAAACTACTGGCCCGCTGCGCGTGGCAGGTCGTAGTGGCGCGCCGACGGCGCGTAATCGAGGTGCTCGAAGATGGGGTCTTCGTCGTCGATCTCCAGCACCGCTGAGCCCGGTCGACGCAGCCGCGACGGCACCACGTCGTATTCGCGGTCGTCGGTGTTTTCCACCCCCAACCGCGCCCGCGCCATCCGCTGGGCGCGCCGGCGCCGTAGCCGCTCCTCGATGCGGGTCTGACGCCGCAGGTACGCCAGGTAGAGCACCGTCACCGCGCCGGTCGAAGCACACACCCACCACGACCACGGCACCTGGAAGTACCCCGCGACGGCCGAGGCCATCAGCACCGCCGCCATGCCCGCCAACATCCGCTTGCGGAACGCGTACTTGCGGGCGCTCACCACCGCCGCCGTGGTGGTTTCGCGACGGCGGCGACGCGCGGCACTCACCGACTCGGCGATCTGCAGATCCGTCTCCGACGGCGCCTCCAGCCCCGATGAGTCGTCGACGTATTCGTACTCGTCCTCGCTGCCGTCCGCTTCCGCTTCTGGCTCGACGGGCTCCTCAACCTCGACGGGCTCTTCGGGCTCCTCAGTCTCGACGGACTCGACGGGCTCCTCGTCGAAATCCAATGGCAGCTCTTCGGTTTGGCCGACGGGCAACGCCGCCGCATCCTCGTCGATGACGTCGACGTCGAGATACTCGGGCTCGGGCTCTTCGACGACCGCTTCGGCCACCACCACCGAACGCTCGGCCGGCTCCTCCTCGGGCTCGTCGAGCTCGTCGAGGTCCTCGTCTTCGTCCGCCGGCTGCCAATCCGGGTCGCTGTTGTGGCCGGCCGCGGGTCCGCGCCGCCGCAGCCGCGGGTTTTGCCCGCTGTTCAGCACACGCGTCGCCAACGCCACGTCGCTGGTGCGCCGAACGGCGTCCCGCTTACTGATCAACATCGGAACCAGCACGAAGAGCCAGAGCACGACGAGGGAGATCCATAGGAGGGATTGGGGGATGCTTGGCATGTAGCCTGCTCCTTTCCCCTTCAGGCTAGGTCCGTGACCAGCGCAGCCACCGACGGCGCGCCGAGACAATTACACACCTGTAATTCACTCGATACAAGCACCACCAGTAACAAATGTCACAGCAGTCACAGCCTTAGGCGTTGAGATTGCGCTCACGGTCGTGCCGACGGCCGATTTACAGCCCTGAATGCAATCTCAACGCAGGAAACGGCAACAGCTACGACCAGCTCGCCAATCCCGAGCGCACCAGCGCCGACGTCGCCGACCCCTGTAGCTCGTCGATCGTGATCGCCACCAACAGGTGGTCGCGCCACGCGCCGTCGACCTCGAGGTACCGCCGCAGCAGCCCCTCCTCGCGAAAGCCCACCTTCGCCAGCACCGCCCGGCTCGCCGCGTTCTCCGGGCGCACCGTCGCCTCGACGCGATGCAGCATCACCGGGCCGAAGCAATGGTCCAACCCCAGTGCCAATGCCGCGGTCGCCACTCCCCCGCCCGTCGCCGAGCTGGCCACCCAATACCCGATCCACGCCGAGCGCAGCGCGCCATGCGTGACGTTCCCGATCGTGAGCTGGCCGGTGAACTGCCCGTCCAGTTCGATCACATACGGCAGCATCCGACCCTTGCGCGCCTCCGCCCGCAGCCCTGAGCACACCGCTGGCCACGACGAAATCGCATGCCGCACTTCCCAATCCACGCCCGTGACGGGCTCCCACGGCTCCAGATGCGCACGGTCGGCCAACCTGATGCGGCTCCACGCCGCAGCGTCGCGCAGCCGCACCGGCCGCAGCCGCACCACACCCGCGGGCACCCGCAAAGGACCCACCGGCATCGGCCAGCCGGGATGCATCGAGGTTGAACGCCACAGGTTCACGTCAGCCGCGCTGGGCTAGGAATGCAACATCGACGATCTCGCCGGTGCGGATCTCTTCGGCCTCACTGGGAACGATCACCAGACAGTTCGCCTCGGCCAGGGTGGCCAGCAGATGCGACGACGCACCCGGCGCCCCGCCGAGCGCCTGCACCAGATATTCGCCGGTGTCCTGGTCGCGCATCAATTGCCCGCGCAGAAATCCCTTGCGCCCCGGCACCGACGTGATCGGTGACAGCGTGCGCGCCTGCACGATTCTGCGCATCGGTTGCCGCTTGCCCAGCGACATCCGGATCAGCGGACGCACCATCACCTCGAACACCACCAACGCCGACACCGGATTGGCCGGCAACAGAAACACTGGCACACCGTCGCGGCCCAACTGCCCGAAACCCTGCACCGAACCCGGATGCATCGCGATCCGGGTGACCTCCATTTCGCCCAGCTCGGACAGCACCTGCCGTACGCCCTCGGCCGCGGCCCCGCCTACGGCGCCGGCGATCACCACCACTTCGGCCCGATTGAGTTGTCCCTCAACGGTTTCCCGAAGCACTGCCGGATCGGTGTCGACGATTCCGACGCGGGTGACCTCGGCGCCTGCGTCGCGCCCCGCGGCCGCCAACGCGTAGGAGTTGACGTCATAGACCTGCCCGTTGCCCGGCGTGCGCGAGATGTCGACCAGCTCGCCGCCGACGCACATCACCGACAGCCGGGGCCGCGGATGCACCAGCACGCGTTCACGTCCCACCGCCGCCAACAGCCCGACCTGGGCGGGCCCGATGATCGTGCCCGCGCGCACCGCCACATCACCGGGCTGCACATCGTCGCCGGTGCGCCGCACATATGCCCCCGACCGCACCCCCCGCAGCACCCGCACCCGGTTCTGCCCGCCGTCGGTCCAGCGCAGCGGCAGCACCGCATCGGCGAGCGTCGGCATCGGCGCACCGGTTTGCACACGCGCAGCCTGACGCGGTTGCAACCGGCTCGGCGTCCGGGCCCCCGCCTCGATGGATCCCATTACGGGAAGGCTGATTTCGCCGTCGCCGTCCTCAGAAGCCTCGCCAGCGCCCAACACGTCGACGCTGCGCACCGCGTACCCGTCGATGGCGGCTTGGTCGAAACCCGGCAGCGGACGTTCGGTGACGACTTCCTCCGCGCACATCAAACCCTGGGCCTCGGCGATCGCCACCCGCACCGGCCTGGGCGCCACCGCAGCGGCAGCCACCCGCGCCTGCTGCTCCTCTACCGAGCGCACAGCACGCCTCTCTCCGCAGATCTAGTGTTCGGTCAGCCCCAACCGCTCTACCAACCACCGCCGCAGCTCGGGTCCGTAGTCGTCGCGTTCCAGGGCAAAGTCAACCGCAGCCTTGAGGTAGCCGCCGGGATTTCCCAAGTCGTGTCGAGATCCGCGATGCACCACCACATGTACGGGATGGCCCTCGTCGATCAGCAGCGCGATCGCGTCGGTCAGCTGAATCTCACCGCCCGCGCCACGCGGAACCCGCCGCAGCGCATCGAAAATCGCGCGGTCCAGCACATAGCGCCCGGCGGCGGCGTACGGCGACGGCGCATCGGCGGCCTTGGGCTTTTCCACCATGCCCTTGACCCGAAGCACGTTGGGGTTGACGGCGTCGGGCACCGTCTCGACGTCGAACACGCCGTACGCGCTGATCTCGTCGGTAGGCACCTCGATGGCGCACAGCACCGAACCTCCGCGCTTGGCACGGACTTTCGACATGGTCTCCAGCACGCCGGTCGGCAACACCAGGTCGTCGGGCAGCAGCACCGCGATGGCGTCTTCGTCCGGCGACAGCGACGGCTCGACACAACTGACGGCATGGCCCAGGCCGAGCGGCTCGGCCTGCACCACCGACTCGACCTTGATCAACGCCGGGGCGCGACGCACCTTCTCCAGCATCGACTTCTTGCCGCGCGCTTCGAGCGTGCCCTCCAGCACCAGGTCTTCGACAAAGTGCGCGACGACGCTGTCCTTGCCTTCGGACGTGACGATGATCAGGCGCTCGGCGCCGGCTTCGGCCGCCTCGGCGGCCACCAGCTCGATGCCCGGTGTGTCAACCACCGGCAACAACTCTTTGGGCACCGTCTTGGTGGCCGGCAGAAATCTGGTTCCCAGACCCGCGGCCGGCACGACCGCGGTGCGCGGAATAGCAACCTCAGGCCCAGTCATCGTTCACACATTAATGGTTTGTCGTCGAACGCTCAGCGTCACCTGTCATGGTGTACCCCGTGATCTCGCGGGAAAAAGCGGAGGTTCGGGCGGCGATCCTGGCGGCCCGCCGGGCCATGACGCCGCAGCAACGCGACCACGAGGCGACAGCGATCGAAGCGCATCTGCCCGACCTGGTCGGTCTCGGTGACACGGTGTGCGCATATGTGCCGATGGGCACCGAACCCGGGTCGATCGACCTCGTCGACAACCTGCTGCGACTGGGCGCGCGGGTGCTGCTGCCGGTGGCGCCCAGCGAAGCCGCTCCCCTGCAGTGGGGCGAGTATCGGCCCGGCGAGCTCGTCGACGCCCGGTTCGGGCTGAAGGAGCCGCCGCCGCCCCGGCTTCCCGCGGAGGCAATCGCCGATGCCCGCGTCGTCCTCGTCCCGGCCCTCGCCGTCGACCGCACCGGTGCTCGGCTGGGCCGCGGCGCGGGGTACTACGACCGCTCGCTGCCGCTCGCCGATCCGGCGGCCCGGTTGATCGCCGTCGTGCGCGACGAGGAACTCGTCGAGCGACTGCCCGCCGAACCGCACGACGTGCGGATGACGCACGCGCTCACCCCCAGCGGCGTGGTGGCGCTCAGCAGCTAGCCAGCACGTCTTCCATGGCGCGCTTCTCCTTGGCGGACAGCCACAGCCCGTACGCCGTCTTCACGTCGATCTGACGCGCGACGAACTCGCAGCGGAACGCCGGGTTGGGCGGCAGCCAACTGGCGACATCGCGAAAAGCCTTGTCAAAGTTGGCTTGTCCACCGACGGCGACCAGGTTGCGCGGATCGTTGGCGAAGTCGCGGCGGCGTTGGTCGTCCCAGTCGCGCGCGCCCTTGTACCAGGCGTCGGCCAATGACACGAGGTGGTCGATCTGGACGGTGCTTGAGGTGTCGGGGCCGCGGACGAATGCGATCGTGGCGCCGGTGTACGGGTCGTGCAGCACACCGCTTTGCGCGTAACAGGTGCCGGGCCGCACCACGAGGTTGGCCAGATCACGCCTCAGGATGTCGTCGCGGGTATTGCAGCCGTTGCGGCCGAACTCGACGTTGACGTCGTCGCTCCAGGCCTCGCCGAACCGGTAGCGCGCGAAGTCGGTGCGGCGGTCCCAGCCGCGCACGGGCAGTCGGTCCAGCAGGTCGCGGGCGTGGTCGAAGCGGGGATTGGCGGGTGGTGCCACCACCGGCGCCGGCGCGGAGGTCGACGTCGTGGGAGGCGCGAGGGACGACGACGGTGATGACGCCGGCGTTCGCTGCTGCATCCACGTCACGAACAACACGAGCGCGACGACCACCAGCACAGCGACGACCCAGCCTCGGGTCCGTCGGCGCCGGCGCCGCGCGGGAATGGCGAGCCCCACATAGCGGTTCTAGCACTTAAGACGGTAGAGTGCTAAGAAGTTTGACCACCTCGGAGGTTTTCGTGCCTACCTATTCCTATGCGTGCACCGAATGCGGTGATCGCTTCGACGCGATCCAGGCGTTCAGCGACGATGCGCTGACCACCTGCCGTAAGTGCAACGGCCGACTGCGCAAGCTCTTCGGTTCCGTGGGAGTGGTGTTCAAGGGCAGCGGCTTCTACCGCACCGACAGCCGCGAGTCGGCCAAGACCACGACCAACGGCTCCGCTAAGAGCTCGGAGTCGACGGGCTCGTCGTCGTCAAGCTCGTCGAGCTCGTCCAGCGATTCGAGCTCCAGCTCGACCAGCGCCGCGCCCGCCGCCGCGGCATCGAGCTGAGTTATCCACAGGCGGCGCGCTGAGTCCGCGCGCCAGACACCCAATGCTGCCTAGCGTGGCGGCATGGGCCAAGCACTCAATCCGTCGCCCCTGAGCAGGTTGTCGGCCGCCCTGCGGCCGGATTGGTCACGCACGGTCACGGCCCGACGAATCGCGGCCGGCGGGCTGGTGGTGCTGGCCGGCGTCGCCGCATTGCGCGACGATCCGCACGGCGACCGCACCGAGGTCGTCGTTGCCGCCCGTGACCTCGCTCCGGGTGTCGAATTGACCGCGACCGATGTGAGGCTTGAAATCCGTTCGGCAGCAACGCTTCCCGATGGCGCGCAAGAAGACCCCGAGGCAGTGTTAGGGGCCACGCTGGCCAGCCCGACCCGCCGCGGCGAGGTGCTCACCGACGTGCGGGTGCTCGGGCCGCGGCTGGCCGAGGAGGCCGCCGGACCCGACGCGCGCATCGTGCCACTGCATTTGGCCGATACCGCATTGCTCGACGTGATCCGCTCCGGCGACGTCGTCGACGTACTCGCGGCGACGGACGACCACAGCCCCCAACTGCTCGCCTCCGACGCCGTCGTCGTACTGGTGTCGGAGAAACCCAAGGGGCCCGGTGCCGGCGGCGATCGCGTGGTGCTGGTCGCACTGCCCGCCCGCGCCGCCAACGAAGTGGCGGGGGCCGCGCTGGTGCAGACGGTCACGCTGACGTTCCACTAAATTACGGTCCTGTCAGACCACCCATAGCGCAGAAGGGTTCCACAGCATGTTGAAGGGGTTCAGAGAGTTCATCGCCCGAGGCAATGTCATCGACCTGGCCACCGCGGTCATCATCGGCGCGGCCTTCACCGCACTGGTGACGGCCTTCACCGATCACGTGGTGCAGCCGCTGATCAGCCGGATCGGCGCGACACCTGAGTCGGAATACGGTTTCCTGAGGATTCCGTTGGGCGACAACATCTACGTCGACTTCAACGCCGTGGTCTCCGCGGCCATCAACTTCCTCATCGTGGCGGCCGTCATCTACTTCGTCATCGTGCTGCCGTACAAGAAGTTCAAGGAACTCGACTCCAAGGTGGAGGAGGAAGAGACCCAGCTGACCCTGCTCACCGAGATCCGTGACCTGTTGGCCGAGAACGGCCAGGCCGCGTCCGGCAAGCACGGCGCCGGCACGCCCGTAGGCACCGACAAAACCGGTCAATAGCCCGCAGACACAAAACAGCCCCCGGAAAACCCGGGGGCTGTTTTGCGTAGGACCTGACCCGTTAGTTCATGTTCCAGGGTTCGCCGTAGGTGGTGACGCTGTCACCCGAGTTGGAGATCAACCGGGCGAACGGACGCAGCAGCACGCCGCCGGCCGCGCCGGTCACGGTGCCGTGCGCGTTGGAGACGGCCACACCGCCGTTGGGGCCCGCCACCTCAACCGAGAAGGTCGCGACCTCCTGGATGCCGGGGCCATTGCCCAGGTCGGCGCTGATCGACACACCGGGGAACAGGTTCGGCGTAGTGATGAAGCCCTCGCTCGGATCCAGGTCTGGTGGCGCCTGGTCGAACAGGATGTTCGGGGTGGTGTAGCTGAAGTTGATGCCCACACCCAGCGACCAGGGGAAGCCGATCTGGTAGCCCAGCTCGAGCTGGCCCTCGAACTCTTCGGCGCCGGGGCCGGCCACGATGTACTTGGCGCGGCCGCTATGGAACCACTCACGGGTCAACCGGTTGCGGTCCAGGGGGAACACACCATTGAGGAAGGTGTCCCACTGCTGGATCGTCAGGGTCCGGTCCTGGCCGTCCACCAGACTCAGCTCGTTGTCCAGACCTGCGTGAGAGGTGCCCGCGCTCACGAATAAGCCCGCGATTGCTGCGCTTATCACGGTGATCATCGCGATCAGCACCCGACTGATTGCCTTCATGTTCTCCCTAGTCATGTCGACGATGACCCTGGCGGGTCACCGTGGTTATTCGTGCCTGGTCCTACTCGCTACACCACACACGACGCAGGAGCCTCATGTGACGCAAATGAGAGACCTCACATGTGGCTCTTACGTTTCACTCATCGTTGACACGAGGAACATAACGGGGCGCCACCAGACCGGCAACGCAAGCGAATGCCAACTGCGTCACATTCCATTGTCGGATGGGAGTTTGCTGAGATCCGCTGTACGTGCATGTGGCAGGCGGGTCGTCGGCGGCCGATCAGGTGGACCGCGCTTGTGCGGGCACCGCTGTGTCAGTCGGTGCGAATTTCCCCAGACGGTTCGCCATCAGGCATTTTGTGCCCCCAAACGGGCGATCACGGCTCAATCATGATGCGGCGGAACGTTGTCTCGCAGCCACTGTTCATGTACGGCGTCGTCGTCCGGGGAGTAAGTATCGCGCTCGTCAATAGATATCTCGGGCAACGGATCCCCGAAGATCTTGTTAACTGCCTCGCGCGGCGGCTTGGACGGGCCAGTCACAAGCCGACTGTCCTGTGACGAAGATCACATTCACGCCGAGATTGCCGTTCACTTCCCGTTAACACGCTGGACAATTGCTGGTTTTGCACGACGGTGACTGAGGTGAGCCCGTCGTAGTGGTCCAGTCATTGTGGGACTCTGTTGCCCGGTGTTCGGGCGAGGAAGAATCAACAACGACATGGCATCGAACAAGCGCCGGCGGCATACGCCGGATCAGATCATCCGCAAGCTCGCCGAGGGCAACAAGCTCCTGGGGGCCGGCCAGGAGCTCGACGAGGTGTGCCGACACCTGCAGATCGCGGAGTCGACGTGGCATCGCTGGCTTGCCCAGTACGGCGGCATGAAAGCCAACGAGGCCAAACGGCTCAAAGAACTCGAGGCCGAGAACACCCGATTGAAGAAGTTGGTCGCCAACCAGGCCCTCGACATCGACATGCTCAAGGAGATCTCGGCGGGAAACTTCTGACCCCGAACCGCAAGCGCCGCGCCGTCACGGCGCTGCGCGACCGGTTCGGGGTTTCCGAGCGCCGCGCCTGCACAGTGGTTGGCCTGCACCGTTCCACGATGCGCCTGACACCGCCGCCGATCACCACCGAGGAGGCCGAGTTGCGCGCCTGGCTGCGCCGGTTCTCCACTGACCGGCCCCGCTGGGGATGGCGGCGGGCAGCCAAGATGGCCCGCCGAGCCGGCTGGCAGGTCAACAACAAGCGCATCCGTCGTCTGTGGCGCGAGGAGGGCCTCCGCGTCCCGCAGCGCCGCAAGAAGAAGCGTCTGACCGGTATCGGTATCGCCGTGGGCGCGATGTCACCGATTCGTCCGAACGTCATCTGGGCGATGGACTTCCAGTTCGACACCACCGCCGATGGCCGCACCTTGAAGATGTTGAACGTCATCGACGAGTTCACCCGCGAAGCCCTCGCGATCGAAGTCGATCGTGGCATCGACGCCGACGGCGTCGTCGACGTGCTGGATCGCCTGGCTCTGCACCACGGTGCGCCGCACTACGTGCGCTTCGACAACGGTCCCGAGTTCGTGGCCCACGCGGTCAGTGATTGGTGCCGATTCAACAGTGCTGGTTCACTTTTCATCGATCCGGGCTCGCCTTGGCAGAACGCCTGGATCGAGTCGTTCAACGGCAGGCTTCGTGATGAACTGCTCAACTCATGGCGCTTCGACTCGCTCCTGGAAGCCCGCGTGATCATCGAGGACTGGCGGGTCGACTACAACGCCAACAGGCCCCACTCCGCCCATGGCGAGCTCACCCCTGCCGAGTTCGCTCTACAGTGGACCACGACCCACCAACCCCAAGTCGCATAGCGACTGGACCACCAAACGGGTCCCCCTCATGACCGCCGGGTGCCGCGACGCAGGTTCGGCGTCGTGCGCGCATCCGGACGGCACGGACAACAGTTAGATCTCCAAGCTTGATAGCTGGCCGATGATCTGGGTGGCCAGCGGGCCGAGCGTGGCCATGCCGTCGCGCACGGCCGCCCGGGAGCCGGCGATGTTGACCACCAGCGTGCTACCGGAGATGCCGGCCAAACCGCGGGACAGCCCCGCATCGACGATGCCCGCGGACAGCCCCGAAGCGCGCAGCGCCTCGGCGATGCCGAGCAGCTCGCGGTCCAGCAGGTCACGAGTGGCCTCGGGCGTCACGTCGCGCGGCGTGACCCCGGTGCCGCCCACCGACACCACCAGATCGACGCCACCGATGACCGCCGTGTTCAGCGCATTGCGGATCTCCACCTCGTCAGCAGACACCACCACGACGCCGTCGACGACGAAGCCGGCCTCACCGAGCAGTTCGGTGACCAACGGACCGCTGTGGTCCTCCTCGCCATGGGCGGTGCGGTCATCGACGACAACGACGAGTGCTCGGCCCACCAACTCCGCTGGCTGTTCCATGAGTGCAACCGTATATCCGGGGCCAGTCACTGGCGCGGCCACTCTCAATGTGGGCGTCACTGCTGGGCCTTCCCGAGGGTGACCTCGACGGTCTGCGGCTTACCCGAGGGGTCGAGATAGGTCAGCGTCACCTTCTCGCCGGGGGCCTTCGAGCGCACCGCGGCCACCAGCGCGTCGGCGCTGCCGATCACCCGGTCGTCGACCTTGGTGACGACGACGCCGCTGGGCAGCCCGGCCGCCGCGGCGGCTCCACCGTTGGTGACCTCGACGATCCTGGCGCCGTCGGTGGCCGGATCGTTACTGACCTGCACACCCAGCGACGCGTGCGAGGCGCTGCCGTTCTGGATTAGCTCGTCGGCGATGCGCTTGGCCTGGTCGACCGGGATGGCGAAGCCCAGCCCGATCGAACCGCTCTGCGCATTGGGCGAATCCCCGCCCATCGTGGCGATCGCGGAGTTGATGCCGACGAGCTCACCGTTCATGTTCACCAGCGCACCGCCGGAGTTGCCGGGGTTGATCGCGGCGTCGGTCTGGATCGCGTCGAGCACGGTGTTCTGGTTGCGGATGTCGCCGCCCGCCGCGACCGGCCGGTTCAGCGCACTGATGATGCCGGTGGTGACGGTGCCCTCCAGGCCCAGCGGTGAACCGATGGCCACGACGTCCTGGCCCACCCGCAGATTGGCCGACGAGCCCAGCGTGATCGGGGTCAGATTGGATACGCCCTGGGCCTTGACGACCGCGATGTCGCTGCTGGGGTCGGTGCCGACGACGGTGAACTCGGCGGTGCGCCCGTCGGAGAACGTCACCTTGGTTTCGGCGGCGCGGTCCTTGGCGGCCGAGACCACGTGGTTGTTGGTCAGGATCAACCCGTCCGGCGACAGGATGATGCCCGAGCCTTCCTCGGACTGCCGGCCCAAATTTGTCTCGAGCTTGACGACGCTGGGCACCACCTTGGCGGCGACCTGTTCGACGGAACCGGTGGGAACGCTGGCGGCGGGCTGGCTCGCGGCCGCACCCGAGGCGATGGAACCGAACGACGGCCGGTCGGGCTGCATCAGCGTGGCGACGCCGCCGCCGATGCCGGCCGACACCAACGCCACGGCTACTGCGCCGACCGCCAATGCGCCTGCGCGAGAACGCTTTTGCGCGGGCTGCGGTTGCACGGACGGTTGCGGCACACCGCGGTACGGATCGTAGGGGGCACGGTACTGCTGCTGGGCGGTGGCGTAACGCCAGTCGTAGGGCTGCTGCTGGTACGGGTCGGGGCGATGCGCGCCGGGGTATCCGGGTGCCGCGTGCGGTTGACCGTCCGGCCGGCGGCCCGGCTGCGGCGGTGGGGAGTACCTCGGGTGATTCGTCATATCGCCTTTGCGCTCTTCCTCTGATCCGGTACCGACAGTTGGACAACGAAGGATGCATCCCCACAGTGCCCAGGTGGGCTGAGAATCGACTTAGAGAACATTCGGGACATCCCGATATTCCATGCGATCCCCCGATCAGCCGTTTTCCGCTTTGGCCACCGGTTGGGTCACCGCATCGGTTGGAGGCGCCTGAACGATGTCCGACAGTGGCCGTCCGGGTAGTACAACATGAATCGACGTGCCGGGTGGCTGCCCGCCCGGCACGGTGTCCTCCACTCTTAGCGCGCCACCGTGTTTGAGCACAACTTGTTTAACGATAGCCAGTCCCAGCCCTGAACCCGGCATGGCACGCGCGGACGTCGACCGGTAGAACCGCTCGAACACCAGGCGACGCTCCTGCGGCGGAATGCCGGGGCCGTGATCGGACACCACGAGTTCGGCGTGGACCGGGTCGATCTGCCGCAGCCGCACGCCCACGCGCCCGCCGGGCGGGCTCCACTTCGCAGCGTTGTCGAGCAGATTGAGCACCGCGCGCGACAGGCCCGCGGAGTCGCCATAGATCTGCCAGCCGATGACGTCGACGTCGAACTCAATGTCGTTGCGGCGCCGACGAACTCGCTCAAGGCACCGATCGACGAGCTCCGCCATGTCGACGGGTTCGTGGATGACGATGCCTGCGTCGTCGCGGGTGAGGTCCACCAGATCGCCCACCAGCGTGGACAATTCCTCGATCTGGGCGATGACGTCGGCGCGCAGGCCGGCCATCTCCTCTTCCGGCAGCCGCGGTGCGCCCGGCGCCTGAGAGGCCATCAGCAGCTCGACGTTGGTGCGCAGCGACGTCAGCGGCGTGCGCAACTCATGCCCGGCGTCGGTGACCAGTCGCGCTTGGCGTTCCCGGGATTCGGCCAGCGCCCGCAGCATCATGTTGAACGCTTCGGTGAGCCGGGCGAGTTCGTCGCTACCGAACACGGGGATGGGTCTCAGGTCGTCCGTGCGGGCGACCCGCTCTGCCGCTTCGGTGAGCCGGGCGACCGGACGCAGGCCTGCCCGAGCCACCATGCCACCCGCGATCGCAGCCACCGCGACACCGATGCCGCCGACGATGAGCAGCACAGTGCCCAACCGTTTGAGCACTTGGTTGGTCGGGGCCAGGCTCTTCGAGATCAGCAGCGAGCTGCCGTTAGCGAGGTGTACGGCCAGCACGCGCTGATGGTTCGCGGTGCGCAGGGACATCAACAGCTCGCCTGAGATGACGTCTTTCTCGGCCTCGCCGAGCGGCAACGTCTGACCCTGCTGGTTGGCTGTATATATCGAGCGCCCGGGGTTCACCAGCATCGCGTTGACATCGGAGTACGCGGTGCCCTCGATGGCTTTCCCGGGGTCGGCCGCCAGTGAGCCGCTTTCGATCAGCAGTCGGGCCCGGCTGTGCAGCTGGGTGTCGATGTCGTCGTAGAGCGCGCGCGAGACCACCGCGTACACGGCGACGGCCATCAGCACCACCACCATCGCCACCATCGACATGGCCAGCAACATCACCCGCCAACGCAGGGAGAGTGAGCTCGTGGGGGGTGGGATGTGCCGCCAATCGTTGGGCGGCCGGAATGACCATCTAACTGCTGACATCAGGGGGGTGTTTCGCGCAGCACATAACCCACGCCGCGCACGGTGTGGATCAGTCGCGGTTCTCCTTCTGCTTCCGTCTTACGGCGCAGGTAGCCGATGTACACCTCGAGCGCGTTGCCCGACGTCGGGAAGTCGAAGCCCCAGACCTCCTCGAGGATGCGGCTACGGGTAAGCACCCGCCGCGGGTTGGTGATCAACATTTCCAGCAGCGCGAACTCGGTTCGCGTCAGGCTGATCGGGCGCTGCCCACGCGTGACCTCGCGGGTCACCGGGTCCAGGGTGAGATCGGAGAAGGTCAGCGGCTGGGAATCGGTGCCCTCGTCGGGGGTGGTGCGACGCAGCAGCGCACGCATCCGGGCCAGCAGTTCTTCGAGGGCGAACGGCTTGGGCAGATAGTCGTCGGCGCCGGCGTCGAGCCCGGCGACACGTTCGGAGACCGAATCGCGGGCGGTCAGTACGAGGATGGGCAGGTCGTCCCCGGTGCTGCGCAGCTGCCGGCACACCTCGAGGCCGTCGAGCTTGGGCATCATCACGTCGAGCACCAAGGCGTCGGGCCGATCGGAAGCGATCAGGTTGAGTGCCTCGACGCCGTCTTCGGCCAAATCGACGGAATAACCATTGAACGAAAGCGACCGGCGCAGGGATTCGCGCACCGCGCGGTCGTCGTCAACGACAAGTATGCGCACAGCCACAGTGTCATCCCATCGCCTGAGATTGACCTGAGAGGCGCGCCCAGGCGGTTAGCGGCGGTCCAGGTCGATCAGGCCGAGGCGCGCGGCCTTGAGCAGACGACGCGGCACCTTGTGCTGCTGACCGGCGACGGTCACGCCGACGAGTTCAGGCTTCTTGGCCTTCCACTGCGCGCGCCGGCTACGGGTGTTGGCGCGCGACATCCTGCGCTTGGGCACAGCCATGATCGAGCATCTCCTCTTGAGGGGTGGTGCCGCGCGGACGTTCGGGCGCCGGCAATTGCCTACAGGATAGCCGGTGACCTGCGTGGGCTCCAAAATGGTGGTTCGGCGATCGCGGGCTTCGGGCGCGGCTTCGGTGGAGGATTCGTGCCAAATGGTGGCACGAATCCTCCACTTGGTGACTGAGCTGGCGCGGGCATAGGTGCTGAACAGCGCGCACACCAGTGCGGCCGGTCACTTACGGCGGGTAAGCAACCACTTCAGCGCGGACAGCGCATACGGGATCGCCAGCACCGACAGGGCGAGCGCCGCGATTCCCAATCCGACCAGTGACAACAGGCCATCGTTGATTCCCCACCAGAGCGTGGCGCCGCCGCACAGCAGGCCGAAGATCACGGCAAGGACCAACTTGATCGCGTCGCGAACACTCGCCTCCCCGCCCCGGGAGTGACGTGGCGGCTTACCGCTGTCCTTGACATCGGATTCGCGTAGCGCCTTGCCCGCTATATAGACACCGCCTGCCATGACCACCCATCCGATGACCGGTATGGCCGCAGCCCTCCTGCCTTCGGGCGGAGGGTTGAACGCCATCAATGCACCCGAGACTGTCCACACCACACCCAGCAAGACTTGAATAGGTCGTGACGCCACCGGACAAGTATCGGAGTCGCCTTGACGGCGTACCCGAGGTACCGGCTAACCTACCGGTTGGTTGGCGCGTCTGACGATGGGAGTGTGCGTGGCAGACCCAGTCCGCATCGGCAACTGCTCGGGGTTCTACGGCGACCGGCTGGCGGCGATGCGGGAGATGCTGACCGGTGGCGAGCTCGACTACCTCACCGGCGATTACCTCGCCGAGCTCACCATGCTGATCCTGGCCCGCGACCGCGCCAAAAACCCGGACCGCGGCTACGCCAAGACGTTCCTGACCCAGCTCGAAGACTGTCTGGGCACCGCGCTGGACAAGGGCGTGAAGATCGTCGCCAACGCCGGCGGCCTCAATCCCGCGGGCCTGGCCACCGCCGTGCGTCAACTGGCCGAACGCCTCGGACTCGACGCCAACGTCGCCCACGTCGAAGGCGACGACCTTCTCCCCCGCGCCGACGAGCTCGGCTTCGGCACCCCGCTGGCCGCCAATGCCTACCTCGGCGCGTGGGGCATCGTCGAGTGCCTCAACAGCGGCGCCGACGTCGTGGTCACCGGACGCGTCACCGACGCCTCCGTGATCGTCGGACCCCCTGCCGCCCATTTCGGTTGGGGCCGTGACGATTACGATGCGCTGGCCGGCGCGGTCGCGGCGGGCCACGTCATCGAATGCGGGGTGCAGGCCACCGGCGGCAACTACTCGTTCTTCACCGAAGTGCCCGATCTGACCTACGCCGGCTTCCCGCTCGCCGAGATCCACGCCGACGGCTCGTCGGTGATCACCAAGCATCCCGGCACCGGCGGGCAGGTCAGCGTCGACACCGTCACCGCGCAGCTGCTCTACGAGATCGCCGGCGAGCGCTACCCCAATCCCGATGTGACGCTTCGGGTTGACTCCGTTCAGCTGGTCGGCGATGGACCCGACCGCGTGCGCATCAGCGGCGTGAAGGGGGAGCCGCCGCCGCCCACTCTCAAGGTCTCGCTGAACAGCATCGGCGGGTTCCGCAATGCGATGACGTTCGTGCTCACCGGCCTGGACATCGAGGCCAAGGCCGAACTCGTGCAGCGCCAACTGGAATCCGGGCTGACGGTCAAACCGGCAGAGCTGCAGTGGACGCTGGCGCGCACCGACCACCCCGACGCCGACACCGAAGAGGCGGCCAGCGCGCTGCTGCACTGCGTGGTCCGCGACCCCGACCCCACCAACGTCGGCCGCCAATTCTCCTCAGCCGCAGTGGAACTCGCACTCGCCAGCTATCCGGGGTTCCACGTCACCGCACCGCCCGGCGACGGGCAGATCTACGGCGTGTTCACCCCCGGCTATGTCGACGCCACCGAGGTGCCACAC
This sequence comes from Mycobacterium hubeiense, assembly GCF_002838065.1. Lineage (GTDB taxonomy): Bacteria > Actinomycetota > Actinomycetes > Mycobacteriales > Mycobacteriaceae > Mycobacterium > Mycobacterium hubeiense. The sequence goes on along the minus strand of NZ_PIZU01000020.1, from coordinate 23,314 downwards.
GTCGCCGTGCACGCCGACGGCACCCGCACCGACATCGCACCCGCTACCGAGACCCGCGAACTCGCGCCCGCCGACCCCGCGCCACTACCGGAGCCGCTGTCCGACAGCCCGACGCGACGGGTACCGCTCGGCGTCATCGCCGGCGCCCGCAGCGGCGACAAGGGCGGCAGCGCCAACGTCGGCGTCTGGGTGCGCACCGACGAGCAGTGGCGTTGGCTCGCGCACACCCTGACCGTCGACAAACTGCGCGAATTGCTGCCGGAGACAGCGGATCTGCCCGTCAACCGGTACCTGCTGCCGAACCTGCGCGCGATCAATTTCGTCATCGACGGCATCCTCGGACAGGGCGTGGCATATCAGGCCCGGTTCGACCCGCAAGCCAAGGGGCTGGGCGAATGGTTGCGCAGCCGTCACATCGACATACCGGAAAGCCTTCTATGAGTATTTGGAATACGCCCGAACGGGAGCAACTCCGAAAGACGGTGCGCGCGTTCGCCGAACGCGAGGTGCTGCCCCACGTCGACGAGTGGGAGCGCAGCGGCTTACTGCCCCGCGAACTGCACCTCAAGGCCGGTGAGGCCGGGCTGCTCGGCGCGGGGCTGCCCGAGGCGGTCGGCGGCGGCGGCGGAGACGGTGTCGACTCGGTGATCATCTGCGAGGAAATGCACTACGCCGGAGCGCCGGGCGGGGTGTTCGCCTCCCTGTTCACCTGCGGCATCGCGGTGCCGCACATGATCGCCTCGGGCGATCAGCGCCTGATCGACACCTATGTCCGGCCGACGTTGCGCGGCGAGAAGATCGGCTCACTGGCGATCACCGAACCCGGCGGCGGCTCCGACGTCGGCCACCTGACCACGCGTGCCGAGCGGGACGGCGACCACTATGTCATCAACGGCGCCAAGACCTACATCACCTCCGGCGTGCGCGCCGACTATGTGGTGACCGCGGTGCGCACCGGCGGGCCGGGCGCGGCGGGTGTGTCGTTGATCGTCGTCGACAAGGACACACCGGGTTTCGAGGTCACCCGCAAGCTGGACAAAATGGGTTGGCGCTCAAGCGATACCGCCGAGCTGTCCTACACCGATGTGCGGGTGCCGGCGGCCAACCTGATCGGCGGCGAGAACACCGGTTTCCTGCAGATCGCGGCGGCGTTCGTGTCCGAGCGCGTCGGGCTGGCCGCGCAGGCCTACTCCAGCGCACAGCGCTGCCTGGACCTGACGGTCGAGTGGTGCCGCAACCGCGAAACCTTCGGCAAGCCATTGATTTCGCGGCAGGCGGTGCAGAACACGCTGGCGGAGATGGCGCGCCGCATCGACGTCGCGCGGGTATACACCCACCACGTGGTCGAGCGGCAGCTCGCCGGGGAAACCGGTCTGATCGCCGAGGTGTGCTTCGCCAAGAACACCGCCGTGGAGGCCGGTGAGTGGGTGGCAAATCAGGCGGTGCAGCTGTTCGGCGGCATGGGCTACATGGCCGAATCGGAGGTCGAACGTCAGTACCGCGATATGCGCATCCTCGGCATCGGCGGCGGCACCACCGAAATCCTCACCTCGCTGGCGGCGAAAACCCTGGGATACCAGTCATGAATCTCCAGACCACCACCGCGAGTGTGAAACGACTGCGAAATATGCGGGGAAATCTCGCAATAGCTTCACACTCGCGAACGGAGGAGGGGCGTTGAGCGCTCTGAAGTCCACCATCGACACCCGCTCCCCGGCCTACACCGAGGCCGCCGAAGTGATGGCGGCCAAACTGGCCGAACTCGACGCGGAGCACGCCAAGGCGCTCGCTGGCGGCGGCCCGAAATACGTTGAGCGCCACCATGCTCGCGGCAAGATGACCCCCCGCGAGCGCATCGAGCTGCTGCTCGATCCGGACTCGCCGTTTCTGGAGGTGAGCCCGTTGGCGGCCTGGGGCAGCGACTTCACCGTCGGCGCGAGCCTTGTGACGGGCATCGGCGCGGTCGAAGGGGTCGAGTGCATGCTGGTGGCCAACGACCCCACCGTCAAGGGCGGCACGTCCAACCCGTGGACGCTGAAGAAGATCCTGCGGGCCAACCAGATCGCGTTCGAGAACCGGCTGCCGGTGATCTCGTTGGTCGAGTCCGGCGGCGCGGACCTGCCCACGCAGAAGAAGATCTTCATCCCCGGCGGGCAGATGTTCCGCGACCTGACCCGGCTGTCCGCGGCCGGAATCCCCACGATTGCCTTGGTGTTCGGCAACTCCACCGCCGGTGGCGCGTATGTGCCCGGCATGTCGGATCACGTGGTGATGATCAAGGAGCGGTCCAAGGTGTTCTTGGCCGGGCCGCCGCTGGTGAAGATGGCCACCGGCGAGGAGTCCGACGACGAATCGCTGGGTGGCGCCGAAATGCACGCCCGCACTTCGGGTCTGGCGGACTACTTCGCGGTCGACGAGCTTGACGCGATCCGGATCGGACGTCGGATCGTGGCCCGGCTGAACTGGCGCAAGCAGGGGCCGACGCCCGGCCCGGTCACCGAACCGCTGTTCGACGCCGAGGAACTCATCGGCATCGTGCCCGCCGATCTGCGCATCCCGTTCGACCCGCGCGACGTGATCGCCCGCATCGTCGACGGCTCGGAGTTCGACGAGTTCAAACCGCTCTACGGGTCCTCGCTGGTGACGGGCTGGGCGAACCTGTACGGCTACCCGATCGGCATCCTGGCCAACCACCGCGGCGTGCTGTTCAGCGAGGAGTCGCAGAAGGCCACCCAGTTCATCCAGTTGGCCAATCGAGCCGACACGCCATTGTTGTTCCTGCACAACACTACTGGGTACATGGTGGGCAAGCAGTACGAGGAAGGCGGGATGATCAAGCACGGCGCGATGATGATCAACGCCGTGTCCAACTCCACCGTCCCGCACATCTCGCTGCTGATCGGCGCGTCGTACGGCGCCGGGCACTACGGCATGTGCGGGCGGGCCTACGACCCGCGCTTCCTGTTCGCCTGGCCCAGCGCCAAATCGGCCGTGATGGGCGGCACCCAGTTGGCGGGCGTGCTGTCGATCGTCAGCCGGGCCGCCGCCGAGGCGCGTGGACAGGCCTTCGACGAAGAGGCCGACGCCGCCCTGCGCGCCGCGGTCGAAGCGCAGATCGAGGCCGAGTCGCTGCCGATGTTCCTGTCCGGGCGGCTCTACGACGACGGCGTCATCGACCCGCGTGACACCCGCACGGTGCTGGGAATGTGCCTGTCCGCCATTGCCAATGGCCCGATCAAGGGGACGTCGAACTTCGGCGTCTTCCGGATGTGAGCTTCCTGTGATCACGAGAGTTCTAGTCGCCAACCGCGGGGAGATCGCCCGTCGCGTGTTCGCCACCTGCCGTCGCCTCGGCATCGGCACGGTGGCCGTCTACACCGATCCCGACGCCGCCGCCCCGCACGTCGCCGAGGCTGACACCCGCGTCCGACTGGAAGGCAACCACGGGTACCTCGACGCCGCGCAGCTGGTCAATGCCGCGAAGGCCGCCGGCGCCGATGCCGTACACCCCGGCTACGGATTCCTCTCGGAGAACGCGGACTTCGCCGCCGCCGTCATCGACGCGGGCCTGACGTGGGTCGGGCCGCCGGTGGCCGCGGTGCAGGCGATGGGCTCGAAGATCGAAGCCAAGAAGATGATGGCCGCGGCGGGCGTGCCGGTGCTCGAAGAACTCGACCCGGACTCGGTCACCGCCGACCAGTTGCCGGTGCTCATCAAAGCGTCGGCCGGCGGCGGCGGTCGCGGTATGCGGATTGTGCGTGAGTTGGCTGAGCTGCCAAAGCAAGTCGAGGCGGCGCGACGGGAGGCGGCGTCGGCGTTCGGCGACCCGACGGTGTTCTGCGAGCGCTATCTGGCCACCGGTCACCACGTCGAGGTGCAGGTGCTGGCCGACGCGCACGGCACGGTCTGGGCGGTGGGCGAACGCGAATGTTCGATTCAGCGCCGCCACCAGAAGATCATCGAAGAGGCACCGTCACCGCTCGTCGAACGCACACCGGGTATGCGCGCCAAGCTGTTTGACGCAGCACGGCTGGCGGCTAACGCCATCCACTACACCGGCGCGGGCACTGTCGAGTTCATGGCCGACGCGAACGGCGACTTCTTCTTCCTCGAGATGAACACCCGCCTGCAGGTCGAGCATCCGGTCACCGAGGCAACCACGGGGCTCGATCTCGTCGAGCTGCAGCTGCGGGTCGCCGACGGAGCGCGACTCGATCCGGAGCCGCCGCCGTCGCGTGGCTATTCCATCGAGGCCCGGCTGTACGCCGAAGACCCCGCGAAGAATTGGCAGCCGCAGGCCGGCACGGTGCACCGCTTTGACGTCCCCGGTGACGTCCGCGTCGACACCGGCATCGTCGACGGCTCGGTGGTCTCGATCTTCTACGACCCGATGCTGGCGAAGGTCATCTCTTATGCGCCGACCCGTGGCCAGGCCGCCGGCGTGCTGGCCGACGCGCTGGCGCGAGCCCGCATCCACGGCGTGCGCACCAACCGCGACCTGTTGGTCAACGTATTGCGCCATCCGGCCTTCCTCGATGGCGCCACCGACACCGCGTTTTTCGACACCCACGGGCTGGCCGAACTCGCGGCACCGCTGACGAACCCCAGCGCCGTCGCGCTATCGGCGGTGGCTGCGGCGCTGGCCGACGCAGCCCAAAACCGCAACAACGCACGGGTTTTCACAGCAGCGCCGAGCGGCTGGCGAAACCTGGTGTCGGGCTATCAGTCCAAGCGGTACCGCGACGCCGCCGGTGACGAGCACGACGTGCAGTATCGCTTCACCCGCACCGGCATCGAGATCCCCGGCCACGAGAACGCAACCCTGGTCGCCGCGACGCCGCAGCAGGTGGTGCTGCGCGTCGACGGCGTGGACCGGCCGTTCGACATCGACCGCCACGGCCAGGACGTGTACGTCGACTCGCCTTTGGGCCCAGTGCAATTGACCGTACTGCCCCGTTTCCCCGACCCCAGCGCCGCCGTCGCGAAGGGCTCCCTGCTGGCCCCCATGCCCGGCTCGGTGCTGCGCATCGGCGCGGCGGTGGGCGACAAGGTCAGCGCGGGCCAGCCGCTGGTGTGGCTGGAAGCCATGAAGATGGAGCACACCATCACCGCGCCCGGCGACGGTGTGCTCGTCGAACTCAACGTCGAACCCGGCCAACAGGTCGAGGTCGGCGCCGTACTTGCCCGAGTGGACAACCCCGAAGGAGATAACCAATGAGCGGCTTCGTCGAATCCGAGGAGCAGCGGGCGCTGCGCGAGGCCGTCGCGGCCATGGCGGCCAACTACGGCCAGGACTACTACCTGGAGAAGGCCCGCGCCGGCGAGCACACCACCGAATTGTGGAACGAGGCAGGCAAACTCGGCTTCATCGGAGTGAACCTGCCCGAGGAGTACGGCGGCGGCGGTGCGGGCATGTACGAGCTGAGCCTCGTGATGGAGGAGATGGCCGCCAACGGCTGCGCACTGCTGATGATGGTCGTCTCGCCGGCCATCAACGGCACGATCATCTCCAAGTTCGGCACCGAGGAGCAGAAGAAGCGCTGGATTCCCGGAATCGCCGACGGCTCGATCACCATGGCGTTCGCCATCACCGAGCCCGACGCCGGGTCCAACAGCCACCGCATCACCACCACCGCGCGCAAAGACGGCAGCGACTGGATTCTCAAGGGCCAGAAGACGTTCATCTCCGGCATCGACCAGGCGCAGGCGGTGCTCGTCGTCGGCCGTGCCTTCAAAGAGGGAGCCCACAAATTCGAATCTCTTCGCCCGGCGCTGTTCGTCGTGCCCACCGACACACCGGGTCTGAGCTGGACCAAGATCGAGATGGAGTTGATCAGCCCGGAGAGCCAGTTCCAGGTGTTCCTCGACGATGTGCGCCTGCCGGCCGACGCGCTGGTGGGGTCGGAGGACGCCGCGATCGCGCAGCTGTTCGCCGGGCTGAACCCAGAGCGGATCATGGGCGCGGCCAGCGCCGTGGGCATGGGCCGGTTCGCGATCACCAAGGCCGTCGACTACGTCAAGACCCGCCAGGTGTGGAAGGTGCCGATCGGCTCGCACCAGGGTCTGTCACATCCGTTGGCGCAGAACCACATCGAGATCGAACTCGCCAAGCTGATGATGCAGAAGGCCGCCACGCTCTACGACATGGGCGACGATATGGGCGCCGCCGAAGCCGCGAACATGGCGAAGTACGCCGCCGGTGAGGCGTCGGTGCGCGCCGTCGACCAGGCGGTCCAGTCGTTGGGCGGCAACGGGTTGACCAAGGAATACGGCATCGCCGCGGCCGTCACCGCATCGAAGCTGGCCCGCATCGCACCGGTGAGCCGGGAGATGATCCTCAACTTCGTGGCGCAGACCTCGCTGGGGCTGCCCAGGTCGTACTGATGAGCTCCCTGGTCCACTACACCGTCGAGGGCAACGTCGCACGGCTGACGTTGGACTCACCGCACAACCGCAACGCGCTGTCCACCGCGCTGGTCAACCAGTTGCATCAAGGGCTGACCGACGCCACGGAGGAGTCCGGCGTGCGCGCGGTGGTGTTGACGCACACCGGCGGAACCTTTTGCGCCGGTGCAGATCTGGCGGAGGCGGCGGGTCGCGATCCCGGCGATGTGGCTGTCGACCGGGCCCGTGAGCTCACCGACCTGCTGCGTAGGATCCTCGAGCTGCCGATGCCCGTGATCGCGGCCGTCGACGGCCATGTGCGTGCGGGCGGGCTGGGTTTGGTCGGCGCGTGCGATATCGCGGTGGCCGGCTCAAACAGCACCTTCGCGTTGACCGAGGCGCGCATCGGCGTTGCGCCGTCGATCATCTCGCTGACACTGCTGCCGAAGATGACGGCTCGCGCGGCGGGGCGCTACTTTTTGACCGGGGAGAAGTTCGGAGCGCAGGAGGCCGCGGACTTCGGGCTGATCACGCTTGCCGCCGACGACGTCACCGCCACCGTCTCGGCGTTGACGGCACAGATCGTGCGCGGCTCACCGCAGGGTCTGGCGGCGTCGAAGGCGCTGACCACCGCGGCGATCCTGGCGGCGTTCGACGAGCGGGCCGAGGAGCTGACCGAGCAGTCCGCCAAGCTGTTCACCTCCGAGGAAGCCCGCGAACGCATGTTGGCTTTTCTGCAGAAGCGCCCGCCGAACTGGGCGAATTAGAGCGCCGGCTCAATGCCCCGTGGAGGTCCCTTCGCCTGGTGTTACTACTGGCGTGGCCAGGCGCGTACGGCGCGGATAGAGTTCCAAACCGTGAAGGGGTGGATCGCGCTCAACGCGCTCTCGGTAGTCGTAATGTCTGCTGTTGGTCTCGCGCCGGAGGCTGCGGCCGATACCGTTGGACCGGAACAGGATTCGGCGTGCTCACATCAGGAGCTCAATAACACCGCTGTCTCGCCAGACGGCGTGGAACTTCGATGCGTAACCGCCGCATCGGGATTCACATGGCAAATAGCGGTACGGCTCAGACCGACCCAGCCACCACCAGACAACAAGCCTGGGTCGATTGCATGGTGTCGAACCACACGGGCGCGGAGTGCGCGCACATGATCGATGGCGCGCCTCCGCCGTCGACGGGCGCGACAGGCTCGTATATCCCTGGTACAGGAACATTCCTGGTGCCGACGGACGTGGCGCCCGGCGTGTATGAGTCGAGAGGCGGCGTTGGTGGCGGTACATGCGTTTGGACGCAGTACGCCTCGTTGAGCGGCGATCTCACGAACGTCCTCGATTCCGGATCAGCGACTGGCCCGCAGCACGCGAAGATTGTCCCCGGCAAGGGCATATTCGAGACGATTAATTGTCGGCCCTGGACACGCGTTCGGTAGCTTGTCCGCGCTGGGTGTGCAGTGACGACCGATGGCTGCTTGTCGCTCACAGGCTTAATTACTTCGTCACCAGCGAGCGAGATCATTTAGGACGGCGGCGACGAGTGTGGGATCGCCACCGGCGCCGAGGTGCTCGATAGGCGTCCGACCGCCAAAGTCCGGTTCGCCGGTGTGCATGAACGCGTCCACGGCGGCGGGATTTGCGGCGCGAGGGATGGCTGGAACGATCACGTCGAGCCCGGAAAGTAGTCTGCCGTCGATGAACTGCCACCGCGGGATACGCCAGTGGCCTCGAAAATAAAAAGACCACAAGACGTTTCGACTGAGCCGTCGCGACACGGACGAGCGGTCAATGCCCATGATCGCCGCTGCTTCCTTAGTACTTACCGAGCGCACGATTGTATCGGCGAGTTGTCGCACAGTGGCGCCAGCGCGGTGCTGGCGCTCGCCGTCAACAGTCCAGTTGTCGATGACGGCACCTGCCTCGGGTCCCACATGTCCTCGCATGAAATCTAGTTCCGATGCTGATAAAGGCGCCGCGGCCCCATGGGGAATCGCTGCCAGCGTGTTGTCGAGTTCACGCATAATGTCATCAGCCGTCAGTCCGACATTGTGCTTAGCCGGTAGTGCATCCAATGACACGGCTGAACCAACCATACGCACAAACGTAGATTGCCATGCAATTGTGTGCCTCGATTTGGCAGCACTGGCGGTGAAGAAGTGCCGTGCTACGACCCTTGGATGGGTTCTGCGACAGAATCATTGACGGGGCGGTCCGGCCCCAATGATGGCGAACTGTGAGGCCTGCGCGACCACATGCTTCTCAACTTGGCAGGCAATTGCTCCACCGCCTCCCATGGCACAAACGCGAAGTAGAGCACGAACATCGCTAGGCTGAAGAAGGCGACATTAAGATTGAGCATCATTGTCAAATGCATCACCACACCGGTGCCCAGCGCCCAGAACCGCCATCGGCGATTCCAGACAAAAATCGCGATGGCCAACTCAATCAACAGCGTGCCCCATGTCAGAACGTTGATCAAAATGGCATTGGACGCCAACCATTCTGGCGTAGTCAGTGTCGCCCATCTGCCGTCAGTACGCCACGCGAAAAACACCGCAGAACCATCTACCCAAGACCGGCCAGCCAATTTCGCTTGAACCGTCACCAAATAGATCAACGTCAATTGGACCTGCATGAGCCGAATAGGCCATGGCGCCCGCGTTTCTGCAGACCAGAACGATCCGGAACGCCTGTGCTGATCGAGTGACAGAGCCGCTCCACAGGACGACAGCGCGAGGATCAACGCGACGATAGTGAGGATCGCGTCCCCCGCATTGAATACATAGTCGCCGCGTTGGTGGAACGACTGAATCAGCACAAATACCAGGACCGCTGCTAAACGACTATGCCAACCCAAAGCCAGCGCGAGGGCCGACAACAGCAATAGCGCCCAACCGATCAGCAGGGCTCTGTCGCTGGACCAGACTTCGAAGACGCTCCACTGGTAGCCAAGCAGGGGGTACTGAGGCGCCACTCCCTGTTCGCCGAAAACCTGAAACAAGTCGGGCAGTAACGCGAGAGTCCATCCAACAGCCACGACGCCGAACGTCATTCGAACGAGACCAAACGTGTAGGCGAGCTGGGGCGTGAACCAGAAGGCACACCATCCGTCGATGAGCGCGCCGATTACCGGCCGCTGGCGTTGAACCCGCTCCATCATCGCGGCCCTGCCAGATTCTCTTGGTACAGGATCTTCATAGCGCTGGAGCGGCGACCATCCTCGCGCGGCGGTTCGTCCGGCGGCTGCAGGATCTCTGTGCGGAGGACCACCGTGACGCCGACGGCGCGCTCGTTCGGCTCCGTGAGCTGGCGTACCACCCAGCGGGCAAGTTGCGGGCGTATACGCGAGTCGAGCACAGCGGAATACCTCAGCAATAACCAGCGGTCCCACCAGCCGATGCCTTGCTCTCCGGGTTGCATCGTCCACACCCGATCCTCACCGCTGGCCATCTTGACGTGGACCTCGATTGTGTCGGCCCTCCTGATCGGGTCGGCGTACATCCCCCAGCCCTGATCTAGGCCGGCAGATACAGCGACCGGCTCAACCAGCGGCAAGAGGCTGCGCTTGATAGGCGAATCAGGCAAATTGCACGTAACGCCGACGAACAAAAACACCGCGATGAGGGCGCTGATTACAATCCTGCCGGCGCAAGATTCCTCGAATCGCTGCTGGAGAGTTGAGAGCTCGCCCACGCGCGCGCGTAGCCCCCGGTCTTTTCCGTCGCGAACAGCCACAGCTAAACCCGCCCAGGTGATACCAGAACGTGCCAGAACCCCGAGCACTCAGGTCGCTGCCTTCCAGGGCAACCTGAAATTGACGCACCGGTGTCAACGGCAAAGTCCTGTCGGTTGCTTCGGTCGGACACACCCTAGTTCACCCCTAAGCTTTAGGCATGGCGGACGTGTTGGTCACCGGCGCAACCGGAACGCTCGGCCACCGCGTGGTGCCGGAGGCGACGGCCGCCGGCCACAAAGTGCGGGCGCTGAGCCGCCGCGAGCACGTCGGCTACACCGGCGTGCACTGGGCTCGGGGCGACCTGCTGAAAGGCGACGGCCTTGACGCCGCGGTCGACGGCATCGACGTCGTCGTACATTGCGCCACCCAGCCGATCGGCAGCAAGGACGTCGTCGCCACCACCAACCTGATCGCGGCGGCCAAGCGGGCCCGCGTCGGCCACATCATCTACGTGTCGATCGTCGGCATTGACCGCATCCCGCTGCCCTACTACAAGACCAAGCTGCGCGCCGAGGAGGCGCTGGCCGCGTCGGGCGTCGGGCACACCGTGCTGCGCGCGACGCAGTTCCACGACCTGATCGCGACGATCTTCGCGATCCAGTGGTTCTCGCCGGTGCTGTGGGCGCTGCGCGGCGCGCGGTTCCAGCCCATCGACACCCATGACGTCGCGACCCGCCTCGTCGAGCTGATCGACACCGAGCCGGTCGGACGCGCGCCCGACATCGGCGGCCCGGAGGTGCACTCGCACGCCGACCTCGGACAGATGTTTCTGACGGCGCGCGGCAGTCGGCGCAAAGTAGTGGGCGTCGGCCTTCGGGGCAAGATCGTCGCGGGTTATCGTTCGGGCGCCAACCTGGTGCCGGACAACCCCGTGGGCACCGTCACGTTCGCCGATTACCTGCGCAAAGACGAATAAGTTTGGCCGTCTATCGGCTTCGCCCGCACCAGGGAGGCCACAGTTTAGCCAACGAGCTTGCATGTGCCAGCGTTCGTCGTAGGCTCAATACTGATGAGTACCTCAGCGCCGCGGAACGGTTCAATGCGTGCCGCTGACACCGATCGCATTCAAGTGGCGCATTTGCTGACCGATGCCGCGGCACAGGGTCAGCTCCCGATGACCGAGTACGAGGAGCGGCTCACCAAGGCCTACGCGGCGCAGACCTACGACGAACTCGAGCGGCTCAGCTCCGATCTTCCCGGCGCGCTGACGTCCCGGCGAACCAGCGGGCCGTGTCGGCCGGCGCCGTCGACTCTGCTGTTGGCGATCATGAGCGGCTTCGAGCGCCGCGGCCGGTGGAACGTGCCCAAGCGGCTGACGACATTCGCGCTGTGGGGCGGCGGTGTGGTGGATCTGCGGTACGCCGATTTCACCTCACCCGAGGTGGAGATCCACGCCTACTCGATCATGGGTGGGCAGACGATCCTGGTGCCGCCCGAGGTGAACGTCGATCTGCACGGGCACGGCGTGATGGGCAATTTCGACAACAGCGTCGAAGGGCAGGGCTCCCCCGGCGCGCCGTGCGTGAAGATTCGCGGCTTCTCGCTGTGGGGCAGCGTAGCGGTCAAGCGCAAGAAGCGGCGCATGCAGTCGCCGTAGCTTTCTTTCCGGCTTATGCCGAGGATCGAAGCCAGTATGTGGCACGAAACCTAGGCATAACTCTTCGCGCTTGCGGTGCAAGGGCTTTGACGAACAAGGCGATCGCCGAACGGCCGCGAGGAAGCTGAAAACGACAGCGGCCCCCTCCGATTGGAGAGGGCCGAAGTCGTGGTGCGATTGGTTACTCGGAGCCACCGCCGGAGCCGGAGCCACCGCCGGAGTCGCTGTCGCCGCTATCGGCGCCAGCGCCAGCCTTGCTGGCTTCGGCGTTCGCCTTCCGGTCTGCCGCGCGGGCCTCGGCGCGTTCCTTGCGCTCGGCGGCGCGCTCGGCAGCCTGTTCCTTGCGCTCCGCAGCGCGTTCCTCGGCGGCCGCCTTACGCTCGGCAGCTTTCGCCTTCCAGCTATCGGTGGCGTCGCTCTCTTCGTCAGCGTCGGCCGACGTCTTGGCGGGGTTGAGGGCGTTCTCGATGGCGCCGTCAATGCCGTCGAACGTCTTGCTGACGTTTTCAGTGAGATCGCTCCAGCTGCCGAGACGCGGAGTCGTCGCCTCCTCAGCCTCAGGCTCCGTTTCCTCCACCAGGACCTCGGGCTCGTCAACCTTCTCCTCGACCGCAGCCTTCGGCTTCGGGAAAAGGTTGAAGCTCAACGGATTCTCAGTGGACGCGGAGAAGTCAACGAGCGAAGTGGGCTTCTTCCAGAACCTTGGATCGGACTGCTCCTCAGCCTCAGCACCTGCCAGCAACGAAGCGTCCTCGGATTCGACGGACTCCGTCGCCGCGAAGGGAAATGCCCCGCTGATCGCATCGATCACAACTTGGGCAGCGGCAAATACGCCCTCGGTGAGGAGCGCCTCCGTAACGTCACCCACTAGGCCTAGGGGCTCGGTGACTTCAATCGCCAGTTCGAAGAGTGTCCCGACTGGGTCGAGAACCGCGTTGACGATCTCCTCCGGCACACCAGCAGCTACGGCTAGGACCGCGGCGGTCATTACTGGGCCGGTCTCGTACAGGAGATTGTCGATGATTGTGCCTGAGAAGATCGTCTGATCGCCGAGGTAATAGGCAACCCCGGTGACGGTGCCCGCACATACCGCCCCGTCTGCACCGCAATCGCCGCTCCCGTCGCCGGTGACGATCCCGCCGTAGCCTTCAAGAAATGCTTCCGTAAGTCCTTCCAAGGTGACGGCTAATAGTCGGTATTGCTCGACTGACAACTGCTTCTTCGCCGGTGCCGGCGCGGCCGCCCGCACCTCGATGTCCCGGCTGAAGTCGACCGCTGGCATCGCGGCGACGATGGCGCCAGCACTCGCGAGTGCAACGCCGCTGATGAGGTATGGCCGAATTGCCATGTGATCTGCTCCCTTTGGGATGGCCTGTGCGGGTGGACAAAGCCTACTGATAGGCGCCTGAACGGGTTCTGAGAAACTCTAAGGCTTGGTTTGCCCCACAGCAAGCGCAACGAGCGCGATGACCTTAGCTGATAGCGCCACCGCGCCCGGCCGACCGTGATGATGCTTCGAATCGCGTCCTTGGTGGCATCGCATCGGCAACAACAAATTAGCCAGCTAGTTCCGCCCTTACAGCACCACCACCGTGGATCGCAACCTTTAGACTCTTACGGGCAAGCAAATTCTCAGTGACAAAGTCGCAGCTTGCAACTACCGGTCTGACGCCGACCGCTGAATGTTTGCTAACCACTCTTGGCTGCCTTGCGGGTCGCTCACTCGCCGCAGAAACTTCGCTGAACGGCGCCGGTATCCGTAGTCACTTCGCCGGTGCGGACGTCAGGCGCAGATACCCGAGCCCATAGGGCTCCAATACCACGTCAGATGACCAGCCTGGTTGACCACTCCTCACGAACTCGCCAGTCAGGGCCACGGCCTTGACGACTTTTGCCTGCTTTTCGAACACCATCAGGCTTCCCGACGAGCTGTAATACTTGTCGCGAAACACGCGGGCGCCCACCACTTCCTCGACATGCTCCCGCGAATCCCCTTCGTAGAAGACGTGAACCTCGTCCCAATCAAAGTCAGTGAGATCACGCAGGCGGGCAGACTGCCCACGCTCACTGAGTTCCGACAGTTTCGCCTCGAGCGGGTCGTCGAATGTGAGTTCCACCGAGGGTGTGCTCCACGGGCCGCAGCCCGCGACTGTGATCATCATCAGCACGGCGCAAAACATCCCGATCGAGGTCCGCGCCAGTTGTCTGGCCATGCTCAAAATCCCCTCGGTACGTTGGCATACTCGCCAGCCGGTCCGGGATCGTAGCGCGCCGCGAACCGGCCTTGTCGGCTGCGTGAATCACGTTGCGCTGTCGATATTTCGATCACAGGGGCCTCGGCTTACGCGTCGCAGCTAGCTGCTAACCGACCGCTACGCGATGCCTTCCTTGACCATTTGGTCAATTTCATCGGCGGATTTGAAAATCAGATGGCTGAAAATTGTTGCTACTGGTTCCATCAACACCGCACGCCCGTCGGGTGTGCGAAGTTCGTAGATTCCTTCTTTGATCGGTATGAATTGGATATTGGAATTGTGTCCAAGCGAGTAGAGCTTCGGACCAAGCCGGGGCCGTCGCAGCACATTCCGTGCGGTCGACGACCATTGCCAGATCAGATACTTTTCGGCGAGCTCAAAGGTTGTAAACTTGGCCGTGTCCGTGTGTAGTTGGCCACGATCATCGACGGTGTCGATGGTCCACCAGCCGCCGCTGTGCCTTAGATGAAACGAGAAGTCCTCTGACGTGAAGCGGACCTCGCCATCCGAACGAGCATCCGACACTTGCGGATTCGTCAATCCCGCTAAGCCTGCCCAATACAGCCAACTCGCCGACAAAGGCGAGAAATCGGTTGAGTCACTCATGCAAATCCTTGAGAAACCCTGAGTCAAGCAATTCGTTCACCGGCGCATTTTTTCCGTCTGGTCCTATGATCCGGTATTGGATGCCGCCACCCGGTTGATGAAACCAAGGCGCCACTTCAGATTGCTCAATGCGGAATCCCGGCGGGAGCTTTGTCGGGTCGTCGACCACGTACTGATAGTACGGTTTGGCGGCACTATCTGGAGGTAGTGCTCGTTCCGGGAATGGAGTCCCATCTGGAGACAACCAAGACCCAAACGGACTCCCGAAACGGTCGATGGCGGTACCCCTTGGTATCTCGGCGTTGTCAACGACCGTACCGGGTACCGCGTACGGCTTGCTGGGCAAACTGTCATCGGGATAGATCAGGCTGCCGTCGGGCTTGGTGAATTCCGGTCCTGGCGGTATCGGGTCGTATCCGTCGAACAGCGGCGAGTCTGGAGGTAACGGCGGAGGCGGCGTATCGGCTGCGATCGCAGGTGCGCTGTGGTGACTCGGTACATCCGCGAGCGGAGTCGGGTGATCGATTGTTCCTGCGGGCGTTGGACTATCGATGAGTTCATGCGGGATAGCCCGGCTGGCGAGGGCACCTTCGCCGCCCACGACAAGACCGGGTGCGGCGATGGCGGCGTCGGCGGATCGCTCTCCCAAGTAGTAGGCCAAACTCGGCGAGTCCATCGCGTGTTTGACTTCATCGACCGCGGTGCCTATCGGGTCAGCGAACTGATCGTTGATGCCTTTGGCCATCTCGCGCCAGGATTCGAGGACACCGGGTGCGCCCGGTCCTCCCTGCCCCAACAGCTCTTTGATTTTTTGCTCGGTGCCAAACCAGCGGTCGGCGAACCCCTCGCCGAAACCCGGTGCGGGCATCTTGTCGGGCTTTGGCGGTGTGTAAGCCGGCAGCGGGCGCTGGGCCGCGGCAACCATCGCGTCGAGCCGCGCCTCGATCTGATCGGCCGGTACGCCGTCACGTAGCATCGCTTGGCGCGCAACAGCTTTGAACTGTTCCACTTTGGCCGGGTCCAATCGCACCGGCACAACGGGGCCGCCCGCTGCTGAATCACCGGGAGCCGCTGATTGTTGGTCGGGTTGCCCGGCGAGCTGATCGAGCGCACCGTCGAGACTGTTGGGCGACGACGGTGACTCGTCGGGCTTCGACGGTTTCCGTTCACCGTCTTCGGGCAGCAGCAGGTCCTCCAATGAAGACGCCGTCTTCACCACACGCTCGGTTCCTGCGGCGGAGGTGATCGCGCCCGCAAGCTCTGTATCGACTCGTTCACCTTCGGCCAGGGCCTTCGCGATGCGTGCCTGTAGATCGGCGACCTTGGCCGCCACCTGCGCGGCGTACTCCTCGGTCATGTAGCTGGTGTCAGGAGGTACCACCTGATTAGTGGTTTCGTTGATCTCGACCGCCGGCGGTTGGGCTGCGTCGTCGAGAATGCCTTTGATCGACTCGGCCAGAGCTTCGGCGTCCTGGCCGGCGTGTTCCATCGCGGTGGCGGCTTTGCCTAGGTTCTCGGCCACCGCATCGTGGTCACGGGCCGTCGCCTCCATCGCGCTCTTGGCCGCGTCGGCGCCCTGCCCTTCCCAGGCGGACACCTTGATCAGCGAGCGGTAGAAGTCCCCCGAGCTCGTGTGGTTGGCCGCGGCGTCGCGGGCCGACCTGGCGAGGTCGTCGATTTCGGGAGGCCACTCTCGCAACTCCCGCAGATTCAACGACACAACCTCAGCTCAACCCGGCACCGGCTTCGTCGATCTCGCCGGCGCTGTCGCTATCGGTGCTCACATAAGCGCGCGCCGCCTCACGGTGACCCTGCGCGTGGTTGGCGAACTGCGTGGCGAACCGCGCGCCGTCGGCCTCCCACGCCGCGAGCATCCCCGGCAACGCGGCCGCCGCCAGGCCCGACCCGAGGGATGCCTTGCCTGCCCGCGAACACGCCGCCTCCAGTGCGGACTGAAACCCGCCGGCGTGACTGTCGAGCTGATCCGCCGTTAGTTGCAGCTTGCTTGGATCGACCTTCAACGGCTCACCCGGACTCGTCACAACACCCCCTCAGCAAACCTGATACTCATAGCAGAATAGCATCACCAAGCCCGCTAACAGATACGACAACGGGCTAGCTCGGGAACGCGGCCCCTCCTGGCAAAGCTGAGCGAATCGGCCCCTAATCGCCACCGGCGTCGCCGCCGGGACTGCTGTCGTCGTCGCCATCCTCGCCGCCAGTCACACTGTTCCTGAGGCGGTCCAGGCCCAGCTTGACTGCATCCGCGATCGGGCGCGCGCTGCCCGCAGATGTGGTCCGCTCACTCGACGCCCTCGGCGTGAAGTTGAGACTGTCCCGCACCTCGCTGCGAGCCCTGCGGTTGACCGCCGTCGTCGACTCGTTCGTCGAGTCGTCATCCAGCGTCGACAACCCTTCCCGCACCCCGTCGGTGAAATCGTTGACGAACTTCACCGTCTCGCGCGGCCGCGGAATCACCCGCGCCGGAACGTATTCGCCCGGATCGGCAAACGGGTCATTCGACGGATACCCGTAGTCGACCACCGCCCGCAGCGCGGGGTCGATGGCGTTGGCCAGCCGCACTCCCGGCTCGCCCAGGTTGCGCAGCGGCCGCGTCAGTGGAAGATCCTCCGACTCGTACGAGATGTACGTCGTCTCCCCCACCACCTCGACGCGCGCGATGCCCGATTCCGTCTGCACCCGGCACGGGTTCGAGTTGGTGCAGTTCTGCGCATCCAGCGGGCGCCCGTCGACCGCCGTGCCCTCGAGGTTGCCGTCGGCGTCCACCGGCAAGTCAACCTCGCTTTGATTCAGCCGACGGTCCAGGTACGCGGCCAACGAGTTGGCCATCGCCACCCCGTTCCACACATACGCCGGCGTGTTTCCGTTGATGTCGTACTCGTAGCCGACATCGATGACCGCAGCACCCGGCGACGTCGGCGTCGGAATCGGGTTGACCCCGATCACTGCGAACACCGGATACCTGGTGCCGAAGCCGCCATTGGGCCGGGCCACGTTGTTGTCGAGCACATACAGCGTGTCCGTCAGCGCCGGATCATTCGAGCCGACGACGTCCATGTACGTCAGCAGCAGGCTGATGTTGGCCGCGCCCCAGCCCGACGACAGCGCGACGTTGTCCTCGCCGCGGTTGTCCGCCAGCGCCTGATACACCCCGAACGGGCCCGTGAAGAAGTTGACCGTGACGATGTCGTCTTGCAGGAACTTCCCGCGGTAGAAGTCTTGGATGCCTTCGCCCGTCGGGTTGGTGGAGCTGCCCTCGACGACCAGCGCCGCCAGCTCCACGTCCGACCCGGGTGTCGTCGCCACCACGCCCGTCACCGCCGCAGCCGTCGCCACCGCGACGATGCTGCTGAGGACCTTGGCCTGAGTCAGCGGGATGATGCGCCGAAGCTACCGCACCGCGCGGGCGGGCGCGGGCAAACTAACGACGACTCGAGATCGGCGCAATCGCCTCAGCGACGCCGTCTCGACCGCAGGTAGTCGCCCACGACTGCGGCGCCCAGCCCATCTAGATCGGGCACCACGACGCGTCCCTCCACCCGCCGCGCCACCTGGTCGATGAAGCGGGCCAGGCCGGGATCGCTGCCCAGCCGGAAGATCGTCACCTGCGCGCCCAGCCGGGCGACGTCGTCGAACCCCTTGACGGTGTGCGCGATCGTGCGTGGATGTGGCGGGTAATCAAAGAACACCGCCGACCCGTCGCCGTCGAAGTCCTCGAGGTGGGCAGTCGGCTCACCGTCGGTGACCACCAGCACCACCGGCTGCGCGTTGGGGTGACGACGCAGGTGCCGGCCGGCGAGTGCCAGCGCGTGATGCAGGTTGGTGCCCTGCTCGTACACGCCTTCCAGCCCGGTCAGCTCGGCGGCCGTCACAGTGCGCGCGTAGCGCCCAAAAGCGATGATCTGCAACACATCCGAGCGGAAGCGGGTGCTCACCAGATGGTTCAGCGCCAGCGCCGTGCGCTTCATCGGCAGCCACCGGTTCTCCATCACCATCGAGAACGAGGTGTCCACCAGCAGCGCGACCGCGGCCTGCGTGCGCGTCTCGGTCTCGGAGATCTCGACGTCCTCGACGGTGAACCGGACCGGCCGCTCGGTGACGCCCGTTCCGGATTGCCGCAGGATCGCGTTGGTCAACGTCCGGGTGACATTCCACGGCTCGGTGTCGCCGAACTGCCACGGCCGCGTCGCGCCCGTGAGTTCACCGGCCGCACCGGCACGGCGGGTGTCACGCTCGCCGTGTCGACCCGAAAGTTGTTGCGCCACATCGCGTAGTGCGGTCTGCCCGAGCTGGCGCATCGCCTTGGGCGATAGCCGCCACTGCCCGTCGGATCCGCGGTCCAAAAAGCCCTGGTTCACCAACGCGCGCTCGAGTTCGGCCAGCGTGCGCGCGTCGATCGCCGCGTCGTCGCCGAGCTGACGGGCCAGCGCCTCGAGGTCGACGTCGTCCATGGTGGCGCCGGCGTAGCTCTGCGACAGCTGCTCGGCCAGCTGCTCGAGCTCGCCGATGTCGGCCAGCGCCTGCGCGCCCTCGCCCATGCCCAGCGGGTTGTCGCCGGAGAACCGCGATGAGCCCGTCCAGTCCTCGCCCGGCCGGGCGGCCTGCAGATGCGCATCCAGCCTGTTCAGCGCATTCATCAGCGACGGCGAGCCAAATGCCTGCTGCGCCAACGCATCCAACTCCGCGCGCTGCTCGGGCGAGAGGCTGTTGCGGAACCGCTGCGCGGCGGCCGCACGCTGCGCCAGCGAATCCAGCAGCTCCTCCACATTGCGCGGGTTCTCCGGGAAGAAGTCGCCGTGCTTGGCCATGAAATCGTCGAAGTCGGCCTGCGTGTCCTCACCGCGGGCGTGCTTGTCCAGCAGGTCATTCAGGTCGTCGAGCATGTCGGTGACGCGCTGACGATCCTCGTCGGTGGCGTTCTCCAGCGCCTGCTTCATCCCGGCGAAGCGCTGATCGAGCATCTCGCGACCGAGCAGATCCTTGATCTGCTCATACTTTTCGCGCGCCTCCGGCGAGCGCCAGTCGTAGTCCGACAGCTCCTGCACGGCCTTGGCCGGCGACGAGGGCAGCGATTCGATCTGCATCTCGGCGAAGCGTGCGTCGTCGTCCAGCGCGCGGGCCAGCTCCTTGCGTTCGGCCAGCACCGCCTCGTCGAGCAGCTTCTTAATCTCCTGCAGCGTGCCGTCGAGATTGTTGCGGCTCAACAGTTCCCGTCGTCGCCGATTCACCTCGGCGGCCAGCCGGTCGGCGCCCCGCATGTTCTGGGTGCCGCGTCGCATCAGCTCGGACAGGGCCCGCCTGGGCGACGACCCCTCCATCACGTCCTGGCCGATCTGCTCCAACGCCTCGCGCAGGTCGACCGGCGGCGCCAGCGGGTCGGGCCCGCCGGTGTACGCCGAATACCGAGCCGACCGCCCGTGGCGGTGTTTAGCCATAGACCGTTTCGCCTTCTCCCGACACCTTGTCGATCCGCTTGGCCAAATACAGTGCCTCCAAGGCCAATTCGATCGCGGCGGCGCGTTGGCCGTCGGTCTGCGCGCCCAGCCTGCGCTGGATCTCGGCGACCGCGGGCACCTCCGGCAGCGCGGCCAGCACCTCACGGGCCGACACCCGCTCGCCCGTCGTCACCGGTGAACCGTTCTCCACCGCGGTGACGATCGGCGCCACGTCGATGCCGCCGAGCAGCCGCTGCGCGGTGTCGGCCGTCGCGCGCCGCAGCAGATGCTCGAGCACCGCCTGTTCGCGGCCCTCCTCGCCGGTCTCGAATTCCAGCTTGCCGCGCAGCACGTCGATCACGGTCTCCAGGTCGACGACGCGGGCCACCGCCTCCTGTTCGCCCAGCACGGCCGCGCGGTGCCGCGCCGCGGCCGCGACCGTCTCGGCCGCCGCGATGCCGAACCGCGCCGACACGCCCGAACGCTGGTCGATCGAATTCGACTCGCGCAGATAGCGCGCGAACCGGGCCAGCACCTGCAACAGATACTCGGGCACCTCGGCCGCCAAGTGGGCCTCCTGCGTGATGACCCCCACCTCGGCGTCGAGCTGCAGCGGGTAGTGCGTGCGGATCTCGGCGCCGAAGCGGTCCTTGAGCGGGGTGATGATGCGCCCGCGGTTGGTGTAGTCCTCGGGGTTGGCGCTGGCGACGACGACGACGTCGAGCGGCAGCCGCAGCGTGTAACCACGCACCTGAATGTCGCGCTCCTCCATCACGTTGAGCATCGACACCTGGATGCGCTCGGCGAGATCGGGCAGCTCGTTGACCGCGACGATGCCGCGATGCGCCCGCGGGATCAGGCCGTAGGCGATGGTTTCCGGGTCGCCCAGGCTGCGGCCCTCGGCGACCTTGACGGGGTCGATGTCGCCGACCAGATCGGCCACGCTGGTGTCGGGCGTGGCCAGCTTCTCGGTGTAGCGCTCGCTGCGGTGCCGCCAGGCCACCGGCAGGTCGTCGCCCAGCTCGGCGGCGCGGCGCATCGACTCCGGGGTGATCGGCGTGTATGGGTGCTCGCCCAGTTCGGAGCCGGCGATCACCGGCGTCCACTCGTCGAGCAGGCCGGTCAGCGCGCGCAGCAGCCGCGTCTTGCCCTGGCCGCGCTCACCGAGCAGCACCACGTCGTGCCCGGCGATCAGCGCCCGTTCCAGCTGCGGGATGACGGTGTCCTCGAACCCGAGGATGCCCGGCCACACGTCGCGGCCCTCCGCCAACGCGGCCAGCAAGTTCTCCCGAATTTCCTGTTTGACGCCCCGCTCGCGATGACCGGAGGCTTTGAGCTCGCCCACGGTCCGGGGCAGATCATGAGGTTGGGTCACCACTCCACGCTACGACGGCTGTCGAGTGCAGGCAGTGCTACCCGGGCCTACCTGGTCGGCACGTGCTCGAACTGACGCCGCTGCCGGTAGTCTGCGGCCATGCCGTTGGCTAGCGGGGAAGTCTTCGCGGGGTACACCATCGTCCGACTGGTGGGCTCCGGCGGAATGGGTGAGGTGTACCTCGCCAAGCATCCGAGGCTGCCCCGCGAGGACGCCCTGAAGGTGCTGCCCGCGTCCTACAGCTCCGACGACGAGTTCCGGCAGCGCTTCAGCCGGGAGGCCGACCTGGCCGCCACGTTGTGGAACCCGCACATCGTCGGGGTGCACGACCGCGGCGAGTTCGAGGGCCGGCTGTGGATCTCGATGGATTACGTCGACGGCCCCGACGCCGCCCAGCTGCTGGCGGAAAAGTATCCCAACGGCATGCCTCCCGACGACGTCATCGAGATCGTGGCCGCCGTCGCCGAGGCGCTCGACTACGCACATCAAAAACAGCTGCTGCACCGCGACGTCAAGCCGGGCAACATCCTGATCGCCAACCCCGATCACGGGAAGCGGCGAATCCTCTTGGCGGACTTCGGCATCGCGCGACACGCCGACGATGTCAGCGATTTGACCGCCGCCAACATCACCGTCGGCTCGATGTCCTACGCCTCGCCCGAACAGCTGATGGGCAAACAGCTCGACGGCCGCGCCGACCAGTATTCGTTGGCCGCCACCGCTTTTCGATTGTTCACCGGTGTTCGCCCGTTCTCCCACAGCAACCCCGCGGTCGTCATCAGCCATCACCTCAACAGCCCGCCGCCGCAGCTGGCGTCCATCAATCCCGAACTGCGGGTGTTCGATCCGGTGATGTTGAAGGCGCTGGCCAAGAACCCCGAAGACCGGTTCAACACCTGCCACGAGTTCGCGATGGCGCTCGCCGACGCGCCGGCGATGGCACCGGCCGAGCCCGCACCCCCGCCGCCGCCTCCCCCGCCGGCGCCCCCGCCACCTGCTCCGGCTGCGCCTGTGCCGCCTCCCCCGGAAGTCGCTCCCGCCGCGGACACCGAACCGCTGCGCGTGCCGACCGGCGTGCCGCCCGTTCATCACGGCGCCCCAACGGGTTTCGGCCCGTCGTGGGCGCCGCCGAGCCGTCCGCCCGTCGACCATGGCATCCGCGCGCAGCCCCCGAAACCGCCGGGCGACAACCGCCGCATCTTCATCATCGCCGGTGCCGCCGCGGCCGTCCTCGCGCTGGTGGTCACCCTCGTCCTGGTGAACAGCGGAGGGTCCGAACCCTCGGAACCAATCGCGACGCCCACCACCACACCAACGACGACGACGGCCTCACCCCCGCCGCGGCTGCCGGGTGGCCGCGCCTACACCATCGCCGACTACATCCGCGACAACCGCCTCGTCGAGGCGCCGGTGCACCGCGGCGATCCGGGCGCTCCCGTGCTGACGCTGCCCACCCCGCCGGGCTGGGCCGACGCGGGGCGGGCCACACCGCCACGGGCCTACGCGGCAATCGTCAATGCCGCGACGCCGCCGCCGGATTCACCGTCGGTGGTGGCGATCATGTCCAAGCTCATCGGCGACTTCGACCCCTCCAAAATCCTGGAGTACGCACCCAACGCGCTGAAGAATCTGCCGGGGTTCCGGATCAACGGCAACGTGTCGACGAGCACCGTCGCCGGGTTCGACGCCGTGCAGGTCGGCGGCACCTACCTCAAAGACGGTAAGCCTCGGGCGATCATCCAGAAGACCGTGGTGATCGATTCCCCCACAGGGCTTTACGGGCTGCAGCTCAACGGCGATGCGCTCGACCGCGACTATCAGATGCTGGCCGACGTCTTCAAGGCCATCGACCAGGACGCCACGATCACCACCTAGTGGTGTGTCTCATAAATAAATGATGTGTTGTTCG
>NZ_PIZU01000002.1 GCF_002838065.1 Mycobacterium hubeiense | reverse complement strand
CCTACGAGGCGTCCCCGAAAGACAAGGGAAGCTACGCACTCCGCTGACCGCGATGCGTGCCGATCTGGACACGCTGCGCATCCACGATCTGCCGGCCGAGGAGCGCGCCGAAGTAGTGGCGGACCTGTCGCGCGCGCAACGGCGGGTGGAGGCGATCATCACCGCGCTGGGCCAGCTGGCGTCGGGGCAGTTGGCCCAAGACGAGGACCGCGAGCTGATCGACGTGACCGACCTGCTCGACCGGGTGGCCCGCGAGAACATGCGCGGCGGCGTCGACGTCCAGATCGATGTGGACGTCGACGACGACATCGGCAGCGTCTGGGGTTGGCCGGGTGGGCTGCGGCTCGCGGTGGACAACTTGGTGCGCAACGCGATCACACACGGGCAGGCAAGCAGGGTGGTGTTGGCCGCGCATCGCAAGGACGGTGTGCTGACCATCGTCGTCGACGACAACGGCCGCGGGCTGCCGGCCGAGGAACATCAAGAGGTGCTGGGCCGGTTCCGCCGCGGCAGTACCGCGGCGCCGGGCGGCTCCGGGCTGGGCTTGGCGTTGGTGGCGCAGCAGGCCGCGCTGCACGGCGGCAGCATCGAATTGTCCGACGGGCCGTTGGGCGGCCTGCGCGCGACGTTGACGGTGGCGACCTGACGCCAGACCCACCGCGAGACTGTCGTTATCGTGGTCGGCTCTCGAACTTCTTCTCGATAACTACAGCCTCGCGGAAGCGAACATCGCTGCGCCCCGCCAGCCCAGCAGCAGCACGCTCGTCACCAGCGACGCCACCACCACGAAACTCGGCGAGACGCCTTGAGACGTCAACGCGCGCAGCACCATTCCGACCGCGACGGTGCACACCCAGACCACCACACCGGTCGGCATCAGCGCCAGCGGGCGACGCCAGCCAACTGACAGCAGCCAGCCGACCGCCGTTCCGGCCAGAAAGGGCCACGCGGTTTGGGCGATGCCCGCGATCGAAAGCCCCTCGGCGTGGCTGCGCCGGCCGATGGTGCAGAACAGCACCACACACGCGAGGTCGGCCAGCAGCGCAAAGCTACTGCGTCGCATACGTCATCACATCGAGCTCCAGCGGGCTCACCTCCGACTGGTCGCGGGCCGCGAAGCCGGGCTGCAGTGCGGCGGGTCTGCCGTTCAGCAGTGCTTCGACGCCGTCATCGGACGCCAGCCGGGAGTCCAGCCGGAACGATTTGATGACGAATGGTAATCCGTTGGCCGCCAACGGATCCGGCCCGTCCATCAGATGGAAGTGCAGATGCGGGGCGTCGGAGTTGCCCGAATTGCCCAGCGCGGCGATCACTTGACCGGTGGTCAGCTCGTCGCCCTCCTTCACCTTCAGGCTGCCCGGCTTCAGATGTGCGTAGAAGGCGTAATTGCCGTCACCGATGTCCTGCACGACGTGGTTGCCGCCGTACTGATCGAGCGTCAGACCGGTCGGGCTGACGCCGGGGGTCTGTTCGGGCAAGCCGTCGACAACGGCGACTACCGGACCGTCGGCCACCGCGTGGATGTCGGCGCCGAAGTACGGATAGCTCTCCACCTTCGACTTGTCCCCGGAGAACAGCCGCCCTCCAGGCCCGAGCTGCACATAGTCGATCGCGAATCGTTCAGCCGCCCAGAGCTTTCCGTTGATCGGATTGACCGCCATCCGATGCGCCGACATGCCGCAGCAGCCGTTGGCGTTCACCCAGTCCTCACCGTTCAGCGGCGGCGCGATGGATGCCGGCTCGCGGGTCTGCACATCGACCTCGGCGATCCGCTCCGTCAGCCGTGGCGGCACCAGCGGCGGCGTCGGCCTGGCCACGTCGACGCCGACCTCGTGGATGATCTCGTCGGGCACCTGAGACGGGTCGTTGACGACGACATCGAGCCACACGACCGCGGTCTGTCCGGGCCCGATGACATTGGCGGGAGTGCCCGGGTTGCCGACGGTCCGGGTCCAGAACCTCAGGCTGTCCCCGGCCAGCGTGAGCAGCTTGCGGTCGCCGGCCACCGCGCTCACCGACGTCAACGTCGCGATGTCGGGGTGCATGTTGGTCAGTGTCAGCTCGTACGCCAGGTGGGTGCGCCCGTCGGTGGCCTGCACCGGAATCGGCGCGGCCAGCACCGAACCGATGACGGGTGTGGGCACCGCGGGTGTGGTGGTCGTGGCCGGGCTTGCGTCCGGGGGAGGCTCGTCGCCGCCGCACGCCGTCAGCGCCAGTGCGGCACCAAGGGCCACCGCAGTCTTGAGGTACCGCATACGCCGCTCCTATGGGTCGGGTTCGTGTCGCGCCTCGGGATCGGGGCTGAACTGCGGTGGGCCCTCGACCGCCACCTCACCGTCGGCCAACGCCGCGTCGGGGTCGATGTCCTTCTCGGTGCGGAACATGAAGAAGAACACCACCCAGCCGATGGCCGCGATGAAGATCCAGCTGACCAGCCGGTAGATCAGCATCGCGGAGATCGACGACGCCAGCGTCATCCCGCTGGACACCAGGCCCGGCACCAGCACCGCCTCGACGACGAGCAGCCCGCCGGGCATCAGCGGGATGGAGCCGACGGCGCGGGCGGCGGCGTAGGCGACGGTGACGCCGGCGATCGACGGATGCCCGCCCGCGGCATAGCACGCGAACAGCAGAGCGCCCACGTCGGCGATCCAGTTGAACAGAGACCAACTGAACGCCACCGACAGATCGCGGCGGCCCAGGCTGACCGACTCCAACTGGGTCAGCAGCTCGCGCCATTTCGCCAGGCCGGTGTCGGTGGGCTTGCCGCGAATCTGGTTTACCCACGACAACACCTTGGCGCCGATGCCGTCGATCAGCTCCGGGCGCGTCGCGACCGCCTGGCCCAACAGCACGATGGCCAGCAGGCCGCCGAGCGAAAAGATAAGCGACAGTGGGTTTTTGCTGGCGCCCAGCATGAATGCGCCGCCGAGGCCCAGCAGCGCCAGGCCGATCACCTGCAGCACCCCCGACATCACCAGCTGCCATGAGGCCACCACCGGCGAAGCGCCCCAGATGCGCTGCTGGCGGTAGATGAAGGTGGCCGAGAGCACCGGGCCGCCCGGCATCGTCGTACTGAGCGCGTTGCCGGCGTAGAACGCGGCTTCGGACCGCCACTGCTTGACCGCCACCCCGGCCGACGCCAGCAGCGTGCGCTGGATCTGGGCGAAGCTGTGCATCGACGCCATCGCTGCCACCACCGCGGCCAGCACCCACCACCAGTTGGCCGAGATCAGGCTCTTCCACGCCTTGGCAAGCTGGTCCCACACCAGCCCGACTTCGACGGCCAGCACTATCGCGGCGACGCCGATGATCACCCATCGCAGCCACCAGTACTTGCCGCGGACGGGTGCCTCTCGGCTGCGCGCGCTAGCCGGCGCGTCGTGGGACACGCCCTACAGGGTAAGGCGTAGCGAACCGCATTCCGGGTTTGCGCGCGCGAACCGCCTCGGATCGGTCGAAGCGGCATGACCGGCCGTTACGCTAACCGGCATGCCAGCGGGCCTACATATTGACGACAAGTCGGTGTCCCCTCTCGTGCGCAAAGGCGCGGCCTGGGCCTGGCGGCTGCTGGTCATCCTCGCCGCCCTGGTCGCCCTGCTGTGGCTGATCAAGCGGCTCGAGGTGATCGTGGTGCCGTTCGCGCTGGCGACGATCCTCACCGCGCTGCTGCTGCCCGCCGTCGACTTCCTGGACCGGCGAGGCGCTCCCCGCGGCGGCGCGGTGGCGCTGGTGCTGCTCACCGGAATCGCGGTGGTGGGCGGCATCCTGAGCTTTGTCATCAGCCAGTTCGTCGAGGGCACACCGGAATTGGTCGAACAGGTCACCCGCAGCATCGACGGGGTCCGCGACTGGTTGATCAGCGGCCCGCTGCACCTGAGCCGTGAGCAGATCGACAACGCCGGCGACGCCGCCATCGAGGCGCTGCAGAACAATCAGGAGCGGCTGACCACCGGCGCGTTGTCGACCGCGGGCACCATCACCGAGATCGTCACCGGCGCGCTGCTCATGCTGTTCACGCTGATCTTCCTGCTGCACGGCGGCCGCAACATCTTCGGCTTCGTCACGCTGATCTTTCCCGACCACGTGCGTGAGCGGGTGCGCGACGCGGGCCGGGCCGGGTTCCGCTCGCTGATCGGCTTCGTGCGGGCGACGTTTTTGGTCGCGTTGGTCGACGCGGTCGGCATCGGCACCGGCCTGGCGATCATGGGGGTGCCGCTGGCACTTCCGCTGGCCTCGCTGGTGTTCCTCGGCGCGTTCATCCCGCTGGTCGGTGCCGTGGTCACCGGATTCCTCGCGGTCATCGTGGCGCTGATCGCCAAGGGCTTCATCTACGCGCTGATCACGCTGGGGCTCATCGTCGCCGTGCAGCAGTTGGAGGGACACGTGCTGCAGCCGTTGGTGATGGGCCGGGCGGTGTCGATTCACCCGTTGGCGATCGTGTTGGCCATCGCGGGCGGCGGGGTCTTGGCCGGCATCGTCGGCGCGCTGCTGGCGGTGCCCACGATGGCGTTCCTCAACAGCGCGGTGCGGGTGCTGCTGGCCAGGGACCCGGCGGCCGAGGAGGCCCGTCAGGAGGCAGAGGGGGACGACGGCGCCATCATCGATGCCGAAGCCGATGACGTAGAGCCGGCGAAGGAGTAGCGCGCTACAGCCGACCCTCGCGCCGCAGCAAGTCCTGGGCGCTCATCCCGCCGCCGCGACGCTTACGCTCGTTCTCCTCGGGCGTGTTGAGCTTCTCGGTCGACTCGGGGTCCTGCTTGCGCGGCGTCGGGATGGCCGTGGTGGCATCCGCCGGCGCCGCGTTGCGAGGCCGCCGGTTGCCCTCGGGCGGGGTTCCCGGCGTCGGAATCGCCGTGGTGGGTTCGTTGCCCTGCGGCGGCCGGCCTCCACGCGGCGGGCGCGGCCTCTGCGCTTCGGGCATCGCCCGCGTCGGGTCGGCCGACGGCGGCTTGGAACCCGAAGGGGCGCCGCGCAATTCGCCCAACCACGACTCGATCTCGCGTTCCTCGCGTGGCGGCGGCGGTGGAGCCGACGGACGTGGGGGGCGGTGCGTGGGGATGGCCGTCGTCGCGTTGTTCACCACGTTGCGCACCGCGTTCTTGGCCATGGACAGCCGCGTGGTGGGCGGTTCAGGCCGAGGGTTCTGCGGTGACGGGATGCGCGTCGTACCGGCCCCCGACGGACCACTCGCCCGGGGCGCGATCCGAACCGGGCCAGGACGCGAAGCGCCCTCAACGCCGGGATGCGTCGGATCGTGCGGCGGACGCGGGCGCGTAGGCGAAGGCGGCACCGGCGCACCGGCACCGACGAGGGCCTCGTCGGGCTCGCTTGCGGTGGGACGCTTGCGCTCGTCGGGCAATTCGGTTTCGCCGAGCCCCAAGCGCTCCTGGATGCGCTTCATCCAGCGCGGCGCCCACCAGCAGTCGTCGCCGAGCAGCTTCATGATGGCCGGTACCAGGAACATCCGGATCACGGTGGCGTCCAACAGCAGTGCGATCAGCAGGCCGAACGCCAGGTACTTCATCATCACCAGGTCGGAGAACGCGAACGCACCGGCCACCACCGCCAGGATCAGCGCGGCGCCGGTGATCAACCGACCCGTCGTGGCGGTGCCGATCCGGATGGCCTCGGCGGTGGACATACCGCGCTCGCGGGCCTCGACCATGCGGGACACCAGGAACACCTCGTAGTCCGTGGACAGACCCCAGATGATCGCGATGATCATGCCGATCATCGGCGCCATCAGCGGCTGCGGGGTGTAGTTCATCAAGCCGGCGCCGTGGCCGTCGACGAACATCCACGTGAGCACACCCATCGTCGAACCCAACGTGAGCGCGCTCATCACGGCGGCCTTGATCGGCAGCACCACCGAGCCGAATGCCAGGAACATCAGGATGGTCGTGGTGACGATCAGCACGGTCACCATCAACGGCAGCTGCGAGAACAGGCTGTGGATGCTGTCCTGCTCCAGTGCGGGCGTACCGCCGACGGACACGGTAATGCCGCGTGGCGGTGTCAGCGCTCGCAGCTCGTCGATCTTCTCCGCGGCGTCGTTGCGGTTCTCCAGACCGTTCTGGATCACCCGAACCGACGGGTCCTTGGACGCGCCATCGAGATACGGGCGTTCCTGCCACATCTTCGACGGGTCGTCTTCGGGTTGGATGAAGCCTGACACTGTCATCGCCTTGGCCCGTATATCGGCGATCTGTTGATCGGTGATGGGTTCGTCGTTGTCGCTTTCCATCACGATGGTCAGCGGTTCGGTGCGGAAACCGGGGAAGGTCCTGTCGAATTCCTCCTGCGCCTGGCGCACGGAATTGTCTGGGGGCAAATACTTTTCGCTGATACCACCGAGCGACAGCTGGCCCAGCGGGATGATCATCAGAATCAGGATGATGGTGATCGGCGCGGCAAATGCGATGGGCCGCTTCATCACTCGGTTGACGAGCTTGCCCCAGAAGCCCTGCTCGACCTCTTCGCGGGTCTTGGTCTTCTGCGTCTTCTCGGCGAACCACTCGATGATGCGGCGCGACAGCGGCCAGTTGCGCAGGAACGGCACCCGCAGCAGGGTGCGCACCCCGAAGGCGTCGACGTTGGGTCCGAGGATGGCCAGCGCGCCGGCCAGCACCGTGATCGACAGGATCGCCGACAGCATGACCGTGACGATGATCGCGTAGGTGATGGACTTCAGGAAGCCCTGCGGGAACAGCAGCAGCGGCAACGCGGACGCGACGATGATCACCGCGGAGAACGTCACGGTGCGGCCCGACGTCATCATCGTCCGCCGCACGGCGGCCTCGGTGTCATAACCCTCGGCGATTTCTTCTCGGAACCGGCTCACGATGTAGAGACCGAAGTCGATCGCGATACCGAGCCCGACGAGGGTCACCACGGGCTGGGCGAAGAAGTGCACGGGCGCGAATTCGGCGACGAGCCGCATGACGCCCAGCGAGCCGGCGATGGTCAGGCCGCCGACGATCATCGGCAAGCTGGCCGCGACCACGCCGCCGAACACGAAGAACAGCACGACCATGACAAGCGGCACGCCGAGCAGTTCGCCGCGCCGTTGGTCTTCGCCGATGGTGCCGGTCAATTCGGCGGCCAGCGGCTGCAGACCGGCAAGTTTCACGTCGACGCCGTCGTCGCGGATCTTGAGCAGATCGTCTTTGACCAACTTGTAGTTGTTCAGGATCGCGTCGTCGTTGTCGCCCTTGAGCTGGACGGACATAAACGCGTGTTGTTTGTCCCCGTCCGCCATGTTCTTGAGGATTTCGGGGCTCTTGAAATAACCGATCGACCGCAGAATTTCGTCGGGGTGGTCACGTTCAAGCTGCGCCAAATTGTCCAGAATTTTCTTCGTGAAAGCTGGATCGTCGACGGTCTTGCCCTCGGGCGCGGTGTAAAGCGCAATGATGTGACCCGACGTATCACGGCCGTACGCCTCGTCGGCAACCAGCGAAGCGTGCACCGATTCACTGCCGTCGTCATAGAAGCCGCTCTGTGTGACGTGCTTGCCCAGGCTCATCCCGAAGATGCCGCCACCCAGGCACAGGGCGACCATGACGCCGATCACGATGTATCGGTATCGGTACACCGTTCGACCCCACCAGGCGAACACGTAAGCTCCTTACTAGTCTTTCTGCGACCCCGCGCAATTCAGTTGTCGTCTACATTCGCGAGGTCAGTAGCGAGGACAGCGGCCGGAATGGCTGCAGCCAAGCCCCTTGCTCGGGCAGCGAATCTAGGCCGATTCGCGGTAGCGGTTCCCGGAAAACACCAGGAATGTCCTCCAGGTCGACAAACTCCAAGGTATCCGACGCTAGCGCCCAACTTGCATGTTCGCGAAATCCGAGCACCTGAACGGGAGTGCCGTCGCGGGCGATCTCTTCCAGCGGCTGCTTGAACGCCTGCCCGTCGGCGGAGGCCACCAGCACGCTGGCCAGACCCTCGCTGCGGCGCAGCGCGATGTGGTTGAGCATGTCGCTGTCGACGTCGCTGTCGTCATCGATCTTCGGCTTGGCGAAAACCGCGAACCCCACGTTACGCAATGCCTCCACCCACGGCCTAACCACATCGGCGCTACCTGGGGCGATGTTGGTGAAGACGGTGGCTTCCGGCTCCAGTGAGACATCAGGTCTGTTCGCGGCGAGCTCGGCGGTGCGGGCCAGCAGCCAGCGGCCCAGCGCATCGAAGCGGGGCCGGTGCGCGGCAGTCGGTCGCCCGCCCAGGATCGAGCCGAGGCCCATGTCCAGGTTGGGCGCGTCCCACACCAGCAGCACCCGCTGCACGCCGATACCGATTCCCGAGTCGCTTCGCTCCTGCCCTCCGGACGGGGTGGGCTCGGGTGGGGTCGGGGCGGCCCCCATCTGCTCGCCCGTGTCGGGGATGTCTTCCGTCACGCTCATCGCCGCTTCTCCCAGACCAGTTCGGCGACCTCGCTGCCCGCGGTCTGCGCCTTGTTCTCGTATTTGGTGACCGGGCGCTGCACCGAGATCGGCAGGGCTGCGGTGGTGGCGGTGACCCGCTGCAGCCGGGGTTCGGCGTCGCCGACTTCGGCGATCTGTTCGGCGTAGCCGGCGTGGTCGGTGGCTGCGTGCAGGATGCCGCCGGGGCGGAGCCGGTCGGCGATCAGCGCGACGGTGGCCGGTTGCAGCAGCCGCCGCTTGTGGTGGCGGGCCTTCGGCCACGGGTCGGGGAAGAACACCCGCACGCCGGTCAGCGACGCCGGGCCGAACATGTGCTCGAGCACGTCGACGCCGTCGCCGCGGATCAGCCGGATGTTGGTGACGCCTTCGCGGTCGATGGCGCTGAGCAGCTGCGCGAGCCCGCGTTTGTAGACCTCCACGGCGACCACATCGAGATGCGGTTCGGCCTGCGCCATGGCCAGGGTCGAGGTGCCGGCGCCGCAGCCGATCTCGAGCACCACCGGTGCCTCGCGGCCGAACCAGGTGACGGTGTCGAGGCGGTTGGGGTTACCGGCGTCGTCGCGGGCCGCCATGCCCAGCTCCGGCCAGCGTCGCTCCCAGGTTGCTTGCTGGCCGCCGGACAGAGAGGACCGCCGGGAACGGAAGCTGGTGACGCGGCGATGCTGATGCGTGGCGGCGGGTACGTCGCGCGCATGCATTCGTCCATGGTCGCTCATCAACGCCGGTGTGCCCGCATCGTGGTAGAGATTGATACCCAACAGTTGCCTTCGGCAGGTACAAAACAACTGCTCGCGGCGGTGCCGCGGAGGTGGGAGCATTTGCCGTACCCGCCGGGCAGCTGTCCGGTGTGCTAGCAGGAAGGCCGCCAGATTTTCGCCGACGCGCTGATTCGGTTCGCTGAGAGGACTCGCGAACCGCGGTTGACGCCAATCATCCGGCGTCTCGGTTGTCCGTTGAGTGTTGCTGTGCGGGGCCGAGCCGGGGTGGGCGCCGGGACGGTCGCTCGGGCGCTTTCGAGCGCGGGCGTCGTGGTGACCGACGGCGAGGCGGCCGACGTGGCGGTGCTCGTGGTGGCCGAGGCGGTCAAACCCGAAGACTCGGCGGCGGGCGATTCGACGCTGATGGTGCTGAACAAGGCCGACCTGCTGGGTGGCATGGCCGGTGAACGGGCCGCGCAGTGCCGCGCGCTGACCGGGGTGCCGACGGTGCCGATGGCGGCGTTGCTAGCGGATGTGACGCTTGACGACGAGGCGGTCGCGGCGTTGCGGGCGCTGTCGGCCGAGCCCGCCGATCTGAGTTCCACCGATGCGTTCGTGCAGTGCCCGCATCGGTTGCCACGCGAGGTGCGGGCGCGCCTGTTGGAGCGCTTGGATCGGTTCGGCATCGCCACCGCGGTCGCGGCGCTGGGCCGGGGCGTCGCGCCTGAGGCGCTACCCGCGGTGCTGCGGAAGGTCAGTGGTGTCGATGACGTCGTTGCGGCGGTACATATCGTCGCGGCGCCGGCACGGTATCGGCGGGTGCGCTCGGCCGTCGCCGAATTGCAGGCGCTGGCAGTGCATTCCGAGCGCGTCGCGGAGTTCCTCGCTTCCGATGACGCCGTTGTCGCGGTGATGGCCGCGGCCGTCGACGTCGTGGAGGCGGCCGGGCTCGATGTCGATCGCGGCGACGGGCCGGCAGCGCATCTGCGCAGGGCGGTGCACTGGCGGCGTTACAGCCGCGGTCCGGTGGATGCGCTGCACCGCACGTGCGGGGCCGACATCGCGCGTGGCTCGCTGCGGCTGGTGGGGAGGGTGCTGTGACAGACGATCCTGTCGCGGCGGCGGATGCCGTGGTGGCGGCGGTCGATCCGGGGCTGCGTTCGCCGGGAATCGAAAGCCGCGACGTGGTGCTGGTGACCGGGCCGTGGCTGGCGGGTACGACGAGTCTCATTGCGGCGCTGCGCGAGCGGATGCCCGAGCACACCTTCGTCGAATCCGAAGAACTCGGCCCGGCCGATGCCCCCGCCGCGGTGGTGTTCGTGTTGTCGGCGATCGCGCCGGTGACCGAATCCGATTGTGCGCTGGTCGATCTGGCCGCCAACCACACCGACTTAGTGATCGGTGCAGTCGCCAAGATCGACACCCACCGCGGCTGGCGCGATGTGCTGGCCGCCGACCAGGCCATCCTCGCCGAGCGGGCGCCTCGGTACGCGCACATGCCGTGGGTGGGGGTGGCCGCCGCCCCCGAAGCGGGCAAACCACAGCTCGACGAACTGGTCGAGCTGCTGTCGGCGCGATTGAATGACCCTGATACCAAGCGCCGAAACCGCCTGCGCGCCTGGGAAACCCGGCTGGAGACAGTGATGGCACGATATCGGGCCGATGGCTCCGGCGCCGATCGGGAGGCCCGCGTCACCGCACTGCGCAAACGCCGCGACGACATCCTGCGCGGCCGTCGGCTGTCGAAATCCGAGCGCACCATCGCTCTGCGCAGCCAGATCCAGCAGGCGCGGGTTCAGCTGTCGTATTTCGCCCGCAACCGGTGTACGTCGGTGCGTTCGGAACTGCAAGAGGACGTCTCGGGTCTCAGCAGGCGCCGCATCGGCCGGTTCGAGAAGTATGTGCGCAGCCGCGCCGACGAGGTGGTCGCCGAAGTCGACGAAGGCATCACCAAGCATCTCGGCGATGTCGCACGCGAGCTCGGCCTGACCGCACCCGCTGCCACGTCGGCCGTCCAGCGCCCGGAAATCCCCGCGCCGCCGCTGAAATCGCGACGTCTGGAAACCCGGCTGATGATGGTGCTGGGCGCCGGCTTCGGGCTCGGTGTGGCGCTGGCGGTGAGCCGGCTGTTCGCTGGCGTCGCGCCGGGGTTGACCATTGCGGGACTGGTGGCCGGCGGTGTCGTGGGGCTGGTGCTCACGGTGTGGGTCGTCGGCATCCGTGGACTCCTGCACGATCGCGCCGTGCTCGACCGGTGGGTCACCGACGTCACCACCACCCTGCGATCGTCAACCGAGCAGCTCGTCGCCACCCGCGTGCTGGCCGCCGAAGCCTCGTTGACCTCGGAACTGGCCGCGCTGGACGAACGGGAGAGCGCGACCGCGGCCGAGCGGATCGCCGAGATCGACGCCGAGCTGCGCGAGCATGCGCTGGCGACGGCGCGTGCGGCCGCGGTGGCCGAGCGCCGGCTGCCGCCGCTGCAGCAAGCGCTCGATGCGGTGCGCGCTGAACTGTACGGCCCGGCGCCGGAGCCGTCCGGCAATGGTTCGATGCGCGCGCGGACTGATGCTTGACGCGCTATTGCTCCGGTTACTCCCGGGTAACGCTAATCTGAATCGTTCCTGTGAGTCATCGGACATAGTTCCGATTAACCGCGGGTATGTCACCCACGTTAACCTCTGTACTAAGGACGTGACCGCCATGCCGGCGCGAGGACCTGCGTCCTGGCTGGAACCCGTACGCAGGAAGATTGGATAGGCACACAGATGACCGCAGCGACCATTCCGGGTCTGGACACCGCACCGACCAAACACCAGGGATTGCTGGCCTGGGTCCAAGAGGTCGCAGAGCTGACTCAGCCCGATCGAGTGGTGTTCGCCGACGGTTCGGAGGAAGAGTTCGAGCGGTTGACCGCTCACCTGGTTGAGGCCGGCACCTTCCGTCGGCTCAACGACGAGAAGAAGCCCAATTCATACCTTGCGCTGTCCGACCCGTCCGACGTCGCGCGCGTCGAGTCGCGCACCTTCATCTGTTCCGAGCGCGAGATCGACGCCGGGCCCACCAACAACTGGATGGACCCGACCGAGATGCGCTCGATCATGACCGACCTGTACCGGGGCTGCATGCGCGGGCGCACGATGTGGGTGGTGCCGTTCTGCATGGGCCCGCTGGGTGCCGAGGATCCCAAGCTCGGCGTGGAGATCACCGACTCCGAGTACGTCGTCGTGTCGATGCGCACCATGACCCGGATGGGCAAGGCCGCGTTGGACAAGCTCGGCGACGACGGCTTCTTCGTCAAGGCGCTGCACTCGGTCGGCGCCCCGCTGGAGCCAGGTCAAAAGGATGTGCCCTGGCCGTGCAACGACACCAAGTACATCAGCCACTTCCCTGAGACCCGCGAGATCTGGAGCTTCGGCTCGGGCTACGGCGGCAACGCGCTGCTGGGCAAGAAGTGCTACTCGCTGCGGATCGCCTCGGCGATGGCCCACGATGAGGGCTGGCTCGCCGAGCACATGCTGATCCTCAAGCTGATCAGCCCGGAGAACAAGGCGTACTACATTGCGGCGGCGTTCCCGTCGGCGTGCGGTAAGACCAACCTGGCGATGATCCAGCCGACCGTACCCGGCTGGCGTGCCGAGACTTTGGGCGACGACATCGCGTGGATGCGGTTCGGCAAGGACGGCCGACTGTACGCGGTCAATCCGGAGTTCGGCTTCTTCGGCGTCGCGCCGGGCACCAACTGGAAGACCAACCCGAATGCGATGAAGACCATCGAGGCCGGCAACACCGTCTTCACCAACGTGGCGCTGACCGACGACGGCGACGTGTGGTGGGAAGGCCTCGAAGGCGACCCGCAGCACCTGATCGACTGGAAGGGCCGCGACTGGACGCCCGACTCCGAGGAGAAGGCCGCGCACCCGAATTCGCGCTACTGCACGCCGATGTCGCAGTGCCCGACGCTGGCCCCGGAGTGGGACGACCCGCAGGGCGTGCCGATCTCGGCGATTCTGTTCGGCGCGCGCCGCAAGACCACGGTGCCGCTGGTGACGCAGGCCACCGACTGGCAGCACGGCGTATTCATCGGCGCCACAATGGGTTCCGAGCAGACCGCCGCGGCCGAGGGCAAGGTCGGCACGGTGCGCCGCGATCCGATGGCGATGCTGCCGTTCCTCGGCTACAACGTCGGCGACTACTTCCAGCACTGGATCGACATCGGCAAGAACTCCGACGAGTCCAAACTGCCGAAGGTGTTCTTCGTCAACTGGTTCCGCCGCGGCGACGACGGCCGCTTCCTGTGGCCGGGCTTCGGCGAGAACAGCCGCGTGCTGAAGTGGGCGATCGATCGCATCGAGGGCCGGGCGTCGGGTCGGTCGACGCCGATCGGCATCGTGCCGACGGCTGAGGATCTCGACCTGTCCGGTCTGGACGTCGACCTCGCCGATGTCGAAGCAGCGCTGGCGGTGCGTGCCGATGAGTGGCGCGAGGAGCTGCCGCTGATCGAGGAGTGGTTCGAGTTCGTCGGCGAGAAGCTGCCGACGGGCATCAAGGACGAGTTCGACGCACTCAAGCACCGGCTGGCCGAAGAGGCGTAGCCGCGGCTCAGTTATCTCGGCACGACGGTTACCGGGCAGCGGATTCCGGCCGCCTGACTCAAGCGGGCATCGGCGGTGATCAGTTCACCGTCCAGGGTCTCGGCGAGCGCGAGATAACTCGCGTCGTAGGCCGATACGTTGTCGCGCAACTCCCAGATCCGTGACAGCAGCCCGGCCATCGGATAGCGGGTGAGTGCGAGCCGACGCCAGGCGTCCAATG
The DNA here is from genome assembly GCF_002838065.1 of Mycobacterium hubeiense. GTDB lineage: Bacteria > Actinomycetota > Actinomycetes > Mycobacteriales > Mycobacteriaceae > Mycobacterium > Mycobacterium hubeiense. Next base: position 308,804 of record NZ_PIZU01000002.1, on the reverse strand, counting down.
CGCGCCAGCTGTCTGCCGCGGTGATCTCACCGGCGTGGACGAGCCGTCGCAGGCCGCTGGCGACTTCCGGATCGGCAAGGTGAGGCACATGGATGCCGCCGGTTGCGAGCCGTCGACGAGCCGGCCCGTCGTTGAGCAGCCCGGCGATCGCTGCCGACGCGTCGACGACGATCACCGCTGCGCGCGTTCGGTATCCAGCTGCGCGACCAACGTGCGGGTGTCGATATCGAGGTCGGGCAGCGCAGCCAGCAGCTCCGGATTGTCCACGCGCCGAGAGGCTGCGGCCAGTTCGCGGATCGCGACCGCGTTCAGCGACATGCGGTCACGTTCGGCCAGGCGCTGCAACCGCTCGACGACGTCGTCGGGCACGTTCCGGAGGTAGATCGTCCGCATGTTGCAACATGCTAGCAAATTGCAACAACAGGCTATGTCGGGCCGACCTCTTGACACCCGTCAAGTTTGGTCGTCGTAAAGTTCTGCGCATGCAGATTCGCGAACACCTCGGCAGCGGCAAACCGGCCATCATCCTGTACCCGTCGGGCGCGGTCATCACCTTCGACGACCTCGAGGCGCGGGCCAATCGGCTGGCCCACTTCTTCCGCCAACACGGTCTGCATGAAGGCGACGTGGTCGCGATTCTCATGGAGAACAACGAGCACATGCACGCGATCATGTGGGCGGCGCGGCGGGCCGGCCTGTACTACGTGCCGATCAACACGCATCTGACCGCGGCCGAAGCCGCCTACATCATCGACAACAGCGGGGCCTCGGCGATCATCGGCTCGGCAGCGCTGCGCAAGACCTGCGAAGGTCTCGAGGCCGAGCTGCCCAACGGATTGCCCTCTCTGCTGATGATCGCCGATGATGACCTCGACGGCTGGCTGCGCTACCCGGAATGCGTTGCCGATCAACCGGATACCCCCATCGACGACGAGATCGAAGGCGATCTGCTGCAGTACTCGTCGGGCACCACCGGGCGGCCCAAGGGCATCAAACGTGAACTGCCGCATGTGCCGCCGTCCGAAGCTCCCGGCCTGATGTCCATGCTGGTGAGCGTCTGGATGGACTCGGAATCGATCTACCTGAGCCCAGCGCCGCTCTATCACACCGCGCCGTCGGTGTGGTCGATGAGCGTGCAGGCGGCGGGCATCCCGACCGTCGTGATGGAGAAGTTCGACGCCGAAGGCTGTCTTGACGCCATTCAGAAGTACCGCGTCACCCACGGGCAGTTCGTGCCCGCGATGTTCACCCGAATGCTGAAACTGCCGCATTCTGTGCGTGATTCGTACGACGTGTCCAGCCTGAAACGGGTGATCCACGCCGCCGCGCCGTGCCCGGTCGAGATCAAGAAACAGATGATCGACTGGTGGGGCCCGATCGTCGACGAATACTACGCCTCGTCCGAGGCGCACGGGTCGACGCTCATCAGCGCCGAAGAGTGGCTGGCACATCCGGGTTCGGTAGGTAAGCCGATGACCGGTGCGGTCCACATCCTCGACGAGGACGGCAACGAGTTGCCGCCGGGTCAAGCAGGCGAGATCTACTTCGAGGGCGGACACACCTTCGAGTACCTCAACGACCCTGAGAAGACGGCGAAGTCACGCGACCGGCACGGCTGGACGACCGTCGGTGATATCGGCTACCTCGACGAAGAGGGTTACCTGTATTTGACCGACCGCCGCCACCACATGATCATCTCGGGCGGGGTGAACATCTACCCGCAGGAAGCCGAGAACATGCTCATCACCCATCCGAAGGTGTTGGATGCGGCGGTGTTCGGGATTCCCGACGACGAGATGGGCCAAAGTGTCAAGGGCGTCGTGCAGACGGTCGATCCGGCCGACGCGACCAACGAGTTCGCCGACGAATTGCTGGGTTGGCTGCGGGATCGGTTGGCGCACTACAAATGTCCGCGGTCGATCTCGTTCGAGCAACAGCTGCCCCGCACCGATACCGGCAAGCTGTACAAACACGAACTCATCGCCAAATATTCGTGAGCACAGTCGAGCTAGCGGGCAGCATCGTCGTCGGCGTCGAAAGCGCTTCTGAAGAGGTAACTTTCACGCTGACCGAGGCTGGGTCCGCCGATCGCCGCGCTGTAACGGTCGCGTCCGTGCCCGAGGCGCTCGTCGAACTGCGGGCACGCTGTGAACGGTGGCCGCAAACGGCGGCGGTGTGCGACGACGTCCTGCGTTCGATCGATCCGGACGGGCCGACGCGGGCGGGGGTGATCACCGAGTCGCTGGCGTACTCGACATTGCAGTCGGGGCCGGAGTTCGCGCGTTGGCTCGCCGAACGCGGTCCGGCGAGGATGCCCGCGATCCCGGACCCGGTGGTGGCGTCACGGGACGGCGACACGTTGCATGTGAGGTTCAACCGGCCGCAGCGGCACAACGCGTTTTCCACCGACGCCCGCGCCGCGCTGCTCGAAGCTTTGGAGGTCGCGCGGCTCGACCCGTCGGTCACCGAAATGGTGTTGTCGGGCAATGGCCCGTCGTTCTGCAGCGGGGGAGACCTCGCCGAGTTCGGCACGTTCGCTGACCCGGCCAGCGCGCATCTGGCCCGCACCCGGCACAGCCCGGCGCTGGTGCTCGACGAGATCACTGCGCGGCTGGGCCGTCGTTGTCGTGCCGAAGTGCACGGCCAGGTGTTGGGCAGCGGACTCGAGATGGCCGCCTATTGCGGTTGGGTGCAGTCGCATCCGGACGCAGTGTTCGGACTGCCCGAACTGAGCCTTGGCCTGGTGCCCGGGGCCGGTGGCACCGTCAGCATCACCCGGCGCATCGGGCGCTGGCGCACCGCGTATCTGGTGCTGTCCGGCCGTCGCATCGATGCCGAAACCGCGCTGAGCTGGGGCCTGATCGACGCCATCGAGTGACTTCGGTGTAGTTGGTTGCGCTCAGCGCAACCAACTACGCCGAAATCGCGGTCAGCTGGAGCGGCGCAGCGTCACCCGATAGGTGTACTGCTCGGGCAGGAAATAGCTCACCGACAGCTCGACGGGCCGACCCGACGCATCCGAATACAGTCGGTCCACCCGCAACATGGCGTGCTCGGGTTCGCAGCCCACCGCATCAGCGACGGCAGCGTCGGCGGGAGCAACCGTAATCGATTGCGCCGCTTCGCTTATCGGCTCAGCCAGGTGCGGCTCCAGCAACCCGATGACGGTGTGGGTGCCCGTCGCGCCCTGGTCGAGGTCGGGGGAGTCCAGCACGGGCTGGGCCACCGGCTCGGGCAGGTGCACCATGGTCAGTACGAACGGGATGCCATCGTGCAGTCGCCGGAACACGACCGAGTACACGATGTCGTCGTCGAGCCGCAACCGGCTGGCTGCGTCGACATCCACCCGCCGGTGCAAGCCCGTCAACACCTCCATGGTGGTGTCCTCGGACAGGCTCATCAGGTCTTCGATCGACCCGAGCTGGCGTAGATAGCGTCGTCCCGTCTCGGTGGCGTACGTGCCGCGACCCGGCACCCGGTGCACCACCCCCTCGGCGACCAGATCCTGGAATGCGCGCCGCACCGTTTGCCGCGAAAGACCATGCCGGGCAACGAGTTCGGATTCCGTGGGCAGCCGGACGCCTTGTGGGTAGCGGCCCACGGCGATCTCGTTGCGCAATTGTTCGCGCAGCACCTGATATGCCGGCTCGGCCTTCACCTAGAGGCCTCCCCGGGCGACCAGCTGCGCGGCGATGACATTGCGTTGGATCTCGTTGGTGCCTTCGCCGACGATCATCAGCGGGGCGTCGCGGAAGTAGCGTTCGACGTCGTACTCGGTGGAATAGCCGTAGCCGCCGTGGATCCGCACCGCATTCAACGCGATCTCCATCGCCACTTCGGAGGCGAACAGCTTGGCCATGCCCGCCTCCATATCGCAGCGCTCGCCGCTGTCGTACCGCTCGGCGGCGTAGCGGGTGAGCTGGCGGGCCGCGGTCAGTTTGGTCGCCATGTCGGCCAGGTAATTGCCGACTGATTGGTGCTTCCAGATCGGCTGGCCGAAGCTCTCCCGCTCCTGGGCATAGCGCAGCGCGTCCTCGAGCGCCGCCGTCGCCACTCCGAGTGCTCGCGACGCCACCTGAATGCGGCCGGTCTCAAGGCCTTTCATCATCTGCGCAAAGCCCTTACCGGGCTGGCCGCCGAGGACCGCCGACGCAGGCACCCGGTAGCCGTCGAAACTCAGCTCGCAAGACTCGACGCCCTTGTAGCCCAGTTTGGGCAGATCCCGCGATACGGTCAGGCCCTCGCCGTGCTCGACGAGCACCACCGAGATGCCGGCGTGCCGTGGTGTGGCGTTCGGATCGGTCTTGCACAGCAACGCGATCAGCCCGGAGCGGCGGGCATTGCTGATCCACGTTTTGGATCCGTTGATCACCAACTCGCCGTCGCCGGCGGGCAATGCCGTCGTCTTCATGTTCTGCAGATCCGAGCCGCCGCCGGGCTCCGTCAGCGCCATCGTCGCACGTACCTCGCCGGTGGCCATCGGCGGCAGGTAGCGCCGCTTCTGCTCCTCGGTACCGAACAACGTGAGCAGCTTGGCCACCACGGTGTGCCCGCCCATCGCACCGGCCAGGCTCATCCACCCGCGGGAGAGCTCCTGGGTGACCTCGACGTAGCACGGCATCGACACCGGCGAGCCGCCGTATTCCTCGGGGATGGCCAGCCCGTAGATGCCGATGCGCTTCATCTGCTCGATCCACGCCTCGGGGTACTGGTTGGCGTGCTCGACCTCGCGGACCGTCGGCTTGACGTCGCGGTCGATGAATTCGCGTACCGTCGCGACCAGTAGCGATTCTTCTTCGTTCAGCTGCACGGGCCACCCTCACTCGAAATGTACGGCCATATTGACACACGGTCTGACGTGGTGACAACATGACCCGCTGTGACTTTGTACGGCCATATTCAGGGTGGTCCCTACTTCGACGACCTGCACGTCGGCCAGGTCTTCGACACCGCGCCGTCGATGACGTTGACGCCCGGCGCGGCCGCCGTGCACCAGTCGATCATCGGGGACCGGCTGCGGCTGGCGCTGGACGCCGAGCTGGCGAGGGCCGTCACCGGGTCGACGGCGCCAGTGGCCCACCCGGCGCTGGTCTGCGACGTCGCGATCGGGCAGTCGACGTTGGTCACCCAGCGCGTGAAGGCCAATCTGTTCTATCGCGGGCTGGTTTTTCACCGGTTTCCGGTCATCGGGGATACGTTGTTCACCCGCACGGAAGTCGTTGGGCTGCGCCAGAACTCGGCGAAGCTAGGCCGGGCGCCGACAGGATTGGCGGCGCTGAGGATGACGACGGTCGACGACGTCGGCCGGTTGGTGCTGGATTTCTACCGCTGCGCAATGCTGCCGCTCTCCGACGGCGCCGGCGACACCGGCCATGCCGACGATCTGTCGCAAATCGGTGCGGACGTTGCCAACCCCGACCCGACGGCCGACTGGGATGCTGAGGCGTTTCGGGCCAAGGTGCCCGGCGCGCACTTCGATTCCGGCCTCGCCGGTGCGGTGTTGTACAGCACCGCCGACGTGGTCAGCAGTGCGCCCGAGCTTGCCCGGTTGACATTGAATATCGCTGCGACACATCATGATTCGCGTGTCGGTGGCCAGCGCTTGGTGTACGGCGGGCACACCATCGGCTTGGCATTGGCGCAGGCCACTCGACTGCTGCCCAACCTCGTCACCGTGCTGGGCTGGCAGTCCTGCGACCACACCGGGCCGGTGCACGAGGGTGACACCCTCTACAGCGAACTGCACGTCGAAAGCGCGATACCGCTGCCGGATGGCCGCGGCGGAGTGCTGAAACTGCGGTCACTGGTCTACGCGGTCCCGGATCGCCAGGTGTTGGACTGGAGATTCACCGCCCTGCAATTCTGATGCCGAGCAGACGCAGACTCGCATTCGGCGGCCCAGATCTGTGCGACTCTGCGTCTGCTCGCGGGGCTGAGTTGTGGCCGAGGACAATGAACGGATGACCTCGTTGGCCATTTCGAAGGCGGTGCGCTCGCACGCCCAGCGGGTGGCCGACGAGTTCCATGACCGCACCTCAGTGCCCGTCGACGCCGCGGAGATCCTGACCGGCCGCGCGGCGCTGCTCGGCCTGACGCAGAATGGCCGGATCTCGGCGGGCGGTGCGACGCGGCTGATGCCGAGCCGCGACGGCTGGTGCGCGCTGACGTTGTCGCGGCCCGACGACATCGCCGCGGTACCCGCGTTGCTGGAATCCGACGCCGTCGACGACCTGTGGCCCGCCGTGCAGGAGTGGGTGGCCACCCATGACGCCTCGACCGTCACCGGGCGGGCCCGTCTGCTGGGCCTGCCGGTCGCGGAGCTTGGTGAAACCCTCGCGGACGCACCGCGAGTGCAACCGCTTGGCCGATGCGCGTCACGCCCGTTGTCTGATCTGCTGGTCGCGGACCTGTCATCGATGTGGGCGGGGCCGCTGTGCGGGCAGCTGATGGCGCGGGCAGGCGCCACCGTCGTCAAGGTCGAAAGTCCCTCCCGCCCCGACGGCACCCGCGACGGATCGCCGACTTTCTTCGACTGGATGAACAGCGGAAAACTCTCGTACGCAGTTGATTTCGGCAGCCCAGCCCTAAAAGAGCTGCTCGCCGCAGCTGATGTGGTCATTGAAGCCTCGCGACCGGCAGCGCTTGCTCGTCGCAGGTTGGGCCCGACGGACATCACGCCGCGCGAGGGTCGCGTGTGGTTGCGCATCACGGGACATGGCGCCGACGGTGAGCGCGCCGGCTGGGTCGCATTCGGAGACGACGCCGCAGTGGCAGGCGGGCTGGTGGGAGCGGGTCCGGTGTTCTGCGGCGACGCGATCGCCGACCCGTTGACCGGGTTGCACGCCGCGCTCGCCGTGGCCGAGTCCATAGCACGAGGCGGTGGCGAGCTCATCGAAATGTCCTTGGCCGCCGTCGCCGCAACCTACGCCGCACTACCTGCCGACCAAAACCACTGCGTCCCAACGGCACCCGCGCCGTCACCTCCTGCACCACGTCTAGGGGCCGACAATGCCGTCGTCGAACGCTTGGTGGCCGAACGACTCGTGGCGTCATGCTGATTCGACGCGGCACCTTGCTCGATGGCTCCGTGGTGGACATCCGGCTCGAAGAGCGGATTACCGAAGTGGGCCGAGAATTGTCGCCGCATTCGCACGAAGAGGTGTACGACGCCGCGCTCGGCACCGTCATCCCGGGCCTGCATGACCATCATGTCCACCTGTATTCCGCTGCCGCAGCACTGGAATCGGTGCGGGTGGGCCCCGCCGAGGTGACCGGTCGCGACGATCTGGCCCGGGTGCTGGCCGGTGCGGAGGTGGGTAGCGACGGCTGGATCCGCGCGGTCGGCTATCACGAAGCCGTCGCCGGGCCGCTGGATCGCACTGTGCTGGATGAGGTGTCACCGCCGGTGCCCGTACGTGTCCAGCATCGCAGCGGCATCCTGTGGACGCTGAATTCTGTGGGACTGGCGCAAGTCGGTCTGGCTGATCACCCCGACGGTCGGCTGCGCAGCGCGGACCGGAGCTGGTCGAACACGCTGCAGCGTCGCGCCACCAGCCTCGACCGCCTGAGCCGTCGGCTCTGTGAGTACGGGGTCACCGGCATCACCGATGCCACACCGGATCTCGAGGTCGCCGACATGGTGCGACTGGTCGAGGCGCATCGGCACGGCGACCTGCGCCAGCAGGTGTACTTCCTGGCGCCGGGCAAGCGGATCCTGCACGACGACGCCCTCGATCTCGATGAGCTCACGGCTTGGATCGCCGAGCGTCACGATGCAGGCGGCCCGGTTGCGCTGCACTGCGTCACGGCCGCGCAGCTCGTCGTCACCATAGCCGCACTGCGGGCAGCCGGCGGACATCCGCAGGACCGCATCGAACACGCCGCCGTCGTCCCCGATGACGCCATCGCCGAGCTCGTCGACGTCGGAGTCACAGTGGTGACCCAGCCGAATTTCGTTGCGGAGCGTGGCGATCAGTACCTGACCGACGTGCCGGCCGCCGACCAACCGCACCTGTGGCGACTCGCGTCGCTGTTGAAAGCCCAAGTGCCCGTGGCGCTCTCGACCGACATGCCGTTCGGCGACGGCGACCCGTGGGCAGCGATGCGTGCCGCCGTCCACCGCCAGACCCCGACCGGCGCGGTGCTCAACGCCGACGAATGTGTCTCCCCGCGAACGGCATTGACGTTGTTCTTCGGCGCCCCGACTCGACCCGCCCGTCCCCGTACCATCGCCGAGAACCAGCCGGGCGATCTGTGTGTGCTGGCCATGCCACCGGCCGATGCGCTGGCGGAGCTTGATGCGGGCATGGTGGCGGCGACGATCGTCGGCGGCGAGGTCGTTTACCAGCGAAGCTGACACGGGCGCTCGCGGTGCAGGGGATTAGAACTAGACAGCTTGGCGCTGCAGCGTGACCGACGCAGTGTTGGCGTCCGGATGCGCCGTGATCCCGCGGCCCTGCGCAGTGACCGCGAGCGCGGTGCGATCGCCGCGGAACAGATCGCGGGAGAACTCATACGGTGTGCCGTCCTGGTCATAGGTCACACGGGTGATGAGCAACAGCGCCGCCTTGGGTTTGATGCCCAGCAGGGAGGCTTCGTTGGTGGTGGCGTTGACGGCTTCGATCCGCTCGTCGGCCTTACCGGTGACGAGGCCGTATCGGGTTTCCAGGATTTCGTACAGCGAACCGCCCAATTGCTGCTCGAGCAGACCAGGAAACATATCGGCGGGAAATTGGGCATTCTCCAGCGAGATGGGTGATCCGTCGGCCAGCCGGACGCGGTGAATCTCCACGACGAAATCATCGGCACCCAGCCGCAGTGCGTGCTGGGTGACGCTATCGGGCGTGGTGATCTTCGTCGACAGCACGCGGGTGCCGGCGACGTAGCCCTGATTGGCGAGGAACGCCGGCACGCCGACGACGTCGGACAGATTGCGCTCGACCTGACCGTGGCTGATGAAGATGCCGCCCGACCTGCCGATGACCCGGTGCACCAGCCCCGCCTCTTCCAATGCCGCCAGCACCTGGCGCAGGCTGGAGCGGCTGGTGCCGTAGCGCTCGGCGAGGTCACGTTCGCTGCCTAGCTTCGCGCCGGGCGCGCCGGCATTGACCTCGGCGACGATCCGGCGCCGCAACTCCTCGCTCTGAGTAGCCACCCCGCCCCTCCCGGTCAAGATTTGGTCATACCAATTCTAGCGGGAGCCCCGATCACAGCTCGGCGATGGCTAGATGCGACTCGGGAAGAATCTGGCCGCCGTCCACCACAAGTGACTGGCCGGTGATGTACGCCGCTTCGTCTGTGGCGAAGAACAGTGCTGCATTGCCGATGTCGGCCACGGTGCCAAGCCGCCGGGCGGGTATTGCGGCCGCCATTTGATCCAGGTATTCCTGGCCCAAATCGTTGAGGCCTTCGGTGATGACGTTGCCCGGCAGCACCGCGTTGATGGTGATGTTCTTGGGCGCCAACTCCATTGCTGCGGTCCGGAGGAACCCGAGCTGGGCGGCCTTACTCGCTCCGTAATGCGACCAGCCGGGGTAGCCGGTGATCGGTCCCGTGATCGACGAGGTGACGATGACGCGGCCGTGTCCGCTCGCCGTCAGCGCCGCCAGCGCCGCCTGCACGATGAACACCGTGCCCTTGAAGTTCACTGCCAGCACCTGCTCGATGTCCTCGGGTGTGAGCTCTTCGAGCCGCCCAGACGGGAAGATGCCGGCGTTCGCGCAGACGATGTCCAGGCCGCCGTGCCGCTCGACCGCGGCATCGATGACACACCGACAATCTTGCGGGCTGGTCACGTCGGCGCACAGTCCGCTCACCTGGCCGGGTGCGTCGGCCAAGTCTGCGACGGTCTTGTCGAGGTCGGTTTGGTTGCGCGCGGTGATCAGCACGTCGACGCCGGCGGCGGCGAAGGTCTGGGCGATACCGCGGCCGATACCCTTGCTGCCGCCTGTGACGACAGCGGAGCGGCCGGTGAGAGAAGTGAACATGTGCGGTCCTTCGGTCAGGCCAGCCGGTGGCCGTTGGAGGAGAGATAGCGCTCGGCTAGCCTGCAGCTGCCTTCGGCATAGGTGATCGCCTTGGTCGCCGATTCCTTGGAGTGGCTATGAGTTCCCATCCAGGCCAACAACATCAATCGACGCAGCAGCACGAACGACGGCAGCATGTCTTCGTCCTCGGCGGGTAGTTCACGTCGGCTGCGATAGCCGCTGACCCAGGACTCCTGCCACTCGGGAAGCGCCGGGTCGTCTTCGATGAACGACACCGCAGTGCCGAAATCGTAGAAGTACCAACCGAATCCGCAGTCGTCGAAGTCGATGACGGTGATTCTCGAGTCAGCCGCGGCCCCATCGACGAGCAGGTTGGCCAGCCGCAGGTCGGCGTGGATGAGGCCGAACTTGTCGGGTGCGGTGCCGTAGCTCTTTAGCCGGTGGCACAGCAGATCCTGCGCCCGCTGTAACACGTCATGTTCGGCCGTGCCGACGCCTTGGGCGTCCTGCCAGCGCCCCCACCTTGGGGTATCGCCCAGACAGTGCTCCCAGTCCCAGGCGAACCGGCTGAATCCCGAAGGCCGGCGCCAGTTCTGCGAATGCTCGTGCAGCGCAGCGGTAATCCGGCCGAGGGTTTCAAAATCGGCCAGGGTCAACGCGCCTTCGTCGGGTTCGACACCGGCCACCATGTTGAAATGCACGACGTACCGCAACGTTCCATCGACATTCACGGTGACCACGCGGCGCCCGTCGCGCGTCGGCAACACCGTCGGTACCGTGACGTCACTGCCGGAACTCAGCGCTTCCAGCCAGTCCAGTTCGGATTCGATCTGGTGCCGATGGTGGTAGTTCTGCCGGTGCACCCGCAGGATCGATCGGGCGCCGGTGCCGGCGTCTTCGACCGCGTAGGTCGCGTTCTCCGACAGGTTCAGCAGTCGCAGCGACGAATTGGGCGCCAGGTCATAGGCCGCCAGCGCGGCCTGGGCGACATGGATGTCGTCGGCAATCACGCCGTTGTGATTGGCCATCAGTGATCACGTCCTTCGATACCGGCCAGCACCTCGGTGATGCGGTCCCTGGCCGCGGTGACGTCCTTGGCATCACCGCCGATGTAGAGCCGCCCGGCGGCGCCGATCATCTGCACGTCCACCACGGTAAGGCCGGGTGCGGCGCGCTCTGCCTCGTTGGCCGCCACCGCCGCGAACAGCGCCGGTGTCATCTCGTAAACCAACAGAGACTGTCCGGGCAGGATCATCGAGGCCTGCCGGTTGCGGTTGAGGATCACCGCGTGCTGATCGGTGATGCCTTCGATGATGTCGTGGTAGAGCACACGGGGCCGCAGCTGGTCGGCAGCCGTGTTGCCGGTGCCGGCCAGAATCGCTTCGCCCGCCCGCCGGACGTCCGCCAGGTCGGCCGAGTGGATCTCCAGCACGCCGAATTGCCGTTCCACGTAGAGGATTCCGGGTTGGATACCGGGTACCTCTCGCAGCGCGAGGTCGATGACCCGCTCGATCGCCAACGCCGGGGATACCTCGACGATCAGCGCGTGCTCACCCTCGTACGGCGGATAGCCACGCGCCCTGGTCGGGGTGCCCAGGTAGGCGGCGAACTGGCGCTGCAAGTCCTCCACGAGCAGGTAGACGCGGATGTCAGTGCGCGTGTCGGTCGCGGTCATGGCACTTACTACTTGGCGGCGACCGCGAAGTGCCCGCCGAGTTCGCTGTGCGGGCGCGGAATGACGTGGACGCTGACCAGCTCGCCGACCTGCGCGGCGGATTCGGCGCCGGCCTCGGTGGCCGCCTTCACGGCGCCGACCTCACCGGTGACCACCACCGCGACCAGGCCATCGCCGACCTGCTGACGGTCGGTGATGGTGACGTTGGCGGCTTTGACCATCGCGTCGGCGGCTGCCAAGGCAGCGACGAAGCCCTTGGTCTCGATCAAGCCAATTGCATTGCTGGACATGGTGTTCTCCTTATTTCTTGCGCGGCGCCGAGCCGCTGGGGTTGGTGTCGATGGACCCGATGATGAGTGCGTCGACGGGTGGCGGCGTGCCGGTGAACCAGTTCGCCGCAACCGAGCCCTGGGCGACGAGGACATGTTCACCCAAGCCGCTGCCGAGCACGTCGAACGCGATCAGGCGGGTGCCGGAGCTGTCCACCTCGACTTCGAGGAAGGCGCCGGCGGGCAGTCCATCGATGCGGCGGGTCGACCACACATTGCCGGTGACTTTGGCGGTAATCACTTGCGCTCCTTCTGAATCGAGATCCCCAGCGCGCGGGCCTTCTCCCGGGCCAGCGGAGTGAGCACAGCCCTGCGGCCGAGCACGAGGCTGCCGCCGTCGGTCGCAATGTCGGCGATGTGGCGTTCGGTGACCACACCGCTGTCGACGCGGTGGCTGCCGTTGGCTCCTGACGCGCCGGCCAACCGGAATCTCAGCCGGCCGGTGCGTAAATCCGTTCGTGTCTTGGGGTTTTCGAACAGCTTCAGCAGTCTGCGGACGAATCCGTCGAGGTCGGCGTCGCTGGCGATGCGCACGGTGTCGGTACGGGTCTTCTCGTCGGCGGCCAGCGGTCCGGTGGGCGCGGGTGTCGGCGGCGCGGGTGCGGCCGTCGGTGCCGATGGTGTGGGAGGTGGCGTCACCCCGGACACCGCCTCCCGCACCACTTCGCGTACCAGTGAACGCAATTCGGCCCGGTCGATCATGCCGTACCCAGCGCTTCCTCGGCGGCCGCGGCGGCCTGGCGGACGTCGGCCTCGGTGCCGGACAGGTAGACCCGGCCGGTGGCGCCAATCATCCGGAAGTCGACGACCTTGACGTCGGCGGCCTTCTCCGCTTCGTTGGTGGCCAGGATGGCGTAGGACGCGGGCGCCACCTCCAGCACGAACAGCGACTCGCCACTCAGCACCATGGACCCGATCTTGTTGCGGTTGATTAGGAATGCGTGCTGGTGGTCGACGCTGGAGATGATCTTGGACGCAAGGATTGTCGGCTGTACCGCGGCATCTGCTTCTTGGCCGAGTTCTTCGAGCGCGGCGTCGGCGGCGGCCTTGACCGCGCCGGTCTCGCCATGGAACTCCAGATAGCCGAACTGCCGCTCGACGACCAGGACACCGGCCTTGACCTCGGCGTGCTTGAGCGCAACGTCGGTGATGCCCTCGATATCGAGTCCGGGCGCAACCTCGATGATCTGGGCGGCCATATTCGCCCGCGGCAGAGCGCCTTTGATCCAGGTGCCCAGATACGACATGGTCTGCGGCTGCAGCCGGTCGATGAAAATGAAGGAACGCAGTTCGGCCACGGATCTACCTCCTGATCAGTTGTGCGAGTTCTTCGACGACCAGCTGCCGCAGTTCGGCGCGCAGCGCGTCAAGGCCAGGGTCGGTGCGGTGGCCGTTCGTGTGATAGGTGGGCGGGGGGGGGGGGCACCGATGTCGTCGTTGGACGCGCGTGGGTATGCGGGCACCGGCCCGGCCGAGGAGTGCCACGGTGTGATGCCGGCGAAGTCGCCCATCGCCACGGCCGGGTCGCTGTTGTAGGCGATGCGCGCCCAGTTCACCAGGTGCTGCGGCTGCAAATTCTCGCCGATGGAACTGCGTCCGACGAAGCCGGTGCCGATGGTCATCGACGGTGCCAGGTTGGTTTCCAGACCCGAGCTGCCGGTGCTGTTGCCGACGTTGACCGACACCCTGAGCACCGGCACTTGTGCGGCAAAATCGGTTATCACCGCCGGGTTTTCGCTGTGAATCGCCGCAGAGTGTCCGGCACCGCCGATGCGCACTACTGCCCGAGCGGCTCGAATACCGCGGTCGGCGTCGGGCACCGTCGTCATGCCGATGACCGGAGACAGTTTCTCGTGGGCCAACATCTCCTCGGCCACCACGTGTTCGAACGGCGCGACCAGTACCCGCGTCTTCGGGGTAACGCGCAGCCCGGCCTGGCCTGCGATCCAGGCGGCGTCACGGCCGACGACCTCGGTGTTGAGGTGCCCGTCGCGGAACATGTACTCCCGCAGCCGGCGTGCGGCGGCGTCGTCGAGGATGTGCGCGCCGGACCTGGTGAGCGCGGCACGCAACTTCTCGGCGATGGAATCCTCTGCGATCAGCACGGATTCGTTGGTGCACAGCACCGAGTTGTCGAACGCCTTGCTGTCGACGATGCGGCGTGCGGCGGCGTTCACGTCGGCGCTGGCGTCGACGAACACCGGGACGTTGCCCGGACCGACGCCGAGCGCGGGATTGCCTGACGAATACGCGGCGCGCACCACGCCGGTGCCGCCAGTGGCGACGATGACGTCGGTGCGTTCGTCGGCCATCAACGCCTCGACCAGGGAAATGGCCGGTTCGTCGATCACCTGCACGATGCCGTCGGGTGCGCCGGCGCCCACTGCGGCTTCGGCGAGTACCCGGGCAGCGTCGGCCGAGCACTGTTTGGCCCGTGGATGCGGCGCGACGACGACGGCGTTGCGGGTCATCAGTGCCAGGATCACCTTGAAGTACACCGTCGCAACGGGATTCGTGGTCGGTGTCAGCGCCAGCACCACGCCGGCGGGGCGGGGGATCTCGACGATCTTGCGTGCGCTGTCGATACGCGGGGATACGTAGTCCTCGCCGTTGTAGTACTCGACGATGCCGCGCGAGCAGGCGCGATTCTTGACCACCTTGTCGGCCGCCACGCCCATGCCGGTCTCGGCGACTGCAGCGGTGGCGAAGCGTTCGGCTTCGGCATAGCCGGCCTCGGCGACCGCCGCGGTAATGGCGGCGACCGCCGCCTGGTCGTAATCGGCGTAGGCGGCCGCGGCCCACCGGGCACGCTCGAGCAGGTGGCCGGCCTGCGCGATGGTGGTCATGATCGTCTCCGTCCGGTCGCGGCCGCCCGTGCCCGGCCCACCGCGACGTCGAGGCGGTCCAGCACGTCCTCGCACAACTCACGCGAGAGAAGCAGGCCCGGTTTGAACTGCAGCACACGGGGATCCAACGTCGAGAAGATCGCCCACACCCCGTTCTCGTAGAGTTCGCGCATCACGAACTTGGCGCCTTCCGGGTGGTCGAATTCCAGTCCGATCACCACACCGTTCTGGCGGATGCCGACGAACCAGTCCGGATAGTCGCTTTGGATGCGACGCAGCCCGGCGCCGAACAGGTCGGCGATGTAGTGCACCATCGACCGCACCTCGGGCCGGCTGGT
This sequence comes from Mycobacterium hubeiense, assembly GCF_002838065.1. Taxonomy (GTDB): domain Bacteria; phylum Actinomycetota; class Actinomycetes; order Mycobacteriales; family Mycobacteriaceae; genus Mycobacterium; species Mycobacterium hubeiense. Next base: position 293,630 of record NZ_PIZU01000002.1, on the reverse strand, counting down.
GATCTCGAGCGTCTTGATCGCGGCCACACAGCCAAGTTCCGCGCCGCCGAACGTCGAGATGTGGGCGAACCCGTCCTGGTCGAGCCATTGGGCGGCGCGGTCGCCGAGCAGTGCGGCGGTGATCGGGTACATGCCGCCGGACAAGCCCTTACCGGTGACCATGATGTCGGGCTCGATGCCGTGCTTGGTGATGCCCCACATCTCGCCGGTGCGCATCAGCCCGGTCTGCACCTCGTCGGCGATGTACAGCGCGCCGAACCGTTCGGTGAGGCTCTTGACGGCCTCCAGGTAACCCGGTGGGGGAAGCGGGAATCCGTACGTCGCCGGGATGGTCTCCATGATGACCGCGGCGACGTCGTTACCGGACAGCGCCTGCTCCATCGCTTCGATGTCGCCGAACGGCACGTGGCTGAACTCGTCGGGCCGGTCGGCGAGGAAGAGTTTGGCGAACCGGTCGTCGCCGGTGGCCACGGCCAGGCCGGTGTGGCCGTGGTAGGCCTTGACGATCGAGACGATCTTGCGCCGCTGGGTGGCATGCCGGGCGCTCTTGAGCGCGATGTCGATGGCTTCACCGCCGCCGGACCCGAAGGCCACCTTCTTCAGCGATGCCGGCGCCGATTCGATCAGCCGCTGCGCCAGCGCGGTGCGCGCCACCGACGGAAAGTGGTGATTGCCGACGTCGAAGTGCGCCATACCCTCCGAAATCGCCTGCATCACTTCGGGATTGCGGTGGCCCAGGTTGTAGGTGCCGCCGTTGAGATGCATGTCGATCAGGCGCCGGCCGCCCATATCCCACAGGAAGTAGCCCTCTCGGCGGTCGATGACCAGGTCGACGCCGGAGTCGGTCCAGAACTGGGTCTTGTCCGGGTTCCAGAACGTCTTCGCCCGGTCCAACACCTCGGTCTTGGATTCGAACGAGAACGTGCCGTAGTCGTACATGCGGCTCCTTGCTAGGCCGTCGGCCTGTGACGCCACTCACCGTAAAAGGTGAGACCTATTTCTGTCAATGGTCTGATCTTGCGTCTTGCCAAGACGAATTGGTACTGCCAATATACGTAGGTCCGAGCTGTGGTCTGGGCCACATCGGATCCCCTTAAACAGCCTGGAAGGTACGCCAGTAGATGACCGATCAAGTCGTAGCTCAGGAAAAAGTCCCAGCTCAAGACGTTCAACGGCTGAAACGCAACGCCGTTGGCACCGTCGGCGTGATCTTCATGGCGGTGGCCACTGCGGCGCCCATCACCGCAATGGTTGGCAACGTGCCGATCGCAGTCGGGTTCGGAAATGGTTCACATGCGCCGGCGGGGTACATCGTCGCCACGGTGGTGCTGGCGCTGTTCGCGCTCGGATACGCCACCATGGCCAAGCACATCACCTCGACCGGTGCCTTCTACGGGTACATCTCCCACGGCCTGGGCCGCATCGTCGGCATGGCCAGCGGCGCGCTGATCACGATGGCGTATGTGGTGTTCGAGCCGGCGTTGATCGGCATCTTCTCGTTCTTCACCCAGAACATGTTGAAAGCGCAGCTGGGCATCGACGTGCATTGGATCGTGCCGGCGGTGATCATGTTGGCGCTCAACGCGATTCTCACCTACTTCGACGTCAACCTGACCGCCAAGGTGCTGGGTGTCTTCCTGGTAACCGAGATCGTCATGTTGTCCCTCGGTGCGGTTGCCGTGCTCCTGCACGGCGGCGGACCGGACGGCTTCGCGGTGAGCGAAACGCTCAACCCGCTGGGCGCGTTCTCACCGGCGGCCGGGGTCGCTGGTGCCAGCGCGGGGCTCGGGCTGTTCTTTGCGTTCTGGTCATGGGTCGGGTTCGAATCGACCGCCATGTACGGCGAAGAGTCGCGGGACCCGAAGCGGATCATTCCGCGGGCCACCATGCTCAGCGTCATCGGCGTCGGCGTGTTCTATGTGTTCGTGTCATGGATGGCCATCGCCGGCACCGGCCCGGCGCGGTCCATCGAACTCGCCTCGGATTCGGCCACTGCATCGGAGATCTTCTTCGGGCCGGTGCAGCATTACTTCGGCGGCTGGGCGATCAGCCTGTTCAACATCCTGCTCGTCACCGGATCGTTCGCCTGCGGCATGGCGTTTCACAACTGCGCATCGCGCTATATCTATGCGCTGGGTCGCGAGGGCCTCTCACAGACGCTGCAAAAGACCATCGGCGCCACACATCCCACCCACGGTTCGCCGCACATCGCGTCGTTCGTGCAAACAGGTATCGCCGCGGTCATCATCGCGCTGTTCCTCGTTGCCGGGATGGATCCGTACACACACATGTACACGCTGCTGGCCATACTGGGCACCATGGCGATCCTGATCGTGCAGGCGTTGTGCGCGTTCTCGGTGGTCAGTTACTTTCACGTGCGCAAGAACCATCCGGTGTCCAAGCATTTGGTTCCGCACCCTCTTCGCGCCACTGCTGGGCGGCATCGGCATGCTGTATGTGGTGTATCTGCTGTGGCAGCACAAGGACGCCGCCGCGGGCGCCGCATCCGGCACGCTGCTGTTCAAGCTCACGCCGTGGATCGTGGTGGGGCTGTTCGTCGCCGGCGCGGCGATGGCCACCTACTTCAAGCTACGCGATCCGCGTCGCTATGAACTGATCGGCCGGATCGTGTACGAGGACAACGTCGTTCGCGACTAGCACCCCGCCGCGAGCGACCGGTTTTGTAGTGGATGGCCGGCGTGTCTATGTACAAACGCGGTCGTTCGCGGTGAAGGCGTCGCGCAGCCAGGCGCATTGGCTGTCGACGAAGGCCCGCGACACCTCGGCCTTGGCGACGATCTGGTCGAAGCCGTGGAACGCGCCCGAAACCACCTCGACCTGGCACGGCACCCCGGCGGCCTTCAGCCGCTCGGCGTACTCCAGATCCTCGTCGTGGAACAAGTCCAGCGTGCCGACGCCGATCCACGCGGGCGGCAGGCCGGCCAGATCCTCGCGGCGGGCCGGGACCGCGACGGCGGGGTCGGCGTTGCCGAGGTAGGCCGACCAGCCGAACTGATTGCTGGTGTGCGTCCAGAGCCGGTGCCCGGCGTGGTCGAGCTCCCGGCCCACCGCCCGGTCGTCGAGCATCGGGTAGACCAGCAGCTGCGCGGCCACCGGGACCTCACCGCGGTCGCGGGCCAGCAGCGCCAACGCCGCGGCCAGCCCGCCACCGGCACTGGCCCCGCCGATCGCCAGCCGGGCCGGATCCACCGCCGGCAGCTTCGCCAGCCACTTCAACGCCGAATAGCAGTCCTCCAGCCCCGCGGGGTAGGGATGCTGCGGCGCCAGCCGGTACTCCACCGACGCCACCGTCGCGCCGAGCTCGTCCGCGAAACGCCGACACAGGCGATCGTCCTGGGCGGCAGTGCCGATGACGTAGCCGCCGCCGTGGATCCACAGCAGCCCCGGCCCACGGCCGTCGGCCCCCGACGGTCGATACAGCCGCACGCCCACGCCGTTCGTCAGCGTCAGCACCTCAACGCCTTTGGGCAGGCGTCGGCCCTGCAGCCTGGTCAGCCGCTGAAACACCGGCAGGGTCCACGGGGTGACCAGCCGGCGGGGGATGAACCGGGCGCTGCGGGCCAGTTCGGGATGGAAGTCAACTGACGACATCCGACCAGTATTACGTCAGCCGGGCTTCGAATGCGATGCGGTCGCCGCGGTAGAGCGCGCGCACCACCTCGATCGGCTGGTCGTCATCATCCAGGGTGCGACGGTTGAGCAGCAGCATCGGCATCGCCGTCGTCGACTCGAGCAGCGCGGCCTCGCGCGGCGACGGCAGCACCGTCTCGATGCGCTCCACCGCCGATCCGAACCGCACACCGTCCGCGCGCATCGCGGCGTACAGCGAGGTGGTCGGATCGAACGTAGCCCTCAGATGGCCGAATCGGTGCTTGGCCAGATACGTGCTCTCCAACCCGATGCGCCGACCGTCGGCCAGCAGTACGCGCTCCAGGTGCATGACCGGGGTGTCAGTCGAAACACCCAGTCCCGCAGCCAATTCCGCGGTGGCGTCGATGTCATCCCACGTCACCAGCAGCCGTCCCGGAGTGCGGCCCATGCTGAGCGCACCCTCGGTGTAGGACGCCAACGACAAAGGCTGCGCCAGCTTCGGCCGTGACACCACGGTGCCTCGGCCGCGCCGTTCGATGCGGCCCTCGACCAGCAGTTCGTGCAGCGCTTGGCGGACGGTTTCACGCGCCACGCCGAAGCGGACGGCCAGCTCACGCTCGGCGGGGACGGGATCGCCCTCCGCGACGTCGGCGAGGATCTCCTCCAAAGCGGTCCGGATGAGGTACGGCTTGGGCAGCGGTTTGGTCATCGCAGGACGCGTTCCGCGATGACGAGCACGTCCTCGACCGTCAATGCGGACGCGCCGGGAACCTTGGCGGCGTCGTCGTAGCGCCGCAGCCGCACCGCATCGGCCCACCACGGATGCGCCTCCAGCGCCGGGTCCACCGCGGCGCCGCCTTGCCGGCGCAGCGAGACGACGGAGACGTCGGACAGGCTTGCGGCGTAACCGGGATCAGTGGCGCAGAGGTAACGCTTGGCCGCGACGTGCGCGCCGGCCAGCCAGCCCACCCGGACACCGAATCGCGGGGTGAGCCAGTCCCGGGCGACGCGTTCGTGCGGGGACTCCCGACCTTCGCGCAACAGCGGGCTGTGCGCCACGTCGTGCAAGGCGGCCGCGAGCACGAGTTCGTCGTCCGCGCCGTCCTCGGTCGCGCGGGCCGCGGCCTGCAGGGCGTGGTCGAGCTCATCGACCGCGTCCTCATCCCACACACCGCGCAGCGAACCCAGCAGAGGTGCGAGTTCGGTGAGAACATGCATTGCGCAACAATAACCCAGTTTGGTCTATACCATTTCTTAACCTGTTGTTCCGCACCGCAATACCCCGCGGTCGAAGAGCGGTCGCGATGGCCGGGAAGGGTCACCGACCATGCGGGTGACGATCATCGGTGGCGGAATCCTCGGCACCGCGCACGCGCTCGAATCGGTTGCCCGCGGGCACCACGTCGTCCAGCTCGAACGCGAGCGCGAGGCCCGCGGCGCGACGGTCCGCAACTTCGGCCTGATCTGGGTGTCCGGCCGCTCCACCGCCGAACTCGAAGCCGCGCTACGGTCGCGCCAGCTCTGGGAGAAGCTCGGCGCCGACGTGCCGGGCATCGGCTTTCGGCCCGTCGGTTCGGTGACGCTGCTGCGCACCCCCGGCGAGGTCGCAGTGGCGCAGGAGGTGGTGGCGCGCGGCGATGCCGAGTACCGCGGTTTCCGGCTGCTCGAACCCGACGCGGTGCGCGCCGTTAATCCTGTGCTGCGGGGCACGTATCTGGCCGGCTTGCATTGCACGCTGGATGCCGCAGTGGAGTCGCGGCAGGCACTGCCGGCGTTGCGCGAGTTCATGGCGGCCGGCGGCCGGTACCGATTCGTCGCGGGTGCTGAGGCGCGCTCCGTGGACGGCCGAACCGTAGTCGACGACCGTGGCCGACGCTACGACGGCGACCTCGTGCTGGTGTGTGCGGGCGCGGCGCACAGCGGGCTGGTGCGCGAGCTCGCCGGTGACCTGCCGGTGCGCCGGGTGCGGTTGCAGATGATGCAGACGGCGCCGCTGGACGAACCGCTGACGACCGCGATCGCCGACGGTGACAGTTTCCGGTACTATCCGGGTTTCGCCGGCGCGGCGCTGGAAAGCCTGCGCCGCAATGAATCTCAGCACGTCGTTGCCGAGCAGCACCGTATGCAGCTGCTGTGTGTGCAGCGCCTGCACGGCGGCCTGACCATCGGCGACACCCACGAGTACGACGAGCCGTTCGATTTCGACGTCCGCGAGGAGCCGTACGCGTATCTGGTCGACGTCGTCGAGGAGTTCCTCGGCCGCGCGCTGCCGCCCGTCGTGCAGCGGTGGGCCGGGGTGTACAGCCAGTGCGTCGACCCCCATCAGCTGGTGTGCCGCACCTCGCCGGACGACGACGTCTGGGTGATCACCGGACCCGGCGGACGGGGGATGACGCTCGGCCCTGCGATCGCCGAACAGACAGCCGACTTCATCGGCCTCTGAGTAAGGAATTCTTATGGTACACAACCCTATTCAGCTCGCCGTCCTGGACATGGCGGGCACCACGGTCGTCGACGACGGGCTGGTGGTCGGCGCGTTCGACGCGGCCGCCGACGCCGTCGGCCTAAACGACCGCGAACATGCCCGCCAGTACGTTCTCGACACCATGGGCCAGTCGAAAATCGTCGTGTTCCGTGCGCTGTTGGGCACTGAAGAGCTCGCCCAGCGCGCCAACGCTGCGTTCGAGCGGGCCTACGCCGAACTCGTCGACAACGGCGCGGCGACGCCGATAGACGGTGCCGCCGAGGCGATTTCCCGCATCCGCGATGCCGGTATCCGCGTCGCCTTGACCACCGGCTTCAGTCGGTCCACCCAGGAGAAGCTGCTGGCGGCGTTGGGCTGGCAGTCGCTGGCCGACGTGGTGCTCGCCCCCGGCGACGGGGTGCGCGGCCGACCCTACCCCGACATGATTCTGGCCGCGCTGATGCGCGCGCAGGCCGACGGGGTGGCCAACGTCGCCGCGCTCGGCGACACCACCAGCGACATCGAAAGCGCGCGCCGCGCAGGCGTTTCCGTCGCCGCGGGGACGCTCACGGGCGCGCACGATGAGCAGCAGCTGCGCGCGGCCGGCGCGACGCACGTCGTCGCCTCGGTCACCGAGTTCGCCGACCTGATCCTGAACGGCAGGTGACTACTTCAGCAGCGGGTCGCGCGGCAGACCGAGAATCCGCTCGGCGATGGTGTTGCGGGTGATCTCCGACGTGCCGCCGGCGATCGTCATCGCCCGGTTGCCGAGGTAGGCCCGCATCAACTTCTTGTTCTGCCCGACGACGGCCGACGACCCGGCCAGCTCCATGCCCAACCCCGTCAGCCGTTGCGAGTTCTCGGCCAGCACCAGCTTGGTCACATTGCCCTCCGGGCCGGGACCCGAGCCGGCGATCGCCCGGCTCACCCGGCGCAGGTTCAGCAGCCGCAGCGTGTGTGCCTCGGCGATCACCGCACCGGCCTGCCGCACGTAGTGGGCCGCGGTGTCGGCGGGCGCACTGTCGAGCAGCTTCACCAGCTCGTCCACCGTGAACCCGGTGGGCGCCGACGATCCGCCGCCGATGCCGATCCGCTCGTTGCCCAGCGTGGCCCGCGCCACCAGCCAACCCTTGTTCACGTCGCCCACCACATCGGCGTCCGGGACGAACACGTCGTCGAAGAACACCTCGTTGAAATGCGCGTCGCCGGTGAGGCCGCGCAGCGGATTGATCGTCACGCCAGGCGCTTTCATGTCGATCGCCATCATCGTGACGCCCGCGTGCTTGGGCGCGTCGGGGTCGGTGCGCACCGTGGCCAGGCCCCACTGGCAGATCTGCGCGAGGCTGGTCCACACCTTCTGACCGGTGACCCGCCAGCCGCCGTCGACCTTCTTGGCCGACGTGCGCACCGCGGCCGCGTCCGAGCCGGCGCCCGGCTCCGAGAACAGCTGGCACCACATGATCTCGCCGCGCAGCACGGGTTCGACCCAGCGTTCGCGTTGCTCGTCGTTGCCGGCCTGCGCGATGGTCAGCGTGACCCAGCCGGTGATGCCCAAATCGGGGATCTCGACGTCGCGGAACTCTTCTTCGATGACCAACTGCTCGAGCACGTCGGCGCCGCGGCCCCACGGCTTTGGCCAGTGTGGCACAAGGTATCCGGAGTCGACGAGGAAGTCGCGTTGTTTGTCCGCGGGAAGGGATTTCAGCGTGGCGACGGCCTCACGGGCCTGCTTGCGGTATACCTCGGCCTCGGCAGGCAACGTGAACGACGCACCGTGCGCCTGCCCGCTGCGCTGGCCCTCGACCACGTCGAGCAACGGATCACCGCCGTCACCCACCACCGCGGCCAGCGTCCGCGCCCGCCGCAGATACAGGTGGGCGTCGTGCTCCCAGGTGAAGCCGATGCCGCCGTGCAGCTGAATGTTGGTCTCCGCGTTGAACACCTGCGCCCGGATCGCATGCGAGGCGGCCACCGCAGCGGCGAACCACACGCTGTCCAAGTCATCGGCGCGGGCCGCGTCCCAGGTGGCCGCCGTGGTCTGCTCGACGTCGACGAGCATGTTGGCGGCGTGGTGCTTGACTGCCTGGAACGTGCCAATGGTGCGGCCGAACTGTTCGCGGACCTTGGCATACTCGACCGCCATCTCCAGCGACGCCCACGCCACACCGGCCGCCTCGGCCGACGCCAGGATCCGGAACACGGTGCGGGCCCGGCGCGCTGCACCGCGCAGCACGCGCTCGGCGGGCACGGCCACCGCGCGCAGTGTCACCGTGCCGACGCTGCGGGTGGGGTCCAGCGACTCCAGGGCGGTGACGGTCACCCCGTCGGCGTTTGCGTCGAGGACGACGACGTCGTCGCCCGCCGCGATCACCAGCACGTCGGCGTCGGGAGCGCCCAGCACGGCGGGACTTTCGCCGCCGACGACACCGTCCCCGTCGACCGTCACGCTGCCCGACAATCCCAGCGCGGCCACGGTGCTGCCGTCGGCGAGGCCCGCAAGCAGTTGCGCCCGAACGGAATCCGGCGCGCAGCGATCGATCACCACCGCGGCCGCCACGGTGGGCAAGAACGGCCCGGGCGTCAGTTCGCGTCCCTGCACCTCCAGCACGACGGCCAACTCGGCCAGGCCGAAGCCCGACCCGCCGTGCTCTTCGGCGATCGCCAAGCCGTTCCAGCCGAGCTCCGCACCCGCCGACCAGATCTCGGCGGGATGGGCCGAACCGCCGTCGAGGGTCGCCCGCGCGGCGGCAAGGCTGTTCAGCCGCTGCAATTGCCCGATCGCCGCGTCGGCGAGATCTCGGTGTTCGTCGGTGATGGCTAGCGCTGACTTGCTCACGATGCACCCTCTTCGTTGACGGCTGTCAACCGAAGCTAACCGCTGACCTGGCCCGACGTACACCGTGATGCAGGTCACAGCGGAAGCCGACCGTGCAATCACCAGACAACCCGCGGATGGTGTCGTTTGACGGCCATGCCCCGGGGTATGGTCGCGAAATGACGGCACGACCGGAAACCCGGTACCCCGGACCGACAATGGCCACTCGCATGCGCTGGTTGCTGAAAGCGCGCCCGGCCGACTACCTCCTGGCGATGACTGTGGCGTCGGCGTCCATCCCGGTCATCGGAAAACAGCTGGAGCCACTGGGCGCCGCCACCGCGATGGGCGTGTGGGGCTACCGGCACATGCCGGACTTCCTCGCCGCGACCGCAAAGTCCTGGCTCACCCCCGGCATAGGGGAAATCCGCAGGCAGGAACGCGATAGGACGCACGCTGTCTCGGCGGCCGCCCTGCGTGGCATCGTGCCCGCCAAGGACCTCGAGGTGGACTGGCCCGCGCCCGAGCGCACGCCGCCGCTGTGGCGCACGATCGAGCATCGTCGCAGCATCTTCCGGACGTCGGTGCGCTACGGCAGCCACCCGTCGCAGTTGCTGGATGTGTGGCGGCGCAAGGATCTGCCCGCTGAGCCGGCGCCGGTGCTGCTGTTCGTTCCCGGCGGCGCCTGGGTGCACGGCAGCCGGATGCTGCAGGGCTATGCGCTGATGGCGCATCTGGTTGAGATGGGCTGGGTGTGCTTGTCGATAGACTATCGCGTGGCCCCGCACCACCGCTGGCCGCGCCACATCACCGACGTCAAGACCGCCATCGCGTGGGCACGCGCCAACGTCGACAAGTTCGGCGGCGACCGGCGCTTCGTCGCGGTGGCGGGCTGCTCGGCCGGCGGTCACCTGGCCGCGCTGGCCGGGCTCACCGCCGATGACCCCGAGTTCGAGGCCGAGCTGCCGGAGGGTTCCGACACGTCGGTGGACGCGGTGGTCGGCATCTACGGGCGCTACGACTGGGAGGACCGCTCGACGGTGGAGCGCGCGCGGTTCGTCGATTTCCTGGAACGAGTGGTGGTGGGCCGCAAGATCTCCCGTCATCCGGAGATCTTCCGTCAGGCCTCGCCGATCGCCCGTGTCCATCGCGATGCGCCGCCGTTCCTGGTCATCCACGGCACCGGTGACACGGTGATTCCGGTGGCGCAGGCCCGCAGCTTCGTCGAGCGGCTGCGGGAGGTATCGCGGTCGGTGGTCAGCTACGTCGAGCTGCCCGGTGCCGGGCATGCGTTCGACATGGTCGACGGCGCCCGCACCGGCTCGATGGCCACCGCAATCGGGTTGTTCCTCAACCAAATTCACCGAAACCGGACGCTTGCCGGGGCCAAAGAGGTTATATAGACGCCTCCACAGGGGAGGCGCACAGTGAAAAGGCTCAGCGGGTGGGACGCGTTTCTGCTCTACACGGAAACGCCCAACGTGCACATGCACACGCTGAAGATCGCGATCATCGAGTTGGCCGATCTCGGCGACCGCACGTTCGGCATCGACGAGTTTCGCGAGGTGCTGCACGGTCGGCTGTACAAACTCGACCCGTTCCGCTTTCAGCTCGTCGACATTCCGTTCAAGTTCCACCATCCGATGTGGCGGGAGAACTGCGAGGTCGACCTCGACTATCACGTGCGGCCGTGGCGGGTGAAAAGCCCCGGCGGCCGTCGGGAGCTGGACGAGGCGATCGGCGAGATCGCCAGCACACCGCTGGACCGCAGCCGCCCGTTGTGGGAGATGTACTTTGTCGAGGGCCTCGCAGGAGGGCGGATCGCCGTCGTCGGCAAGATCCACCACGCGCTGGCCGACGGGATCGCTTCGGCCAACCTGCTGGCCCGCGGCATGGATCTGCAGGAGAGTCCGCAGCGCGACCGCGACTCCTATGCGACGGACCCGGCGCCGTCGCGTGGTGAACTGGTGCGATCGGCATTCGTCGACCATCTGCGCCAGATCGGCCGGTTTCCCGGCGTGGTGCGCTACACCGCGCAGGGCGTGGGCCGGGTGCGACGTTCCAGCCGCAAGCTGAATCCGCAGCTGACGCGACCGTTCACGCCGCCGCCGAGCTTCATGAACCACGTGCTCACCCCGGAGCGCCGCTTCGCGACGGCCACACTGGCGCTGGCCGACGTCAAGGAGACCAGCAAGAAGCTGGGGGTGACGATCAACGATCTGGTGTTGGCGACGTCGTCGGGCGCATTGCGAAAGCTGTTGCTGCACTACGACGGAAAGGCAGATCACCCGCTACTGGCGTCGGTGCCGATGAGCTTCGATTTCTCACCGGACCGGATCTGGGGCAACCGGTTCAGCGGTGTGCTGGTGGCGCTTCCCGTCGACGTCGAGGACATCCTGGATCGGGTGCGCCGGGCGCAGGAGGCCGCCACGCTGGCCAAGGAGAGCCATCAGCTGATCGGCCCGGAGCTGATCGCCCGCTGGGCGGCGTACATGCCGCCGGCCCCGGTGGAGGCGCTGTTCCGCTGGCTGTCCAACAAGGACGGCCAGAACAAGGTGCTCAACCTGAACATCTCGAATGTGCCGGGGCCGCGGGAGCGCGGCAAGGTCGGTGGCGCGACGGTCACCGAGCTCTATTCGGTGGGGCCGTTGACGGCGGGCAGCGGGCTGAACATCACGGTGTGGAGTTACGTCGATCAGCTCAACATCTCGGTGCTGACCGACGGGGCGACGGTCGACGACCCCCACGAGGTCACCGACGCGATGCTGGAGGAATTCCGGGAGATCCGCTGCGCGGCAGGGCTTTCCGAGAAGCTGACGGTCGTCGAGACGGCGATGGCTCAGTAGGGCGCCTACCTGCACCAATTTTGACCATTCGGACTAGTCCGAATGGTCAATTCCGGGTACGCTGGCTGTATGAAGACGGTGACGAGTACAGAGGCCAAGGCGAAACTGAACGCCCTGTTGGCTGAAGTGGAGGGCACCGGCGTGTCGGTAACCATCACCAACCACGGCCGGCCGGTGGCTGTGTTGGCGCCTGTTCGCCACCGGCCGCGACGGTTCGGCCAGCTGCCGACGCTCGTCGTCCCAGACAACTTCGATGAACCGCTTCCCGACACAGAACTTGTTGCATGGGAAGGGAATTCGTGACGCCACGGCGGCCGACACCGACGCCGACCGCAATTCTGCTGGATACGAATGCGTTGTTGTGGTTGGTGTCTGCGCCCGGACGAGTCGCTGACGTCGCGCAGGAAATTTTGAGGGAGCCGACGACCGAACTGTTTGTCTCGGCAGCTTCGGCGTGGGAGATCGCAATCAAGACCCAGCTTGGGCGACTCGACGGTGAGCCATTCCTGTCGGCGTGGTCTGACGTCATCGGCGACATGACCGCTACCGAACTTCCGATCGACTCTGGCGACACGATCCTCGCCGGCCGACTTTCCTGGGATCACCGGGATCCCTTCGATCGTGTGATCGTGGCGCAAGCCGCGCGGCGCAATCTCACCATCGCAACCAGCGACAGCCGCATACAGCAGGCGGCCCTCACCCCGACGCTGAAAATCTAAGCCGCGAGCGGTTGTGTCACGCCTCAGTCGATTTAGCGTGCGTGAAGCCCACACTCGACGTGCGGGTGGCGTGTACCCACGACAAGAACCGCTCGATCGCCTCGGCGGTGTAATGCCCGCGCGGTGAGCCGAAGAAGTCGAACGCGTGCTGCGCGTGCGGGATCTCGGCGTAGGCCACCGGCGACTCGGACACCTCGCGCAACGCCTCGACGAATGCTCGGGCCTCGGGTACCGGGATGATCGAGTCGTCGACGCCGTGCAGCACGAAAAACGGTGGGGCATCGGGTGTTAGCTGTGTGATCGGCGACGCGTCCCGATACACCTGCGGGTGATCGGCGTAGCGCTTCTTGACGACGAGCCGCTGCAGGAATGCGATGAACTCGGGCCGGCCCGCGCCTTCGGTGCTGAACCAGTCGTAGCGGCCGTACACCGGCACCGCGGCCACCACCGACGTGTCGGCGTCTTCGAAGTCGGGTTGATACTGCCGGTCGTTTTGCGTCAGCGCGGCCAGCGCCGTCAGATGCCCGCCCGCCGAACCGCCTGTGATGCAGACGAAGTCGGGATCCCCGCCGTAGTCGGCGATGTTCTCCTTGATCCACGCCAGCGCCCGCTTGACATCGACGATGTGCGCGGGCCAACTGTGCCGGGGACTGACGCGGTAGCCGATGGACACGCACACCCAGCCGCGCTCGGCGAGATGACTCAGCAGCGGATACGCCTGCGGTCGGCGCATTCCGATCGCCCATGCCCCGCCGGGCACCTGCAGAAGCACCGGTGCGCGGCCGTCACGCGACAGGTCGTGGCGCCGCCAGATGTCGGCGGTGTTGGCCCGGTGCGGGCCGTAGCGCACGGTGTTGGCCTTCTCGACGTAGCGTCGCCGCGACCACGATGTGCCGATGACCCCGGCGCGCCGTCGCGCAGGTTGTGACGCCGCGGCCACCGGCGCGTAGTCCTCGCCGAGGCCGTCGCGCAGCGCAGATTCGAAGTACGGCTTGGACGCCACGTTGCGGCGATGGATGAGCATCAGCAGCGCCCAGGTAATGACATTGAATAGCAATGCGATTCGGCCCGGGCGACCGGCGAAATCACCCCGCCACCCGCGTCGTACCGCATCCAGCACCGACCCCGCCAGGTACAGTGGTGCCATCTCCGACGTGGGCCAACCGAACGCGAACGCCGGGATAGTGAGGTACCCCTGCCGGCCCAGCGGTCGTACGCCGTTGGCCGCGTTCACCAGTTCCACCGCCGCGCGCAGCAGTGGCCTGCGCTTTCTACCCATCCGCCAGGGCCTGCAACTCTTTCCGCGCGATCTTGCCGGTGCTGCTGCGCGGCAACTCGTCCAGGATCGTAATGCTGCGTGGGACTTTGTAATTCGCCAGGTTGTCCCGCACGTGCTGCTTCAGCGTGTCTTCGGTGGCCGACGCGCCGCCGGTGAGCACAACGAATGCGGCCAATCGCTGTCCGTACTGCTCGTCGTCTACCCCGAGGACGGCCGCCTCGGCGACGTCGGGATGCGCTGCGAGGATCTTCTCCACCTCGATGGGGTAGACATTCTCGCCGCCGGACACGATCATCTCGTCGTCGCGGCCCACCACGAACAGCCGGCCCTGCTGGTCGAGGTAGCCCATATCGCCGGAGGCCATGAACCCCTCGTGGAAATCCTTCGTCTGCCCCGACGTGTAGCCGTCGAACAAGGTGCCACTGCGGCAGTAGATCTGGCCCACCTCACCCGTGGCGACCTCGCGAAAATCCTTGTCCAGGATGCGAATCTCGGTGCCCGGCGCCGGCTTGCCCGCGGTGTCAGGCGCCGCGCGCAGATCCGCGGGCGTGGCGGAGGCGATCAGGCCGGCTTCGGTGGCGTTGTAGTTGTTGTAGATGACGTCGCCGAACCGGTCCATGAACTTGATGACGACGTCGGGCCGCATCCGCGAACCGGACGCGGCGGCGAACCGCAGCGACCGGCCGCTATAGCGAGCCAGCACCTCCTCCGGCAGATCCATGATCCGGTCGAACATCACCGGCACCACCGCCAGGCCGGTGGCGCGGTGGCGGTCGATGAGCGCCAGCGTCGCCTCGGGATCGAACTTGCGCCGGGTGACGATCGTGCATGCCATCGTCGCGGCGAAGATCAACTGCGAAAAGCCCCACGCGTGAAACATCGGCGCCGCGATCACTATCGGTTCCTCTGCCCGCCAAGGGGTCCGGTCGAGAATCGCCTTGAGCGCAGTCGGGTCACCGCCGCCCAGCTTGGCGCCCTTGGGTGTCCCGGTGGTGCCGGACGTCAGCAGGATCGTCCTGGCCTTCTCGCGGGCACGCTTGGGCTCTTCGCCGGTGTGCGCCTGGATCAGCTTCTCGACGGTCGGTGAATCACCCAGCGCCGCAGGGGTGTCGGTCCACCCGACGATGCGCGTCGCACCCGGAACCTCGGTCAGCGCGCGGTCGACGGTTTCGGTGAATTCCTCGTCGTAGACGACGGTGTCGACGCCTTCACGGGCGATCACTTCGGCCAGCGCGGGCCCGGCGAACGACGTGTTCAGCAGCAGCAGGTCCACGCCGATGCGATTCGCCGCCACCACCGCCTCGACGAAGCCGCGGTGGTTGCGGCACATCACGCCGATCGCCTTCGGGGTTCCTCCCGGAAGTGCCTGCAACGCCGCCGCGAACGCGTCGCAGCGCTGGTCGATCTCCCGCCACGTCAGGGTGCCAAGCTCGTCGATGAGCCCAGGCCGGTCCGGACACCGCTGCGCCGCGGTGGCGAAACCCGATGTGGCCGACATGTTTTCGCGTCGCATGGCCGCGGCGATGCGTAGGTATTTGTCCGGCCGCATCGGGGCGATCATGCGAGAGCGCCGCATGGAGTCGAGCAGGCCGAGCCCGTCGGTCAGTCGGTCCAGGGGTGCCATGGTTATCCGACTATAGGAAGCCGGCGTTCGGACGCCAGTTCGTCGAGCGCCCGCTGCATGACGTGGCGAACGTGCGCGTCCACCTCGTCGATGTCGGGGTCCTCGCCGAACTCGGCGACGATATCGATGGGATCGAGCACCTGCATGACGATCTTCGATGGCAACGGCACGTTGACCGGCAGCACCGCCGACAGCCCGAACGGGAACCCGAACGAGATCGGCAGGATCTTCACGCGCATCAGCTTGTCCAGCCGCAACGCCTTGGCCATCCACTCCCCGCGCGACAGGTACAGCTGCGTCTCCTGCCCGCCGATCGCCACCGCGGGCACGATCGGCACCCCCGCGTTCAGCGCCGCCCGCACATAGCCGGTGCGGCCGCCGAAGTCGATCGTGTTCTCGGAAATGGTTGGCCGGTACACGTCGTAGTCGCCGCCGGGGAAGACCACCACCACGCCGCCGGAGCGCAGGGCCTCGTCGGCGTTCTCGTGATTGGCGGGGATGAAGCCGGTCTTGCGGAAGAAGTCGGCCGTCGGCCCGGTGAAGATCACGTCATGCGACAGCGTGTACACCGGGCGGTCATAGCCGAACTTCTCGTAGAAGCCCGTCGCAAACACCGGCACGTCCATCGGGAACAGTCCGCCGGAGTGGTTGGACACCACCAGCGCGCCGCCCGGCGGGAAGGTGTCTAGTCCGCGCACCTCGGCGCGGTGATAGCCCTTGATCAGGGGCCGGATCAGGCCCATGACCTTCTCGGTGAGGCCCGGATCCCACTTGGTGATCTCGGATGGTTCGATGTCGGTCACGGGTCCCCCTGGGCAGAATTGAAACGTGTTCTAGTTTTGATGGTACCGGCTCGGCGCCGACGTTCAGAATCGCATTCACTCTGCATCTATGGCGCAGAAGTGCGAGAAGGGGCCGCCATAGCGCCAGAGTCAACAGCAGCTACCCGGTGAGGTCGCGGAGCTCGTCGGCCAGATTGCGCCGCGCTGCCTCTTCCCACCGCTTGCGGCCCGGCTCGGTGTGGAAGAGCGGGCCGTCGAGCAGCGCCGTCAGCACTTTCGCCCGGGCCGGTTTGAACACGTTATCGGGAATCTGCGCGTACTCCTCGCGGATCGCCTGCGTGCAGGCTTGGTACCGCAGCGGTTCGGCGCCCAGGCCCGACAGGTCGGCGTCGGAGAGCACCGCGCCGTTGACGTCGTCGTCGGCCACCTTATGCGTCTTGGTGGCCAGTACCAGACGCGCGACCTCGTCCCGCATCGGCGACGAATCCAGCAGTTCGCGGGCCAGCTCCGCCGAGCGCTCCTCGTTGTCGTCGCGGCCGATCTCATAGACGGCATCGTGGAACCACGCCGCCAACTCGACCGCCTCCCGATCGAACTGCAGACCATCGTCGGCGAGTGTCCCGATCGCGTCGAGCACCTCGTGCAGGTGCGCGACAGTGTGGAACCGCCGGTGCGATTCGGACCAGCGGGCCAGCAAGTCCTCCCGCAGGGCTTCGGTCAGATGCGCCGCCATGGCTCAAGTGTTCCACGACCGGCTTGACCTTAACCGCCGTTGAGGTCGCAAGATCATCGTCATGGACCTGACCGCATACTCCCGACGCATCGGCTACGACGGTCCCGCCGAGCCGACCCTCGATACCCTGCATGCGCTGGTGGCCGGTCACAACCGGTCCATCCCCTTCGAGAATCTCGACCCGCTGCTCGGCATCCCCGTCGCCGATCTGAGCGAGGCCGCACTCGCCGACAAGCTGGTGTCGCGGCGCCGCGGCGGCTACTGCTACGAGCAGAACGGTTTGATGGGATACGCGTTGGCACAGTTGGGCTTTGGTGTGGAGCGCCTCGCGGGCCGGGTGGTCTGGATGAATTCCGATCCAGGGTTGCCGGCGCAGACGCATGAAACGCTGGCCGTGACGGTGCCTGGTGTCGACGGGCGCTTCCTGGTCGACGTCGGCTTCGGCGGCCAGACCCTGTCCTCGCCCATCCGGCTGGAGGCGGGCCCGGTGCAGGAAACCCGCCACGAGCCGTATCGGCTGCGCGAGCACGGCGAGGGCTACCTGCTGGAGGCGCAGATTCGCGGCGAATGGCAGCCGCTGTACATGTTCACCACCCAGCCCCAGCCGCAAATCGACCTGGAAGTCGGAAGCTGGTATGTCTCAACGCATCCGGACTCGATCTTTGTGGTCGGGCTGACGGCGGCGCTGGTCACCGATGACGCGCGGTGGAATCTGCGAGGCCGCAACCTGGCTATCCACAGTGGCGGCGAAACCGAGCGCATCCGCTTCGACACCGCGGCGCAGGTGTTGGACGCGTTGACCGACCGCTTCGGCATCGACCTGGACGACCTCGGTGACCGAGTCGACGTCGAAAAGCGGGTCAACGAGGTGCTGGACAGCTGACGACGACGTCCCACGGATCGCCGGCGTCCAGCGCCATCCGGCCCAGCCGTCGCGCGTAGTGGCCGGTGCTGCCGAACTCGTCGACCCAGCTGCGGGCCCGCATGGTGGCCAGCCACAACCGGTGTTCGATCGTCGTGCCGATCGCTCCGTGCAGCTGGTGGGCGATGGTGGTCACCGCCGGGACGACGCGGCCCAGCGTCACCTTGGCCACCGTCACCGCGTAGTCGGTGGTCGGGTGGTCGAAACCGTAGTCCGTGGCGGCGGCGACCGCCAAAGTTGTTATCGCACGGGCCCGTTCGATTTCCCCGGCCATCGCGGCCAGCGCATGCTGCACTGCCTGGAAGGCAGCCAGCGGACGGCCGAACTGCACCCGTTCGCGGGTGTGAGCGACGGTGGAGTCGGCGGCGGCATCGAGCGCACCCACGATCTGCACGCAGCGAGCCCAGGCGCCGCGGCGGATCAACTCATCTCCGACCGCAAGCTCGAGCGTCCGGAAATCCGCGGCCGGCAGGTCGAAGGAGATCGCGCCGCGCGGCTCGCCGGCGAGGTTGTGGCCGTCGCTGATCTGCGGGTCGTCGAGCACCGTGACGTGCAGCGCGTCGTCGGTGCGGGCGGCCAGGACGACGACGGCATCGCGTGGCCAGGGCACGTCGCGCGCCGTTGCGGTGAGCCGGCCGTCTGACACCACTGCGTCGGTGATCGCGACGGTGAGCGGCGCATCGGGCAGCGTCAGCCCAGCGGTTTTCGCCAGCCAGGCCGCGAGCAGATCCGTCTCGGCGATCGGCACCGCGCCGGCGTAGCGGGCCAGCCCGGACAGCACGATCGCCGCCTCCGCGGGCCCCGCATCCTCGGACGTGGTCAACCGGCTCAGCCCGGTTTCGTCGAGCGTGCGCCACAGCGCGTCGTCGAACACCTCGGGTAGGCCGCGCTGACCGAGCCGGGCGTCGAACGAACGGCGACCGATGTCGTCGACAAGCTGCTGCAGCTCCGAATTCACCGCACCCCCATGCCCTTGGCCACCACGCCCCGCAGCACTTCGTTGGTGCCGCCGCGCAACGTGAACAGCGGCGAATGCAATCGCGCGGTGGCCAGCAGCTCGCGCAACGCGGCCGCATCCGGCACGCAGTCGAGCAGGTCCGCGACCAACTCGACGCTGTCCTGCTCGAAGCGGGTGCCGAGGTCCTTCACCAGCGCCGCGCGCGTGGCGGCGTCCTCGCCGGCGGTCAACGCGCGGGCCACCGAGATGGACAGCTGGCGCAGCGAGATCACCCGCGCCATCAGGTCGCCGACGTCCGCGGCGGTCCGGTCGTCTACGTCTTGGCCGGCCAGCGCGCGCACGACGTCGAAAAGCAGTGTGGCGGTGGACAGTATGCGTTCCGGACCGCTGCGCTCGTAGCCCAGTTCAGCGGTGACCTGATGCCAGCCGTCGCCGATCGCGCCGAGCACGTCGGCGTCGGGAATGAACACGTCTTCGAAGATCACCTCGTTGAAGTGGTGTTCGCCGTTCATCAACACGATCGGGCTGATGGTGATGCCGGGGGAATCGGTCGCCACGATGAACTGGCTGAAGCCGGCGTGCCGGTGTTGCGGGTCGACGGGGCTGGTGCGGGCCAGCACGACGATCTGATGCGCGACGTGCGCGCCGCTGGTCCACACCTTCGTCCCGTTGAGCACCCAGCCGCCGTCGGTCTGCGTCGCTTTGGTCTGCACCGCCGCGAGGTCCGAACCCGCGCCGTGCTCGCTCATGCCGATGGCCGAGTACAACCGGCCCGCCGCGATCCGCGGCAGCAGTCGTCGGCGCTGCTCTTCGGTGCTGTACGACAGCAGCGCGGGCGCCACCTGCCGGTCGGCGATCCAGTGCGCGGCCACCGGAGCGCCGTGCGCCAGTAGTTCCTCGGTAACGACGTAGCGGTGCAGATGCCCCAGTCCGCGCCCGCCGTACTCGGCGGGGATGGTCAGGCCGACGAATCCGGCGGCGGCGAGGCGGGCGCTGAAGTCCGGATCCCAGCTGGCCAGCCAGCAATCGACGGCCGGTTGCCAACCGAACTCGGCGCGGTCGGCGGTCAGAAACGCGCGGATCGATGCGCGCAGCCGCGCCAGGTCCGCGTCGTTGGCGCACAGCGCCTCAAATTCGGTCACTGTCCAGCAGAGTCTAGTGAGCAGGAATTGTCATGTCGCTGACGGCGGCTGGCGACGATACTCGTGACGTGAGCGAAGGATCACGCCGCGATCGCCTGCGCGAACTGCTCGACGCCGTCGTGGACGCCGACAACGCCGACGTCGGCGATATGGCACGCAGCAGTTACGCGTCGGAATTTCACTTTTCCCGCGAGGTGCGCCGACTGACGGGTGAGTCACCGGCGGCGATGCGTCGCCGCATCATGCTTGAGCGCGCGGCATGGCGACTGCGGCAGGGGGAGGGCGTCGGAGCGGTCGCGGCCGACGAGGGATGGTCATCGGCCGAGGTGTTCTCCCGCGCGTTCCGCCGCACGTTCGGTGTTCCGCCGTCGCAGGCCGCCGGTGTCGATTTCCGGTTGCCGGCGCCCAACGGCATGCACTTTCACCCGCCGCACCTGCTGTGGCTGGACAGCGACGGCGACACCAAACAACCGGACATCTCGCAGTTGATGGTGGCCCACGACATCGCTGACACCGCCTACCTCATCGACCGGGCCGGCGAGTTGTCGAATGAGCAATGGGCCGAGGAGATTTCACCCGATCAGGTGGTTCTCGACTGGGACGGACCGGAACCCAGCGTGGCAGCGGTGCTGGGCGCGATCGTGTGGACGAAGGAAGTGTGGCTGGCCACCATCGAGGGCCGTGACTTCCCGTCGCGTGCTGTTACCCAGCAGACCACGGCGGCGCAGCTGGCCGAGCACCACGACGGCATCGGAAAACGTTGGGCGGCAATGGTCGCCGACTATGCCGCCGAAGGCCGGCTGGCCGACACCGTGATCGACGCGCTGTGTGATCCGCCGGAGTCGTTTCAGCTGCACGGCATTGTCGCGCACGTGCTGACGTACTCGGCGCATCGCCGGCAACTGGCGCGCACCATGTTGGCCCGGCACGGCATCACCACCGGTCGCGGCGATCCGTTGGAATGGATAAGAGGGAAGTAGGTATGGCGACCGTCTACTACACCGCGTCCAGCATGGACGGCTTTATCGTCGACGAGAACGGCAGCCTGGACTGGCTGATGTCGCGGGACATCGACAAAGATGGACCGTTCCACTACGACGAGTTCATCAAAAGCGTTGGCGCACTGGTGATGGGCTCGACCACCTATGAGTGGGTGGTGCGAAACGAACCCGGCGAGTGGATGTACCAACAGCCGAGTTGGGTGCTGACGCACCGGCCGGAAATCGTCGTTAAGGGACATCCCGTGCAGACTTTCGCCGGTGAGGTCGCCGATCTGCATCCGAAACTGGTGTCCGCGGCTGCGGGCAAAGATGTCTGGGTGGTCGGTGGCGGCGAGGTGGCCGCGCAGTTCGTGGCCGCAGGGCTGATCGACGAAATGATCGTCACATATGCGCCGTGCTCACTAGGCGTCGGCGCACGGGTGTTGCCCGTGCGTTCGGAGTGGGCGGTGGTGGAGACGGCGGTCAACGGCGAGTTCGCGTGTGTGCGCTGGCGAAAGGCTTAGCGCGGCTACCCTTGGCGGGGATGGCCACCATCTATTTCACCGCCGCCAGCCTCGACGGATACATCGTCGACTCGAAGGACAGCCGGGACTGGTTGGATGCCCGCACCATCGATTCGGACGGGCCCTTCGGCATCACCAGGTTCGCGCAGTCGGTCGGCGCCCTGGTGATGGGTGCGACGACGTACGAGTGGATCGTGTCCAACCAGCCCGAACGCTGGCGCTACAGCCAGCCGACGTGGGTGTTGACGCATCGCCCGCAGATCGTCTCGCCGGTGCTGCCCGTTCACGTGTTCAGCGGTGACGTCACCGAGCTGCACCCAAAGCTGTTGCAGGAGGCGCGCTATCGCGATGTCTGGGTGGTCGGTGGGGGCCAGACCGCGGCACAGTTCGCGCAAGCGGGATTGATCGACGAGCTCATTGTCACGTATGCGCCGTGCTCGCTGGGCGCCGGGGGCCGGCTGTTGCCGACATCCTCGCAATGGAAGCTGATCGAGGCCGAAGCCAACGACGATTTCGTGTGCGCGCGGTGGCGCAAGGTGTAGGAGGGCCTAGCTACGACCGCTCGACCGTCGGGACCCCGAAGCGTCGCACGAATTCCCTTGACTTGATCAGGAATTCGAGCTGGTGGGCGACGTCGCGCAGGGGGTCGGCGCTGCGCGTCGAGCGGCACAGCACCACGGCGCCCTCCAGCGAGGCGATACACATGACGGCCAGCGACGCCGCGTCCGCGTCCTGGAATCCGTCGGCGATGAACGCGCGCGTCAGCGCGTCGCGCCAGTGCTTGAAGATGCCGCCGGCAACGGAGGTCAGTCGCGGTTCGTCGTCCGCCGAACCGATCGCTGCCGCGACCACCGGGCAGCCGGCGCTGAAATCGCTTTCGGCGAGCAGTTCTTCCCAGAATTCGACGAACTGCCGCACCAGGTAGATGCCGCCCTTCGCGGCGGCCTCGTCGATCACGGCGGTGATGTTCTCGCCGGCGTACTGCAGCGCCTCGATCAGAATCTGGTTGCGGCCCTCGGGGAAGTGGTAGTACACCGAACCGCGGGGGGCGCCGCTGCGGGTCAGCACCTCGTCGATGGTGAGGCCAGCGGCACCGCGTTCGCGCAGCACCTCGGCGGCACTGATCAGCATTCTGGTGCGCGTCGAACCGCGCTTGGTTGCCGTCCTGGTCATGGTGCGAGTCATGGTTTGAGCGGTCAGGCCGCGCGCGGATAGCGCAGCTGCTGCGGCAGCCGCCACGGCCGACGGCGACCCCGCACACGATGTGTGAACTGGCGGCCGGCGAAGTTGACCTCAATGATCCACATCGTGCGCCTCACTTTCTATGCTCTCAAGCATAGAACGGACAACACGCGTCCACAATTGCTGTATTCCGGATCACAGAATTTTCTAGTGAACGGCAGGTGAACAGGGTGCCTACCGAAGACCTCCGCCCGACGAGCTCCGCAGAAACTATGCTCTTTTGCATAGTGGCGCTCGAGGCCCGCGGGAACGACCCACATGAGAGGGTTCTCATCTCGGTCTCATTTGAGAGACATCGCTGGCCTAGACCATGGACGGCATGCGGGCAACGCTGATAGTCCCGATCGCCGCGTTGGCGGTGGCTGGCGTTATCGGAGTGGCAGGCGCGACGATCGGCTCGAACTCCGACGACGCTCCCCTCACACCGATCGTTGTACGCGCGCCAGCGAGCGCGCCGCCGGTCCCGCCACCCATTGACCGCGACGGCGTTCCCGCCCCGCCGCCCGCGGTGATCGCCAGCGTGCCCGACTTACCGCCCCAAATCACAAGACGCGTTCCCGCCCCGCCGCCCGTCATCGGTGACGACGACGGTGACGATTGGGGTGACGATGATTTCGATGACGGCGGCGGCGACGACTGACGTCGGCGCGAACACCGGGTCCACGCGGGTTGCGACGGGGGAAGATGGGGCGCGAACTGCCGCTATCCACAGGACGTCGATGATTCCCCACGATGCGCCCGCACGGCCACGGTCGAGATGGCGACGGCTGCTGCCGTCCACCGCCAGGACTCGCATCATCGCGTGGATGCTGCTGCTCGTGCTGGCCGCGCTGGGCGTCGTCACATTCGTGACCTGGCGATTGCTGGTTTCGGCCACCAACGCGCGGATGGACGAGGCGCTGCGGTTCGAAGTCGAGGAGTTCACCGAATTGACGGCACCGGGTATCAACCCGCGTACCGGCGAGCCATTCACGACAGTCGACGAGGTGATCCGCGAGGCGATCGCATACAACATCGCCCGGCCGAACGAAAAGTTTCTGGGTTACATCGACGGCCGCTATCGCGCCCAAAGCCGCCAGGAGCCAGGCTTTCCCGAGGTGCTTGCCCGCGACGCGCGGTTCACCGAGCGCGTCGGCTCGATCGATGCGCCGGTCGAGGGGCGCTACCAGCACCGTGACGTCGGCGAGGTGCGCTATCTGGCCATCCCGGTGAGCCTGCAGGGTGACCCGGCGCGCGGGGTCATCGTTGCCGCCTACCTGGGCGACGCCGAGCGCGCCAGCGCCAACACCGCCGCACGGCTCATGCTGCTGGTCGGGGCCGTCACCATGCTGGGTGCCGCCGGTGCCGCATGGTTGGTGGCCGGGCGCATCCTGCGTCCGCTCCGCGATGTGGTGGACACCGCGCGCACCATCACCGACACCGATCTGTCGAGACGCATCCCGTCGAGCGGAGAAGGCGACGAATTGGACGCACTCGTCGACACCATCAACGGAATGCTCGACCGCGTCGAGACGGGCGTCACGGCGCAACGAAGATTCATCGACGACGTCGGCCACGAGTTGCGGACCCCCATCACGATCGTGCGGGGTCATCTCGAGGTGCTCGATCCGTTCGACCCAGCCGACGTCGAGTCGACGGTCGCGCTCGTCGACGACGAACTGGACCGGATGAACCGCATGGTGGCCGACCTGTTGCTGCTCGCCCGCGCCGAGCATCCGGCGTTCCTGCAGCCCACCTGCGTCGATGTCGGTGCGCTCACCACCGAAGTGTTCGAGAAACTCGCCAAGCTCGCCGACCGCGAATTCACCCTCGACGCGACCGCCGGCGTGGTCGCAGTTTTGGACCCGCAGCGGATCACCCAGGCGTTGGTCGCGCTCGCCGACAACGCGTGCCGCCACACCAAGGCAGGAGACCGGATCGGACTCGGATCGGCTCTCGCGGACGGATGCTTGCGGTTCTGGGTGTCTGATTCCGGTCCGGGAGTCGACGAGGCCGACCGGGCCCGCATATTCGAGCGGTTCGCGCGCGGCAGTGCGGGTGAAGAACGCTCGGACGGTGCTGGACTGGGGCTTGCGATCGTGCGGGCGATCGCCAATGCGCACGGCGGCGACGTCCTGCTGGACAGCGCCCCCGGCCGCGGTGCGACGTTTACGGTGGTGATCCCAGCCGTCATGGAGGGCCAATGGCCCGCATCCTGATCGCCGAGGACGAGCCGCGGATCTCCTCGTTCATCGAAAAGGGGTTGTCCGCCAACGGATTTGCGGTGACGACGGTCGCTGACGGGCCATCGGCCTACGACTACGCGATGACGGGCGGGTTCGACCTGATGATCCTCGACATCGGCCTGCCCGGGATGGACGGGTTTGCGGTGTTGAGCAAATTGCGCCACGACCACAACCCGATGCCGGTCATCGTGCTGACCGCGCGGGACAGCGTGCAAGACACCGTCGCCGGGCTTGAGGGCGGCGCCGACGACTACATGCCCAAGCCATTTCGCTTCGAGGAGCTGCTCGCCCGCGTGCGGCTACGTCTGACGCCTGCGCGGCCCACCGAACTCACCGTGCTGTCGTTCGGCGGCCTGCGCCTGGATCTGCGGACTCGGCGCGCCCGGGTCGGCGACCAGACGGTGGACCTGTCGGCGCGGGAGTTCGCGCTCGTGGAGACGTTCCTGCGGCACCCCGGACAGGTGCTGTCCCGCGAACAGCTACTGAGCCAGGTTTGGGGCTACGACTTCGACCCCGGCTCCAACGTCGTCGACGTCTATGTGCGCTACCTGCGCCGCAAACTCGGCGCCGACCGGTTCGTCACCTTGCGTGGGATGGGCTATCGGCTCGAAGAGGTTCCCTGACGGGAAGCCCCGCCACCGTGGACGCGGTGGCGGGCTCTCCCCGGCCGGATCAGTCGTCGTACCAGTCGTCCCAGTCGTCGTCCCAGTCGTCACCGAGGCCGACGAAGCCCCCGGGTATGACGGACGGCAACCGGACCACCTCGTCAAGGTCGTCCAGCACGTCGTCGAACGGCCAGTCGGTGCTGATACCGGTCGCGGTGGGGTGAGCAGCCAGTCCGGTGTCTGCGGCCGCGGCGCCTGCGCCGGCGATTCCGAGCCCGGTGAAAGCCGCCCCGATCGTCAGCACCTTCCAAATGGCGAGACGTTGCATGATGTTCTCCCTGTCGTTGTTATTCCCGACAAGGCGATGCTGTCCCGCTCAGATGAGTTCTCCGGGAGCCGTGGATGAGCAACCTCTCATCCTGTGCCTAGCGCGCTAGACCTCCGGCGTGTAGCCGAACGGCAGCAGGATGCTCTTGGCCTCGCAGTACTGCTCGATGCCTTCGGGCCCGTTCTCGCGGCCGATGCCCGAGTTCTTGTACCCGCCGAACGGCGCACCGGGATCGAAC
This sequence comes from Mycobacterium hubeiense, assembly GCF_002838065.1. Classification (GTDB taxonomy): domain Bacteria; phylum Actinomycetota; class Actinomycetes; order Mycobacteriales; family Mycobacteriaceae; genus Mycobacterium; species Mycobacterium hubeiense. The sequence continues at coordinate 267,592 of NZ_PIZU01000002.1, read as the reverse complement.
GCGTACATGTTCACCGCATACGTTCCGGTGCGGATCTTCTTCGCGATCTCGACGGCCTTCGGGAAGTCGGTCGTGTACACGCTGCCGGCCAGGCCGTAGGGCGAGTCGTTCGCGATGCGGATCGCGTCCTCTTCGGTGTCGTAGGGGATGATCGCCAGCACCGGCCCGAAGATCTCCTCCTGGGCGATGGTCATCGAATTGTCGACGTCGGCGAACACCGTCGGCTGCACGAACCAGCCGCTGTCCAGGCCCTCCGGGCGGCCGCCGCCAGTGACCAGCCGCGCGCCCTCCTCGATGCCCTTGCGGATGTAGCCCTCCACCCGCTCGCGCTGCTTCTCGCTGATCAGCGGGCCGATCGCGGCGGCCGGATCGTCGGGCAGACCGACCGGCATGGCCGCCACCGCCGCCGACACCTTCTCCACGACCTCGTCGTAACGCGACCGCGGCGCGAGGATGCGGGTCTGCCCGACGCACGCCTGCCCGCAGTTCATCAGGCCGGAGAAGACCAGCATCGGCAGCGTCGAATCCAGGTCGGCGTCCTCGAGAATGATCGCCGCGGACTTGCCGCCGAGCTCCAGCGTGCACGGCTTGAGCTGCTCGGCGGCCAGCTTGCCGATCTCCTTGCCGACCGCCGAGCTGCCGGTGAACGTGAACTTGTCCAACTCGGGGTTGGCGGTCAGCGCACGGCCCGTCTCCGGCCCTCCGGGCACCACCGACAGCACACCCTCGGGCAGGCCGGCCTCGACGAACACCTCGGCGAGCGCGTTGGTCGACAGCGGCGTCTCGGCCGCGGGCTTGAGAACGACGGTGCAGCCGGCCAGCAGTGCGGGGCCGAGTTTGTTGGCGGCCAGAAACAGCGGCACATTCCACGCCACCACCGCGCCCACGACGCCGACGGGCTCCTTGGTCACCAAGGTCTGGCCGTAGATGCCATCGCGAATCTCGTTCCACACGAACTTGTCTGCGGCGCCGGCGTAGTACTGAAGCGTCGACAGCGCGGCGCCGTACTGCATCATGTCGACGATGGTCTGCGGCTGACCGGTCTCGAGCTTCAGCAGATGCTTGAACAGATCCGCGCGATCCTCGATCAGCTTGACCGCGCGGCCGATCACCGCGGCGCGGTCCGCCGGCGGCATCGACGGCCACGGGCCTTCATCGAAGGCCTTGCGGGCCGCGGCACACGCGGCGTTGACGTCGGCCTCCGCGGCCAGCGGCACCTTGCCGACGAGCTCGCCCGTCGCGGGGGAGTGCACCTCGATGACCTCTGAGGTCGCCGGCTCGACCCATTTACCGCCGATGAAGAGCTTGTCGTATTCGGTCTTGTAAGCCGTGCTCTGCGTCATGGCGCCACCCTACCTAGCGAGCGCAAAAACGAGAACATGTTTCAGTCAGAAGCTTGGCCCGGCCGCAAGACCAGCACCAGATTGCTCACCAGGAACTCCCGGAGCACTGGCACCTGCGTCAGCCACCACGCCCATCGCGGGTGGTAGCGAGGAAATGCAGCGACCAATGCGCCGGTGCTCGCCGCCCACTGCAGGCCATCGGCAGCCGACACCGCGAACAGTGACGATCCGTAGTTGTTTTTCGGCGGGTGGCCGTGTTTGCGGGTGTATCGCGCCGCGGCGCGCGTGCCGCCGAGGTAGTGCCACAGTCCCGTCTCGTGCCCGCCGAACGGGCCGAGCCACACGGTGTACGACAACACCACCAGGCCTCCGGGCCTGGTGACCCGCAGCATCTCCCGGCCCAGCCGCCACGGCTGCGGCACATGTTCGGCGACGTTGGACGACAGGCAGATGTCGACGCTGGCGTCGGCGAACGGCAATGCCATCCCGGATGCCCGCACGTAGACGCCGGTATCGGCGGTGGCCGCCGGGCCCGCGTGCATCTCATCCGGGTCGGGCTCGACACCTATGTAGTGCAGGCCAGCTCGCTCGAACGCCGTCGAGAAGTAGCCGGGCCCGCCGCCGACGTCGAGAACGGTCCGGCCGACGGGCTCTGCGCCGGTGGTCGCCCGCCACAGATCGGTCACCATCGCCGCGGTGTCGTCGGCCAACGCCCCGTAGAAGCGGGCGGGATCGCGTTGCTCGTAGCGGAACTCACTGAGCAGCCTGATGGCACGCGGCAGCGTGGCCCGCCGGGCGAACAGGTCAGTGGCTGGCACCGGACGAGCGTACGCAGCGGCTACCCTGTAGCGGATGTCTGTCCGCCCGGTTCGCCGCGTCTTGCTGCTGTGTTGGCGCGACACCGGCCATCCGCAGGGCGGCGGCAGCGAAACCTATCTTCAGCGCATCGGCGCGCAGCTCGTCGAGTCGGGCATCGACGTAACCCTGCGCACCGCCCGTTATCCCGGCGCGCCTCGCCGCGACGTCGTCGACGGTGTACGCGTCAGCCGGGGCGGCGGCCGCTACTCGGTCTACGTGTGGGCGGGGCTGGCGATGGTGGCGGCCCGCATTGGGCTGGGGCCGCTGCGCGGAGTGCGCCCCGACGTCGTGGTCGACACCCAGAACGGACTGCCGTTCATGGCCCGGTGGGCGTTCGGTCGGCGGGTGGCGGTGCTGGTGCATCACTGCCACCGCGAGCAGTGGCCGCTGGCCGGCCCGGTGATGGGCAGAGTCGGCTGGTTCGTCGAATCGAAGCTTTCGCCACGAGTGCACCGCCGCAACCAGTACATCACCGTGTCGCTGCCTTCGGCGCGCGATCTGACGAGTCTCGGTGTCGATCCGGCACGTATCGCCGTGGTGCGCAACGGCCTTGACGAGGCGCCGATACAGACGCTGGAGTCGCCGCGGTCGGTCACGCCGCGGGTGGTCGTGCTGTCACGGCTGGTGCCGCACAAGCAGATCGAGGATGCGCTGGAAGCCGTCGCGGCGTTGCGGACGCGCATCCCGGGATTGCATCTGGATATCCTCGGCGGCGGGTGGTGGCAGCAGCGGCTGGTCGATCACGCCGCACTGCTCGGGATCTCCGATGCGGTGACGTTCCACGGCCACGTCGACGACGACACCAAACACCTTGTGCTGCAACGGTCGTGGGTGCATGTGCTGCCGTCCCGCAAAGAGGGCTGGGGGCTGGCGGTCACCGAGGCGGCCCAGCACGCGGTGCCCACAATCGGCTACCGGTCCTCAGGCGGATTGACCGACTCGATCGTCGACGGAGTCACCGGGTTGCTTGTCGACGACCGCGACGACCTGGTCGACGGCCTTGAGCAGCTGCTGACCGATCACGTGCTGCGCGATCAGCTCGGCGCCAAAGCGCAGGTGCGCAGCGCCGAATTCTCTTGGCGGCAAAGCGCTGACGCGATGCGCTCGGTGTTGGAGTCGGTGCGGGCCGGGGTGTTTGTCAGCGGCGTGGTCTGATTACGGGCAGACGACGTCGCATCGGAGCCCTGGCGCGCGTTGAATGCGACGGTCGAGCGTGATGAGAGGTGTCTGCAGCAGTTCGGCGAGCGCGACATATGTGGCGTCGTAGCTAGTCAGGTTCGCCCGGAGTTCCCAAATTCGCATGGCAAGTACGTCGTAGGGCCAATATTCGATGGCAAGGTCAACGAGATCCGCGTGTGCCTGCACGGCCTGATCCGCGGCGACAGTTCCGGTCTGTTCGAGCCGGCGGATGACGTTTGCGCATTCAAACGGCAGAAGTGTTGGGGCACAGACGCCGGTATCGGTGATCCGCTCCGTCGCCCAACGGCCATCGCGTCCCGAGTCGAGAAGTGCGGCGACGATGGCGGAAGCGTCGCAGACAAGGGGCACTGTCATCGCTTGTCGGCATCTTTGGCGGTGAGGATCGTCGCCACGTCGAGGCGGCTTCCCGTCGCCTCGACACGTGCCCTCGCACGCCGCAGGACCTCACTGACCGTGGGTCTGGCGGCGGTGTCGATAAGCATTCCACGCAGGTATTCCTGCAACGACTTTCCACTCCGTGCCGCACGCGAGGCCAGCTCGTCACGCACGTCGTCGGGAATGTCACGAATCGTGATTGCCACCATGCATGCAGTTTAGCAGCATTGCTGTCAAAATACATGTAACGCTGCGTCAGCGTGTGTTGACGCGAGAAAATCGGATGTCGCTTCGGCGCAGGCGGCCGACCGCCATCGCCACGGCGCCGCATACGAGCATCGCCAGCCACACCAGATGCGCGGCGATCATCACGCCCCGTCCCGACGCCGCCGGCTGATCGCCGCCGATTCGGCGCACGGTCACGTCGTCGCCCGATTCGACCACCACCCAGCCGACGCCCGCACGCGCCAAGTCCTCGGATGAGGCGCCCGACAGCAGCATCGCCTGCACCGCGCGGGCGCGGTCGCCTTCACCCGGCACCGTGGTCCCGCCGACCGTCAGGTCGCCGGTGCTCAGCACGTCGGCGCGCACCCACCGCGGCAGCGGGTCGAGCACCGGCGCGTCGCCCGCCCACGGGAAGTGCCGCATGTTGTCCGGTGGCAACACCGCGACGGGCCGAGGGTCGGCGTTGATCGTCGCCGCCGCGGTGTACCAGCTCGACGGATAGTGCACCGCAACGACTTTCCCGCCCACCCCCCAAGCGAGATCGGGCAGCACCGCCCGCAACGCGGCGCAACACACCAGAGCCGTGGCCGCGGTCGGCAGCCACCGTCGCATCGTCACCACGGCCGCCGCCCCGGCCAACGCATAGCCGGACATCGCCAACGCCACCCACTTCTGCGCGTCGCGGAGTACCCCCAGCCCGGGCAGCGTCCGCACCACCGATTCGACCATCGCCAGGCCCGGCCCGGTCGCCATGAGCGCGGGTACCACCACCGCGACCGCGGCCAGTACCAACAGCGGCACCGCGGCACGACGCCGTAGCACCACCGGCAATCCCACCGCCACCACCGCTAGCAGCACGAAAGCACCGACCACTGCGAAAAGCGTTGTCCGCGAGGCGGGTACAGCCTCGCCGTTCCAGATCCCCCCGAGGCTCGCCAGGCTGCCCAACGTGCCGAGCCCTGGCTCGGCGCGCGCCGCGAAGGCACGCACACCCGCAGCTTGCGACGACGACAACGTGCCCGCCAACAGGGCGGCCACCAGCCACGGCAGGGCCGCAAACACCGAGATCCCCAGGCTCACAATGGCAACCAGCCATCGGGGACGAGAGCCAGCGGCGAAAACGCACACCACCGCGACCGTCGCCGCCAGCATCAGGCCTGTCGGCGTCAACCCGGCCAACGCCATCCAGAACACCAGCGGCCACACCGCCGCCCAAGAGTCGGAACCCGAACGCAGCCGCAACACCGCCAAAGCCACCCACGGCAGGCAGCCGTAACCGACCAGCAGGCTCCAGTGGCCCTGCAACAAGCGTTCTGCCACATAGGGATTCCAGATCGCGAGCGTGACCGCGACGAACTGCCCCGGCATACCGGCCTCGGGCACGACGAACGCCACCAGCCGGGCCGCGCCCCACCCCGCCAGCCACAAGCCGGCGACCAACAGCGCCTTGACCACGACTCCGCCGTCGAGCACCGTCGACGCCACGGCCACGAGGAAGTCCTGCGGCAGCGCGCGCGGCGCAGACTCGGACAAGCCGAGGGCCGCATCGGATAAGTACGAACGCGGCGTGGACACCGCGTCGCGCAGCAGCAGATAGCCGGGCCCCAACAGCGGGGCCGTCACCAGCGCGGCAAGTGCCAGCGCGTACGCCGGCACCCAGAGGCGGGTCAGATGACGGGCGATCAGACCGGTCGATCGGGCGGCAAATCCGTGGGCCGCTGCGCTGGCAATTTCTCGGTCTTGGCCTCCGCGCCGGGCACCTGGATGCCCTGGGTGTCGAAGAAGCCGTGGTCCGCTTCGTCCAGACCTGGATCGATCAGCGTGGACTCGGCGCGCAGGCTGAATGAGCCGAGCAGCGCGCCGCCGACCAGGGCCACCAGGCCCAGCGCGGTGAAGGTGATCGGCAGGATGCGGCCCCACAGCGCCAGCTTGTCGCGCTCCGAGCGCGCCGCGGCGACCTGCGATTCCACCGTCTCCTCGTTGGAGGTGACCCGGTAGTCGACGAAGGTGACCTCGGGTTTGACCGGGTCGCGTGCGTAGTAGTGGTTGCCGTGCTCCTCGGCCTTGACGATGGTCCCCGACACCGGGTCCACCCAGAACGTGCGCTGCGCCGCATAGAAACGGCTCATCGTGATGTTTTCGTCGGGTTCACCCGGCACACCCCACATCGACGCCCGCGCGGTGACCTGCGCGTCGGCGTCGTCCTCGTACAGCGACGCGTACTTGACCGGCTCGACGAGCTTGCCTTCGGAGTCGTAGCCGACGTTCTGGGTGAACCGGTAGGTGGTCAGCCCGTTGACGTCTTCTTCCCCGTCATAGTTGGCGTCGTAGGGCTTCTGCGCGATCGGGTCGAAGAACGGATACGTCTTCTTCTCGGTGTCGAACGGGAAGCGATACGTCAGCCCCTCGTGCGGCAACGCGATATTGGTCGGCGGCTTTTCATCCTCGATGCCCCGCGGCTTCTGCAATGCGCCGCCCGGATTGCTCTCGCTGGAGACCGCCATTGCCGTGGAACGGTTGACCGTGACGGTGTCCACCATCGCCAGCAGCAGGCCGGTGTCCTGCTGCTTGTCGGTGCGGCGCAGGGTGCTGCCGACCTGGAGCGTCACCACATCGGCGTTCGACGGCGCCTCGACGCTCATCTGCTGCTGCATCGTCAGCGGCACGTTGCGGTTGACGACGAACTTCTCGGCGTTCAGCGATGCCGGGTCGAATGCTGTGCCCGTGCCGTCGCTGACGAGCGTCGCGTCGATGTCGAGCGGGATCTTGGCGATCTTGCCCTTGGTATAGGTGGACAGCAACAGCGCGGCGATCAAGAGAGCCGCGCCCAGCCCCATGATTCCGCACGCGGCGATACGCAGCGTCACTGCGCGGTTCAAACCGTGCCTCCTTCGGTTTGAGAAGACCCCAACCAGCGCCCCCGGTGCCCTTTCGGGAGCAGCGGAGGCAAACCCGTCTGACCCTAACAGCACAAGTTAAGGCGGTTACTTACTACGAGCGCATCCCGTCCGTGGCTGCTTCGCTACCCATTTTCCGCGATTTTGGATCGGCGCGGCACACTGGTCGTCGTGACCGAACCAGGCCCGGACGGCCCCAACGTCGGTGGGACGCGCTCCTTCCTGCCCGCGGTCGAGGGCATGCGCGCCTGCGCGGCCATCGGGGTGGTGGTGACGCACGTAGCCTTCCAAACCGGGCACACCGAAGGCATCACCGGGCGGCTGTTCGGCCGATTCGACCTCGCGGTGGCGGTGTTCTTCGCGCTGTCGGGTTTTTTGCTGTGGCGCGGTCACGCCGCCGCGGCGCGCGGACTGCGCGAGCGCCCGCCCACCGGGCACTACCTGCGTTCCCGCATCGTCCGCATCATGCCGGGCTACCTCGTCGCGGTGGTGGTGATCCTGACCCTGCTGCCCGACGCCAGTTCCGATCTGGCGGTGTGGCTGGCCAATCTCACGCTGACCCAGATCTATGTGCCGTTGACGCTCACCGCCGGGCTGACGCAGATGTGGAGCCTGTCGGTGGAGGTCAGCTTCTACCTTGCGTTGCCGCTGCTGGCGCTGCTGGTGCGACGGGTGCCCGTGCGCGGCCGAATCGCGGTGATCCTGGCTGCGGGAGTCGCGAGCCTGTTCTGGGTGTGCATACCGTTCGACGGCGGCTCGGGGCACAACCTGTGGAACTGGCCGCCGGCATTCTTCTCCTGGTTCGCGGCGGGCATGGTGCTCGCCGAGCTGACGGTCAGCCGCGTCGGCTGGGTCCACGCGCTGGCGCGGCGCCGGGTGCTGATGGCGGTCGTCGCGGCGGCGGCGTTCGTGGTGGCCGCGTCGCCGCTGGCCGGCCGGGAAGGCCTGCACCCGGGCTCGATCGGGCAGGTCATGTTGAAGACGACGATGGGTGCGGTGTTGGCCGCCGCGCTGCTCGCCCCGCTGGTGCTGGACCGCCCCGACACGCCGCACCGGTTCTTGGGCAGCACCACGATGGTGACGCTGGGCCGCTGGTCGTATGGGCTGTTCATCTGGCATCTGGCGGCGCTGGCGATGGTGTTCCCGATGATCGGCGAGTTCGCCTTCAACGGCCAGATGCCGGTGGTGTTGGTGCTGACGGTGGTGATCGGCTTTGCAATCGCGGCGGTCAGCTATGCGCTAGTGGAATCGCCGTGCCGGGTGGCATTGCGGCGCTGGGAATTCCGCCGTCAGCGTCCGGTGCCGCCGCTCGATAGCTCCGTCAAGGACGTGCCTGAGCCAGTCGCGCGATGACCTCGTCGCGCACCTTCGTGCGACGGGCCTTGCCGGCTTCGTCGCGCAGCGGCGTGTCGACGAATTCGACCGTGCGCGGCACCTTGTAGGGCGCGACGCGGTCTTTGAGAAAGTCGATGACGTCGGCTTCGTCGAGGCCGTCGGCTTGCACCAGCGCGTAGGGCACCTGCCCCAGATCCTCGTCCGGAACTCCGACCACCAAGCAGGACAACACCTTTGGGTGTGCTGAGAGCGCGCCCTCGATCTCGAAGATCTTTATCTCCCCGAAGACGACTCGGCCGACGGAGCCGGGGTGGTCCAGCCACTCGCGCCCGCTGATGATCGTGAATGCCTGAAGTTCGGTGCCGCCGTAGAACTCCCACAGTCGGTCGGGCCCGAGCAGCTCGATCCAGGCCTCTTTGACGGTGGGTGGGCAGGGCGCGCCGACGTGCCAGAACCGCTTGATCGAGGACAGGTCGTAGGCGTCGGGGTTCGCGTGGTAGACGGGCAGCGTCCGATGCATGATCGTCGGCACCGTGGCGAGGAAGTTGACCTTGTGCTCGGTGATCAGCCGCAGAAACTCGTGCGGATCGAACCGCGGCATGACGACGAGGTGGCCGAGCAGCATCCCGACGGTGGCGCCGATCATCCCGGTGTTGTGCGACATGGGCTCCGACACCAGCGTGGTGTCGCCCTCTTGCACACCCAGGCCGGCGCCGAAAGCAGCTGTGTCATAACGGCTGTCGCCACCGGATTCGATCAGCTTGGGTCGCCCGGTGCTGCCGCCGGACGCCATGGCCTTCCATACGGGAGAGACCATCTCGGGCAGCGCGGCATCCGATAGTGCCGGATCAGGTGTGAAGTCGGCAGGAACACTGGGGATTTCGCCGTGCGGATTGTCACGGCCCACAAGCAGGGCGCGCGGGCGCAGTGCCAGGATGGCTTCGAACTCCGCGTCGGGCAGGCTGGTGGGCAACGGCTGTGGCACGGCGCCCAGCTTCCAGGCGGCGATCGCGGCCTGCAGAAACTCGATCGAGTTGGGCAACACGATCGTCACGTAATCACCTTGGCGCACACCGAGTTCGGCGTAGGCGCGGGCCAGCCGGTTGGTGGACTCATCGAGTTCGCGGCGGGTGATGGTGCGGCCGGCGCAGGTGATCGCCGGCGCGTCGGGCGCTTGTGCGGCGCGTCGGGAGGCCTGGGTTCCGATCGGAGGGACGTCAGGCATAGGCGCCCTGCCGTTCGAAGATCTTGCGTGGGTTGTCCACCAGCATGGTGGTGATCTGCTCGTCGGTGACGCCGCGCTGTTTGAGCGCAGGGAGCACATCGTTGTGGATGTGCAGGTAATGCCAATTGGGCATCACGACCGGCACGATTTCCTCCGGCAGCCAGTCGATGAAGCAGGAGGCGTCGTGGGAGAGCACCATCTTGTCGGCGTGGCCGCGTTCGCACATCGTCGCGACGGTGTGCACCCGGTCCTCGAACGAGAGGATGGCGTCGGCGCCGAACCGGTCCATGCCGATGTAGGAGCCGTTGCCGATGACTTCCTCGAGATAGTCGATGTCGGTGGTGTCGCCGCAATGGCCGATGACCACGCGGGTGAGGTCGACGCCCTCTTCGGCGAAGATGCGCTGCTGCTCCAGGCCGCGGCGGGTGAGCGCGTGAGTGTGCGTCGAGATCGGCACACCGGTCTGGCGATGCGCCTGCGCGACAGCCCGCAACACCCGTTCGACACCGGGTGTGACGCCGGGTTCGTCGGTGGCGCACTTGAGGATTGCCGCTTTGATGCCAGTGTCGGCGATGCCCTGCTCGATGTCGCGGACGAACAGGTCCGTCATCACCTCGGGGCCGTCCATCGGCGTGCCCGGCCCGGTGAAGTGGAAGAACATCGGGACGTCGTTGTAGGTGTACACGCCGGTGGCGACGACGATGTTGAGCTCGGTGGCCACCGCGATGCGGGCGATTCGGGGGATGTAGCGGCCGAGCCCGATGACTGTGAGGTCGACGATGGTGTCCACCCCGCGGGACTTCAGCACGTTGAGCCGACGGATGGCGTCGGCCTCGCGTTTCGCTTCGTCGCCCCACACTTCGGGGTAGTTGTTCAGGATTTCCGGTGATAGCACGAATACGTGTTCGTGCATGAGCGTGACGCCGATGTCGGCGGTATCTATGGCGCCCCGGGCGGTATTGAGTTGCGGCACGCGGCCGATGCTAGGGCGATTTGACGCCGTCGTTGGCCGATCCGCCTATGCCGAGGCGCAACGCACCCCTTGACTGTGAGGCCCGTCACAGTAATATGACCAGTGGTCATCGACCCGGGAGGAACCGATGCCGACGGTCACATGGGCTCGCGTCGATCCGGCACGTCGTGCCGCCGTGATCGAAGCCGCCGAAGCCGAGTTCGGCGCGCACGGGTTCTCCCGCGGCAGCCTCAACGTCATCGCGCGCAAAGCTGGTGTCGCCAAAGGCAGTCTCTTCCAATACTTTGCGGACAAACGCGATCTCTATGCCTTCATCGCCGACGTCGGAAGCCAACGCGTGCGCACCTACATGGAGGCACGCATCCGCGAGCTCGACCCGAGCAGGCCGTTCTTCGAGTTCCTCACCGACCTGCTCGACGACTGGGTCGCCTACTTCGCCGAGCACCCACGGGAGCGGTCACTGCACGCCGCGGCCAGCTTCGAGGTCGACGCCGAGGCCCGCGTCAGCGTGCGCAGCGTCATCCACCGCCACTACCTCGAGGTGCTGCGGCCCCTGGTCCGCGATGCCCACGCCCGCGGCGATCTGCGCGCCGATTCCGATACCGATGCCTTGCTGTCGCTGCTGCTGCTGATCTTTCCGCACCTCGCGCTGGCGCCGTACGTCCGTGGCATGGACCCGGTTCTCGGGCTCGACGAACCCACTCCGGAGCAGCCCGCCCTCGCTGTGCGCCGGCTCGTCGCGGTACTGGCGGCCGCGTTCCAGCCCCAAAAAGCCCCTAGACCCGAGGAGGTCAAAACCCGATGACACACACCCAATTTGGCTCGATCAAGGCCGGCGGCCTCAACTGGGACAGCCTGCCGCTCAAGCTGTTCGCCGGCGGTAACGCGAAATTCTGGAACCCCGCCGACATCGACTTCTCCCGCGACCGCACGGACTGGGAGGGGCTCACCGAACGTGAACGCGACTACGCCACCCGGCTGTGCGCCCAGTTCATCGCCGGCGAGGAGGCGGTCACCAAGGATATCCAGCCGTTCATGAACGCGATGCGGGCCGAAGGGCGGCTGGGCGACGAAATGTACCTGACGCAGTTCGCCTTCGAGGAAGCCAAGCACACGCAGGCGTTCCGGCTGTGGCTGGACGCCGTCGGCATCACCGACGACCTGCACAGCTACTTCGACCCCCTGCCGGCCTACCGGAAGATGTTCTACGAGGAGCTGCCGAACGCGCTCGAGGCGCTGGAGACCGACGCCTCACCGGCCGCGCAGGTGCGCGCGTCGGTGGTGTACAACCACATCGTCGAAGGCATGCTCGCGCTGACGGGATACTATGCGTGGCACAAGATCTGCATAAGCCGCGGCATTCTGCCGGGTATGCAGGAACTGATCCGCCGCATCGGTGACGACGAGCGACGGCACATGGCGTGGGGCACCTTCACCTGTCGGCGTCACGTCGCGGCCGACGACGCGAACTGGTCGGTGTTCGAGGAGCGGATGAATGAACTAATCCCATTGGCGCTGCAGTTCACCACCGACGCGTTTGCGTTGTATGAACCCGACATCCCGTTCGGTCTGGAACTCGACGAGTTCATGCAGTACTCCAGCGAGAAGGGCCTGCGGCGGTTCGGCACCATCAGCAGCGCCCGCGGCAGGCCGGTCGAGGAAATCGACCTGGATTACTCGCCGCTGCAACTGGAGGACGCCTTCGGCGANGCAGCGCCCGCGGCAGGCCGGTCGAGGAAATCGACCTGGATTACTCGCCGCTGCAACTGGAGGACGCCTTCGGCGAGGAAGACGCAAAGGTACTGGCCGCGTCGGCATAGCGTTTGGGCATCACCACAACCGTCGACGCCGCGACCATCGCGACCGACAGCAGCGCCAGCAGCTGCACGCCCCACGAGTGCCCGACGTAGCCGTCGACCGACCGCCACGGATACCGCGACAGCACCGCGCCGGCCAGGATCAGCCCGCCCGCCGCCGTGCCGACAGTCACTGCGTCGCACCATGATTCGCGGTTGCGCAGCAGATACCGAACGCCGAGACAGCCGCCGACGACGATGAGGCCGGCGACGCCGGCGATCAGGGCACCGGCGGCCACGGCAGCCCCAGACGCAACCACGGTACCCGGGCGCCACGGCCTGGCCGGCTCCTCGACTCGGACGCGTCGCGCCGGCACCAGCGCAAGCAGTGCCAGGATCGGCAGCAGCCCCAGGCCGCCGAACAGCCCGATGCGGTACGGGGTGTTGGACGGGAACGACAGCGTGACGGTGCCGCTGGTGCCGGCGGGCAGCACCCAGCCCTGCTGCCAGCCGTTGACCGTGATCGGCGCCAACTGGGCGCCGTCGGCGCTGTGCGCGACCCAGCCCGGGTTGATGCTCTCCGGCACCACCAGCAGCCGCTGGGTCGGCGCGGCGGGCACCTGCACCACCCGCCGGTCTGCGGACCATTCGCTGATGTCGACCGAAGCAGCTGTCGCCGTAGGTATTTGGCCGGCGAGCGGCCCCTCGAGCGCAACGCCGTCGACGAAGAACGCCGCGCCAGGGCTGATCAGCAACTCCTGCTCACCGGCGGGCAGCGTGATCGGTTCGGTGCGGCACGGTTCGGCGGAGACTGGTTCCCCATCGAGCAGCGCGCCCACCGTCGTCGTGACCGATGTCTGCACGAATTGGCCCGCCACACCAATGATCGGCCCCTGGCCGCACGGCAACGAGATGGCCCGCTGTCGGTTGCGCGCGGCGTCGGCGGCCCCGATCGGTGCGCCGCCCTCGGCGTCGAGCACCGCCACCTCGGCCAGCCCGGGTGGCTTCAACTGGTCGAAACCCAGTGCGGTGCGGTCGATGATGTCGTTCCAGTCGAGGATCGACAACGTCACCGTGTCGGTCACGCGGGGGTTCAGCTGGAGCGTCTGGCTGTCACCGTCACCGGAGAGCGGGCGCACCTGCGGGCCGTCGCCCAGGTCGACGGCCACCAGGGTCGGATGCGCCGGCGGTTCGGACATACTCGGCGTCAGCCGCAGCGCCGCCACCTCGCGACGGGATGGCAGCTTGAGCGTCAGCGTGGGCGGAATCTTGTGCTGCACCGGGCTTTGCCGTGCGGTCCATGAGCTTCGCGGGTCGCCGTCGGTGGCCGCGAACGCCGACCCCAGCACGTCGATCGGATCGGAGTCACCGCTCGCACGCGTCGTGCCGGGCTGGCTGATCAGGTCGGCCAGCTTCGGTCCCTGACGCGCGCGCACCCACACCGTCGGCGTCACCGCCGTCTTCTCCGGGACCGTCAGCGTGCGGCTCAAATTCACCGGCTCCTCGGGAGCCAGCGCCATCGCCGCGGCGCAGTGGATCCCGTCCGGGCCGTCCACGCAGCCCGGCCGCCCCAGCAGTTCAGAACCCAGATCCCATTGCGCCACCGCAGATCCCGGTGGCGGCCCCGGCACCAGCACGGTGTGCCGCAGGTTGACCGGATGTGCGAAACCTGATGCGTCGTACTGGGTGACGGACAGGTCGGTGATGCCGAACTGCACACCCGAGGAGCCGTCGTCGGTCGCCGCCGCCGTGATGCGCACCCATGGCGTCTCGCCGTACGGCAGCGCCACCGACAGCGGCTTGCCGGGTTCGTCGAAACGTAGTGTGCTGGTGCCATTTACGGTGGACACCTCGATGCGGCGCACCTGCGCGCCGACGGCGGTGGCGCTGGGGGTGATGGTCAGGGTGGCGTTGGTGACGGGGTGGTCGAAGTCGATCTGCAACCACTGACCGATCGCCGACTGCAATGCGTTGGACACCCAGCTCGTCGACGAATCACCGTCGATCGCCGCCGGCGGCCCCGTCGCGGGAACCACATTGGGCAACGCGGTCGAATCCGACGCCGAGCTCGACACCGTCAGCCGGCCGCCCGACCATTTCCCGTACACCAATTCCGCACCGCCCGCCGGATAGTCGGGCACCCGGTTGAACGTGTGCCGGGCATCGTCGGGCGTGCGGATCGCCGAGGAGTGATCGTCGACGCGCCCGTAGTCGGTTTCGCGCGCCAGCGGGGTGTCGGTGACAGTCACCACCGGTGCGGGCAGACCGGCGCGCTGCGCGTCAGAGGTCAGCAGCATCGGTCCCAGCGGCGGCTGCCCGAGCAGGCGGCGTCGCTCGTCGAGACGCAGCAGCGCCTCGGGGCCACCATCGACGCGTGCCATCGCGTCGCTGTCAACGACATATGGCGCGTTCGGGTTTCGCTCGCCGGCCTCGACGCGGTAGATCTCCACGGCCGGGTAACGCGGCCGCAGGCCGCTGTCGGTGACGAAGCCCTCCAATGTGCCCGGCCCGACCGGATCGCCGAACTGCGCCACTTTGGTCAGCCCGCCCGATCCTTCGATCGCGCGGTGCACCAGCACCGGGCGCGCCGACCGCGACGTCTCCGGATCGAGGTCGTTGCGCACCACGACGTAGGAAATCCCCTGCCGGGCAAGCGTATCCGCGAGGCCGACCGACGGCCTACCCGCGGCGAACAGGCGCTGCACCGAGTCCAGCGCCCGGATCGTCTCCGGTGGCGTCAGTGGAATCGAATCGCGCACGCCCCAAGGGCTTTCGCCGAGCACCTGCAGCGGTTCGTCGTGGCTGCTGCCCCACACCTGGGTGGCGAATGGCGCACCCGGGGCCACCAAAACCCGTCCGCGCGAGGTGTTGTGCTCGTCGAGCCACGACGCGGCGTCGTGCCAGTACCGCGGGATCGCATCGAACGCCCCGGGCGGGGTGAGCCGTCCCGTCCACGCCAGCGACGTCCCTGCGGCCAGCGCCACCAACACCACGATGCCGACGGCTACCCGCTTGTCGCGCTCCGGGTGGGCGAAGGCGTCCAGCCAGACACGCCGAGGTGCAGTGCCGGGCAACGGGATCCGGCCCAGCAGATGGGCGAGGCCGAGCGCCAGCGGCAGCCGCAGCACCGGATCCAGTTTGTGCAGGTTGCGTAGTGGGGTGCCGTCGGCGTCGAGGAAGGCCTGAACCTCGAGCGCAATCGGCGAGCCCAGGCCGCCCGAATAGCCAACGGCCAGCAGCACAATGCCGATCATCAGCGTGGTGATCAGCCGGCCGCGGGCCGGCATCGAGCGTAGCGCGAGACCGGCCATTCCAGCCGCGGCGACCAGCGTCGTCGCCAACACGGCCAGCGACCCGGTGACCAGGGACTCGCCCGCCGTCGCATTGGGCGCCACAAACGGTGTCCAGCTGCCGGTGCCCCGCAGCATCTCGGTCAGCGACATCCACTGTGTGGTGACGCCGGACGATTCGATGAAATCCAAAAACGGCGGGCTGATCCGACCCAGCAGCACCAGCGCGACCACCCACCATGCGACCGCCAGCACCGCACACCCGAACCACCAGGCGGTGAAGCGCCACCACAGCCGGTTCGGCCGGTGGCAGGCCCACCAGATCACCGCGGCCAGGCAGCCGGTCAGGGTGGCGACGGCGTTGACCGCACCCATCAATGCGATGGCGCCGGCCGACCGGGCGGCCATCAGCCGCACCGAATGCGACCCGCGCAACGCCAGGATTACCGGCAACAGCACCCACGGCGCGAGCATCATCGGCAGCGTCTCTGACGAGATCGCCCCCAGCGTCGTGAGCACCCGCGGGGACAGCGCGAACGCCAAGGCGCCGATGAGGCGCGACGTCGGACTGCCGATGCCCAGCGCTTCGGCGACCCGCAGCACACCCCAGAACCCGACCGTGAGCAGCAGCGCCCACCACAGCCGCTGCGTCACCCAGTCGGGCAGCCCGATCACCTCGCCGGCGAGGAAGAAGGTGCCGTGCGGGAACAGGTAGCCGTAGGCCTGGTTCTGCGCCTGCCCGAATGGCAGCTCGCTGTTCCACAGATTGGCCGCGCGGGCCAGAAACCGCAGCGGATTGGCGGTCAGGTCGAGCTTGGTGTCGGGCGAAATCTGTCCAGGTGACTGGGCGAAGGTCAGGATCAGTGACGCCGCAGCGACCACCCACAACCAGCGCCGCGACAGCGGCGCGGCCGGATTATGTACGGTCGCCGTACTCGACCCGGTTGAGCACCGAAGACGCCGGATCGCCCGCCTGCAGCGGAGGCTTCGTGTCCTGCTGCACCATCAGCGTCACCCCGAAAATGGCGGCCGCGCCCAACAACAACCCGACCACGATGCTGGCCGCGGCGGGCACGAGAAACCGATCCATGCGGCCAAAACTAGCACGAGATGCGCTCACCGCCCGGGAGGGACGATCTGTCGCCAGAATCCGGGGTGAGCCTGTGCTGACTCGCCGTCACATGACAGCATGGGCCGATGCCCCTGCCTCGTGTCCTTGGAACGCTCGCGGCCTTGTCCGGGCTGCTGCTCGCCTGCTCGCCCGCGACCCCCGCCCCTGCGCCGAGCTCCGAGCCGCCACAACCTGCGCCCGCCGCCACCCATATCCCGATACCCGCCGCCCCGGTGTGCGGGGACGTCACCACGATGTCGACGCGCGACAAGCTGGCCCAGCTGCTGATGGTCGGCGTCACCGGCGCCGCCGACGCGCGTGCGGTGGTGGCCACGCATCACGTCGGCGGCATCATGGTCGGCAGCTGGACGGATCTGTCGATGCTGACCGACGGGTCGCTGGCCGACATCTCCGGTTCGGCGGGCCCGCTTCCGCTGGCGGTCAGCGTCGACGAGGAAGGCGGCCGGGTGTCGCGGCTGGCCGGGCTGATCGGCGCGCAGCCGTCGCCGCGGCAGCTGGCGCAGACGCGCACTCCCGAAGAGGTGTACAGCATTGCGCTGGAACGCGGTCAGAAGATGCGCAACCTCGGTATCACCATTGACTTCGCGCCCGTCGTCGACGTCACCGGCGACAGCGCCGCGATCGGTGACCGGTCGTTCGGCGACGATCCCGCGACGGTCACCGATTACGCCGGCGCCTATGCGCGCGGGCTGCGCGACGCCGGGCTGCTGCCGGTGCTCAAACACTTCCCCGGCCACGGCCGTGCCTCCGGCGATTCCCACACCGGTGCCGTTGCGACCCCGTCGCTGGACGAGCTGCAGAATTCCGATCTGGTGCCGTACCGGACGCTGGCCGCGCAAGCGCCGGTCGGTGTGATGGTCGGGCACATGCAGGTGCCGGGGCTGACGGGTGCCGACCCGGCGAGCCTGAGCCCGGCCGCCTACGGCCTGCTGCGCTCGGGCAACTACGGAGGGCCGCCGTTCAACGGGCCGGTGTTCACCGACGACCTGTCGAGCATGCGGGCGATCTCCGACCGGTTCGGTGTCGCCGAGGCCGTGCTGCGGGGGCTGCAGGCCGGCGCCGACACCGCGCTGTGGATCACCACCGACGAGGTGCCTGCGGTGCTGGATCGCCTCGAGCAGGCGGTGGCCGCCGGGGAATTGTCGATGTCGCAGGTCGACGCGTCGGTACAGCGGATGGCCGCCGTCAAGGGCCCGAATCCGCGGTGCTGACGCCGATTCGTCACCCATTGCTTACCCTGAAGTAATGGCAGGTGGAACCAAGCGGCTGCCGCGTGCCGTCCGCGAGCAGCAGATGCTCGACGCCGCCGTCCAGATGTTCTCGGTCAACGGCTACCACGAGACGTCGATGGACGCGATCGCCGCGCAGGCCGAGATCTCCAAGCCGATGCTCTACCTGTACTACGGGTCGAAGGAGGAACTGTTCGGCGCGTGCCTGGATCGGGAGCTGACGCGGTTCGTCGACTCGGTGCGGGCCGACATCGACTTCACCCAGAGCCCGAAAGACCTGCTGCGCAACGCGGTGCTGTCGTTCCTCAACTACATCGACCGCAACCGGGCGTCGTGGATCGTGCTGTACAGCCAGGCCACCAGCTCGCAGGCCTTCGCCCACACTGTGCGCGAAGGTCGCGAGCGGATCATCGACCTGGTCGGCCGGCTACTGCGGGCCGGCACCCGAAACCCCGAGCCGGACACCGATTTCGACATGATGGCGGTCGCGCTGGTGGGCGCCGGTGAGGCCATCGCCACCCGCGTCAGTACCGGCGACGCCGACGTCAACGAGGCCGCCGAGCTGATGATCAACCTGTTCTGGCGCGGTCTGCGCGCGGCCACCCCGGCGGACAAGGCCGCGGCGGGCTAGACGGTATGGGGGGCTGGGGCCTCACTCACATGTGAACGTGGGTTGCCGACAGGAAACGGGTCCTGGCCGGTAGAGCCACAAGATGTGGGAGCCCCAGTGAAGGTTCAGCGTACGAGTGTTGGGTTGGATGTGCACGCACGATCGGTCGCGCGAGATCTGGTCCGGGCCCGCGAGGACTGCCGCGGGGATTTGATGACCGCACGACACCGGGTCTCGAAACTGCTGCTGCGCCAGGGAATCGTCTATTCCGGCGGACGAGCTTGGACCGGCAAGCACGAGCTGTGGCTGCGCGCCCAGAAGTTCGACAACTCGGCACTGCAGCTGAGCACGAGGCGGCCTTCGACGCGCGGCTGGCGTGTGTGGATCGGCGGAATCGTCGCGACGACGCGATTACCTCGATGGCCGCCGACAGTGAGTTCACCCCGATGGTGCACCGGCTGGGCTGCATCCGCGGCATCGCGACGTTGACCGCGTTCGGGTTGGCCGTCGAGATCGGCGACTGGGCACCGGTTGACCGGACGCAGCATCGGCGCCTATGTCGGGTTGGTGCCCAGCGAGTCGTCCACCGGAGAAAGCCGCACCCAGGGTGGAGTGACCAAGACCGGCAACGGACATGTTCGCCGCCTGCTGGTCGAAGCCGCCTGGCACCACCGCGGCCGGTATCGACCCGGAGCCGAAATGCGGCGTCGCTGGGATCTGGCTTCCCCAGCGGTGCGTGCCCGAGGACAAGCCGCGAACCGGCGCTTGCACTCGCGGTGGGTTGGCTTTGATGCTCGCAAGAAGCGTCCGGTGATCGCCAATGTGGCGATCGCGCGGGAACTGGCCGGCTGGTGTTGGTCGCTGGCAGTGATGCCCGACTGACCTCACCCACAATTGTCCAGATGATCAACGCGCCAGGGACGGCCCGACGACGGTCGCGGCCGCCGCTTCACCCTGCCCCTTGACAAACTGACCCACATATCAGTTCTGTGCCCAGCTTTCGCGCCGTCGCTCCAGTCCGTCGAGGATGAGGTCGAGTCCGATGTCGAATTCTTCGTCATACGCGTAGCCCGGTTTCAGGGCACGGTCGGCGATCATCTCGGTGAGATGCGGGAACTCGTCAGGGGTTAGCTGCTTCACGATCGAGCCCGCTACGTCCTCCAGCTCAGCGGATGATCGGAAGGGCAGGCTGAGCTCCTGGATCGTGAACCCGTAGGTGTAGCTATCGAGCACCGAGATCGCGTGTGCCGCACCAGCAATCGAGAAGCCGCCTGACCGGAGGCAACCGATGGCTGCGTTGTGGTGGCGCAGAGTCGCGGGACCCGGGTTCTGCCGAGAGTCCATCAGGCGGATCGCCCACGGGTGGCGGATCAGCGCATCGCGCAGCGAAACTGCGCGCCGACGCATCGCCATCCGCCAGTCGACGTCGTCCGGTGGGAACTCGATCTCACCGAAGACGATGTCCACCATGCCGTCGAGGATCATGTCCTTGCTGCGGAAATGGTGATAGAGCGACATGGACTCGACGCCGAGTCGGTCGCCGAGCCTGCGCATGCTCGGCACGTCGGTGCCGGCCTCGTCGGCCAGTGCGACCGCCGTCCGGAGCACCAACTCTTTGCTGAGCAGGTTGCGGCGGGCGGCGGGCTTGCCGGCTGGCTCCGAGTTCACACTTGACAACCTTACACTGCAAGGCAGTACCTTACGCCATAAGGCTAATGCAGAGGAGTGAATGTGGGCACAGGGAAGCGGATGTGCATCGTCGGTGCGTCCGGGAAGCTCGGGCGCTACATGGTGCAGCACGCATTGGACCGCGGGTATGAGGTCGTGGGCGTCTGCCGCGAGCAGAGCGTGACCAAACTCGCCGAGTTCGACGGCCGGATCACGGTGATCCCGGGAGCGACCGACGACAAAGCGGTGATCGCGCGGGCGGTGCGCGGATGCGATGCCGTGCTCACGGTGCTGGTGCCGTGGGGGGTAAACCACTACGCCTCCGGTACCGCCCAGGCGGTGCTCGACCACGCCGATCCCGGCGCCCGTCTGGTGTTCTCCTGTGGCTGGCACATCACCCGCGACGGCAAGGACGTCTATACACGCAAGTTCAAGCTGTACGCAGCCGTGTTCGGGCGGCTGGCCAAGCTTGCCCGAGTGGTCGACGTGGACGACCAGGTAGAGGCATGCCGGCGGATCTTCGCCAGTGATACGCGCTGGACGGTCGTACGCGGCAGCGATCTGGAGGAGGGCGACAGTCAGGGCCTGCCGGTGTGGAGCCGGCACGTGGGCGATCCCGTCCTCGCGAGCAACCTGACCCGCCGCGTGGACTATGCCCGTTTCATGGTCGAGGCGGTGGAGAACGACGCCCTCGTCCACGAGGCCCCCGCCATCGTCGGCCGGTTGACCCCGTCGGCCCTCGCTCACGCCGGTCGTCCGGCATGAACGCCCAATCTGTGTCCACCCCAAAGACACTCGCGAGGATCGCCGGCTGCTCTATCTAGCCGTCGCCGTGCTCACCATCTTCGCCGGGCTGGTGAACACGCGCATCGTCGAGTCAGGAAACGCATCGGCCACCGCCCACAACATTGAAACCTCGGCGACCCTGTTCCGGATCGGCTTCGTCAGCGAACTGGCAGGGGCTACGGCCTTTCTGTCGACGGCCTTGGTTCTGTACCTGTTGCTCAAACACGTCAACCAGATGGCCGCCGCCGCGATGGTCACCTTCGTCGCGGTCAGCGTCGCCATCCAAAGCCTGAACCTGCTCAACCAAAAGGCGGCGCTGGCGATCGCCACCGGCCAATACGCTTTCAGCGCACCAGATTCCGACCAGCTGATCCTGCTGTTCGCCGATATGCAACGCGACGGGTACCTCATCGCCCAGACGTACTTCGGCCTATGGCTACTGCCGCTGGGCTACCTGGTGGTCAAATCGGGCTATTTCCCCAAGGTGTTGGGCGTGCTGCTGGTGATCGGATGCTTCGGCCACCTCGTCGATGTGTTCGCTCGCTTCCTCGCCCCGGACTTCGGCGCCACCATCTCGCCGTTCGCCTTGACTTTTCCCGCGGTCGCAGAACTTTCGTTCATCGGGTGGCTCCTGGTGAAGGCGGTACGGGTTCCGACTACAGCGCCGTCACCGTGCCCATCAGATGCGGGTCGCCCTTGGTCAGGTGCCGCAGCGTCAGCTCCCAGCCGTCGGCCACCCGGTTGACGTACAGCCCGGCGTGCGCCGGTAGCACCACGGGTTTGGCGAACCGCACTGAATACTTCACCGCATCCGGCAGCTGGCCCTCGATGTTCGCCAACACCGCTGCCGCCGTGTACATCCCGTGCGCGATGACCGTCGGGAAGCCGAACAGCTTGGCCGCCAGCGGGTTGGTGTGGATCGGGTTGTGATCCCCGCCGACCGAGGCGTAGTGGCGGATCTGCCCGGGCGTGATGCGCAGCACCGCGTTCGGCGGGCCCAGCTTCGGCTGCTTGGCCGGCGGCGGTTTCGGCTCGTCGGACAGGCTGGTCCGCTGCTGGTGCAGGAATGTCGTCACCTGATGCCAGGCCTTTTCGCTGCCGACTTTCACGTCGGTCACGATGTCGACCAGCAGCCCGCGCCGGTGCTCCCGCAGATTCTCGGCATGTACAGCGACCCCGACGGTGTCGGTGACAAGGATCGGCCGGTACTGGGTGATGTGGTTCTCGACGTGCACCGAACCCATTGCGGCGAACGGAAAGTCGAAACCCGTCACCAATGCCATCACAGTGGGGAACGTCAGCGCGAACGGATACGTCAGCGGCACCGCATCGCCGAACCGCAAACCGGTGACGTGCGCGTACGCTGCCACGTTGGCCGGGTCGATGGTGAGGTCGTCGACGCTCAGGGTGCGGTCGGGCAGCGTGTCGCCGCGCGGGACGAACGGCAGCGCGCCCGCAGCGGCGCGGACCAGGTTGAGCATTCCAGACGGTTGTGACACGTCACGCCCCCAGCATGGCCTGGCCGCACACCCGAATGGTGTTGCCGGTGACCGCATTTGACGCCGGGCTCGCGAAGTACGCGATGGTCTCGGCGACGTCGACGGGCTGGCCGCCCTGGTACAGCGAATTGAGCCGGCGGCCGACCTCGCGGGTGGCCAGCGGGATCGCCTCGGTCATCTTGGTCTCGATGAATCCGGGCGCCACGGCGTTGATCGTGATGTTCTTCTCGGCCAGCTTCGGTGCCAGCGCCTCGGTCAGCCCGATCATGCCCGCCTTGGTGGCCGCGTAGTTGGTCTGGCCGCGGTTGCCTGCGATGCCGGCCATCGACGACAGCCCGATGACACGGCCCCCCTCTGCGATGGTGCCGTTACCCACCAGGCCTTCGGTAAGCCGAAGGGGCGCAAGCAGATTGACGGCCATCACGGCGTTCCAACGGGCCTCATCCATATTCGCCAGCAGCTTGTCGCGGGTGATGCCCGCGTTGTTGACCAGGATGTCCAGCCGCCCGCCGTGGTGCTCGCGGACATGCGCGGTGATGCGATCGACGGCGTCGTCGGCGGTCACGTCCAGCGTCAGCGCGGTGCCGCCGACCTTCTCGGCGACCTTGGTCAAATCCTCGGCGGCGCCCTCGACGTCGATCGCCACCACGGTCGCGCCGTCACGGGCGAACACCTCGGCGATCGTCGCGCCGATACCGCGCGCGGCGCCGGTCACCACGGCGATCTTGCCGTCCAGCGGTCGGTCCCAGTCGGCGGGCGGCGCGGAATCGGCCGCACCGACGCGGAATACCTGACCGTCGACGTACGCCGACTTGGCCGACAGGATGAACCGCATGGTGGACTCCAGGCCCGTCGCGGCCGGCTTCGCCGCGGGGGACAGGTACACCAGTCCCACCGTCGACCCGCGGCGCAGTTCCTTGCCCAGCGAGCGGGTGAAGCCCTCCAGCGCACGTTGCGCGATCCGCTCGTGTTCGCTGCCCGCCTCCTCCGGGGTGGTGCCGACGACGGCGATGCGCCCGCACGGGCCGAGGTTGCGCAGCAGCGGGGTGAAGAACTCGTAGAGGCCTTTGAGCCCAACGGGTTCGGTGATGCCGGTGGCGTCGAACACCAGGCCGCCGAACGAATCGGCCCAGCGCCCGCCGAGATTGTTGGACACCACGTCGTAGTCCTCGGCCAGCGCGCTGCGCAGCGGTTCGACGACGCGGCCCTCACCACCGATGAGCAGCGAGCCGGCCAGCGGCGGATCGCCGGGCCGGTAGCGGCGCAGTGTCTCGGGCTGCGGGACGCCGAGCTGTTTGGCGAGGAACGACCCTGGTGCGGAGTTGACGATTTGGGAGAACAGGTCGGTAGCCATGGGGACGAACTTACTCCAGAGTAAGAAGGGTGGGTACTATGGGGCCATGGCTAGTGATACCCGCCGAAGGGTCGCCGTTCTCGGCGGCAACAGAATTCCATTCGCGCGTTCGGACGGTGCGTACGCCAACGCCTCCAACCAGGACATGTTCACCGCGGCCCTGGACGGGCTTATCGACCGGTTCAACCTGTCCGGGGAGAAGCTCGGCGCGGTGATCGGCGGCGCGGTGCTCAAGCACAGCCGTGATTTCAACCTGATGCGCGAATGCGTGCTGGGCAGCGCGCTGTCGCCGTACACCCCGGCGTTCGACATCCAGCAGGCCTGCGGCACCGGGCTGCAGGCCACCATCGCCGCGGCAGATGGCGTCGCGTCGGGCCGCTACGAGGTGGCCGCCGCCGGCGGTGTGGACACCGCGTCGGACGCGCCCATCGCGTTCGGCAACGACCTGCGCCGAGTGCTGCTCGGGCTGCGCCGGTCCAAGTCCAACCTGGACCGGCTCAAGCTGGTCGGCAAGCTGCCGGCCGCGCTGGGCGTGGAGATCCCGGTGAACAGCGAGCCGCGCACCGGCCTGTCGATGGGCGAGCACGCCGCCATCACCGCCAAGGCGATGGGCATCAAACGCGTCGACCAGGACGAGCTCGCCGCGGCCAGCCACCGCAACATGGCGGCGGCCTACGACCGCGGCTTCTTCGACGACCTGGTGACGCCGTTCCTCGGCCTGTACCGCGACAACAACCTGCGCGCCGACTCGTCGCCCGAGAAGCTGGCTGCGCTCAAGCCGGTCTTCGGCGTCAAACAGGGCGACGCGACGATGACCGCCGGCAATTCCACGCCACTGACCGATGGCGCCTCGGTCGCGCTGTTGGCCACCGAGGAGTGGGCCAAGCAGCATTCGATCGAACCATTGGCCTACTACGTCGACGGCGAGACCGCCGCGGTCGACTACGTCAACGGCAAGGACGGCCTGTTGATGGCGCCGACGTATGCGGTGCCGCGGCTGCTGGCCCGAAATGGCTTGAGTCTGCAGGACTTCGACTTTTACGAGATCCACGAGGCGTTCGCGTCGGTGGTGCTGGCCCACCTGCAGGCGTGGGAGTCCGAGGAGTACTGCAAGGAGCGACTCGGGCTGGATGCCGCACTGGGCTCGATCGACCGAAGCAAGCTCAACGTCAACGGTTCGTCGCTGGCCGCGGGGCATCCGTTCGCCGCGACCGGCGGGCGGATCGTGGCGCAACTGGCCAAGCAGCTGGCCGAGAAGAAGAAAGAGACGGGCCAGCCGGTGCGGGGTCTGATCTCGATCTGCGCGGCCGGCGGCCAGGGCGTCGCGGCGATCCTCGAAGCCTGACGAAAAATCTTTCGGACTCTGTAACGGGCGATGGGGGTCGGCCGATACACGGATAGCTCCGTGTTGCCGTCTGACCCCCCGACCCGACGGCAACACGGGGCATCTTTCGATAGCCGCGAATTGGCCGTAATTGCCTCTGGCAAGAGGGGAGTCCGAGGCGTACGATCGATCGCACGACGGGTTCGGGAGTGACTGATCCAAAGAACCGGTAAAGAGTTGAAATACCGGTCGCGCGAGAAATAACGAGACGCACTCAGAGTGTCCTCCCGAACCCGCCTTTTTGTGCGCAGAGGCCTCTGATCCGCAGGGCAGACTTCGCACATGGAAGAACCTTTCATCGGCAGCGAAGCGCTCAAAGCCGGTGTATTGACGCGTCACGAACTGCGGACCCGCTTCGTTGCCGTGCACCACGATGTCTACGTCACCAAAGGCACCAGGCCCACGGCGGTGCTGCGGGCGAAGGCCTGCTGGTTGCGATCACGTCGCCGCGGTGTCCTTGCGGGATTCTCGGCCTCGGCGTTGCACGGCGCCCGATGGATCGACTCAAGGGTGCCCGCGTACATCATCGACAGCAATCGCCGGTCCGCTCGCGGGCCGACGCGTACCGCGGTAGATCTGGCGTGCAAGCTTCCGGAAGACGACGCGCTGGCCGCGATCGATGCGCTGGCCAGGGCGGCACGTTTGAAAGTGGCCGACATTGCTGTCGCGGCTGAGCAGCACCGCAGCCGTAGAGGGATCAAGCAGGCACGCGCCAGCATCGCGCTCGTCGACCCCGGCGCCGTCATCCGGGTCACCGCCCGCGACACCGAGGGCGGCGTTCTCAGCAGAGTCGCCAGAGCTTGGGCTTCGCGGGCAGAAGAACCACGACCAAGGCCCCTGCCTCCGAAGACGCAGGGGCCTTGAACGTGAAGCGGTTTAGAAGGCCGCCTCGTCGAGCTCCATGATCTCGTTGTCGATGGTCTCGATGACCTGACGGGTGCTGGTGAGCAGCGGCAGGAAGTTCTTCGCGAAGAACGACGCCACCGCGACCTTGCCCTCGTAGAAGGCGCGGTCGTCACCGCTGGCACCGGCGTCCAGCTTCTCGATGGCCACCGCGGCCTGCTGGGCCAGCAGCCAGCCGATGACCAGGTCGCCGACGCTCATCAGGAAGCGCACCGAACCCAGGCCGACCTTGTAGAGGTTCTTCGAATCCTCCTGCGCCGCCATCAGGTAGCCGGTCAGCGTGGCCGCCATCCCCTGCACGTCGGTCAGCGCGGTGGCCAGCAGCTCACGCTCGGTCTTCAGCCGGCCGTTGCCGGACTCGTTCTTCACGAACTGCTCGATCTGCCCGGCCACGTGCGCCAGCGCCTGGCCCTTGTCGCGGACGATCTTGCGGAAGAAGAAGTCCTGCGCCTGGATGGCGGTGGTGCCCTCGTAGAGCGAGTCGATCTTGGCGTCGCGGATGTACTGCTCGATCGGGTAGTCCTGCAGGAAGCCCGAACCGCCCAGCGTCTGCAGGCTTTCGGTCAGCTTCGCGTAGGCCTGCTCCGAGCCGACACCCTTGACGATCGGCAGCAGCAGGTCGTTGACCCGCTCCGCCAGCTCGGCGTCGACACCGTGCAGCGCCTTGGCGACCGCGGCGTCCTGGAACGTGCCGGTGTACATGTACAGAGCGCGCAGACCCTCGGCGTAGGCCTTCTGGGTCATCAGCGAGCGACGCACGTCGGGGTGATGCGTGATGGTCACCCGCGGCGCGGTCTTGTCGGTCATCTGCGTCATGTCGGCGCCCTGCACGCGCTCCTTGGCGTACTCGAGCGCGTTGAGGTAACCGGTCGACAGCGTGGCAATGGCCTTGGTGCCGACCA
Organism: Mycobacterium hubeiense; assembly: GCF_002838065.1. GTDB lineage: Bacteria > Actinomycetota > Actinomycetes > Mycobacteriales > Mycobacteriaceae > Mycobacterium > Mycobacterium hubeiense. The sequence goes on along the minus strand of NZ_PIZU01000002.1, from coordinate 240,608 downwards.
TCATTCGGGCCTGCTCGATGACGTCGAACATCTGCGCGATGCCGTTGTGCACCTCGCCGACCAGCCAGCCCTTGGCGGGCACGTCGTGCTGACCGAAGGACAGCTCACAGGTGGCCGAAACCTTCAGGCCCATCTTGTGCTCGACGTTGGTGACGAACACACCGTTGCGCTCGCCCAGCTCGCCGGTCTCGAAATCGAACAGGAACTTCGGCACGAAGAACAGCGACAGCCCCTTGGTGCCCGGGCCTGCGCCCTCGGGCCGGGCCAGCACCAGGTGGAAGATGTTCTCGAACAGGTCGTCGGAGTCGGCCGAGGTGATGAATCGCTTCACACCCTCGATGTGCCAGGAGCCGTCCTCCTGCTTGACCGCCTTGGTGCGGCCGGCGCCGACGTCGGAACCCGCGTCGGGCTCGGTCAGCACCATGGTGGCGCCCCAGCCGCGCTCGGCGGCGATCTGCGCCCACTTCTTCTGCTCGTCGGTGGCCTGCTTGTAGAAGATGCTGGCGAACCCGGCGCCGCCGGCGTACATCCACACCGCGGGGTTGGCGCCGAGCAGGTGTTCGTGCAGCGCCCACACCAGCACCTTGGGCATCGGCATGCCGCCGAGCTCTTCCTCGATGCCGACTTTGTCCCAGCCGGCCTCGATGGTGGCCCGCACCGACTTCTTGAACGCCTCGGGCAGCGTCACCGAATGCGTCTTGGGGTCGAACGTCGGGGGATTGCGGTCACCCTCGGCGAACGATTCGGCGACCGGACCCTCAGCCAGCCGGCTCATCTCCGTGAGCATCTCGCGGGCGGTGTCCATGTCCAGATCGCTGTAGTCGCCCTCGCCAAGCGCCTTGTCGAGGCCGAACACCTCAAACAGGTTGAATACCTGGTCACGGACGTTGCTCTTGTAGTGGCTCACATTTCCTCCTCGATGAGCTGGCCACTTGCGGTTGGGTACCTACGAATAAGTTACCCACCAGTAACTGCGGCTAACTATACCGTCCGGTAACTTCAACGCAAAGCTAGTGTGAGCAATTTCTGCCAGCTAACCAACCGAGTGGTTGGCCGGAGCCTCGAATTAGCCGTTGAGCTGCGATTCCAGAGGCGTGTGACGATGGTCACGAGTGCCCGGATAGGGTGTTCAGCATGCGGCGTGTCGCGGTGTGGGGAACGGGAAATATGGGGTCCGCGGCAATCAGGTCCGCGGTGGCGTTTCCGGGGTTGCAGCTGACAGGGTTGATCACCTCGTCACCGGATAAGGCCGGCGAGGATGCGGCGACGTTCGCCGGGCTGGACCAGGCGACGGGTGTGGTGGCGACGACGGACGTCGACGCCGCTCTCTATGCATGCGACGCGGTGGCCTACATGGCCTCCGGGGACACCCGCCCCGATGACGCCGTCGCCGACATCGAGCGATGCCTGCGCGCGGGCGCCCACGTCGTCACCCCGGCGCTGTACTCCCTCTACGACCCGGCGTCCGCGCCGCCGGACTGGGTTGAGCGCCTGACCTCCGCCGCCGAGGCCGGCAATTCCACGCTGTTGGTCAGCGGCGTCGATCCGGGGTGGGCCAACGACGCGCTGGCCGTAATCGCCGCCGGGCTGTGCACGCGCATCCGCTCCATCCACTGCCAGGAGATCTTCGACTACTCCACGTACGACCAGCCGCACGCGGTGAAGGTGCTGTGCGGATTCGGGGGGTCGATGGACGAGGTGCCAATGATGCTGCTGCCGTCGATCCCGACGATGGTGTGGGGCGGCAACATCCGGCTGATCGGGCGCGGGCTGGGCCTGGAGATCGACGAGATCACCGAAGACGTGCAGCGGCTTGCGCTGGAGCAGGCGGTGGACACCGTGATGGGCCGCTTCGAGAAGGGCACGCAGGGCGCGTTCTGGCTGAAGATCATCGGCAAGGCCGGCGGCCGCGAGCGCATCGTCATCGACCACATCACCCGTATCCACCCGTCGTGTGCGCCGGACTGGCCGCAGCCCGACGAGGGCGTCGGCGACCATCGCGTCATCGTCGACGGCGATCCGCAGCTCACCATCGTCAGCCGCGCCGACGTTCCCGGCGGCACCCGCGCCGACGGCGGCAACACCACCGCGGCCAACCGGCTGCTCGGCGCCATCGAATGGTTGGCCACGCAGAAGCCAGGCATCTACGACGGTCTGGACGTACCGCTGCATCCCCCGCTGCCGCCCGAGGTCGAGGCGCAACGCTGGGCTGACTAGCTCGCCGAACGGGTGCGAAGATGAACTCGATGAGCCGCACCAATCTGAGCCCGTCGACGCTGCGGGAGGCCTTCGGACATTTCCCGTCCGGGGTGATCGCGATTGCCGCTGAAGTGGACGGCCAACGGGTGGGCCTGGCGGCCAGCACCTTCGTCCCGGTGTCGCTGGACCCACCGCTGGTGTCGTTCTGCGTACAGAACACCTCGGCGACCTGGCCGAAGCTCAAGGACCTGCCGTACCTCGGGATCAGCGTGCTCGGCGAGTCGCACGACGAGGCCGCCCGCGCATTGGCCGCCAAGACCGGCGACCGGTTCGCCGGGCTGCAGACAGTGTCAAACCAGCGAGGGGCGGTGTTCGTCGACGGCACCAGCGTCTGGCTGGAGAGCGCGGTCGAACAGCTGATCCCCGCCGGGGATCACACCATCGTCATTCTGCGGGTCAGCGATATCACCGTGCACTCCGATGTGCCGCCGATTGTGTTCCATCGCAGCACATTCCGCCGGCTGGGTGCCTAACCCGGTGCGCCGTTACGGACGCGCGCTGAGCTCTTCGCGATAACCCTGGATACGCTGCTCGATCTCCGCCGCGTCGTCCGGCCGTCCTTCTTTGCGTGCCAGCTCGGCACGTGCCGTCAGCTCCCGGATCGCGGTGCGAATGTCGTTGACGCTGTGGGGTTCTCCGATGCGCATTAGGCTGCCTTTCGTCGTTGATTGGCCGCTCTCTGCTGAGAGTACCCCCGCTCAGCGCCGGAATAACTTGTTCCCCAGCCACACCACCGGGTCGTATTTGCGGTCGGCCACGCGCTCCTTCATCGGGATCAACGCATTGTCGGTGATCTTGATGTGTTCGGGGCACACCTCGGTGCAGCACTTGGTGATGTTGCAGTAGCCCAGGCCGTGCTCGTCCTGGGCCATGTCCTTGCGATCGAGCGTGTCCAGCGGATGCATGTCGAGTTCGGCGATGCGCATCAAGAAGCGCGGACCGGCGAAGGCCTTCTTGTTCTCCTCATGGTCGCGGACCACATGGCAGACGTTCTGGCACAGGAAGCACTCGATGCACTTGCGGAACTCCTGCGACCGGTTGACGTCTTCCTGCATCATCCGGTACTCGCCGGGCTGCAGATCCTTCGGTGGCGTGAACGACGGGATCTCCCTGGCTTTTTCGTAGTTGAACGACACATCCGTAACCAGGTCGCGAATCACCGGGAAGGTGCGCAGCGGCGTCACAGTGACGGTTTCGGCCGGATCGAAGGTCGACATCCGCGTCATGCACAGCAGTCGCGGCCGCCCGTTGATCTCCGCCGAACACGATCCGCACTTGCCGGCCTTGCAGTTCCACCGCACGGCCAGATCGGGGCTCTGAGTCTGCTGGAGCCGGTGGATGATGTCGAGCACCACCTCGCCCTCGTTGACCTCGACGGTGAAATCCTGCAAGCCGCCGCCGGACTCGTCGCCGCGCCACACCCGCATGTTCGCGTTGTAGGTTGCCATTTACTTTCTCCGTCCGGGGTGGTCGGCCAGCTCGGCGTCGGTGTAGTACTTGCTCAGCTCTTCGATGTCGAACAGCTCGAGCAGGTCCGGTCGCATCGGCACCTGCTCCTCCCTGGTGATGCTGACGTCGGGCACCACCGGATCGTCGCCTTCGGCGCGGCACACCAGCAGGCTGTTGCGCCAGTTGGCGTCCATCTGCGGGTAGTCGTCGCGGGTGTGCCCGCCACGGCTCTCGGTGCGGGTCAGCGCCGCCTTGGCGACGCACTCGCTGACCAGCAGCATGTTGCGCATGTCGATGGCCAGGTGCCAGCCCGGGTTGAAGTGCCGCCCGCCCTCGACCTTGACGTTCTTGTAGCGCTGGCGCAGCTCCTCGAGCTTGGCGAGCGCCTCTTGGATCTCCTCTTCCTTGCGGATGATGCCGACCAGGTCGTTCATCGTGTCCTGCAGGTCGAGCTGCAGCGTGTACGGGTTCTCCGGCTCGACGCCGTCGCCCGGTCCGTCGAATGGGGCAAGCGCCATCTGCGTGGCCGCCTCGACCGCATGCTCGTGCACCTTCGGCCGATCCGGAAGCGCCCGCACGTAGTCGGCGGCGCCCAGCCCGGCGCGTCGGCCGAACACCAGCAGGTCGGAGAGCGAGTTGCCGCCCAGCCGGTTCGAGCCGTGCATACCGCCCGCGCACTCCCCGGCGGCGAACAGGCCGGGCGTCTTCGCCGCGCCGGTGTCCGGGTCGACCTCGATGCCGCCCATGATGTAGTGGCAGGTCGGTCCGACCTCCATGTCGTCCTTGGTGATGTCGACCTCGGCCAGCTCCATGAACTGGTGGTACATCGACGGCAGCCGGCGCTTGATCTCCTCGACGGGCATGCGTGACGCGATGTCGAGGTAGACGCCGCCGTGCGGGGTGCCCCGGCCGGCCTTCACCTCGGCGTTGATGGCGCGCGCGACCTCGTCGCGGGGCAGCAGGTCAGGGGTGCGTCGCGCCGAGTCGTTGTCCTTGAGCCACTGATCGGCTTCTTCTTCGGTTTCGGCGTACTGGCCCTTGAACACCTCGGGGATGTAGTCGAACATGAACCGCTTGCCCTCGGAGTTCTTCAGCACGCCGCCGTCGCCGCGCACGCCCTCGGTGACGAGGATGCCCTTGACGCTGGGCGGCCAGACCATGCCCGTCGGGTGGAACTGAATGAACTCCATGTTGATCAGCGTCGAGCCGGCCCGCAGCGCCAGCGCGTGCCCGTCGCCGGTGTACTCCCAGGAGTTCGACGACACCTTGAAGCTCTTGCCGATGCCACCCGTCGCGAGGACCACCGCGGGCGCGTCGAACAGGATGAAATTGCCGGTCTCGCGCCAGTAGCCGAACGCGCCGGCGATCTTGTCATCGTCTTTGATCAGCTCGGTGATCGTGCACTCGTGGAAGACCTTGATGCGGGCCTCGTAGTCACCGAGTTCGGCCTTGTCCTCCTGCTGCAGCGAGACGATCTTCTGCTGCATGGTGCGGATGATCTCCAGGCCGGTGCGGTCGCCGACGTGGGCCAGCCGCGGATAGGTGTGCCCGCCGAAGTTGCGCTGGCTGATCCTGCCGTCCTTGGTGCGGTCAAACAGCGCGCCGTAGGTCTCCAGCTCCCACACCCGGTCGGGGGCTTCCTGCGCGTGCAGTTCGGCCATCCGCCAGTTGTTGAGGAACTTGCCGCCGCGCATCGTGTCGGCGAAGTGGATCTGCCAGGTGTCCTTCGGGTTGGCGTTCTTCATCGACGCTGCGCAGCCGCCCTCGGCCATCACGGTGTGCGCCTTGCCGAACAGCGACTTGCAGACCACCGCGACGCGCAGGCCCCGTTCCCGGGCCTCGATGACCGCGCGCAGTCCCGCCCCGCCGGCACCGATGACGACAACGTCGTATTCGTGCCGTTCGAGTTCAGCCATGTATTAACCTCACTACTAATGAATTAGCTTGCTAGCCAATGAATCTCAGGTCTGAGATGGTGCCACTCGCGACAAGCATGATGTAGAAGTCGGTGAGCACCAGGGTGCCCAGCGTGATCCACGCGAACAGCATGTGGCGGGTGTTGAGCTTGCTGACCTGGGTCCACATCCAGTAGCGCACCGGGTGTTTGGAGAAGTGCTTGAGCCGGCCGCCCACCACGTGCCGGCAGGAGTGGCAGGACACCGTGTAGATCCACAGCAGGATCACGTTGGCCACCAAAATGACGTTGCCCAAACCGAATCCGAAGCCGGACGGCGAGTGGAAGGCGAGGATCGCATCGTAGGTGTTGATCACCGAGATGATGACTGCCGCGTAGAAGAAGTAGCGGTGCAGGTTCTGCATGATCAGCGGCAGGCGCGTCTCACCGGTGTATGTCGAATGAGGCTCGGCCACAGCGCATCCCGGCGGCGACTGCCACACCGAGCGGTAGTAGGCCTTGCGGTAGTAGTAGCAGGTGAGGCGGAAGGCTAATAGGAACGGCAGTGACAGCGCCGCGTACGGCAGCCACCACACATCGGGCAGGAACTGGCCGAAGTGGCTGGCTTCGGGTGTGCAGCCGGTGCTGACGCACGGCGAGTAGAACGGCGTCAGGTAGTGGTAGTCCGCCACCCAGTAGGCGCTGCCCCAGAACGCCCGGATGGTGGCGTAGATGACGAAGGCGGCCAGGCCGAGGTTGGTCCATAGAGTGGGCATCCACCACCGGTCGGTGCGTAGTGTGCGCTGCGGGATTTGAGCCCGGGTCGGCGAGAAGACGCCGGTGGCAGGACGGTCAGCGGTGGGTGCGCTCACGGTTCCCTTTCTTGCGGTTCAGTTGTCGCAGACGAGGCTGGCCCTAGCGCAATCCGCCCAGGCCCTCGTCGCCGGCGTCTTGCCAGAAGTCGGTGGAATACTCGGTTTCGGGGATCGCGATCTTCTCACCGCTGGTCTGGTGACGGGTGACCCCGCGCGAGAGCTCCAGCTCCTCGGCATCGATATCGAGGCGGTCGATGTCGTTGAGGATGCGCTCGGCGTCGTTGACAATCCGGCGCATTGCATAGGTGTCCCCGTAGCGCGATGCCAGCGACGTCACGCACCGGCGCAGGTCACCGATAACCTTGTGCAGCTCGGCAAATTCGGTTGTGGTGGACATTCGACCTCCTTGGGCTGAAGGGTGTCTGGGATCACAGTACGACACCCGATGCTAGCCACAGCACTGAGATAGCAGTGAGACAGATCACGTCCGCGAAATGGGAGGTTGCACGATGTCCAAGCAGGTTCTGCAGGAAAGGGCGACGACGCTGCTGGCGTTACACCAGCCCGGCAACCCTGTCGTGCTGCCCACGGTCTGGGATGCGTGGTCAGCAAAGCTGGCCGTGGACGCGGGTTTCGCCGCGTTGACCGTCGGCAGCCACCCGGTGGCGGATTCGATGGGCAAGCCGGACAACGAGGGCATGACGTTCGACGAGCTGCTCACCCGCGTCGCGCAGATCACCGCCGCGGTGGACGTGCCGGTGTCGGTGGACACCGAATCCGGTTACGAGCAGGCGCCGAAGCGGCTCATCGACGGCCTGCTGGGTGTGGGCGCGGTGGGGATGAACATCGAGGACACCGTGCACGGCGAGGGCGGACGGTTGCGGTCGTCGTCCGAGCACGCCGAGCTGGTGGGCGCGTTGCGGGCGGCGGCCGACGTCGCCGGCGTGCACGTCGTGATCAACGCGCGCACGGATCTGTTCCTGCGCCGCGACGGCGATGACGCCGACCGTGTCGAGCGGGCGATCGCACGGCTGACCGAATGCGCGCGGGCCGGTGCGGACGTGCTGTATCCGGTGGGCCGTCACGATCCGGAGACCTTGCGGCGCTTGGCGTCTGAACTGCCGCTGCCGATCAATGCGATCGCGGCGCCCGAAGCCGCCGATCCGGCGTCGTTCGGGCCCTTGGGCGTGGCCCGCATCAGCTTCGGCCCGTTTCTGCAGTTCGCTCTCGGCGAGCGGGCCCGCGAGATCCTGGCGCGCTGGGTTTAACGCGAGACTGTCGTTACCGAGGCCTCCATTCGAAAAACGTCTCGGCAACTACAGTCTCGCGGAGTTTCTAGACGATCAGCGCTGGCCGGCCGGTCGAGTGTGCGGTCACCGCGTCCAGTGTGTATCCACTGTGCGGATCCTCGCTCAGTCGCGCAGCCTGCTCACACTCGCCGCGGTGAGCGCACACTCGGTGAGACGGGCGCCGCGAGACTAGAAGACGAGACTAGAAGAACTGGCCCTTGACAAACCCGGCGAGCAGCACCGCGAAGCCGCCGATCTCGCCGATGATCAGCGCGCTCATCGCAATATGCGTTGTGGCATCGGTCTTTTCGAATTGATTGGTGGTGTCGCGGCGGATGCCGTGCACGATGTAGTCGGCGATGGCGAAGACGAAGAAGAACACCAGCACCATCGCCGCAGTCAGGTTCAGCCACGTCGGCCACGCACTGAGTTCGACAAACGCCGCGATCAGCAGCGTGGCAAACGAGTACAGCAGCGCCGCGCGGTGCGCGATGTCCACATACGGGTGGGCGAGGTGGTTCTCGCTCGTCGCCATCTGGCGGTACTTCCACACGCCGAGACACAGCGCGAGCAGGAAGACGAGCCCCGCCGCGAGCAGGGTGATCCGGGTGTCGATCCCGAGTGTGAGCATCGTCGCAGCACCCTACCCCGGCGCCTTTTACGAGGTGAAAGGCGGCTCACAGCTGCCTCGGCGCGGCCGTGAGGACACCGTGATGTCGGGTTCACACGAGGCGACATTGCGGCAATATCGGCTGCTTAACCTCGGCGCATGGCATCAGTCAGGAACGTCGTGGTCGTCGGGCACGGCATGGTCGGCCACCGGTTCACCGAAGCGTTGCGATCGCGCGACGCCGATGGTGCGTGGCGGGTGACGGTGTTGGCCGAGGAGGCCGACGCCGCGTATGACCGCGTCGGCCTGACCGGCTACACCGAACATTGGGACCGCGCCCAGCTGGCACTGCCGGGCAACGACTACGACGGCGACGACCTGGTCGACCTCCGGCTCGGCAGCCGCGTCACCGAAATCGACCGGGCGGCAAAGACGGTGAAGACGGCCGACGGTCAGCGCATCGCGTACGACGCGCTGGTGCTGGCCACCGGCTCCTATGCATTCGTCCCGCCGGTGCCCGGCCATGACCTGCCGAATTGCCACGTCTACCGCACGCTGGACGACCTCGACAACATCCGGGCCGACGTGCAGCGCACGCTCGATGCGGGCCGGGCGAAGGTCGGTGTGGTCATCGGCGGCGGCCTGCTCGGGCTGGAAGCGGCGAATGCCCTGCGCCAGTTCGGCTTACAAGCCCACATCGTGGAACGCGCCCCCCGCCTGATGAACCAGCAGGTCGACGAGGCCGGTGGCGCACTGCTGGGCCGGATGATCGGCGAGCTCGGCATCGAGGTGCACCTTGACGTCGGCACCGACTCGATCGAGCCCGTCGAACATCCCGACGGCGGCACCTCCGTGCGCGTGATTCTCGGCGACGGCACGCCGATTGAGGCCGGGCTGGTGATCTTTGCGGCGGGCGTGCGTCCGCGCGACGAGCTGGCCCGCGAAGCCGGCCTCGAGGTGGCCGAACGCGGCGGTGTGCTCACCGACTTGTCGTGCACCACAAGCGATCCGAATATCTTCGCGGTCGGTGAGGTGGCCGCCATCGAGGGCCGCTGCTACGGCTTGGTGGGTCCCGGCTACACCAGCGCCGAGGTGGTCGCGGACCGGCTGCTCGGCGGTGCCGCCGAGTTTCCCGAGGCCGACCTGTCGACCAAGCTCAAACTGCTGGGTGTCGACGTGGCGAGCTTCGGCGACGCGATGGGCCGCACCCCGAACTGCCTCGAGGTCGTCGTCAATGACGCCGTCAACCAGACCTACGCCAAGCTGGTGCTCTCCGATGACGCCAAGACGCTGCTCGGCGGCATCCTGGTCGGTGATGCCTCCAGCTACGGCGTGCTGCGGCCGATGGTCGGCGAAGAGTTGCCCGGCGACCCGCTGGCGCTCATTGCCCCGGCCGGAAGCGATTCCGGCACAGCGCAACTCGGTGTCGGCGCGTTGCCGGCAGCCGCCCAGATCTGCTCGTGCAACAACGTGACCAAGGGCGACCTGTGCGACGCCATCGCGGGCGGTTGCACCGACGTGGCCGGGCTGAAGTCCTGCACCAAAGCCGGCACGTCGTGCGGGTCCTGCGTGCCGCTGCTCAAGCAGCTGCTGGAAGCCGAGGGCGTCGAACAGTCGAAGGCGTTGTGCGAGCACTTCTCCCAGTCGCGTGCCGAGCTGTTCGAGATCATCAGCGCCACCTCGATCCGGACCTTCTCGGGTCTGCTGGAGCGCTTCGGCACCGGAAAGGGTTGCGACATCTGCAAACCCGCGGTTGCGTCGATCCTGGCGTCCACCAGCTCGGAGCACATCCTCGACGGCGAGATGGCGTCGCTGCAGGACTCCAACGACCACTTCCTGGCCAACATCCAGAAGAACGGCAGCTACTCGGTGGTGCCGCGGTCACCGGGCGGGGAGATCACCCCCGAGCAGCTGATCCTGATCGGAGAGATCGCAAGGGATTTCAACCTGTACACCAAGATCACCGGCGGTCAGCGCATCGACATGTTCGGTGCCCGCGTCGATCAGCTGCCGGAGATCTGGCGCCGGCTCGTCGAGGGCGGCATGGAATCCGGCCACGCCTACGGTAAGGCGCTGCGCACGGTGAAGAGCTGCGTCGGCAGCACGTGGTGCCGCTACGGCCAACAGGATTCCGTCGACATGGCGGTCACCATCGAGAAGCGCTACCGCGGCCTGCGTGCCCCGCACAAGATCAAGATGGCGGTCTCGGGGTGTGCCCGTGAATGCGCGGAGGCGCAGAGCAAGGACGTCGGCGTCATTGCCACCGAGCAGGGCTGGAACCTCTACGTGTGCGGCAACGGCGGCATGTCGCCGCGGCACGCCCAGCTGCTGGCCAGCGACCTCGACGACGAGACGCTGATCCGCTACATCGACCGGTTCCTGATGTTCTACATCCGCACCGCCGACCGCCTGCAGCGCACCGCGCCGTGGCTGGAGGCGATGGAGGGCGGCCTGGAGCACTTGCGCGACGTGGTGTGCAACGACTCGCTCGGCCTGGCCGCCGAGTTCGAAGAGGCCATCGAACGCCACGTCGCCGGTTACTCGTGCGAATGGAAGGGCGTGCTCGACGATCCGAACAAGCTGGCGCGGTTCGTCTCGTTCGTCAACGCTCCCGATGTCGATGACCCGACCGTGACGTTCACCGAACGCGCCGGCCGCAGAGTTCCGGTGCCGATCGGCATGCCCAAGGTACGACCGCTTCAGGAGGCGAAATGACACTGCTCGACGATCGCAAAGACGTTTACCGCCACCAGCTTTCGGATTGGACGACGGCATGCAGGTATGACTTTCTGATCCCGAATCGCGGGGTGGCCGTGCTGCTGCCCGACGGTTCACAGGCCGCACTGTTCCGCCTTGACGACGGCTCTCTGCGTGCGGTCGGAAATATCGACCCGTTCTCCGGTGCGGCGGTGATCTCACGCGGCATCGTGGGCGACCGCGGCGGACGGGCCACCGTGCAATCGCCGATCAAGAAGCAGGCCTTCGCATTCGACGACGGCAGCTGCCTCGACGACCCGGCGGTGTCGATCCCGGTGTACCGGACGCGGGTCACTCCGGCGGGCTTCGTCCAGATCGCGCCCGTCGCAATCGAAGACGCCGCCGCGGCCTAACTCTTCGCTTTCGGCGATTTCGTCGCCGCCAACGTCCAGTGCACGTGGCGTCCGGAGTTCCTCTGACGACGCACCTGCCCGCGGCGCTCCAACACCGTCAAACCGCGGTAGACCGCTTCGATGACCACGCCGTCCCCGATGTGCTCACGCAGTTCTGCCGTGGTCATCGAGCGCCGGGCCTTTTGTAGCGCCTCGAGCAACTGCAGGCGTAGCCGCTCCGCTGGGGTATCAGTCATTTCTCGCGTCAGCCAAAGTCGGGTAAACAGCTAGCAAAAGATAGCTGAGTACAGTAAGGATCGTTACGTGAACCTACCATGACCGACTTTTATCGGCGAAGCATACAACCGCTATTACCTGGCGACAAGCGCTTACAGCAATGTGAACAATAGCTGAACGACGGCCAAAATCGACAGTGGCTGTCACTTTTCAGACTTTTTCGGCTAACTAGAACTGTTCGCTGGACTGTGGTTAGGATCAGCCCATGAACCTGCAGCGGTTTCTGGGCTTGGTAGCCGCGGCTGCGGTGCTCGGCGCGGGCATCGCCCTGGCGCTACCTGTGGGTTTACACGCCGTCGACCGCGTTGGTCAGCCGATCGGCTGCGGCACGGGCTTTCTCCCGGACTTCGACACAGCCACCGAATTGGACGGGCTCAACCGTGCCCAGCACCTGGCGGGTGGACCGGCCTTCGCGCTCAGTGACTACCGCGCCCAGTGCGCCGCGGTGATCGATCGACGACGCGCGACCGCCCTCGTCGTCGCCGTCACCGGCGCGTTCATCGGGCTGTCCGCCCTACTGGCACGACGAAGCGAGCACTCGCGCGCGACGGAACCGGCCGGCGATCAGGCGCACCATACCTGGATGGGTGCCCAAGGGTTCGCTGACGAGATCGGCGCCCGACCCACGCAGCCGATCCTGAAAGAGGCCGTCCGCCAGCAGATAAGACGCCACCACCACGCGGCGGCGGGATAGCCGGCGGGCAGCCTCGACCGCGTCGGCGACGCACGGCTCACCGGTGGCGGCGTACGCCAACTCCACCCGGTCGCCGATCAGCGCCGAGAGCAGCGTCGCGGTGACCCGCAGATCGGACTGCGCCCGGGCGTCCGACGTGCCGGCTGCCGCCAGGATCACCGAATCGCCTGGCCGCCAACCGGATTCGACCAGCCGCTCTGCCACCACGCGAACCGTTCCGGGACACGGTCCCAGTGGACGGGTGACGGTCACCGCGGGATGTCCGCTGGCCGTGACGTGGGCGGGAACATCCGCGCGGACGTGATAGCCGCTGGCCAAGAACGCCGGTACCACGACGGCGGGCCGGTTGTTCGGCAATGCGCGCAGCACCTCGGCGGGCGTCGGCCCCAGCACGTCGACGAACGCGACATGCACCGGCTGATCCAAGGCACCGGCGACCCGCTCGGCGAGATCGCCGATCATCCCGACACCGCCCGGCTTGCGGGTGCCATGCGCCACCAGCAGATAACTCATAGCGCCCGCGCGAATTGCTCGTCGACGGCCAGCCGATAGCCGCGTTTGACCACCGTCGAGACGATGTTCTTGTCGCCCAACGCCGTTCGCAGCCGCAGCACCGCGGTTTCCACCGCATGCGTGTTGGTGCCGCCACCGGGAAGCACGCCCAGCAGGTCGGCCCGCGACACCACCGCGCCGGGCTGATGCGCCAGAGCGTGCAGTGTCGCCATCTCCGTCGGCGACAGCGCCTTGACCTCACCGTCGACCAGCACGCAGGTGCCGCGAATCTCCAAAAGGTGTCCGGCAACACGCATCCGGCGTGACTGCAGCAGCGGCAACTCGTCGGTGATATGCCGGGCCAGTGCGCCCAGCCGCATCCGCTCGGGCGACGACGTCGGCACCCCCAGCCGCACCAGCGGTCGCGCCGTCACCGGTCCGACACACATGGCGTGCACGGTGGTTCGCAGTGCGGAGAGCACCTGCTTCTCGAGGCCCATTTCGGCCGCCCGCATCAACACCGACGCCACCGCGGGCGCCGAGGTGAAGCTGACCGCGTCGAACTTCTGGTTGGCGATACCTGCCACCAATTGGTCGAATTCGCCGTTGCGGGGCGCGGGATGCCACCGGTACACCCGGATGGGTACGACGTCGGCGCCTGCCGCGCGCAGCTCGTCGACGAACTCGGGGAACGGATCCCAGTCATCGGTGGCGCCGTGCAGCTGCACCGCGATCCGGTCGCCTTCGATGCCGCGCTCGAGCAGGTATCCCAGCACCTCGCGAGACGACTCCGAATCCGGCGACCACTCTTCGGAGAAGCCGGCCGCGCGTAACGCGCCGGTGGCCTTCGGCCCGCGAGAGACGATGCGCGCCTTGCCCAATGAGGTGATCAGCTGGTTCGACAGCCCCCAGCCGTCGGCGGCGGCGATCCACCCGCGAAAGCCGATGCCGGTGGTGGCGATCACGATGTCGGGCGGCGAGTCGATCAACGCCTCGGTGTGGGCGCGCAGTTCGTCGTCGTCAGGCAGCGGAACCATCGTGATGGCCGCTGCACTGGTCACCGTGGCGCCGCGTCGGGTCAGCAGCGCACTCAGTTCGTCGGCACGACGGGCGGAGGTCACCGCCACCCGAAATCCGGTGAGCGGTGCCCACGTGGGCTCACTCATGATCCAAGTGAAAGCACGTTGTGTTTCAAAGCGATTAACCGACCATTGCCGCGGCGTAATGCGGTCAGCATCACACTGGCGGCCGGCGTCACGCCCGGGCCATGTCGGTGACGGCGGGCACGTCGACCGGTGCGGCCGATTCCGGCCGCCGCACGTACTTCACCCAGGTCAGACCCAGCGCGAAGATGTAGAACGCGACGAAGATGCAGAACGCCGCCGTCGCCGAACCGCTGGTCAGGTAGGACTGCCGCAGCGCTAGGTTGATGCCCACGCCGCCGAGTGCGCCGATGGCGCCGGCGAAGCCGATCAGCGCGCCGGACATGGCCCGCGACCAGTACTGGCGCTCCGCCTCGCTGACCGGCAGCGAGCGGCTGCGGGCGTCGAAGATCGACGGGATCATCTTGTACACCGAGCCGTTGCCGATGCCGGACAGGATGAACAGCGCGATGAAGCCGATGACGTAGCCGCCCATCATCAGCGCCGTCGCAGGGCCGGTGGTGTGGTCGTCGAGGGTGCTGATGCCCACCAGCAGCCCGGCGGACAACAGCATGCCGGCGAAGGTGGCCAGCGTCACCCGGCCACCGCCGATGCGGTCGGCGAGCTTGCCGCCGTACACCCGGGTGATCGAACCGAGCAGCGGGCCGATGAACGCGATCTGCGCGGCATGCAGCGACGCCTCCGCCGCGCTCTGACCGCCGGCGGCAAAATTGATCTGCAGCACCTGGCCGAATGCGAACGAGTAGCCGATGAACGAGCCGAACGTCCCGATGTACAGCAGCGCGATGACCCACGTATCTCGCACGCGCAGAATGTCTTTCATCGCGGTGAAGTCGATCTTGTGCTGCTCGAGGTTGTTCATGAACAGCGCCGCGCCGATGCCGGCGACTGCGAGCAGCACCAGGTAGACCGCGCACACCCAGTACGGCGCCCGGTTGCCGGCGGTGGCGATCACCAGCAGTCCGACGAGCTGGACCATCGGCACCCCGATGTTGCCGCCGCCGGCGTTGAGGCCGAGCGCCCAGCCCTTGAGCCGCTGCGGGTAGAACGCGTTGATGTTCGTCATCGACGACGCGAAGTTGCCGCCGCCGAACCCGGCCAGCGCCGCGCACAGCAGATACGGCCACAGCGGCAGGCCGGGGTTGGCCAGCAGCCACATCGTCCCCAGCGTCGGGATCAGCAGCACGAACGCCGAGAACACCGTCCAGTTGCGGCCGCCGAAGGTCGCGGTCGCCAGCGTGTACGGGATGCGCAGGCAGGCGCCGACCAGCGTGGCTGTGGCGCCGAGCAGGAACTTGTCGCTGGCGGAGAAGCCGTAGACGGATTCCGGCATGAACAGCACCATCACCGACCAGATCGTCCACACCGAGAATCCGACGTGTTCGGCGATCACCGACCAGATCAGGTTGCGTCGGGCGATCTTCTTGTTGCCGGCCTCCCAGGCCACAACGTCTTCTGGATCCCAGTTGGTGATCGTGTGCGACATGTGGCCAACGCTAGGAAGCGTTTATTTCTCAAAAGCTGCCTCTGATGTCCCCGCCGTGAACTTCCGCTCACGCCGCGAAATGCGGGTATGTGAGGTCAGTCGACGCGGTGGGCGTGCACGACGGTCATCGGCATGTGTACCCGGTCGTCCTCGACCAGTTCGGCTATCCGCTTCAACCGCGCGGCCATATCGTGCATCTTCTCCAGTTCTTCCTGCGGAAGCCGGTCGAGCACCGCCTGCGGAAGCGCGTTTTCACCGAATCTCATCCCGGCGGCGTTGCCCAAATACGTGGTGGGCCCGAGGAAGTCGATGCGCCAACCGTTGGCGGTCAGGGTGTCGCGCAGATTGTGCTCGGGCACCGCGTCCCTCGGTGCGGTCAGGCCGTTGACGGTGCCGTAGGCGAAACAATAGAGATGCCAGCGCGCCCCGCTGCGGGTCGCGCGGTACAGCGCGGCGGCGTACGCCTGCCGGCCCTCGTCATCGAGGCAGTGATACAGGCCACTGTCGAGGACGCTGTCGAACCGGCTGTCGTAGCCGGTGAGCTTGGTGGCATCGGCGACGCCGAAGGCCACCTCGACACCGGCGGCGGCGGCGCGATCGCGGGCCTGCTCGATGGCGGCGGGCGATCCGTCCAGTCCGGTCACCGAATGCCCCCGTGACGCCAGGTAGATGGCGTTATCGCCGAGACCGCAGCCGATGTCGAGCACGTCACCTGAAAAGCCGCCCAGCGCTTCGAGTTCCATCAACGTGGGCTGTGCCTGGCGGATGTCCCACGGGATGCCGGCAGGTGGCGGTGCGCCCTCGAACATGGGTTGGCCGCGGTAGAGCTTGTCGAAGGCCTCCGTCGTCACCTCATCCAACGTACGCCGCTCACCAGACGTCGCCGTCGCGCCAATCGCAGGTGATCTCGGCGGTGGTGTCGAGCGCAAGGTTGTTCGGCAGCGCGACGGGCAGCACGAACAGCGACCGGTCGTCCTCGGGCGTGTGGGTCAGCCCGTCGGGCGCCAGCACCGACGTCTTGCCGTGCCACGGCAGCCAGCCCCGCGAGGTGTACATGTGCCGGCCGATCTCCGAGGCACTGAGCGCGCCGAGCTGATAGGCACCGCGGATCACCTGTTCACATGCGTCCATTACCGCGGTCGCCAGACCCTGGCCTCGCCAGTCTTCGCGCACGGCAACGCCTTCGACGTATCCGCAGCGCAGCGCCGTGTTGCGGTATAGCAGCCGCCGCTGCACGACGGCGCCGTGGGCGATGATGTCGCCGTGGTGGCAGATCAGCGCATGCATGCCGCCGAGCGAATGCTCCCAGTCGGCGTCGGTGAAATCGCCGCCGAAGGCCTCCATGACCATGGCGCGGGCGCCTTCACGGGTCTCATGATCGAGGTCGGCGGTGTGGACCAGGCGTGCGGTGTGAACCTGGGTGTGCACACTGCCGTTCTACCAGGACGCAGTGACGATTACACCCGTTGGTTTGGCACACAGCTTCGCGAGACTGCTGTTATCGAGACGTTGTGCGAGTAGAGGCCTCGATAACCACAGTCTCGCGGACCCGTCGAGTCAGCCCCCGAACGGCTTACGCGGCCGCGACCAGTGCATCCGCACTGTCTGCCCCGGCCGGATCTGGGCGAGCTTGTCGATGTCCTCGTTGGTCACCACGCCGATCACCGGATACCCGCCGGTGACCGGATGGTCGGGCCCGAGGATCACCGGAAAACCGTTCGGCGGCACCTGAATTGCGCCGCGGGTCGCGCCCTCGCTGGGCAGCTGCCGGTCCGGCCATCGGTACTCCAGAGGCATGCCGACCAGCCGCATGCCGACCCGGTCGCTGCGGTTGTGCACCAGCCAGTTGGTGCGGATGAGCACGTCGGGGTCGACGAACCAGTCGTCGCGCGGGCCGGGCACGACCGTCAACTCCTGGACATCCTCTTCGATGGCGGCGACCGGCGCCTGTTCCAGTTCGGGGAACTCGTCGGTGTGCTCGCCGATGGGCAGCACGTCGCCGGGCTGCAGCGGTAGCGGCCCGATCGCCGACATCACGTCATAGCTGCGTGAGCCGAGCACCGGTGTCACGTCGATGCCGCCACGCACTGCCAGGTAGCTGCGTAGCCCGGAGTGCGGCGCGCCCAGCGAGATCACTTCGCCGTCGTGCGCGTAGTGAATGCTGTTGGTGCCGAACGGAATACCGTTAACAGCCGGATCGGTGTCGGCGCCGGTCACCGCGATCGCGACGTCGCCGCCGCGCACTCGCGCCGACAGCCCGCCGAACGTCACCTCGATGGTGGCGCGGTCGTGCGGGTTGGCCACCAGCCGGTTGGCCAACGTGTGAGAGCGTCGGTCGGCGGCGCCGGAGCGGGTGACCCCCATATGCGCCAGGCCCGGACGGCCGAGGTCCTCGACAAGGGCGAGCGGTCCGGTGCGCAGGATTTCGAGTGTGACAGTCATGGTCGCCCCTATCCGATGGCCCGGAACTGGACCCACATGCCAGGGGTCAATAGCGCGGGCTTTTCCCGATTGATGTCCCACAGCACGGCATCCGTGCGCCCGATCAGCTGCCAGCCCCCGGGTGATTGCCGCGGGTAGACGCCGCTGAATTCGCCGGCCAGGGCCACCGCGCCGGCGGGCACTTTGGTGCGGGGTTCGGCCCGCCGCGGTACGTGCAGACGCTCGTCGCCGCCGACCAGATACGCGAATCCCGGTGCGAATCCGCCGAATCCGACCCGCCACGGCGTCGCGGTGTGCGCCGCGATCACCTGTGCGGGCTCAAGTCCCGTCAGCCGGGCCACCTCGTGCAGGTCGGGGCCGTCGTACACCACGTCGAGCACCACGTCGACGCGCCCGTCGATCGGGGCGGTGTGCTCGTCGAGGGCTTCCGGTGTCAGGTGCAGCTTGGACAGCCTCTGCCGGGTGGGCGCCTGATATCGCGGGCCTGCAAGTTTGATCAGGATCGTGCGCGACGCCGGCACGATGTCGAGCACGCCGAGCAGATCGGCCTGCCGGATCGCGTCGGTCCACGCCAGCACTTCGGCGGTGCTCTCGAACTCGAGCAGCAGTGCCTGGTCGCCGTAATCGTGAACGGTGCCGATAACCATCAAGTCCGCTGTGACCGTCATAGTGAAACGCTACCGCCGAGTAAGTTTGTTCGCCGCAGCTCTATGAGCCTTGCCAGAGAAGCCTCAGCGAAGGCTCATACGGCGGGCTGATAGGTCGGTTCGCGGCGCTTGATGAATGCAATTACCCGGTAGGTGACGGGCAGCACTGCCGCCTCGACCGCGGTCTTGTAGATCCAGCCCAGCGCCGCATATACCGCGAACGACCCCATATTGCCGAAGCCGATAATCGGCGCGGCGATGGCGCAGAACACCAAGGTGTCGCTGAACTGGCCGACAACCGTCGAGCCCAACAGTCGCGCCCACAGATGCCGTTCCTTGGTGCGTTGTTTAATGCGCACGACGACCCATGCGTTCACCAGCTGGCCGACCAGGAACCCGGCCAGCCCGGCCACCGCCAACCCGGTGATCGACTCGACGGTGGTGGCCAGGGCGTCCTGGTTCGCGTAGTCGGGGGCTGCGGGCAGGCGCACGGTGGCCCACAGCACGAGGACGGCCAGCGCCTGCATGGAAAAGCCGATGATGACGGCGCGGCGGGCGGCCTTGAAGCCGTACACCTCGCTGAGCACGTCGCCGATGACGTACGTCAGCGGAAAGACGATGAAGCCGCCGTCGGTGAGCAGCGGCCCGAACGCGACGCCCTTGGTGGCGGCCACATTGGAGATCAGCACCAGACCGGTGAATACGGCGACCAGCGTCGGATAGTAGGCCGATCCGATCGTGGCGGTGCCGCGGTGTTCGAGCTCCGTGGTTTTCACCCGGGTTATCTTGTCAGCTCAGCTCAGCTCAGCTCAGCGCCTCGCCCCGGCCCGCGACTGTGCAAGGCCATACGCTCCGTGCGGCGAGTCGCGTATGAAACGGCACATTCGTGAGAGGCCGTCAGGCCAGCGCCTCGGTGATGCGCGGCGGCAGTTGGTCGGCCACCAGCGGATAGGACAGCGGCGAGGCGAACGCGATGGCGCCGGCGAGCTCCTTGCCGGTGAAGACGTTGCGCGCGTTCAACTGCTGGACAGTCGGATCCGCTAGTAGCGCGGCCTCCTCCTCGGGGCTTTCGGTGGTCCAGATCAACACCTCTGCGGCGTCGGGGGTGTCGGCGATGACGAGGCCCATCTGAGCGAGGAAGTCGCTGCGCCAGGCCGGCGTCATCGCCTGCGGGCCGTCTTTGCCGAGGCGCCCCTGCAGCAGCGTCACCTTCTTGCCGGCGAACTGCGGGTTGTTTTCGCCTGCGGCGGTGAACTTTTCGTCGACGGTGGCGATCAATGCAGCCATCTCGTCGTTCTTGAACACCGCCTGTCCGATGAGCGTCGCCTGCTCCTTCCACGGTCCGAAGAACGCGTCCTGGCCGGGTTGTGCGATGGTCGGGGCGATCTCGGACAGCTTGGTATAGGTGTCGGCGTCGAGGCCGGCGTTCGTGGCGACGATCAAATCGGGCTTCAGCCCGGCGATCTGATCTATTTGGATGCCGTTGTCGAGGTTGAGCACGGTCGGTTGAGCGCCGCCGAGTTTCGGCTGGGCCCAAGGCCATACGCCGAAGGGTTCGCCGCCGAACCAGTCCGTCACCGCGATCGGGACGACGCCGACGGCCAGCAGGTCGTCGTGTTCGGTGAAGCCGGCGCTGACGACGCGGGTGGGCGGTGCGGGCACCTTGGTCTCGCCGAACGCATGCTCGACGGTGATGGAGCCGTCGTCGGCGACGGTGCCGGTTTCGGACCCGCAGGCGGCGACGGCGGCCACGGTCGCGGTCGCGGTCGCGATCAGGAAACGTCGCCGGGTGCACTTCGTCAGCACGGGGCGAGCGTAACCGCTGATTGGCCCCGCGGGGTCAGGAGTGCGACAGCCGCTTGTTCACCAGCCGCGTCAGCCAGGCCGGCGAGAACCGCGACCCCAGCGCCAGCGCCTTGGTCTGGGCGCCGACCGGGAAATGCACCTGATGGATCGCCTTGCGCAGCCGCGACGGGTCGACCGCCGCGACGATCGCGTCGGCGACGTCGTCGGCCGTGAGCCTGATGCCCAGCGACTCCGTGGTGCCCGTCTTGACGTCGTCGGTCATCGCGGTCTGCACATAGAGCGGCCACATCGCGATCACGCGGATACCGTGGCGGCTCCACTCGAGGTCAAGAGCTTCGGTGATGCCGCGGACGAAGAACTTCGTCGCGCTGTAGTTGGCGAGTTCGGCCTGGCCGTAGATCGCCGAGGCGGAGGCCAGATTGACGACGACGGAACCCGGGGTCGCCTTGAGATAGGGAAATGCGGCATGCAGGCCGTTGACGACGCCCTTGACGTTGACGTCGACCTCCATCAGGTGCGCTTTGACGTCGGTGTCTTCGAAGAGCCCGGCCTTCATGATGCCGGCGTTGTTGACCATCACGTCCAGCCGGTTGCCGGCCGACTTCGCGAATTCGCCGACGCGCAAAGCCATTTCGTCGGGGTCGGTGACATCGAGATGGCCGGTGACGGCCTTGGCGCCGAGTTCGTCGATCTCGTCGGCCAACGTCTTCAGCCCGACTTCGTCGATGTCGTAGGCGCCGACGGTGTAGCCCTTGGCGGCGAACGTCAGTGCGGTCTTGCGGCCGATACCGGAGGCAGCGCCGGTGATGAAGACGGACTTGCTGGTTTCCATCCCCAAATCTTTACACCCAGCGGCTGCGCGCGGGTGGGGCCTCCGGAGTTACCCACGCCTTGGCGTAACGGTGGCTGCCGGCGCGTTGCGGGTCGCGGCTGCGGTACACGACGAACGGGCGGAACAGGTAGCCGACGGGCGCGCTGAACATGTGCACCAGCCGGGTGTACGGCCAGATCGCGAAGAGGGCGAGCACCACCAGCACGTGCAGCTGGAAGGTGAACGGCGCCTCGGCCATCAAGTGCGGCGCCGGATGCAGAGTGAACAGGTTGCGGAACCACGGCGACACCGTCTCGCGGTAGTTGTAGGTGTCGAACACGTTGGTCAGCGTGTTGAGCATCCCGGTCAACAGCGCCCCGGCCAGTAGTAGGTACATCAGTTTGTCGTTGCGGGTGGTGGCCTGGCGTACCGCGGGCACCTTGACCCGGCGGTAGAGCAGGATGCCCAGGCCGGCGATGACGGCGAGCCCGGCGAGTGAACCCATGCTGACCGACATCAGGTGGTAGACGTGCTCGGAGATGCCGACCGCGGCCGTCCAGGTCTGGGGAATCATCAAGCCGACGACGTGCCCGCCGAAGACGCCGAGCAACCCGAAGTGGAACAGCGGGCTGCCCATCCGCAGTAGCCGGCTCTCATAGATCTGCGATGACCGTGTGGTCCAACCGAATTGGTCGTTGCGGTAGCGCCAGATATGACCGAGCACAAACGAGGTGAAGGCGATGTACGGTGCGGTCATCCAGAGGGTGGTTGTCATCGACGGCCTCCACTCATCATCGGATCCATCGAGAACGGCTCCAGCCCGACATCCTCGTCCGGCGGGCCTTCGGCGGCCAGCTCGGCGATCCGCCGCCGGTCGGCCGTGGAGATCGGCGGCAGCGTCGCGAGGATGGCTTGGAGCAAATTGGCGTAGCGGGATCCGCTGTCCTGCAACGATAGTCGTAACAGCTCCAGCACCGGCACATGCTCGGCGAGCAGGCGTTCACCCTGCACCTGGTCGACGGTGGCGGCGAATTCCAGCACCATCGGCAGATAATCGGGCAGCTCGGCATCCCCAACCTCGATACCGGCCTGACGGTACGCGTGCTTGAACCGCAGCAGTGCCATGCCGCGCTTGCGGGTGTCGCCGTAGGCGTAGTACGTCAGGTGAAGGCTGGAGCGACGGCGCATGTCGAACGTCTCGACGTAGGCTGTGGCCAGCTCCATCGGGTCGGCGTCGCCGAACTCGGCCAGGAAGTCCAGGAGCGCCGTCCGCACAGAATCCGGCAATTGCTCTGTGGCGTCCCGCAATTGCTCTGCCATCGCGATGGTCTCGGCGGTCGGGTAGTCGAGCAGGAGGGCGGCGATACGCCAGATCAGTCGCTGGTCGCGTTCGGACAGTTCGGCCGACGGCGTCTGTCGTCGGCTCAGTGTAAGCAGCTTCACTTCGTCGGCACCAGCCCGTCGGAACTCCTGCCGTCCCAGTTCAACAGGTTCACCCGATTCGGATTGTCCTTCGGGACAGAGGGATTGGTGTCAGTGAGGTGGAACTTGTCGGCCATCGCATCGAATGCGGTCATTCCGGGGCCACCGTCGGTGTCCAGGCTGCAGCCGGTGGCCAGCGCGTCGAGCCGATGCGCGTCGGAGCCTGCACCGCTGGGAATCACATAGCGGTCGTTGTACTTCGCGACCGCGAGCAGCCGGTACATGGATTCGATCTCTTCACCGCTGAGCCGCACCGACGCTGGGATGCTCTCGTCGAACTCCTCGCCGAAGTTGGCGGCCCGCATGTAGGAGCGCATCGCCGCGAGGCGTTGTAGCGACGCGCGGACGGGACCGACGTCGCCGGCGGTGAACAGCTCGGCCAGGTACTCGACCGGGATGCGCAGCGCGTCGATGGCGCCGAACAGGTTGTTGGCATTCTCGCCGTCGTGCCCGGTCTCCTTGAGGATGTCGACGACGGGTGACAGCGGCGGCACGTACCACACCATCGGCATGGTGCGGTATTCCGGGTGCAGTGGCAGCGCCACCTGGTAGTCGACGATCAGCCTGTACACCGGCGAGTTCTGCGCGGCCTCAATCCATTCGGAGGAGATGCCGGCCCGCTCAGCTTCGGCCACCACCCGCGGGTCGTGCGGGTTCAGGAAGACACCCAACTGTGCGGGGTAGAGGCCTTTGTCGTCCTTGACCGACGCGGCCTCGAGCACCGCGTCGGCGTCGTAGAGCAGCACGCCGATGTAGCGCAGCCGGCCCACGCAGGTTTCCGAGCACACCGTGGGAATGCCGACCTCGACGCGCGGGTAGCAGAATGTGCACTTCTCGGCCTTGCCGGTCTTGTGGTTGAAGTAGATCTTCTTGTACGGGCAGCCGGTCACGCATTGCCGCCAGCCGCGGCACTTGTCCTGGTCGACCAGGACGATGCCGTCCTCGCTGCGCTTGTAGATGGCCCCCGACGGGCACGACGCCGCACACGACGGGTTGAGGCAGTGCTCGCAGATGCGTGGCAGGTAGAACATGAAGGTCTGCTCGAATTCGAGCTTCACCTTGTCGGACACCTTGGCCAGCAACGGATCCTGGCCCACCTGCTCGGGTCCGCCGCCGAGGTCGTCGTCCCAGTTGGCGCCCCAGGTCACCTTGGTGTCTTTACCGGTGATCAGTGACTTGGGTCGGGCGACGGGGGTGGTGTCCATCGCCGGGGACGACAGCAGGTTGTCGTAGTCGTAGGTCCACGGGTCGTAATAGTCCGACACCGTGGGCAGGTCGGGGTTGGCGAAGATATTGAGGAGCCGCTTGAGCCGAGAGCCCGACTTCAGCGTGAGCTTGCCGCGCTTGTTCAGCGTCCAGCCGCCCTTCCAGCGCTCCTGATCCTGGTACTGCCGCGGATAACCTTGTCCCGGACGGGTTTCCACGTTGTTGAACCAGACGTACTCGACGCCGCCGCGGTTGGTCCATGCCTGCTTGCAGGTGACGCTGCAGGTGTGGCAGCCGATGCACTTGTCGAGGTTCATCACCATCGCGAGTTGTGCCATGACGCGCATCAGTAAGTGACCTCCTGGGACCGCCGGCGAATCGTGGTGACCTCGTCACGCTGATTTCCGGTGGGGCCGTGGTAGTTCAGCGCGAACGACTGCTGCGCGTAGCCGCCGATCAGGTGGGTGGGCTTGATCATGATGCGGGTCAGCGCATTGTGGATGCCGCCGCGTTTGCCGTTCTTCTCGGTGCGCGGCACGTCGACGGCCTTGTCCTGCGCGTGGTACATGAACACCAGCCCCTCGGGCATGCGGTGGCTGACGATCGCGCGGGCGTTCACCACGCCGTTGCGGTTGGTGCACTCGATCCAGTCGTTGTCCTTGACGCCGATCTTCGCCGCGTCGACGTCCGACATCCAGATGCACTGTCCGCCACGGGAAAGCGTGAGCATGTGCAGGTTGTCCTGGTAGGCGGAGTGGATCGACCACTTCGAGTGTGGCGTCAGGTAGCGCACGGTGATGCCGCCGGCGGTATCACCGACTTTGGGTTCGTTGAACAGCGCGGTCATGTCCAGGGGCGGGCGGAAGATCGGCAGCTGCTCACCGAGCTCGCTCATCCAGTCATGGTCGAGATAGAAGTGCTGGCGGCCGGTCAGCGTGTGCCACGGCTTGAGCCGTTCGGTGTTGATTGTGAACGGCGAATACCGTCGTCCGCCGGTCTCCGAACCGGACCACTCCGGTGACGTGTTGACCGGGACCGGGCGTGATTGGGTGTCGGCGAACGTGATTCGCTTGCCCTCGCTCTCCTTGGCCAGGTCGGCCAGTTCGATGCCGGTGCGTCGCTCCAGCGCCTCGAAGCCTTCCACGGCCAGCCGCCCGTTGGTGGTGCCCGACAGCGCCAGGATGGCTTCGGCGGCGTGGGTGTCCTTCGCCAGTGCCGGCCGTCCGGCGGCCACCCCGCTGACCACCGCGCCGTTGGTGGCGCGCAGGTACTCGACCTCGGCCTCGGGGTGCGTGGTCACACCCTTCGTGGTGAGCCCGACCGTTTCCACCATCGGGCCCAGCGCGGCCATCTTCTCCGCGACCGCGGGGTAGTCGCGGTCGACCTCGACCAGACGGGGCATGGTCTTGCCCGGAATCGGTTCGCACTCACCGGCTTTCCAGTCCAGCACCCGGCCGTGCGGCTGGGCCAACGCGTCGGCGCTGTCGTGCTGCAGCGGCATGGCCACGATGTCCTTGCGCTTGCCGAGGTGCTTCTCGGCCAGCCAGGAGAACCCGCGGGCGATGCGGTGGAACGCCTCGAAGTCGGTCTTGGTCTCCCACGGCGGCGAGATCGCCGGCGAGAACGCGTGCACGAACGGGTGCATGTCGGTGCTGGACAGGTCGTGCTTCTCGTACCAGGTGGCCGCGGGCAGCACGATGTCGGAGAACAGTGTGGTGGACGTGCTGCGGAAGTCCAAGGACAACAACAGATCCAGCTTGCCGATCGGGGCCTCGTCGCGCCAGCGCACCTCCTGCGGCCGCACACCGTCCTCGTCGCGGGCGGCCACGGCGGAGTCTGTGCCCAGCAGGTGCTTGAGGAAGTACTCGTTGCCCTTGGCCGACGAGCCCAGCAGGTTCGACCGCCACACCGTCAGGCAGCGAGGGAAGTTCTCCGGCGCATCGGGATCCTCGCAGGCGAACTGCAGGTGGCCCGACTTCAAACCGTCGACCACGTGCTCCGACGGGTCCTTGCCGAGGCGGCGCGCCTCGTCGGCCAGATCGAGCGGATTGCGGTTGAACGTGGGGTAGCTCGGCATCCAGCCCAGCCGGCTGGCCAGCGCGATATTGTCCGCGGCGGTGCGGCCCGCGAACCGGCCATCGGCCAGCGGGGAGGCCATCACCTCGGAGGTGAACGGGTCGTAGCGCCACTGGTCGGTGGCCAGATACCAGAACACGGTGCCCTGCATCTGCCGCGGTGGGCGCTGCCAGTCCAGGCCGAAAGCCAGTGTGGCCCAGCCTGTCACGGGCCGACACTTCTCCTGGCCGACGTAGTGGGCCCAGCCGCCGCCGTTGACGCCCTGACAGCCGGTGAGCATGACCAGCGTGAGGAATGAGCGGTAGATCTGGTCGGAGTGGAACCAGTGGTTGGTGCCGGCGCCCATAAGGATCATCGACCGGCCTTTCGACCGCTCGGCGTTGTCGGCGAACTCGCGGGCGATCCGCTCGGCGGCCTTCGCGGGCACGCCGGTGATGGCCTCCTGCCAGGCGGGGGCGTAGGGCTGTGAGGCGTCGTCGTATCCCGCCGGCCAGGTGCCGGGCAGACCGTCGCGTCCGACGCCGTACTGGGCGAGCAGAAGATCGAACACCGTCGTAACACGATGGCCGGCAATGGTCCTCGTCGGCACGCCGCGCTCAACGATGCCGGGCTTGTCACTGTCGAACCGCGGCAGCTGCACCGTCGCCGTTTCCGATCCGTACAGCGTGAGCAGTGGGTCCACGCCCTGCAGGTCGAGGTTCCAGTGGCCCTCGCCGGAAGCGGTGAACCGGTGTCCCAGTGAGCCGTTCGGAACCACCGGATTGCCGTCGGCGTCGAGCAGCACGGTTTTCGACTCGGCACCTTCGGAGGTGTCGCCGAGATCGGCTGCGGTGAGGAACTTTCCGGGCGTGCCCTTGTCGGTGATCGTCACCAGGAATGGCAGGTCGGTGTACTTCTTGATGTACTCGGTGAAATACGGCGTCTGCCGGTCGACGAAGAACTCTTTCAGGATGACGTGGCCCATCGACATCGCCAGGGCCGCATCGGTTCCCGGCCGCGCGGGCAGCCACTCGTCGGCGAACTTGGTGTTGTCGGCGTAGGCGGGGGAGACGACGACGACCTTCTGACCGCGGTAGCGGGCCGCGGTCATGTAGTGCGCGTCGGGCGTGCGAGTGACGGGGACGTTGGAGCCCCACATGATGAGGTAGCCCGCGTCGAACCAGTCGGCGGATTCGGGCACGTCGGTCTGGTCGCCGAACACCTGGGGCGAGGCGACGGGCAGGTCGGCGTACCAGTCGTAGAACGACAGCATCGAGCCGCCGATCAGCGAGATGAACCGGGCGCCGACGGCATGGCTGACCATCGACATGGCCGGGATAGGGGAGAAGCCGGCGACCCGGTCGGGCCCGTACTTCTTGATGGTGTGCACGTGCGCGGCGGCGGCGATCTCGGCGGCCTCCCACCATTCGGCGCGCACGAAGCCGCCCTTGCCGCGAGCCTCCTTGTAACGCTTGGCCTTTACCGGATCCTCGACGATGTCGGCCCACGCGAGCACCGGATCCTTGAGCCGTTCCTTGGCTTCGCGGTAGTACTCGAGCAGCACGCCGCGCACATACGGATAGCGCACGCGCGCAGGGGAATACGTGTACCAGGAGAAGGAGGCGCCGCGAGGGCAGCCGCGTGGCTCGTACTCGGGCTTGTCAGCGCCGACGGAGGGGTAGTCGGTCTGCTGGGACTCCCAGGTGATCACGCCGTCCTTGACGTAGATCTTCCAGGAGCACGATCCGGTGCAGTTGACGCCGTGGGTGGAGCGGACGACCTTGTCGTGGGCCCAGCGGTCGCGGTAGAAGTCGTCGGCGGAGCGGCCGCCGACCTTGTGCAGCGTGCGCTGGTCGGCGGAGATCTCGCCGCGGTGAAAGTACTTGCCCAGCCGCAGGAGGGCATCGCCGGCCGCCTGACCGTTGGTGTGCATATCGACCACGCCGCCCCCTTTCAGGCTGGAATCGCTTGGGCTGGTGAACCGAATGTAAGAGCGCCGAAGCGGGCGTCCAAATAAGCGCACACACGTTGTGGCGGGGCCGTGCGTTTGCGTTAACACGGCGGTCATCTGAGAGGTGTGATGGCCGTCGCAATTCTGCTGTCTAGCTGGGGATTTGCGTCCGATTGCCGGCCCTTGCCGGGTCCGTGTGGCGGGCTGTCACGGTGCCGAATCGTGGAATTTTCAGACTGTTAACACGTCGTCGAGAGTCCTCGAAGCGGCACCGCGAGCCCGAACTCGAAGTGGCCGTCTGGCTGAAGCGGCCGACGCCAGTGCTGGAGATGAAGGAGTAGGCTTCAGCTGCGCATCGTCGCGAGGTTGCGCCAAAGATTCTGGAGGCTGTCGGTGCCGCCGAACAGCGTGGTGAAGTTGGTGGAGTCGACGAGCACGATGTCGCCGGCGCGCGCACCGGTCGGTGGCATCCAGATCAGCGCGTTGAACTCGGTATTGCCGGCCTCGGTGAAGGGGTGCGGCCTGTTCGGGTCGACCCGCTGGCGTCCGAGGACGTGAAGGTCGTTGCCCTCCGGCACGGTGAGCTCGTAGTGCGGCAGATGCGGATGGAAGTTAAACGTGGTGACGTCGTCCAGCAGCCGCGGTGCGTCGAGCTCCCGAAAAGCGGTAAGCGGCACGATTTCCTCGGCGCCGTCGACGATCGCGGGGCGCAGACCCCACTTGTTGTGGACGGGGACATCGAGCGCTTTCATCAGCGAGCGGGTGTACTGACCGAAGCGTTGCTGGCGGGGCACCAGCGGGTCACCGTGATGCTGGTACTCGACCTGACGCTGTCCGAAATCGTCGGTGAACCCGACGTCGTGATGGGGCGCCAGGAGCAGGCAGGTGCCTTCCCGGCGCAGCCACTCTTTGATCGCGGCGATCTCTTCGGGTGCGGCTTTTTGCTCGGACAGAGTGTGGTCGAGTCCGAAGACCATCAGCGTGTCGGCGTCGGCCAGGATCCTTTCGTCAATCGGCAGTTCTAGCCCGCCTGATCTATGCGCTGGAAGACCGCGACCGGATGCCCGGTGGCCGCTTCGGCCAGCTCCTGAAACGCCAGCGTTGATCGGTGGAACAGCTCGAGTGTCCCCGCGATTCCTTGCAGGAAATGTGCCGCGTCGTACTCTGGCGTTTCGTAGTTCGGCCACAACGCATTTCGAACTTCGGTCATCGTGGAGTAGCGGTTGTACATCTCAGTGGGATCGCGTTGAGCCTCCCAGGGATAACTCCAGGTCCAATAGATGCTGATCCGCCGTCGCCCGTCGTGCGTTCTGTCAACGTGGTTCTGGTTATAGGTGCGCGCTGTGCTCATGGTGTGTCCTGTTTCTCGCTGAGCGTTGCCAGGTAGCGCAGCGCGGTGATACCGGGCAGGAAGAAGTAGGCGCCGCCCGTCAGGGTGGTGAAGGCCGGTAGTCCCTTGAGGACTTTCCGGATCGGCCGCTTCGGAATCTTGTATTCCAGCGTGCCGTCCTGGGTGCCGCAGATCGGGTCGCGTTCGTTGACCAGCTCATGGAACGTCTTGTCGTTGATCCACACGTTCTGCGCGAACTCGAACTGGCGCACCAGGCTGGCGCAGATGATGAACGCGGCGATACCGCGGTCGACGCGGTCGTCGGGCGCGCCTTCCGGGAGGGCGGCGCCGTAGGTGGCACCACGCCGGATCATCCGGCGGCGATTCATGTTGTGCGCGGTGTCGCGCGGGTTCAGCCGACGGGCATGTGATCCCAGCGGACACGCATAGCCCAGCGGGTCCATCTCCTTGTAGTTGAAGTCGTTGTTACGCATCGGGTCGGCGCCCAGTTCGGGGTCGTCGTTGTCGGGTGCCAGGACCAGCGGGGCACCGCTACGCCAGCGGCCCATGAACTTAGCTGCGAGAAGCTCCTGTTCGTCGGGCGTGGCCGCGTGCTGGTGCAGATAGTCTCGGAACAGTGCGACGTGCTCCTGCAGTCGCCGGTAGGCCATGTAGCTGCCGTTGCGCGAAAGTATCTCGGGCTGCGGGAGATTGGCCACCGGCCCGTCTTCGTCGGGATAGCCCAGGATGAACTCGCCAGGCTCCAATGGCGCGCCTGAGCCAGGTGTCGGCTCCTCGCCGGAGTACTTGATCACTGGCTGCGACAACCGATCCCGGAAGCCGAAGTGGTCGTGGGCGTAGTTGAACGGAGGCGTCGCGTTCAGATCCAGATAGGACAGACTGCAAACTCCATCGGTCCGCGCGAGCAGCTTGTCGTGCTCGTCGATGGACCGCCGGCACTGCTCATCGTCGCGCGCGAAAAGGATCGCGATGGCGTGCAGATTGTCGTCGGCCAGGCCGCCGACCCAGTTGTCGGGGTGATTCGCGCCGGTGTCGCCGAGGATGTCCGCACGTGCGGCCATCCCTTCGCGGAACTCAGCGGGGAAGGTGGCCAGCGAGTCCTCGGACACGCCCAGTGCGCGCAGCCCATTCCAGGTGAACGCCAACGTGATCCACCGGGTGGCGGCATCCATCGTTTCGTGCGCATCGGCAGCCGACTGCACGCGTTCGATCAGCTCCGACAGCCACGCCCGGCCGCCGGCTGCCGTGTCGAACGTCAGGAACTCATAACGTCCTGTGATTGCGGGCGTTCGAGTCAGCAGGATGTGCTGAATGTCGTCGAGTTCGAGCATCTTTCGACCATCTATTGCATCTGGTCGAGCATGTCCGAGAAGGCGGCCTTCAGGCGAAGCGCCTTTTTGATCTCGTCGGCGGTCACGTAGGGGTATTCGCCGTACTCCAGGAAGCTGGGGTACTGGTGCTCGCGAACAAACTTGATGAACGCCTCGGGGTTCTCTTTCCAGTCCTCGGGGAAACCTTCGAGATTCGTGAACACCGTGGTGATGCCGGTCTGGCTGAACAGTTGGACCGCATCCTCGGTGTACTTGTCGAAGTCGGTGTCGAAAATGCCCTGATACTGGAAATGCAGACCCGACCCGACATCAAAGAGTACCCATCGGAGGTAGTGCAGGCGAAGCGGCGCGAGCACATCGGGACTGGCCGCGACCGCCTCCTCGATCTGCTTGCCATACGCGCGGACTGCGTCCTCTCGACCCTCCTTGACCTTCGCGATTATCGAGAAGCCGTAACAGGCCGGCGTTCGGGGAAAGATGGGGCCGTATCGACCCCGCTCGAGCTCGAAGTACCCCTCTTTGGGGATCGCCTTCGCTGCCGGTTGTCCAGTCGTGGTCGATCGTGGCCATGCGGCCTCCTTTGTCGAACCCAATGGACGTTACCGCCGGCACAAGATCGTTTTGACGAAATAGACAATTACCCCGGGAGTAGGCATATGCTGCGCTCATACTGTCCCATCGGCAGATAGGGGTAGCCATGCGTTCAAGGCAGCGCTACCTGTTACTCGGATTGGCAACGACCGCCTTGTCGTTCGGAATCATCACTGCACCAACGGTTTCGGCGGACTGCAACTACGCCGCAGGAGCCACCGTGTGTGCCCAAGGCGAGGTCCGCGGTGCGGACGGGGTGCCAAGGGCCGCGACTCCGGTCGTCCCCTACCCGTGCGAGTACGACTGGTATTGCGGCACCGAATGGGATCTCGACATCGGTTGGGATCCCGGCCGTCCAGACCGTCCGGGTGGAGGCGGTGGCATCGGGCCACGCTGAAGAATTGGTTAGTCAACCAGGTGAAGGAGCCATCATGTTGCCATCCGCACGCTCCGCGGCAAAGGGAGCGATCAGCGTCGGCGCATTGGCCGCCGCACTGCTATTTGGTACCACTACCGCCGCGGCCCAGCCGCCTCCAGTTCCGCCGCCATGCACGGCGGCTGAGCTCGCACGTGTCATGTCGGGTGTCTCGTTCGACACCTCGAACTACCTATCCACCCATCCCGACGTGAACGACTTCTTTACGAGCCTGAAAGGCCAACCCAAGGATCAAATCCGAGAAAAGGTGGATAGCTACCTAGAGGCCAATCCGCAAGTGCGGGAAGAGCTTCAGCGCCTCCGGCAACCCTCGGTCGATTTCCGGAACCGATGCGGGGTTCCGCAAACCCCCTAACTGCAACCGCGTCAGGCGACCGCCATCCAGAGGCCGAGTGCGATCATGGTGACGGCGATGAGGCCGTCGAGGATGCGCCACGTCAACGGAGTGGCGAACAATCCCGCCAGGCGTCGAGCGCCCAGGCCGAGGCCGGTGAACCAGACCGCGCTGGCGGTGACGGCGCCGACGCCGAACAGCCAGCGTTCGTCGCGGTGCTCATTGGCCAGCGCGCCGAGCAGCACCACGGTGTCGAGGTAGACATGCGGGTTGAGCCACGTCAGCGCGGCACAGGTGAGGAGCACGTCGACGAGGCGGGCGGGGCCCTTCTCCGACGCGGTCAACGCGGACGGCCGGGCCGCGCGGCGGGCGGCGAGTAGGCCATAGCCTACGAGAAAGAGAGCGCCGCCGAACTTGGCGACGTTGACCGCGCCAGGATGAGCGGTGATCAGCGCGCCGAATCCGGCGATGCCCGCGGCGATGAGGATCAGGTCGGAAACGGTGCAGAGCGCGATCACAGGGATGACGTGCTCGCCGCGGATGCCCTGGCGCAGGACGAACGCGTTCTGGGCGCCGATCGCGGCGATCAGCGCGAAGGTGGCCAGGAAGCCAATCACCAGCGGCGAACTCATAGCGTCGAAGCTAGGCGCGGGGCATAGATCAGTACAGCTAAATATTCTGAATCTGCATTAGGAATGCTTATGCAGTGTGCCGCCTCATACGTCGACCGTCGTCCGCAGGTGTTGGAGCGTTTCGGCAGC
This sequence comes from Mycobacterium hubeiense, assembly GCF_002838065.1. Taxonomy (GTDB): domain Bacteria; phylum Actinomycetota; class Actinomycetes; order Mycobacteriales; family Mycobacteriaceae; genus Mycobacterium; species Mycobacterium hubeiense. The sequence continues at coordinate 207,867 of NZ_PIZU01000002.1, read as the reverse complement.
GGCCCGGATGCCGGCTCGCAGGGCGCCGTCCATCGAACCCATGCAGATACCGGAGGTTTCCGATCCCGCCCAGTGGATCCGGCCGACTATGTCAATTCCTGAAGTAGAAACTTCAAAAACAGAACTACATCATGATGCGTTCTGCGCCTCGGCAAGTACGCGTTGTTTCTGTTCCCCGATGACCTGGTTGAGGCGGAAGCCCTTCGCCCAGCCGTAGTACGCGGCGAATTGCAGCGCGACTTCGTCCATTTCGTCGAAAGAGATGTCGCCGCTCTTCAGCGCCCCGTACACGTGCGACAGGATCGGGATGTCGGCATCCTGGAACGCCACGCACGCGACCGTGATGAGGCGGCGTTCCTTCATGCCCAGCCCCGGCCGCTGCCACATCTCTCCGAACACGAAGTTGAGAATCCCCGCTCCCTGATAAGGGTTGTCGCGCGGCGGGGGCAGCGGGATGCAGTTGACGTCGACGAACGTCCGCTCACCGCCTTGCAGACGTTTCTCGGGATCGCTCGCGGTGGGCAGGGGCAGAAGCGGTTCCGGTGGGGGAGGCGTTTCGCCGCGCTCGTCGTGGATGCGCTGCCACTGCAGGTCGACGACGATGTTGAACCGCGACGCCTTCGGCCAACCGGCATAGACCGCGAAATGCAAGACAGCTTCCCGCATTTCGGTGATCGAGATGTCGCCGCTCTTGAGTGCGGCATAGACGTGCTGTTCCAGAGGAGCGTCGGCGTCGGCGGCCGCCACGCAGGCCAGAGTGACGAAGCGACGGTCGCGGCGGCTCAGCCCCGGCCGGCTCCACACTTCGGCGAAGACGACGTCGATCAGGCCGTCGGCGATGGCCGGGCTGGTATCGGAAGGCGGCGCGACCGTCATCACCTCGGCGAAGGTGCGCAGTCCGCGATCGCGGCGCTCGGTTCTATCCATGGTCACTATGCGCGCCCCTCCGACGGCTTGAAGTAACGGCGTTACCGTTCGACAGTAACACGGTTACTATAGGTGCGGAACAAGCAGCGGCTGGGCCGTCAGAGCGCGAAGGAGTACCCGCCGTTCACCGGAATGGTCTGGCCGGTGATCCATGACCCGTGATTGCTGGCGAGCAGCACCGCCAGGTGAGCCGGGTCGTCAGGGCTGCCGGGCCGACGGATCGCGTAGTTCTGCAGAATCGCCTTGGCCTGCGGCGAATCCCCATGCTCGGCCCACAGCGGCTCGGTGAGTGGTGTGCGCATCGTGCCGAGCGAAATGTTGTTCGCGGTGATGCCGTATCGGCCGTTCTCGAGGGCGATGGAGCGGGTCAACCCGGCGGCACCGGCCTTCGATGCCGCGTATGCGGCCCCATTCGCCTCACCTGCGCGGCCGGCGTCGGAGACGATGGTGATGATCCGCCCCCACTTCTGCTCGATCATCGTGGGCAGCACCGCGCGCGTGCAGTGCATGGCGCCGTACAGATTCACGCGCAGGTACGGCTCCCAGTCGGCGGGTGTCGATTCGGCGAACGGTCCGCGGCCGGCGAATCCCTCTGCGCCTGCGTTGCCTGCGTTGTTCACGAGGATATCGATATCGCTATGGGCCGCAATGGCTTTCGTGACTGCATCGAAGTCGGTCACATCAAACACCGCTGCGCGGGCCTGTCCGCCCGCGGCGTGCAGCTCCTCGACGACGACCTCGGCGCGCCCGTCGAACAGGTCGTTGACAAGAACCTCGGCTCCCGCACTGGCGAAGGCTTGCGCCAATCCGCGACCGACGCCCTGGCCGGCGCCGGTGATGAGGGCGCGACGGCCCGTCAGGTCGATTTGCAGCGTCACACCGTGCAGAATCGATCACATGATTGGTTCTGTCAACCGTGCGACGTCGCCGGGTCGCCCCGTCGGCGCCAGTGGCGAGGAGACGCGCCGACGCATCATCGACGCCACCTGCCGCTGCGTCGCGGACGTCGGCTACTCACAGGCGACCATCCGCGAGATCGCCCGGATGGCGCAGGTGACCAGCGCCACCCTGTACCACTACTTTCCGAACAAGGCCGAGCTGATCAAGGCAGCCGTCGCCGAGATGTCCGCAATGGTGCTGCCGCGGTTGACCGATGCCGTCGACGCTGGCGACGGAGTACTCGACAAGCTCACGGCGATCCTCGACGAATGCGAACGCATCAATCGCGACTACCCCTACGCCGCCGCCTTCGAGCGCGCGATCCGCGCTGAGAACGCACGCGAGTTGCATCTCGGCGACAGCGCCGAGACCGGCTTCGCTGACCTGCGCGCGCTGATCGCCGGGGTGATGCGGCAGGGTAAGCGCGACGGCGCGCTCGGCCCGGACGTGGACGTACACAGTGCATCCAACGCGGTGCTGACGCTGATCCGCGGTATGAACGAATTCACCACGATGGCCTCGGCCAGCGAATACCACTCGACGCTGCGGGCATTGAAGGCGCTTGTCCGCGGCGCGATGTTCGATTACCGCAAGCTGACTAGCTGATCGAGAAGCCGCCGTCGACGGCCAGCACCTGATTGGTGACAGGGCGCGCAGCGGCGGAGGCGAAATACAGGACGGCAGCGCCGATTTCGCGCGGGTCTTGGAAACCGAAGGGCGTCTGACGGGTCGCCGGCCCCTTACTCATCGGCCCCCGGGCTCGAGCGCACTGGCCATCGCGTCGAGCCTTCTTTCCCGGGCGGTATTGCTTGACACGACGAACTATCACACCAACCACGCGAATTAATCAAGCGATCGATTCTCCCGTCCGACATCGAGCGGAGTAACATCGTTACCGTGGTGGAAGACGTGATGCAGAAGGCACCGGCACGGGCTCGGCTGGAGGAAGCCGCACCCGACCCGCTGATCGGCATCGTCGTGGACCTGCTCGACACCGAGGGCTACGAGGCGGTCCAGCTGCGTGAGGTCGCGCGTCGCGCCCGCATGTCACTGGCCACGATCTACAAGCGCTATCGCACGCGAGACGAGCTCATCGTCGCCGCGCTCGAGTGGTGGGTGACGGCCAACCGCTACGCCGAGCTCGCATCGTCGACCACATCGGCCGACACGACGCTCTACGACGGGCTGATGCGCATCTTCCGAACGGTGTTCCAGCCGTGGGAATCCCATCCGCAACTGCTCAAGTCATACTTCCGCGCACTGTCCGGACCCGGCGGTGATCGCTTGACCCAGCTCGGCTTTGACGCGGTCGTGCCGACGGCACGGGAGGTCCTCGCCCATGCCGACCCGGAGTTCGCCCGCGACCTCGAGGGGATTCTCACCAGCCTCGTCTACGGTGTGCTCGGCCAGCTCGCCATCGACGCGATCGACGTCACCGACGTGCTGCCGTCGATCGAGAGGGCGGTGTTCTGGCTCGTCGACGGCCGCAGTTAAGCGCTCGCGGCTTCGTTAGGCGGACATCCGGGTGAGGTGGTCGGGCCCGCCGACGAACACGATCCCGGTGGGGTTGGGGGACGTTGCCACGTTCGCGATCGCCACCGCGAAGTCGTTGATCGAGGGCAGCTCGACGTGCCCGCCGCGGGGCGCGGCGGCGAGGGGGTTGCGTCGCTTGAGCAGGTCGACGATGGTGGTGCCGTCGATCATTTCGCCGGACACCACGGTGAAATGGATTCCCTTGCGGTCGAATTCAGCGCGCATCGCATGAAGCGCAGTTTCGCCGGCGCGCATGCTCGCAGCCACCGTGGCGTATCCCTTCGGGACCGCCTTGTGCGGGTAGAAATGGGCTTGGTGGCTGGTGACGAACACAATGTGTCCGCCGGCCGGCATCAGCGGCAGGGCCAATTGGGCGATCCGCCGTTGCGCATCACGGTCTCCGCCGGATGCGTTGAGCACCAGGATGTCCAGGCGGCCGAATCGATGAGCGATGTCATCGATTGTCGCGGCAGCGGCCGCTTCGTCGGAGGTGAGGACATGGGTGTCCGGGTGTGCGAGTTGCCGCGCGACTTCGGCGCCGATTCCCCGCGATGCACCGGTCACCAGGGCGATCCGTCCGTGTGGCTGCATTTCGGATTCCTTCTGTCACTGCCAACGCGTGTGGGCCGCGGCGCCCACCGATGGACCAACCGTACACCAAGGTTAAGAAAAGTAAGGCAAAAATAAGGTAACAGTAAGGTCACACGCGCGTGTCGCCAGGCGTCGCTGTGACACCAACCTGCTGCAGTCAAGCTAAGGATTTCTAATTCCGATTAGCATTGGTTCATGACGAGGCTTGACGGCGGTCAGCTCGCCGCCTTCGCGGCGGTGATCGAGCTCGGCACCTTCGACGCCGCGGCCGAGCAGCTGCATGTCACCCCGAGCGCGATCAGCCAGCGCATCAAGGCGCTCGAGCAACGCGTCGGTCAGGTTCTGGTGGTACGCGAAAAGCCCTGTACCGCAACGCCAGCCGGAGTCCCCCTGCTACGGCTTGCCGCGCAAACGGCGCTACTCGAATCCGAAGCGTTGGCAGAGATGGGCGGCGGGGAGTCATCGTCACCGCGAATCGCTTTGGCCGTCAACGCCGATTCGATGGCCACGTGGTTCACCGGCGTGTTCCAGACCCTCGACGGGGTGCTCTTCGATATCCGCATCGAGGATCAGGACCATTCGGCGCGACTGTTGCGCGAAGGCGTGGTGATGGGCGCGGTGACCACTGAACGCACCCCGGTGGCGGGCTGCCGGGTCCACGCTTTAGGTGTGATGCGCTACCTGCCGGTGGCGAGTCCGGCGTACGCGAAGCGCTATCTGCCCGACGGCTTCACCGCCCATGCCGCGGTCGAAGCGCCGTCACTCGCCTGGAACCGTGACGATGCCCTGCAGGACATGTTGGTGCGCAAAGTGTTTCGTCGGGACATCGCCCGGCACGTGCATTTCGTGCCGACGGCCGAAGGCTTCGGTGCCGCCGTCCACGCCGGCCTGGGCTGGGGCATGTACCCGGGCACTCTGGCGTCCGCCGAGCTCGCCGCCGGTACCTTCGTGCGAATCAGCAAGGCGCATCTGGACGTTCCGCTGTTCTGGCAGTGCTGGAAGCTGGACAGTCCGATCGTCGGGCGCATCACCGACGCCGTCGAAGCAGCGGCAAAGACAGGACTCACCCACTAGCCCTCTTTTGCACGACGTGCGCGGGCACGGCGCTTGCCCTCGTGCATCGCGGCGACGCGCGCGACCGGGATGGTTCGTCCCTGTTCGATCAGGTCGCCCGGAAGCCGTTGCGGCTTGGGCATCGACGCAGCCCACGGGTCGCGTCCGGCGAGTGCACCGATCGCCGTATGCACGGTGAAGTCACCCGGCGCGACGCGATCGAGGTCGGACCAGTCCAGCGGAAACGACACCGGCGTTCCCGGCCGCAGCCGCGGGCTGTATGCGGCGACAACCGTCGCGCCTCCGGCGCGAGTGGAGTCGATGAATACCTTTCCGCCACGGTCCTCGACGATGAAAGCCGTCGTCGCAATATCGGGATCGAGCGCTGCGGCCCGCGCGGCCAGCGCCCGGGTGGCGCCGGCGACGTCGTCGACCGGGGCGGCATCGTCGATCGGGACGAAGACGTGAATTCCCTTCGCGCCGCTAGTCTTGACGGCTCCTGCCAACCCACAATCCGACAGCGCCCGGCGGACCAACTGAGCAACGGCGGCCACGGCGGCGAAATCCGCGCCGCTGGGTGGGTCGAGGTCGAGCACCAGATGGGTGGGCCGGTAAATGTTGTCCGCCAAACCCAGTGTCGGGTGGTACTCGACGGCGCGCTGGTTGGCCAGCCACATCAGCGTGCGGCGGTCGTCGCAGACCGGGTAATGAATTTCGCGCCGGGATGACTCGGCCCAGATCGCCACGGTTCGCACCCAGTCCGGGGTGTACTTGGGCGCGTTCTTCTGCATGAACGGTTCCTGGCCGCGCAGCACCCGCAGCACCGTCAGCGGCCGGCCGGCCAGCCCGGGCAACATCAGGTCGGCGACGGCGTCCAGGTAGTCGACGAGGTCGCGCTTCGTGGCGCCCGCGTCAGGGCTCAGCGGTTGGTCGAGGTTGGTCAGGGCGACGCCGTCGCGCTGCTCGCCGCTACCGGGATCGCGGCCGGGGGTCATGCGCTCACGATAGGGGCGTACTGCGGTGAATCCAGAAAAGTTAACGACTAAACAGATACAGACATATCCTTGGCCGGTGACGCCGGTGGCGTGCGGCGTCGACGGCATGGCGGCTGGCACAGCCAGCCGGACGCCGATCCACGCTGCCGGGAACCGGTCGAGAATATCGGTGTGAGCAGCAAATATAGTCCACGATCCACCTCGCGTCGTCGTGCTGGAAGCTGGGTGGCTTCCCCTGCCAGGGGACCCGACAAACTGAGCTGAGCCGGACGAGGACCGGCCATTGTGACCGCAATAAGTAAATGAATATTCGGCCAAGTCTTGACGCGACAGGTGGCCAGCCATACGGTGACTGATCGTGACTGACTCGTCAGTCGCCGACCGAAGGTGAGGCCGGTTCGTTCATCGGGGGAGGGGCGTTGACTCCGCGTAGCCAACTGCATCGCCGCCGTGTCGCAGCGGGTTCAACGCGATGACCGCGCCACCTGCGCGCGCAGAACGCGACAGCCTGCCCGACGGTCTTGATGTCATGCAGGACTGGACCACCGGCTATGTCCGGCGGCACCCGGTGGCGTCGGTCAACACTGTCGGAGACCAGTTCGTCCTGGCGGTGCGAACGGTTCAGTACCTGTTCATCGATCTGTTCACCGGCCGCTTCCAGTGGCGGGAGTTCATTCGGCAGGGCGCGTTCATGACCGGAACCGCCGTGCTGCCAACAGTTTTGGTGGCACTGCCGATTGGTGTCACGCTGTCTATTCAGTTCGCCTTGCTGGCCGGACAGGTCGGCGCCACATCCCTTGCCGGCGCGGCGAGCGGACTCGCCGTGATCCGTCAGGCTGCTTCGTTGACCGCCGCGGTGCTCATGGCCGCAGCGGTTGGATCGGCCATCACGGCCGACCTGGGTTCGCGCACCATGCGCGAAGAGATCGACGCGATGGAGGTCATGGGAGTCTCGGCGATCCGGCGGCTGGTGGTCCCGCGCTTCGCCGCCGCGATCATGGTCGGCGTCGCGCTCACAGGAGTCGTGTGCTTTGTCGGATTCTTCGCGAGCTACCTGTTCAACGTGTACTTCCAAAACGGCGCACCCGGCAGCTTTGTCGCCACTTTCGCCTCGTTCGCGACCACCGGCGACATGATCGTCGCGCTCATCAAGGCGGTCATCTTCGGTGCCATCGTCGCTGTGGTGTCCTGTCAGAAGGGGCTTTCCACCAAGGGCGGACCGACCGGCGTCGCGAACTCGGTGAACGCCGCCGTTGTCGAATCGATTCTGGTGCTGATGGTTGTCAACGTCGCCATCAGCCAGCTCTACATCATGTTGTTTCCGCGGGTGGGGCTGTGACGTGACGGTTTCGACGTACCGACCGGCCCTTCTCCGTGGCTGCGACTGTACAAACGGACGTCCGCACCGCTGGTACGGCTGGGCCACATGCTGGCCTTCTTCGTCCGAGCTTTGGTGGCGGTCCCAGTTGCGTTGCGCCACTACCGTTCCGAGTTCGTTCGGCTTCTGTCCGATATCGCGTGGGGCAACGGATCCCTGGTGGTTGGCGGCGGAACTGCGGGTGTCGCAATAGTTCTCGGCGTCACCGTCGGCGCCCTCGTCGGCATCGAGGGGTACAACTTTCTCGACCTGCTCGGTCTGGGGCCTGCGACCGGCGTCATCTCGTCGCTGGTGAACACCCGCGAGCTGGCGCCGATCGCGGCGTCACTCGCGTTCGCCACCCAGGCGGGCTGCCGGTTCACCGCGCAGCTGGGGTCCATGCGCATCGCCGAGGAGATCGACGCCCTAGATGCCCAGGCCATTCGCCCGATCCCGTATCTGGTGACGACGCGACTGCTGGCCTCGGTCGTCGCCGCCATCCCGCTCTACGTCGCCTGCCTGGCCGTGAGTTATCTGACCACCCAGCTTGTGGTTCGGATCATCAGCGGCGGTTCGACCGGATCGTATCTGCACTACTTCACGCTGATGCTGACCGGCCAGGACATCGTCTATTCGTTAATCAAGACCATCATCTTCGTGTGGATCGCCTCGACGGTGCAGTGCTACTACGGCTTCTACGCAAGCGGTGGACCCGAAGGCGTCGGAGTCGCTGCCGGACATGCCATGCGGGCCGCCATCACCGTCGTGATCATGGTCAACATGCTGCTCACCATGGCACTGTGGACTGTCGACGCCGGCGCAAGGTTCGGTGGCTAAGTGGCGAATTCCATTGAGCTGGATGGGCGCGGGCCGTCCGATCGTCAACTGCTCGCCTTCGGGATCGTGGTTGTGCTTGTGGCAGCGCTCATTACGACGACGCTGTTGGTCAAGGCGACAGGCCGGCTCGAGCCCTACATCCGGGTCATCGCCGATCTGGTCAACGTAGGCGACGGACTGCCCCAACGATCCGACGTGAAGTACCACGGCGTCCTGGTCGGAGCGGTAGAAAGCGTCGTTCCCGCAGCGCACGGTAAGCCCAACTACGTACACATCAATCTCAAACCCGTATACGCCCAGGCGATCCCGGGCACGGTCAAAGCCCGCGTCGTGCCGAGCAACGTGTTCGCGGTGTCCTCGGTTCAACTCGTCGACCGCGGACCCGGGCCGGCGATCCGCGCCGGCGCCCACATACCCGAGGACACCGAGCTGCCGACGGTGTTGTTCCAAACGACGATCAGCAAGCTGCGCGACATCCTCGCCGCAACCGGGCGCGGGCGCGAAGACAAGACGATAGGCATCCTGGCCGCCGTCAACGCCGCCACCGAGAATCGCCGGACCGAACTACTGAAGGCCGGGGCACAGCTGAACCGGCTGATCGACGAAACCGACGCCATCGTGGCCACCGAGCCGGGGCCGACGACGGTCTCGGCGCTCATCGACGCCACCCGCGGATTGCAGGCGACCGCACCGGAATTGCTCGACGCGCTCCATCAAGCAGTCCAGCCCATGCAAACTCTGGTCGAACAGCGCGCCCAGCTCGACGCGCTGGTCAACGGTGGCATGCACACCATGGGCACCACGCACACCGCGCTGAACAACCACATCGATCGGCTGGTCACCATCACCGGCGAACTCACCCCGGCGCTGGCGATCACGGCGGATACCGCGCACCACTTCGTGCCGGCCTTCGTCAAACTGAATCAGCTTGCGGAGAAGTTCTTCACCGAGGTGTGGATGCATGACCGCGGCATCGGCAACATGCGGGTGAACTTGTCGTTCACTCCCAGCTACACCTACACGCGCGCCGACTGCCCGCAATACGGAGAGCTCAAGGGACCCAGTTGCTACACCGCGCCGTTGGTGCCGACGCGGCCGGAGCTGCCCGATGTGCTGCTGCCGCAGAACTATCAGCCGCCCAAGGACCTCGCGCCACCACCAGGCACGGTGGTCGGTGAGAACGGGAATCTCGTCGCGGTCGGCCCACCGCTGATCAACCCGAATCCCAGCCTGGCCGACCCGAATCCGCCTCTGCCGCCGGGGATGTTGCCTTCACCGCCGGTTCCGGGCACCGCCAACCCGGCGTTGGTGCCCACCCCTCCGCCCCCCGTGCCGCTATCGCCTCCCGCCCCGGTGGCGCCACGGCCCGGGGTTCCGCCTCCGGCGCCACCGCCCGCGTCCCCTCCGCAGGCGGCGCCGGAGGCTCCGCCGTTGCCCGCCGAGGCCACACCGGCATCGTTCGGCGGCAACGTGGGCCCCGTCGGCAGTCGTCATGAACGTGCCGCGCTCGGCGTGATCACCGGACGGCCGGCCACCATCGCCACCCAACTGCTGCTCGGTCCGGTTGCCCGCGGGATGACAGTGTCGCTGGCAGAACAACATTCGGAAGGGGCGCCGAAATGAGAGTTCGCGGTGCGCTGATCGGGCTGTCCATCTTCATGGTCATAGCCTTGACGCTGACATATTTGGTGTATGTCACGCTGCGCCGTGACGTGGCGGGCAAGACGGTGCCGTACGCAGCCATGTTCAGCGACGTCTTCGGGCTGCGGGAAGGTGACGACGTCCGCATGGCCGGGGTGCGCGTCGGCCGAGTCGAAAGAATCGACCTACAAGGCAAATACGCCAAGGTCTCGTTCGCGGTACAAAGCGATCAGCAGGTGTTGGGCACCACGGTTGCTTCGGTCACGTACCAGAACATCGTCGGTCAGCGTTATCTGGGATTGTCGATCGGCAAACTCGGCGACCCCGGCCCACTCCCGCCCGGCAGCGTCATCCCGGTCGAGCAAACCGACCCGTCGTTCGATGTGGGCGCGCTGCTCAACGGATATGAACCGCTGTTCAGCGTGCTCAACCCCCGCGATGCCGACAATCTCACCAAGGGCGTGATCCAGTCGCTGCAAGGTGACGAGGCGTCGATCACCACCCTCGTCGACCAAACCTCGCAGCTCACCGACTCATTCGCCGGGCAGGACGAGGAACTGGGGGAAGTCATCACCGATCTCAATGTGGTGGTCGCCAACCTCGCCAGGCACAACGACGATCTCGATCACGTCATCGGTCAGGCTCGTGAGGTGGTGTCGACGTTCGACGCGCGCCGCGACGAACTGGTCTCGTCGACGGGATCGATTGCGCGCGTGGTGCGCCAACTGTCCACCATCAGCGACGAGGTGTACCCGTCGCTCGAGGAACTCATCCGGCGCGAGCCCGGTTTCGCCGCGCACATGGTGGGCATCGAACCGCAGCTGGCCTTCACCGGTGCCAATTTGCCATTGCTACTCAAGGGATTTGCGCGTATCACCAACGAAGGCGCGTACGTCAACGCCTATGCGTGCGACCTGAACATCCAGGGCTTCTTCCCGGGACTCAACGATGTGATACCGATCATCGTCGACGCCGCGTCGCCCGGAGAGGGCACTGCGTACTCGCCCAAATGCAGGAATACGGACCATGGTTGAGCAATCGTCGAAGCGGCGCCGCAGCCGCCGTCCGCTGGAAAGCTACAGCAGATTCTGGCTCGGAATCATGGCCGTCGCGGCGGTGACCGTTCTCGTCGCGGCGATGCTGATTGTCAAGATGGCCGACGTGGGCTACCGCCACTACAAAGCACACTTCTTGCAAGCTGCTGCGCTGGAGGCCGGCAACCCGATCACCGTGGCGGGCATCCCGGTGGGTGAAGTCACCGGCATGCGCCTCGCCGGCGACCACGTGGAAGCCGACCTCAAAGTCCGCAACGACGTGGTGCTCGGCGAACATTCCAGGGCCACCATCAAGGTCACCACCATCCTCGGGTCGCGCTATCTGGCGCTGACCCCTGAAGGCCCAGGAGCATTGCCGGACAACACCTTCAGCCTCGACCACACCGACGTCCCCTACGACCTGCAGGAGGCGTTGGCCGACGTCACCACCACCTACGAGCAGGTCGACTCCGATCAGTTCGCCGAGACGCTTGCGATTCTCGGCAAGCAGATGGAAACGCTGCCCCCGGTGATCCCGCAGGCGCTGGAGAACACCCATGTGCTGTCGAGCATCATCGCCGATCGGCGTGATCAGCTAGGAGAACTGCTCGAGACCACTGCGCTGGTCAGCAACACCCTGCGACGCCAGCAGTCGACCATCGGCAACCTGATCGATCAGGGCAACTCGCTGGTGGGTGAATTCGTCTCGCGACACGCCAGTTTCCGGGCGATGATGAGTGCGCTCACCAATCTGGTCCAGACGTTGAGCGGTTTCGTCATCGACGACCGGGCTGAGCTCGAAGAGCTGTTGGGCAACCTGCGGACGCTCTCCGACATGCTGGGCCAGCACGACGATCTGCTGCGCAACATACTGCAATCGGGCCCGATTGCGTTGCGCGGCTTGGCCAACGCCACTGGCACCGGCAATGCGGTCGATTTCAACGCTCCCAACGGCCTGCTGGTCGACTCCTGGATGTGCGCAATCAGCGGGCGGGCCGAACAGTTCGGCATGATTCCCTACTTCGAGGATTGCGAATGAGAATCACCAGAACGCGCGTGATCGCTATGGCCGCCGTGGCCGTGCTGCTGTCGGGCGTGCTGACCGCCATGGCGTTGAGGTACGTCACGGACCAGCTTGACACGATCACCGTGACGGCCCAGTTCGACAGCGCTGCAGGCCTTTACGAGGGCAACAAGGTCGCGGTGCTGGGAATGCCGGTGGGCCAGGTCACCAAGATCACGCCGAAGGGCAAATACGTCGAAGTCGACTTCACCGTCGACAAGGACGTCAAGGTTCCCGCTGACGCCCAGGCGGTGACGATCTCGAATTCGATTCTCACCGACCGCCAGATCGAGCTGACACCGCCCTACCGGGGCGGCCCCACGCTCGAGAACAACGACACCATCGGACTCACCCGCACCAAGACACCGGTCGAGTTCGCCCGAGTGCTCGACGTTCTGGACAAACTGTCGACCTCACTGCGCGGCGACGGTCACGGCAACGGGCCGATCGCCGACCTCGTCAACGCCAGCGCCGAGATCGCCGACGGGAACGGCCAGCAGATGAAGGATGCGTTGGGCGAGCTGTCGAATGCGTTGCGGCTCAGCGCCGACGGCGGCGCAGTAACCCGTGATCAGCTGACCACCATCATCCGCAACCTCAGCTCACTGCTCGAAGCCGCCGCCACCAACGACGCGAAGCTGCGCGAATTCGGCTCGACTGTGCGACAACTCAGCCAGATCCTGGCCGATGAGAACTTCGGCAGCGGTACCACCGGGAAGAAGCTCGAAGAAGTGATCAGGCAGACGGGTGAGGTGCTCGAGACCCATCGGGACACCATCAAGCACATCGTCGCCAACGGCGACACCGTGTTGAAGACGTCGGTCGATCACGAGCGTGATCTCAAGGAGTTTCTCGACCTCGCCCCGATGACCCTGGATAACCTCTACAACGCCATCGACCAGAAGAACGGCGCGGTGCGGGTGAAGGTGCTCACCGACCGGGTGCTCTTCGAGACCCAGACGATCAAAGAGATGTGCAACATGATGGGCCTGCGCCAACTCGGTTGCAGCACCGGCACGTTGCGGGACTTTGGTCCCGACTTCGGGCTGACGTACATGCTCGACGGGATGGCCGCCATGGGGCAGAAGTGATGCCGGCCTTCCCGATGCGACGACGACTCCGGGCCCTCGCCGTGGCGATGACTGCCTGCTTGACCGTTTCCGGCTGCGCCACCGAGGGTTTGGCCAGCCTGCCTCTGCCCGCGCCCGATGTCGGCTCCGGCGGCTACCTTTTGACGGCGGTGTTCTCAAATGCGCTCAACCTGCCGGCCAACGCCAAGGTCAAACTCGCGGGTGCCGATGTCGGCCAGCTCGAGTCCATGGTGGCGCGCAACTACACCGCGGTGACCGCGTTGCGCATCATGGACGGCGTGCAGCTGCCGCAGGGCAGCACCGCCGAATTGCGTTCCGCGACACCGCTTGGCGACGTGTTCGTGGCCATCAAACCGCCGTACCCGCCCGAACCGGGCGCGCCGCTGCTGAAGGACGGCGACACCATCGGCATCGAATCGACCAGGGCTGCCGCGACTGTCGAGTCGGTGCTCAGCTCGGCGGCGATCCTGGTCAACGGGGGTGCGGTACGCAACTTCACCAACATCATCAACGGCCTCGGCAAGGCCACCGGCGACCAGGGCCACGCGTTCGGCAATCTGATCCGCAAGACCAACCACACGCTCGGCACCCTTAACGCACGCTCTGAACAGATTTCGACCGCGATGACCGAGACGGCACGGCTCGTTGACGCGATCGAGGCCAAGAACCAAACCATCAGCGAGGTGATGGCTCAAGCCCGGCCGGCCACCGACACGTTGGCTGCGCACACCACCCAGATCGCCGATCTCGTCGTGCAGGTCGGCGACGTCTCCGAGAAGTTGGAGAAGTTCCCGTCCATCGGTGGTCGGGACACCAGCGGACACAGCGTCATCGTTGACACCAACGAGATCGCCAGGGCGTGGAATGACGTGGCACTCACTCCCGACGCGACCTTGTTCTCGCTGAACCGGCTGATGCCGCCGCTGGTCAAATCGAGTACCAGCAACGCAATTGCGGTAAACGCCAGTGTCGACCGGTTGGTGCTGGGCCATATCCCGGATATCGGCTTCGCCGGCGACCCCGGCTTCCACGGTCCCAAGCGGCACAACTGGCATCAGCTCGTCGGCTCGATCAAATACACGCTGTGGCGTCTGCAAGAGAAGATCGTCGGCAAAGGCCCCGGTGTGCCGCAGGTTCCGGTTGTGCCGAGCCCGACCGAACCGGGCCAAGTGGTGACCGTCGCGCCACCGCCACCGCCGGCGGAGGCGCCCCGATGATCCGGACAGCCGCCAACCGCGTCGTCAGCATCGTCCAGGTAGGCCACCGGCGCCGGGCCTGGCTGTCGGCGGCCGCTCTGGTGCTGACGTTGATCGTCGGCGCCGCTTATCTTCTCATCGGTGCACTGCGGGCCAACCCGTTCGCGTCGACCTACCGGCTCACCATCGAGCTTCCGGAGTCCGCCGGCCTGCTCCCCAATCAGGACGTCACCTTGCGCGGTGTGCCGATCGGGCGGGTGGAAAGACTCGACATCACGCCGTCGGGCGTCAATGCCATCGTCAACGTCAAATCGACGGTGCAGATCCCGGATTCGAGTGACGTGCGAGTGTCGGGCCTGTCACCGGCCGGTGAGCAGTACATCGACTTCGTGGCGCAGTCGAATGAGGGACCGTTTCTTCGCGACGGCAGCGTAATCGCCCAGGGCCGGGCGACGGTGCCGGTGAGCCTGGCCGAGCTGCTCGCCGACGCAGACGGAGCGCTGGCCCAGGTCGATACGGCCAAACTCGAGCTCATCCGAAAGGAGATGAGCCTGAGCGACGCGGGACCGCAGAAGCTTGCCGACATCATCGACGGCGGCACGTTCTTGTTGTCGACGCTCGATTCGGTGCTTCCGGAAACGGCCAGCGTGCTGCGCACCAGTCGGGTGGTGCTGCAGTTGGCCGCCGACAAGAACGCCGGCATCGACGTGGCCGCCGATGACCTCAGCAAGACCTTCGCCGGTATCACCACGATGCGCGACGGCTACCGCCGACTCACCGATAACGCACCGGGTGCGCTCAAGCACGTCGACAACCTTTTCCTCGACAACTCCGACACCATGGTGCAGCTACTGGGCAATCTGACCACCACCTCGCGGCTGCTCTACCTGCGGGTGCCGGCGCTAAACGCGTTGTTCCCGAAGCACCGCACCTCGGTGCTCGACGCTATCGGAAGCATCATGCACCACAACGGAATATGGGCAACAGGCGACATCTACCCGCGCTACGCCTGTGATTACGGCACGCCGCGGCGTCCACCGTCGTCGGCCGACTATCCCGAGCCGTACATGTACACCTACTGCCGCGACGATCACCCCGGAGTGCTGGTGCGCGGCGCGAAGAACGCGCCGCGGCCGGCTGACGACGACACCGCGGGACCGCCTCCCGGCGCCGACCTGGGCAGGACCACCGATCCAACCCCGAAGGGGCGGTTCACGATTCCCACCCTGTACGGCGGCCCGCCGCTGCCGCTCGAGCCGCCACGCTGAACCGAAAGCCAGGAGATGACGATGTCCGTGACCATCGAAAAGAAGCCCGACACCGACGACGTTGACCTCGACGACGTCAAGCAGACTGAACCCGACGCCTCGGAGCCCGACGAAAGCGAAAGCCGCGACCGCCAATGGCCGCGTCGATTCCGGGTCGGCGCCGTGGTGGCGATATTCATTGCCGCACTGGGTGCTTCGGGATTTCTCGGCTGGCAACAGTGGCAGCAACACCAAGTATCCCGTGCCGGTGAACAGGCCCGGCAAACAGCCGTCGACTATGCGCAGGTGCTGACCAGCATCGACTCCAACAAGGTCGACGAGAACTTCGCGCAGGTGCTCGACGGCGCCACCGGTGAGTTCAAGGACATGTACTCGCAGTCCAGTGTGCAGTTGCGGCAACTGCTGATCGACAACAAGGCGTCGGCACATGGCGTGGTGGTGGAGTCGGCGGTCCAATCCGCGACTAAGGACAAGGTCGTCGTGCTGCTGTTCGTCGACCAATCCGTGTCCAACACCAATGTGCCTGACCCGCGCATCGACCGGAGCCGGATCAAGATGACCATGGAAAACGTCGACGGTCGTTGGCGCGCAGCCAAAGTCGAACTGCCCTAGCCATGCGTATCGCGTTGTTGATTGCGGCTGCGGCGGTGGCACTTGCCACCGCACCCACCGCGTCGGCGTCCGCCCAACAGTTCTGCGGTGAGCTCGGCGGTAACTGGACGGGGCCGTATTGCCACACCTCAGTTGAGTCTGAACGCATGGCGGTCCGCGACATAAAGATAGCGATACCCGAAGAGCTGGTGGATAACCCCACCACCGGCCCGGTGCTGCGGAACTACCTGAGTACCCTGGTCGACAACTGGCGCACCGTGGGCACGATGGTCGCGGACAGCTTCGGCGAGGCCAACTTTCAGGTGTTCCAGCACGGTGATGCGCTCAGCGTGGTGTTTCGCGAGACCTACCACGCCGACGGCCCGGACTTCAACAACGCATACCGCACCTTCACCTTCCACATGGGCGACGGGCGACGTCTGCAGCTGTCCGATCTGACCAAGCCCGGAGTCGATCCCCTGGCCGAGATTCCGATGCTGGGCCGACCGTATATCGAGAAGGCGCTCAATGCAGCGCCACCACCGCACAATCCGGGCACCTACCCGTTCACGGTCGACCGGTGGACGCCCGACAAGGTGTATTCGGGCGGCTACAAAGCCTGGGCGCTGACGCCCACCGATCTCATCCTGTACATGCCGGATTACCCCGTCGCGCGCGACCATCCGATCAACTTCACACCGGGAGTGATGCACTGGTCGATGGACGGCGGCACCGTGCAGGCGGTCATACCGCTGAGCGCGCTGAGCACTATCCTGCGCCCCGAGTTCGGAGGGGTGTAGGAATAGACAATGGACAAGGCCGGAGGGCCCACTCGGTTCGGCGTGGCGCTTCGCCGACCGGTTGCGGGAGTTCCGCGGAGACGCCCACACCGCGGCCTGGACATCGGCCGGGTTCGACGCCGTCGAGATCGGGCTGCTGACCGAGTTGTATTGGGGTGTGCCGCTGAAGACCTACATCAGGAGCCGAGGCTGGTCCGAGGCCGAACTCGACGAGGGAATCGCCCGGCTGGAACGACGCGGGCTGGTGGCCGACGGCGGGCTGACCGACCACGGGCGCGCGGTGCGAGCAGATCGAGGTCAACACCGACGAGGCCTGCCGACCGATCGTCGACGGCCTCGCGGACGGCTTCGAGAATGCCGTGACGCTGTTGCGACGGTTCTCCACGGCGGTGCGCGACGAGCACGGCTACCCGGCTGCGGGGCCGCACGATCTGGCCGCGGCGGCGTGGCGCTAGCCGCGCTGGTGCTCGGCGACCCGACGTTGCGTCGGCGATAACCGCCGCGAATGGTGGCGGTGTTTGAGGAGAACTGTCAGCCATCGGGCGTCGATCAACATGGTTACGACTTTCTGGTCTAGGCGGTCTTTTTGATGAGCAGCGGCAGCAGTCGACGGCGCGCGACGATGCCTTCTTCGAAGTGGTACAGCGCTTCTGGCACCGACCCGGCGATCGGGAAGTCATCCAGGGCGCCGCAGGCGCGCAGCAGTTCGCGCACCTGCGGGCTCGGGATCAACGACCACTCCACGCCGCGGTCGAAGCACTCTTCATCGACGGCATAGAACAACGAAACACCGTGGCCGGAGAGCGAATTCACACCGCTGAGGTCGAGGATCACGGGCTTTTCGGGCAGCACGAATCGGCGCGCATACGCTTCGACGCGGTCGACGTTGTCGTCGTCGATATCACCGGTCACCGTCACCACGGTCGCGAGCTGACGGCACTGCGCGCGCAGTCGGGCACCATCACAGTCGAACGTCGGATTGCCGTACATAACGCCTCCCTTCGATCGCTGGAACCTTGTCACCAAAGCTAGGCCGCCAAAATAAGGCGGTCGGGAGCAACCACTAATACTTCGATAAGAACCGGATTTAGCCTGGTCAGTTACTTCGAGGTAACGCGGGCGTTAGCTGCGGCGGAATTGGCCGCCGGTGTAGTTCTCCCACGGGTTGTAGTCGGCGAGCAACGGTTCCTGCGGCGGGCGCTGATCTTCGGGCACGTGCTGCAGGTTGATCCGGATGCGGTACCAGATCGAACTCGGTCCACGCATGCCGTCCACCAAAACGTCTGCGGGCTGGAGCTTTTCGGCGACCGCAGGATACTTGTCACGCCACTGATCCAGCGCGGCCATCGCCTCGTCGCGGGTCTTGGTGCGGGCAATCTCGATGAGCGGCATCACCGATTGTCGTCGTCCGGTGCCCTTTTTCGCGCCGCGCGGCGCCTTCTCCGCGGGGCCCAGCCGATCCGCCAGGTCCAGCAATGCGTCCAAGCTGCCCGCCGAGGTGTCCATCGACTCCCAGGGGTCGCCGATCTCGGCGAAGCGCTGCGGCACCGTCGCCAGAGTGAACGCCTCCGGGCGGCAATCGGGCACCTCGTCCCAGCGCAGGGGCGTGGACACCCGCGCGTCGGGCGTTGCCCGCACCGAATACGCCGACGCGACCGTCCGGTCGAAGGCGTTCTGGTTGAAGTCGACGAAGACGCCTTCGCGTTCCTCTTTCCACCAGCGAGCGGTCGCCAGTTCCGGCGCCCGGCGTTCGACCTCGCGGGCCACCGCTTGCGCCGCGAGCCGGACGAACTTGAACGGCCACCGCGGCTGGATGCGGGCATAGATATGGAAGCCTCGTGAGCCCGACGTCTTCGGCCACGCCGTCAGCCCGTGATCTTCCAGCACCTCGCGGGCCACCAGCGCGACCCCGACGATCTGACGCCAGTCGACACCTGGCATCGGGTCCAGGTCGACGCGCAGCTCGTCGGGATGGGCCAGGTCGTCCGCGCGCACCGGATGCGGATTGAGGTCGACGCAGCCGAGGTTGACCGCCCAGGCCAGCCCGGCGGCGTCGTGAATCACCGCTTCTTTCGCCGAGGTGCCCGACGCGTACTTCAGCTCGGCGACGTCGACGTAGTCGGGCCGCTTCTCGGGGGCGCGCTTCTGAAATACCGCCTCTTCGGAGATGCCTTTGACAAACCGCTTGAGGATCATCGGCCGTTCGGCGACACCGCGCAGTGCACCGTCGGCGACAGCGAGGTAGTAGTTGACGAGGTCGAGCTTGGTGACGCCCAAATCTCCGAAGACGACTTTGTCGGGGTTGGTCACGGTGACCTCGCGACCGCCCACCTCCAGCGTGAGCGGACCGGCCATACCGTCATCGTAATTACCGGTCTGCGCGTCACACCGGTCACATATTGTGAGCGCATGCCGAAGCTAACTGATCTTCCGTTGCAGGCAGCGGCCAAAGTCCAGCAGTCCGTCGGGAAGTACGTCGAGCGCGGCGCGGCGGAACTGCATTACGCCCGCAAGATGTTCGAGGCCGGCGCGCTCAAGCTCGAACCGCCGCAAAACATGGCTGCGCTGGTCGCCGACATACGGCGGTGGGGTGAGATCGGCATGATCCCGTCGCTCAACGCCCGCCGCAGCCCGCACCGTCTCGCGATCATCGACGACGAAGGCGACCTGACGTTCAAGGAGCTCGACGACGCCGCCCACGCCGTCGCCAACGGTCTGCTGGCAATGGGTGTCAAGGGCGGTGACGGCGTGGCGATCCTGGCCCGCAACCACCGCTGGTTCCTCATCTCGGTGTACGCCGCCGCCCGCGTCGGCGCCCGCATCATCCTGCTCAACAGCGAGTTCTCGGGCCCGCAGATCAAGGAGGTCTCCGAGCGCGAGGGCGCGAAACTGATCATCTACGACGACGAATACACCCCCGCCGTCGCGCAGGCCGATCCGGAGCTGGGCAAGCTGCGGGCGCTGTCGAACAATCCGGACAAGCCGGAGCCGTCGGGCAGCACGGACGAAACGCTGGCCGACCTCATTGCGCGCACCGGCACCCAGCCCGCGCCGAAGGCCACCAAGCAGTCGTCGATCATCATCCTGACCAGCGGCACCACCGGTACGCCGAAGGGCGCCAACCGCAGTACGCCGCCGACGCTCGCGCCGATTGGTGGCGTGCTGTCGCATGTGCCGTTCAAGGCCGGCGAGGTGACGGCGCTTCCGGCGCCGATGTTCCACGCGCTGGGCTTCCTGCACGCCACGATCGCGATGATGCTGGGGTCGACGCTGGTGCTGCATCGACGGTTCAAGCCCGCGACGGTGCTCGAGGATATCGAGAAGCACAAGGTCACGGCGGTTGTGGTGGTGCCGGTGATGCTGTCGCGCATCCTCGACCAGCTGGACAAGACGACACCGAAGCCCGATTTGTCGTCGCTGCGGATCGTGTTCGTGTCCGGCTCGCAGCTGGGCGCCGAACTGGCCACCCGCGCGATGAAGGAGCTCGGTCCCGTCGTCTACAACCTGTACGGGTCGACGGAGGTGGCATTCGCGGCGATCGCGCGACCGCAGGACCTGTCGATCAACCCTGCGACGGTCGGGCCTGTGGTCAAGGGCGTCAAGGTCAAGATCCTCGACGACGACGGGAATGAGGTGCCGCAAGGGCAGGTCGGCCGGATCTTCGTCGGCAACTTCTTCCCGTTCGAGGGCTACACCGGCGGCGGTGGCAAACAGATCATCGACGGGTTGCTGTCCTCGGGTGATGTCGGCTATTTCGACGAGCACGGTCTGCTCTACGTCAGCGGCCGCGATGACGAGATGATCGTCTCCGGCGGCGAGAATGTGTTCCCCGCCGAGGTCGAGGACTTGATCAGCGGGCATCCCGATGTCGTCGAGGCGACGGCGCTCGGTGTGGAGGACAAAGAGTGGGGCGCGCGGCTGCGGGCGTTCGTCGTCAAAAAGGAGGGCGCTGACCTCACCGAGGACGACGTCAAGCAGTACGTGCGCGAGCACCTGGCCCGCTACAAGGTGCCGCGGGAGGTGATCTTCCTCGACGAGCTGCCGCGCAACCCGACAGGCAAGATCCTCAAGCGCGAGCTGCGCAATATAGAAGTCGAGTAGCGCTGCTCGCGGCTCAACTAGGTCGACATCATCGCGGCGCCGGGGATCGACAGGCACACGAGCATCAGCAGCAACAGGAACCAGCCGGCGCCCTGCCAGGCCGGCCACGCGCCCTGCGCCCTCCACAGGCGATAGGTCTTGGCGAACGCGCCGATGCCGCCGATCAACAGAATCGCGGGGACGATGGACGCCACGATCACCGAGCCGCGCGCGGTGACCGCATAGATCGCGAACGCGACGCCTGCCACCGCGACGACCACACCCACATAGATGGCCGCTTGGTGAAACGTGCCGGGCCGGTCGAAGCGCTTCTCAACGTCATGGGTCATGCCTGACGGGTTCCCCTGCCGCCAAGCGCCGAAACGCAAGGGGTTTACGGGTCGCGGGGCAGGCCCAGCAGCCGCTCGGCGATGATGTTCAGCTGCACCTCGGTGGTGCCGCCGTAAATCGTGGTGGCGCGGCTGGCCAGCAGGTACTGCGCCCACTTGCCGGGCTCCCGCTTCGGGTCGCCGATCGCGCCGTCGGTGCCGAACGACGACACCGCGAACTCGGCATAACCCTGGCCGGTGCGCATCGACAGCAGCTTGGAGATCGCCGCCGCGGGCATCGCGTCCCCGCCGGCCAGCGTCAGCAGCGTCGAGCGCATGTTGAGCACCTTGGCGGCGTGGCCCTCGGCGATCAGATGTCCGGCCTTGTTCTGCTGAATCTGGTCGAAATGCCCGTCGCGGATGAAGTCGACGAACTGGTCGAGGTTCGCCAGGAACGGCGGCTCGCTGCTGCCGATCGACACCCGCTCGTTGGTCAGTGTGTTGCGGCTGACTTCCCAGCCGCGATTCACCTCGCCGAGCACGAATTCGTCTGGGACGAACACGTCGTCGATGAAGACGGTGTTGAACATCGCGTTGCCGGTCAGCTCACGCAGCGGCTTCACCTCGACACCCTTGCTGCGCATATCCAGCAGGAAGTACGTGATGCCGTTGTGTTTCGGCGCATTTGGATCCGTCCGCGCCAGCAGCGCACCCCACTGCGAGAACTGCGCGCCGGTCGTCCAGATCTTCTGCCCGGTGATCCGCCAGCCGCCGTCGACCTTGGTGGCCTTGGTGGTCAGGCTTGCCAGGTCCGACCCGGCACCGGGCTCGGAAAACAGCTGGCACCAAATCATTTCGCCGCGGAATGTGGGCGGCAGGAAGCGCTGCTTCTGCTCTTCGGTGCCGAACGCGACGATCGACGGGATGATCCACGCGGCGATGCCCATCTGCGGTCGCTTCACCCGGCCCGCGGTGAACTCCTGCGCGATGATGATCTGCTCGACAGGGCTCGACGCGCGACCCCACGGCTTGGGCAGATGCGGCTGCACCCAACCGCCCTCGGCGATCGCGACGTTGCGCTCTTCGCGTGGAATCGCTTTGAGCGCAGCGACTTCCGCGCGGATCTGCTCCCGTAGCTTCTCGGTCTCCGGGTCGAGGTCGATGTCGACCTTGCGCATGCCGGTGCTCGTCGCGGTGTCGACGACCTGCTGCGGGTAGTCAGCGGAGCGCCCGAAGCACGCCGCCAGCACCAGCGCCCGGCGATAGTAGATGTTGCAGTCGTGCTCCCAGGTGAACCCGATACCGCCGTGCACCTGGATGCAGTCCTGCGTACAGCGCTGCGCGGCCGCAGGCGCCAGCGTGGCGGCGACGGCGGCGGCGAACTCGTAAAGGCTGTCCTGCGAGTGGGTTTCGGCGTACTCGTCGATGGCGCGGGCGGCGTCCCACACCGCGGCGGTGGCACGTTCGGTGTCGGCGATCATCTCGGCGCACTTGTGCTTGATGGCCTGGAACTGGCCGATCGGGCGGCCGAACTGCTCGCGGATCTTGGCGTAGGCCGCCGCGGTGTCGGTGGCCCACCGCGCAACGCCGATGGCCTCCGCCGAGAGCAGCGTGGACATCAGCGCGCGCGCCAGCGTCCGGCTGAGGTTGGAGAGCACCCGGTCGTCGCCGATCTCGACGGCGTTGGCGCGCACGTGGGCCAACGGGCGCAGCGGGTCGACGCTTGACACCGGCTCGATCTCGAGCTGGTCGGCTTCCAGTACCACCCACTCCTCGCCGCTCTCGATCGCGACCGGCAGCACCAGCACCGAGGCCTGCGCCGCGGCGGGCACCGCGCGGACCTCGCCGCGGATGACCAGGCCGTCCCCGTGGCGGGTGGCGGTCAGGCCGGAGTCGATGGCGTACGCGGCGATGACGTTGCCCGACGCCAGGTCGTTGAGGATCTTGGCCTCGGGGTCATGCGCGGCGATCAGCGCGCTGGCGATCGCCGACGGGACGAACGGACCGGGCACCGCGCCGTAGCCGAACTCGGCGACGACGATAGCCAACTCCAGGATGCCGAAGCCTTGTCCGCCAACGGATTCGGAGAGGTGCACACCCTGCAGGCCCTGCTCGGCGGCGGCCTTCCAGTACGGCGGCGGATTGGAGATCGGCGTTTCCAGCGCTTCGTGCAAAACCTCGGACGGCGCTACCCGCGCCACCAGGGACCGCACCGAATCGGCCAGGTCGTTGTGCTCAGAAGTGACTGCGATGGGCATAGCCTCGTTGCCTTCCCTATTAATCGGTCGGTTGGGGCCGAGCCTACCCGTGGGAGTTCACCACGTTAACTAGGTCCTGCCCGTCGCGCAGCCTGCGGCAGTTGTCGACGGCCTCGGTCAGGTATCGCCGCATCGTGTCGACGGTGTACCAGGTGACATGAGGCGTGACGACGACGTTGTCCAGCCTCAGCAGCGGGTGCTCGGCGGGTATCGGCTCGACGGCGAAGACATCGAGCCCCGCCGCGGCGATGCGGCGTTCCCGCAGCGCGTCGACCAGCGCGTCCTCGTCGATGATCGGGCCGCGTGAGGTGTTGACCAGCACCGCATCCGGTTTCAGCCGCGCCAACGCGTCCGCGTCGAGCAGGTGGTGCGTCTGCTCGGTGAGCGGTAGATGCAGGGACACGATGTCGCTGGCGGCCAGCAGCTCCGGCAGCGGCCGCCAACTGGGCAGGCCGTCGTCGCGGGTATTCGTGTGCAGCACTTGCGCGCCCATTGCCGCGACAATCTGTTCGACGCGCTTGGCGACATTGCCGTAGCCGATCAGCCCGACGGTGCACCCCCCGATGTCGCGCACCGTTTCGCCGAGGCTGGGATCCGACGGCCAGCCCTTGCCGGCGCGGGTGGCGCGGTCGAGTTCGGGCAGCCGGCGTAGCGCGGCCAGCATCAGCAGCACCGTGCCCTCGGCGACCGACGGGGCGTTGGCGCCGGGCATATTCGCCACCGCGATGCCGCGACGGGTCGCTGTGCCGACGTCGATGGTGTTGACGCCCGCACCCATCTTGTGCACGAGCTTCAACTGCGTGGCCTTCTCCAGGTCCGGGCCCGAAAGAGGCCGCAGCACATGCCAAATTACCTCGGCGTCGGGCAGCTCGCGGTAGAAGGTGTCGTCGTCGTCCTCGGCGCAGTACCGAATGTCGAGCCAATCGGTTTCGGGCGCAAGGAATTCCAGCACCTTGTCGCCGGGTGTGAAGTGGGCGAGGACTCTTACCGCCACCGTTTGGCGATCCATTTGGCGATCGTATCGGCCTGCTCGCTGCGAGCCCCCGGGGTGGTGAAGTAGTGATCGCTGTCGATGGCCACCTGGGTCTTGTCCCTGCTGGCCAGCGCGTCGTAAATGCGTTGCGCGTCAGAAGGGTAGACGCCGGTGTCCTGCTCGGCGTTGATCACCAGGGCCGGACAGGTGATGCGGGCCAGATGCGGCTCGGCGCGCGTCTGCGCGTGGCGCAGGCTCCACATGCCCAGCCAGCTGCGCAGCGTGCACGCCGCCGCAATGCCGTGCGCCGAGCGGTTGGCCTTCACTGGGAGGCCCGCGTAGCACATGTTCGCGGGGCGCTTTGTGGGCTCGAGCGTGGGATCCACCATGCGCGGATCGGCCCAGGTACGCATGACGGTGAACGGCCGGTCGGAGAAGCCGGCCGCGCGCACCCGTTTGTATTCCGTCTCAACCCAATCGGTGATCGCGTTGTTGCGCGCAACCTGCGCGGCCCGGTAGCGCTCGACGAATTCCGGCGAGAACGGGGGACCGTTGCGTTCATCGAAGAGGTCGAGGTCCGGATTGGTGGCGATGGGGTCGGCTTCGTCGACGACGGACGCATCCATCCACGCGGTCAGCACGTCGGGGCGGCCGGGATGCGCGGCGCTGGTGACAAAGCCGTCGGCGGCGGGCAGATCATTGAGCCCGGCCGCGGGCCGCATACCTTCCAGAGGTGTCACATGCGGTTTGACGGCCTGCGCTTGGTAGGCCGCCATCAGTGAGCCACCGCCGGAGTTGCCCAGCAGCACAATCGTTTCCACACCCTGCACTTCGCGCAGCCATCGCACGCCGACGCCGATGTCGACCAGCGCGTGGTCGAGTAGAAAGCTGCTCTCATAGCCGCGGTAGCGGGTGTTCCAGCCGAGGAAGCCGATGCCGCGGGTGGCCATGTAATCGGCGAGATAGTGCTCCGAGAAGTCGATTTGGTAGTGCACGGCGATCATCGCCACCTTCGGCTTGCGGCCCACGCCGCGGTGATAAAGGCCCTGGCATGGGTGGCCACCCGACCCTGCCCGCCGTGCGGTCGGAGAGTCCAGCCCGACGAACTCGCGGGTGACGCCTGGTGCTGCTGCCCCCGGTGTTCTGGTCATGTCAGCCCGCTCTCCTTGTGGTAGATGGTGCGATAGAAGATATTGGCCAAGATGCTGATGCACGCTTCGTCGTCGACGGCATCGTTTCCTCCGGCCAGCTTGGTGTAGCAGAACTGGTTGAGCATCGACACCATCGCGACTGCGATGAGGTGTGGGTCGTCGTCGGGGCAGAAGCCTTGGCGCTGAGCCTGTTTCACGGTCGTCGTGATCAAGGAGATCGGCAGTTCGCAGATCTCGGCCCAGTACTGGGCGAAGTCGTCGTTGATCATCGCGAGTTGGGAGATCCCGATGATCTCGGCGAGGCGGTGGCGGTAGGTGTACCAGTGCGCTGCGACTGCCTCGTATGAGCGTTCCCAGTTGGACAGCCCGGGGTTCGCGGCCGCGCGGGACCGGTCGCGGGCCTCGTCGCGGAAGCGCACCGCCCACTCGCGGACCATCGCTTCCTTGGAGTCGTAGTAGTTGTAGAACGACGCGGTCGACTTGCCGGCTTCGGCCGCGATATCCGAAATCGTCGTGGCCAGAATGCCTTTGCGGGCGATCACCGCGCGTGCGGCCGCGTCGATGGCCGCCTGCGTCTGCCGGCCGCGCACCGTCGGCAACTGCTCACGCGGGCTGGCGGTCACCGCACTCCTTCGGCCATTGATCGAAACTGAATCTGATGTTAGATTCAGTTTCTGGATTTCGCCAGAGGAGTTGCGCATGATCAAGCCGAACAATCCGAATCCTGAGTTCGAGCTCGGCGGCATCAACCACGTGGCACTGGTGTGTTCGGACATGGAGAAGACGGTCGACTTCTACAGCAACGTGCTGGGCATGCCGTTGGTCAAGTCGCTGGATCTGCCGGGCGGCATCGGGCAACACTTCTTCTTCGACGCCGGCAACGGCGACTGCGTGGCGTTCTTCTGGTTCCGGGATGCACCCGACGGCGTGCCGGGCATATCGGCGCCCGCCGCGATCCCGGGAATCGGCGAGATCGTCAGCGCCACCGGCTCGATGAACCACCTGGCCTTCCACGTGCCGCCGGAGAAGTTCGACGAGTACCGGCAGAAGTTGAAGGCCAAAGGCGTGCGGGTGGGCCCCATCCTCAACCACGACGAAAGTGAAGCCCAGGTTTCGCCGACGGTGCACCCCGGCGTATATGTGCGGTCGTTCTACTTCTTCGACCCGGACGGCATCACCCTCGAATTCGCCTGCTGGACCAAGGAATTCACGTCTGAGGATGCTCAGGTGGCGCCCAAGACGGCTGCCGACCGGCGCCGGCCCGTGACGGCCTAGTTCTTCGTCGCCTCGACGAAGTAGCCCCGCGGCACGTCGGGCACGTCGAGTGGCACCGCTGGCGCGAACCACCGGCCCCACCGGTTGCCGGGTTCGGCCACGTCGGTCACGCGGGCCGACCAGCCATGGCGCTCCGCCAATTCCCCAGGCTCGTCGGTGCCGAACAACCATGGAGCGCCCTGTTTGGCCATGGACTGGCGCACGGGCGTGAGCATGGCCGCCTCGAGCAGGGTCTTGCCGACGACGTCGTACAGCAGCACAGAACCCGGCGCCGACAGCGTGTCGATGCGTGCGAACAGTGTGCGAACGGCGCGCTCTTCGAGGTATTGCAGCAGTCCCTCGATCAACCACACCGTCGGCGCCGTAGCGTCAAAGCCCTGCGCCCGTAGCGCTTTCGGCCAGTCGTCGACGAGGTCGACGCCGATGGCGACCCGCCGGCAGCGCGGCTGGTCGTCGGCCAGCAGTTTCGCCTTGGCCTCGATGACCGCGGGCTGATCCAGCTCGTAGACCGCGGTGTCGTCGGGCCAGGACAGCCGGTATGCCCGGGCGTCCATCCCGGCGGCGAGGATGACGACCTGCCTGACCCCGTCGACGGCCTTCAGCAGCGCCTCGTCCCAGAAGCGGGTGCGGACGATGATCTGCGCGGTGCTTTGTTCGCCGGTTTCGGCGACGGCGTTGGCGAGTAACCGCCGTCCCGTCTCGCCGGCCAGCTTCTCTGCGAACGGATCGGTGAACAGCGGATCCTTACGCCGCGATTCCTCCGCGCGGATCGCCGCGACCAGAGGCCCCGTTCCTGCTACTGCCTCTCCGACGCTGTCCATGCCGCCCATCATGCAGCAGCCCGGCCGCACTATTCGGACCGGTACAGCCGCGCGTCGGCGAGCTGGTTCAGCAGCGCGGCCAACTGGTCGACGAGCTCGTCGTCACCGAGCTCAATCTCACCCGCGAGCCATGCACTGATAGCCTGCGCGACGCCGCCGACCACGAAATGCGTTGTGGCCTTGATCCATTCGTTCTCGGCGACCCGATACGCGTTGGTGACGTGCTGGCCTGACAGCGCCGCGAACAGACCGCCGAGTTCGCCGCGCTTGCGCACCAACACCGCGTTGGACAGCTTGGAACTGAACAGCAGCCGCCCCACCCGCGGATCCCCGGCGATGACCCGTACGAGGTTGGCGATGCCGGCCCGGTTCTGCTCGTCGCGTGGCGCCGCGGCGACGGCGGCCTGGGTGGTGGCCGCGATGTCGCCGACGACCCAGTCGAACACCGCGGCGACGAACTCGTCTTTGTCGGCGAAGCTCTCGTAGAAGTAGCGCACCGAGACGCCGGCCCGCCCGCAGATACCGCGCACGGTCAATTCGGCCGGGGCATCTTCGCCACCCAGCAAGTCGAGCCCAGCCTCCAGCAGCGCACGCCGCCGTTGCGCCACCCGCTCGGCGGCCTCGACGCCGCGATAGGGCCGGACTTGTGTCATGGGCTCCATCTTGACACCTGTCAGCGCAGCGGGCAATATTAGGAAACAAGCGTTCTCACATTTGGGCGCATTGCCGATAGGGGTGTCGATGACGATCGTCGAGCGGCCGGTCAGTGAATCCGCGCAGGTACCGCAGCCTCGACCGCGGCGGGGCGCCGGCATCGAAGACGGCCTGATGGGCGTCGCCCTGCTGGCTGGGCCCGCCAACGTCATCATGCAGCTGGCCCGCCCGGGCGTCGGCTACGGCGTCCTCGAGAGCCGGGTCGAGAGCGGGCGCGTCGACCGGCACCCGATCAAGCGGGCGCGCACCACCTTCACCTATCTCGCGGTGGCCACCAAGGGCAGCGACGAGCAGAAGGCGGCGTTCCGCCGCGCCGTGAACAAGGCGCACGCGCAGGTCTATTCGACCGACGAAAGCCCGGTGAGGTACAACGCCTTCGACAAGGACCTGCAGCTGTGGGTGGCGGCATGCCTCTACAAGGGTGCGGTCGACGTGTACCGGATCTTCGTCGGTGAGATGGACGAAGAGACCGCCGATCAGCACTACCGCGAGAGCATCACCTTGGGCACCACGTTGCAGGTGCCACCGGAGATGTGGCCGGCCGATCGCGCGGCGTTCGACAAGTACTGGCAGGAATCGCTGGAGCAGGTCCACATCGACGACACCGTCCGCGAGTTTCTGTATCCGATCGCCGCGTCGCGGGTCAAGGGAGTGAAGCTGCCCGGGCCGCTGCAGCGCATGAACGACAGCATCGCGCTTCTGATCACGACCGGCTTTCTGCCGCAACGGTTCCGCGATGAGATGCGGTTGCCGTGGGACGCCGCGCGCCAGCGCCGGTTCGACCGGCTGATGGCGGTGTTGCGCACGGCCAACCACATCATGCCGAGCTTCATCCGCCAGTTCCCGTTCAATGTCCTGCTCAAGGATCTGGACTGGCGGATCAGGACGGGCCGCCCGCTGGTGTAGCGGCCGCTCCGGTCGCGCCCCGGGCGAGTGTGCGCTGGCTGCTTTGACTGTGCGCTGGCTGCGGGATTCGTCGATGTTGACGACGGTAGATGCACACTCGCCGCGGTGATCGCACACTCGACACCGATTCAGGCAGACGCTCCAGCGGCTCCCAAGCAGACTCCCAAGAGATTCACAGCACACGGCCGCGCTTTGCAGGAATAAAATTAGTTTGCCTAACATACTAGTTGTTAGGCGCGACGATGCGCCGCCCCTTCCTGTGATTTGCCTAGAGGACTTGTGATGTCGACTGATGCCCGGATTGCCGAGTTGTACGCCACCGACCAGCAATTTTCCAATGCCCAACCCAGTGCGGCCGTCAACGCGGTCATCGACCGGCCCGACCTCCGGCTACCGCAGATCGTGCGGGAGGTGATGGCGGGGTATGCCGATCGGCCCGCGCTCGGGCAGCGCGCTGTCAATCTCGTCACGGACCCGCAAACCGGCCGCACCTCCGCCGAACTGTTGCCGCAGTTCGACACCATCACCTACCGCCAGCTCGGCGACCGCATCCAGGCGGTGACCAACGCCTGGCACAACCATCCCGTCAAGCCCGGCCACCGCGTCGCGATCCTCGGCTTCACCAGTGTCGACTACACGACCATCGACATCGCGCTGATCCAGCTCGGCGCCGTGTCGGTGCCCCTGCAGACCAGCGCGCCGGTCGAGCAGCTGCGACCCATCATCGCCGAGACCGAGCCGACCGTGATCGCGTCGAGCATCGACTTCCTTTCCGACGCCGTCGAACTCATCAAAGACGGGCCCGCCCCCGCCCGGTTGGTGGTGTTCGACTACCGCCCCCAGGTCGACGATCAGCGTGAGGCGTTCGAGGCGGCCAGGTCCGCACTCGCCGGCACCGGCGTGATCGTCGAAACGCTGGCCGACGTACTGGACCGCGGGCGATCTCTCGCCGACGCGCCGCCGCACATCTCCGGTCAGGACGATCCGCTGACCCTGCTCATCTACACCTCCGGCAGCACCGGCGCACCGAAAGGCGCCATGTACCTTCAGAGCAAGGTCGCCAACATCTGGCGGGCCGCGGCGAAAATGGGCTGGGACGACCGGCAGGCCACGCTGCCCTCGATCACGTTGAACTTCATGCCGATGAGCCACGTGATGGGCCGCGGCATCCTCTACGCGTCGATAAGCTCCGGCGGCACAGCCTATTTCGCAGCGCGCAGCGACCTGTCGACGTTCTTGGAAGACCTCGCACTGGTGCGGCCCACGCAGCTGAACTTCGTGCCGCGCATCTGGGACATAATCTTCCAGGAGTATCAGAGCGAGGTCGACCGACGCGGCCCAGGCTCCGAGGCCGCGGTGCTGGCCGAGTTCCGGCGCAACGTGCTGGGCGGCCGGTTCGTCAGCGCTTTGACTGGATCCGCGCCGATCTCACCGGAAATGAAAGCGTGGGTCGAGAGCCTGCTCGAGATGCACCTGCTGGAGGGGTACGGCTCGACCGAAGCCGGCTCCGTCTTCGTCGACGGGCGCATCCAGCGTCCGCCGGTGATCGACTACAAGCTGGTTGACGTCCCCGAGCTCGGCTACTTCCACACCGACCGGCCGCATCCGCGCGGCGAGCTGCTGGTCAAATCCGAGCAGATGTTCCCCGGCTACTACAAGCGCCCGGCGATCACCGCGCAGATGTTCGACGAAGACGGCTACTACCGCACCGGCGACATCGTCGCCGAGATCGGCCCGGATCAACTGGAGTACCTGGACCGCCGCAACAATGTGCTCAAGCTGTCGCAGGGCGAGTTCGTCACGGTCTCCAAGCTCGAGGCGGTGTTCGCCAACAGCCCGCTGGTGCGCCAGATCTACATCTACGGCAACAGCTCTCGCTCCTATCTGCTGGCAGTCGTGGTACCCGTCGACGGCGCGACCAAGTCGCAGATCAGCGAATCGCTGCAGGAGGTCGCGAAGGCTGCCGGCCTGCAGTCCTATGAGATCCCCCGCGACTTCATCATCGACACAACGCCTTTCACGCTGGAGAACGGGTTGCTGACCGGCATCCGCAAGCTGGCGCGGCCGAAACTCAAGGAGCACTACGGCGAGCGGCTCGAGCAGCTGTACGCCGAGCTGGCCGACAGCCAGGCCAACGAGCTGCGGGCGCTGCGTCAGACAGGCGCGGACGGGCCGGTGTCAGACACCGTCAGCCGGGCCGCCGGCGCACTCCTTGGCGCGGCCGCAGGTGACGTCAAGCCCGACGCGCACTTCACCGATCTGGGTGGAGATTCATTGTCCGCATTGACGTTCGCCAACCTGCTTCGCGAGACTTTCGACGTCGACGTGCCCGTCGGCGTCATCGTCAGCCCGGCCACCGACCTGGCCGGTATCGCGCGCTACATCGAGGCCAAGCGACAAGGCAGCAAGCGGCCCACATTCGCCAGCGTCCACGGCCGGGACGCGACCGCGGTGCACGCCAAGGACCTGACACTGGACAAGTTCATCGATCCCCAAACACTGGCTGCCGCACCATCATTGCCGGGTCCCAGCGCGGAGGTTCGCACCGTGCTGCTCACCGGCGCGACCGGATTCCTCGGCCGCTATCTGGCGCTGGAATGGCTGGAACGGATGTCGCTCGTCGGTGGGAAGGTGATCTGCCTGGTGCGCGGCAAGGACGACGCCGCCGCAAAAGCCCGCCTGGACAAGACGTTCGACAGCGGCGACCCCAAGCTGTTACAGCACTATCGCGAACTGGCCGCCGAGCATCTGGACGTCATCGCAGGAGACAAGGGCGAAGCCAACCTCGGCCTGGCGCCGCAGACCTGGCAGCGGCTCGCCGACACCGTCGACCTCATCGTCGACCCGGCCGCCCTAGTCAATCATGTGCTGCCCTACAGCGAGTTGTTCGGGCCCAACGCGCTGGGCACCGCTGAACTGATCCGCATCGCGCTGACCACGAAACTCAAGCCCTACAGCTATGTTTCGACGATCGGCGTCGGCTGGGGCATCAAGCCCGGCGAATTCATCGAGGACGCCGACATCCGGCTGATCAGCCCCACCCGCACAATCGACGACACCTACGCCAACGGCTACGGCACCAGCAAGTGGGCCGGCGAGGTGCTGCTGCGCGAGGCGCACGATCTGTGCGGGCTGCCGGTGTCGGTGTTCCGCTGCGACATGATCCTGGCCGACGTCACCTATGACGGCCAGCTCAATCTGCCCGACATGTTCACGCGGTTGATGCTGAGCCTGGTGGCCACCGGCATCGCGCCCGCGTCGTTCTACGAGCTCGACGCCGACGGCCACCGCCAGCGCGCCCATTACGACGGTCTGCCAGTGGAATTCATCGCCGAGGCGATCTCGGCGCTGAGCCCGCTGGACGGCTTCGAGACGTTCCACGTGATGAACCCGTACGACGACGGCATCGGCCTCGACGAGTTCGTCGACTGGCTGATCGACGCCGGATACCCGATTCACCGGGTCGACGACTACGCCGACTGGTTGGCGCGTTTCGAGACCGCGATGCGCGCGCTGCCCGAACGTCAGCGGCAGTACACGCTGCTTCCGCTGCTGCACAACTATCAACGGCCGGAGCGTCCGATCCGCGGATCCGTCGCGCCCACCGACCGGTTCCGCACCGCCGTGCAGGACGCGAAAATCGGCCCGGACAAAGACATTCCGCACGTCTCACCGCAGATCATCGTGAAATACATCACCAACCTGCAGCTCGTCGGACTGCTGTAGCCTCGCGATCATGCGTACCGACAACGACACCTGGGACATCACGACCAGCGTCGGGTCGACGGCGTTGTTCGTCGCCGCCTCCCGCGCATTGGAGGCGTGCAAGCCCGACCCGCTCGCCGTCGACCCGTACGCGGAGGTGTTCTGCCGGGCGGTCGGGGGCCAGTGGTCCGCCCTGCTCGACGGCGCCGCGCCCGACCACGACCTCAAATCGGAGTTCGGCGAGCACTTCGTGAATTTCCAAGGCGCGCGGACCAAATACTTCGACGCCTATTTCGCCGACGCCGCCGATGCCGGTGTGCGCCAGATCGTCATCCTGGCCGCAGGCCTGGACTCGCGCGCATACCGGCTCGGGTGGCCGGCCGGCACGCTGGTCTTCGAACTCGACCAGCCGCGGGTGCTCGATTTCAAGCGAGAGGTGTTGGCGGACCGCGGAGACACGCCCCGCGCCGAGCGTCGCGAGGTTCCGGTGGATCTGCGCGAGGACTGGCCCGCCGCGCTACGCGACGCCGGCTTCGATCCCGCCAAGCCGTCGGCGTGGCTCGCCGAGGGGCTGCTGCTGTATTTGCCCGCAACCGCCCAGGAGAGCTTGTTCACCGGAATTGACGCCCTCGCGAGCCGGGGCAGCCGAGCGGCGGTGGAGGAGGCGGCACCGATGCCCCGCGACGTCTTCGAGGCCAAGCGGGAAGAGGAGCGCGCCGCCGGTGAGGAAGGCACCTTCTTCACTCTGGTCTACAACGAGCAGCATGCCCCCGCTGACCAGTGGTTTAGCACCCGCGGCTGGACGGCCGAGGCCACTCGGCTGCCCGACTATCTGCGCCGGGTCGGCCGCCCGGTCGCGGGGATGGACACCGACGCCGGCCCCATGTTGGCCTCCATGAGCCTGGTCAGCGCGACGAAGAGGTGACCAGGGTCACCTTCCGGCGGTAGACCGTGCGTCTCGACACTTAGCTTATGCAATGCTAACTTCAGCCGAAAGTTAGCTTAGCCATAGTTAAGGGGAGACGACGGGGGCGACACGCTTCCGTGAAGAATCATGGACACAGGTAGTGACACCCTCGCGGCTCCTGCGCAAGACCGCGTCGACCCCGATGTCGTCAGCCGGTTCGCGACGTGCTGTCGCGCTTTGGGCCTGTCGGTCCATGACCGCAAACGCCCCGCCGATCTGGCCACCGCGCGGTCCGGTTTCACCGCGCTGACGCGTGTCGCGCACGACCAATGCGATGCCTGGACCGGTTTGGCCGCCGCGGGCGACGTGTCCCCGCGCGTCGTCGAGGCAATCTGGCAGACGGTGGCCAGCGCCGGAGTGCTGCAGCGCCACATCGACCTCGACGCCGGCGCGCTGGGCTTCACCTATGACACCGGCCTGTATCTGCAGTTCCGGGCGACTGAACCCGATGACTTTCAATTGGCTTACGCCGCAATGCTTTGCGACAAAGGTGAGTACGCCGAAGCCGACCGGCTGGTCGGTGCGCTGATCGACCGGCGGCCGGGCTGGCTGCAGGCCCGCTGGGTTCGGGTGGCGATGTGTTACCGCACCGCACGGTGGTCCGACGTGGTGCGGCTGCTCACCCCGATCGTCACCGACACGTCGCTGGACGAGGTGTTCTCGCACGCGGCGCGTATTGCATTGGGCATCGCGTTGGCCCGGCTCGGGATGTTCGCCCCGGCGCTGTCGTATCTGGAGGACCCGGCCGGTCCGGTGGCGGTGGCCGCCGTCGACGGCGCGCTGGCCAAGGCGCTGGCGCTGCGGGCTCAGGGGGAGGACGAAGATGCCAACGAGGTGCTGCAGGACCTCTACGCGGCCAATCCGGAGAACCCCGACATCGAGCACGCGCTGACCGATCCGACCTACGGGCTGGTCACCACGACGGCCGCCCGCATCGACGCCCGAACCGATCCGTGGGATCCCGAAACCGAACCCACCGAAGCCGAATTCGTCGACCCGGACGCCAAAGAACGCAAGGCGCACTTGCTGATCGAGGCCGAGGCCGAGCTCGCCGAGTTCATCGGGCTCGAAGAGGTCAAATATCAGGTGGCCCGACTGAAGAGCTCGGTGGCAATGGCATTGCGCCGCCAGGAGCGCGGCCTGACCGTCGCCAACCGCACCAACCACCTGGTGTTCGCCGGCCCCCCGGGCACCGGTAAAACCACCATCGCCCGCGTGGTGGCCAAGATCTATTGCGGCCTAGGGCTTTTACGTAAGGAGACGGTGCGCGAAGTGCACCGCGCCGACCTGATCGGCCAACACATCGGCGAAACCGAAGCCAAGACCAACGCGATCATCGACAGCGCGCTCGACGGCGTGCTGTTCCTCGACGAGGCATACGCGTTGGTGTCCACCGGCGCCAAGAACGACTTCGGCCTGGTGGCCATCGACACGCTGCTGGCCCGGATGGAAAACGACCGCGATCGCCTGGTGGTCATCGTGGCGGGCTATCGCAAGGACCTCGACATGTTCCTCGACACCAACGAGGGCCTGCGGTCGCGGTTCACCCGCAGCATCGACTTCCCGTCGTACTCGCCACACGAGCTCGTCGAGATCGCCACGCTGATGGCCCAGAAACGGGACAGCATCTTCGAATCCGCGGCCATCCACGAAATGGAGAGGTTATTCGCCCACCTCGCCGAATCGACGAGTCCGGACGCCAACGGGGTGGCGCGGCGCAGCCTCGACATCGCGGGCAACGGCCGGTTCGTCCGCAACCTCGTCGAGCGTTCCGAAGAGGAGCGCGAATACCGGCTTGACCATTCCGACGCCGAGGAATTCACGGACGACGAACTGATGACGATCACTGTCGAAGATGTACGCAACTCGGCCGCGCCACTGCTGCGGGGCCTCGGCCTGTCGGTGCCGGCATGAGCGAAAACAACGACGACCGACGCTCTTTCACCTCGCGCACACCGGCCAATGAGAACCCCGATCAGGTCGTCTACCGGCGCGGCTTCGTCACCCGACATCAGGTATCGGGTTGGCGATTCGTCATGCGCCGCATCGCATCTGGCGTTGCGCTGCATGACACCCGCATGCTGGTCGACCCGCTGCGCACTCAGTCGCGCGCGGTGCTCGTCGGCGGGCTGATCCTGATCACCGGCCTGATCGGCTGCCTGATCTTCTCGTGGATCCGCCCCGCCGGTGTTGCCGGTAACGACGCGATCCTCGCCGACCGGTCCACCGCGGCGCTGTACGTGCGGGTCGGCGAACAACTGCACCCGGTACTCAATCTCACCTCTGCACGGCTGATCGCGGGACGGCCCGACAACCCGACCACCGTCAAGACCAGTGAGCTCGACCGGTTCCCGCGTGGCAATCTGCTGGGCATCCCTGGCGCGCCGGAACGCATGGTGCAGAACGCATCTCGCGACGCCGACTGGACGGTGTGCGACGCGGTGTCCGGCCCCAACAGCGGTGTGACGCTGATCGCCGGCGACCTTTCGACCGACGGCGAACGCGCCGGCACGCTGCGCGACAACCATGCCGTGCTGGTGCGCAACGACGCGGGCGCCTGGCTGCTCTGGGACGGCCGGCGCAGCGCCATCGACCTGGGCAACCGCGCGATCACCGACGCCGTCGGCCTCGGCGTCGACATTCCGGCGCCTCGACCGATCGCGGCGGGACTCTTCAACGCGATCCCCGAGGGCCCGGCGCTCTCCGCCCCGCCCATTCCGGGCGCCGGTGAGCCGCCGCGCTTCCCGCTGCCGCTATCCGCCCCGGTGGGCGCGGTGGTGGCCGCCTACGAGGCCGACAACTCGATTCGGCACTACGCGGTGCTTACCGATGGGCTACAACCGATTTCACCGGTGCTGGCGGCAATCCTGCGCAACACCAACTCATTCGGGCTCGACCAGCCGCCACGGCTGGGGGCCGACGAGGTGGCGCGCATGCCGGTCGCGCATGGCATCGACACCGACGCCTACCCGGCCGAACCCATCACGCTGGTCAGCGCGGCCGACGACCCGGTCACCTGTGCGCGCTGGGCGAAACCGGCTGAGGCGGCGACGAGTTCGCTGACACTGCTGTCCGGTGCCGCGTTGCCCCTGCCCGACGACCAGCACACCGTCGCGCTGGTCGGCTCCGAAGGCGCCGACCGGGTCGCGCTGTCGCCGGGCAGCGGATACTTCGTGCAGACCGGCGGCGCCGAACCCGGCTCGCCGCTCGCCGGATCCTTGTTCTGGGTGAGCGACACCGGCGTCCGCTACGGCATCGACACCGCGGGCGACGACAAAACCCTTGGTGCGCTTGGGCTTAGCTCGCCGCCGCTGCCCATTCCCTGGTCGGTGCTGGCACAGTTCGCCGCCGGCCCGACCCTGTCCCGCAGCGACGCGCTGTTGGCGCACGACGCCCTTGCGCCCGCACCGAATCCCGCCCGGCTGGAGGCCCGATGAGCAGGTTGATCTTCGAGCACCATCGCCGGCTCCCGCCGCCGCCAACCCGCAAGGGCACCATCACCATCGAGCCTCCGCCGGAACTGCCCCGGCTGGTGCCGCCGTCGCTGCTGCGTCGGGTGCTGCCCTACCTGATCGTGATCCTGATCGTCGGGATGATCGTGGCGCTGGTGGCCACCGGCATGCGGCTGATTTCACCGACCACACTGTTCTTCCCGTTCGTCTTGCTGCTGGCCGCCACCGCGCTGTACCGCGGCTCGGACAACAAGATGCGCACCGAAGAGGTCGACGCCGAACGCGCCGACTATCTGCGCTACCTCTCCGTGGTCCGCGACAACGTCCGCGCCCATGCCGCCGAACAGCGTGCGGCACTGGAGTGGTCGCACCCCGCGCCGCAGGTGTTGGCCGCGATCCCGGGCACCCGCCGGCAGTGGGAACGCGACCCGCACGACGCCGACTTCCTGGTGTTGCGCGCGGGCCTGCATGATGTTCCGCTGAACACGGCGCTGCGGGTCAAGGACACCGCGGATGAGATCGACCTGGAGCCGGTGTCGCACAGCACCTTGCGCGGCCTGCTCGACGTGCAGCGCACGGTGCGCAACGCGCCGACCGGCATCGACATCACCAAACTGGCGCGGATCACCGTCTACGGCGACGCCGACGAGGTCCGTGATGCATTGCGCGCGTGGATCGCCCAGGCCGTGACATGGCATGACCCGACGGTGCTGGGTGTCGCCCTGGCCACACCGGAGTTGGAAGCCGATGACTGGTCGTGGCTGAAATGGCTGCCCCACGTTGATGTTCCGGGCCAGGCCGACGGCGTCGGGCCGGCCCGCTACCTGGCCACCGGTGCGGCGGAACTGCGCGCGCTGCTGGAGCCGGAGCTGGCCGAGCGTCCGCCGTTCGCCGGCCAGGGCGCCGCGTCGGGCCGGCACCTGCTGATCGTGCTCGACGACCCCGACGCTGACCCCGACGCGTTCATCCGCAAGCCCGGCCTTGCCGGTGTCACCGTGGTGCACCGAATCGCGAAAGCCCCGCACCGCGAACAGTATCCGGACCCCGAACGGCCGATTCTGCGCATCGCCGACGGCAAGATCGAACGCTGGCAGAGCAGCGGCTGGCAGGCCTACATCGACGCCGCCGACGGTCTTGACGCCGCGGACGCCGGCCATATTGCCCGGCAGCTGGCCCGGTGGGATTCGAACCCGAACCAGGCGCGCTCGACCGCCACCGGCGGCGGCGCCACCTTCACCACTCTGCTCGGTATTCCCGACGCATCGGCCTTGGACGTGGCGAGCCTGTGGGCCCCGCGCAGCCGCGACGAGGAACTGCGGGTGCCGATCGGCGTGACGGCCACAGGAGAGCCGCTGATCTTCGACCTCAAGGACGAGGCCGAAGGCGGCATGGGTCCGCACGGCTTGATGATCGGTATGACCGGATCGGGCAAGTCGCAGACGCTGATGTCGATTCTGCTGTCGCTGTTGACGACGCACCCGGCCGATCGGCTAATCGTGATCTACGCAGACTTCAAGGGTGAAGCGGGTGCGGACATCTTCCGCAACTTCCCCCAAGTCGTCGCGGTCATCTCCAACATGGCCGAGAAGCGTTCCCTGGCCGACCGATTCGCCGACACGCTGCGCGGGGAGGTGGCCCGCCGCGAGCAGATCCTCAAGGAGACCGGCCGCCGGGTGCAGGGCAGCGCCTTCAACTCGGTGACCGAGTACGAGGCTGCCATCGCCGCGGGCCACGACCTGCCGCCGATGCCAACGCTGTTTGTGGTGGCCGACGAGTTCACCCTGATGCTGGCCGACCACCCGGAGTACGCCGAACTGTTCGACTACGTGGCCCGCAAGGGCCGGTCGTTCCGGATCCACCTCTTGTTTGCGTCGCAGACCCTCGACGTCGGCAAGATCAAGGACATCGACAAGAACACCTCCTACCGGATCGGCTTGAAGGTCGCCAGCCCGAGCATCTCCCGCCAGATCATCGGCGTCGAGGATGCCTACCACATCGAGTCGGGCCGCGAGCACAAGGGCGAGGGCTATCTGGTGCCGGCCCCGGGAGCTATTCCGATCAAGTTCCGCAGCACCTACGTCGACGGCATCTACGAACCGCCCCGCAAAGAGAAAGCCATTGTGGTGCATGCTATTCCGCAGCCGCAGCTGTTCACCGCGGCACGGGTGGAACCAGAGCCCGACACCGTGATCGTCGAGGCCGACGACGACGTCGACGTGCGTCCGCCCCGCAAGCTGATCGCCACCATCGGCGAGCAGCTGGCGCAGTACGGGCCGAAAGCCCCGCAACTGTGGCTGCCGCCGCTGGACGAGCCGATTTCGCTGGAGTCGGTGCTGCAGCGGGCGGGCATCCCTGCGGGTCAACGGCGTTGGCCTCTCGGCGAGATCGACAAGCCGTTCGAGATGCGCCGCGACCCCCTGGTGTTCGACGCTTCGTCGGCGGCCGCCAACATGGTGATCCATGGCGGCCCGAAGTCGGGCAAGTCGACGGCGCTGCAGACGTTCATCCTCTCCGCTGCGGCGCTGCATTCACCGCGCGACGTGACGTTCTACTGCCTGGACTACGGCGGCGGACAACTGGCCGCGGTGAAGGACCTGGCGCACGTCGGCAGTGTCGCCTCGCCGCTGGAACCCGAACGTATCCGCCGCACCTTCGCCGAACTGGAACAACTGCTGCGGTCACGCCGGCAGCGCGGCGCCGGCTTCCGTGATGACGGTTACGGCGAGGTGTTCCTGGTGATCGACAACCTCTACGCCTTCAGCCGGGACAACACCGACACCTTCAACACGCGAAACCCATTGCTGGCCAAGGTCACCGAGCTGGTGAACACCGGGATGTCCTACGG
The DNA here is from genome assembly GCF_002838065.1 of Mycobacterium hubeiense. Taxonomy (GTDB): domain Bacteria; phylum Actinomycetota; class Actinomycetes; order Mycobacteriales; family Mycobacteriaceae; genus Mycobacterium; species Mycobacterium hubeiense. Next base: position 167,475 of record NZ_PIZU01000002.1, on the reverse strand, counting down.
CATCCACGTGGTGATCACCACGCCGAACTGGCTCGAGGTGCCGTTGACCATGCGCGACGGGCTCGGGCTGCGGCTGGAGCTCAAACTGCACGACTCGCAGGACAGTAACGTCCGCGTCGTCGGCGCGCTGCGCCGTCCGGCCGACGGCGTACCCGCCGACCAGCCGGGCCGCGGATTGACCATGGCCGCAGAGCATTTCCTGTTCGCGAAGCCCCCGCTGGCCAGCGTCGCGGCGATCAACGCGAAGTACCCGGACGTCACCGCGCCGCCGATCCGGTTGCTCCCGACCGATCTGGCGCCCGCGGCACTGGGCCAGCTGTATCCCGGCCCGGAGCAGGTGGTGATCGGCCAGCGCGAGGAGGATCTCGCCCCGGTCACCCTGGACTTCGCGCAGAACCCGTTGCTGATGGTGTTCGGCGACGCCAAGACCGGCAAGACCACGCTGCTGCGGCACCTCATCCGCACGATTCGGGAGAACTCGCATCCAGACCAGGTCGCCTTCACGGTGATCGACCGGCGGCTGCATCTGGTGGACGAGCCATTGTTCCCCGACAACGAGTACACCCCGAACATCGACCGGATCATCCCGGCGATGATGGGGCTGTCGGCGTTGATCGAAAAGCGCCGTCCGCCGGCCGGGCTCAGCGCCCAGGAGCTCAACGGCTGGTCGTACCAGGGCCATACGCACTATCTGATCGTCGACGACGTCGACCAGATCCCCGACAGCCCGGCGGTCAGCGGACCCTACGTCGGGCAGCGCCCCTGGACGCCGCTGATCGGATTGCTTTCGCAGGCCGCCGATCTCGGCCTGCGAGTGATCGTCACCGCCCGCGCGGCCGGCTCGGCGCACGCAGTGATGACCGCCCCGCTGCTGCGGCGGCTCAACGACCTGCAGGCCACCACGCTGATGCTGTCCGGCAATCCGGCGGACGGCGGAAAACTGCGTGGCCACCGTTTCAGTCGGTTGCCCGCTGGCCGCGCCATGCTGCTCGACGACACCGACACCCCGACGTTCGTCCAACTCGTCAACCCGCTTGTCGCTGAAACTGCCACGTACGGAAAGGAATACAACTGATGAATCTCAGAGTGGTTCCCGAAGGCCTGGCCGCCGCCAGCGCAACGGTCGAAGCGCTGACCGCTCGCCTGGCGGCGGCGCACGCCGCTGCCGCCCCGCTCATCACCGCGGTCATCCCGCCCGCCGCCGATGCGGTATCTCTGCAGACCGCAACGGGTTTCAGCGCTCACGGCACCCAACACGAGGCCGCCGCCGCACAGGGTGTGGAAGAGCTGGGCCGCTCCGGAGTCGGCGTGGCACAGTCCGGGACCAGCTACGCCGAAGGCGACGCGCTGGCTGCGGCGTCGTACCTGATCGCCCGCGGCTGACATGACCGCCCCCATCTGGATGGCGCTGCCACCCGAGGTGCACTCGTCGCTGCTGAGCAGCGGTCCTGGCCCCGGGTCGCTGTTGGCCGCCGCTGGGGCGTGGCAGTCGCTGAGCACCGAATACGCCTCGGCAGCAGCGGAACTCACCAGCACCCTGGCCGCGGTGCAGGCCGGCTCGTGGGAAGGCCCGAGCGCCGAACAGTACGTCGCCGCCCACGGCCCGTACTTGGCGTGGCTGGCCCAGGCCAGCGCACAGAGCGCCGCGACGGCCGCACAGCACGAGACCGCGGCGGCCGCCTACACCGCGGCGTTGGCCGCCATGCCGACGCTGGCCGAGCTGGCACTCAACCACACCATCCACGCGGTCCTGGTGGCGACGAACTTCTTCGGTATCAACACGATCCCGATCGCCCTGAACGAGGCCGATTACGTACGGATGTGGATCCAGGCGGCCACCACGATGTCGACCTACCAAGCCGTTTCGGGCGCGGCTGTCGCGGCGACACCCGCCTCGACGCCGGCGCCGTTTCTCCTCAAGCCGGGCGTGGGTGAGGCCGGTAGCGCCGCGGCGACGTTCCAGCAGCTCGGCGCACAGGCGCAGGCCGCCGAATCCGGTTCGGCGCTGAACCTTTCGGACATCATCTCCGATCCGATCGGGTGGTATCTCGACATTCTGGACCAGCTCTACGGGCCCATCCTCGACTTCCTGCAGGACCCGATCGGCAACCTGGGCCAACTGATCAACGACTTCCTCACCAATCCGTCGGCCGCCTTGGTGACGTGGGGTCCGCTCCTGTTCCTGGTGGCATATCAGGTGTTCTTTAACTTGGTCGGCTGGCCAACGTGGGCGATGATCCTGAGTTCGCCGTTCTTGGTGCCGTTGGGCATCGCCGGGCTGGTGTTGCTCACCGACTACCTCACCAACCAGGCCGACGTGCCGGCTGACGCCGAGGAGGCGCCGCAGCAATCGGCGACACCTTTCGCCCGCGCGGAGCAGTCGAATGTGTGGCCGGTGGCCGGAGTGCCCGCACCGGGCGGGGTGGCCGCACCCGCCGGCGCGCCGGGCGGTGCTCCGGGCGGTGCGCCTGCAGTGCCTGCCGGGTCGGCGGCGGCTGCCGCGGCACCCGCGGTCCCTTACGCAGTGCGCGGCGCCGACCCCGGCGAGGGATTCACGCCGATCATCAAGGACCGCACCAGCGCCAAAGCGCCGTCGGCGGGTGTGCCCGCGGCGGCCGCCGCGGCGGCTGCGGCATCGGCGGCGCAGCGACGCAAGCGGCGCCGTAAGAAGGCGGCCGAGATGAAGGACTACGCCGACGCCTACATGGATTACGAGCCCGAGCCCGACGAGCCGCCGGCACCCGAAGAACCTCGTGTCACCGCGTCGGCGCGCGGGGCCGGCCCGATGGGCTTCACCGGCACCGCCGGTAAGGAATCCGCAGGGGCCACCGGACTGACGACGCTCGCGGGCGACGCGTTCGGCAGCGGACCCGTCAGCCCGATGCTGCCCGGAACGTGGGATCCCGACGACGATTCCGGCGCGGATCCGAAGGGGGGAGCGCGCACCTGAACAGATCACCCGCACACCACCGTCAGTCACCACATCGAAAGGAAAAGCCATGAGCCTCCTCGACGCTCACATCCCGCAACTGGTCGCCTCTGAAGCGACCTTCGGCGCGAAGGCCGCGCTGATGCGCAGCACCATCGCGCAGGCCGAGCAGGCCGCGCAGTCGTCGCAGGCGTTCCACATGGGCGAGTCCTCGGCCGCGTTCCAGGCCGCGCACGCCCGGTTCGTGGAAGTGTCGGCCAAGATCAACTCGCTGCTCGACATCGCGCAGGTCAACCTGGGCGACGCCGCAGGCACCTATGTGGCCGAGGACGCCGCGGCGGCCAGCACCTACACCGCCATCTGATCACCGGGTAACACCAGAAGGGAACACATATGTCTCAGATCATGTACAACTACCCGGCGATGATCGCGCACGCGGGTGAAATGGCAAGCTACGCAGGCGCTTTGCACGCCGTCGGTGCCGACATCGCCAGCGAGCAGGCCGCGCTGTCCGGCGCGTGGCAGGGTGACACCGGGATGACCTACCAGGCGTGGCAGGAGCAGTGGAATGCCAGCCTCGAGGAACTCGTCCGCGCATACCGGGCGATGGCCAGCACCCACGAGATGAACACCATGTCGATGAGCGCCCGGGATCAGGCCGAAGGCGCCAAGTGGGGCTAAGTGCGGTTTAACGCAGTCGAGCTGACTGTCGAGCAGGCGTGGTTCATTGGCGAATCCGTCGGGGCCGGCACCTTCCCTTGGGTGCTGGCCATCACGCCGCCCTACAGTGAGCCGTCCGAACGGACCAGGTTCGCGGCCGAGCAGACCGCGAGCCTGGTCCGCATGGGCGTGATGACCGGTGATGATGCGATCAACCCGGCTGTGGCGCAATGGATCCGGCTGGTTTGCCGGGCCGAGCAGTGGCTCGAACTCAGATTCGTCTCGGGGCCGGGCGATCTGCTGCGCGGTGTGCTCGCACGCCGCGACGGCCAGACCGTGGTGGCCCTGCGCAACGCGCAACTGGTCACGTTCACCGAGATGAACATCGACCACCCGCAGGCGCTCGTCCCAGTGCTCTGCGCCGGGCTGGCCCAGAAACCGCCGGCGCGCTTCGACGAGTTCGCGATGCCGGCACGCGTCGGTGCTCGGGCCGACGAACAGCTCCGCAACGGCGCCGACCTGGCGGAAATTCTTGACTTCCTGGGCGTTCCGGTGTCGGCGAAGCCGGTCGTCACGGCTGCGTTCGACCCGCGACGCTGCTATGTGGAAATCGTCGGCGGCGAGCACCGCGACGGTCACCGCGTCAGCACCGAGGTCGGCGTCAGCATCGTCGACACTCCGGCGGGGCGGATCCTGGTGAGCCCGGCACGGGCCTTCGACGGCGAATGGATCTCGACGTTCTCGCCCGGCGAATCGTTCGCCATCGCCGCGGCGGTCGAACGCTTGACCGCCACCCTGCCCAGTGGGCCGTGGTTCCCCGACCTGTCCCTCACCCGAGATTTCGACGAAAGAACGGAAAACCAGAGAACACCATGTCCGACAACACTGTGATGCCGATCGTCCGCGTGGCCGTGCTGGCCTCGGCCGAGGACGGTGGGCGCCTCACCGAACTGGCGCTGCCGGCCGAACTGCCGCTGCGCGAAATCCTGCCCGCCGTCCAACGATTGGTACGCCCCGCCGACGACGACGCGAAATCCGCGCGGGCGCCGCAACTGATGAGCCTCGCACCCGTCGGCGGCGCGCCGTTCAGTCTGGACGCCACGCTCGACACGGTCGGCGTGGTCGACGGTGATCTCCTGGTGCTGCAACCGGTGCTGGCCGGACCACCCGCACCGCGCATCATCGAGGACATCGCCGACGCCGCGATGATCTTCTCCGCAGCCCGCGAACGGCCCTGGGGGACTGCGCAAATCCAGCGCGCCGCGGCACTGGCATCGATCGGCTTGATCCTCATCGGCACCGCGCTGGCCGTCGCGCATCGCGTCGTCACCGGCGAGGCGCTGGGCCTGTTCACGGTCAGTGGCATCGCCGTGGCAACGGTCGTGGGTGCCCTGCTGAGCCGGGCCCGTTCCCCGCGGCTGGCCACCGCGCTGTCGGTGACCGCGCTGGTGCCGGTGGCTGCGGCGTTGGCGCTGGCGATCCCAGGCGAATTCGGCGCACCGCAGATCATGCTCGCCGCCGCCGGTGTGACGGCATGGTCGATCATCGCCGTCACGCTCGGTGACCGCGCGATCGCGTTCTTCACGGCGTCCACCGTGGTCGGCCTCGCGATTCTGCTCGCCGCAGCGGCCGCGAGCGTCTGGGAGCTGTCGCTGGTCAAGCTCGGCTGCGGACTCATCGTGGCGGGGCTGTTGGTAACGGTGCAGGCCGCGCAACTGTCGGCGGCGTGGGCCCGGTTCCCGCTACCTGTTATCCCGGCGCCCGGTGACCCGACGCCGTCGGCGCTGCCGCTGAAGGTTCTCGAAGACCTGCCGCGACGGGTCCGGGCCGGCGATTCTCACCAGACCGGATTCATTGCGGCCGGGGTGCTGCTCGGTGTCCTCGGTTCCCTGGCACTGGTCGGACCTGCGGGGGCCTCGCCGTGGGCGTGGTACGTGGTGGTGGCTGTGGCTGCTGGAGCGACTTTGCGTGCGCGGGTGTGGGATTCGGCGCCGTGCAAGGCGTGGTTGCTGGGCCACTCGTATCTGGTCACGGTCACGCTGTTGGTGACGTTCGCCGTCACCGGTCGCTATGTCGCCGCCTGGTGGGCGCTGGCGGTGCTGGCCGCCTTGGTCGTGGTGTGGGTCGTGGTCGCGCTGAACCCGAGTGTGGCGTCCCCGGAGAGCTATTCGCTGCCGGTGCGCCGCCTGGTCGGGTTCCTCGCGTCCGGCATCGACGCATCGCTGATTCCGGCCATGGCGTACCTGGTCGGCCTGTTCAGCTGGGTGCTCAATCGGTGATCAGGGCCGTACTATCCACGCTGACAGCCACTTTCACAGTGGCGCTGGTCAGCTGTCCGTCGGCGGGCGCCATCGGCCCGCCGCAGGTCGACGCGTCGGTGGCCCCGCCGAGCGGGAACCCGGGGCCGGTCGCACCGATGGCGCAGCGGGGTGCGTGCACCACGACGGGCGTGCTGGCCGGCAGCAACCCCGGCGGGCTGAGCCCGAATCAGCAGGCGCTCAACCTGTCCGAGGCCTGGCAGCACAGCCGCGGTGAAGGCCAAGTGGTCGCGGTCATCGACACCGGTGTGCAACCGGGGCCGCGGCTGCCCAACGTCGACCCGGGCGGCGATTTCGTGGAGGCGACCGACGGCCTGACCGACTGCGACGGGCACGGCACATTGGTGGCCGGACTGATCGCCGGACAGCCCGGCGACGACGAATTCTCCGGCGTGGCACCGGCCGCGCGGCTCATCTCGATCCGGCAGACCTCAGCGAAGTTCGCGCCGCAGACGCCGGGTGAGGACCCGACGCTGGCACGCGCCGCGGCCGACGTCGTCAGTCTGGCCCGGGCCGTGGTGCGCGCCGCCGACCTCGGCGCACGGGTCATCAACATTTCGGCCGTCACCTGCCTGCCGGCCAACAAGCCCATCGACCAGGCGGCACTCGGCGCGGCACTGAAATACGCTGCGGTGGACAAGGATGCGGTGATCGTCGCCGCGGCGGGCAACAACCGGGCCGGCATGGGCACCGGGTCGGCGTGCGAATCCAATCCGCTCAACGACGCTAGCCGGCCCGACGATCCACGCAACTGGTCCGGCGTCACCTCGGTGTCCGTTCCGTCGTGGTGGCAACCGTATGTGCTCTCCGTCGGCTCGTTGACTCCCGCGGGCCAGCCGTCCGAATTCACCATGGCCGGGCCGTGGCTCGGCATCGCGGCGCCGGGGGAGAACATCACATCGGTGAGCAACGCCCCCAATGGCGGGCTGGCCAACGGCCTGCCCAACGACCAGCAGGAGCTGTTCCCGATCAGCGGCACCAGCTACGCGGCGGCCTACGTATCGGGCGTTGCGGCGTTGGTGCGCAGCAAGTTTCCGCATTTGAACGCCGAGCAGGTGATGCATCGGCTCACGGCGACCGCACACGACGGGGCCCGCTCCCCGTCGAATCTGGTCGGCGCGGGCAGCGTCGACCCGGTGGCGGCGCTGACGTGGGAAGTGCCCGCCGAGCGTGAAACCCAACCGCCATCGGCCAAGCCGATCGCCGCCCCACCACCGCCGGCACCGCGTGACCTCACCCCGCGCACCATCGCGTTCGCCGGCACCGGCGCGCTCGCGCTCGTGGTGCTGATTGTGGCCGCCGTTGCCGCGCATCGACGAAAGGACAAGGCCACATGACGGCCCGAATCACGTTGGCGTTGTTGTTCATTGTCCCCGCCGCAATGGCCTACCCGTGGTCGTCGACCGTCGACTGGTGGCTGCTCGGCACGGCCGTGACGGCCGTCATCGTGCTGTTCGCGTGGTGGCGCGGGGCGTTCGTCACCGACCTTGTCGGCCGCCGAATCGCGTTGTGGCGACGTAATCGTCGCAAGGATTCCGGTCACGGTGCACAACAGGGGCCCACCCGCACTACCGCGCTGCTGCAGACCGATGCTGGCGAGCCGACGGAGCTTCCGCTGCCGCTGATCGTCAGTTACCTGGACCGGTATGGCATCTCGGCCGCGTCGGTGCGGATCACCTCGGGCGGGGGCGCCACCTGGATCGGGTTGACACTCGACGCCGCCGAGAATCTCGCGGCGTTACAGGCCCGATCCCCGCAGATCCCGTTGCGAGAAACCGCCGAGATCACTGCGCGGCGGTTGGCTGACCACCTTCGGGAGACCGGGGTGGCGGTGACGATGGTCGACGGTGTCGACGGTCCGGCCCCGAGATCCGGTAAGGAGACCTGGCGCGGAATGCGCGACGAGTCAGGCTATGTCGCCGCCTACCGCGTCGACGCCACCGACCGCCTCGCCGAAACCCTGGCCGAAATCCGCGGCTACCCGTCGAACGACACCTGGACCGCGATCGAATTCTCGGGAAGCCCAAAGGATCCCAAGATCGCAGTCGGATGCTCGTTCCGTACTAACGACAAGCCGACCGCGGGCGCGCCGCTGCCCGGGCTGACCCCGCACAGCGGACGGCACCGGCCGGCGCTGCAGGCGTTGAGCCCGCGGTCGGTGTACCCGCTGGAGGGCGGGGCGGTGCCGGTGCCCGACGGGTTGGTGGAGCAGCCGCAGCTCAGTCGAACATGAAGTCGCGCATGAAGCGCGTCATCCGACGCAGGTAGTCGGGTTGGCTGACGTGCAAGATGTGGTTACCCGGAAACCAATGGAATGCGCAGCGATCCCAGTGTTCCCACAGCAATTCGGCTTGCTGCGGCGGTGCCAACCGATCGCCCAGTCCGGTGATGATCAGCCGCCGGTCCTTGGGCACCAGCGGTCGGTAGTTCAGCGGTGAGTGATACATCCCGGCCGCGTTGGCCAGGTCGCGGTCGGTGTTGGCGATGAGGCTCTGCAACGCGACCACCATGTTGGCCGGCCACCACTCGTCGACCGTCCTATCAGGCGTCACCACAGGAACATTCGGGATCACGGCCTGGATGCGGTCCTCGACCGACGCGATGAGCGCGGCGGTGTAGCCGCCCAGCGACATGCCCGTCAACGCGATCCGATCGACACCGGTGAACTCCAAATAGTCGATCACCGAGCGGAAGTCGTGCACCGCCTGGGCCATGGTCTCGGCGAATCCGGCGAAGCCGTGCGCGAAGCAGCCGTAACCGCTGAACGGCGAATACTTTTCGGCGCGGCGGCCGTGGAACGGCATGGTGTAGAGCAGCACGTCGTAGCCGGCGCGGTAGAACCACGGCAACGAGAAGAACAGCCCGTTGAACAGGTACGCCGAGCCCATGAAGCCATGGATAAGACACAGGGTGGGGTGCGGTCCGTCGTCGTGCACCCAGTGCTGGGCGTGGACGACGTTGTTGCGTTCATAGCTGCGGCAGCGCTCCCGCAGTGCGGGATTGACCGCCTCGAAGCTGCTCTGGAAGCGCAGGTTGTGCACCCGGCCGTTGGCCATCCACTCGGCGACGGGATTGGCCGGGCGCGAGGAGACCCGCGGGGGCGTTGTCGGTTTGGGGAACGCGAGTGCGGGGTCCTGCTTGGCGGCCAGTTCGGCGTAGAACTGCAGGTATTCGCGTTCGGCACGGGCCTCGGAGCGGCTCAGCACCGAACCGGCGATGCTGGGCAGAATGGTGGTGCTGATCAGCGAGGCGATCGCGGTGCGCAGGGCGATGTCGGCGACGGCCGAACTGTCCACGATGAGGCGCTGGCGCAGGGTCAGATCGGCACGCCGCGGCAGCCCACCCGTACTCGCATCAGCCCCGGGGACGTCCGGTAGCGGGATGGGGAGGTCCACGGGGACGGCGTCATCGGACATCGCGACGATGGTAGCCCGTGGGACGCTATACGGTGGATGGTGATGTGGAATCCCGAAGTCTACCTGGCGTTTGCCGACCAGCGGGGCAGGCCGTTCGTCGACCTGATGGCCCGGGTGGGGGCGGACACGCCGCGCCGGGTGGTCGACCTGGGCTGTGGGCCGGGCAATCTCACCGTTGCGCTGGCGCAGCGCTGGCCCGCCGCGGTGATCGAGGCGTGGGACAGCTCACCGGAGATGGTGCAGGCTGCGCGTGAGCGTGGCGTCGACGCGCGGATCGGCGATGTTCGGGACTGGACACCGGCGCCCGACACCGACGTCGTGGTGAGCAACGCGACGCTGCACTGGGTGCCCGAGCATGCGGAGTTGTTGGTGCGCTGGGCTTCTCAGCTGCGCCCCGGCGCGTGGATCGCCATGCAGGTGCCGGGCAATTTCGACGCCCCGTCGCACCGGGCGGTCCGCGAGCTCGCCGAGCGGCCGCCATGGTCGGAACCGTTGCGGGACATGCCGTTTCGTGACGGCAAAGTGGTGTCCAGTGCGGTCGAGTACGCCGGGCTGCTGACTGACGCCGGATGCGCCGTCGATGCGTGGGAGACCACCTATGTGCACGAGCTGCAGGGGAAACATCCAGTGCTGGAATGGATTACCGGCACCGCGTTGACGCCGGTGAAGAGCCGCCTCACCGACGAGCAGTGGCAGCAGTTCCGTCGGGAGCTGATTCCGTTGCTGGATGAGGCGTATCCGGCCCGTCCCGACGGCACGACGTTCTTTCCGTTCCGGCGGGTGTTCGTGGTCGCTCAGGTGGGCAGCCCGTCGCGTGCGGCGTCGGCGCGGTAGCGGTCCACCCATTCATCGGAGCGCTGATCGGCTTGGCGCTCCAGCACCGGAGGGGGCGCCAGCCGCGGATCCAGACCCAATGCTTCGAGCACCGTCGCGACCACCTGAGTGAGGTTGCGCCACAAGTACGGATAGCTCACCTCGATGGGGTCGAGCCCCTCTTCGTCGAACCATGCCCGCCAGCCCTTCTCCTGCTCGCGCAGCATGGTGATGATGTGAGCGATCGCTCCGGCGTGATACTCGGCGCGAGCATCGCGAATGGGATCGGGCCGCCCGCGCCACACCCGGGTCTGCACGGCCCGCCAGAACGAAACCGCTTGGGACACCACGTCGGGACGGTGGACATGCACCAGCACGGGCTCGCTGCCGATCACGTCGCGGATAGCGGCGCGCAGCCCGTCGCCGGAGCGGTTCGACAGATTCTTGGCGCGATGGATCAGCAGCGGGGTCTGGTTCCACATCAGCTTGCCGCCCCAGATGCCGTTGGGGGTGCGGCCGACGGTGCGGATGTAGTCCCGCCAGATGTCGGCGGGCGCGATATCGGGTGTGCCGTCGTCGAGGGGGTCGAGCAGTCGCAGGATGGATTCGTCTTCCACCCCGGCGAACCATTCCCGCGGCTGGGGCGATTGGCTGGTGTGCGGGAGATATTGGAAGAACTCCTGCGGTTCGCCGGCCACGCCGGTGGCGCGCAACGATTCGACGAGCAGCGTGCTGCCGCTGCGCTGCGATGCGAGGACCAGATATGCCGTCGGATGGCCAGACATGCGCGTGAGCCTAACCGCAATTGGTTAGCTGTGCAGCGCGACGATTAAGTTCACGGCGACGAAAACTATTGTCTGCGAACATCTTCGATCCCTCGGTCGGCTGCGATGGCCGAACGGCTTTCCGCGGGCCTGCCGTGAATACGCAAATAGGTTTCGGTGTAACGCTCCGAGATGCGCGTGCCGGCGAATTCAGAGGGAATGACATCGTTGGTCTTCTGCCGCCAGTCGTTGAGCAGCAGCGCCAGATCGTTGGCGATGGCCTCCGCCTTGTCGGTGGTCTCGGCCCTCAACAGGTTTCGTGATTCGGAGGGGTCGGCGACGAGGTCGTAGAGCTCACGGTCGGGCCGCCGATCTCGAGCTTTCGGCGCCATCGCCCGACCGGGTGCGCTGTCGGCGATGTCCCACGGCAGGTCCAACAGCGGTCGGGGCGCGTAGTTTTCGATGTAGCTGTAGTCCTTTGTGCGAACGGCGCGGATGGGGTCGAACGAGTCGTGGTAGGTCTTCGTGGTGTAGACCTCGGTCCGCACGGGGGGTCGCGGTGGCTTCAGGAGATTGGCGGCGTGTGAAATGCCGTCGACGTCGTCGGGGATGTCGACGCCGAGCACGTCGAGCAGGGTGGGCACCAGGTCGACGCCGCTGAACAGCTCGTCGTAGACGTGCGGCTCGATGCCGGCGCCGGTGGGCGGGCGGACGATCATCGCGATGCCGGTGCCAGCGTCGTAGAGGGTGGACTTGGCACGTGGCAGGGCGGGGCCGTGGTCGGTCATGAAGACCACCCAGGTGGTGCGGTCGAGCCCGGTGGCGGCGAGCGTATCCAGGAGCTCGCCGACGGCGGCGTCGGCGACGGTGATCGCGCCGTAGAACTCGGCGAGGTCCTGGCGGACCTCCGCGGTGTCGGGCAGATAGTCGGGCACCGTGACGGTGTCGGGGTCGGCGGGCGTATAGCGCTCCGGCGGATAGGGGCGGTGGGTTTCGAAGAAGCCGGCGGTGAGCAGGAAGGGCGTCGTCGGCGGGTGCTGCAGCCAGCGGACGGCCTGCGCGACGACGTACTCGCAGTAGGAGTTGGACACGTCGAACTCGTCGAAACCGAGCCGGGCGGGATACGAGGTTTCGTGCTGCATACCGAATAGTGCGGTGTGCCAACCGGATTCGGACAGCAGGTGGGGGAGGGTGCGGACGTCGGGCCGGTATTCCCAGCCATGGTGAGCCAGGCCGACGAGGCCGTTGCTCTGCGGGTAGCGGCCGGTGAACAGTGAGCCGCGCGACGGTGAGCACAGCGGCGCGGTGGCATGCGCGCGGGTGAACAGGATGCCGTCGGCGGCGAGCTGGTCGAGGCGGGCGCTGGACACGTCGGCGTGGCCGTAGGCGCCGAGGTAGCGGCCGAGGTCGTGCCAGTGCACGATCAGCACGTTGTCTCGTCGCGTCACATCCGCCCCTTTGCCATGGCTCTACCGAATAGCCGGCGAGTGGATTCGGCAACCCTTTGACTCATCGTCATCTTTGCGTCGACGCTGCGGCTATGGCGGAGAAGTACGAGTAACCAGCGCCATCAGCGCAGAATCGAGGCCGCGGTGTGGCAGACAACTTTGAGGAAGCTAAGACGCCACGGTGGTAGGCATGCTTGGTGGCCGCCGCAGGTGCCGGCATGGATGTGCTGCCAGCTGTCGGCGGCGTACAGGTCGGCACACGACGGGCACATCGCGGCGCGGCGGTTGCTGCAGCGGATCATCACCGCCACCGGTCGCCAGGTGTGCGGGTCGTGGGCGGTGGCGTGGATCGGCTGGGCGCAGAACCCGACCGCCGCCGATCCCGGCGCGAGCCAGTCCGACAGCGAGGCCGCGGCCAGGCTGATCACCGCCGGGCCCCGTTCGTGCCGCGGTGGGGCCGGGGTGGCGGGGCGAAATGGTTGGCCAGCCAGGCGATGTCGGTGTCGGTGACATGAAACGCCCGCACCCGCGCAATCGCGCTGGTGCCCAAGACCGGCGCGCCGTGAGCCCGGTTACCGAGCCCAGCGCGTGCCGCGCCGCCGGTCAGCCGATCTCGTCGATCAGGTCGCGGATGCGCTGCGCGTACCCGTACTCGGTCTCAGCGACCTCACGGGCCATGCGTTCGATGCGCTGCTGGTAGATGGTGGCCTGCTCGGCGCGGGCGATCCTCTCCGCGGCGTGCTGAACCTCAACGGATGCAACACTGCCACCATCCAGGGCTGCCCAGTCGATGGTGTCGGTCACGGTGAAATCGTCGGCGACCTCGTAGCCGTCGGCCCGGACCCTTGCGACGAACCGCAGCAACGGTTGACGGCGCACCTCAACGGCGTTGCCGCCCTCCATCTCCAGGTCGGCCATCTTTCTCAACGTCGTGGAGATAAACGCCAGGGTGGCGGCGAGGTCGGAGAAGTGATTGTTGATGACAGCGAGGGTCAGGGGTGCGTCGGCGGGCACGGCGGCGGCCAGAACCCGGGTTCGGCGGATCAGCTCATCGAGCACCGCGCAGGCGGCGACACCGATGGGCCGCTGACCGATCTTGTCTTCCGTTTGCTGGCGCTGCGCTTGCAAATATCGAAGCATCGCCTGTGGACTCTTCATCGCCTCGCGGGGTGTGGTGCCATCACGGCAGTACACCACAGCGCGCGGCGCGGCCGCGATGGCAGCCGGGCTGACCTGCCTTGTCGGGTTCCGGAAGGTCGCCGTGGCGTCTCTAGACCCCGGCGGTTGGTGGTAGTCTGCGGCTGACGCCGGGTTTGCTGCAAGGGGGACGTATGACGACTCCGGGGAAGCCGTTGAGGGTTGATCCGCGCAAGCTGCACGAGACGGCAGGCCAGCTGGACGCTCAGGGCAGCGGATTCCAGTCAGCGCACGACGCGGCGCAGTCGCGGGCCGGTCATGTTGATCTCGGCTCGGGCCAGGCTGGTGCGGCGTTGCCGGGGATGCTGGCGGCGTGGGAGGCCGACGCCACGCGGTTCGGCGAGCAGTTCGCGAAACACGCCCAAGCGCACCGCGCAGCGGCTGACGGGTATGTGCGCACCGATGCTCATGGCGCGAGCACCATCGACGATACTGCCCCTGCGCCGTAGGCGGAGTTCGTGGCGATGAACTTGCGGGAGCTGCGCGAGTGGCCCGCCGAGATCGACGACCTGGCCACCGCTACCCGCGAAGCCGCCACCAACCACACCAACTCCGCCGACTTCTACCGCGTACTGGCCAAGGCATCCACGTGGGAGGGCGAAGGCGGCGACGCCGCCCGCTCGGCGATGCTGGCCGCCGCGGGTGATCATGACGCGGCCGCTGAGAACCTGACCACCGCCGCCACCGGCATGGGCCGCACTCAGGAACAAGCCGAGCTCATCGACAACCAGATCAAGAACATCCTCGATGATGCCGCCGCCGGGCCCTATCCGGTGGAGATCGACCAGGACACCAACCAGGTCATCCCGCCCAGCACCGACTACTTGACCGACGAGGCGGCCGCCGAGGTTGCGGCCAAGGTCACCGACCTGCAGGAGCGCGTCGCCGCCGTCCTGGCCGCGGGTCGGCTGGTGGATTCTGATCTGGGGCAAGCGATCCGCGCCGCTTCCGGAGCAAGCGAGACGGCGGCAACCCCGGCGCCGGGGCAGATCGGGCCGTTCCCAGTGCCGCGCTCCGTCGCAACGGCCGCCAAGCCCGCTGACGACACGCCCACATCGCCGGAGAGTCTGGATGATGCACTCGAGCAGGTCGCCGGGCAGCCCGCGGCGGCATCCGCAGCCGGTCCAGCAGCCGGGGCGGCATCGGTGCCGTTGGACCCCAAGGCTGTTGAGAGCGCCAAAGCGAGCGCTCGGCGGATCCTGCAAGACCAGGGCGTGCCCGCGGATCAGATCGAGGCACGGGTCGATGCGATGGTCGCCGCCGCCCGGCAACCCTTGCCCGACCATAAACCCACTGAGAAGCCTGGGCCGGGTCCCAGTGTCTCTGACGGGTTCGCCGAAGGCTGGTTTAACGCCGAAGAACGCCTCCGAGACGTGATCGGGGCGAACGGATGGGAGGATTTCAAGGACTCCTGGGCCGACATGGGCAAAGGCGCCTGGGAACGGATCACCAACCCCATCGACTCTTGGACCGCAGAAGTCGAACACGCCACGAAATACCCCGGGCACTACCTGGGTGAGCAACTCGGCGAAACCGCCTATACCGCGCCCGGCGCCATCCTCGGTGGCGAAGCCGCCCTCGTCGCCCGCGGCGCCGGAGAACTCGGCGACGGCATACCCCACCAGGTCATCGACGGCCCAGGGCCGGCGCCTGCTGCAGACCCTCTTGCCGCTGGACTCCCAGACAACCCATTGCTAGCTGGCCATGGGCCAACCAGCGCCCATGATTTGCCATTCGAAGTTGGCAATCCGATCGACGTTTCGCGCCCCGAGTTCACACTTGCCAACCCGGCCGAGCATATGAGCCCTGAGTTGCTCCGATTGTCCGAGCAGCACCTGACCGGCAGCGGAGAAACAGTCCTCGGACCCTATCAACCGAGCAGCGGAGGTCCTTCGTACATCGAAGTGGCGGAAGACCGGGGAGCGAGCTACTTCGACATCGGGGACGCGTGGTATACATCCACACCGACTCAACAACTCGCCGCGAATCAACATGTATTGGACGTCGCAATTGCAAATGGCGACACCATCCGACTATCGGTGCCGTATGACGAAATTCGACCCGATTCGTACACGGGCGCTGAAATTAGATATCTACAAGCCAACGGCTATGAGCGTGTTGATGATTGGACTTTCGCTCCACCTGACAAGGGAGGAAATTGATGAGGGCATTGCTCGAATTCTTTCTCAAATATCTTGATTTCTTGTATCTAGATCCGCAGTATCGCATCGTGGATTCTAAGACGGGCGGCGAGAGGATCAACGCGTCATTAAAGGTACAGGGAACAGACTTGACATGGTCGGTGGTAAATGACCGCGGACAGATGCAATTGTCCGTGTCCCCAACTCGGCTTTCGACATCCGATAGTTGGTTTTGGATATCGCTCATCAGGCAGTACGTGGAAGGTCATGATGAGATCCAGTACCTACCGGTAGTGGAGGAGATTGAATGGGCGCGGGCGAACCTTGACCCCATAGCGCGCCTGTTCTCCGATCCGTCCACCGTCGAAGCTACTTGTGATGCGCTACGCGCGTTACGCCGCGCCAACGCCGATAAGACATGGGGTCCGGCGCGGTAGCGATTGCCGCCCGTAAGGGTCCAGCACGACGTAATTCTGGACCACGGCGAGTGCCACCGTCCGTGGCGGTGGGGTAGATTGCTGACTTGTCAGCAAAGATATATGGCGATGACAAACCGCGGACGATCAACCCCGCGTGCGGGGCACGCCGTGTCGAAAGCGCTGAAAAAGCTGCGCACCGAACTGCTGACCAGCGCGTTGGAAGATTGGGTGCCCCTCACTGAGGTCGAAACGGTCATCTCCTACTTCCAGCTCGCCGATTCTCGAGACGTTCGCCAAGAGCTTGCTCTGCGAACCATCCGGTCGCTCGTGGAGGACGGGCTCATGGAAATCGGAGACCTTCCGACTGAGGGCACCAGACTCATTGCCTGGAATCTGTCTTTGGACGAGGCGATGTCCCGTCTGCGCGAGCGCTACGTCGAACACTACGACGAACCGGCGCAGTGGGACTTCTCCATTTGGTTGGGGCTCACCGAGTCCGGTGAGCGAGTAGCCAAGGAATTGGTGGACGAGGCAAGAACCTGAACTTCGTTGACGCCCCGCTTAATCAGTACATTACAGCTGCGTGGGCGACGAGGACGAGTCGTGCAATTTCTCCAACTCATATAACGCCTTGAGGAGCCGCCCGTGTCGATGGATCCGTCGAAGTGGATCTCCGGTGACGTTCCGCCATCGATTCCTCCGCCCCCACCTCCCGGCTGGCAGCCCGGGGGATGTAGCCCGCAGCCCCAGTACGGTTGGGCTCGAGTAGATCCGCACGCTTCTGGTGCATATCCGTCATCGCAGGCTCGCAAGCCGGCACCTAAGAAGTACTGGTACGTCGTCGGCGCCGTGTTGCTGGTTATCGGACTCGTCCTCGCCGGCGCTGGGATCGGCATGATGATGAGGGCCTTCGGTAAGCAGCCCGACAGCGAGCACACATTCGGCTCGGGAGGATCAACCACCGTCCGGATCGACGCAGGGGAAACAAAGGTGGTGTTCATCGCCAATGCCGCTGTGGCGGGCGGCCACCAGGTGCATTGCGACACATTCGGCGAGGGTGGTCGTGGCGTCGAAATGAAGCAATTCGAAGACAGCTTGACCTTAAATCAGTGGGAAGCGACCTTCACCATCACCCCGGGTACCAGTGGGAACTACACAGTCACGTGCATGGGGGCCGCCTCGGACACTTTCGGGGTAGGCGAAAGTCCAGGAGGCGCCCTACTTTTCGGATCCCTCGTTGGAGTTGTAGGGGGAGTGATCATGGCGATGGTAGGAATTTCTGTACTCGTCCTGACCGCAGTGCTTCGTCGTCGTCGCAGCGGTTGACTACGGCTGAACACCGCGATGGAGGGGAGTCCGACTCGACGAAACCACAGATTTGATTCTGCCGCCAGCAGCCGACTGGATATTAACTGAGACCATCCGAATATCAATAGCGGCAACGGATTTCGCATTGTAGCCATTGGAAGCACGCCAATCCCAGTGGCTCCGCTGTTTTCACTCGCGCTCGAGGTAACTTGGTCAAATTACAAATACAACGTCGCCCAATGACGCCACATGGGGGCAGGCGACAGATCACGGCCGCAAGTTAGTGACGACCGTGGCCTCGCCATAGGGCGTGTCTGGAATCAGGGATTTACACCCGTTATTCGGAGAACGATCTGTACGAGCCCGTAAATGGCAAAGAACAGTGGCGTTATCAGCACCACCGCGAGCGTGAGCTTAAGCATCAGGGGCTGGCGCTCTTTGAGGCCCAATTGCCGGGCCACGAGGCGGATCAGATCCCTACCCTCTCTGGAGTTGAATCGATAATCCACGACTGGCTCGATGCGGCCGCGGTCCGACAGCGCCCAGATCTTCTCACGGGAGAATGAGATGATCCGTCCGCCTTGCATTTCCAGCGAGGCGCCGAAAGCTGGAACACCGGACCGCCACGACACGCTGACTTGCTTATCAGTGACTGTGAAATTCGACTTGTGCTCGGTTACCCGCCAACGGAAGCTCTTCCGTAAGCCGGCCCGATTGAACAATCCCCACCACTGGGCGTTGGCGATGTCTAGCTGTACGTCAAACCCCTTCTTGGTGTCGACGACGATGTAGGGCGTTCCGTGCACGGCCGCCGCGACGGCGTCCCTGAACCCAGTCACGGCGTCGTATCACCAACCCTTGATCTTCTGCCGGACCAGCGGCAGGTCCTCACAACTGGCAGCGTCACGGTACCGCCCTGAGGCTAGTGAGCTGGTTTGGGAAACGCGGACGCCGTCGAGCGACGGGGCACTACGGGTGGTACGGCACCCCGACCGCCCGGAACACGTACTCCGGCGGCACATCGAACGCCAGCGACCGCCGCGGCAACCGCGAGAGCACGTCCTCGCCGATCGCGTCCTTGTAGTGCAGCGACAGCCGGCCCTCGAACCGCGGGTCGACCTCGGCGATGTCCGCCTCCAACACCAGACCACTGTCAGAGATCGAGGCCTTGACGGGCCCGGCTTGCACCGCATCCCACCGCTGGTCGATTGTGCGCCCCGCGAGCTTGGGCACCGTCGACAGCGTGCCGAGCACCCGCTGGTTCGTGAGCACCAACGAACCGACGTAGCTCGCAACGCTGCCCGCCGCTCGCCGGCCCGGGATGGTCCCGCTGAACCGGCGCGTCACCGGCACGTATTCCGCGCGGTGCAGGATGCCCTCGGCCTCCAGCTCGGCGCGCAGCTCGTCAGGCAGTTTGCCGATGCGTAGCAGCTTGCGCAGGAACACAGCCATACCCCGTCACCCTACGGGCGGGCATCCGGGTGGTACAGGTAGACAGATGACGGCGCACCGCAGATGGCTCATCGGGTCGGCCATTGCGGCCGTCGCAATCTACGTACTGATGTGGATCGGCTATGCGTCGCAGTGGAACTGGCTCGTCGACCTCGACACCGCAACCCTGGATGTGCTGCACCGGTACGGCGAAACCCGCCCCGGCTGGGTCACCGCATGGCACGTCTTCTGCACCGTCTTGGGGCCGATGGCCTTCCGGCTGGCGGCCCTCGTGGTTATCGTCGTGGCCCTCACCCGTCGCAACCTTCGGCTTGCCCTGTTCCTGGTGCTCAGCGTCGAACTCAGCGGGCTCCTCATCGAAATCGCCAAGCGGGCGTCCGACCGTCCACGTCCCGCCACCGCGCTGGTGTTCGCGCCGTCGTCGTCGTTTCCCTCCGGGCACGCGTTGGGCGTGATGGTCGGTGTACTGGCCCTGCTCACCGTCGTCTGGCGGTTTCTGCGAGCTCCGCTGCGCGGCTGGTTGATCGCCGTCGGCGCCGTCATCGTCATCGCGATCGGGCTCGGGCGGGTGGTGCTCAACGTGCATCACCTCTCCGACGTCATCGCCGGATGGGCTTTGGGCTACGCCCATTTCGTCGCCTGCGTGCTGATGCTGCAGCCGTCGGCTCCCGTCACGGAAGCGGACGAAACACCGGCAACACCCGGTAGCGCACGCTGAAAGTCGCCTCGCTGCACTTGGTTCCGACTTCGCCGTCATGCGCCAACACTGTCGGACCGTCCACCGCCTTGAACGAGAACTCCGGCACGCGCAGTTCGTGATACAGCGGGCTGCGCTCCAGCCGTCCGAGTAGCAGCGACGTCACAATCCTCAACTTGGCGAATCTGCGGCCGGTCTCGAGGATCCGCACGTCGAGCAGCCCATCGTCCATGCGCGTGCGCCGTGACGGTGCGAAACCCGAAGGCAGATACGTCGAATTGCCAAGGAAGAACAGCGATGTCTGCAATGTCTTGTTGTCGTAGCTGATGCGCACCGGCTCGTCGCGGCGCAGCGTGTGCCACATCGCGTAGACGCCGGCCAGCGGCTTTCCGATCCGGTGTTCGAGCCGTTCACGAAACCGTACATAGCGGGGGTAGGCGCCGATGCTGGCGGTGTTGATCACCATATGACCTTCGTTGAGGCAGACCAGGTCGACGCACGCCACGCTGCCGCGGCGAATCGCGTCGACGGTCTTGGCGACCGAATCGCAGCCGATGTCCTTGGCGAAGTGGTTGAAGGTGCCGCCGGGAAAGACCGCCAGCGGCAGCCCCTTCTCTACCGCCACGCCGGCCGCACACGCCACCGTGCCGTCGCCGCCGCCGACGGCCAGCACCTCGGCCCGAGATGCCGCCGCGCGCAGCACGTCCTCGACATCGTCGTCGTCGCCGACTTCGACAATCTCAGCCCGCGGCAACGCTTTTCGCACCTCATCGGCGATGCGGGCGCCGGTACCTCCGCCCGACGCGGGGTTGACCACCAGCACCACGCCGGCACCGTCGGGCCGGGGCGGGGTGTCCACCCGCAGCGGATCGGCGGCGGGCAGACTGGCCTCCGCAATCGGCGGCACCACACGGCCACCGAGCACCGCGATACCCGCGCCGATGCCGAAACCGGCGAATACGTCGCCGGGATAGTGCGCCCCGGTGGCCACGCGTGACATGCCCACCAGCCCCGCCAGCAGCGCCAGGCCGAGGCCTAGCGGCGGGCTCTCCAGCCCGACCCCGACCGCGAACGCCGCCGCGCTGGCCGCATGCCCCGACGGCAGCGAGTTCGATGTCGGCGAGCGTCGGGTCTGCCGCGCCAGAGGCACCGACAGCCGGTTCGGCCGCGGCCGTCGCCACACTCGCTTGGCCACCTGGTTGGTCAGCAGGCTGGTCACCGCGAGGCTGAACAAGCCGCGAGTAGCGCCGCGCTGCGCCGACGGCCCGCCGAGTACGGCCAGCGCCGCGCCAATGGCCAACCACAGCTTGGAGTGGTCGGCGGCGCGCGTCAGCCGCGGCATCGTGGCGTCGAGCAGCGGGCTGGGCGACTCGGCGATCGCTTCGAACACTTCGCGGTCCAGCGTCCCCAGCCCCCGGCCGATCTGCCGTAGGCCCTCCCGGCGTCGTCGCAACGGCAGATCCATGAAGCCAACGTATCCCGTGCCCTTGACAACCAAACTTGTCAAGGCGACGATGCAGGCATGCTCGATGTGGAGGTGATCGCCGACCCGGCCGCCGCGGTGACCGCATTGGACCCCGTCCGCAGCCGGCTTCTGGCCGAGCTGACCGAGCCGGCGTCGGCCGCCACGCTGGCGTCGCGGGTGGGAATCTCGCGGCAGAAGGTCAACTATCACCTGCGTGCGCTGGAGTCTCATCGGCTGGTCGAAGTCGCGGGCGAGCGCCGGTGGGGTGGGCTCACCGAACGGCTGATGGTCGCGACCGCGTCGTCCTACGTCGTGTCTCCCGGTGCGCTCGGACCCGTCGCCGCGGATCCCGGCCGCACCAACGACCGGCTATCTGCGAGCTACCTGATCGCCGTCGCCGCGCGGGCGGTCCGCGAGGTCGGCGGGCTGTGGCGCAAGGCGCGCCAGCAGAACAAGCGGCTGGCGACGTTGACGATCGACACGGCTGTGCGGTTCCGGTCGCCCGCCGACCGTGCCGCCTTCACCAAGGAACTATCGGAGGCGGTCACGTCGTTGGTCGCCCGCTATCACGACGACGCCGGCCGCGCCTATCGGCTGGTGCTCGCCGCCTATCCCATGCCAGACGCCCCAGACACCAAGGAGGACGCGAAATGCCGTTGAAGAAGGACGATTCAGGCCGTCGCTGGGTTGAGATGGAGTTTCTCGTGCCCGGCACTCCCGAACAGGTCTGGCACGCGATCGCCACCGGACCGGGTATGAGCGCGTGGTTCACTCCGACCACGGTCGACGAACGTGTCCGCGGCACAATCACATTCGACTTCGGCGACGTGAACTGCGGTGAGGTCACCTCTACGGGAACGGTGACGGCGTGGGAGCCGCCGGTCCGGTTCGCCTACGAGGAGTACGGGTGGAGCGGCGACGCGCCGCCGGTCGCGACCGAAGTCGTCGTCACCAGTCACTCCGGCGGGCAATGTGTGGTGCGAATGGTGCACAGCCTGTTCACCGAAAAAGACGACTGGGACGACGAACTCGAGAGCTTCGAGGGCGGCTGGCCCGGCTTCTTCGAGGTGCTGCGGGTGTACCTGAAGCACTTCGCGGGTCAGCGCCCAGCGCCCGTCAGGGCCATGGCCAACTACCCCGGCGACGAGGCGCAGGTGTGGGAGCGGCTCACCAGCGCGCTGAACCTCGCGGGCGCCAACGTCGGTGACCGGCGTGAAACTCCCTCCGGAGCCCCGCGGCTCGCCGGTGTCGTCGAGCGCGTCCACCAGGCCGCCGACCACCGCGAGTTGATGCTCCGCCTCGACGAGCCCGCAGGCGGCATTGCCGTAATCGGCGCCTTCCGGATGGGGGACGGGGCCCGCGGGGTTGCCAGCGTCTTTTTCTACGGCGATGACGCCGCCGACACCGCGGCAGCCGAGAAGACGAAATGGGCGGCGTGGCTGCGTGGCTTGCTCGAAGGTGAACCCGTCGCCACCTAGCATGGGTGGATGCGATGGCTGCTGGTGTTGGTATGCGCGGCAATCGCATTGGCCGCAGCACCGATCAGCCATGCGGTGACGCCGTGGTTCGCCGGCTCGGTCGGCGGTGCGACGCAGGTGATTTCCGTTGTGGGCGTGGGTGGTTCGTCGGCCAAGATGGACGTGTGGCAACGCGGCCCCCAAGGCTGGCAGCCGATCGCCGCGGGCATCCCCGCGCACATCGGCGCCAACGGGATGGCCCCGCAAATACGCGAAGGTGAGAAGAAGACCCCGATGGGCGTTTTCACGCTCGACTTCGCGTTCGGCACGCAGCCCAATCCCGGCACCGGACTGCAGTATGTGCAGGTGGGCCCGGATCATTGGTGGGACGGCGACGTAAACAGCCCGACCTACAACACCATGCAGGTGTGCAAGCGAGAGCAGTGCCCGTTCCGCATCGACGGCGCAAGTGAGAACCTCGACATCCCGCAGTACGCGCACGCCGTGGTGATGGGTGTCAACAAGGCGCGGATCCCGGGCCACGGCAGCGCCTTCTTCCTGCACACCACCGACGGTGGACCGACGGCGGGCTGCGTGGCGATCGACGACGCCACGCTGGTGCAGATCATGCGCTGGCTGCGCCCGGGCGCGTTGATCGCTATCGCGAAATAGCCGTCAAATCTTCAGTGCTGGACCGGTTTTCAGCTTGAAGTTCAGATTCTCCAGCGACATGGTGGCGTCATAGGTACGGTCGTAGCCCGTCGCGCAGATCTTCCACCCGTCGCTGGTGCGGCGGTAGCGGTCGTGGTAGAAGGCCGCGCCGATGAGCATGAAGTTGAAATCGGCTGCGATCACCCGGTCTTGCAGATACCACGTGCCCGTCGCCTCGTCCCCGTCGACGGTGATCTCGGGGTGGGTGACGCGGTGCTCGGTGATGATCGGGCCCAGCGAGCGCTTCATGAAGTCCACCAGCGCGGCGCGGTCGGTGAAGTGCAGGCCGTCGCCGCCCAGCGACTGCCCGTAATCGCCGGCCACGTCCTCGGTGAGCGTGTCGGCGAACTCGTCCCAGTCCTTGGTGTCGAGGGCGCGCAGGTAGCGGTACTTGACTTGTTTGATGTCGTCGATGTCACCCATGGCGTGTCAGGTTACGCGTCGCCGGACCCTCCAGCAGCGTGCCATCGGGTGCGAACCTCGACCCGTGCAGCGGGCAGTCCCACGATTCGTCGGCGTCGTTCCAGTTGACGATGCCGCCGAGATGCGGGCACACCGGTGATACCCGGTGCTCGACGCCGTCCACCAGGCATCGAGCCTCCAGGTGCCACGGCGGGCCGCTGACCACGCCGCCGTCCTCGGGCACGCGGCTGCCGATGCGCGTCACCGGGGCGATCCAGCCTTTGGCCAGGTTGAAACCCACTTCGAGATTGGCTTGCAGCGCGGTCGGAATGCCGGATACCGCATGCGGACTCCAGCTGGCGAACGAATCGGCCCAATCCATCCGCCCGCCGAGAATGCGGCTCGATAGGGCCAGCGCAGCCGCGGTCCCGTTCGTCATACCCCACTTGTCGAAACCCGTTGCGACAAAGATCTTCTCGTTGCCAGGGAGGATCGGGCCGACGTACGGTAGCTCGTCGGCCGGCGTGTAATCCTGCGCCGACCAGTAGTGCGTCTGCATCGCGCCCGGATAGTGCATCTTGGCCCACGAGCCCAGCTCCTGCACCGAGCTTGCCGGGCTCTTCTCGCGACCCACGGGATGCCCGGCGCCGCCGACGATCAACCGATCCCCGTCGCTGGTGGGCGCGTAACGCACCGATCGGGTGGGCGAGTCGGAGGAGATGTACATGCCGCGGGTGATGTTGCCGGGCACCTGATACGCCATGCAGTAGGAGCGGTTGGGCTTGAGGCGGGCGAAGAACCCGCCGCGATCGAGGATCGGAATGCCCGTCGCCAGAATGCATTGCCCGCATACCACGTCGAACTCGTCACCGGTCACCGTGCGCACGTGCAGCTTCAGACCGTTGCCGTCACCCGAGACCCGTTGCACGCGAACGCCTTGCACCAGGCGCCCGCTGCGTTCTTCCAACTCCACGATGAGACTGTCCAGCAACGGCATCGGGTCGAACTGCGCCTGATCGGCCAGCCGGACTCCGCCGTGGAACGGAAACGGCACATCGGCGTCGTCGGCCCATTCGGCTGGCAGCCCGGCGGTTTCGCAGGCCTGCAGCTCGGCGCGCGCCGCCGGCACACCCTGTTCGGACTGGGCATAGGTGTAGGCGTCCTCGCGCTGGACGGACAGCCCGTGCGCGTCGCAGTGGCGCAGGATCCAGTCTTGGCCCTCGCGGTTGCCCTGGACGTAGTTGCGTGCGACGTCGGCGCCGTGTTTGGCGAGGATCTTCGAGAGCTTGCGGCCCTGCAGCAGCGTGATTTTTGCGGTGGTGTTGCCCGTCGCGGCGGCACCGACCGTGTGGGCCTCGAGCACCAGCACGTCCCTGCCGGCGCGGGCTAACAATGCTGCCGTCACCAATCCCGTGATGCCCGCGCCGACGACCACGACATCGGCGCTGCGATTCGATTCATCGAGAGGACTTGGCGGTACCGGCTGGCTAACTCGATCGGCGAGCCACAGTGACGTCATGCCCGTGTTTGTACCCACCTGCGAGCAGGCAAAACCTCGGCGGTCCAACGCTGTTCGACACCGTCCGCGCGGAGTGTCTGACGTGCGCGGCTGTGCGCGGCGACTATGGTGTGGACCGTTATGAGCGACCCGTTGGGGTTGTCGATCGGGACGACTAACTTGGTCGCGGCACGTGTCGGCAATCAACCCGTGACGCGGCGGGCAGTATTGACGCTGCCGTCGGGCGTCACCATGAGCGGATTCGTCGAACGTGTCGGCGATCCGGTGCCGTTGGTGGCCGAAGACGGCTCGTCGCACCCCGCCGAGCGGCTGCTGGTCGACGCACTGCACCTGATGGTGCAGGCCGCCGGCGGCCAGCCGACCGCGGACATCGCTATCGCGGTGCCGGCGCATTGGGGCGAGTCGACGTTGTGGGCGCTGCGCAACAGCATGCGCGCCAACCCGGTGCTGGCGCCCAACGGTGTGCCGGCGCGGCTGGTGCCGGACGCGGTGGCGTCGCTGACGGCGTTGCACGCCAATCCGGGTCTGCCGCCACAAGGTGTGGTGGCGCTGCTCGATTTCGGCGGCAGCGGCACTAGCATCACCCTGGCCGACGCGGCGTCGTCGTTTGAGCTGATCGACGAGACCGTGCGCCACACAGACTTTTCCGGTGACCAGATCGACCAGGCGCTGCTGACCCATGTGCTGGAGGACATCGCCAGGGCCGGCGCCGTCGATCCGGCCGGAACCGCGGCGGTGGGTTCGCTTGCGCGGCTGCGCGAGGAGTGCCGTCGCGCCAAGGAGCGGCTCTCCTCGGACACCGTCACTGAATTGCGCGTCGAGCTACCGGGATACAGCTCCGGGGTTCGGCTCATCCGCACCGAGCTGGAGAGTCTGATCTCGTCCCAGCTGGACGGCGTGCTGTCAGCTCTGGAGAACGTGCTGCAGCGCAACAGGATTCACTGGGCTGACGTGTCATCGGTGGTGACAATCGGTGGCGGTGCCAGTATTCCGCTTATCACTCAACGGCTTTCGGAGCATTCCCGAGCACCGATGGTGACGACGCCGCAGCCGGCGCTCGACGCGGCCGTGGGTGCCGCGGTGTTCGCCGCGTACGGGGCGGCAGCGGAGGCACAGACCGGGGTGGCGCCCGTGGTGCCCGTCGTCGCCGATGTGCCGAGCGACGAGCCGGGGTCGGCGACGTTCCGGGCGCTGGCGTGGTCGGAGGCCGACGACGCCGACGGCGAACCCGTGCCCTATGCGGGCGAGGATTACGACACCGATGCGCCCAGCGCGCGCCCGCCGGTGCAGTACGTGCCGCCGACCGGGCCGATCGAGGAGCCACGCTCATGGCAGCGGCTGCCTACGCTGGCGTTTGGCCTGGCAGCGGTGGCGGCGGTGGTCGCTGTGGGCGGGGTGGCGTACGCGCTGACCGGGATGACGAGCAGCACCGGTCCGACGTCGACGGCCGAAGCGCCGCCGCCGACGAGTGTGGCACCGCCGCCGGTGACATCTGCACCTCCTCCGCCGCCGCGCGTCGTCACGGTCAGCGAAGAGCCGGCGCCGCCTCCTCCGCCACCACCGCCGCCGACGACAACGCAACCGCCGCAGACGACGTGGCGGGCGACGACGACCACGACGACCACGCAGCCGACCACAACGACAACCACCACCACGACTACGACCACCACGACTACGACCACAACGACAACGACCACAACGACAACGACCACGCCGACCACAACCACCACCACCAGGACAACCACCACGACGACGAATCCGATGACGACGACGTACGTGACGGTGCCCTTTGTGCCGGTGCCGATTCCCATTCAGGTGCCACAGCAGCAGAGTCCGAATCCGTATCCAGGGCCGTTCCAGTAAGCGGTTGCCGATCTGGCACGAATGGTTTGTTGACGGTGGTGGCATCCGTAACGACAGCGAAATTGTATTAGCGAACTGGAGTTCCAGCTAACACCTGCTGCCGTTGCGCACCAAAATCATTGGCGCCAAACCGAATACAGTGGAATTGACTGCGGGGTAACGTCCATGGGCCATGGTGGACGTGGGCGAGACCAAACGAGTTAGGAAGTTCACGCTTGCGGGAGCCGCCGCAGCAGCGGCTGCTGCGTTGACGGTGGGGGTCGCCGCACCCCGCATGCCGGAGGCCGACGCGGATATCGCCGCCGTCACCACCGGCCCGCTGTTCGGTCTGCTCGACGCAGTCGGCGTCGACGTTCAAGAGCTATTGCCTGAGGAAGTGCAGGCGATCCTCGACGGTCTCGGCGTGGAAATCGACAACATCCCGTCGAATGCGATTGTCATCAACAACGCGATCAACGACGTCGGCTTGGGTTACGACCCGCTGGTGCCGGGTTCGCGGCTGTTTCCAATCGCACGAACCTAGTGCTCGTCCTGATACGAAACCTAGCCGCCCCAACGGCGGGTTGTTCGCGCGCTTTGCGCCGGCGACCTACGAGTCGCACTGGGCAGTACGTTTGTTCTCATCGGTCGTCCGGCCGACCTGCGCCCGATACGCCGGACGCAACTCTCGTACGCGTTCCTTGAACACTGTCATTCCGCGCGTCCAGCCGACCCGCTCGGCGATCACCGTCGCCGGCATCATCGGCGCCGCTTCGAGCTCGGCGCGGATCGCCTCCTCGAACGCATCAACCGCCGATCCCTTCGGCTTGCGTTTGTACTTCGGCGGTCTGTCGGAGGCCAGCGCGGCTCGAACGGTGTTCCGCGATATCCCTAACGTCCGCGCGATCATCTTGATCGGCAAGCCCTCCGCTTGATGCAGCCGACGGATTTCAGCCCATTCATCGACTGACAACAACCTTCTTTTCCTCTCAACTCGCGCGCAGGTGCTCGACGAAAGGGGTCAAAATTCAGGCGCCGCACATCGGCTTCGGTGGCGAAGCCAGTAGAAAAGCGAACGAATTTTCATGGAGGCATTCGGTGCTTGTCGCAGAACCTCTACTTCCCGCCAGCCGTAATAATTGCTTGATACGACCCTAGGCAGAACTCCTGTAAAGAACTACAGCATTAACGTCGCTTAGTCGGCTCGGTTCGTGATCTTGAATTGAACGAACGAACGGTTAGCAAACTGATCTTGAATCCGAACTTGACAGCAATATTTTCTTGGCGGCGGCGTCGCAACGCGAGACCATGCGAACTCCGGTCTGACCTGCGTTTTCGTCGTGGCCCGGCCAGGCGCGTTATCGCAGCGGATGATCCATGCCAGCAAAGCACCATAGGCCTATCCGTACAGATATAGCAAACTGCTAGAGGTGCGCCAGCTAAGAGGTGAACGACGCCTGGAACCGGTTGATCTGTAGCGCTAGCCGGATGACAGGTTGGGGACGTGGGAAATCCCACGTCCCCTCCCAGGCAGCGCGGCATGACACCGTGCTGCGACAACGTCGACCTACGGGTTCGTCGAGGTCTCGCCCGGACCGGAGATGGCGACCTTGCCATCTCCGGGGCCCGCGACGGCAGTCGACTTGTTGCCGAGCGCGGCCGCCAGGTTGAAGTTGCCACCCTGCGCCACCGCATTGCTCTCGTTGCCAACTACGGTCGCGACGCTGTTATTCCCGGTGACCTGCGTATTGCTGCCGTCGCCGAACGTGAACGCCGTGTTGTTGCCCGGGTTTGCCAGCGTCGGGATGAGGCCGCCGCCGGCTGCTACCGCCGTGCTGCCGTTTCCGATCGCAACGGCCCTATTGAAGCTGCCAGCGGCCACCGCGGTCGTCGGCGTATTAGGGCCGAGAACGGAGTTGTTGGCGGGGTTGCCAGCCGCGATTGCAAGATTGCCGGTGCCCACTGCTTGAGCATTGGCTTTGGTGCCCACCGCGACGGCGAGGTTACCGAACCCGGCGGCAGTTGCCGTGGTGTCGGCGCCGATGCCCACCGCAACGTTGGGGCCCGCAGTAGTTGTGCAGCCGCCGCCGTTGTTGATGCCGCTGACCGATGCGCAGGTGGCTTCGGCCGTGCCGGCCGAACCCAGTGCTCCGATGGCCAACGCGCCCGACGCCGCGGCGCCGAGCAACATGCCACCCGCAAGCCTGCGCTTACCCGCTGAGCTGTTCCTGTGCTGACTCATGGGTCTTCCCTCCTTGTATGGGGTGCCTATCTGGCAAAACGAACACTAGCGAGAGCAAACGATTTTGGGGACCAATTAGCAAAAGAACATCACGCTACGACCGAAGTTTGGTTTCGCTTCGGTCAATACTGCACGATGCGCAAAACTCGCCAGCGTCTCACGCTGAAGCAAGGTAAACATTGCCATCCCCGGAATCCAAGCGCGTTCTCTGAGTACAGGCATTACACTAAGCGAATCTAACTGAATTGCGATAGTTGCACATCAAAGCCAGTTGAGGCTTTACTCATTCGTTCCAAAGTCAAAAGATTCGTGAGCGGATCTAGTTGAAAGTGCAAACATCTCGGTCCGCCGCGTCGGCAAATACCTGAATGGCTTCTCGTGGTCAAGCTGCTTTGTTAGCCTTGCTGCTAGGGCCTCATCAGGAGATAGGGCACCAGACACTTAGTCGATTTGTCGAGCTCACGTGGGTTGTTGTTTCTCGAGCGGTTTGAACGACGCAACCCGCCCACAAAGGGAGGAATTCAGAACATGGCCACAAACGCCAAGTGGGCAGGAAAGGTCATCCTCGCTGCGCTAGCTGCCGGTGCCATGGTGACGGCCGGCCCCGCGAGTACGGCGATGGCCGACGACACCGACACGGCGATCGACGTCGCAATCGATGAGTATCAACAGAGGATCGGTCTGCTCAGTGAGCAGCTCGCCGAGGCCATCCGGTCCGGGCAGTTGGATGCGGCGAATCGGGAGCGGTACAACCCCGTCCTGCGGGAACAGCTGATCGTCGCCAACCAGGAGCTGGTGGATGCGATTCAAGACATCGCCGGCCGGTAGGGCCAACCGCAGTCACGGAAGCAACAGCTTCATTCCCGCCAGCCGCTGCGGAATCGTGTCGACGTGTTGGGTCACGGCGTCGCGGCTGAGAGCGTTGACGTCGGTGCCCGCGACGTTCAACAGCTCCTTGACGAGGTCATTGCGATCCCGGGTGCCGTCGAGCAATGGCAGCAGATGCCGATCAAGGGGCGACAGCGCTACTTCTTCATGCCAGGCGTTGTAGACGCACGGATCGGGGTCCTCGCGCGCCAACTCCGCCAGTCGCCTCGTGGTCTCGTCCAGCCATGTCGGCGTGGCCGACGGGTGAGGCACTACCGGTTCGAGACGGAATCGCAGCTGCCCGCGGACAATGAGCAGGTCCAGCAGATCGTCGAGGCGCGCATCTAGATCGGACGGAGTGCCGATCCCTGCGGCGCTGAGCCGCGATTGCGCCGCCGTCAACAGCTCGTCGCGCGAAAGTGTCCACGGCCAGCGGTCATTGAGTGCCTCCACGGCCGCTTTGACGCCGGGATCGTGCGTTATCAACGTGCCCGCATCACGGTCACCGTACTCCTGCCGCGACTCGTCCATACGGGTTTCTCCGGCGACGGGCGGTAGCCACGCGGCGAAATGCAGCCGGCCGTACCGGCTGCGGTCCAGCCGATAGCGGATCTGTGGTGCACGTTCGGCGTGGATCAGCAGCGATCGCCGAAACGTCTGATTGACAACGAAGTCCAAGTACTGCTCCAGCAGCACCTGGCTGTGCCCACACTCTTTGAGCAGCGGTTCGGAAACCTTGTCGCCGTAGTTGATTGCGAACATTGTGCTGGGCACCGCATCCGCCAAGTAGGCCAGGCCGTGCTCTTGCGCACGTTCGAGCATCTCCAGGAAGTAGCACGGCGAGTTGAACGTCTCCAGGTACTCGTGCATCAGGTAGTAGTCCCTGACGTTGCCGGTGGCGATCCTGAAATCAGCCAGGGCCCTGGCCAACACGCTGTCCGCGGGCGCCACCTCCTCCAGGAAATCAATCATGCCGCGCGCATAACCCAGCTTCTCGTCCGGTGTGCCCCTGCCACCACCGCGCAGTAGCATCGCGTCGCGCACGATTTCTTTGGCCTTCCAGCCGGGATAGACGTTGTAGCTGAGATAGGCGACGCCGTCGGGAACGAGCAATCGACGGAAAGCGGAAAGGATTGCGTCCTGGACGTTCTCCGGTACCCAGCTGTAGACGCCGTGGCAGATGATGTAGTCGAATTGGCCCAACGCCTCGAGGGCCATCTCGGCGATATCACCTTGCAGTAGTTCCAGGTTGTCCAGCCCCAGCGCTTGTACTCGCTGTCGCCCCTGGTCGATCTGAACCTGCGACAAGTCGATACCGACGGCGTGCGCCTCGGCATGCCACGCCGCGAACGGAATGAGGTTGCTTCCCGCCGAGCAGCCGATCTCCAGCACTCGCGCACTGGACACGTCAGGTACATCCAGGCCGAAAAGGTAAGCGATGGCGGCCAGATGTCCCGGCGCCGACAACGGAAACGCATGCGAGTCGTACGGCACCTCGTCGTACTCGGCGCGCACCTGATCAACCGCGTTAGCCATCACGCTGCCCCCTTGCAAACCTGCGTCCTAGTCTGGCGACGGGTCCCGACTCCGCGCGCACTTCGGGGTAGATTGCCAAGGGGCTCTTAGATCTCCGTCACTGCTGCTGCCACAGGCAGTGCCCGCTCAGCGCGATGGTGAACAGCAGCGGCCTTACCTGAAAGCCCCCGCGGCTTCCCCGGCTCACCGGTCGACACCTCCGGCGGACCCAACTTCCCCGCGCTGACGACAACCCATTTGCTCTGCCTTGCAGTGCGTGTCGGAGTTTGCGGATCGCCGACCGTCGACGGCGGCGACGCACCGAATATCCGCCGTTCCGCGAGGCTGTAGTTATCGACGTCCGCACTCGACAAACGTCTCGCTAACGACAGTCTCGACGCCTGAAGCCTGGCCGAGCTCACGCGCCGCCCAGGTCACGGGGCGGTAAAGATTGTGACTATTTCGTGATTTTTGTATGCTGCCTCTCCGTGGGGCGCCACAGCTTAGCCAAGGAACGACGGAAGCCGCCGTTAGCGCTGGCTGCGCTCGTCGCTCCGGCCGCCGTCTTCTTCGCGATCGGAGGAGATGTCCGCCCCCTTCCCCCGCGCGACACGCCGGAGCCCGTTACCGAGACCGCCAAGGTCGCCGAGGACGGTCCGCCGTGCTGCATCGAGATCGTCGCCGCCGCGCCCAACGCGCCTGCACCCGGCGCGCAGCCCGCCGCGAGTTCCGCCCCGGCCCAGGCGGCGCCCGCCTCCAGGTGGCGCGTCGTCGAGCGTCATGTCCCGCAGTTGCTGCCCAAGGGGATCGCGCCGGAGGAGGGCCTGCAGGTCAAGACGATCCTTGCCGCCCGCAGTATCAGCGCGGTGTTCCCCGAGATTCTCAGCATCGGCGGCGTCCGGCCGGATCCGCTCCCATGGCATCCGCACGGTCTGGCGATCGACGTGATGATCCCCAACCCCAGCAGCGACGAGGGCATTGCGCTCGGCAACCAGATCGTCGCGTATGTGCTCAAGAATGCGGAGCGACTCGCCATCCAAGATGCCATCTGGCGCGGCACCTATTACACGCCTAGCGGCTCGCGAGCGGGCGGCTACGGCCACTATGACCACGTCCACATCACCACCAAAGGTGGCGGGTATCCCGACGGCGACGAGGTATACGTCCGCTGAATTCGTCGCCTGACCTGCGGCACGGAACTTTGCCTCGGGGAAAGGCGCACAGTCCAGAAGTCGGGCCGTTAAGGTCTGCGTGTGCCTGAATTCGATCGTCGCAGCATGATGTTGATGACCGGGATCGGCGTGCTGGCAGCCGCGATCTCCCTGCCGGACACCCGGGCCAATGCCTCGCCGGTGGACCGTGTGCCGCCGCCGACGGCGCCTGAGGCCACTCCGGGGTCGTATCTTTTCCACGACGAGTTCGACGGCCCGGCCGGCGCGCCGCCGGATTACTCGAAGTGGACCGTGCAGAGCTGGCAGGACGACGTGTACCCGCCGGTGCAGGGGCTATATCGCGATGATCGTCGAAACGTCTTTCAGGACGGCAACGGCAATCTCGTCCTGCTCGCCACGCGAGATATGGACGGCCGGTACTACAGCGGCAAACTGCGTGGCAATTGGCGCGGGATGATCAACACCACGTGGGAAGCGCGAGTCAAGCTGGACTGCCTGACTCCCGGCTGCTGGCCGGCGTTCTGGGCGGTGAACGAGGATCCGCTGCCCGACGGTGAGGTCGACGTCTTCGAGTGGTACGGCAATGGGCAGTGGCCTCCGGGCACCACCGTCCACGCGGCATCCAACGGGAAGACGTGGGAGGGCAAGTCGATTCCGGGAATGGTCGACAATGCCTGGCATACCTGGCGAATGCGTTGGGACGAGGACGGTTTCAAGTTCTGGCGCGACTACGTGGACGGTGCGGAGCCGTACTTCAGTGTGCCGCCGAAGCCCATCCCGGTTTCCGGACGGCCCGGCGACTTGCGCTGGCCATTCAACAATCCCGGCTACTGGATGTCGCCCATGTTCACCCTCGCGGTCGGCGGCCCCGGCGGCGGTGATCCCAACCTGGGACAGTTCCCGGCGGCGATGCTGATCGACTACATACGCGTCTGGTAGCGATTCGCATTCGTCCCGCCGCGGGCAGGCTGCTGGATCCGCTGGCCGTCGGGCTGCTCGGCGCTGCGGTCAGCCTGGCCGGCGCTGCACGCCCGTCGTTCTGGTACGACGAGGCCGCGACGATCTCCGCCGCCTACAGCCGTTCGTTAGGGCAGCTGTGGGAGATGCTGGGCCACGTCGACGCCGTGCACGGGCTCTACTACATGCTCATGCACGGCTGGTTCCAGATCTTCCCGCCGACCGAGTTCTGGTCGCGCGCGCCCAGCGGGCTGGCGATCGGCACAGCCGCGGCCGGAATTGTCGTGCTGGGCAAGCACTTTTCGTCGCGCACTGTGGGAGTGGCAGCGGGCGTCATTTGCGCCATCCTGCCGAGGTCGACGTGGGCGGGCATCGAGGCACGGCCGTACGCCCTGACGATGATGGCCGCTGTCTGGCTGACGGTAGCCCTGGTGTATGCGGCGCGGCGCGGTGGCGGGTGGCGGTGGGCTGTTTACGGCGTTGTGCTGGTGCTGTCGATCTTGCTCTCCGTCTATCTGGCGTTGCTGTGGATCGCGCACGTCGTCTTCGTCCTGCTTTTCCACCGCATGCGACCGGCGTTGGTGCCCTTCACGATTACCTCGATGCTGGCCCTCGGCGCGGTGGCGCCGTTCGTGCGCATCGTCACGGATCAAGTGCAGCAGATCAGCTGGATCACACCGATCGGTCGGCGGACGATCGAAGACGTCGCCGTCCAACAGTATTTCGACAGAAGCCCGCTGTTCCTGGCGGTCTCCGCGCTCGTCGTGGCGGCGGCGATTGCGGTGTGGCGCTTTACTTCCCGACGGTTGGTGGGTGGTGATCGTCAGCTCCTCGTGTTGGCGATCGCGTGGCTTGCGGTACCGACAGGACTGATCGTGATGTGGTCGGCGGTGGCGGATTCGGTGTACACCCCGCGCTACATGTCCTTCACCGCGCCCGCGATGGCGCTGGTGTTGGGTGTCTGCGTCGGCGCGGTGGCCACTGTGCCGTGGATGGCGGCCGTCGTCGTCGGCGTGATGGCGATGGCTGCGGCGCCGAATTATCTTCTGGTGCAGCAGAGTCCGTATGCGAAGTACGGGATGGACTACAGCCAAGTGGCCGATCTGATCACCGCAAAGGCGGCGCCCGGTGATTGCCTTCTTGTCAATGACACGGTGACGTTTCACCCGGCGCCGATGCGCCCGTTGATGGCGGCGCGGCCCGACGCCTACCGCAAGCTGATCGATGTCAGCCTCTGGCAACGCGCGACGGAGCGCAACGCGGTGTTCGACACCAACCTCATCCCGGAGGCCAGCGTCGGGCCGCTCCACCACTGCCGCGACGTGTGGATCATCACCCAAGCCGATGAGACGAGGCCGCAGCACGAGGTGGGGTCGCCGCTGCCGCCGGGCCCGCAGTTCGGGAATACGCCCGCCTTCGCTGTGCCAAACAGCTTGGGCTTCAAGCTTTTCGAGCGGTGGCAATTCAACCTGGTGCAGGTGATCCGCGCGTCGCGGTAAGGGCCGTTGCTCGCTGTCGCCTGCACTGTCGGTGTCGCCGGCGCTCAGCGGCTCGCGCGGTATTCGCGCGGCGAGACCCCGACGCGGCGCCTGAAAGCGGTGGCGAAGTGGTTCGGAGTCGAGAACCCGACGGAGGTGCCGATGTCGGTGATGGATTGTTTGGTCGCCAACAGCAGGGTCTTGGCGCGATCGATCCGCCGGTCCAGCAGAAACTGATACGGGGTGGTATGAAAGGCCGCGCGAAACGCCGTGATGAAGTTGCTGACAGACATATCGGCCAGCCGTGCAAGCGATTCCAGTGTGATCTGTGAGTCGAGACCGTCCTCGAGGTACGCGACAACCAGCGACCGAGTGGCGGCGTAGAGAGTGCGACGACAACGCTCCTTACGTCGTGGCGGCGCCGCTGAGTACGAGTCGGCGACCAAGAGCCGAAACGTCTCTGCCGCAGAGTCTTTGAGCAGCCGTGCGACGGTGTGCAGCTTTTCGACCAGTTGGTGTATCAGCGGGTCCCAATGGTTGATCCGGGGAACCAACGGCGTGGTGTCGATGGCTCGGTCCGGGATGGCGATCTGGCAGTAGCTCATGGTGTCCCCGCGCACCAGCGCCGAGCACCGCTGCCCCGCGGGGATCACCCAAATGTCGCCCGCATTCAGGAGGGTCCGGCCGGATTGGCCCCAGTCGACCTCGAACTCCATCGATCGCAGCTATGCGCGACGATGCACGGAGATGAAGTGCAGGGTGTCATCGACGCAGCACCAATCAGTCTCTGCGTCCACTTGTTCGGTCGGGTATCGAAAGGCCAAACCGCTTGTCGTGAGGGTCTTTTCGTGCAGCACGGTGCGCGGGGTCAGAGCGCGCTCGCCATCCCACAATCTCATCCGCGGAACCTTCTGACGGCTTCGTCAATCGCGAGGGAGTGTAGCGAGAAGATTCGATCGAGATGATCGGTTTGGATTCATTTCACGACCCGAGGAGGACACCCGAGGCCACTACTGTGAGGCGCATGCATGACGACGAGCTGACTGTGGACGACGCGTGGGCCATCGAGGCTGACGAAGACGACGAGATGGACGAGCGAGAGGCGAACGGGCACATCCTGGCGGTCCGCCGCGCCAATGGAGAAGTGGTCGCGACGCTCTCTACGCTCGCGGGTCCGGAAGGGCCGTGGAACGTCTACCTGCAGCCCGGGGGCGGGGCTATCCGCAACGCCTATCTCGGCGCGCAGGACGCTCCAGTGGTCTGGGTCAACACCGACAGCGGACAGGTCGAGCGCGACGAAGACGGGACGTACGTCATCCGGATCGATTAATCGGAGCAATGCCGGGACCGAACCCCGCATTCTCAGGTTTGACGGTCGCCAGTCGCTCATTCTGATCCCGACCAAATGGTTAGCCGAAGATGCGCAGCGAGCTCATGCCGTCGCGAACGAGGGCCTTTTGAGGCTAAAAACACTACGGATCGTAATATTCAAAATATTACAACTGGCAAAGTTCGAACTGTCGATGGTCCGACGGTCTTCGAAGCTGAATAGCTAGTCAACAGGGATTTTATCGCGCTACCTCTCCTGTCATGTTCCTGTTCACGCTATTCAGTGAAACAGAATGTGTACGTCCAGGATATCGACACTGAAACGTGTTTCAGAAATGTGCAGACGGTAACGGTGAACGCACTGGCAGGCATCGACAACAACGCGCCAGACCAAGCTGGCTTGCTGCAGAAGGCGCAGGCCGAGACCGAGCGAATCGAAGGGCTCTGCAAGTAAGTCGGTGCAGTGGAGCCGATGACGGGAATCGAACCCGCGTATTCAGCTTGGGAAGCTGATGTTCTGCCATTGAACTACATCGGCGTTCTGACTGGCATCAGTGATCACGGAGATTAGCAGCCTCAGCCGATACTCTCATCGAGTGCTGCTCTCCGATCGTGATATCCGGGCTGAAATCGCCGCCGAGCGGCTGCGCATCGAGCCGTTCGACGACAGCCTGGTTCAGCCATCGAGCGTCGACGTCCGCCTGGACAACCTGTTCCGCGTCTTCAACAACACCCGCTACACCCACATCGACCCGAGCATTCAGCAGGACGAGCTCACCAGCCTCGTCCAGCCCGATCCGGGCGAGCCGTTCGTGCTGCATCCCGGCGAATTCGTGCTCGGCTCGACGCTGGAACTGTGCACCCTGCCCGACGACCTCGCCGGCCGCCTCGAAGGCAAGTCGTCGCTGGGCCGCCTCGGCCTGCTGACCCACTCGACGGCCGGCTTCATCGACCCCGGCTTTTCCGGCCACATCACCCTCGAGCTGTCCAACGTCGCCAACCTGCCCATCACGCTGTGGCCCGGCATGAAGATCGGCCAACTCTGCCTGCTGCGGCTGACCAGCCCCGCCGAGCATCCCTACGGCAGCGCCAAGGCCGGCTCGAAATACCAGGGCCAGCGCGGGCCGACGCCGTCGCGCTCGTACCAGAACTTCCTCAAGTCCTAGGCGCGACGACAGCGCGGTGAGCATTCGGTAACGCCGCCGAAACATCCCCGAAACGCACGGCCGACATGCTCGTCTCCGATCCTGGAGGGAGCCCGAATTGGACGCGATCGATCCTGCCGCCACCGCCTGGCTGCTCGCCGCCACCGCCCTTGTCCTGCTCATGACGCCCGGCCTGGCCATCTTCTACGGCGGCATGGTCCGCACCACCGGCGTGCTCAACATGATCATGATGAGCTTCATCACCATCCCGCTGTGCACGGTGGCCTGGCTGCTGCTCGGCTACACCGTCGCCTTCTCCGAGGACGCCGCCGGCGGGCTGATCGGCAACCTCGCCCACTTCGGCATGCTCGGCATCGACCCGACCACCGCGCGCGGCACCGTGCCCGAGCTGCTCTTCGCCACCTTCCAGCTCACCTTCGCGATCATCACCGCCGCCCTGGTCAGCGGTGCCATCGCCGACCGCGCGAAATTCGCCGCCTGGATGACGTTCGTGCCGATCTGGGCCGTCGCGGTGTATGCCGTTGTGGCGCACTGGGTCTGGGGTCCCGGCGGCTGGCTCTTCGAACTCGGCGTGCTCGACTACGCCGGCGGCCTCGTCGTCG
Organism: Mycobacterium hubeiense; assembly: GCF_002838065.1. GTDB lineage: Bacteria > Actinomycetota > Actinomycetes > Mycobacteriales > Mycobacteriaceae > Mycobacterium > Mycobacterium hubeiense. The sequence goes on along the minus strand of NZ_PIZU01000002.1, from coordinate 129,189 downwards.
AGATCGTGTCCGGCTCGTCGGCGCTCGCCCTGGCTCTGGTGCTCGGCCCCCGCATCGGCTTCAAGAAGGACGCCATGCGCCCGCACAACCTGCCGTTCGTGTTGCTCGGCGTCGGGCTGCTGTGGTTCGGCTGGTTCGGGTTCAACGCCGGGTCCGCGCTGGCCGCCAACGGCACGGCCGCCGCGGTCTTCCTCAACACGCTCGTCGCGGGCTGCCTCGGCATGCTGGGCTGGCTGTCGGTGGAGCGCATCCGCGACGGCAAGCCGACGACGTTCGGCGCGGCGTCGGGTGTGGTCGCCGGCCTCGTCGCGATCACGCCGTCCTGCGGCACGGTGAACACGCTGGGCGCCGCGATCGTCGGGCTGGCGGCGGGCATCGTCTGCTCGTTCGCGATCGGGTTGAAGTTCCGGTTCGGCTACGACGACTCGCTCGATGTGGTCGGCGTGCACTTTGTCGGCGGCGTCGTCGGCGTGCTGCTGATCGGCTTCCTCGCCACCGCGGTGATGACCGGCGGCGCCGAGGGCCTCTTCTATGGCGGCGGGCTGGCCCAGCTCGGAAAGCAGGCGCTCGCGGCGGTCGTCGTCGCGGTGTATGCCTTCACCGTGTCCTATGCCATCGCCAAGGTGATCGACCGCATCATGGGCTTCAGGGTCAGCGCCGAGGACGAGACCACCGGCGTCGACTTCACCCAGCACGCCGAGACCGCCTACGCCGAGGGCGTCCACGGGTACACGCCGTCGCGTCGGCCCTCATCCTTCGGATCTTTCGACGCTCTCGGGCGTCAACCCGAGGCAGCTGAAGAGGGCTGATCCCGCAGAGCCCGTTGGATATTGAACTGGCCGGCGCGATTGTCCGTCTATCCGAGTAGGGTCTAAAGACGGAAGCCATCAGCTAATGCCGTCGTTTGTAACGACGGAGCTGGTTGCGACGATGAAGTACTAGTTGTTGGCTTGTGCGAGATGGGTGTGCAAGGACGGGCTAGGCAGCGTAGCAAACTCAATTGGAGGATCGGTGGAGATCGTATTAGGTGTGTCGATGACACCTACGACGGTCCGGATGGTGCTGGTCGAAGGCGAAAAAGCCGACGGTGTCACGGTCGATCATGATGTCTTCGACATCTCTGCAGTCGAGGGCTCGGCAACGTCGAGCGCGGCCGAACAAGTCATCGCCGCCGTGCTCGGCACCAAGGAGTCCGCCGAGGCGGGCGGACACTATCTGAAGTCCATCGGCGTCACATGGAGTGATCACACCGAGGCGTCGCAGCTGCGCGACGCGCTGGCCGCCCGCGGCATCGACGATGTGATGCTCGTTTCGGAAACCCACGCCGCCGCGGCCCTGGCCCAGGCGGTCGGACGCGCGGTCGGTTACGACACCACCGCGCTGCTGTTCATCGACCGCGACACCGCGACGCTGTCGGTGGTTCAGACCGACGACGGGTCGGTCGTCAAGGTGCTCAGCCGCACGCTGCACAGCGAGGACGCGATGGCCGTCCTCACCGAGATGGCCGCGGCCGTCGACGCGCAGGAACCGCGACCGCAGTGCATGTTCATCGTCGGCTCGGGCGTCGACGTCAGCTCCGTCAAAGCGCACCTCGAGCACCTCGTGTCGCTGCCGGTGAGTGCGCCCGAGGAGCCCGAACTCGCGTTGGCCCGCGGCGCCGCTTTGGCTTCGGCGAATGCCCCGGCGCTCGAGGCCACCACCGTCGGCCTGGCTTACTCGCTGGATCCCGACGACGGGACCACCGCGGGCAGTGCCTACGCCGGGCTGGCCGGCGCGGCCACCCAGTTGGCGCCCGTCGGTGCCGAGCCGGTGGCCGACTTCGATCCGGTCACCGACGAAGAGCCGATCGACGAGGGCAGCAAGCCGTTCCTGCTCGTCGGCAGCGCACTCACGTCGATCTTCGTGGTAGGCGTTGTGGCTCTTGTGATTTCGCTCGCGGTGAGCATCCGGCCGACGGTCGACCAGCGGCCGGCCCCAGGCGAGGCCGCAATCGTGCCGAGCTCCGAGGCGCCCGCCCCGCTGCCGCCGGTGCGAGAAGCGGCACCGGTCGCACCGCCGCCCGCGGCGCCACCGCCTGAGACCATCAAGGCGCCCATCCCGGTGGTGCAGCAAGCGCCCGCCGCGCCGCCGCGCACCGTCTACGTCGAGCAGGCACCGGCACCTGCGCCGAAGGCGCCCGCTCCCGCGCCTCCGCCCGCCGCGCCTCCGCCTGCTCCCGCGCCCGCTCCGGCGGCACCGCCGCCGGCCCCGCCGGTCCAGGTGCAGCCGGCACCCGCGCCGATCTTCACCCCGCCGGGGGTGTACCAGCCGCGGCCGTACTACCCGCCGCCGGTCATCGTGGCGCCGCGGCCGCAGCCGCCGATCTTCCGGCCGCCGTGGCAGGACGATGATCCGCCGGCCCGCCCGCCGTGGACTCCGCCGTGGCAGGAGCCCGACGAGCCGGAGTACCCGCAGTACCCCCAGCGGCCCGACTATCCGGATTATCCGCAGGGCCCGCAGTACCCGGGCTCGGGTAGCGGCTCGGGTTCGGATAGCGAATGGCCGCGATCGGGTTCAGGCTCAGGCTCAGGTGACTACGACCGCGGTGGTTCGCGCGGCGGCTCGGGCGGAGGCAACTGCTTCCTGGTGTTCTGCGAGAATTAGCCCGTCGCGAGATCGACGAAATGGTCGCTCTCGTAAGGCATTTCGCAACCATTGCGTCGGTTTCGCCGGGCAGCTCGTCGAGTGTGCACTGACCGCGTCGAGTGTGCACTGACCGCGGGATTTGTCGGCGTATGGCGTCGTGGGTTCACACTCGACGCGGTGGCCGCACACTCGAGGGGCCAGGGTGCGGCCCCACGGGCGAGATTGAAAAAAATTCGACCGTGATATGGTTGACGTGGATGTTTTCCTGACATCCACTGAAAATGAGAGAAGTTATTTGTATGACACAGGGAACTGTGAAGTGGTTCAACAGCGACAAGGGCTTTGGCTTTATCGCTCCTGACGGCGGCGCGGAAGACGTGTTCGTCCACTACTCCGAAATCGGCGGGAGCGGCTACCGCTCTCTCGAAGAGAACCAGCGGGTTCAGTTCGAGGTCGAGCAAGGAGCCAAGGGTCCGCAGGCAACCGGCGTAACGGTCGTCTAACCCAGACTCTCGCAACGCCCCATCAATCTTCGGATTGATGGGGCGTTTGTGGTTCATCTGCCGTTGGTCTGGCGCTCAGTGTCGCGTAGCGGTTAGCTCATTCCGCCTGCCTATAGAGGCAGTATGCGATGCACCGTATTCGGCACCGGCTACCTCGGCGCAACCCACGCCGCCGGCATGGCCGAACTGGGCCACGAGGTAGTCGGCGTCGACATCGACCCCGGCAAGGTGGCCAAGCTCGCGGCGGGTGACATCCCGTTCTACGAGCCGGGGCTGCGAAAAGTCCTCAACGGCAACCTCTCTGCGGGCCGGCTGCGCTTCACCACCGACTACGACGACGCCGCCGAGCACGCCGATGTGCACTTCCTCGGCGTCGGAACCCCCCAGAAGAAGGGCGATTACGGCGCCGACCTTCGCCACGTGCACGCCGTCATCGACACGCTCGTCCCGCGGCTGAAGCGCTCTGCAATCATCGTCGGCAAGTCCACCGTGCCCGTCGGCACCGCCGCCGAACTCGCTGAGCGGGCGCGCAAGCTAGCGTCCCACGACGTCGAAATCGCCTGGAACCCCGAATTCCTGCGCGAAGGCTTCGCCGTCCACGACACCCTGCACCCCGACCGCATCGTCCTTGGCGTGCAACGAGATTCGACACGCGCCGAAGCAGCCGTCCGCGAACTCTATGCCCCGCTGCTCGATCAAGGTGTGCCGTTCCTGGTCACCGATCTGCAGACCGCCGAGCTGGTCAAGGTGTCCGCGAATGCCTTTCTGGCCACCAAGATCTCGTTCATCAACGCGATATCGGAGGTGTGCGAGGCCGTCGACGCCGACGTCACCCTGCTTGCCGACGCGCTGGGCTACGACCCCCGCATCGGCCGTCGCTTCCTCAACGCCGGCCTCGGCTTCGGCGGCGGCTGCCTGCCCAAGGACATCCGCGCGTTCATGGCGCGCGCCGGCGAGCTCGGCGCCAACCATGCGCTGACATTCCTGCGCGAGGTCGACAGCATCAACATGCGCCGTCGCACCCGGATGGTCGAACTGGCCACCAAGGCGTGCGGCGGCTCGCTGCTGGGCGCCAACATCGCCGTGCTGGGCGCGGCCTTCAAACCCGAGTCCGACGATGTGCGTGACTCGCCCGCGCTCAACGTGGCCGGCATGCTGCAGCTCAACGGGGCGACCGTCAACGTCTACGACCCCAAGGCGCTGGAGAACTCCCAAAAACTCTTCCCGACGCTGAACTACTCGACGTCGGTCGTCGAGGCCTGCGAGCGGGCCGACGCGGTGCTGGTGCTCACCGAATGGCGCGAGTTCGTCGAGCTGGATCCCGCCGAGCTGGCCGACACCGTGCGCGCCAAAGTCGTTGTCGACGGCCGCAATTGCCTCGACGCCGCGCGGTGGCACGACGCCGGCTGGCGGGTGTACGCGCTCGGCCGGGCCACTGTTTGACACTTGTAGAACAGCGGGCGCGGTCGTACGCTCAAAACATGAGGCAACGCATCCGTTGGCTGGCCCTGCACGGAGTGGTTCGCGGCCTCGCGGCGTACGGAGCCCGTCGCGGCGACCCGCAGGCACGCCTGATCGCCGACCCGACGGTGAAGGACAACCAGGCCGCCTTCGCCGATGAGCTGCGCGGCCGCGGCCCGATGATCCGCAGCATGCTGGGCCTGCTGACGTTCGACCACGCCGTCGCGGCCGAATTGCTGCGCTCCGATGACTTCCTCGTCACCTCTGCGGGCGGTGACGGGCTGCCCCGGCCGCTGCGCTGGGTCGTCGAGAAAACCGACACCGGGCTGCTGCACCCGATCGAACCGCCGTCGCTGCTGGCCGTCGACCCGCCCGACCACACCCGCTACCGCAAGCTGGTGTCGTCGGTGTTCACCCCGCGCGCGGTGGCGAAGCTACGGGATGGGGTCGAGAAAACCGCCAACGAACTGCTCGACGACATCGAGGGCGACACCGTCGTCGACGTGGTCGAGCGGTACTGCTCGCAGCTGCCCGTCGCGATCATCGGCGACATCCTCGGCGTTCCCTACGACGCGCGTCCGAGCATCCTGCACTACGGCGAACTCGCCGCGCCCAGCCTGGATTTCGGGCTGACCTGGCGACAGTACAAGCAGGTGCATCAGGGCATCGTCGGGTTCCAGGGCTGGCTGACCGCACACTTGCGGGAGCTGCGCCGCAACCCGGGCGACGACCTGATGAGCCAGATGCTGGTGGCCAACGAAAACAACGACGAACCGCTCAACGAACGCGAACTGCAGGCGCTGGCCGGCCTCGTGCTGGCGGCCGGCTTCGAGACGACGGTGAACCTGCTCGGCAACGGGATCAGGATGCTGCTCGACGCGCCCGAGCATCTCGATACGCTCGCTGCCCGCCCCGAGCTGTGGCCCAACGCCGTCGAGGAGATCCTGCGGCTGGATTCGCCGGTACAGGTGACCGCGCGGATCGCGGGCACGGACACTAAGATCGCCGGTACGCCCGTGCGGCAAGACGAGCTGGTCATCATTCACCTGGCCGGCGCCAACCGCGACCCCAAGGTGTTCGACGACCCCCATCGCTTCGACATCGAACGCGCCAACGCCGGCCGGCACCTGTCGTTCTCCGGTGGACGGCACTTCTGCCTGGGTGCGGCGCTGGCGCGCGCGGAAGGCGAAGTCGGATTGCGCACATTCTTCGAGCGCTTCCCCGACGCGCGGCTGGCCGGTGAGGGCGCCCGGCGCGAAACCCGGGTGCTGCATGGGTGGTCGACGCTGCCGATCGCACTCGGGAAGGCGCGCGCGGCTGTAAGTTCGTGACGTGGATTTCCGAGCGGCACTGCTCGAGCAGACCCGAGCGTTCGGCGAGCTCATCCGGACGGCCGATCCGACGACGCCCGTCCCGACCTGCCCCGACTGGACGCTCAAACAGTTGTTCCGTCATGTCGGGCGCGGGAATCGCTGGGCCGCACAGATTGTCGCGCACCGGCTCTCCGAAGCGCCCGACCCGCGTGAGGTGCCCGAGGGCAAACCGCCCGACGACCCCGACGCGGCGATCGACTGGCTGAACGACGGCGCCGAGCTGGTCATCCGGGCGGTCGATCACGTTGGCTCCGACGCGAGGGTGTGGACGTTCCTGGGCCCGCGCCCGGCGGGCTGGTGGATCCGCCGGCGCGTGCATGAGGTCGTGGTGCATCGCGCCGACGCCGCGCTGGCCCTGGGCGCCGACTACGACCTGCCGTCCGAACTGGCCGCCGACGCCATCAGCGAATGGATCGAACGCGTCGCCATCGAGACCAAGCGGCGCGGCCAGCGCCCGCTGGAACTGGGCAAGACGCTGCATCTGCACGCCACCGACGACAACCTCGGCGGCATCGGCGAATGGCAGATCACCAGCGACGAGGAAGGCCTGGACTGGTCGCATGCGCACGCGAAGGGCGATGTGGCGCTGCGGGGCCCGGCCAAGGACCTGCTGCTGACGATCACGCGGCGGCGCTCTGGTGCGGAGGCCGGCATCGAGGTTTTCGGCGACAACGCCATCTGGGATGACTGGTTGGAGCGCACGCCGTTCTGAGTGGCGTACCTTGCCAGCATGACGACTTCGGAGATGGCCACCGTTCTCGCCTGGCATGACGCGCTCAACGAGCGGGACTTCGACACGCTGGTCCGGTTGTCCAGCGACGATATCGAGGTGGGCGACGCCAACGGCGCCGCGCAGGGTCATACCGCCCTGCTGGAGTGGGCCCAGTCGGCCGGGATCAAGGCCGAGCCGGGCCGGATGTACGTGCACGACGGCGTGGTCGTCGTCGAGCAGCAGGTGACCTCCGCCGACGGCCAGACCACCCCGATGGCGTCGGCGTTTCGCGTCGTGCAGGACCACGTGACGTCGGTGTTCCGGCATCCGGATCTGGAGTCCGCGCTGGCCGCCACCGACCTCACCGAAGAGGATTTGATGGGCTGATGCGGGGCATCATCCTGGCGGGTGGATCGGGGACGCGGCTGTACCCGATCACGATGGGCGTGTCCAAGCAGTTGGTGCCGGTGTACGACAAGCCGCTGATCTATTACCCGCTGTCCACGTTGATGATGGCCGGCATCCGCGATATCCAGGTGATCACCACGCCCGACGACGCGCCGAGCTTTCACCGATTGCTCGGCGACGGTTCGGCTTTCGGCATCGACATCAGTTATGCGGTGCAGCCCGCGCCCGACGGGCTGGCACAGGCTTTCGTGATCGGGGCGTCCCACATCGGGAACGACTCGGTAGCATTGGTGTTGGGCGACAACATCTTCTACGGGCCAGGGCTTGGCACCAGCTTGCGGAGATTCCAAAACGTCAGCGGCGGAGCGATTTTCGCCTACTGGGTGGCCAACCCATCGGCCTACGGAGTGGTGGAATTCGGGGCCGACGGCACCGCGCTGTCGCTGGAAGAGAAGCCCGCGACGCCGAAGTCGCACTACGCCGTTCCGGGGCTGTACTTCTACGACAACGACGTGGTGGAAATAGCCCGCTCCCTTGAGAAGTCGGCCCGCGGCGAGTACGAGATCACCGAAATCAACCAGATCTACCTGAACCAGGGTCGGCTTTCCGTCGAGGTGTTGGCGCGTGGCACCGCGTGGCTGGACACCGGCACCTTTGACTCACTGCTGGACGCCGCCGATTACGTCCGCACCATCGAGCGTCGGCAGGGCCTCAAGATCAGCGTGCCGGAGGAAGTGGCCTGGCGCGTCGGCTTCATCGACGACGACCAGCTGGCCGCGCGAGCGCACACCCTGCTCAAGTCGGGATACGGCGCCTATCTGCTCGAACTACTGGAGCGGTAACGGATTTCGGTGTTGCCAGCACCGCGGCGATGCCCGTAGTCAGCGGCACCGACAGCGCGAGCGCGATGCCGCCGACCGCGGAGCGCGCGATCTCGATGGCCACGCTCTCGCTCGTCAACACGTCACCCAGCGACCGATTGGCCACGCTGAACAACAGCAGCAGCGGCAGCGCGCTACCGGCATAGGCCAGCACCAGCGTGTAGACGGTGCTGGCGATGTGGTCGCGGCCGACGCGCATGGCCCCGGTGAAGATCTTTCGCCGTGTGGCGCCTTCGATCTCGGCCAGCTCGAACACCGTCGACGCCTGCGTGACGGTGACGTCGTTGAGCACACCGAGCGAGCCGATGATGAACCCGGCCAGCAGCAGCCCCGTGATCGATACATTGCCGAGATACGCGGCGACTTCGTTGTTCTGATCTTCCGACAGCCCGGTCAGGTGGGCGAATTTGATTGCGATCCAGGATAATACGGCGGCCAGGCCCAGCGAGGTGAGCGTGCCGAGCAGCGCCGCGCTGGTGCGCAGGCTGACGCCGTGGGCGAGGTAGATGACGGCGTAGAGGATGGCCGCGGAGGCGACCAACGCGACGGGGATGGCGGCAGCGCCGTCGCGCAGGGCGGGTAGCAGGAAGATCACCAGCACGGCGAATGCGACGACGATGCCGACGAGCGCGCGCAGCCCGCGCCACCGTGCGACCGCGACGATCACCACGGCGAACACCAGCGCCAGCATGACCAGGGGCCAGGCGCGTTCGTAGTCGTAGAACGCGTAGGTGGTGGTGCCGGCCTGATCGACCTGGCGGCTGAGGCGAATATCGTCGCCGGCGACAAGCTGGGGCTGGCCGGGGCCGCCGCTGAACTCGAGGACAGTGTTGGCGCCCTTGTTGGGGCCGGAGTCGATGGCGATGAGCGTCTGCACGCACTGCGCGCCGTCGCCCTGGGCGGGCAGAGGGTCGTCGGTCAGCACTGCGCCGACGGACGGGCTGCCGCAGGTGGCCAGGCTGCTGGAAAGGACGTGGCCGGCTTCGGTGGTGACGGCCCCGCCGGCGGCGTTCTGAAACGGCAGCGGGATGTCGACCTTCTGCTGGCTGGGCCATAGCAGGGCGGCGCCGGCGATGACGGCGATGCCGATGGCGATCAGCAGGCCGACGACGATCCTGGCGGCCAGCGGGCCGAGCGGGGCCGGGCCGTCCAGCGAGTGCGAGTGGGCGTGCGAGTGCGTCACCCGGCAAGGGTAAGGGGCGAAGCTGCAGGGTCGTCGCATCGACTGTGCGTTCACTGCGTTCAGTGTGCGGCCACTGCGCCGAAACTCGAAAAATCCCGCAGTCACTGCACACTCGACGCAGTGATTGCACACTCGACACTCAGTCGTCGTGTGACGACCTCATTGCCGGTAGCTGACCAGGAAGTTGCCCAGCCGCTCGATCGCGGCGGCCAGGTCACGCGCCCACGGCAGCGTGACGATGCGCAGGTGATCCGGTGCAGGCCAATTGAATCCGGTGCCCTGCGTGACGAGGATCTTCTCCTGCAACAGCAGATCGAGCACCAGCTGCTCGTCGTCGACGATGTCGTAGACCTCGGGATCCAACCGCGGGAACGCATACAACGCGCCCTGCGGCTTGACGCACGACACCCCCGGGATCTCGTTGAGCTTCTCCCACGCCACGTCGCGTTGCTCGCGCAGTCGCCCGCCCGGCAGCACCAGGTCATCGATGCTCTGATGCCCGCCGAGCGCCACCTGAATCGCATGCTGCGCAGGCACATTCGGGCACAGCCGCATATTGGCCAGCAAGCTGATGCCCTCGATGAAGCTGGTCGCGTGCTCCTTCGGCCCGGTGATGATCAGCCAGCCCGACCGGTAGCCGGCCACGCGATATGCCTTGGACAGCCCGTTGTAGGTCAGCGTCAACACATCTGGCGCAACGGACGCCATCGCGATGTGTTTGGCGTCGTCGTAGAGGATCTTGTCGTAGATCTCGTCGGCGAGCAGCAGCAGCTGATGCTTACGCGCCAAATCCGCGATCTGCTCGAGGATTTCGCGGCTGTACACCGCGCCGGTCGGGTTGTTCGGGTTGATCACCACGATCGCCTTGGTGCGTTCGGTGATCTTGGACTCCATGTCGGCGATATCGGGCTGCCAGCCTTGGGTCTCATCGCACAGGTAGTGCACGGGCGTGCCGCCCGCCAGTGACGTCGACGCCGTCCACAGCGGGTAGTCCGGCGCGGGGATCAGCACCTGATCGCCGTTGTCCAACAACGCCTGCAGCGTCATGGTGATCAGTTCGGAGACGCCGTTGCCGAGGAAGACGTCGTCGACGTCGAACTTCGGGAAACCGTCGACGAGCTCGTAGCGGGTGAACACCGCCCGTCGCGCCGGCAGGATGCCCTTGGAGTCCGAATACCCCTGCGCGTACGGCAGCGCCTGAATGATGTCGCGCATGATGACATCGGGCGCCTCGAAGCCGAACGGGGCGGGATTGCCGATGTTCAGCTTGAGGATCCGGTGGCCCTCAGCCTCCAACCGCCCGGCATGCTCGTGCACCGGGCCACGGATCTCGTACAGGACGTCCTGCAGTTTGGTCGACTGCGTGAACGTGCGCTGTCGCGGGTGGTGGCTCGTGGTCTGCCACGGCAGCTGATGGGTGGACACGTTCACCATGGTCTCATCGTCGTCCACTGAATTTGCACGAACGTCCGGTTAACGTTTGCCAGGCGGTCTCGCGCCCCGCGCGATGCCCAGCCCCTTGACCGGCGGCTGCGGCTTCTCGCCATTGTCATCGGTGCTCGCGGCGGGTTTGGGCTCGACCGCCGTGGACTCGGGTTCGCTAGCGGTGGACGGCGGCTCCGCCGCGGCGGGTTGCGGGGCGGCCGGCGCCTTCTTCGCGCCCGGCCGACGTGCGCCGGCGGCGATGCCCAGGCCCTTCACTGGCGGCTCGGCCTTGGCTTCCGCCGCGGGTGCCTCCGCAGGCTTTTCGGCAGGTGTTTCGGCGGGTGCCGCGGCCGTCTTCTTCGCGCCCGGCCGCTTGGCGCCGGCGGCGATGCCGAGGCCTTTCGCGGGTGCCGCAGGCGCAGAGGCGGTTTCGGCAGCAGGCGCGCTTTCGGCCGTCGGCGCAGCCTTCGCGGCGCCTGGGCGCTTGGCCCCGGCAGCCAGACCCAGCCCCTTGGCAGGTGCCGCAGGCGCAGATGCCTCGGCCGCGGGAGCGGCCTTCTTGGCGCCGGGTCGCTTGGCGCCGCCGGCGATGCCCAACCCCGTGACCGCCTTGGTCTCGACCGGGGCCTCGGTCTTGGCTTCGACCGGTTCCGGCTCCGCTTCGGCCGGGGCCTTCGCGGGTGCCGGAGCGGCCTCAGCCTTCGCGGCCTTGGCGGCGGCGGCCTCGGCGGCGGCACCCTTGGGCGGCAGCGTGACCGTGCTCTTGTCCAGCGCGCCGAGCAGCAGCTGCGCCACGTCGAGCACCTCGGCCTTCGGCAGATCGTTGGCCGCCGCGACGTCGTCGACGCCGTCGGTCATCATCACCCGGCAGAACGGGCAGCCCGTCGCGATCGTCGACGCGCCGGTGTCCAGCGCCTCTTCGACGCGTTCGTGGTTGACGCGCTTGCCGATGTGCTCTTCCATCCACATCCGCGCGCCACCGGCACCGCAGCACAGACCGCGGTCGGCATGCCGTGGCATCTCGGTCAGCTTGGCGCCCGACGCCCCGACAAGCTCACGCGGCGCGGTGTACTCCTTGTTGTGCCGGCCCAGGTAGCACGGGTCGTGGTAGGTGACGTCCTGGCTGACGGGGCTGACGGGCACCAGCTTCTTGTCGCGGACCAGGCGGTTGAGCAGCTGGGTGTGGTGCACGACGGTGTAATTGCCGCCCACCTGCGGGTATTCGCGGCCCAGCGTGTTGAAGCAGTGCGGGCAGGTGACGACGATCTTGCGGTCGACGCGCTCGACGCCCTCGAACAGCTCGTTGAGCGTCTCGACGTTCTGGGCGGCCAGCTGCTGGAACAGGAACTCGTTGCCGGAGCGGCGGGCGGAGTCGCCGTTGCAGGTTTCGCCTTCGCCGAGCACCAAGAACTTCACGCCCGCGGTCGCGAGCAGCTCGGCGACGGCCTTCGTCGTCTTCTTGGCGCGGTCCTCGTAGGCGCCGGCGCAGCCGACCCAGAACAGGTACTCGAAGTCCTCGAAGGAGTCGACGTCCTTGCCGAACACCGGCACGTCGAAGTCGACCTCGTCAATCCAGTTCGTGCGGTCTTTGGCGTTCTGGCCCCACGGATTGCCCTTGGTCTCAAGGTTTTTGAACAGCACGCCGAGCTCGCCGGGGAACTCGGACTCCATCATCACCTGGTAGCGGCGCATGTCCACGATGTGGTCGATGTGCTCGATGTCGACCGGGCACTGCTCCACGCAGGCGCCGCAGGTGGTGCACGACCACAGCACGTCGGGGTCGATGACACCCTTCTGCTCAGCGGTGCCGACCAGCGGGCGGGTGGCCTGCTCGGGGCTGTTCATCGGGACGCGGCCGAAGCCCGACTCCGGCACGTGGTGCTCTTCGTCGTGGTGGGTTTCGATGAAGCCGCCCTCGGCGGTGGTGAGCTCCTCGGCGCCCTCTTCGGGCACGGGCTTGCCGTCGAGGAAGTACGGCGCCTTGGCGAACATGTGATCGCGCAGGTCCATGATGACGAGCTTGGGAGACAACGGCTTACCCGTGTTCCAGGCCGGACACTGCGACTGGCAGCGGCCGCATTCGGTGCACGTGGTGAAGTCCAGATAGCCCTTCCACGTGAAGTCCTCGATCTTGCCGCGACCGAATATGGCGTCTTCGGCAGGATCCTCGAAGTCGATCGGCTCGCCCTTGTACTCCATCGGCAGCAGCGGGCCCAGGCCGTCGGGCAGCCGCTTGAACGTGACGTTGATGGGCGCCAGGCCGATGTGCAGGTGCTTGGAGTGCAGCACGATCAGCAGGAACACCAGCATCACAGCGATGTGGGCCAGCAGCGCGATGGTCTCGATCCACTCGTTGGCGGTGTGTCCCAACGGGTGCAGCACCCAGCCCATGAACTGGGAGAAGAACGCGCCGTCGCCGTAGGGCAGTGCGCCGGTGTTCACCGCGGCGCCGCGAACCAACGCGTAGGTCCAGATGACGTTGAAGATCATGAACAGGATCAGCCAGGCGCCGCCGGTGTGGCTGCCGTAGAAGCGGGAGTCGCGGCCGTGCTTCTTGGGCTCGCGGACCACGCGGATGATCGCGAATGTGATGATGCCGAGCAGCACGGCGACGGCGAAGAAGTCCTGCAGGAAGCCCAGCACGTCCCAGCGGCCGATGACCGGGATGTGGAAGTCGTGATCGAAGATCAGGCCGTAGGCCTCGAGGTACACCGACGCGAGGATGAAAAAGCCCCACATCGTGAAGAAGTGGGCGATGCCGGGGATCGACCACCGCAGCAGGCGCGTTTGCCCGAAGACCTCTTTGATCTGCGTGGTGATGCGGGTGGCGAGGTGGTCTTTGCGGCCGCGCTCGTCGCTGGTCGGTTGGCCGGACCGGATCAGGTTGGTCAGCCACAGCATGCGCTTGGCGGCGAAGAACAGCACGATCGCGGTCATGAGTACGCCGATGACCAGTCTGATCAGCATTTGCGTGTCCACCCGCAGGCCTCCCGGTATTGGTAAGTTACTCAACAGTAACTTATTCTAAGTTACCCGTCGGTAACTTATGCTTGATGCCTGCTCATAGTTGCATCTCGGCGGGAAACGCCGCTACGAAGGCTCACCTAAGTAGATTGGCGGCCGCTTAGGTGGAGGATTCGGGCCACATAGTGGCCTCAATCCTCTACTTAGTTGCAACGGGTCGCTTAGCCGCCGGTGCCGTCGCCGGGATCGATCGGTGGAGTGCCGGGCTCGGGCTCAGCCTCGGGCTGCGGTTGCGGGTCTGGCTCTGGCTCGGGTTGCGGTTCCGGTTGCGGCTCGGGCTCAGGCTGTGGCTCGGGTTGCGGTTGCGGATCTGGCTGCGGTTGGGGCTCTGGCTCAGGTTGCGGGTCCGGCTGCGGCTGCGGCTCGGGCGACGGCTGCGGCGTCGGCTCAGGCGAGGGCTCCACATGTTGCGGCGCCGGCGCCACATACCGCGGCGTGGGCGCAACTCGCTGCGGCGCCGGCGCGACGCGTTGCACGACGGTGGTGACCTGCGGTGCCGGCGCCGGTGCTGGAGTGGGCGCCGACACCGCAGGGGCTGGTGCGGACGTAATAGTCGTCGCCGCCTCCACCGGGCTGACGGCGTCACGGCTCGACAAGGTGAAGACGAACGCGACCAATGCGATCATCGCCGACGCCGCCGCCATGCCGAAGATGAGCAACGGGCCGCGGCGATGCTGTTCTTCGTCGTCGTATGAAGCCTCCTCAAACACCAGCTCCGGGCGTGGCTCGTCCTCGACGAACATCGGCTCGTCGGCGACTTCCGACCACGCCAGCGCAGGAGTGTCGATGGCCGTCGTCCCGACAACGGAATCGACGCTGGGCGCGACTGCCGTCGCCGTCTCCACGACACGGCTGCGCTGCGCGATCAACGCCGCCCCGTCGGCTGCGACAAGCTGGGGACACATCGGCGTCACCACCGGGGCGCGCAGATGCTCGGAAAGCCGTTGCGTGATCAGCGGTATCCGGGCGCCGCCACCGACGGTCGCTACCGCCGACACGCTGCCAAAAGCAATGTTGTTGCGCGCGAACGTCTCATCCAACGCCAGCAGGAACCCGGCCAGCGCCTGATCGATCATCGCTTCGAGTTCCGCACGGGTCAGCCGGATGGTGTCGATGGCCGTCGCCGTCTGCTCGGACAGCCGCTCCTTGGCCTGTCGGCACTCATCGCGCAGTCGCGCCAGCGAGCCGACCATCGCCGTGCCGAACGGGTCCGTGCCGCTGGCCTCGACGACTCTCGCCAGGATCGCCTGGTCGATCTCATCGCCGGAGAATTCGCTGAAGCGCACGGTCCGGCCGATCGGCGCGAACCCATCCGCCGCGTCGGCCAGGGTGATACTCGTTCCGCTGCCACCGAAATCGCACAGCACGACGACGCCGTGCGTCGGCAATCCCGGATTTGCCTGCAGCGCAGTCATGGCCGCAACAGCGTCGGACACCAGCAATCGCCCCGGCATGGCCGCGCGCAACGCGTCGACGTCCGCGGGCCGCCAATGCGCCGGCACCGCCACCGCGGCGTCCGCGGCGCATGGACCCAAGGCGTCAAGCGCCGCGGCCACCAAAACCTCGGGCCGATGCGTCGAGCCGTCGGGCGCTACCAAGGGAACAGGGTCGCCGACTCGCTCGACGAAACCAGTGAGCACGCCCATCGCGGAGGGCGCGACGACCGGCCGCTGTCCGGGGCGGACTGCCGCGAAGTTGGTTGCGCCGATTGACAGGCCAAGATTCAACATGGATCGACCGTAAGAACAACGGCGAAGCCGCGAATCGGTGTGCAGCCCTCCGCAAATCCAAGCGGCTAGGGGAACGCCCGTTAGGGGCCGACCTCCTGTTGGGGGATCTCCTGCGGCTGCTGTTGCTGCTGTGGTTGCTGCTCCTGTTGAGGCTGTTCCTCCTGCGCCGGCTGTTGCGGCTGCAGCCCAGGGATCACCGGCACGGTCACCGGCGGCAGCCCCGGAATGATCGGAATCTCCGTCGTCGGGATCACGGGCGGCGGTGCAGGCGGCGGTTGTTGCACAGGAGGCGGTGGCGGCGGCGCTGCGGGCGGCGGCGAGGCCGGAGGTGCGGGCGCCGGCGCGGGTTTGGGTGCCGCGGGCCGTTGACGGGGTGCCGGCGCCTGCGTCACCACCCGCTGACGCGGCGGCGGGGTGTACGCCGGCGGCGCAGGTGCAGGGGCAGGCGGGGGAGCGACGGCCGGCGGCGGCGCCAACGGGGCGGACGTCTCGACCGGTGTGGTGGCTGTTTCGGGTGTGCGCCAGGTGTAGATCAACGCCCCTGCGGCCAGCAGCGCCGCCAATGCCGCCAGGCTGAAGAGCACGAGCGGACGACGAGACGGCGCCGACTCCTCTTCGACGGCCTCCTCATGGGCGAACACCACATCAGGGCGGGCATCCGTCGTCGGCTCGGCATAGTCGTCGACATATGGCTCGGTGATGTCGGCATCCGTCACAGGCTCTTCCGACCACGCCAGCGCGGTCTCCGGGGAACCCACAGCGGGCGCGAAAGCGGTTGCCGTCTCTTCGATTTGCCCACGCGCGGCCACCACCGCCGCGCCGCGTGCGGCGGTGAACTCCGGCGCAGGCGTGGTGACCACCGGCACCCGCAGATGCTCCGACAGCAATTCGGTGACGAGCGGTATGGCGGCTCCACCGCCCATCGTCGCCACCGCAACGGGCCGAACCCCGTTGCGCTGCAGCGTCTCCCGCAGCACCTCGACCAAGCCCAGAAGGGGCCCACGCATCAGATTCTCGAGATCCCCACGGGTGAGACGGATATCGGAGCGGAACCCCGACACGTCGGCGGCCAGCGGCGTCGCAGTCTGCGACGACAGCCGTTCCTTGGCCAGCCGGCACTCGGCCCGCAGACGCGCCAGAGAACCGACCATCGCGGTGCCCGACGGATCGGTGTCGGACGCGTCGGCGATGCCCGACATCACATGGGTGAGGATCGCCTGGTCGATCTGATCACCGGAAAACTCTGCGTAACGGACGGTTTCGCCCACGGGCGTGAATCCCGCCGCGGCGTCGGCCAACGTGATGCTGGTGCCCGTTCCGCCGAAGTCGCACAGCGCGACGACGCCATTGGACGGCAGGCCCGGATCAGCTTGCAGCGCAGTCAACCCAGCGACAGCGTCAGACACCAACTGCTTGTGCGCCAGCGCACTACGCAACGCGCCGACCATCTGCGGGCGCCAATGCGCCGGATACGTCGTCGCAGCGGTGGACGCCGGGCCCCCCGCGAGATACGTCATCGCGTCCAGCGCCACGGCGACCAGCCGTTCCGCGCGGTGGGTGGATCGGTCGGATGCGACCAACGGAACCGGGTCGCCGACCCGGTCGACAAAACCGGTCAGCAAAATCCCGGAATCCCCGCCGCAGAGGCCCACCTCCGGAGGGCGGTGCGAAAACAGCGTCAACGTCGACGCGCGGATGACCGCGGGGTGTCCCTCTCGCGCCGCCGCGAGATTCGTTGCGCCTATCGACAAGCCCAATGAGTCACTCATGGGAGAAACCGCCCGGTTGGGGTATGCGTGACGCTACGCCTGCGGCGAGAGCATCGCGCGCAGCATTGACAACATTTCCGAACGGGATTCCGCCCCGAGCCGACGGCGGATGCGGGCGACGTGATGCTCGACGGTCTTCGCGGAGATGAACAGCTGACTGCCGATGTCGCGGTAGGGCATACCGAGTAGCAACAGTTCGGCGACCTCGCGTTCGCGATCGGACAGCCGCGATGAGGCCGGCCGCGATGGCGCCGCGGCGCGCGGCGCGCTCACCGGTTCGACGCTCGGCGCCTCGTCGACCGCAACGGTCTGCTTCAGGTCGCGGGCCAGCTGCAGCATTGCCCCCGACACCCGGGCATCGGGCGTTTGCAGCGCCGCCTGACCCGCGAGCCGGGTGGCATCCCACGTGAGCCCGAACTGCGCCAGCGAGCGCGCCGCCGCCGTCACCTCGTCGGTGTCGATGTGGTTGGCCAACACCCGCAGCCAGGTGCGTCCCGCAGTCGCCAGCGCCTTGGCGAACGGACTGTGCGCGGCGGCGGCCGTCAACGCCTGACCGTGCGGGGCCACCGCCTCCGGCGAATTGGCCAAGATGCCGGCGTGCACGCCCGCCCAGTGCAGCGGCACCGACCACAGCACCGGATTGCCCAGTGACTCCAACAATCCGAACGCCTCGGCCAGCGTGTGCTGCAGCCGGTCGACCTGACGCATTCGCGCTGCGGCAACCCACAATTCACCGAGGGGCAGCAGCGCGAACAGATCCATCGAGTATTCGGCGAGCACCTCCATCGCCGCATACCAGTACTTCTGCACTCCTCCGCTGTCGCCGCTGCGCCGCGCGATCGCGGTCTGTAATGCCGCTGCCCACAATGCATCTCGTCGGTGTAAGGAAGACTCGCTGACGGACCCCACGTCCGCTGTGGCGGCGGGCAGCTGCCCGTCTTGCATCCGCACCCACCCCAACAGCAGCCGATGCCGGTGTGCGACAAAGACTTCGTCGTCACCGCCGGCGCGGACGGCGCGGCCGATCACACTGCGGGCCCGCACCGCGTCGCCGCCGTGCAGCGCGGCCAGCGTCACCAGCGCCGCCGGAGTGTCGGGGGCGACGCCGGGTGACTGCTGGTCGACGGTGATCGCCTGACCCAACTTCGCGATCGCGACAGGAAAGGGCTGGTCGAGGGACAACAACAGACCCTCGGCCAGGCTGCGGGCGGCACGCGCGGTCGACGTCGGCGGCCCGGCACTCTGCGCGCTCAACGCGGCGCGGGCGGCGGCCACATCGCCGGTGGCGACCGCCGCGACGGCGGCTGCGGCACTGACGAATTCGTCCGGATACGGCCCGAGCCACCGGAACAGATCGGCGGCCTGGGCCGCGCGCCCGTCATGCACGGCGATGCTCGCCGCGATGCGCACCGCCGCGGCGCGTTCGGCGGCGTCCTGCGAACCGAGCAGCTCGTCGGCCAGCCGCCCCGCCGTCGCGCAGTCACCTGTCAGGGCCAGCGCGTCTGCGAGACGCGCGCTCAAGGCCGTCGCACCGGCATCGGCGGCGGCGCGATACAGCCGGGCCGCGCGTGCCGGCTGCCCGCGGGTGCTCGCCGCCAAGTCGGCCAACGCTTGCGCTAGCCGGTCGTCGCGCAGCCCGTGTTCGGCCATCCGCAACGCGAGATCTGCTGACAGCGTTGACAATTCAACCTGAGAGCAGAGCAGCGAGATCTCAATGTCGTGGTGGCGTGCGGTACCGATGATCTGCGCGACGGCACGATGTACCGAACGCAGGAACGCATGGCTGTGCGACGGCTCGATCAGCCCGCTGGCACGCGCCCGGTCGACCAGCCGCTGGGCTTCCTCAGCGCTGACCCGCAGCGCGGCGGCGACGTCGTCCGGCCCCACCTCCGGGCTCAGCGACGACAGCAGCAGTGTGTCGAGCACCGGCTCGTCCAACCGGCGCAGCCGCTCGATCAGCGCGTACCTGGCGGCCGCAACAATCGCCGTCGCCGGCGCTTCGTCGTCGCTCGGCCTCGCCGCGGCGATCGCCGGGCGCAGCAGAAACGGCAGCCCCGCCGTCGCCACCATCAGCGACCGCACGATCTCGGGGGACGGCGGCTCGCCCAACGTCTCGGCCGCCGCGCGGTTGACCTCGGCCACGGGCCACGAACCGAGCGACACCACCGGGTTCTCCCGCTCCATCGCGGTGGTCAGCGCGCGCAGCGCGGGGTGGTGGGCCAGCGGCAGGGAGGCGACGACGACCGTCGACGCAGGATCGGCCACCCGCTCGGCGATCTGGTCGAGTTCCGCGTCGCCCAGCAGGTGGGCGTCGTCGATGACGAGCGCCGCGTCAGGTGGGTCGCCGGCGCGCGGCGGCCGGGTGACGACGGCCGAATCCGCGGCCCGCAGTGCCGAGCGGATCGTCGCGAGCACCGAACTCTTGCCGGTGCCGATACCGCCGCAGACCAGTAGCTTGACCGGCTCCGCCGGCGCGGCGGTCAGGGCGGCGACGGCCTCGCGGGCGGCCGGCGGAATGTCGGTCTGCGGATCTGGCGCCGGCGTGGCCATCGGTCAAGCTCCCGCTCCGGGCTCCGGCTCGGGCTGCGGTTCTGGCTGCGGCTCGGGTTCGGGTTCTGGCTCGGGCTCGGGTTCGGGCGAAGGCGTCGTCGTCGTGGTCGTCCGCGTGGTCGTCGTGGTCGTGCGCGTCGTGGTCGTTGTGGTGGTGGTTGTCGTCGTGGTCGTCGTCGGACTCGTGGTAGTCGTTGTCGGCGACGTCGTCGTGGTCGTCGTCCGCGGTGGTGGCGGCGGTGGCTGGATCACGGTCGTCGTCTGCAGTCCGTCGGGGCCCTGGGTCACCGTGGTGATCGGCTCCGGCGGCGGGCCGGCGGGCGACGGGCCCACCGACAACGTGGTGCTGGTTTCGGTGACCGGAGTCGAGTCACCGGTGCTGCTGGTCAACGTATAAGCGAGGCCGCCGACCGCGAGCAGGGCGGCGACGGCTGCCGCGCCGAACAGAATCGGCGGGCGATTGTACCAGGGCAGCGGCTCCGGCTCGGGGGGATAACCGGGATAGCCCTCTTCTTCGTGGGCGAACGCCACGGGCGGACGGGCGTCGGTGGGGCCGGCGTCGAACGTGTAGTCCTCGCCGGTGTACGGCACGGGCTCACCCGCGGGCGAATCGTCCTGCGACCAGGCCAGCGCGCGGAACGTCGCGGACGCCGCCCCGTCGGCGGCCGACTCCGTCGCCGCGAGGCCCGCGGCACCGGCCGCCCAGCCCGCCGCGGCGATCCCCGTCGGCGCATCCGCGGCCGCCCCCATGCCGGTGGGCGCATCGGCGTCCAACCCCCGGTCGGCCACCAGCGCCGCGCCCGCCGCCACGTTGAGCTGCGACTGCGGGGTCGTCACCACCGGCGCCCGCAGCTGCGCCGAGAGTCGCTGGGTGATCATCGGGATGCCCGCGCCGCCGCCGACGGTGGCCACCGCCGTCACGCCGGCGAGCGCAATGTTGTTGCGCTGCAAAGTGTCTTCGATCGCATTGAGCACGCCCGTCAACGGCTCGGCGATGAGGTTCTCCAGCTCGGTGCGGGTGACGCGGATATCCGAACTGAAGCCGGGCAGTTCGACGGGGATGACGGTCGCCGTCTCGGCGGACAACCGCTCCTTGGCCTGACGGCACTCATCGCGCAGCTTCGCCAGCGACCCCACCGCGGCGGTGCTCGCAGGATCCGCATGGCCTCCTGCCGCGATCACCCCGAGGACGTGGTTGAGCAACAGTTGGTCGATCTGGTCGCCGGAGAAGTCGTGCAGGCGCACGGTCTGGCCGATGGCGTCGAAGTTCGCGCCGGCGTCGGCGAGCGTGACGCTGGTGCCGCTGCCGCCGAAGTCGCACAGCACGACGACACCGTCGCCGGGCAGTCCGGGGGCGGCCTGCAGCGCCGCGAGCGCGGCGAACGAATCCGGGATGAGCGCGGCGGGCACCCCGCCGGGTGCGAGGCTGGGCTTGTTGCGCAGGGCGCCGCGCAACGCGCCGAGTGGCCCGGGACCCCAGTGCGCCGGCACCGCGATCGCGATCGGGGCGCCGCCGCCGACGGTGCGTGCCATCGCGTCGAGCGCCTCGACCAGCACGTGTTCGCCGCGATGCGACGAGCCGTCGGCCGCCACCAGCGGCACCGGATCGCCGACGCGGTCGACGAAACCGCTCAACACCAGGCCGGGCGCGGTGAGGTTCGGGTTTTCGCCGGGCACCCCCACTTCGGGGGCGCGGTCGGTGAAGACGGTGAGGATGGCGCGACGCATCACCGGCGGGCGACCGATCCGGGCCGCCACCAGATTGGTCATCCCGATGGACAACCCCAGTGAGTCGGTCACTGCAACACCACCCCCACGGTCTCGGCCGTTCCTCACGATAGCCGCTCAACCCCCGCATACCGCCGATATCCCCCTAGTGGCGCAAACCCCCTAACGGCGAGTCCCCTAATGGCGTCACTGCAGGGGTGGGTTCGGCACCGATCCCCGCGCTGACGTCCGTCGATAGCATCGAGTCGAGCCACTGAGTATTGGGAGTATTGGGGAAGAAGGTTTGGCAATGGC
Organism: Mycobacterium hubeiense; assembly: GCF_002838065.1. Lineage (GTDB taxonomy): Bacteria > Actinomycetota > Actinomycetes > Mycobacteriales > Mycobacteriaceae > Mycobacterium > Mycobacterium hubeiense. The sequence continues at coordinate 107,523 of NZ_PIZU01000002.1, read as the reverse complement.
AAATTCGCTACTCGACTTCGTGATGTCGCTGGTACGCGATCCTGCCGCGGCCGCGGCGTACGCGGAGAATCCGACGCAGGCGATTGCTGACGCGAACCTCACCGACGTGACCACCGCCGACGTGGCCAGCCTCATTCCGGTCGTTTCGGAGTCGTTCTCGACGTCGGGTGCTGACGCCGCGGTCATCGACGATGCGGCGAGCAACGTGTGGGCCAGCGGTGCGGCGACGGCGGCGTTCGACGCCTTCAACGATCATGTGCCCGCCGAGGCGTTCGACGATGCGAGCCAGGTCATCGAGCAACCGCTCGGCCAGTCGGTCGACGGCAGCCTCCACGACCTCACCGCCGATATCCCGGTCGACACACCGGCACAGTTCGACGGCGTCATCGACGATGCCCAGGTCGACGAGATCGTGTCGGCCACCGACGACGCCGAGGCGTGGGCGCAACCGCTGCAGGACGCCCAGCAGCTCGACGGCGACACCGGCTTCGACGTCTTCTGAAGTCCGCTTTAAGGCCCCGCCGCATCTGTGCGGCGGGGCTTTTTCGTGCACACAGAGCGATCCCCTAACTACCCCCTAATCCCCTAATGGGGATCACCCGGTGACCCCAGCACACCTGTGCCGAGGGAGGGGTACCGACCCCGTTCCGGCGGGCTCGCCGGCTCCATAACGTTGTCAGCAGATCGCCGGGCGGCCCGGTGACAAAGCTCCTTCCAAGGACAACCTGAAAGGCACCGAGATGAACCTGATCGACTACATCCTGAACCTGTTCCGCACCAACGACGTTGCCGAGGTGCAGCGCTTCGTGGCCAACCCGGTACAGGCGGCCTCGACCGCTACGGGGCAGGCCGTGACCGCGGCCCAGCTGCAGACGGCCTACACCGCCGTTGCTCCGGTGAGCGCGGCGTACGGCGGCGGCGACCCCATCGTGGGTATGCAGCGCGCCGTGGCCAACCACCACAACCTGGAGTTCGAGCCGAACCGCGTGCTGTCTCCGGACACCGAGTTCGCCAGCCGCAACGACGTGTTGAGCCACAACCGGACCGACACCGACTTCCTGAGCAACAACGATCCGCAGATCGCCAGCCCGCACGCCGGCGAAAACGTCCAGCAGGGCGGGGTCAACCTCGACTTCTCCGACATGACGTTCGGTGACCGGATCTCCGCGGACGACGGCGCCGTGGTGAACACCGGCACGGCCGGCGACATCGACAACACGACGGTGCAGGGCGACGGGAACGTGGTCGGCGACGACAACGAGAACGTCAACACCGGCGACGTCGAGACCGGCGACAACTCCAACGTCAACATCGGCGAGGACAACGAGATCGACGACAGCGGTGACGTCGTCTCCGACGGCGATGCGATCGTCGGCAACGAGGGCCCGGTCCTCAACGACGTCGACACCAGCGGCGGCAGCGGCGGCGGTGCTGTGGGCGGCGACGGTGGCGGCGGCCTGATCGGCATCGGCAACGACGGCGGGAATGCGACCGGCGGCGCGGGCGGTGCCGGTGGCGGGATCGTCATCGTCGACGACGCCGACACCTCGGTCGGTGGTAACCAGACCAACACCGACGTCGGCGGTGACGTGGTCGGCAGCAACGTCGACGCCAGCGCCGACGAGGACAACGACGTCACGACCACCACGGTCAACGACAACGATGTCACCACCAACATCGACGATCACTCCACGACCGTCGACACCGACGTCAGCACCAACGTCGACGCCGGTCTGTTCTGACCCACAACCGAATAACGCAGCTGGCGGGGACCGCATATGGTCCCCGCCAGTTTGCGCGCCTACGGTAAGAGCACGGCCGGAAGGACACCATGACCCAACCGAATGACCCGCGCAAGGTGAAGGTGATCGTCGAGCTGATCGACCACACCAGCAAGATCGCCGATGCCAACGAGCGCGGGGATCTGGTGGAGCGGTTGGCGCGGGCGAAACAGCGCATCACCGATCCGCAGATTCGGGTGGTCATCGCCGGGCAGCTCAAGCAGGGCAAGAGCCAGCTGTTGAACTCGTTGCTCAACGTGCCGGTGGCGCGGGTGGGCGATGACGAGTCGACGGTGTTGCCGACGGTCGTGACCTATGCCGAGCAGGGCTCGGCGCGGTTGGTGGTTTCGGCCGGCGATGGTGCCGAACCGGAGCTGGTGGAGATCCCTACCGCGGATTTGACGAAGGATCTGCGCCGGGCGCCGCAGGCCGGCGGTCGTGAGGTGTTGCGGGTGGAGGTGACCGCGCCGTCGCCGTTGCTCAAGGGCGGGTTGGCGTTCATCGACACCCCGGGTGTGGGTGGCCATGGGCAGCCGCATCTTTCGGCGACGTTGGGGTTGCTGCCGGATGCCGATGCGATGTTGATGTGCAGTGACACGTCGCAGGAGTTCACCGAGCCGGAGATGACGTTCATCAGGCAGGCGCTCGAAATCTGCCCGGTGGCAGTGATTTTGGCGACCAAGACGGATCTGTATCCGCATTGGCGCCAGATCGTCGAGGCCAACAAACAGCATTTGGCGCGGGCCGGGATCACGACGCCGATGATCCCGGTGTCGGCGATGCTGCGGGCGCATGCGATTCAGCTCAACGACAAAGAGCTCAACGAGGAATCGAACTTCCCGGCGATCATCAACTTTCTCAAGGACAACGTGCTGTCGCGCCAAAACGACCGGGTGCGTGATCAGGTGGTGGCCGAAGTGCGTTCGGCTGCTGAGCATTTGACGTTGGCGGTGCAGTCTGAGCTGTCGGCGTTCAACGACCCGGATAAGCGTGATCGGCTCAGCGCGGAGCTGGAGCGGCGCAAGGAAGAAGCGCAGGAGGCGTTGCAGCAGACCGCGTTGTGGCAGCAGGTGCTCAACGACGGGATCTCGGATCTGACCGCTGACGTGGATCACGATCTGCGCAACCGGTTTAGGGTGATCACCCAGCACATCGAGCAGGTGATCGACAACTGCGATCCCTCGCATCACTGGGCGGAGATCGGCACGGAGCTGGAGAACGCGGTGGCCACCGCGGTGGGCGACAACTTCGTGTGGGCCTATCAGCGGGCCGAGGCGCTGGCGGCCGAGGTGGCGCGCACATTCACCGAGGCCGGGCTGGAAGCGGTGAAGATGCCCGATATCAGCGCCCGCGATATGGGCGCCGGATTCACGGAGTTCAAATCGCTGGCGGCGCTGGAAGCCAAGCCGATCAAGGTGGGGGACCGGGCGGTGTCGGGGCTTCGCGGATCGTTCGGCGGCGTGCTGATGTTCGGCATGCTGACGTCGTTCGCGGGGCTGGGCATGCTGAACCCGCTGTCGCTGGCCGCCGGCGGGTTGTTGGGCCGCAAGGCATACAAGGAAGAGATGGAAAACAAGATGCTGCGCATCCGCAACGAGGCGAAGATGAACGTGCGCCGCTTCGTCGACGATGTGCAGTTTGTGGTGAGCAAGGAATCGCGGGACCGGCTCAAGGGTATTCAGCGCCAGCTGCGGGATCACTACCGGGGCATCGCGAATCAGACCACGCGGTCGTTGAACGAGTCGCTGCAGGCCACGCTGGCGGCGGCGAAAATGGCTGAGAACGAGCGCAATACCCGCGTCCGCGAGCTCGAGCGTCAGCTCAACATCCTCAAACAGGTGCTTGATCACGCATCGAAACTGTCGGCGCCGGCGGCCGTCGCGTCATAGCCCCGCGAGACTGTTGTTATCGAGGCCTCCACTCGCAAAACCTCTCGCTAACTACAGTCTCGCGGAAGTGGGACCAGCTCGCGAGGCTGGCACGAACCCCCAATGCCCCCGATTAGGGCATGGGGTGCTGCCCCGATGTTCGAAGTGGCGCACCGGCCTACAGTTTGCTCATAGACTTCGCCCGAGGAGCCCACCATGTCGGTCATCGATTTCATCACAGGCCTGTTCCGCGACCCGCCGGGCCTCCGCGCGTTCCTTGACGACCCGATCAAGACCCTGCGTGAGGCGGGTTTCCCGGATGTCACGCCCGAGCAGGTCGAAGGGCTGCTGTCATTGGTGGCCGAGTCGATGCCACACGCCGGCGAGAAGCAGCTCGATATCGAGGAACTCGACATGCCGCCGGACAAGGCGATCGGGCCGGCCGACACCGAAGACGCGCGCCTGATCGTCGACACCTTCAAGGCCGGCACCTGGGAATCGGCCGACATCGCGGACAAGAGCATCGGCCCCGTCGCCGATGATCCGCTCACGCCCGAGTTCGAAGAACCTGTCCAGGAGCCCGACGGGCCGTACAGCGATCACGCCGTGGGCGGTGGCGACCTCGTCGACCCTGAGCTGAGCTCCGCGGCTTGGGGCAAATCGATCGAATAACGCAGCCGCGCATAAGCTGGAACTTCCGCCATCGCCGACCGGGAGGGCAGCTGAGGTAAGCGCGAAATGAGCACGAGCGATCAAGTGCGCGCAATCCTGGGCGGCACCATCCAGGCGTACCGGGCCGATCCGGCCTACCGCAATCGCCCCGATGTGCACAACGAGCTGGACCGCATCGGGCGGCGGCTCAACCAGCCGATCCGCATCGCGCTGGCCGGCACACTCAAGGCGGGCAAGTCGACGCTGGTGAATGCGCTTGTCGGCGAAGACATTGCGCCGACGGACGCCACCGAGGCCACGCGCATCGTCACCTGGTTCCGGCACGGGCCGACGCCCAAGGTGACGGCCAACCACCGCGGCGGCCGACGCTCCAATGTGCCGATCGCCCGTAACGGCGGGCTGACGTTCGACTTCGCCAGCCTGGACCCCGAAGACATCCTCGACCTCGACGTCGAGTGGCCGGCCGCCGAGCTCATCGACACGACGATCATCGACACACCGGGCACGTCGTCGCTGAACCGCGACGTGTCCGAACGCACGCTTCGGCTGCTGGTGCCCGACGACGGGGTGCCGCGCGTGGACGCGGTGGTGTTCCTGCTGCGCACGCTCAACGCCGCCGACATCGCGCTGCTCAAGCAGATTGGTGACCTGGTCGGGGGGTCGTCGGGCGCGCTGGGCGTCATCGGGGTGGCATCGCGGGCCGACGAGATCGGCGCGGGGCGGATCGACGCGATGATGTCGGCCAAGGACGTCGCCACGCGGTTCACCTCCGAGATGGAGAAGACGGGCATCTGCCAGGCCGTCGTGCCGGTGTCGGGTCTGCTCGCGCTGACGGCGCGCACGCTGCGGCAAAGCGAGTTCGTCGCGCTGGAGAAGCTGGCCGGGGTGGATGCCGCCGAGCTCACCAAGGCGATGCTGTCGGTGGACCGGTTCGTGCGCGAGGACAGCTCGCTGCCGGTGGATGCGGCGACGCGGGCGGCGTTGCTGGACCGGTTCGGCATGTTCGGCATCCGGATCTCGATCGCGCTGCTGCGCGCCGGGATCACCGATTCGGTGGCGCTGGCCGACGAGCTGCTGGAACGCAGTGGCCTGGTAGCCCTGCGCGACGTCATCGACCAGCAGTTCGCGCAGCGGTCGGACTTGCTCAAGGCGCACACCGCGCTGCTGTCGTTGCGGCAGTTCGTGCAGACCAATCCAATCTACGCGACGCCGTACATCATCGCCGACATCGATCCGCTGCTGGCCGATACGCACGCGTTCGAGGAGCTGCGGCTGCTGAGCCAATTGCGGTCGCGTCAAACAACTTTGAACGAAGACGAGATGGCGTCGCTGCGGCGCATCATCGGCGGATCGGGCACCGACGCGGCCAGCAGGCTGGGGCTGCAACCCGATGCGCCGTACGACGGGCCGCGGGCGGCGTTCGCCGCGGCCCAGCGGTGGCGGCGGCGGGCCGAACATCCGCTCAACGACCCGTTCACCACGCGGGCGTGCAGGGCTGCGGTGCGCAGTGCAGAAGCACTGGTCGCGCAGTACGCGGCGCAGGGCCGCTGAGCCTGCGACTGTTATTGACATTGACGTCAAAGTCCTTGTCGGGCAAGCGGAATACTCTAGGCACGCCTCGACATCGGACTTAGAGTTGAGGCAATCGCAGCGCAATGACGTTGCGATGGCAAGTAGTTCAGCCTCGGGGTGGACGATGGTCGACGACCATACGGTGTTGGGCCGCGCCGTCGAGATTCTCGACTGCGTCGTGGACGCCGTAGCGCCACTTCCGCTTTCGTTGCTCACGCGGCGCACTGGGATGCCGAAGCCGACAGTGCGACGCATCGCCAACGATCTCGTCGCACGCGGCATGCTCGAACAGTGTCCGGATGGCTACGTGCCCGGCCAGCGGCTCATCTGCCAGGGAATTCAGTCGGCACACCGGCACGGCGTTGCGGTGACTGTCCAGCCGTACCTGCAGGATCTGCATTTGCGGACACGCGGTCAGGTGGCGTGGGTCGCCACAAGCAATGCCGGACAGCTGACCATGACCGGTGCGGCATTCGGTAGATCACACGTGGCGGATATGTGGAAACCCTGGTTTCCGTCGTTCTCGTCCATCGGTCCCGCGATGGTGCTGCTCGCATCGGGTCGCATCGAGGCGGCCCACAACCCAGAGCTGGCCGAGAAGATTCTCGCCAGCAGGATCGCTCCGATGACGCGCTACTCGGTCATCGACAAGGCACGGCTGCGAGCACTTCTCGACGAAGCCAGGGAAACCGGCTTTGCCCATGAGGTCGAGCAGACGACATTGGGGAACAGTTGCATGGCCGCCGCGATGAGGGACTCCTCAGGACACCTGGCGGGTGTGCTCGGAATTGCCGGGCCGTGCAGCGTAATTGAAGCTCGAGGTGTTCGCACCGCGTTGATGCGATCGGCTCTCCTGCTGCAGCACGACTTGCGCTCGTTGTCACCCGGCGACAGCCACGTAGTATGGGGCGGGCCAATCTTCAATCAGCGCACGGGTATTGGCTATACGTGGCCGACGGTGAACGAGCCGTCGGTTTGCGCGGCAAATGATCAAGGGCGATGGCGCCACGAAACGGGATGATGTAGCCGCCGTCGAGCAACACATCGGAGCGGCCGCCGATGATGTAGCCGGTCGATCGGTTGGCCAGCCAGCGCATCGTCATGTCGACCCGCGTCAGGTTCAGCGTGGCGAGATCGCGTCGCGCGAACCAGGCGCCGATCGAACACGGCATCCACCGCTCGGCGGGGTCGTCGACCTGCGTGTTGCGGGGCTGACGAGTGCACGGTGTCACTGGATTGAGACACGTTCTTCGAATTGAGAGACAACAATTTCGGGTACGCCGACGCCAGATTGGTGGCAGGGTAGCGGATACGAATTACCGCCTCGTCGATCGATGAGGACAATCTGCGGCCAGCGAATCTGACTGCACGTCACGGAGAGGTACACATGGCAAAAAAGTCCAGTAAGACCAAGCCGAACATTGTTCTCATCGTCTCCGACGACTTCGGGTACGGCGACGCGGGCGTCTACGGGGGCGGCGAAAACCGCGGAATGCCGACTCCGAATATCGACCGGATGGCCGAAGAAGGCATGCAGTTCATGTCGTTCTACGCGCAACCGAGTTGCACAGCCGGGCGCGCAGCGATGATCACCGGACGCATCCCGAATCGCAGCGGCATGACGACTGTGGCCTTCCAGGGCCAGGGCGGCGGGTTGCCGGCGGCCGAGTGGACTCTGGCGTCGGTGCTCAAAACCGCTGATTACAAGACATTTTTCAGCGGCAAGTGGCACCTCGGGGAGTCAGACTATGCGCTGCCCAACGCGCACGGTTTCGACGAGATGCGGCACTGCGGGCTCTATCACCTCAACGCCTACACCTATGCCGACCCCGAATGGTTCCCCGATATGGACGACGAGCTTCGCGCGATGTTTGCCCGCGTGACACAGGGCGCGTTATCGGGCAAAGCGGGCCAGAAGGCCAAAGAGGACTTCAAGATCAACGGCCAATACGTCAACACTCCTGATAAAGGGCTCGTGGGCATTCCGTTCTTCGACGAGTATGTCGAGAAGGACGCACTCGAGTTCCTGGACAGCAACGCGAAATCCGACACCCCGTTTTTCATGAACATTAACTTCATGAAGGTGCATCAGCCGAACATGCCGCACCCGGATTTCAAGGGCAAATCGCTGTCGAAGTCGAAGTACGCCGATTCGATCGTGGAGAACGACGCGCGGATCGGCCGCATCATGGACAAGATCCGCTCGCTCGGCATTGCCGACAACACCTACGTGTTCTGGACGACGGACAACGGCGCCTGGCAGGACGTCTACCCCGACGCGGGCTACACCCCGTTCCGCGGGACCAAGGGCACCGTACGCGAGGGCGGCAATCGCGTTCCGGCGATCGCGTGGGGCCCGGGCATCAAGGCCGGTTCACGCAGCGCCGATATCGTCGGCGGCCTCGATTTCATGGCGACCTTCGCCGCGCTGGCCGGCGTGCAACTGCCGAAGAAGGACCGGGAAGGCGAGCCCATCATCTTCGACAGCTACGACATGTCGCCGGTGTTGTTCGGAAAGGGCAAGTCCGAGCGCAAGTCGTGGTTCTACTTCAGCGAGAACGAACTGACGCCCGGGGCCGTGCGGGTGGGCCACTACAAGGCCGTCTTCAATCTGCGCGGCGATGACGGGGCGACTACCGGAGGCCTCGCCGTCGATACCAACCTCGGCTGGAAAGGTGCCGAGGCGTACGTCGCGACCGTCCCGCAGATCTTCGACCTCTGGCAGGACCCGCAGGAGCGCTACGACATCTTCATGAACAACTACACCGAACACACCTGGACACTCGTGACCTTCAACGAGGCGGTCAAGGAGTTGATGAAGACTTATCTGAAGTACCCACCGCGGAAACTCCAGAGCGAAGGCTATTCGGGCCCGATCACCGTCACGCAGTACCAGCGATTCCAGTTCCTGCGGGATCAACTTGCGGACGACGGGGTGAATATCGCACTGCCCACCGGCAACTGAAGTCTCGACGACGGATGCACGGCCCGCGCTGGCGGCCGTGCATCCGCTTTTCGTCGTGTCAGTACCCAGACGTTCTTCTGAGCAATTCGCACGGGCGTATCACTGAGTGATACGCGCCTGATGCGCAGTGTCGCAGACCCGTAGGACGCTATGCCGGTGAAGGGAGCATGGCATGACGGGCAAGTCGAAGACACTGGCTGCCGTCGCCGTCGCCACGGCGGTGCCGGCACTGTTGCTTTCCAGCACTGCAACCGCGGGCGCCGATGCAACGGATGGGAATCCTGACGTCAGGTTCGACCGATTCATCAGCAACCTGGGGCCGGGGCTCAGAGTCACTGTCAAGAGCCACACGCAGGACCCGGCCAATTGCACGTACAACGCCGACGGGATCACCCGAGACTTCTTCCTGCCCGGGTTCGGCGAGCAGACGGTGGTCTTCAACCCCTCGCTTCCGCTGCTGCGGAATTGGAACGTCAATGTGAGTTGTGACAACGGCAAGTCAACATCGTTGACGTATTTCTACTGATCCAGGGACACCGCCATTACCACCTCGGTTGGAATCTCTGTCGGCGCAACTAATTTGGCAGCTGCGCCGTCGAGTGCTGCACCGATACTGCGCCGGTCTGTTCTCACCATGTTCCCGCATCGACCGCCGGAAATCGGTGTGCCGTCGGAGAACCCGCGCCTGGTTGAGCGTGGCCGCGTGGTGACGGGTTTCGTGGAGCGTGTCGGTGACCCGGTGCCGATTGTGGCCGCCGACGGCTCGACACATCGGGGTGAACAGCTGGTGGTCGACGCGCTGGACGCGCTTATCCGCACGACCCCCGCACGACATTTCGAGTCGATGTGCGTGGCCGTGCCTGCGCACTGGAGCGAAAGCGTTGCCGGCGCCTTGCGTGACGTGTTGGCCACGAGCCCGTTGTCGGCATACGGCGCGGCGTTGGTGCCGGACGCCGTCGCGACACTGACCGCATTGCAAGCCCAGCCGGGACTGCCTTTGCGGGGCGTTGTCGCGCTGTGCGATTTCGGCGGTACCGGCACGAGCATCACTGTGACCGATGTGGCCGGGGGCGTACACCGCGTCGGCGAAACCGTGCGCTACGACGAATTTTCCGGCGATCTGATCGATCAGGAGGTGCTGCGGAATGTCCTCGCCAATCTCGACATCGACCCGTCGAACACGTCTGCCGTCACGGCGTTGAGCCGGATCCGCGAGCAGCGCCGGATCGCCAAGGAGCGGCTTTCGGTCGATACGGCAACCGGATTCACGGGGCCGCTGCCGGGCCCACAGTCAACGGTGAGGCTGACGCGTGCCGAGTTGGAGGGCTTGATCCGCGATCCGCTGGACGGCCTCATCGGCGCCGTCGAGGAAACTTTGCGCCACAACAACATTGCTTTCGCAGATGTCGCCGCTGTCGCGACTGCGGGTGGTGGCGCCAGCATTCCGTTTGTCACTCAACGGCTTTCCGAACGATTGCGCATCCCGGTGATAACCACTCCGCGTCCGCAGGTGACGGCGGCGATCGGGGCGGGCCGCCTCGCGCAGCGGGCATCCGACGACGCGGCATCGACGAAGCTGGCGATGGCGCCGATCGTCGCAGGGGGAGCGGGCGACACGACGGTGCACACCATGGCGTCGTCGGCGGCCGGCGAGCCGTTGGCGTGGTCGCAGGACGATTCGCCTGATGACGTAATACATAGCGGCCCTTTGGATTACGACGGCGTAGACCCCGTGGACGGCGCCCGGCCTGAAGTACAGTTCGCGCACGGTGAGGGCAGCGCGATGGAGGAGATCCCGCCGCTGCCGTGGTACCGCCGGCCGGGAGTGCTGTTCGGTGCCGCCGCGTTTCTTGCCGTGCTGGCCACTGTGGGTCTGGTGTTGACATCGCGGATCGAGGGTCTCTCACCCGCACCGGCCGGGACGACGGGCACCCCCACCACGACCACGCCGCCGGTCGCGGGTCCGGTGGACGCGCCGCCACCCGCTGCGCCGCCACCGGCGACTCAATCTGTGGTGCAACAGGCTCCCCAACAGGCGCCGGCCCCGCGACGGCAGCAAGCGCCCGCACAACGGGTTGCGCCGCCGCCGAGACAGGCCCCAGCGCCACAACCAGCACCGCCGCCGCGACAAGCGCCGCCACCGAACCCACCTCCGGCGCCGCCGAGCACCGCGATTGTGACGTCGACAACGATCGTCACTTCAGTGGCGCCGCCGGAGCCGTCGCCGGAGTGCACGCCGCCGAACTGCATACCTGTTCCCGAACCGGGCATTGAGAATTGCGGGTACACGGGCGAATGCCCCGGCACCACAACCGATCCTGTGATTGTCGTGCCCGAACCTGCGCCGGAGAACTGCGGGTACACCGGGGAGTGTGGGTCGGGGGCCGGCAGTGGCGACATCACGCCCGACCCAGGCGGTGGCAGCACCGGCGGGACGGGCAACGGCGACACCGAGTGGACTCACTGCCCCTCGGACCTTCCGCCTGGGTACGTGTGCTGATGAGACCAAGATTCATGGAGGCAGCGATGAACGCCAACTGCCGGCTCAGGGCGACCGTTCACGCAATCGTCATCTCAGCGGTGGGGCTCGCTGCCGTTGTATCTGCAGCACCGGCTGGGGCTGAATCCCTGCCCATACGGGAGGACTTCACTGTTGAGTGTGCAGACTGGGAGCCCAACGCGTTCGGCATAACTCCCCAACAATGCTGGCTCGGGCACTGGAACTTTTTCGAGCCACCCGACACCGTGAATGTCCGCTTCACTGCCAGCCCGAACCATTGCTCCGACATCAACGCGAAGATTTCGTTGGACAACACGCAGGAGCAGGTGATTCGGCTTGGCCCGGGGGAGAGCACCGGTGTTCTCCAATTCACGAAGCGTCCTTTCCCGGGAAATCAAGGCGTCTTCATCACGGCGGAGGGGATCCCAGGCGGCTGCAACACCGGCTCGCTCTCCTCGTTTGGTGGCACGGTCGAGATCTGGTGACTTAACGATCCGGCCGTCCGAAACGAAATACAGGTAGCTCACTACCCGTGAGCTCGCGCCCGGGGCACGCGAGTCTGTCCGTGAACTGCTACAACGCGAAGGAGTCGACGGATCATGGCGGGTTGCCTCGGGCTCTCGGTTGGGACGACGAACCTGGTGGCGGCCCCTGCAGGCCGTCCGGCGATCACCCGTCGCGCTGTGCTCACGCTGTACCCGCATCGGCTCGCCGAGCTGGGCGTGCCGTCGGAGAACCCCGCGATCGACGAGCCCGGCCTGATTCTCAGTGGCTTTGTCGATCGCGTCGGCGACCCGGTGCCGATCGTCGCCGGTGACGGCTCGACGCACAGCGGTGCGCGTCTGTTGGCCGACGCGCTCGACGCGCTGACCCGCATCGCATGTCCGACTGAGCGGCCCGATGTGACGGGCGTGGCGGTGCCGGCGCATTGGCGGCCGGGCGCCGTCGACGCGCTGCGCAGCCAGCTGCCGGGCGTCGCGGTGGTGCCCGATGCGGTCGCGGCGTTGACCGCGCTGCGGGCCGAACCTGGTCTACCCGCGCGGGGCATCGTCGCGCTGTGCGACTTCGGCGCGACGGGCACCAGCATCACGTTGGCCGACGCCGGCGCCGGTTTCCGCCCGATCGCCGAGACCGTCCGCTATGAGGAGTTCTCCGGCGATCTGATCGACCAGGCCATCCTGCAGCACGTCCTCGCTGATCTCGATGTCGACCCGTCGAGCACCTCTGCGGTGGCGTCGTTGACCCAGCTGCGCGACAAGTGCCGCATCGCCAAGGAACGGCTGTCCTATGAGACGGCCACCGGAATGACGGGCCCGTTGCCGGGCCCGCGGTCGAGCATCAGAGTGACCCGCGGCGAGCTCGAGGCACTGCTGCAGCAGCCGCTCGACGGGATGATCGCGGTTCTCGAGGACACGTTGCTGCGCAACGGCATTGCTCCGGCCAGCCTCGCAGCGGTGGCAACCGTCGGCGGTGGGGCGCGGATACCGCTTGTCACGCAACGGCTTTCGGAGGCCATGCGGATGCCGGTGACGACGTCGCCGCTCGCGCAGGTGCTGGCGGCGCGTGGCGCGGCGTTGATCGCCGGCCGCACCCCGGAGGACGACGCGGCGACGAGCCTCGCCGCTGCCGCCCCGCTCACCGCGACAGTGGCGGCGCCTGCGACGGGGCCGTCGTTGGCGTGGTCTGCGGCCCCCGATGACGAACCCCTCGATATCGAATCCGCGCGGCCCGAAATGCATTTCGAGCACAGCGAATTCGACGACGCCGAGGCGTTGCCGCCGTTGCCGTGGTACCGGCGGCCGGGAGTGCTGTTCGGTGCGGCGGCATGCCTTGCCGTGGTCGCGGCGACCGGGCTGGTGCTCACATCGCGGGCTGACGTGGGAACGGTGCCGGCGGGTTCGGCCGGAACGTCGACGTCCGTCGCACCGCAGCCCGTGGAAGCTGCCCTGCCTGCGGAGCCGGTTGTTCAAGCGCCGGCACCGGAGACGGTCGTGGTGAGGCAGCCGGCGAGTGCGCCGCGGTATACGCAGGCGCCGCCGGTGCGACGGCCAGCGCCGCGAGCGGTCGCGCCTGCGCCTCGAGCGGTCGCACCCGCGCCCGCTGCGCCGGCGCCGGCTCCTGCGCCAGTGCCCGCGCCGCCGCCGGCTGCACCGCCGCCGGCGCCCGCGCCTGATCCTGCGCCCGCACCCGAGCCTGCGCCTGACCCCGCGCCGGCACCGCAGCCGCAGCCAGAGCCCGAACCCCAGCCGCAGCCAGAGCCCGAACCGCAGCCCGAGCCCGAGCCGCAGCCAGACCCAGCGCCTGAGCCCGAGCCCGAGCCGCAGCCTGATCCAGCGCCTGAACCGCAGCCGGAGCCGCAGCCTGAGCCGGGTGGCGGAGGCACCGACACTGGCGGCGGCGATACGGGCGGCGGCACCGATACCGGCGGCCAGACCGATTGCACGCCAAGCGCTGACACGACCTGCTAGTCGCGCAGCGCGGGCCGCGCGTGCGTCGATTTCTGCATGAGGGCTGCTGATCCGCTCATCGCACAGCCTTGGCGCAGAAATGGATTAACGGCCGGCAGACGTGAGCCTCGCATCGTGCGCACCATCGCCGAGGTGGTTACCAATGTGCTCTTGTGAGAGCTGTCGGCGAGATCAACACCATGGTCGCGAGAACAGGCGATTCGCGGCCTTGAACAACCATGACGTCGATCTCGGCGCCAGTCGCCAGAACGCGACTACTCCACCGCGCCTTCTTCGATTGCAGGAGATCCGCGATTAGCCGCCGGGCGGCGTCTCCGTCGTCGTAGTGGTCGTCGTAGTCGTCGTGGGCTCGGTCGTGGTCGTCGTCGTAGTGGTGGTTGTCGTCGTCGTCGTGGTCGTCGTCGGCTCGGTCGTCGTGGTGATGACGGGCTCGGTCGTCGTCGGTGTGACGGTCTCGGTGATCGTCCGCGTCGGCGGTGGAACCACTGCTGCCGTCGTGGTCAACGGGGTCAGCGACGTCGTCGGCGTGGTGTCCGACGTATCCTCCGCGATCAGATTGGCCAGCCCCCACACGATCAGCCCGACAAGGATCGCGCCCAGGGCACCGAAGGAGACGAGCGCTGCGGGCTTGCGATACCACGGCGTTTCGTCCGGTTCACCCGGCGGGCCCGGCGGCTCACCGTATCCACCCTGATCGCCGTAACTGCTGTAGACGGTCGGGTCTTCGTCAGGGTAGGGGTCGTCGGGATGTCCGTATCGCGCCACGGGGACCGATAGTAGGCGTTAGTTCGGCGGCTGTGGATACAACGTGCGCGTCACGTTGGTGCGTGGGCGGCTGCGGGTGCGCGTCGTCGTCTCCTCGTCCTCTTCGGTGGGGGTCTCCGAGGTGGGCGATGTCGTCGTGGTGGTCGTCGGCGGAAGCTCCGTGGGCGCGTAGATATCGGTGGTGGAGGACGGGCTGGTCCGCGTGATCGTCGGGGTAGTGGTCTCGGTCGTCGATGTCGTGGTGAAGGTGGGGTCGACGAAGTCCGTTGGCGCCGGGGTGGGCTGGTTGTTTTGGCGTCCGACGAACATCACGGCGGCGACGACGAGCGCGATCGCGGCCAGGCCCGCGACGCTGGCGCCGAGCACGGCAGGTGTCGAGTGGTGCCACGGCGTGTTGCGGGTCACGGGCTTCGATCGCCGAACTGCGGGATGACTTCGCCGGCGAACAGTTCGAGATGGCCCAGGTCTGACATGTCCAGCACCTGGAGGTACACGCGCTGCACACCGGCCTCGATGAACGGGCCCATCTTGTCGACGATCTCCGCGGGCGTGCCCACCAGCGGGGAGTTGCTGCGCAGCTCGTCGACCTCGCGGCTGATGGCGGCGGCGCGGCGGGTGATCTCGGCGTTGTCACGCCCGGCGCACAGCACGAACGCGGCCGAATACGTCATCGAGTCGGGCGTGCGGCCGGCCTGCTCGACCGCTGCGGCGACGCGGTCGTATTGCGCCTTGAGGACGTCGAGCGGGACGAACGGGATGTTGAATTCGGCGGCGAACTGCGCGGCCAGCGCCGGCGTGCGCTTGGGGCCGCCGCCGCCGATGATGATCGGCGGATGGGGTGACTGGGTGGGTTTGGGCAGCGCGGGGGAGTCGACGACGGTGTAGTGCTTGCCGTCGTAGTCGAAGGTCTGGCCGACGGGCGTGGTCCACGATCCGGTGAGGATGTGCAATTGCTCGGTGAGGCGGTCGAAGCGTTCACCGAGCGGCGGGAAGGGGATGGCGTAGGCCTGGTGTTCGGCCTCGAACCAGCCCGCGCCGATGCCCAATTCGACACGGCCACCGCTCATTTCGTCGACCTGGGCGACGGAGATGGCCAGCGGACCGGGATGGCGGAAGGTGGCGGAGGTGACCATGGTGCCGAGGCGGATCGATGACGTCTCGCGGGCAATGCCGGCGAGCGTGACCCAGGAGTCGGTGGGTCCGGGCAGGCCGTCGCCGCTCATTGCGAGGTAGTGGTCGGAGCGAAAGAAGGCGGAGTAGCCGAGATGTTCGGCGGCGCGGGCTACGGCGAGTTGGTCGGAGTAGCTGGCGCCCTGCTGGGGTTCGACGAAGACACGGAAATCCACGAGCGCCAGCGTATCGGCGATCTCACGGGGTCGGCTTGCTGAGCTCGTCGAAGCGGGCGAGCGCGGCGTCGAGGTCGGCTTCGTCGAAGATCTCGGAGCGGCTGATCAAGTCGCCTTCGACCGTCACAACATTGACCTCCCGCCGCTCGGCGTCGAAGCCCTCTTGCGAGGTCCCATGCGACACCTGTGTCACGACCGCTCCGAGCTCACTCAGCCGATGCACAGCCTCGAAGTGGGTCCTTACATCTGGAGCGTCGTCCCACACCGTGCGGACGTATGAGCTCAGATCACCGGGAGCGAAGGCGGCTCCTCGGCGGTGGTCGATGTTCACCCAGTCCTCGGCCAAAGCAGGGAACTCGCGCCGGTTGAACGCGGCACAGGCTCCGTTGATGACGGACCAAGTGTGCGTGTGCGCGGCCGCTTCGCCTGCGAGGTAACGGGTTTCGAGCTCCTCGAATGCAGCGTCGATGTCGTCGGGGTCGAACATGACGACCGACGCGATCCGCTCGTCGTCGTCGATCTCAACAAGGTCCAGTATCTCGTTGAGCAATGCCGCCTCGGACTGCCGATCTTGGCCTGAGAAGCGGGTACGGCGTAGAACGAGGCGTCTCCCGCGAGTCGCGATGGCGGTCGATGTCACGGTCGTGATCCCCATATCGGCGATCGCCCGCGCGTCGTCGATCTGTGCATCCCGTCCACTTCGGAATCCCGAGCCCACTATCGGACGGCGGTCGTCATTGGACGAGTCGTCGGCCAGCATTTCCGCCATGGCATCCCAATCGCGGGTTGGGAAGTACATCCAAACGCGGTCGGCTACTTGGCTTGCCGTGTTTTCCAGCCGTTGTACCGGCTGACTGAGTTCGTCAAACCTCGCTAGTACGACGTCGAGGTCAGTCTCGTCGAACACTTCGCAGCGGTTCTTCGGTTGAGCATCGACCACCAGCGCGATGGCCCGCCACTCGGCATCGAAGCCCTCTTGCGAAGTCCCGTAAGCCGCTTGGGTGTAGACCGCTCCGAGGTTGCTCAGTCGATGCACAGTCTCGATGTAGATCTTGACGTCCGGCGCGACGTCCCATACGGAGCCGATGTATGCGGCCAGATCCCCTGCTTCGAAGGTTGCGCGGACACGGTGGTCGATTGTCATCCAATCCGACGTCGCCGGGGGCACCTCATGTCTGTTGAGCGCGGCGTAGCCCTGTGTGATGACTGACCACGTATGCGCGCAGGCGGCCGCTTCGCCGGCAAGGTATCGGGCGTCGAGTTCCTGGAAGGCGGCGTCGATGTCGTCTAGGTCGAGCATGACCATTGCTATGAACCGATCGTCGGCATCGATCTCGACAATGCCGAGCCACTCATTATGGAAGGCCTCGGAGCGCTGGTCTGGGCTCGACCATTGGACACGCGCGAGGGTAAGGCACCGACCGCGGGTCGCAATGACGGTCCACGTCACGTCCGTGAACCCGACATCCGCGGCGGCTTGCAAGTCTTCGATTTCGGCATCTGGGCCGTATCGGATCCCGGCATTTACGGTCCGTCGGCGATCGTCAAGGGAAAAGTCGTCGGCGAAGATCTCGCTTATGGCGTCCCAGTCGCGGATCGCGAAGGACTCCCGGACGCGCTCGGCCACTCTGATTGCCGCGTTCTCCAGTCGCGGTGGCGCGGCGGTGACTTCGTCGAATCTAGCGAGGGCGGCGTCCAGGTCTGCCTCGTCGAACATCTCACAGAGGTTGACCGCGTCGCCGTCGACCGTGAATACCACGACCTGTCGCCACTCGGCATCGAAGCCCTCTTGCGAAGTCCCGCACGCCGTATGCGTAACGACCGCGCCGACTGGGGTCAGCCGATGCACGGCGGTGATGCGCACTTTGTAGTCCGGCATCATGTTCCACGTCGCACGGAGGTATGCGAACAGCTCGCCGGGCGCGAACGATGCTGCTCGCCGGTGGTCGATATTGGCCCAGTTCGGCGTCGTAGCCGGAAGTTCGTGCCGGTTCGTCGCAGAGTAGATGTGCGTCAGGACCGACCAAACGTGCGTGTGGGCAGCGGCTTCGCCTGCGGCGTAACGGGAATCGACTTCCTCGAATGCGGCGTCGATGTCATCAGGATCGAACACGATGCGTGCAACGATTCGATCGTTCGCGTCGGTTTCGAGGACGATGAGTCCTTCGGTGTGGAACCCTTCGGGTCGCTGGTTGCGTCCCGACAAGCGGGTACGACTGAGCGCAAGGCGCTCTCCCCGGGTCGCAATTGCGGTCGCCGAAATGTTCTGAGTGCCGACCTCGGCGATCGCCTGAATGCTCGCGATTTCGACATCTCGTCCGCGTCGGGTTCCGGAGTTCACCGCCCGCCGGCGATCGTCCACGTAGGTATCGTCCGCCAGTATCTCCGCCATTGCGGCCCAGTCGCGGGCTGCGAAGTACGTCGCAAAGCGGTCGAGTGCCCGCGTGGCCGCGTTCTCCAGTTGCGGTGTTGGAGAACTGAGTTCGTCGAACCGGACGAGCGCGGCGTCGAGGCCATCCTCGTCGAACAGCTCGGAGCGGCTGAGCATATCGCCTTCCACTGTCAAGAGGTGGATTTCCCGCCACTCAGCTTCGAAGCCATGGTGCGAGATCCCTTGTGCCACATCGGTGACTACGGCGCCGAGGTTGCTGAGCCGATGCACAGCCGCGATGTAGACCTTGGTGTCAGGCGAGTCGTCCCATGCGGCTTGGACATACGCGAGAAATTCGCCCGGTGCGAAAGCTGCTCCGCGACGGTGGTCGATGTTCACCCAGTCAGGAGTCGTCACGGCGAGCTCGCGCCGGTTGAACGCGGCGTAGACTTCCGCGACTACGGACCACGTGTGCGCGTACGGTGCGGCATCGCCGGCAAGGTACCGCGCGTCGAGTTCCTCGAAGGCGGCGTCGATGTCGCCAGGGTCCAACATGACGGCCGCTGCGATTCGGTTGTGGGTGTCAATTTCAACGATGTTTAGCACCTCAAGGCCAAACGCCTCGTCGCGTTGACCGTCCCCAGATACGTTGGTACGAGTGAGCGCGAGGCGCTCCCCGCGGGTAGCGATGACGGTCGGCTCGTGATGCTTGACCCCGACTTCCACGACGGCCCGCAAGTTCGCAATCTCCGCATCTCGGCCTCGTCGGATGCCGCCGCTTACCACCCGACGGCGATCGTCATGGCAAACGTCGTCCGCTATCACTTTCCGCTATGGCGTCCCAGTCACGGGCCGCGAGATATCTGGAAAAGCGCTCGAACACCCGGCTCGCACTGTTCTCCAGTCGTTGCGCCGATCGGCTGAGCTCGTCGAATCTCGCGAGTGCAGAGTCGATGTCGGCCTCGTCGAACATCTCGCAGCGGTTGAACATATCGCCGTCGGTGGTGAAGACGGCGATCAGCCGCCACGAGGCGTCGAACCCCTCTTGCGACTTCCCATATGCCGTGTGAGTGATTACCGCGCCGAGTGAGGTCAGCCGATGCACGGCGGTGATGCGCATTTTGTAGTCCGGCATCATGTTCCACGTCACACGGAGGTACGCGAACAGCTCGCCGGGCTCGAAAGATGCTGCCCGCCGGTGGTCGATATTGGCCCAGTTCGGCGTCGTCGCCGGAAGTTCGTGCCGGTTCATCGCAGAGTAGGCGTGCGTCATAACCGACCAGACATGCGCGTAGGCGGCGGCTTCGCCTGCGGCGTAACGGGAATCGAGTTCTTCAACGGCGGCGCCGATGTCCTCGAGGTCGAAGGCAACGAACTTCATGATCCGATGCTTTGCGTCGATCTCGACCATGTGGAGCACTTCGGAGGCGAATGCATCGGGCCGCTCGTCGCGGCCCCAGAAGCGGGTACGCATGAGAGCGAGGCGCTCGCCCCGAGTCGCAACGACGGTTGAGGTCGCGTTCGTGACGCCGATGCCTACGACCACCCGCGCCTGAGTAACCGCAGCTTCCCGCCCCTGCTGGCCCCCAGTGCCCACAACCCGACGACGATCGTCTGCGAAAAAGTCGTCCGTCATCGTTTCGGCCAATGCGTCCCAGTCGCTGGCCACAAAGTACGCGTTGAAGCGCTCATACGCTCGGCTTGCCGCGTTTTCCAGCCGCGGCACGCGGCTATTGAGTTCGTCGAACCTCGCGAGCGCGGCGTCGAGGTCTGTCTCGTCGAATAGCTCGCAGCGGTTGAGTCGGCCTCCATCGACCGTCAAAAGGTTGACGTCCTGCCACTCGGCGTCGAGACCCTCTTGTGAGGTCGCATGTGCCGCGTGGGTGACGACCGCTCCGAGGTCGCTCAGCCGATGGACCGCCCTTATGTACATGCTTGCGTCCGGGGCGGCGTCCCATGAGGCACGGAGGTATGCCTTCATGCCCCCCGGCTCGATAGCGGCGAGTCGTCGGTCGACGTCCGCGAAATCCGATGTCGTCGGCGGCAGCTCGTGACGGTTGAGCGCGGCGTAGATCCGGGTGATGCCCGACCACGTCTCCGCGTGCGGTGCAGCTTCGCCGGCGAGGTAGCGGGCATCGAGCTCGGCGATGGCGACGTCGAAGTCGTCGAGGTCGAACGTGATTGCTGCCGCGAACCGCCCGTCAGCGTCGACTTCTCCGACGCGGAGCAGCTGGGAATGAAACGCATCCGGCCGCTGTTCTCGGCCAGAGAAGTGGACGCGACTGAGGACGAGGCGCTCGCCCCGGATAGCAACGACCTCCGAGGACATCTTCTTGACCCCTAAGTCGGCGATCGCGCGTATCTCCGTCATCTCCCCGGCGCGGTCATTGGTCTTGCGGCGGAATCCTCTGCGACGCTCTTCGACGACAAAATCGTCGGTGAGCATTGCCGAGATCTCATCCCAGCGCATTTCCGTATAGAGTGCGTGGAACCGATCTTCGGCTCGGCTCGCTGCGTTCTCGAGCGGCGACCGACGGGCCCCAGCCTCGAACCGGGCGTGCGCGGCGTCCAGCTCGGCCATCGCGGTGTCCATGTCGTCGACGTCGAAGAACAAGTGCAGTGCGATTCGCCCCTCGTCGTCTAAGCCGAACAACTGGAGCACCTCGAGCTCCGGCGCTCCCGGGCTCGCGTCGTCGGTGCCCAGCGCCAAACGCGTTAGAGCCAGGCGCTCACCTCGCATTGCGATGACGTCTATTCGCTGCCGCGTCCCGCCGATATCACGGATACGCTCCGCCAAGCGAAGCCAGTCACCGGACGAAAGGTCGTCTCGCGTGAAGCCGACGATCTTCCGACGACTCTCGACTAACGCGTCGGTAGCGTATAGCTGCCGAACCTCGTCCCAAGCGCCTCGGTTGACGGCAGCCTCATTCCGGCGAACCGTTCGCACGCATGCATTGTCGGCTGCGGGGGTCTCCGCCTCGCGAGCATGCATGGCGTCGAGTTTGGCGCGGGCGGTATCCATGTCCTCGACGTCGAAAACCACCTGTAGGGCGATCCGACCGTCCTCGTCGACACCGACTACTTGAAGCATCTCGTCCTGCGGCGCCCCGGAACCCAGATCGGAGGTGCCGACTTTCAGCCGGACAAGGGCAAGACGTTCGCCCAGTACGGCGATGGGAACGAACTCGTATCGCACCATGCCTGTCTGCCGAAAATGGCTCATCTCGTCTACGTACTGGCCCCGGGTAAGGGTCGTTTGTGGATAGCCGACGATCTTGCGATGACTCTCGGCCGAAACTTCCGGCGCAAATAGTTGCGCCGCCTCGTCCCACGCCTGGTGTGCGGCTGCGTCGTTCAGCCGGGCGAGCGTTCGTACACATGCATTATCGAGCTCGACGGCCGGTTCGGACTTCGCCGGGATGGCCGGAGCATCTGCGCCGAGAATGCCACGCGCGTTCTCCGCAAGTGCCGCAGCGCCTTTCCGCTCGTACAGGTCCACCGCTCGCTCAGCCGCCGCTCGCGAGCCTGCGCTATCGCCTGCGGCACCCAGCACCGTCGCCAATGCCAGGCACGCGTCCCCGTGATCGACTAACGCGTCCGTGCGGCCCGCCAGATCGACAGCCTCCTCTGCCACCCGCTTGGCCTCATCGTGCGCACCCTGGCGCGCAAGCAGCTGTGCCCGAACCGTCCGCCACGCAATCGCAGCCTTCAACGCATGGCCCGCGAGCCGCTCACTCTCCGAACACAATTCATCGGCTTCGTCATCCCGGCCGAGTGCCAGGCACGCACGGGCCAACAGTGCGGCGGTCTCCGCCGTGTCCGCATCGAGGCCCATTCGACGAAAACCCTTGTAGGCCTGGCGCAAATGCGGCTCGGCCGCCGCCGCATCGTCGAGCACCAACTCGACAATCCCCGCAAACTGCTCCACCTCCAGTAGCGCATGCCGCAGACCGAGTTCGGTGACCGTGCGTCGCGCCGAGTCGATCATCCGTCGCGCCGCAGCCGCCCGGCCTCGGAACGCCTCCAACACCGCCTGGCACCGCGTCGACGTCGCTTCGACCGCCGGCGAGTCCGTCGTGATCCGCAGCAGCCGCACCACGTCGAGACACCGACCGCCCGCTCGCGGAACGGGATTCGGTCCCCACAACGCCGCAAGCGGCGCACCCGCCAGCACCGCATTCACCCGGCGATGGTCCTGCGCGCGCCGCGCCGCCGTGAGCGCGTCATCCAACGCAACCTCACAATCGCCCACCCGCCCAAGGCGGCCCAGGCACGTCGCGCGTACGGTGTGTGCCTTGGCTTCTCCTGCGGCGTCGCCTAATTCGGCCAGCTTGTCAGCCGCTGACCGCAACGCCGCTTCGATCTCGTCCAATCGCTCAGGATGCGTCAGCATCGACAATTGCCCGTCGAAGCACGTCGCCCACGCCGCGAATCGCGCCGAATCATGTGTGGCGGCTTGCAATTGCGCGACCGCACCCGTCGCCGAAGTCACGTCACCCGCGGCCAAGAGCGCCTCGCACCGCGCGACCAGCAGTTCGGCGCACTGGTCCTCGCGGTCAGGCAGCTCTTCGTCCAGCTCCTCGAGTGCGTGCAATGCCTTGTCGTAGAGGTCTGCCGCGCCCTCGTAGGCCAACCGAGCCGTCGCCTGGTCTGCGGCGCGCCGACAGTAATGAACGGCCTTGGCCGCGTTGCCCGCCCACGCACATTCGAAATAGTGATGTGCCAGTTCGTCGAGCAGCTCGTCGTCGGCGCCGGGTTCGCCCTCCAGGGTCGTGGCGATGCGCTGGTGCAGCCGCATGCGCCGCACGGACGGTAACTCGGCGAGCAATGACTGCCGAACAAGCGCATGATTGAACCGGTATCGACCGCCCGGCTCTTCGATGACGATGCCAGCCCTGCACGCCTCGTCGAACGCGTCGACAAGGTCAGCGTCGACCACTCGTTCAACCAACTCGAGCGCAAACCGGCTGCCCACCACCGCTGCCGCCGCAAGCGCTTTGTTCGTCTCCGCCGGAAGCCGAGACAGTCTGCGGCTCATCGTTTCCCGAACGCCCTGCGGCAACGTGCTCGGATCCCAGACGCCGCCGCTTTCATCGACATGCCGCAACGCCTCGATGAGGAAGAAGGGGTTACCGCCCGTGACGGATGCTAGTGCGCGGGCCAATTCCTCGTCGTCGTAACCTGCTTCGGCGACGTACGCGCTGACGTCATCCTCGTCCAGACCGCCCAGCTGAAGTCGCGCAACGGTGCCGTCGCGGTGAAGGTCGGCGAGCATCGCCGCCAGCGGATGCGAGCGGTCAAGATCGGTGCTGCGGTATGTGCCGACGACCTGTACACGGGCGTGCTCGCCGAAGCGCAACAGATGCCGCAACATCAAAAGCGTTGGCTTGGCTGCCCAATGGAGATCGTCGAGAATCAGCACAACGGGCGCGCTCGCGGCGGCGACCTCCAACAGCGCGACGACGGCGTCGAACAACGCGTAGCGTTCGGTGTCGGGATCCGCGCGCGTCGGCGCCGCCAAATCCGGTAGCACGTCGGCCAGCCCGGGCACCAGCGCCAGTAATCCCTCAACGCCACGCAGGCCCCGCAGCCGGCCGGCGCCGAGGCACGGCACCAGCGTGCGCAGCGCCTCCGCGAACGGCTGATACGGGGCACCGAGATCCTCGTCGCAGCGGCCGTAAAGCACCACGGCGCCTTGCTCGTAGGCCTGCCGGGACCATTCGCCGGCCAGGCGCGTCTTGCCCACACCCGGTTCGCCCGCGATCAGCACCGCCTGCATGCCACCGGCGAGCGTCGCCTGCCAGGCGGCCATCAGGGACGCGAGCTCGGTGCCGCGTCCGACGAACGGCCCTGGGCCGGCGAGCACCGCGGGCAGGTCGGGCCGTTCGATGGGCGCCTCGCTTGCGGGCGTCTCGGCGGTTTCCACACGGAGCTCGAACACGTGCTCTGGCCGCGCCAGGTTCTTGAGCTGGCGCATGCCCAGGTCGGCGAGCACCACATCGTCGCGCAACGAATCGATGACGAGCTCGGCGGTGGCGCCCGAGCACAGGATCTGCCCGCCCGCTGCCAGCGATCGCAGGCGGGCGGCGCGGTTGACCGCCCGACCGAAGTAGTCGCCGTCGCGAAGCTCCGCCTCGCCGGTATGCAAGGCCACCCGAACGCGCATCGGGTCCCGTAACGCCCACGGCTCGTCGCTGATCGCTTCTTGTAGCTCGATCGCGGCGGCTGCCGCGGCCGACGGGCGGTCGAACACCGAGAACGTCGCGTCGCCTTCGCCGCGCGTCTTGATCAGCCGCCCTCCATGCGACGTCACCACCTGCTCGACGAGCTCGTCGTGGCGGGCAAGCGCGATCGCCATCGCGTCGGCGTCTGCCTCCCACGCGGCCGTCGACCCTTCAATGTCGGTGAGCAGGAAGGTCACTGCTCGTGTCACGCCCGAAGCCTGCTGCGACGCAGGGACTTCCAATGCGGCGTCCTGCGCGACGATCGCCGCTTCGAGGCGGCGCAGGTCCGGTCCCGGGTCGACACCCAGCTCGTCGGCTAGCAATGACCGCGCTCGTTTGAACGCAGCCAAGGCTTCGCCCTGCCGTCCGGCGCGGTAGAGCGCGAGCATCAGCTGGCCCCAACGTCTTTCGCGCAGCGGCGCCTCGGCCACCGCCGCCTCCAGCTCGCCAACGATCTCCGCCGCGCGTCCCGTCGCGAGCAGCGCATCGGCGCGGTCCTCCACCAGCGCGGCATGGCCCTCGATCCAGCGCGTCTTCTCCGATGCACCGCGCTGGGTGTCGGGCAGCTCGGGGATACCGCGCCAGAGCGTCAGCGCCTCCTCGAAATGCGCGACCGCTTGGCTCGTGTCGCCGGCGGCTAGGGCGTCACGGCCCAACTTGGCGACCAACCTGTAACGCGAAGCGTCGACTTCGGTGGTGCTCAGCCGCCAGCCGGCTCCCTCGGTCAACACGAAGCCGTCGCCAAGGGCATGACGCAGGGAGGAGATGTGGGTTTGCAGCGCCTTTTCGGCGGTGCGCGGCGGGTCGTCGCCCCAGAGCAGTTCGACGAGGACGTCGGCGGGCACCACCGAACCGCCGTGCAGGCCGAGCATCGTGAGGATGGCGCGCGGTTTCGCGCCCGGGATCATGACGGGCACACCGTCTTGCCGGACCTGGAGAGGTCCTAGAACCCCCAGCTCCACCTGTTGAAGCGTACTCACAGAGCAATCGTCTGGGAGACGATTCAACGCACAGTCAAGAACGAGTAAAGCTGCCCTGATCGGGTGCTAGAGCCCGCGGTGCGCAGCGCGGACGGCGGCGACGGCGTCGTCGTCACCCTCGAACTCGACCCGCGCCTCGCGTCCGGCGGCAAACAGCAGCAGTTCTCCTGGCTCTCCGGTGACCGTCACCGCGGGCCCCTTGCCGACGGTGGCCAGCGTCTTGCCGTCGGGCGTGCGCAGCGCGACGTGGGCGGGCACTTTGGCCATGCTCATGCGCGCCATGAACTTCAGCGACCTCGTCAAGGCCGAGACCGTGGCGTCGTCGAGATCCCGCGGCTCCCAGCCCGGTTTTCGCGCGGCGGACGTCTTCGTGGTGGATGAACATCTCCGCGACATTGGCGACGGGATCCAGCAGTTTGAGCGGCGAGTAGATCGGCGGTCCCGACGCGATCTTGTCCAGCAGCTGCTCCCAGTCGGTGGACTTCGTGACGTCGTCCTGCACCTTGGCGGTGCGGCCCGCGAACGCGGGCACGACGATGCCCGGCGCGGCGTCGAGCCGGTACTCCCGGATCACCAGATGCGCAGCGAGATCGCGGGTGGTCCAGCCTTCGCAGAGGGTCGGCGCATCGGGTCCTGCGCTGCGCATGGTGTCGACGAGGGCGGCGCGTTCACGCTGAGCGACGGTCATGCGTCAACCCTAGAACGTCTGCACGCCCTCCACCGCGACGAACATTCCGCGGCCGGTTCGGTCGTTGGTGAAGCGCGTGCCGTCGCTGGTGGCCTCGATCGTCCAGCCGAGTGCTTTATAGGTGCGGTAGTCGAGCGTGACGGCGGGGATGTCCCCGAGATTGCCGACGACCCAATCGATTTCGCCGTCCGCAGTGACCCGCACGCCATTGGCGGGCATTCCGTCGATCGATGGCGAATCGGTGAACTGCGATTCGCAGCCGACCTCGGTTCGGTTGATCTGGCAGCGGGTCTTGCCCGACTTCGTCTCGATGAACACGTAGCCGTTCTCGGGCTGCAGCACTTCGGCGCCGGGCGACCTGGGCGGGGGAGTGGTTGTGGGAGGCGGAGCAGCGGTCGGTTTGGGTGGTCGCGGGGTCGCAACGCTCGGCTCCGTCGGCGATTCCGGACTTGTGACGGGTGTGCCTTGAGTGTCGGATTGGCAGCCGGCGAGCAGCGCACCCGCCACGAGCAAGCAACCAACGACCGCCTTCATCGTGGATAAGGCTAGGCAGTCAGCGCCGCGAGTTATTGCACCGACGCGCCCATCATCGCGCCGTACCCGTCAGCCAAGGCCCGCAGTTGCGCGGCGCCGTCGCCTGTGTACGACGAGCCGTGCATGATCGCCAGCGTCGTCGGATTCAGGGCCGCCAGCTGCTCGATCGTCGGCAGCAGATTCGTGGTGAGCCCGGTGGCGTGGAAAAAGCCCTCAGTCTCCAAAGCCGGTGCAGAACAATCGGATTCGGTTAACGCCGGACACTTGCCGACGTGCGTGAGCAAGTCGCCGGCCAGCAGGGTCGAAGTGGCCTCGTCGAACCACAGACCGGCCTCCCAGTTGTGCGGCACATGCGGGGTGGCGATGAACTGCAGCCGGTGCCCGCCGGTGTCGAGCACGCCATCGGGTGCGGGGACGGGCGGGCGATCGCACAGGTCGGTCAGCGACACCATGATCGCCAGCGGGCTGTGGATCACCTCGGCCTGCGGCGCGGCGGCCAACATCAGGTTCACCGCGCCGCATTCGTCGGCCTCGAGGTGTCCGAACGCGATCCAGCGAAGTTTCTCGATCGGCATGACCTTGTTGATGGCCGCGGAGACCAGCGGGAACAGCTGGCGGTGCCCGCAGTGGAAGAGGAACGGCTCGTCGCCGGTCAGCAGGAACTGGTTGAACGTGAACCCGTGCTCGGTGATGTCCGGCATCCACGTCGAGATGCGATAGATGTCGGGACCGATTTCATCGACGGTGGTGTCCATGGCTTTAGCGTGCGCTTTCGCCAGGTGGGTCGCGTTGAAATTGCACACAGGGTCGTTGAATCCGAGAGATCACAGCCGTGGGCGCAATCTCAATCGCGGAAATGTGTCGCTGGCGGGCGCGGCGCCCTTGACACCACACGATGGGTCGGGTTCTGTCGCTGTGGAATCGGCGGTGAGCCGGAACGGATCCACTGAGAAGGACTGCACCGATGACTGAGAATCCCCCGCCTGGCCAACAGCCTCCGCCCGGATACAGCGGCCCGCCCAACGAGTACGGCCAGCAACCGGGATACGGCCAGCAGCCGGGATACGGTCAGCAACCGCCCCCTCCACCGCCGCCACCACCCGGGTACGGCCAGCAGCCGCCCCCGCCGCCGCCCGGCTATGGTCCGCCGCCTGGCCCGCCGCCGGGATACGCCCCGCCGCCGGGGTATGGCCAGCAACCCCGTCTGGGCTATGGACCGCCAGCGGGTTACGGACCGGCCGGCGGTTTCGCCCCGCCGCAGCTCAGCGTCGGCGCCGCGATCTCCTACGGCTGGGAGAAGTTCAAGGCGAACTGGGGCGTCTGGGTCGGCATCACGCTGCTCGGCGCGATCGTCAGTGCGGCCGTGCAGGCGCCGTTCGGCGGCTTCAACGTGCAGTTCGGGACCGGCGACATGGACGACGCGTTCGCGGGCGGTAGCTCGCTGATCATGTCGATCCTCGGGTTGGTCATCGCTTTCGTGGTCGGCGCGTTGATCCAGGCGGCATTCGTTCGCGGGGCGCTGCACGAATTGAACGGCAACAAGCCAACTTTCGGAGCGTTCTTTCAGCTAGGAAACATCGCTCAGGTCCTGTTGGCGAGCCTGCTCGTGGGCCTGCTCACCTCGGTCGGCCTGATTCTGTGCGTCATTCCGGGGCTGATCGCCATGTACCTCACCTGGTACACGCTGACGTTCGTGCTCGATCAGAACCAGGACGCCATGGCGGCGATCAAGTCGAGCTTCAACCTGACCTCACAGCATGTGTCGCAGTTGCTGCCGCTGGCGCTGGCGTGCGTGGGGCTGAACATTGTCGGCGCCCTGCTGTGTCTGGTGGGCCTGTTGGTGACCGGGCCGGTCACGCTCATCGCTGCGACGTACGCCTACCGCTTCCTGGTCAGCGGGCCGATTTCGCCGGTGGCTACAACCTGAGCATCGGCCGGCGTACTCGGCGATCAGCCGCTAGCGCAATCTCAACGCTTGAGCTGTTGGATGCGGGGTCGGCTCAGATTGTTGACTGCACGCGTTTAGCAAGCTCCAAGTAGTCGTTGACGGAGCCGGGGAGCAGATCAAGGTGCACGACCGTGCCGTTCGGATGGTCGACGTGGTCGACAACTAAGGCGACGGCAGCGACGTCGTCGTCGCCTGCGACCACCAGAGCGCCCGGCACGACGATGGAGGGATCACGCGCTTCGTCGAGGAAGGTCCAGACGTAACCCGTCTGATCTTCAGCGTTCAGGTCAGCGGCGATGTCCACGACGGGCATCCATCCACCTCCTTCGACGTCTGCTGTCAGCATACTTGTCGTTGACCTGCGGCGAACCGAGCAGATCCACGAGCGTCGGAACGTCGTCGGTGGACGGCAACAGAACCGTCGCGTGAGGGCGCCGGAAGGTGGGGACGACTGTAAACCCCGCCGCGACAAGGTCCCCGGCGGACACGGTGTGGACGAGTTTGTAGGTCGCGAGCCGCACCGAGAGGATTCCCTCGCGTGAATCAATGCCCAGTTCATCGAGCGCGGCGAACATCGATATTCCCAACACTGGGTCGCCGTCGAGAAGGAACGCGCGTCGCATCCGATCGATATGTCTGTATAACTTCGCCGCGGAGTCCGGTCCGCCGCGCAACAGCACACAGGGCTCGGGAATGCATTCGTGCCGAATGCTGTCGCGAAGATCAGGCAGTCCGGGCACGCATCGAACGTACGAGTCGGCACCGACATCGCCGGTCTGCCGACCTGCGCCGACCCCGGCCGTTGCGATTGCGCTGATGGTCGTGTTTTGCGAGCAGAAGCAGCCCTCAGCGCAATGTCAACGACAAGCGCTGGCCGGCGTGGGAACAAAACGCGGAAACCCGCCGTTGACCCTTTCGACAAGTTGAGCGCAACACACTCAAGTCTGAGTTGACAGCGGCCGTCCGCAGGAGCAGGCTTGAGCGCAGCCCGCTCAGATATTACGAACGTCTATTCAGGAGGCAAAACCATGGCTCGTGCGGTCGGCATCGACCTCGGGACCACCAACTCTGTCGTCGCAGTTCTTGAGGGTGGCGACCCCGTCGTCGTTGCAAACTCCGAGGGCTCCCGCACCACCCCGTCGGTCGTCGCGTTCGCGCGTAACGGTGAGGTGCTGGTCGGTCAGCCCGCCAAGAACCAGGCGGTGACCAACGTCGACCGGACCGTGCGCTCGGTCAAGCGTGAGATGGGCACCGACTGGTCCATCGAGATTGACGGCAAGAAGTACACCGCGCAGGAGATCAGCGCCCGCATTCTGCAGAAGCTGAAGCGCGACGCCGAAAGCTACCTCGGTGAGGACATCACCGACGCGGTCATCACCGTGCCCGCATACTTCAACGACGCCCAGCGTCAGGCCACCAAGGAGGCCGGCCAGATCGCGGGGCTGAACGTGCTGCGCATCATCAACGAGCCGACGGCGGCCGCGCTCGCCTACGGTTTGGACAAGGCCGAGAAGGAACAGACCATCCTGGTGTTCGACCTCGGCGGCGGCACGTTCGACGTCTCGCTGCTGGAGATCGGCGAGGGCGTCGTCGAGGTCCGTGCCACCTCCGGTGACAACCACCTCGGCGGTGACGACTGGGATCAGCGCATCGTCGACTGGCTCGTCGACAAGTTCAAGGGCACCTCCGGCATCGATTTGACCAAGGACAAGATGGCCATGCAGCGGCTGCGTGAGGCCGCCGAGAAGGCCAAGATCGAGCTCTCCAGCTCGCAGAGCACCTCGATCAACCTGCCCTACATCACCGTCGACGCCGACAAGAACCCGCTGTTCCTCGACGAGCAGCTGACCCGCGCGGAGTTCCAGCGCATCACGCAGGATCTGCTGGACCGCACCCGCAAGCCGTTCCAGTCGGTGATCGCCGACACCAAGATCTCGGTGTCTGACATCGACCACGTGGTGCTGGTGGGTGGTTCGACGCGTATGCCCGCGGTGACCGAGTTGGTCAAGGAGCTCACCGGCGGAAAGGAGCCCAACAAGGGCGTCAACCCCGACGAGGTTGTCGCAGTGGGCGCCGCGCTGCAGGCCGGCGTGCTCAAGGGCGAGGTGAAAGACGTTCTGCTGCTGGACGTTACGCCGCTGTCGCTTGGGATCGAGACCAAGGGCGGCGTGATGACCAAGCTGATCGAGCGCAACACCACGATCCCGACCAAGCGGTCGGAGACCTTCACCACGGCCGACGACAATCAGCCGTCGGTGCAGATCCAGGTCTATCAGGGCGAGCGCGAAATCGCCGCGCACAACAAGCTGCTCGGCAGCTTCGAGCTGACCGGCATCCCGCCGGCCCCGCGCGGCGTGCCGCAGATCGAGGTCACCTTCGACATCGACGCCAACGGCATCGTGCACGTCACGGCGAAGGACAAGGGCACCGGTAAGGAGAACACGATCCGAATCCAGGAGGGCTCCGGCCTGTCCAAGGAGGAGATCGACCGGATGATCAAGGACGCCGAGGCGCACGCGGAGGAGGACCGCAAGCGTCGCGAGGAGGCCGACGTCCGCAACCAGGCCGAGACGCTGGTGTACCAGACGGAGAAGTTCGTCAAGGAGCAGCGCGAGGCCGAGGGTGGATCGAAGGTTCCCGAGGACACGCTGAATAAGGTCGACGCGGCGGTCGCCGACGCCAAGAAGGCGCTGGAGGGTACCGACATCAACGCGATCAAGTCCGCGATGGAGAAGCTGGGCGTCGAGAGCCAGGCGCTGGGCCAGGCCATCTACGAGGCCACCCAGGCCGAGGCTGCGGCCAGCGGTGCCGGGGCGCCGGGCCCTGATGGCAGTGGTCCCTCGGCCGACGATGTGGTCGATGCCGAAGTTGTTGACGATGATCGGGAGAACAAGTGAGCTCAAACGATTCGCACGAGCCGGTGACCGTCACCGACAAACGGCGTATCGATCCCGAGACCGGCGAAATCCGTCAGACCGCCGAGGCGTCGGCCCCCAGTGGGCCGGCGCCGGAGGCGGAGGCGGGATCGGCGTCGTCGGATGAGGTTGCCGAGCTGAAGTCCACCCTGCAACGCGTCAAGGCGGAGTACGACAACTACCGCAAGCGCTCGCTGCGCGACCAGCAGTTGGTCGCCGAGCGGTCGAAAGCGGCCGTCGTCACCCAGCTGCTGCCCGTGCTCGACGATCTCGACCGCGCCCGCAGCCACGGTGACCTGGAGGCCGGTCCGCTGAAGTCGGTCGCCGACAAGTTGGTGACCGCCCTTGAGGGGCTTGGCCTTTCGGCCTTCGGCGAGGAGGGCGACGAGTTCGACCCGGCGCTGCACGAAGCGGTGCAGCACGAGGGCGACGGGACGCATCCGGTCGTCGGCGCGGTGATGCGTCGTGGTTACAAGGTCGGCGATCAAGTGGTGCGTCACGCGATGGTCGGAGTGGTCGACACCGTGCCGGACGGCGAGGACAACGGCGCCGAGCCGGAGCCGGAGGCTGTAACCCCGGAAACGCCGGATAACGCCGACGCGGCCAGTGACGACACCGCAGAATCAGACGACAACTAGCGCCAGGTGAGGAGGTGACGCGGCGTGGCCCAACGTGAGTGGGTCGAAAAAGACTTCTATAAGGAGCTCGGCGTCTCCTCTGACGCCAGCGCCGACGACATCAAGCGGGCCTACCGAAAGTTGGCCCGCGATCTGCACCCCGACACCAACCCGGACCCGAACGCAGCCGAGCGCTTCAAGGCGGTGTCCGAGGCGCACAGCGTGCTTTCGGATCCGGCCAAGCGCAAGGAATACGACGAAACCCGGCGGCTGTTCGCCGGCGGCGGCTTCGGTCGCGGCCGGTTCAGCGGCGGTGGCGGTTTCGGCGGATTCGGCGGGGACGGTGTCGAATTCAACCTGAACGACCTGTTCGACGCGGCCGGTCAGACCGGCGGCGCGAATATCGGCGACCTGTTCGGTGGGTTGTTCGGTCGGGGCGCTTCGCCGCGGCCGAGCCGTCCACGCCGCGGTAACGACCTGGAGACCGAAACCGAGCTGTCGTTCCTGGAAGCCACCAAGGGCGTGGCCATGCCCTTGCGGTTGACCAGTCCGGCGCCGTGCACGAATTGCCATGGCAGCGGGGCACGTCCGGGCACCAGCCCAAAGGTGTGTCCCACCTGCAACGGCTCCGGTGTGGTGAGCCGCAACCAGGGCGCGTTCGGCTTCTCCGAACCGTGCACCGAATGCCGGGGCAGCGGCTCGATCATCGAGCACCCGTGCGGGGAGTGCAAAGGCACCGGCGTGACGACGCGCACGCGCACCATCAACGTGCGGATCCCGCCGGGCGTCGAGGACGGCCAACGCATCCGGCTGCCTGGGCAAGGCGAGGCGGGCCTGCGTGGCGCGCCGTCGGGCGACCTGTATGTGACAGTACATGTGCGGCCCGACAAGGTCTTCGGCCGTGAGGGCGACGATCTGACCGTCACCGTGCCCGTGAGCTTCCACGAGTTAGCTTTGGGAACAACGCTTTCCGTGCCGACGCTGGAGGGCAAGGTCGGGGTGCGGGTGCCGAAAGGGACGTCCGACGGACGCATCCTGCGGGTGCGGGGCCGAGGCGTGCCCAAGCGCTCCGGCGGTCACGGCGATCTGCTGGTCAAGGTCAAGGTCGCGGTGCCGTCGCACCTCAACGACGAAGCGGTCGAAGCGTTGGAGGCCTATGCGAAAGCCGAGCGGGCCAGCGGATTTGATCCGCGAGCCGGATGGGCGGGCGTCTGATGGCCAAGCGCAAGGAAGAGGCCCGCACGTTTCTGATCTCGGTGGCCGCCGAGCTGGCCGGAATGCATGCGCAGACGTTGCGCACCTACGACCGGCTCGGCCTGGTCAGCCCGCAGCGCAGTTCCGGTGGGGGACGGCGGTATTCGCAGCACGACGTGGAGCTGCTGCGCGAGGTGCAACGGCTTTCGCAGGACGAGGGCGTCAACCTCGCCGGAATCAAACGCATCATCGAGCTGACGAATCAGGTTGAGGCGCTTCAGGCCCGAGTGCGCGAGCTGACCGAAGAGCTCGAACGGGCCCGGGGCGGGCAGCGCCGTGATGTCGCCCTGCTGCCCAAGAGCACCGCGGTGGTCGTTTGGCAGCCGCGCAACAAGCGCTAGTGCGCCACGTGCGTAACGCCAGGGCGAAATTTCGGCGGATTTTCCGCCGTGGCGTTACGCAAGCGGTCGCCCGCCCGCCCGCTAACTCACTTTGATCGAGAACTGCGCGCTCGCAGACTCGCCCGGTCGCACCTCGTGATAGCCGCCCCGGCGCAGTGAATCGGTCGGTGCTGCCATCGGCTCGAAGCAGATGACGTCGTCGTCGCCGGGCGCGAAAACCTGTGCGGCGGGATAGCCTTCGTCGAAGTGCACCTCGATGCGCCGGCCACCGCCCGATACGGCGAATACCGCGCCCGGCGGCACTTCGTCGTAACCCTCGTCAATGAACGTGTCGCCCAACACTTCTGTGGTCGCCTCGTGCGGCTCCGTCTCGCCGGTCGGGATGCCCCAGGCGTTCACCGGGCGCAACCGCATGGCCGGCGTCTCGATCTGCCACTGCGCCCGCGGCACGCCCGGCAACTGCAGATACGGGTGGAAGCCATAACACAGCGGCACCCGCGAGCCCGTCGTCGCGGTCACGGTGGTGCGCACCGTCAGCGTCCGATCACGCAAAGTGACATCCAGCGCAAGATGGTGCGGGAACGGGAAACTGGCCAGAAGGCCCGGACGCGCCGCATAGTCCAGTTCGGCCGTCAGCTGCGACTCCAGCTGCGTGGTGACCTCCCAGCCGGGGTAGGCGGCGAGTGTCCCGTGGATCGGCACGCCGTGCTGATCCGTCCGCACGCCGCCGGTGCCCGGCGTCAGCGTGACGACGGCCCCGTCGACGCCATACCCGTTGCTGCTCAATCGATTCGCCCACGGATACAGGATCGGGATGCCCATCGTGCGATGCGTTTTGACGTACGCTTCGAGGCCGCGACGCTGACCGAGCAGTTCGACGCCGCCGTCGGACAGCGACGTCGCGATCATGCCCGCGTGGGGCACATAGGTCGCGGTCAACGGCGACGAGGGGTCCCGCAGCGTGACGGTTTCGAACTCGGTCATGAGCCCGATCCTGCCACGGCTAACTGGCCAACGGATCGTGTTGGATGCGTGCGGCGGGTGCACCTTTCGCGATCAGCGCGGCCTTAGTGGCCTCGACCATCTGGGGCCCGCCGCAGATCAAGATCTGCCGATCTCCCCAGCCGCCGTAGCGCGTCACCACCTCGGGCAGGCGCCCGGTCTGCCGCACGTGCAGGCCGCGCGGCGGCTGCACATCGGGATAGTCGGAGGCCCACGGCGGGTCGATGCTGTACTCCGACACCGGCGTCACCGACAGCCACGGGTTGTTGGACGCGATCTGCCACAACGTCTTGAGGTCATAGAGGTCGCACGGGAAGCGCCCGCCGAAGAACAGGTGCACGCGCGGGTTTTCGCCGAACCGGGTCATGTCCATGATCAGCGTGCGCAGCGGCGCCAGGCCAGTGCTGCCCGCCACCATCAGCACGTCGCCGCCGTCGCGGTCGACGTGCATCCCGCCGTGCGGATTGGACAACCGCCACCGGTCCCCGGGTTTGGTTTCACCGACGATCGCGGGGCTGACCATGCCGCCGGTCACCGAGCGGACGTGAAATTCGATGGCGCCGCCGCGGTCGGCGGGGATGGCCGGGCTCAGATAGCGCCAGCGTCGCGGCCACTGCGGCACCTGGACGGTGACGTACTGGCCGGGGTGGTAGTACAGCGGCTCATCCAGTTGCAGACGGATCACCGAGACGTCGCGCGTCGCGCGGATGTGCTCGATGACGGTGCCGTCGCAATACGGCGGGCCCTGCTCGGCGTCTGCAGCCCCGCGCATCACACCGATGATCAGGGCGACCGCGTCATGCGCGGCCTCGGCGAGCCTGTCATCCCAGCGATCGGCGAGATGGTTGCGCAGCGTGGTGCACAACGCGTCCTGCATGGTGTCGTAATTCTGTTGGGTGACACCGTATTTGCGGTGATCGCGGCCCAGCTGCGCGAGGAACGCCACCGGCTCCTCGGCGCGTTGGTCGATCAGCTCCCCGAGCAGCCAGCTGATGGCGTGCGCGAACACGGCGTGCTGCTTGTCCATGTCCGGGGGGAACAGGTCGCGGGCCGAGAGGTCGGTGGCGAACCAGTGCAGGTAGAACTGCCGGATCAGCTCGTAAGACCCGTTTTGCGGGTCGACCGCGTCGCGCAGCACGCGCAGTGCGTCACGGTCGTCGAGTCCCACGCCGGAATTTTAGGCGCGTCGGCGTAGCGCGGCGATGACGACCAGCACCGCACCGAACACCGCCCAGCAGGTCAGCACCACGATCGCGGTGGTGGCACCGGCCCCGTCGAAGAACGCCGTGGAGCGCAGCAGTGTCGCGTTGGCGCCCTGCGGCAGCCACTGGCCGAACTGCCCCCAGCCGCTGGGCAGCATCTCCGGCGCACTGTTCAGCCCGGACAGCGGGTTGCCCAGCAGCAGCGCGAGCAGCGCGCCGACCGCCAGCCCGGCCCGTCCGAACAGCGAGCCCAACCCCAGGATCGTCAGCCCGGCGGCCAGCACACCCAGCGTCAGACCGCCGACCACGCCCCAGAAGTTCGCCTCGATGGACCCGAACACGTAGCGCAGCAGCGCGGCGATGGTCCAGCCCGCGATCGGCGCGAACGCGACGACGGCGATCAGGCGCGTCCACACCTCACGTTTGAGCGCCAGCACCAGCGCGATCGCCGGCAGCAGACCGGCCAGGGTGATCGGCAGCGCCGACGCGGCCAGCCCGGTGCCGCGCGGATCGTCGGCCGTGGGCGGGGCCAGGTCCTCGGTCTGCAGCGCGACGCCGGCCTTCTGCGAGATGCCTTGGCCGACCTGCGTCAGCAGTTGCGCGACGGCCGGACTGCCGCCGGTGGCGATCAGCAGTTTGCGTCCGTCGGGGGAGAAGGAGATGCCGCCGTACACGTCGCGGTTGCGGATGGCCTCGCGAAGGGCCTGCTCGCCGGGGTAGTAGGTGACCTCGAACGCGCCGGGGGCGTTCTGCTCGAGCAGTTGGGCCACTTGGCCGCTGGCGGCCTGCGGTCCGGCCGCGCCGATCGGCACGTCGTGCGGCTTGGAGCGCGCCGCGGGCAGCGCGAACGCGATGGCGACGACCGCGATCGCCACCGCGAGGGCGATGACGATGCCGGTCGCGCGGATCGCGGCGGGCGGCTCGTGTTTGGGCGGCGCGTGATGGGTGTTCTGCGGCGCTGACTGCGTTGTCATGACGGCCTCTTTCATCGGATGGTGAATTCTTGCGATGAGCGTAACGCCGTCTGAGCCGTATTTCAACAGTTATTGAAATGATAGTGTCGGAATATGCCCTCACCAGCCAAGACGAAGCGCCGCGGCCGGCGTCAGGGCGAACCTGTGTCCCGCGATGACGTGCTGGCGGCGGCCAAGCGGCGGTTCGCCGCACAGGGTTATGAGAAGACGACGCTGCGCGAGATCGCGCGCGACGCGCACGTCGACCCGTCGATGGTGCTGTACCTGTTCGGCTCGAAGGTCGAGTTGTTCCGCGAGTCGCTGCGGCTGATCCTCGACCCCGACAAGCTGGCGGCCGCGATCACCGACGGCTCGGGTGACGACGTCGGCACGCGGTTGGTGCGGACCTATCTGGCGATCTGGGAATCGCCCGAGAGCGCGGTCAGCATGCGGGCGATGCTGGCGTCGGCGACGTCGAACACCGATGCGCACGAGGCGTTTCGCGATTTCATTCAGAGCTACGTGCTGACGACGGTGTCGGGCGTCATTGGCGGCGGCGAGCAGGCTCGACTGCGGGCGATGCTGGCGGGTACCAACCTGCTCGGCACGGCGATGATGCGCTACGTCATGCACGTGCCGCCGCTGGCGACGCTCCCCGCCGAGGAGGTGGTGCGTCTGATCGCGCCGACGGTGACGCGCTACTTGACCGCGCCCGCCGCCGAGCTGGGCCTGCCCGACGCGTGAGGATGCGGCGAGTGTGCGGCCACTGCGCTCAGTGTGCACCCACTGCGGGATCGCGGCTGATTTGTCACGGTAGTCGCACACTCGACGAGGCCACTGCACACTCGACGGCGTGAGCCTCAGATGAGGCCGTGAATTCCCTTGTACAACACCAGAAGACCGATCACGACGAGGATGGCGGCGACGAGCGTGGCGTGATTGCGTTCCATCCAGTCCTTGAGCCGCTGGAGCGGGTCATGCATGCGGGCCGGCGAAATCGCATAGGCCAGAATGGGAATCGCGACCGTCGAGCCGGCGACCAACGCGTAGTACACCACCGACGACCAGGCGCCGGCGCGGCCCAGTCCGGCGGTGCCGATCGCCAAACCCGCTGCCGCACTGACGAATAACACCTTCGGGTTGACGACGGTGAGTGCCATGGCGGTGACGGTCGCCCGGCCGGGGCTGACGGTGGTGAGGCTGCGCATCCAGGCTGGCGAATGTTCGGACTTGTGCCGGGTGAGCCAGCGGTAGACCCCGAACACCATCAGCGCGGCGCCGATCGCGATGCGAAGCCACGACGCCCATGGCGGCGGTTCGTCGAGCCGGCCGAACAGATCGGAGACGGCGACGAAGATCGCGGCCAGCGCGGCCAGTCCGACCAGCCAGCCCAGCAGGAAGGCCAGCCCGGTCTCGCGCGGCCTTTCGGTGTGCAGCACCAGCACGCCGGGAATGATCGACAGCGGCGACAGCGCGACGACCAGCGCCAACGGGATGAGCTCCATCAACACCGCGCCCCACACGCCCGTCATGGGGACACTTCCGTTAGGTCATCGATGAAGTGGTTGTGCATCATTGCTGCTCTGACCAGACCCGTGTGTACCGCGAATTGAATTCAGCTTCGGCCGCCATTGCCTGTTCGGGCGTCGGCAGGCCCATCTTGCTCTCAAGGAGCTCTCGGATTGAGTCGCGGTCCTGGCCCTGAATACGTAAGAGGCCTTCCACCAGTTCGTACTGAGCGGATTGTGCTTTCGTTACGGCGATTTCGGACACTCCCAGAATCTCCGCCGCAAGTTCCGCCTCGGTCATCGATGCAGCACGGGGGGACAACGCGATGTGGCGTGGAAGGCCGCTCAGGAACGTTGTCACTGTGACGGTTTCAGTCGGGTCGGTGGCTGAGATCAATAGATCCGGTACACCATCGGCGTTGATGGCAGTTGATTCCACGGTGCCTTTGTCGTCTTCGGTAGCGGACGTTCCCACTGCCTTAGGGCCAACGCCCTGTTCATGGACATAGACGTACTCATCAAATGCGTGGAGGCCGCTGTCCTCTTCGTCGTCGTAGCCGGCGACGTAATCATCGAAAGCATCGAGGCCTGACGATTCATCGTCGTTGGATGCTGTCCAGCTGTTAGTCATCCGCCGGGACGCATCTCACCGTCGATCTTGTCCCCACTGTCGGAATCGGTCCGAATGTACTGGGAGGCTGCAGTATTGAGACTCACCGCGTACGCGGTGGAGACTGATTCCATTGCGATGCACGCTTCTTTGCGTGCTGCCGCCACCTTTTCCGCGGCGAGAGCGGCCGTCATGCAGGCCACGCCATGGCTGCGCTGCACCGCTGCGGCTACATTGTCAGTAAGTGGTGCAGCCTTTGCAATCTGTGCCGCCGCGTCGCTCTGTATTGCCGATAGCTCGCGCAAATGATTTGGGTCAGTGCGCAATTCGCCAGATGGTGTTGTCACTCCGTACTCCTAGATCCAAGTCGGATAACACTCGTTGGCAATCGCTCTGTACAGAGCAGCCGCTTTCTCCAGGGTCGCCGTCGTTCTGGCGGAAGTCTCAGCCAACTCGTCCATGTACCACAGGCATGTCGGCAGCGATACGCCAACCACGGCCAGTTCGATCTCGGTAGAGATGATCTTCCCGAATCTTGGTATGGATTTTGCGGCGATGGCCGGAGCGATGGCGTTGCCCATCATCATCGCGGCGTTGTTGAGAATCCGGCGAGTGTTGCTGACAGTTCCCGCCTCTGCCTCCACCGCCATGAGTACATCGAGGTCCACGTCTGGAATAGTTCTCGCGCGCTTCTGTTGGCTGGCGTTGGCCGCGTAGTACGCATCCGACGCCGAACCAACCCAACGTTCATCAGGAAACGCCGCTTGCAGTCCGTCCGCGACTGCATTGAATTGCTGCGCACTTTGGCCGTAGGCCTCGCCTTTCTCGGGTGGATTGGTCCCGCCGCAGGCGGCTTGTAGACCTTGGACGACCTTCAATCCGCCGGAGATGATTGGTGTTTGTTTGGATTTCGGCAAGAAGAACTCGACTACGCTCGCTGCTTCTCCAGCGTCGGAAGCGAGAGTCCACAGCGCGTCCACCCCATGATCGCTAACGAGGTCTGCCGTCGAGAGCAAACTCGTAACCGTCTCGCCGGCCATTCCAATGGGCCCGAACGGATCGACGGCCTGCATGGCACTGCCGACCTTCTGCATGACATCGCTGTATATGTCGAACAAGCCCATGTGGTGGCTAAACCTCCCTCCGCGCAGGCTTAACGTACCAACAAATTGAGAGGCGTATCCGCACGAACTTTCGCGATTTGGTGGAGACCGAAGCCAGCTAGGATCGGCACTGGACGGCTGGACTACCCGCCGAAGGTGGCGCAGGACGAAGGGGCCAGCGATCGAGGACGCGAGGCAAAGCATGCAGCCGGGATGGTTCAACGATCCTTGGCACCCAGCGCAGATTCGATACTTCGACGGACAGCAATGGACAGGGCAAGTGGCACCCATCCCAGGCGGGATGTCACCGCAACCTCAGCCGCCGCAGCGCGGCGAGCTGCCTCTGGGTGAGTCGACGCTCTTTCTACGTTCAATCCCGGAGTGGGCCGACATCGACTTGTCGTGTTCGGTCGAGAACGCCCACGGCCAGCAGATTGCCGCTATTCGCTCGCGTTCGCGCGTGCCTGCGTTCGCCGGGCGTGAAGTCGTCACCCTGGTGTTCGATGTGGTGCGGCCCGACGGCGCACCGATGCTGACCATCACCCGAATCGGCGGGTTCAAACGTAGCCACTGTGTGCAAGTGCATGACCACGCGGGCCGCGATCTAGGGCGACTACGTCAGACGAGTTCGTTCTTGCGGCTTTTTCGAACTCCTCGCATGACGATGGTGCTGGAGTTCGGTGAGAAGCACTTGGGTAACACCGACATCTGCATCAACCCGAACAAGAGGTTTGAGGTCGTCTATGCGCCGATCCATGATCTAAGCGGTGCAGTAATCGCGACGGTCGAGCGCAGGTGGAGGTACACCGGCGCGCCCACCGACTTCTTCGATTACAAGTTGGATTGTCTGCGGGCGACCGCTCAACCGCTTCCCGTCCTGCTGTTGGCGACTGCGTTTGCCCACTACCTGTACGACCGCCTCGCGATCGGCGGGCCAACCGAGGCTATGGGCCGTTTCGGCCGCACTGGTAACTGGTACGACACCACCTCGAAGTAAATCCAGAGCTCGAGTGTGCGCTCCCATACGCCCTGATCAACGTGTTGCGGATGAAACGGCACGCCCGGGCCGAAAGGACGCGGAAAATTTTCAGAGTTGAGCGGAACAGACTCAACCTTGACGACGTTGAACATCCCGACAAGGCTTTTTACAGACGATTGGAGGTGTCGTGGACTCGTTCAACCCGACGACCAAGACTCAGGCGGCGCTGACCTCGGCGTTGCAGGCGGCCACCGCCGCAGGCAACCCGCAGATCACGCCCGCCCATTTACTGATGGCACTGCTCACCCAAAACGATGGCATTGCCGCACCGCTTCTGGAGGCCGTCGGCGTCGAACCCGCGACCATCCGCGCCGAGACCCAGCGACTGCTGGACCGGCTGCCCAGCGCCACCGGCGCCAACACGCAGCCGCAGCTGTCGCCCGACTCGCTCAAGGCGATCACCGCCGCCCAGCATCTGGCCACCGAGATGGACGACGAATACGTCTCCACCGAGCACGTCATGGTCGGCCTGGCCACCGGCGATTCCGACGTGGCCAAGCTGCTGACCGGACACGGCGCCTCCCCGCAGGCCCTGCGCGACGCGTTCGTCAAGGTCCGCGGCAGCGCGCGGGTCACCAGCCCCGACCCCGAGGGCAGCTATCAGGCATTGGAGAAGTACTCCACCGACCTGACCGCGCGCGCCCGCGAAGGCAAACTCGACCCAGTCATCGGGCGCGACAACGAGATTCGTCGCGTCGTGCAGGTGCTGTCCCGTCGCACCAAGAACAACCCGGTGCTCATCGGTGAGCCCGGTGTCGGCAAGACCGCGATCGTGGAGGGCCTGGCCCAGCGCATCGTCGCCGGCGACGTGCCGGAGAGCCTCAAGGACAAGACGGTCATCGCATTGGACCTCGGCTCGATGGTCGCCGGGTCGAAGTACCGCGGCGAATTCGAGGAACGCCTCAAGGCCGTGCTCGACGACATCAAGAACAGCGCTGGGCAGATCATCACGTTCATCGACGAGCTGCACACCATCGTCGGCGCCGGCGCGACCGGCGAAGGCGCCATGGACGCCGGCAACATGATCAAGCCGATGCTGGCCCGCGGCGAGCTGCGCCTGGTCGGCGCGACCACGCTCGACGAGTACCGCAAGCACATCGAGAAGGACGCCGCGCTCGAGCGTCGCTTCCAGCAGGTCTACGTCGGCGAACCGTCGGTCGAGGACACCGTCGGCATCCTGCGCGGCCTCAAGGACCGCTACGAGGTGCACCACGGCGTGCGCATCACCGACTCCGCGCTGGTCGCGGCGGCCACGCTGTCCGACCGCTACATCACCGCCCGGTTCCTGCCGGACAAGGCCATCGACCTGGTCGACGAGGCCGCCAGCCGGCTGCGGATGGAGATCGACTCGCGGCCCGTCGAGATCGACGAGGTCGAGCGGCTGGTCCGTCGTCTCGAAATCGAGGAGATGGCACTCGCCAAAGAGGAAGACGACGCGTCCAAGGAGCGGCTGGCCAAGCTGCGCGCCGAACTGGCCGACCAGAAGGAAAAGCTCGCCGAACTGACCACCCGCTGGCAGAACGAGAAGAACGCCATCGACGTCGTGCGTGAGCTCAAGGAACAGCTGGAGACGCTGAAAGGCGAGGCCGACCGCGCCGAGCGCGACGGCGACCTGGGCAAGGCCGCCGAGCTGCGCTACGGCCGCATCCCCGAGGTCGAGAAGAAGCTCGACGCCGCGTTGCCGCACGCAGAGGCGCGCGAGAACGTCATGCTCAAGGAAGAGGTCGGGCCCGACGACATCGCCGAGGTGGTGTCGGCGTGGACCGGTATCCCGGCCGGGCGGATGCTCGAAGGCGAGACCGCCAAGCTGCTGCGCATGGAAGACGAGCTGGGCAAGCGCGTCGTCGGCCAGAAACAGGCCGTGCAGGCCGTCTCGGATGCGGTGCGCCGCAGCCGCGCCGGCGTCGCCGACCCGAACCGGCCGACGGGCTCGTTTATGTTCCTCGGCCCGACCGGCGTCGGTAAGACCGAGCTGGCCAAGGCGCTG
The DNA here is from genome assembly GCF_002838065.1 of Mycobacterium hubeiense. Classification (GTDB taxonomy): domain Bacteria; phylum Actinomycetota; class Actinomycetes; order Mycobacteriales; family Mycobacteriaceae; genus Mycobacterium; species Mycobacterium hubeiense. The sequence continues at coordinate 64,310 of NZ_PIZU01000002.1, read as the reverse complement.
GCCGAGTTCCTGTTCGACGACGAACGCGCGATGGTCCGCATCGACATGAGCGAGTACGGCGAAAAGCACTCGGTCGCCCGCCTTGTCGGTGCGCCTCCCGGCTACATCGGCTACGACCAGGGCGGTCAGCTGACCGAGGCGGTGCGCCGGCGGCCCTACACGGTGGTGCTGTTCGACGAGATCGAAAAGGCTCACCCGGACGTGTTCGACGTGTTGTTGCAGGTGCTCGACGAGGGCCGGCTCACCGACGGGCAGGGTCGCACCGTCGACTTCCGTAACACCATCCTCATCCTGACGTCCAACCTGGGGTCGGGCGGCACGGAGGAGCAGGTGATGGCCGCGGTGCGCTCGGCGTTCAAGCCGGAGTTCATCAACCGGCTCGACGACGTGATCATCTTCAACGGGCTCAACCCCGAGGAGCTGGTGCAGATCGTCGACATCCAGCTGGCCCAGCTGCAGAAGCGTCTGAGCCAGCGGCGGCTGACGCTCGAGGTGTCGCTGCCGGCCAAGAAGTGGCTGGCCCAGCGCGGCTTCGACCCGGTCTACGGGGCGCGCCCGCTGCGGCGGTTGATCCAGCAGGCCATCGGCGACCAGCTGGCCAAGATGCTGCTGGCCGGCCAGATCCACGACGGCGACGTGGTGCCCGTCAACGTGGCGCCCGACGGCGAATCGCTGGTCCTCGGCTGAGTGTCGCTCGGCGTTGACTCTGCGCTCAGGGCGCGGGTCTCTCGTACTTTTGCGCCCTGTGTGCAGAGTCAACGGCCATAAGCGCGGATCTGACCCGAGACTTGACCGTGATCACCGTGAGTTCGGGATTCGGCGGGCCCAGCAAGTAGGCTAGGCGCGATGGTCCCGCTTTGGTTCACGCTGTCCGCACTCTGTTTTGTGGGTGCGGCCGTGCTGCTGTACGTCGACATCGATCGTCGACGCGGGCTGGGCCGTCGCCGCAAGTCGTGGGCGAAGTCACACGGATTCGACTACGAAGCCGAATCACCCGACCTCGTCAAGCGCTGGAAGCGCGGCGTGATCTCGACCGTCGGCGACGTCACCGCCAAGAACGTGGTGCTCGGGCAGATTCGCGGCGAGGCCGTGTTCATCTTCGACATCGAAGAGGTCGCGACGGTCATCGCCCTGCATCGCAAAGTCGGCACCAACGTCGTCGTCGACCTGCGGCTCAAGGGCATCAAAGAGCCACGGGAGAAAGACATCTGGCTGCTCGGCGCGATCGGTCCGCGGATGGTGTACTCCACCAACCTCGACGCCGCACGCCGCGCCTGCGACCGCCGCATGGTGACGTTCGCCCACACCGCGCCCGACTGCGCCGAGATCATGTGGAACGAGCAACACTGGACGCTGGTGGCGATGCCTGTCACCAGCACCCGGGCCCAGTGGGACGAAGGCCTGCGCACCGTGCGCCAGTTCAACGACCTATTGCGGGTGCTGCCGCCCATACCGCAAACCAGCGGCCAGGCTGTCGCACGCCGCAGCGGCGCGCCCAGTCGTCCGCTCAAGCCGGCCCCGTCGCGCCCGGCCGAAGTGCCGCCGGGTCGCCCGGACATGCCGCCCGGACGCGCCGACGTCGGTCGTTACCCGCGCCCTGAACCCGGCCGCGCAGAACCGATCCGACGCCCGCCGCCGTCGCGAAACGGGCGGCAGTCTCCGCACTATCAGCGGTAAGTAACCACCCGGCGGGCAAGAGCGAAACGACCCGGGAATAACCTTTAGGCCATGTCACGGCCCGTCGCACTGATCACCGGACCGACCTCCGGCCTCGGTGCGGGCTTCGCGCGGCGATACGCCACCGACGGCTACGACCTCGTGCTCGTCGCGCGTGATGCGGCCCGCCTGGAACAACTCGCCGCCGAATTGCACGACGAGGCCGGCGCAGGAGTCGAGGTGCTGCCCGCCGACCTGGCCGTCGCCGCCGACCGCGCCAAGGTCGCCGACCGCTTGTCGCAGGGTGTGCGGGTGTTGGTCAACAACGCCGGATTCGGCACCTCTGGTGAATTCTGGACCGCCGATTACGCGCTGCTGCAGAAGCAGCTGGACGTCAACGTCACCGCGGTGATGCAGCTGACGCACGCCGCGCTGGCGCCGATGCTGGACGCCCACGCCGGCACCGTCATCAATGTGGCCAGCGTCGCCGGGTTGCTGCCCGGTCGCGGGTCGACGTATTCGGCGTCCAAGGCGTGGGTGATCGCGTTCTCCGAGGGCCTGGCCAACGGCCTCACCGGCACCGGCGTCGGCGTGCACGCGCTGTGTCCGGGCTTCGTGCACACCGAGTTTCACGAGCGCGCCGGCATCGACATGGCCGGCACTCCGTCGTTTCTGTGGCTCGAGGTCGACGACGTGGTCCGCGAAACCATGGCGGATGTCGCCAAGGGCAAAGTCGTCATCGTGCCGGGCCTGCAGTACAAGGCGCTCACCACCGGTGGCCGGCTGGTGCCGCGAAACCTGGTGCGCGCCATGACCAAAGTGGTGGGCCGTGGCCGCGGCAGAACCTAAGCAACTGTGCGCCGCATAATCGCACTGCTGGCCGCGATCGTCGTCGTGGCCTGCGCATGCTCCAGCGACGACAACGACGCCGGTCGCCACTACGGCGCGCAGACCGCCACCATCGGTGAATCCCTTGCGGCACTTGGCTGGAACATCTCGGTGGCTAATCTGCGCTTCGACGCAGACCATGTGCTGATCGACGTGGACGCCGCCGTCGCGGGCGACGGCGAGCACGCCAAACCCGAGGACATCCGGTTCGGACTCTACGGTGCACTGGCGCATCCCATCGAGGCCAACGGCCTCGGCGGCTGCAGCGACGTCACCGACCTCGGTATCCAGCCGCTGACCGCGCCCACACCCGACAGGCTCACCGGCACAGTGTGTTTGGGCCCGCAACGCGACCAAAGCCAAGTGCGTGGCGTGTACGTGTATTCGCCCAGGGACCGCATTCCGGGAACCACGGTGGCCTACGCCGCCGCGTTCCCGGTAGGTGTGGCGCCGGCCAACGATGACACCGGGCTCACGCTGAGGACCACCAGTGTGGACGCGTTCAGCGCCGACGGCGCCCAGCTCAAACCCACCGCGCTGGGCGACCCGCAGGCGTTCACCGGCAACGGCTACATGCTGATCGGGCTCGAAATCACCGGTCTGGCACAGCGATACCGCGACGACTCCGCCCGCCGCGGCGGTCCCCTGATGGTGTTGGCGGCGCCGACACTGCCGCCGCCGGGGCTCAGCCGCGCCTGCTCCACCTACGGCGCGTCGCTGCTGGTGCTGCCCGACGCGTCGCGCGACGCCGTGAACGTGCGGGCGTCGCTGTGCACCCAGGGCGAGATCAACGAGGCGCTGCTGTATGCCACCGTGTCGCTCGTCGGCACCCACGCCGCGCTGTGGACAAAAGAGGCGAGCGATGAATGAGCCTGGCCCGACCGAATGGGGCCAGAGCACCGGCGTCGGCCCGTGGGAAGGGCCGTTACCCGACGATCCACGCTACGACCCGGTGCTGCTGCGCGACGGCGACACCCGCAATGTCGTTGACGCCTACCGCTATTGGACCCGCGAGGCCATCATCGCCGACATCGACAAGCGTCGGCACTCGCTGCACATCGCGATCGAGAACTTCGGCAACGACGCCAATATCGGCTCGGTGGTACGCACCGCCAACGCGTTCGCCGTCGACACCGTGCACATCGTCGGCCGGCGACGCTGGAATCGGCGCGGCGCCATGGTGACCGACCGCTACCAACGTCTGCGCCACCACGACACCACCGCAGAGCTGTTGACCTTCGCTCACGACGCCAATCTGCGCGTCGTCGCGGTGGACAACGTGCCAGGCGCGAAGCGGTTGGAACACACGGAGTTGCCGCGCAATTGCCTGTTGATCTTCGGCCAGGAGGGACCGGGCATCACCGCCGATGCCAAGGCCGGTGCGGCGCTGACGGTGTCGATCGCCCAGTTCGGCTCCACCCGCAGCATCAACGCCGCAGTGGCCGCCGGAATCGCCATGCACACGTGGATTACTCAACACGCGGACATTTCGGCGGCTTGGTAAGGCAGGATCAAGCCCATGGATCAGCTATGGGCTAACCGTGCGGCTAGCGCCGAAGCCGCGATCACCAAGCGACATCTGAAAAAACTGTGGGGCTTGCCGGGCACCCAACTCGCGGTGGTGGCCTGGCCGTCGGAGCGCCGCTACGACATGTTCGGCGTGTGGCACTACTGGTGGCAGGCCCACTTGATCGACTGCCTCGTCGACGCGCAGGTGCGCGATCCACAGCCCACGCGCAAGAAGGAGATCGCCCGGCAGATCCGCGCACACTGGCTGCGCAACACCGGCTGGGTCAACGACTACTACGACGACATGGCGTGGCTGGCGTTGGCGCTCGAACGGGCCGGGCGGTTGGCCGGAGTGGAGAAGCCGCGCGCGTTGCGGATCCTCGCCGAGCAGTTCCTCAACGCGTGGGTGCCCGAAGACGGCGGCGGCATCCCCTGGCGCAAGCAGGACCAGTTCTTCAACGCCCCCGCCAACGGTCCCGCGGGCATCTTCTTGGCCCGCTACGACCGGGTGCGCCGCGCCCAGCAGATGGCCGACTGGATCGACGAGACCTTGATCGACCCCGAGACCCATCTGGTGTTCGACGGCATCAAGGCCGGATCGCTGGTGCGCGCCCAGTACACCTACTGCCAGGGCGTGGTGCTCGGGCTGGAGGTCGAGCTGGCGCAGCGCACCGAGGACTCTAAGCACGCGCCGCGGGTGCACCGACTGGTGGCCGCCGTGCGCGACAACATGACCACCGACGGCGTCATCAAGGGCGCCGGCGGCGGTGACGGCGGCTTGTTCAACGCGATCCTGGCGCGGTATCTGGCGCTGGTCGCGACGGCGCTTCCTGGCGACACCGCCGAGGACAAGCAGGCCCGCGACACCGCCCGCACGCTGGTGCTCAAATCCGCGGAGGCGGCCTGGGGCAACCGTCAAACCGTCGACGGGCTACCGCTTTTCAGCGCGTTCTGGGACCGCACCGCCCAACTGCCCTCCACCGTCGGGCAGGACGCGGCGTCCGTCGACGGGGCCGTGCACTCGTCGTCGGTTCCCGAGCGCGATCTGTCGGTGCAACTGTCGGGCTGGATGCTGATGGAGGCCGCGCATTCCGTCGCCGAGCAGGCCGACGAGGCGGCCGCTTAGCGCCACGCGCCGGGGCATAGATTGGGTCCCGTGAGAGACGTGCTGAGCGACCTGTTAGCGGTCTGGCGTGCGGGTGGCACAGCCGGTCTCGCGACGGTGGTGCGGACGTTTCGGTCGGCGCCCCGCCCGCCCGGCGCGGCGATGGTGGTCGCCCCCGACGGCACCGTCAGCGGATCGGTGTCGGGCGGCTGCGTCGAAGGCGCGGTCTACGACCTGGCGCAGCAGGTGATCGCCGACGGCCGACCCCGGCTGCAGCGCTACGGCGTCAGCGACGACGACGCGTTCTCGGTCGGACTGACCTGCGGCGGCATCATCGACATCTTCGTCGAACCGGTGTCGCAGCAACGCTTTCCGGAACTGGACGCGGTCGTCGACGACATCGACGCGCACCGCCCGGTCGCGAGCGCCACCGTCGTCGCCCATCCGGACGCCGCGTGGGTGGGACGGCGGCTGGTTGTCCGGGAGCACGAGACGCTCGGCTCGCTCGGTTCGGACCGGGCCGACGCCGCGGTCACCGACGACGCGCGCGGGCTTTTGGCCGCGGGCCGCAGCGAGGTGCTCACCTACGGCCCCGACGGTGAGCGTCGCGGCGCGGGCATGGAGGTGTTTGTCGCCAGCCATGCGCCGCGGCCGCGGATGTTGGTGTTCGGCGCGATCGACTTCGCGGCCGCGGTCGCGCGGCAGGGCTCGCTGCTGGGCTACCGCGTCACGGTCTGCGACGCCCGGCCGGTGTTCGCCACCGCGGCGCGTTTCCCGACGGCCGACGAGGTCGTCGTCGAATGGCCGAACCGCTATCTGGCCGCGCAGGCCGAGGCCGGCGCCATCGACGGTCGCACGGCGATCTGCGTGCTCACCCACGATCCGAAGTTCGACGTGCCGCTGCTCGAGGTCGCACTGCGGCTGCCCGAGGTCGGCTACATCGGGGCGATGGGATCGCGCCGCACCCACGACGACCGGCTGGCGCGGCTGCGCCAAGCCGGGCTCACCGACACGGAGCTGGCCCGGCTGGCCAGCCCGATCGGGTTGGATCTGGGCGCCCGCACGCCGGAGGAGACCGCGGTGTCGATCGCGGCGGAGATCATCGCCCGGCAGTGGGGCGGCACCGGCCGGCCGCTGTCCGAGATCGGCGGGCGCATCCACCACGAGTTGGACGACCTCACCACGTGCACCGAGCGTTAGTTACGTCGTCTGCTCCGCGGCGATCGCATTCTTGGCCGCCCGGCGCCGCTTGTACCACTCGAGCATGATCGGGGCGATCGACGCCAGCACGATGGCGACGAGGATCGGCTCCAGCAGCTTCTGGATGATCTCGAACTGGCCCAGCCAGTACCCGAGCAACGTCAGGCCGATACCCCAGATGAGCGCGCCCACGATGTTGTAGAGGGTGAACACCGCATAGTTCATCCGGGCGGCGCCGGCGGTGATGGGCACCAACGTCCGCACGATCGGCACGAACCGCGCGAGCACGACGGCGAACGGCCCGCGCTGCTCGAAGAACACGTGCGCCTCGTCGAGATACTTCTGCTTGAGGAACCGCGCGTCCGGTTTGAACATCGACGTGCCGATGCCCCGCCCGATCCAGTACCCGATCTGGCTGCCGGCGACCGCAGCGATCGGGATGAACACCAGCAACTGCCAGAGCTGGAAGTTGGCGGTCCCCTGGGTCGCCGTTCCGGCCGCGAGCATGCCCGCGACGAACAGCAGCGAGTCGCCCGGCAGGACCGGGAAGAGGATGCCCGACTCGATGAAGACCACCAACAGCAGGCCCACAAGGGCCCAGGTGCCGAAGTACCCGATGAGGACCAGCGGGTCCATGTAGTCCGGCATCAGCGCGACGTAGGTGGTGGTCATGGGTTTCCAAGATACCGGTGAGAGCTGCCCACACCGGAATCGCCGCAGTTTGAGATACTGCGAGCAGACCCGCCAAGCTCTTCGCCGAGAGGAAGTTCCATGCCCATCGCCACGCCCGAGATCTACGCCGAGATGCTCGGCCGTGCCAAGGAGCACTCGTTCGCATTCCCGGCCATCAACTGCACATCCTCGGAGACCATCAACGCCGCGATCAAGGGCTTCGCCGACGCCGGCAGCGACGGCATCATCCAGTTCTCCACCGGCGGCGCGGAGTTCGGCTCCGGCCTGGGCGTCAAGGACATGGTGACCGGTGCGGTGGCGCTGGCCGAGTTCGCCCACGTCATCGCCGAGAAGTACCCGATCACCGTGGCCCTGCACACCGACCACTGCCCGAAGGACAAGCTGGACGGCTTTGTGCGCCCGCTGCTGGCGATTTCGGCCGAGCGGGTGTCGGCCGGCAAGAACCCGCTGTTCCAGTCGCACATGTGGGACGGCTCGGCCGTGCCGATCGACGAGAACCTCGACATTGCGCGGGAGCTGCTCAAGCAGTCCGCGGCCGCCAAGATCATTCTCGAGATCGAGATCGGTGTGGTCGGGGGCGAGGAGGACGGCGTCGCCCACGAGATCAACGAGAAGCTCTACACCACCCCCGAGGATTTCGAGAAGACGATCGACGCGCTGGGCACCGGCGAGCACGGCAAGTACCTGCTGGCGGCGACGTTCGGCAACGTGCACGGCGTGTACAAGCCGGGCAACGTCAAGCTGCGCCCCGAGGTGCTCGCACAGGGTCAGCAGGTGGCCGCGAGCAAGCTCGGATTGCCCGAGGGCTCAAAGCCTTTCGACTTCGTCTTCCACGGTGGCTCGGGCTCGCTGAAGTCCGAGATCGAAGACGCGCTGCGCTACGGCGTGGTGAAGATGAACGTCGACACCGACACCCAGTACGCATTCACCCGGCCGGTGGCGGGGCATATGTTCACCAATTACGACGGCGTGCTCAAGATCGACGGCGAGGTGGGCAACAAGAAGGCCTACGACCCGCGCAGCTACCTCAAGAAGGCCGAGGCGTCGATGACCGAGCGCGTCATCGAGGCGTGCAACGACCTACACAGCGCCGGGCGCTCCGTCACCGCGGGGTAGGGCGCTCGTCAGCCGATCGGCGCCTGACAGATCTTCCACTGGTCGTCGCGGAACTGTAGATCGAAGCTGCGCGTCGAGCGCGTCTGCGGCGCATAGGCCATGAACGTTGTCACGTTGGCCTCGGCGTGGTCGCCGTTGACGACGACCTGGTCGATGCTGGCGACCACCGGATACTGCTTCGCCGCGGCGACGCGGGCGTGGGTGTCGGCCCAAGCCTGCTCGTCGTAGTTGACGTAGCTGTCGCGGGCGCTGCCGCAGGTGATGCTGCGCAGCGTGGCCAGGTCGCCCTTCTGGATCGCGACGTCGAAGTTCTGGATCGTCTGACGGACCAGGTCCTCCTGCGAAGCCCTGGAATCAGAGCCGCGGGTGAACATCACGGTGCCCAGGATCGCGATGGCCACCAGCGCCGCGATCACCAACAGCACCGCGACGACCCAGCCCCAGCTGCGGTGGCGCGTCGCCGGCGGTGGTGGCGGTGGCGCATCGCCGCGCGGCGGAATGTGCTGGGGCACAGCGGGTTTATGCTGAACCACCGGCTCGGTGGGGGCGGCCGCGGCCGCAGCGCCCGCCGGCGCGTCCGGCACCGACAGCACTTCGGTCTCGGGGTCTTGCAGCGGGTCGATCTTCTCCGTCGACCCCGCGTCGAAACCGGACGGTGCGGTGAACCGGCGCTCGCCCGTCGGCTGCGCGTCCGGCTTCTCCGGAGCATCGGGTACGTCGTCCGCGGGCGTCGAGGCCATCACCTCGGTCTCGGGCTCATGGTCGCCGGCCGGTTCCGTCAGCTGCTCGGTCTGCTCGCTCTGTTCAGCGTTTTCGGTGTCTTCGCTGGAGGCAGTCTCGGCGTTCCCGCTGGGCTCCGCCGGCGCCTCGACCGGATCCCTACCCTCGTCAGGCCCTGATGGCTGTGACATTTCGTGCTGCAGTCCCTCCCGTACGACGCTACCGCTGGAGCTTATCGGTGTCGGTGCACAATAGGCCCATGACGCGGATGGGTGATCTCTTGGGACCGGATCCGGTGCTGCTGCCCGGCGACAGCGCGGCCGAGGACGAACTGGCCGCCGACGAGAACCCCGCCATCGTGGCCGCCGCGCATCCGTCGGCGTCGGTGGCCTGGGCGGCGTTGGCGGAGGAGGCGCTCGCCGACGACAAGGCCATCACGGCATACGCCTACGCCCGCACCGGCTATCACCGCGGGCTGGATCAGTTGCGCCGCAACGGATGGAAGGGCTTCGGGCCGGTGCCCTACAGCCACGAACCCAACCGCGGATTCCTGCGGTGTGTGGCGGCGCTGGCGCGTGCGGCTGACGCGATCGGCGAGACCGACGAATATCAGCGCTGCCTGGATCTGCTCGACGACTGCGATCCCGCCGCGCGCGGCGAACTCGGGCTCACCTGAGCTACCAGTTCGCCTGACACTTGCAGTCGGTGGCGCCGTCGGGCGGCTCGACCTGAACCGTCGCATGGTCGAGCCCGCGCGCGGTCAGCACGGCGCGCGCGTCGTCGAGCACCCGCGCCGAGTCGGCGGTCGTGGTCAGGTGCGCGGTGACCATGTCCTTGCCCGGCACCAGCGTCCACACGTGCAGGTCATGCACCTCGGTGACGCCGTCCACCGCGCACAGCGCGGTGCGCAGCTCCTCGACATCGATGTGGCTGGGCGAGGATTCGGACAGGATGCGCAGCGCGGCGCGCGCCAGTGAGATCGCCCGCGGCAGCACCCACAGCGCGACGAAGACGGCCACCACCACATCGGCGTACGGCCAGCGCGTCGTCACCGTCACGATGCCGGCGATCAGCACGCCGATGCTGCCGACGGTGTCGGCCACCACCTCCATGTAGGCGCCCTTGACGGCCAGGCTCTGTTTGGAGTGCGAGCGCAGCAGCAGCACGACGACGGCGTTGGCGAGCAGGCCCGCCAGCGCGACGACGATCATCGGCACGCCCGGGACATCGGGTGCGTCACCGAGTCGCTGGACGGCCTCGTAGAGGATGAACGCCGCCATGCCGAGCAGCAGCACGGCGTTGGCGACCGCGGTGAACACCTCGGCGCGATGCCAGCCGTAGGTGCGCGCCGGCGACGAGCTGCCGCGGCGGGCCAGCAACACTGCCGTCAGCCCCATGAACATGGCCACCAGGTCGGTCAGCATGTGGCCCGCATCCGCCAGCAGCGCAATCGAATTGATCAGCAGCGCGGTCGTGAGTTCGACGACGAAGAACGCCGACAGGATCGCCGCGGCGATGAGCATCCGGTTGACGCGGGTATCGGCGGCGTGACTGTGATCGTGGCCGGCACCCATGACTGCAATCTATGCGTAAGTGTGCATGTATTGCAAGACACCCTCGACGCCGGAATTCCGCGGTCCGCCGCTCCGTTGCTTTAGCTGAGATGAGTTCTGACAACACCCCTGCACTGCCGCTGCCGGCGTGGCCGTCCGACGATGCGGCCCCGGTCGGTCTGCGCGAGCCTGCCTCGGCGCTGGCCAGGGCGATCGCGCGGCTGGTGCCGTGGCGATACGACCGGCAACTGGTCGCGGGCGTGACGCCCGAGCCGGGCAGTCCGCTGGCGGTGCACGTCGCGCGGCTGACGTCGGACACCGAGCGCCGCCAGCTGGTGGAGGCCCTGCGCCAAGCACAGCGGGAAGCCGAAAACGGGCCGGTGATGTTCACGTCGCGTATCCCGGTCGACGACGCTGCGGTCGCCGAGGCCGCGGCCGCCATCGACGAGGTCTGCGTGCGGCTGAGCGCCCCCCGGCCGGTGCGGGCGCACGGCGTGGCGCGGCTGCGTCTGCTGCTGTCCAACGGCACCGGGCCGCTGTACCAGGATGGCCGCGGAGATCTGACAGCCGCCCTGCGCGCTGTGCTCGCCGAGCTCTAGAGCCAGGCCGACCAGAACCGGGTCAGCTGGCCGCCGGCCTGCACCAGGCCTCGCGGCACCTCGGAGAGATCGAAGAACCACAGCACGATGTCCCAGAACCACTGGTTGAGGCCGGGCGCGAGCAGCAGGAGCAGCAGGATGAAAAAGCCCCACTGTTTCGCGGGCGCCACGGCCCGCTGCGTTTCCGGGCTCAGATGCGGCTCCAGCGCGCCGTAGCCGTCCAGGCCGGGAATCGGCAGCATGTTGAGCACGAGCGCCGTCACCTGCAGGAAGCCCAAGAACGCCATGCCCGCCCAGAACACCGACCGCTCCTGTTCGGCAAACAGTGCCGTCACCGCGAGCAGCAGCACCGCAAACAGCAGGTTGACCGCCGGCCCGGCCAGGCTGACGAGCGTCTTCTGGCGCTTGGTCATCCACGAGGTCCGCACGTAGACCGCGCCACCGGGCAGGCCGATGCCGCCGATCGCGATGATCAGCACCGGCAGGCCGATGGACAGCAGCGGGTGTGAGTACTTCAACGGGTTGAGGGTCAGGTAGCCGCGCACCTCGACGTCGCGGTCGCCGAAGCGGAACGCGGTGAACGCGTGGGCAAACTCGTGCAGGCACAGTGTCACCAGCCAGCCGAAGATGACGAAGATGAACACCCCGACATAGGCCAGCGGGCGGATGGTCGCGGCGGAGATCCACGCCAGCACCCCGCCCAGCGCCGTGACCGCGACGATCGCCAGGAAGATCGGGCTGGGGCGGACCGACTGGTGCAGCGGGCGGATGCTCACTTCACGAAAATACCGTTGAGAGTGCATTCAGGGCTGCTGTCAGCGCCGAATCGCGACCGTGGGCGCAATCTCAACGCACCCGCAGCCAGCCTTCGGTGTGCCGGTAGAACGTCGATCGCTTGACCGGCCGCGGCGCCGCGACGCCGTCGCGAACCACCACAGCGCCGGTGGTGCCCAGCTGCGCGGCGCGCCCGGCCACCCATCGCCGTCCACCGCGGCCCACAACCGTCGCTCGCAGCCCGGGCATCGCAAACGTCGGCTCCACGCGCACCGCCGCGACGTCGCCGTCGAACAACACGGTGTCGTCGACGATCGCCTCGCCGTGCAGCGGCCCGTCCACCCCGCGCCACAGCGCCGATCCGACGATCACTGTGCCCGTCTCGTCGCGGATCAGCGGAACCCGTTGGGCGGCACCGCAGATGGCGCGACGCGCACGTCGCCACGACGTGACGTGTGCGACCTCGACGTCGAGCCGGTCGGCGCGCAGCAACCGTTTGAGCACCGCGGCCAGGTCGGCGTCGGCGCCCACCACGACGACGCGGCGGTAGCGCTGGACCTCGTCGAGGTTGGCGGTCGGCAGGGCGCGCAGCGGTCGCGGCAGCCGCCGCTCACCGAACAGCACCACGGCGACATCTGCGGCGGTCACGACTCTCCTTGCTCTCTCCGCTGGGATAGGGTGGTTCACCGGCTGCACAGTGGTTGATGCAGATGAGCGGGAGACTATGCCATGCCGGCAATCGTGCTCATCGGCGCTCAATGGGGCGACGAGGGCAAAGGAAAGGCCACCGACCTACTCGGCGGCCGCGTCCAATGGGTGGTTCGCTACCAGGGCGGCAACAACGCCGGCCATACCGTGGTGCTGCCAACCGGCGAGAACTTCGCGCTGCACTTGATTCCGTCCGGCATTCTCACGCCCGGTGTCACCAACGTCATCGGCAACGGGGTAGTGGTCGATCCCGGTGTGCTGCTCGACGAGCTGCAGGGCCTCCAGGATCGCGGAGTCGACACCGAACGATTGCTGATCTCCGCCGACGCGCACCTGCTGATGCCGTATCACGTGGCGATCGACAAAGTGGTGGAGCGCTACGCGGGCAGCAAGAAGATCGGCACCACCGGCCGCGGCATCGGCCCGTGCTACCAGGATAAGATCGCCCGCATCGGGATTCGCGTCGCCGACGTGCTCGACGAGGCGCTGCTGGCCCAAAAGATCGAAGCCGCACTGGAACTCAAGAATCAGGTGCTGGTGAAGATTTACAACCGCAAGGCCCTCGAACCCGCCGAGGTGGTGGACACGCTGCTGGGCCAGGCCGAGGGATTCAAGCACCGCATCGCCGACGCTCGGTTGCTGCTCAACACCGCGCTGGAGAACGGCGAGACGGTTCTGCTGGAGGGTTCCCAGGGCACACTGCTCGACGTCGACCACGGCACGTATCCCTATGTCACGTCGTCGAATCCGACCGCGGGCGGCGCGGCCGTCGGCTCCGGCATCGGGCCCACGCGCATCACCACGGTGCTCGGCATCCTCAAGGCCTACACCACCCGCGTCGGGTCGGGCCCGTTCCCCACCGAATTGTTCGACGCCAACGGCGAATACCTGGCCAAGACCGGCGGCGAGGTGGGCGTGACGACGGGACGCCGCCGCCGCTGCGGCTGGTTCGACGCCGTCATCGCCCGCTACGCCACCCGGGTCAACGGAATCACCGACTACTTCCTCACCAAGCTCGACGTGCTGTCCAGCCTGGAAACGGTGCCGGTGTGCGTCGGATACCGGGTCGACGGCAAGCGCACCGACGACATGCCGATGACCCAGTCCGACATCGCCCGCGCCGAGCCGATTTACGAAGAACTGCCCGGCTGGTGGGAGGACATCTCCGGGGCACGGGAGTTCGACGACCTGCCTGCAAAGGCACGCGATTACGTGCTGCGGCTCGAAGAGCTTGCCGGCGCGCAAGTTTCATGCATCGGCGTGGGTCCCGGCCGGGACCAGACGATCGTGCGCCGCGACATCCTGGAGGCGCCCCGATGACCGACGATCCGCACGTCCTCGACCCCGAATACGACAAGCACGGCGGCTTCCCGCAATTCGAACCGGCCCACCCCGGACCGGGTTTCGGGCGCTTTCTGGCCGCAATGCGACGGGCGCAGGACCTGGCGGTGTCGGCGAACCCCGACAGCGACACTTGGGACGAGGCCGCCGACCGGGCCGAGGAACTGGTGAAAATCCTCGACCCGTACGAGGCGCCCGAAGGGGTGGGCCCGGCCAACCGGGTGCCCGAATTGCCCGGCTCCGGCAGCCTGTTGATGCCGCCGTACAAGGTCACCAAGTTCGGGCCCGACGGCGTCGAGGTGCGCGTGCAGTTCAGCCGTTACCACGTCGGCGGCAACTCGGCGGTGCACGGGGGTGTGCTGCCGCTGCTGTTCGACTCGGTGTTCGGCATGGTCATTCACGCGGCCGGGCGTCCCATCAGCCGCACGGCCTTCCTGCACGTCGACTACCGCAAGGTCACGCCGATCGACATCCCGCTGCTGGCCCGCGGTTGGGTCTCGAAAACCGAGGGCCGCAAGGCTTTTGTCAACGCTGAGCTGCTAGACCCGAAGGAGGCGTTGTTGGCCGAGGCCAACGGCCTGATGATCCGTCTGCTGCCCGGCCAGCCATGACCTCGCCGCGCCTGCACCGGCTGTCGACCCCGCGGGCCGCCGCGCTGGCCGGGGTGCTGTTCGCGTTGATGTTCGGCGCCGCGATCATCCTCATCCGCACGGCATTGCCGGAGGGCGCGCAGCCGGGCTCGCAGTGGCTGGATGCCGGAAGCGCGCGCATCAGGGTCGCATCGCTGCTGATTCCCTTCGCGGGCATCGCATTTCTGTGGTTCATCGGCGTGGTACGCGACGGGTTCGGTCGCTACGAAGACAAGTTCTTCTCGTCGGTGTTCATCGGCAGCGGCCTGCTCTTTCTCGCCCTCACATTCGTGCTGGCGGCTGTCGGCGCAGCGTTGGTCGCGACCAGCGGGGAGATCAGCCCCGAGACGGCCGTATTCGGTCAGATGCTGCTGCTGTCACTTAGCAAGACCTACGCGTTGCGGATGGCCGCGGTGTTCATGATCTCGCTGGCCACCATCTGGCTGAAGACGGGCCTGATGCCCCGCTGGCTGGTCGCAGTGACTTACCTTGTGGCACTGGGACTTATCGTCGCCAGTGATCTCAGCATGTGGATCACGCTGGCCTTCCCGGTGTGGGTGCTGGTCGTCAGCGTGCTGCTGTTGGTGCGGGCCGGGGTCATCGACCTGCACCGCGATTCAGTCGACGAGCCGCAGCGCGGATGACGGGCACAGCTTGACCGCTTCGCGTACGCGGTCGAGCTCCTCGTCGGGGATGTCGTCGACGAGCACCACCACGATGCCGTCGTCGTCCTGATCGAAGACGGCACCGGCCGTCATCACGCAGTTGCCCGCACTGATGCAGACGTCGCGGTCGGCTTGCACTCTCACCACGTGACCTCCAATGACTTCAGGCCGTAGATGAAGTTGAAGGTCCGGAACTGTACGTCGTCGAACTCCTCGGCAAGGGCGAGGTTCCGGAATCGGCGCAGCAGCGCGGGGAACGCGATGCGCATCTCCATGCGGGCCAACGGCGCACCGAGACAATGGTGTACGCCGTGGCCGAAGGCAAGATGACCCGGCGCGCCGCGGCTGATATCCAGGATTTCGGGTGCGTCGATGAAGTCCGGGTCGCGGTTGCCCGATGGCAGGGACGCGAACACCAGCTGCCCCGCGGGTATTGGTACACCCGCGATTTCGACGTCAGTGGTGGTGATGCGTGGGATGGCGGTCTGCACGATCGACAGCCAGCGCAGCAGCTCCTCGATCGCGGGGCCGACGGCACCGGGGTCGTCGCGCACCGCCGCGAGCTGTTCGGGGTGGCGCAGCAGCGCAAGGACACCGAGCCCCAGCATGTTCGACGTGGTTTCATGCCCGGCGAGCAGCAACAGCCCGGCCACGCCGATGAGTTCGTCGTCGGTGAGCTCGTCGCCGTGGTCGCGCACCAGCATGCCCAGGATGTCGTCGCCGGGATCGCGACGAGCCCGATCCACCAGCGAGCGCATGTAATCGCGTCCCTGCCGTTGCAACTCGAGCCGCTCGGGGATCGGGATCGACAGGTCGAGCTGGCGCGACGACCGTCGCTGAAAGTCGGCGCGGTCGTCATAGGGCACGCCGAGCAGCTCGCAGATGACCAACGACGGGATCGGCAGCGCGAACGCGGACACCAGATCGGCTGGCGGCCCAGCGGTTTCCATCGCGTCGAGATGCTGGTCGACGATCTCGACGATCCGCGGTTCCAGCCGGCGCATCCGTCGGATGGTGAACTCCGGGGTGAGCATGCGGCGCAGTCGCTGATGCTGCGGCGGGTCGAGGCCGAGCAGGTTGCCGGCGCGCGCACTGGCCTGCTCGTCCTCGGGCACCTGCGGTGCGCCGGGGACGACGAATCCGGGCGGTCGGCTGTTGGAGAACCGCTCGTGGTCGGCGAGCATCTCCTTGATGTCGTCGTGCCGGGTGACCAGGTAGACCTGCATGCCGAAGGAGTTGACGATGGTCCGCACGCCGACGGTCTCGCGGATCTCGCGCAGTGCGGGCGTGGGGTCGAAGCCGTCACGCCGCATATGCAGGGGCGGCAGCGCCGTTGCTTCGGTCATGGCATCGACGGTACCTACGCCCACGCCCGCTCTGTTCACTCGCGGCAATGCGGGCGGCTAACCCCGAAACACGAACTCCTCGATGAGCCTGTTGACCAACGGGGGGGGGGTCTCCAACGCCGCCAGATGGGCGACCCCCTCCAGCACCGCGATCGCCGCGTCGGGGATCGCCTCACACATCGCGATGGTTTCGGTGAGCGGGAACGTCGCGTCCTCCGTGCCGGCGATCACCAGCACGGGCGATGTCACCCGGCCGAGGAGTTCATGTTGGTCCGGCCGCCGCGGCACCACGCTCGTCACCGCCCACGAGCTGGACTCGACGTCGACGCGCTGCACCGCCTGCCGGACGTAGGCCACCACGTCGGGCCGGGTGCGAAACGTGGTCGGGCCGAGGAACGCCTTGAGTACCGAGCGGGTCAGCGGCGGGCGGATGCCGCCGAGCAGTTTCGCCACGCGCAACAAGAACCCGTATTCGAGCTTCTGGCGCAGCCCCGCCGCCGATGCCGTGCAGTTCATCAGCACCGCCCGGCCGACGCGATCGGGGTAGAGCGCCGCGAAGGTGCCGCCGATCATCCCGCCCCACGAATTCCCGACGAAATGCGCTCTCTCGATTTCCAGGCCGTCCAGGATGTCGACTACACAACCCGCGCAGTCATCGAAACCGAATGGCGCGGTGAGCTTTTCGCTGCCGCCATGGCCGGGCGGGTCAACGAGGATGACGCGTCGCTGCGGACCGAAGTATTCGGCCTGGGCCCGCCACATATCGCCGGTCATGAGCAGGCTGGGCCAGAACAGCATCGGCTCGCCGCCGCCGTCGACCTGCACCCGCAACCGCCCCAACCGGGTGTCGAGCCGCACGTCGTCCACCGCTTGACGCTAGCGCCCTGCCTTCAGTGCCGGCCACCAGATCCGCGGACCGATGAGAGTGAACAGCGCCGGGATGATCACCGTGCGTACCACGAATGTGTCCAACAGGATGCCCAGGCCGACGATGATGCCGAGCTGCGTCAGCACGATCAGCGGCAGCACCCCCAGCACGCAGAACACCGCGGCCAGCACGATGCCGGCGCTGGTGATGACGGCCCCGGTTGCGGACACCGCGCGCACGATCCCGGCGCGGGTGCCGTGCTTCGGCGTCTCCTCGCGGGCGCGTGTCACCAGGAAGATGGTGTAGTCGACGCCGAGTGCGACCAGGAACAGGAACGCGAACAGCGGGGTGGCGTTGTCCAGCGCGGGAAAGCCGAAGAGCGCCACGCTCGCCCACCCGCCGAGGCCCAGCGCCGCCAGCGCGCTGAGCACCGTCACCGCGACCAGTAGCAGCGGCGCCAGCGCCGAACGCAGCAGCACGTAGAGCACGACCAGCACGACCGCGAGGATGGCCGGGATCAACACGGTCCTGTCTCGTTGCGCCGCGGCGGCCGCGTCGCGGGCCTGTGCATCCGACCCGCCGACCAGCGCGGCCGGATCCACGTCGTGCACTGAATCACGCAGGGCATCAACCGTTTCGAACGCATCATCGGAAGCGGGCTCGGCATCGAGCACCACCGAGAATTGCGTCAGCCCGGTCGGCGACTGACCGGCCTGCACCGCATTGACCACACCCGGCGTCTGGGTGATGGCTCGTTGAATCTCGTCGGCGCGGGCGGTCGGCGCGATCACGCGGGTGGGATCGGTCAGCCCACTGGGGAAGTGGGCCGCCAGCGTTTGGTAACCCGTCACCGACTCGGCCTGGACACGGAACTGCTCAGTCTGGGTGAGTCCGATCGGGGTGGCCAACAGTCCCGTGCACAGTACGGCCAGGCCCGCGATGGAAACCACCGCGACGCGGCCGGGCCGGCGCGCCACAGCGTCGGCGATGCGGTGCCAAAAACCGTTATCGGTAAGGGGTTTGGCGCCGACGCGGGGAATGAACGGCCAGAACAGCCGTTTGCCGAACAACGCCAGCAGCGGCGGCAACACCAACAGCACGAAGACCGCCGCAACCACCAGACCCGACGCGGCCTGCACGCCGAGGCTGCGTGTGCTCGGGGACGAGGCGAACACCAACGTCAGCAACGCCAGCACCACCGTCGCATTGCTTGCCACGATCGCGGGCCCGGCATTGCGCACCGCCACCCGCAAGGCGTCGCGATGATTTTCGGTGCGGCCCAACTCTTCCCGGTACCGAGAAATGAGCAGCAAGGCGTAGTTGGTGCCCGCGCCGAACACCAGCACGCTGGTGATCCCCGACGTCGAGCCGTCGGGATTGAGGCCGGCTCCGCTGGCGATCGCGGTACCCAAAACGGCGGCGACCCGGTCGGCGAAACCGATCACCGCCAGCGGAACGAGCCACAGCACGGGTGAGCGGTAGGTCAGGATCAGCAGCAGCGCCACCACCGCGGCGGTGACCGCCAGCAGTGTGATATTCGCCCCGGCAAAGGAATTCGCGACATCGGCGGCGAACGCCGGCCCGCCGGTGACCTGTGCCCGTAGCTGTGCGGGCAGTCCGCTGCCGACCTTGTCCCGCAGTGTTTTGACCGCATCATTCAGTTCGAAGCCGGACAGGTCGGCGCTCAACGGCACGGTGGCGACCGCGGCCTTGTCGTCATCGGAGACGACGACCGGACGCGCGATCTGTTCGGCCGCGGTGATGTCTTGCGGCGTCAGCGGCGCGTCGTCGTCGCGGGTGATCACGACGATGGCCGGAACTGTGTCACCGCCCGGTAATTGGTTGCGCACCGCGTCGACGCGGGCGGACTCCGCGCTCGCAGGTACGGATACGGGTGACTGTTCGCCGGAGTCATCGCTGCCGACAAGCGCCATCAACACGCCCGAGGCGGCGATCACCAGAAGTGCCAGCAGCCAGGAGAAGCGGCCCGTCATGCAACACAATATTTCAGATACTTAACAATTAATCAAATGAACTAAGCTGGGCGGGTGGACCGTGCCGAGCTGGAAGCGCTCATCTCGGCCGACGTGCGGGCGTTGTCGGCCGAGTCCGATCAGATCGGCCGGACCTTCGCGGGCCGGCATGACGTGGCGGCCAACGACTTTCGGGCCCTGCTGCACATCATGGTCGCCGAAACCGCAGGCACCCCGCTGACCGCGGGCGAGCTGCGCGATCGGATGGGCATGTCCGGTGCGGCCATCACCTATCTGGTGGAACGGATGATCGCCTCGGGCCACGTGCGTCGCGAGTCGGACCCGGCCGATCGGCGCAAGGTCATCCTGCGGGTGGCCGACCACGGAATGCACGTCGCCCGTGGGTTTTTCGCCCCGCTGGCCGAGCACACCCGACGCGCGTTGGCGGAGTTGCCCGACGACGACCTGGCCGCCGCGCATCGCACGTTCGCGGCACTGGTCGACGCCATGCGGGCATTCCGCACGCAACTGGACTAGTTGCGGTTCAGTGTCGCTTCCTCGAGATCCAACCCGTGCAGCACCGAGCGCAGCACCTCGTCATCGATGTGCCCGGCATCGCGCTCGGCGATGAACGTCTCCCGTTCGGCGGCCAGCATCTCCAGCCGCAGCCGCCGGAACGCCGCGGCGGGACTCTCGCCGAGCTCTTCTTCGCTGCGGCCCAACCGTTCCCACGCTGCATTGCGCCGACGCGTGTTCCACGCGCGCAACACCGCTGCCGCGCGATCGTGCACATCAGAGGTGGCCTGCTGTTCGGCCAGCAGTTGATCGAGCCGGTCGGCCGCCGCGCGCGCCGCCTTGTCCTGGGCGGCGGCTTCGGCCAGCGCGTCGCGCTGCGCCTCGTCGCTGTGCACGCCCAACGTCCGGATCAGCCACGGCAATGTCAGGCCATGCAGCAGCAGCGTCCCGATCACCACGACGAAAGTGAGGAAAACCAGATGCGGGCGGCCCGGGAACGGGTCGCCGGCCATCGTCGTCATCGGCACACCGAAAGCGGCCGCCAGCGACACCACGCCGCGCATGCCGGCCCAGGCGACGATGAACACCTGGGCCGACGTCGGCGCAGGCTCGCGGTCACGAATGCGCCGCGACACCAGCCGCGGCACGTAGGCGAACAGATACACCCACACGATGCGCACCAGGATCACCGTGGCAAACACCGCCACCGACGAGACGGCGATGACACGCGCCGAGATCCCCGCGAGCTCGTCGACCACACTCGGCAGCTGCAATCCGATGAGCAGGAACGCGAACGACTCCAGGACCAGCTGCACGGCCTTCCACACCGCCTTGTCCTGCAACCGGGTCGCGTAGCTGGCGTGGGTTTCGCGTTGGCCGAGGATGAGCGCGGCCACCACCACGGCGACCACGCCCGAGCCGTGGATCTCCTCGGCGATCAAATAGATGACGAACGGCGACACCAGCCCGATCGCGCTTTCGATCAGCGCATCGTCTAGGCGCGACCGGATGAAGTCGATGACGGCGCCTGTCACCACGCCGACGACGACGCCGCCGATCGCCGCGAGCGCGAATGTGCCCAGCGCGCCTCCCCAACTGGCGGCGGTGCCGATCGCCGCTGCGAGCGCCACTTTGTACGCCGTCAACGCGGTCGCGTCGTTGAACAGGCTTTCCCCGCCGAGCAGGGTCATGATGCGCCGCGGCAGACCGAGCCGGCGCCCGACGGCCGTCGCCGACACCGCGTCGGGCGGAGCGACGATGGCGCCGAGCGTGAGCGCCGCGGCGATGGTCAGCTCCGGCACGGTGTGATAGGCCACCACGCCGACCACGAACGTCGTCGCCAGCGGCAGCCCGACCGCCAGCATCCCGATCGGACGGATATTGCGGCGCAGCGCCACGTAACTGCTCTCCAGGCCGGCCGACCACAGCAGCGGCGGCAGGATCACGAACAACACCAGTTCCGGCTCGAGCTGGATGTCCGGCATCCCCGGGATCAAGCCCGCCGCCAGGCCCGCGACCACCAGGGCCAGCGGTGCGGAGACGTCGAAGTGACGCGCCACCGCGGCCAACAGCACCGACACCACGAGAACCGCGAGTAGTGAAGCTCCCACGTCGCCCGACCTCCTTGTGGCCCGTCCGTATCCTTTTGAGCATGTTGAGGAGATCACGACGCCGCGACGCGAACACCGCGCCGCGGCTGTGTGAGCACCTCGCGGCCGAGATCCCCGAACCCGAACCACAGACACCCGGGCGTTGCCGGGAATGCTCTGAACTCGGCGAGAATACGTGGGCGCATTTGCGGATGTGTCTGAGCTGCGGACACGTCGGCTGCTGCGACTCGAGCCCGCACCAACACGCCACCGCCCACTACCTCCAGACCGGCCACCCGGTGATGCGTTCTGCGGAACCCGGCGAGAGCTGGCGATGGTGCTATGTCGACGCTCGTTTGGGCTAGCGATCTGGCAGGCTGGACGGGCGATGAGTGAAACGACTGAAGGCGAGATCCTCGAAAAGCCTGAAGCCCTGACCGAGCCCGACAACAACCCGCGTTCGACGGTGATGCTGCTCGGCTCTGGCGAGTTGAGCCGCGAATTGGTGCTGGCCTTTCAACGGCTGGGCGCCGACGTCATCGCCGTCGACCGCTACGCCGACGCCCCGGCGCACGGGGTGGCCGACCGGTCGGCGGTGGTCAAAATGAACGACGCCGAGGAACTCACCGCGCTGATCGAACGCGAGAAGCCCCGATATGTGGTGGCAGATTCCGGTGTGATCGCCGCCGACGCGTTGATCGCGGTGGCCGAGAGCGGCACCGTCGAGGTGTTGCCCACGCCGCGCAGCACCCGCTTGTCCTTGGACCGGGAAGGCTTGCGCCGGTTGGCTTCTGACGAGCTCGGCCTGCCCACGGCGCCGTTCTGGTTCGCCGGGTCGGTCGAGGAACTGACCGCGGTCGCCGAGCATGCCGGTTTCCCGCTGGTGGTGAAGCCGGTCGTCGGTGTGCCCGGGGAAGGCCAGTCGGTGCTGCTGCGGCTCGAGGACGTCGAGCCGGCCTGGCAGCGGGCGGTGGCCGCCGGCCGCATCACCCACAACCGGGTGATGGCCGAGACCGTCGTCGAGGTGGACTACGAGGTCACGCTGCTGACCGTGCGTACGTCGGGGCCGTCCGGGCCGACCCTGCAGTTCTGTGAGCCGATCGGACATCGTCAGGTCGACGGCGACGTGCTACAGGCATGGCAGCCGCAGCCGATGCCGCCGGCCGCATTGGACGCCGCGAAGTCGATCGCGGCGCGCATCGTCAACTCGCTGGGCGGACGCGGCGTGTTCGGGGTGGAGTTGCTGGTGCGCGGCGACGAAGTGTACTTCGCCGACGTCCGGTCCCGCCCGCATGACAGCGGCCTGGTGACGTTGCGCTCGCAACGGCTTTCGGAGTTCGAACTGCACGCCAGGGCGATCCTGGGGCTGGCGGTCGACACCATCATGATTTCGCCGGGCGCAGCCGAAATCACCTACGGTGGCGCCGATTCCGGCGTGGGTGCGGCCACGACGGACGTCTCCGCGGTGTTGGCCGATGCGCTGGAGACGCCGGAAAGCGACGTGCGGTTGTTCGGCCATACCGACGAGACCGATGCACGCCATCGTCGTGGGCTGGCGCTGGCCACCGCACCCGACACCACACGTGCCCTGGACCGCGCCCACCGCGTCTCGGCCGCGCTGCGCAAGCTTTGGTAGCCCCGTGACCCCCGACCCCGACGCCTCGCCAGACCGCCCGACGATGACGCCGTTTCTGGCGGCGCTGGCAATCATTGTGCTCGTCGTGATCGCAATCGGGCTGATCAACTTCTTCCAGGGCGACGACCAGAGCGAGGACAAGGCCGTCGCGACGGCGGCCGTCGGGCAGAACGACGCGCTGCAACGGCAGAACTTCGCCGATTTCCGCGCCTACACCTGCCGAGCCGAGCACGGCACCGAATCCGATTTCCTTGCCCGCCAACGAGAGTCGGTGGCCGAAAAGGGTGAGCGATACGTCGACGGGGTCAGCAACGTGGTGATCGAAGGCGACCGCGCGACGGCCACGGTGACCTACCATTTCGGTAAGACGCCGGACACCAAAACCGGTGTCGAGACGATGTTCGTGCGCGAGGACGGAGCATGGAAGGTCTGTTCGACAGCGGCTGGCTAGACTCACGACCGTGAGCTATGCCGGTGACATCACGCCTGAGGAGGCCTGGAAGCTGCTGAACGACAATCCCGAGGCCGTGCTGGTGGATTGTCGGACGGACGCGGAATGGCGCTTCGTTGGTGTGCCGGATCTTTCGTCGCTTCAGCGCGAGGTCTTGTTCATCGAGTGGAACACCGTTGACGGCCGGCGCAACGAGCATTTCGTCGACGAGCTGAAGGCCGCCGGCGTCACGCCCGGCGAACGGCCGGTGGTGTTCCTGTGCCGCTCCGGCAATCGGTCGATCGGTGCCGCCGAGGCGGCCACCGCGGCCGGCATCGGCCCGTCGTTCAACGTGCTGGACGGCTTCGAAGGCCACCTCGACGAGCACGGCCACCGCGGTGGCAGCGGATGGAAGGCGCTCGGCTTGCCCTGGAAGCAGTCATGAGCGTTCGCACACCTCAACCGCTGCCCGACGGGGTCAGCCAGGCCACCATCGGCGTGCGCGGCGGCCTGTTGCGCTCGGGCTTCGAAGAGACCGCCGAGGCGATGTATCTGACCTCGGGCTACGTGTACGAAACGGCGGCCGACGCGGAAAAGGCGTTCACCGGTGAGATCGACCGGTACGTGTACTCCCGCTACGGCAATCCGACCATCTCGATGTTCGAGGAGCGGCTGCGGCTGATCGAGGGCGCGCCGGCATGCTTTGCCACGGCCACCGGCATGGCCGCGGTGTTCACGTCGTTGGGGGCGCTGCTGGCGGCGGGTGACCGGCTGGTGGCGGCGCGGTCGCTGTTCGGGTCGTGCTTCGTGGTGTGCAACGAGATCCTGCCGCGGTGGGGCATCGAGACCGTGTTCGTCGACGGCGACGACCTCTCCCAATGGGAAGAGGCGCTGTCGGTGCCGACGCAGGCGGTGTTCTTCGAGACGCCGTCCAACCCGATGCAGTCGCTGGTCGACATCGCGGCGGTGTGCGAGCTGGCCCACGCCGCGGGTGCAAAGGTGGTGCTGGACAACGTATTTGCCACGCCGATCCTGCAGCAGGGCTTCCCGTTGGGCGTCGACGTGGTGGTGTACTCAGGCACCAAGCACATCGACGGGCAGGGCCGGGTGCTGGGCGGGG
Source organism: Mycobacterium hubeiense (assembly GCF_002838065.1). Lineage (GTDB taxonomy): Bacteria > Actinomycetota > Actinomycetes > Mycobacteriales > Mycobacteriaceae > Mycobacterium > Mycobacterium hubeiense. The sequence goes on along the minus strand of NZ_PIZU01000002.1, from coordinate 39,676 downwards.
CGATCCTGGGCGCCAAGGAGTACATCGACGAGCCGGTGCAGAAGCTGATGCGCCACACCGGCCCGGCGTTGAGTCCGTTCAACGCGTGGACGCTGCTGAAGGGTTTGGAGACGCTGGCCGTTCGGGTCGAGTACGCCAACGCGTCGGCGATGCGCATCGCCGAGTTCCTCGAACAGCACCCCGCCGTGAATTGGGTGCGCTACCCGTTCCTGGAATCGCATCCGCAGTACGACCTGGCCAAGCGGCAGATGACCGGCGGCGGCACCGTCGTCACCTTCGAACTAGACGGCGGCAAAGAGCGTGCGTTCGAGGTGCTGGACAAGACGCGGCTGATCGACATCTCCAACAACCTGGGCGATGCCAAGTCGTTGATCACCCACCCCGCCACCACCACACACCGGGCGATCGGCCCGGAGGGCCGCGCCGCGATCGGGCTCGGCGACGGCGTGGTGCGCATCTCGGTCGGACTGGAGGGCACCGAGGACCTGGTCGCCGACCTCGACCAGGCGCTGAGTTAGCGGTGTCCCGTCGCTCCGAGGCCAAGAAAGCCCGCCGCCGAAAGCGCCGGGCGGCCGCCGAAGCGCGATGGATACCGGAGCCGGCGTTGGACGAACTCGCGGAGTTGACGCTGGACGTCCAGGACTTCAACGACGTGATCCTGTTGCGGGGCTGGACAATTGATCAGGAATACTCCGGAGACGGGCTCGTCACCTGGTATTACCCGCCGTCGGGTATCGGCACCGACGACGTCGACGTCGAGCCGGTCACCCGCATTTGGGTGACGCCCGCTGACGGCGGCGAATGGGTGCACACCGTGCTGGTGGGCACCACCGAAGAGTTTGTCTTGGCCCCGGACGAGTTCATCGAGGAGCTCGAGCGGATCGAGTCGTATCGCGCCGGCGACCCGGTGCCGTCGTTCGAATAGCGCGCACTAAGTGGAGGATTCGTGCCACCAGGTGACTCAAATCCTCCACCTAACCGCCTAGTCCGATTCGACGACACCCTGCGCGGCCCGCGCCCGCTGCTCGTAGGCCTGCCGCGCTGACGCGTCGAAGTCCAGGAACACCCGATCGAGCCCGAGCTTCTTGTTCATCCAGCGACGCCCGCGCGGCCCGAGCATCTGCGCGGCCTGCGCGGTGAAGCGCAACGGCGCGGGCACCGACACATGCGTTTTCGGCTTGTCGAGCGTTTTCACGATGGCTTTCGCAATGTCTTCGGGCTCAACGGGTTTGATCGCACCACCCGATTTGGTGCCCGAGATCAGCTCGGTGTTGGTGAACGGCGGCATGATCACCGAGACGTCGACACCATGCGGGGCGAACTCGTCGGCCAGCGCCGCGGAGAGCCCCACCACGCCGAATTTGGCGCCGACATAGACCACCTGACCGGGCACCGGGATCAAGCCGGACAGCGACGCGATGTTGATGATGTGCCCGCTGCGCCGCTTGACCATCTCCGGCAGCACCAGCTGGCAGCCGGTGATCACGCCGTAGAGGTTCACCTCGAGCGACGACCGGATCGCCTGCTCGGACTGCTCGAGAAACGGGCCGATCGGCATCACGCCGGCGTTGTTGATCAGCACGTCGATATGGCCCTGCCCGTCCGTGCGGGCCTTGTCGAGGAACGTCGCAAACGACTCGCGGTCGGTGACGTCGAGCGGATACCCCGACGCCGGGCCCAGCTTGCCCAGCTGAGCGACCGCCGACTCCTGCAGCGCCACGTCCCGGTCGCCGATGACGACCCGGGCACCACGCTTGAGCAGCGCCGTCGCGGTGGCGTAACCAATGCCGCGCGCGGCGCCGGTGATCGCGATGGTCTTACCGCCGATGTTGTCCATGGCGCGGAACTTTACAGGTGTCAACTTTTTAGCGGAAGGGCCGTGTTGAATAACGCCATGCGTTTCGTTGAGGTGGCCCGCGACGATCCGCTGGCCGCACCGCTGCTCGCCGAGTTGGCCGTCGAATACGCCAACCGCTACGGCGGCACCCCCGAAACCGTGGCGCAGTGGCTGCGCAAAACGCCGGCCGACGAATTCGCCCCGCCCGACGGCGGCCTGCTCATCGGCCTGCTCAACGGCCGGCCCGTCACCGGCGGCGGGTTCTGCCGATTCGACGCCGACACCGCCGAGCTCAAACGCATCTGGACCGACAGCCGGCATCGTCGGCGCGGTCACGCCAAAGCATTGCTCGCCGAGCTGGAGGCCCACATCGCCGCGCGCGGTTACCGGCGCGTCTACCTGATGACCGGCGACCGCCAGCCCGAGGCCGAAGCGCTGTACGAAGCGTCCGGGTACACCAGGCTCGCCGAGCCGCTGCCCGCCGAGGGCGACATCTATCCGATCGCGTTCATCAAGGTTTTGAGTTGAGCCTGCCCGTTTAATCTGGGTTGTGGAGATTTCCCGGGCAGTCGCGGGGTGGCTGCTTCTGCTCGCCGCGTTCGCACTTTTCGCGGTGGGCTTGGCGACGCGCTCGTTCATCGGCCGACGGCGTGACTGGGCGCCGGTGCGGCGATTCGTCTCGGGCTTCCGCGACACGCGGGTCGCGCGTGTCTTGTTCGGCCCGGTGGAACACGATGCGCTCGACGACGACGAGCTGGACCAGATGATCCTGATGCCGACGATCGTGGTGGCGTGCGGGCTGTGCCTGACGGCGGTGTTCCTGCTCGGCTACGGCACGCTTACGTAGCTGCTTTTTCGGTGGCTTCGCGGATCGGTCCGCGCCACACCGGTCCATGGCCGGGCAGCAGCACATCGGTGTTGAGCATGCCCAGCGCGGCGAGGCTGCGCACGCAGCCGTCCTGATCGTGGTTGAACAAGCCCGGCAGCAGTTGCGGGCCGTCATGGCGCAGAAGCGGATGCCCGGTGACCAAGGCGTCGCCGCTGACCAGTACGCCGTCCACCACGAACGAGCAGTGCCCGCTGGTATGGCCGGGGCTGGGGATCGCCATCGGCGCGCCGGGCAGTTTCGCCGCGATGTCCTCGGTGAGGGCCTGGGTGGTGGGAATGCCGTCGCGCACCATCCCGCCCTTGCTGCTGATCGCCAACGACCACTTGAGCCAGCGCGGCTGCCAGATGTGCGGAATGATGTCGGCCGGCGAAGCCTGTTCCAGGTATTCACGTTTGGCGTGCCCGACCTCGTCGGCGTGGCAATACACCGGCGTGCCATGGGTTTTCGCGAACCAGATGGCCGCGCCGAAGTGGTCGATGTGGGCGTGGGTCAACACGATCGCGCGGACGTCGTCGATCCCGAATCCCAGCTCGCCGAGCGAGCCGAGCACGTCGTCGCGCTGGCCGGGAAATCCCGCGTCGATCAGCATCACCCCGGTGCCGTCGGTGATCAGCGTCCAGTTCACCAGGTCGGTTTGGGCGAAATGCACACTGTCGGTGATCTGCGTCAGAGCCGCCGCCATCCAGCGAGTCTATGGCGTGGAGTAGAAACGAACACGTGGCTGAACTGAAACTGGGATACAAGGCATCGGCGGAACAATTCGCCCCGCGTGAGCTCGTCGAGCTGGCCGTCGCGGCCGAGGAACACGGCATGGACAGTGCCACGGTCAGCGACCACTTCCAGCCGTGGCGCCACAAGGGCGGCCATGCGCCGTTCTCGCTGGCGTGGATGACGGCGGTGGGCGAGCGCACCAAGCGTCTGCAGCTCGGCACCTCGGTGCTGACGCCGACGTTCCGGTACAACCCGGCCGTCATCGCGCAGGCCTTCGCGACCATGGCGTGCCTGTACCCCGGTCGCATCTTCCTGGGTGTCGGCACCGGTGAGGCGTTGAACGAGATCGCCACCGGATACGAGGGGGAGTGGCCCGACTTCAAGGAACGCTTCGCCCGGCTGCGCGAGTCGGTGCGGCTGATGCGCGAGCTGTGGGCCGGTGACCGGGTGGACTTCGAGGGCGAGTACTACCACACCAAGGGCGCCTCGATTTACGACGTGCCCGAGGGCGGCGTGCCGGTGTATGTGGCGGCCGGCGGGCCGGTGGTGGCCAAGTACGCCGGGCGGGCCGGCGACGGGTTCATCTGCACCAGCGGCAAAGGCGAGGAGCTGTACAAGGACAAGCTGATCCCGGCCGTCTTGGACGGTGCAGAGGCGGCGGGTCGCAACGCTGATGAGATCGACAAGATGATCGAGATCAAGATTTCGTATGACCCGGATCCGGAGCTGGCGCTGGAGAACACCCGGTTCTGGGCGCCGCTGTCGCTGACCGCCGAGCAGAAGCACAGCATTGACGACCCGATCGAGATGGAGAAGGCCGCCGACGCCCTGCCTATTGAGCAGGTGGCCAAACGCTGGATCGTCGCGTCGGACGCCGACGAGGCCGTCGAGAAGGTCGGCCAGTACGTCAAGTGGGGGCTCAACCACCTGGTGTTCCACGCGCCGGGGCACGACCAGCGGCGGTTCCTTGAACTCTTCGGTAAGGATTTGGAGCCGAGGCTGCGCAAGCTGGCGTAGATCTGCGTCGATAAGGAAAGCTGGGCGGGTGACCGCCACAGCGTCCGCGATCTACATCGCCTCGCCCGAGGGTGACACCGGCAAATCGACGATCGCCCTGGGCATCCTGCACCGACTGGCCGCCACGGTGGCCAAGGTCGGCGTGTTCCGGCCGATCACGCGATTGGGCGAGGAGCGCGACTACATCCTCGAGCTGCTGCTGCCCCTGACGACTGCGGGCCTGTCCTATGAGGACTGCGTCGGCGTCAGCTACCAACAGCTGCACGACGATCCCGACGCGGCGCTGGCCGAGATCGTCGACCGGTTCCACCAGGTGGCCGAGCAGTGCGACGCGGTGCTGATCGTCGGCAGCGACTACACCGACGTGGCCAGCCCGACGGAGCTTTCCACCAACGGCCGCATTGCGGTCAATTGCGGTGCCCCGGTGGTGCTCTCGGTGCGGGCGAAGGGACGTACCCCCGACGAGGTCGCGCAGGTTGTCGAACTGTGCCTTGCCGAGTTGACGGCCCAGCACGCTCACACCGCCGCGGTGGTGGCCAACCGGTGTGACCCCGGACAGTTGCAGGCCGTGGCGGCGGCGCTCGAACCGTTCGAACCGCAGACGTACGTGCTGCCCGAGGAACCGCTGCTGGTCGCGCCGACGGTCGGCGAGCGGCAAAAGGCGGTGGACGGCACGCAGATTCATGGCGCTCCGGCGCTGCTGGCCCGCGAGGTGATGGGTGTGCTGGTCGCCGGTATGACCGCCGAGCATGTGCTCGAGCGGCTGACCGACGGTGTCGCGGTGATCACGCCGGGCGATCGCTCCGACGTCGTGCTGGCCGTCGTGAGTGCCCATGCCGCCGAAGGTTTTCCGTCGCTGTCGTGCATCATCCTCAACGGCGGGCTGGAGCTGCACCCGTCGATCGCTTCGCTGGTGTCGGGCTTGGGACAGCGGCTGCCGATCATCGCCACCGAATACGGCACTTTCGAGACGGCCAGCCGGGTTGCCGGTACCCGCGGTCGGGTGACGGCTGCCTCGCAACGCAAGATCGACACCGCCCTGGAGTTGATGGATACCCACGTCGACACCGCGGATCTGGTTGCGCGGCTGGCCATCCCGATTCCCAGCGTTGTCACCCCGCAGATGTTCACCTATCAGGTGCTGGACCGTGCGCGGTCGGACCGCAAGCACATCGTGCTGCCCGAAGGTGACGACGATCGCATCCTCAAGGCCGCCGGTCGGCTGCTGCAGCGCGGCGTGGCCGACCTGACCATCCTCGGGGAGGAAACCCAGGTCCGTTCGCGTGCAGCCGAACTCGGTGTCGACCTGTCGGCAGCAAAAGTACTCAACCCGCAAACCAGCGACCTGTGTGACAAGTTCGCCGAACAGTACGCGCAGCTGCGCAAGCACAAGGGTGTCACGGTCGAGCAGGCGCGCGAAATCATCCACGACGTCTCGTATTTCGGCACCATGCTGGTGCACAACGACATGGTCGACGGCATGGTGTCTGGCGCCAGGCACACCACCGCGCACACCGTGCGGCCGTCGTTCGAGATCATCAAGACGGTGCCCGGGGTTTCCACGGTGTCCAGCATCTTCCTGATGTGCCTGCCCGATCGGGTGCTGGCGTACGGCGACTGCGCGATCGTCGTCGACCCCACCTCCGAGCAGCTCGCCGACATCGCCATCTCGTCGGCCCACACCGCCGCCCAGTTCGGCATCGACCCGCGGGTGGCGATGCTGTCCTACTCCACCGGCACCTCCGGCACCGGGGCCGAGGTCGACAAGGTCAGGGCCGCAACCGAATTAGTGCGTCAACGGGCACCCGAGTTACTGGTGGAGGGACCGATCCAATACGACGCCGCGGTGGAGCCGTCGGTCGCCAAGACCAAGATGCCCGAGTCGGAAGTCGCCGGGCGGGCGACGGTGTTGATCTTCCCGGACCTCAACACCGGCAACAACACCTACAAGGCGGTGCAGCGCAGCGCCGGCGCGATCGCCGTCGGCCCGGTGTTGCAGGGGTTGAAGAAACCGGTGAACGACCTGTCCCGCGGTGCCCTCGTCGAAGACATCGTCAACACCGTCGCGATCACGGCGATCCAGGCGCAGGGCAAATGATGAGCCGAACGATCCTGGTGCTCAACTCCGGGTCGTCGTCCGTCAAATATGCTGTCGTTGAACCAGATTCGGGTGCCATGCTGGTCGATGGAATCGTCGAGCGGATCGGCGAAGGCGAGGTTGCCGACCACACCGAGGCGATGCGTATCGTGTTCGACGAGTTGGGTGACGACATGGCTGCGGTGATCGCGGTCGGGCATCGGGTGGTGCACGGCGGGCCCGACCTGTATCAGCCAACGCTTGTCGACGACGAGATGCTGTCCAAACTCGACGAATTGGCGCCGTTGGCGCCGCTGCACAACCCCCCCGCGGTGCTGGGCATCAACGTGGCGCGCAAGGCACTGCCCGATCTCCCGCACGTCGCCGTGTTCGACACCGCGTTCTTTCACGACCTGCCCGCCGCGGCCGCCACCTATGCCATCGAGCGAGACCTCGCGGCGCAGTGGCACATTCGCCGCTACGGGTTTCACGGCACGTCGCATCAGTACGTCAGTGAACAGGCCGCGGCGTTCCTCGACAGACCGTTGGGTTCGCTGAATCAGATCGTGCTGCACCTGGGCAACGGCGCGTCGGCGTCGGCGATTGTCGGCGGCCGGCCCGTGGACACGTCGATGGGGCTCACGCCGATGGAGGGGCTGGTGATGGGCACACGCTCCGGTGACGTCGACCCCGGCGTGCTGGTGTACCTGTGGCGCACCGCCGAGATGAGCGTCGAGGACATCGAAACCATGCTCAACCGGCGCTCCGGTGTGCTGGGTCTTGGCGGTGAGATCGACTTCCGGCTCCTGCACAAGCGCATCGAATCCGGCGACGAGGCAGCACAATTGGCGTATGACGTGTACATCCACCGGCTGCGCAAGTACATCGGCGCCTACATGGCGGTGCTGGGCAACACCGACGTCATCACCTTCACTGCAGGAGTGGGCGAGAACGACGCCGCCGTGCGCCGCGACGCGCTGACCGGATTGACGGGATTGGGTATTGAGCTCGACGAGCATCTCAATGCCAGCCCGGGCAAGGCCGCCCGTCGCATCTCGGCCGACAATTCGCCGACGACCGTGCTGGTCATCCCGACGAACGAGGAGCTGGCGATCGCCCGGGCCTGCGTCGAGGTGCTCTAGCCGCCGATTTTCGCCGAGTGTGCGCTGACCGCATTGAGTGTGCAGCCACTGCGGGGATCGGCGCCGGCTAGCGCGGTAGCCGCACACTCAACGCGGTGGACGCACACTCGACGTGATGGCCTGTGGATAACCCGCAAGTGGCGGTCCGGGCACTGGCTGACATACGGCATCGTCGCAATATGGGGAATTGGGGGGAACCATTCATCGGCAGTGAGGCTCTCGCTGCCGGCACCGTGAACTGGCATCAGCTGCGGACGCGCTATTGCGCGCTGTTTCCGGACGTGTACATGGAGCGACTGGCTCAGCCATCGCTTCAGCAGCGAATCTCTGCGGCATGGCTGTGGTCACGGCGGCGGGCAACGATTGCCGGACTTGCAGCCGCTTCGCTGCACGGGTCGAAGTGGATCGACACCGACATCGCGGTGGAGCTGGTACACGCCAACGCGCGACCGCCGAGCGGCATAGTCACTCGACGCGACCGATTGCTCGACGATGAAGTCGTCATACTCGACGGCCGTTCGGTGACATCGGTTGAGCGCACGGCGTTCGACATTGGCAGACGAGGTTCCGTCTTCGCTGCCGTTGCCCGGCTCGACGCGCTCGCCAACGCGACGGGTTTCAAGATCGACGACGTCGCCGCGATCGCCCGTCGTCACCGGCGGCTACGCGGGCTACGGCATCTGGAGAAGGTGTTAGAGCTCGTCGACGCCGGAGCGCAATCGCCGAAGGAAAGCCAGGTTCGGCTGTGGCTGATCGAAGCTGGTTTCCCGCCGCCGCAAACGCAGATACCGGTGTTCGGCCCGGACGGTGTGCCGTTTGCCTTCATCGACATGGGCTGGCAGGAGTGGATGCTCGGTGTCGAGTACGAGGGCAAGCATCACTACGACAACCGTTTGCAAATCGCCAGCGACATCTACCGGCTCGAAAAGGTCGAGCGGCGCTACCGAATCGTCCGGGTGACGGCGGAGGATCGTCGCGCAAATGTGGTTCGGCGAGTCCACAATGCGGTGGAAGCGCAAGGGTTTGAGTGCCCGTGCACCTTGTCGAGTGTGCGCTGACCGCGTTGAGTGTGCAGCCATTGCTGAGATCAGCGAAGAATCCCGCAGTGGCTTCACACTCAACGCAGTGGGCGCACACTCGACGACAAGACGGCAAGGCACTAGAACGTCGACATCGGGCGCACGCTGTTGGCCAGGTCGACCAACGCGTAGCGATGCGCCTGCGTCGGTGCCACCCGCGCCAGGGCCCGCAGCGACGCCTCCACACCGAGCTGCAGACCGTGTTCGGTGAACGGGAAGCCCAGGATGTGATTGGTGCTCGCGGTGTGGTCGGCCAGCCAGTCCATCGCCGTGCCCAGCACCAGCGCCCGGATCTGCAGCACGCGTGGCTCGGTGTCGGGCAGCGCCTCCACGCGACGGGCGGCGTCGCGGATGTGCTCCTCGGTGATCTCGCTGCTGGACCGGCCGGACAGCAGTGTCACCGCGCTGGTGAGGCGGGCCGTCGTGAAATGCCTTGAGGTAGCGGGCACTTCATCCAACGTGCGGACCGCCCCGTCGCGGTCCCCCTCGGCGGCCAGCGCGCGCGCCAACCCGAAGCCCGCCGAGATCACGCCGTTGTCGGTGCGCCACACCGTGTTGTAGAACTTGCGCTCGTCGGCGTTCCCGGCCAACTCGGCCGTCGCGGCCAGCGCGAGCTTGGGCGCCAACTCCCCGGGCAGCGTGTCCAGCACTTCGGTGAAATGCTTTGTCGCCGACTCGTAATCGGCCGACAGCATCTCCGCCACGGCGCGGAACCACACCAGCCGCCAGCGCCAGCCCACCCGGTTCGCCAGGTCGTCGAGCTTACGGGTGGCCTTGGCGACATCGCCCAGGTCGAGCAGCGCCCGCACCTCCATCAGCGGCAGCTCCACCGATTCCGACAGGTCGATGCCCTCGGAGTCCAGCGCGCCGTGGCGCGCGGCGCGCAGCTGATCCAGTGTCTGCACCGGCTGGCTCAGCACGCTCGCCGAGAGCACCGCCGCCCCGACGTCGGCCGGGTCCACCAGCGGCACCGGCAGGGCCTTGACGATCTCCTGCGCGGTCAACTTCTCCGAATGCACCTGCCCGTCCAGATAGACGTCGGTGTGCGCGACGAGCAGGTCCACCCCGAAAGTCGAACGGGTGGGGCTGAATACCGTCGACAAGCCGGGCCGGGGCACGCCGGTGTCCTGGGCCACCACTTCCCGCAGCACGCCGAGCAACTGGCCCGTCATCTCCTCGGCGCTGCCGAACCGCCGCCGCGGATCCGGGTCGATGGCGCGGCGCAACAACCGGCCGTACGAGTCGTACTCGGCGAGTACCGGATCGTCTTCGGGCAGCCCTTCGACGTAGCGGCCCTTGCGGGTGCGCAGGTGAAGCGTCAGCGCGGCCAGTGTGCGGCCGACGGTGTAGATGTCGGTGGCCACCGTCGGACCGGTCCGCACAATCTCGGGCGCCTGGTATCCCGGTGTGCCGTAGAGGTATCCGAACGAGTTGATCCGCGACACCGCACCCAGGTCGATCAGCTTGAGCTGCTCCTCGGTGATCATGATGTTCTCGGGTTTGAGGTCGTTGTAGGCCAGCCCGATGGAGTGCAGATACCCAAGCGCGGGAAGGATTTCCAGCATGTAGCCGATCGCCTCGGCGACCGGCAGCTTGGTGCCCTTGGCCTGTTTCAACGACGTTCCGCCGACGTACTCCATCACGATGTAGCCGACCGGATTGCCGTGCCGGTCCGGGTGTTCGACGAAGTTGTAGATCTTGACGATCCCCGGATGCGTTACCTCGGCGAGGAACTGGCGCTCGGCCATCGCGGCGGCCTGCGCCTCGGCGTCACCGGAATGCACCAAACCCTTGAGCACCACCGGCCGCTCGTTGACGTTGTGGTCCAGCGCCAGATACACCCAGCCCAGTCCGCCGTGCGCGATGCAGCCCTTGATCTCGTACTGTTCGGCCACCATGTCGCCCGGACTCAGTTGCGGCAGAAACGAATACGCGCTGCCGCAGTGCGGGCACCAACCCTCGGACAGGGCATGGCCGTCGGGTGTGGAGCGGCCGACCGGGCGCCCGCAGTTCCAGCAGAACCGCTTCGCTTCGGCGACCACCGGATTCTTCATCAGCGCATCGAGCGGATCCTTGGCCGGCACTCGCGGAATCTCCACCAGCCCGCCACCCAGACGCCGGGTCGGCGACAGCGCCCGCGTCGCCGCGGTTTCCTGCGGCTCGGTGTCCACCGTGCGCACCGAGGTGCTGTCCTCGTCGTCGAAACGCGGGCGGAAGATCGCCTGTGTCGCCATCGGCCGCATGGTCGACGCCGAATCCGGGTCGAGGTCGGCCAGCGTAGCCGGCTGGGTGCCCGGCCCCTCGTATTCGTCAGCCGCCGTCATCAGTCCACATACCTCGCGACGGGAGGCGCCGGCGCGGGCCCCAGCACCGACAACCATTTGCGGTACAACGTGTTCCAGGTGCCGTCGCGACGGATGCGCTCCAGCGTGCCGTTGACGAAACGCACCAAACCGGTGTTGTGCAAGTTGATTCCGATGCCGTAGGTCTCCTCGTTGAGGCTGGGCCCCACGATGTGCAGATACGGGTCCTGCGACATCAGCCCGGCCAGGATCGCGTCGTCGGTGCTGACCGCGTCGACCTGCCGCTGCTGCAGAGCCACCAGGCAGTCCGACCACGTCACCACCGCTTCGATGATGGGCGGCGGGGTGATCTGCTGAATGCGTTCCAGCGATGTGGTGCCCTTGGCGACGCAGACCCGCTTGCCGGAGAGATCGGACGCCTGCGAGATCGTCGAATCGCGTGGCGCCAGAATCCGTTGGTGCGCCATCAGATACACCGTGGAGAAGTTCACCTGCTTCTTGCGCTCGCAGGTGATGCTCATGGTCTTGACGACGATGTCGACCTGCCTGTTCTGCAGCGCCGCAATGCGATCCGCCGACGACAGGATGCGGTACTCGACTTGCGACGGCGTGCCGAAGATGTCACGCGCGACCTCGCCGGCGATGTCGACGTCGAAACCCGTGATCTCACCGGTGATCGGGTCGCGGAAGCTCAGCAGATTGCTGCCGATGTCCAGCCCGACGACCAACCGCCCGCGGTTGCGGATGTCGGCGACCGCGGCGTCGGCCTCGGCCTTGGTGGCGAAGGGGCGCAGGCTTGCGGTGCGGTCGCATTCGTCTTCTTCGACGGTCGGCACCCGCGCAGGCTCGGGCGCGAGCTCCTCCATCCCCGCCGGCGTCGGCGGCGCCAACGTCACACTGGGCACGGGCATCACCGACGCGGCTTGACCACAGCCGGTCAGCAACACCAGCGCCGCCAGCGCACCGCAGAACTTCCGCACCATCACCTGTACTCACTAAGTCTCGGCCACAATCCCAGTGTCACCGCAATCGCCGCGCCGATCGAGAGCGCCGCGGCGCCGACCGTCGCGCCCGACAGCACCCGCCGCGCGTTGACGATGTCGTTGCGCAGCTGACTGCGGCTCTCCTCGATGCCCTTGCTCAGCGCGGCGTCGAGCTTGTCGAACGCCGGCGTCGAATCGTCCTCGCCGGTGCCCAGCGCCACCTGGGTGGCGGCCTGGTAGTTGCCCACCGCGATGTAGGCGTTGATCCGGTCGTCGGCCGCCCGCCAGCGCTTGAGCAGCTGTTCGGCGTCGGCCAAGTCGGACTTGTCGATGGCGTCGTCGCGGGCCAGATACTCCGAAAGTTGTTGCTGCATCGCGTCGATGCGTTGGTAGTAGGACTGCTTGCGGGTGCTCTCGTCACCGCGGCGGATCAACGCCAGCGTCTCGTCGGCGCGGGCCTGCTGCGCGGTGATCGCGAGGTTCGTGATGGTCTTGAGCGATTCGGCCGCAGTGTCTTTCGCGCTGCGGCTGTCCGCGGTGGAGATCACCAGCGCCGTGCCCACCCACACCAGCATGATCAACACCGCCAGCCCGCCGGCGACCAGACCGATGTTGACGCGACGACGGGTCCGCCGCGCCAGCCAGCGATTCGCGAACGCGCCGAACAACAACGTCGCCAGCACGACGAGAATCACCGGCGCCGGAATCCTTGTCGAGGCAGTGGTTTCCCGGTCCACTCGCGCCGAGGTCTCCTCGTAGAGCTCCTGCGCCTGCGGCAGGATCTCGGTCTGCATCAACGACGACGCCTCGGACAGATACGACGAACCGACCGGGTTGCCCGCGCGGTTGTTGGTGCGGGCCGTCTCGATCAAGCCGGTGTACACGGCGAGTTGGGCGTTGATGCGGCCGAGCAGTGCCACCAGCGACTCGTCGGTCAGCCCGGACGACGCCCGCGTCACCGCCACCGCCGCGTCGGTGATGGCCTGTTCGTAGCGCTGCCGCACCGGCCGCGGCTCGACCCCGGAGATGAACGCCGTCGCCGCCGCGGCGTCTGCGACCGACAGCGTCGTGTAGAGCTGGCCGGCGGCGAACGCAAGCGGCTCAGTGTGGTTGAGCACGGTGGTCAGCGCCTGCTGACGGTCGTTGATCGTCGTCGAAGTGGCGAACGCGCTGGCGATCACGAGCGCCGACAGAACGAACCCGATCGTCAGGATCCGGCCGGGCGTGGTCCACAGAAACCACCATCGAGGGTGCGCGGGGGCGGTCGGCGACCGGGACGCGAGCGGCTCGGTCGACGGGTGCGCCAGCTCCACTGTCACGTGCGCGCGGACCTCATCTTTTTGGGGGCTTTCCGGCTATCTTCCCCGACCGCTTTCAACTCTATAAAAGAATTCTAAGAGTTTCTGGGATGCCGCGTACCTCTATTGTTGGTGCCGTGCGTGGCGATGGTGACGGCTGGGTGCTGTCCGACAACGGTGCCCGGTTCTGGGGTCGGCACGGCGCTGCCGGGTTGTTGCTTCGCGCACCGCAGCCCGACGGCAGCCCCGCCGTGTTGCTGCAACACCGCGCGCCGTGGAGCCACCAAGGTGGCACCTGGGGGCTGCCCGGCGGCGCCCGCGACAGCCACGAGACCGCCGAGCAGGCCGCGGTTCGCGAGGCGCACGAGGAAGCCGGGCTGCCCGCCGACCAGTTGACGGTCCGCGCCGCCGTGGTGACCGCCGAAGTGTCGAGTCCGAGCGGGGCGCGCTGGACCTATACGACGGTCATCGCCGACGCCTGCGAACTGCTCGAGACGGTGCCCAACCGCGAGAGCGCCGAACTGCGATGGGTGGCCGAGGATGAGGTGGCGGCGCTGCCGCTGCACCCCGGTTTCGCGGCCAGCTGGGAGCGGCTGCGCAGTGTGGCGGCAGGGATTCCGCTGCTGGTCAACCGCCGCTCGTAAGGGCGGTTTTGAGGCGTCGCGCGGCGGCCTGCGGATCGTCGGCGGCCGTGATCGCGCGCACCACGACGATGCGGCGGGCGCCCGCCGCCAGCACCTCGGGCAGCCGGTCTTCGTCGATGCCTCCGATCGCGAACCACGGTTTGTCGGTGTTTGACGACGACGCCGTCCGCACCAGGTCCAGACCGGGTGCCGGCCGCCCGGGTTTGGTCGGGGTGGGCCAGCACGGGCCGACGCAGAAGTAGTCGACCGCCTCCTGGATGGCTGCGGCGACCTGGCCGGTGTCGTGGGTGGAGCGGCCGATCAGCGTTGCGGGGCCGACGATGTCGCGGGCGATCGCGAGCGGCAGGTCGTCCTGGCCGAGGTGCAGCACGTCGGCGTTCGCGGCCCGCGCGATGTCGGCGCGGTCGTTGACGGCCAGTAAGGCGTGGTGGCGGCGCGCGGCGTCGGCGAGGATGGCCAGCGCCTCGAGCTCTTGGCGCGCCTCCAGCGGGCCGAACTTCTTCTCGCCGGGCGAGCCCTTATCGCGCAGCTGGATGATGTCCACCCCGCCGGTGAGCGCCGCCTCGGCGAATTCGGCCAGGTCACCGCGCTCCCGGCGGGCGTCGGTGCACAGATACAGTGAGGCCGACGCCAGGCGTTCCCGAGGTGTGTGCACACCGCGACGGTAACGCGACTGTGCGTTCTCATCCGCTCGCCCCGGCGCGTCGCGGATAAAACCGCACAGTCGAGCCGACGGGTAATCTGGAGGGCCGACACGGGAGTCCTGGGCACGAGGACTGAGAGTGGGCGAACGAACCGGCCCTTACCGTCACACCTGATCCGGGTCATGCCGGCGAAGGGAGGGTTTATGTCCTCTGGATCACTGGCCGTCATCGGCGGCGGCGTCATCGGCCTGTCGGTCGCGCGCCGCGCGGCGCAGGACGGCTGGTCGGTGCGGCTGCACGGCACCGCCGACCGGGGCGCGTCGTGGGTGGCCGGCGGCATGCTGGCCCCGCACAGCGAGGCGTGGCCCGGCGAGGAGCGGCAGCTCCAACTCGGGTTGGAGTCGCTGAAGCTGTGGCACTCCGGGTTTCTCGAGGGCCTGCCCGACGACGTCGTGACCGCCCGCGAATCGCTGGTGGTGGCCGTTGACCGCGCCGACGCCGATGATCTGAAGCGGGTCGCGCAGTGGCTGTCCGCGCAGGGCCATCCCGTCACCCTGACATCGAGCGCCCGCGATGTGGAACCGTTACTCGCCCAAGGTATTCGGCACGGCTTTCGCGCCGTCACCGAATTGGCGGTGGACAACCGTGCCGTCGTCGAGGCGCTGGCCTCGCAGTGCGAGCGGCTGGGGGTCACGACGGCGGGCCCGGTAGAGAGCCTGGGCGACGTGGACGCCGACATGGTGGTGATCGCCAACGGCATCGACGCGCCGAAGCTGTGGCCGGACCTGCAGATTCGCCCCGTGAAGGGTGAGGTGTTGCGACTGCGGTGGCGCAAGGGCTGTATGCCGGTGCCGCAACGGGTGATTCGCGCCCGGGTGCACGGACGCCAGGTGTATCTGGTGCCGCGTGCCGACGGTGTCGTGGTGGGCGCCACGCAGTATGAGCACGGCCGCGACACCGCACCGGCGGTGACCGGTGTGCGGGAATTGCTCGAGGACGCCTGCGCGGTGATGCCGGCGCTGGGGGAGTACGAATTCGCCGAGTGCGCCGCGGGTTTGCGGCCGATGACACCCGACGGGCTGCCGATCGTCGGCAGTCTGGACGAGCGAACCCTGGTGGCGGCCGGCCATGGGCGCAACGGCTTTCTGCTGGCCCCGTGGACCGCCGAACGTATTGCGGCTGAACTGAAAGCGAGAGTGCCCGCATGAAAGTGACCGTGAACGACGAGGACGTCCAGCTCGACAAGCCGACGACCGTGGCGGAACTGTTGGCGCGCATGGGATTTCCCGACAAGGGCATTGCGGTGGCCGTCGACTGGTCGGTGATACCGAAATCCGATTGGCACACCACGCTGAGCGACGGCGCGCGGGTGGAAGTGGTGACGGCGGTGCAGGGTGGCTGAATCCAAACTCACCATCGCGGGCCGGGAGTTCGGCTCGCGGCTGATCATGGGCACCGGCGGCGCGGCCAACTTGGCGGTGCTGGAAGAGGCGCTGATCGCGTCGGGCACCGAGCTCACCACCGTGGCGATGCGCCGAGTCGACGCCGAAGGCGGCACCGGCGTGCTGGACCTGTTGAACCGGCTGGGCATCACGCCGCTGCCCAACACCGCGGGCTGCCGCAGCGCCGCCGAGGCGGTGCTGACCGCGCAATTGGCCCGCGAAGCGTTGGGCACCGACTGGGTCAAGCTCGAAGTCATCGCGGACGAACGCACCCTGCTGCCCGACGCCGTCGAATTGGTCAGGGCCGCAGAGCAATTGGTTGATGACGGGTTCGTGGTGCTGCCCTACACCAACGATGACCCGGTGCTGGCCCGTCGGCTCGAAGACACCGGCTGCGCGACGGTGATGCCGCTGGGCTCGCCGATCGGCACCGGGCTGGGCATCGCCAACCCGCACAACATCGAGATGATCGTCGAACAGGCAGGTGTTCCGGTGGTGCTCGACGCGGGTATCGGTACCGCCAGCGACGCCGCGCTCGCGATGGAATTGGGTTGCGACGCAGTGCTGTTGGCATCCGCGGTCACCCGCGCGGCCGACCCGCCCGTGATGGCCGCAGCGATGGCCGCGGCGGTGCAGGCCGGATATTTGGCGCGGCAAGCGGGGCGGATTCCCAAGCGGTTCTGGGCGCAGGCGTCCAGCCCGGCGTTATGAGGTATGTCGCACTGGGCTCGTCGATGGCGGCGGGGCCGGGTATCTGGCCGCCGGATTGGCCCGCACCGATTCTCGCGCAGCGCTCCGCGCGCAACTACCCGCATCTGGTGGGCGAGAAGCTGGGCCTCGATCTCGTCGACGTGACCTATTCGGGCGCCACCACCGCACATGTGCTGCGCGACAAACACAACGGCACACCGCCGCAGATCGATGCGCTGGACGGTTCGGAGACGCTGGTGACCGTGACCATCGGCGGCAACGACGTGGGCTACGTGCCGATGCTGATGGCGGCGGGGCTGCCGCGGCTGATCCGATCGCTGCTGGGTGGGTGGCTTGGCGAGCTGTTCGACGCCGTCGCCCGCGAGCGGGCACTGGTCGACGTCGCCGAATCGCTGAAAGACGTCGGCCGCAGTATTCGCGAACGGGCGCCGAAGGCCAGGGTCTTGTTCGTCGACTACCTCACGCTGCTGCCGCCGTCCGGCACTCCCGCGCCCCCGCTGTCGGAGAAGCACGTCGCGCTGGGCCGGCACATCGCCGAGACGCTGGAGAAGGCAACCGGCGCGGCCGCGGCGGACACGGGTTGCGAATGGATCCGCGCGGCGCAGGCCAGCCGCGATCACCACGCCTGGTCCGACACGCCGTGGACCACCAGGCCCGGCCTGCTGATACCGGGTCTTCCGGCGCCATTGCATCCCAACGCCGCCGGTATGCGGGCGGTCGCGCATATGGTTGTTGCTGCCCATGATTGAGCTGACAGGTCTGACCAAGGTATTCGGCCAAACTCACGCCGTCGACGACTTGACCTGCTCGATCGAACCAGGTGTCGTCACCGGATTCTTGGGCCCCAACGGCGCGGGCAAGACCACCACCATGCGACTGATCCTGGGTCTGGACCATCCGACGTCGGGCACCGCGACCATCGACGGCAAGGCCTACCGCGAACTGCGTGACCCGCTGCGGACGGTCGGCGCGCTCCTGGACGCCCGGCAGGCCCACCCCAACCGCTCGGCCCGCAACCACCTGCGCTGGATCGCGGCGTCCAATCGGATTCCGGTGAGCCGCGTCGACGAGGTGCTCGACATGGTGGGTCTGACGGGGGTGGCCGATCGCAACGCCGGCACCCTGTCGCTGGGCATGAGTCAGCGCCTCGGCATCGCCGCGGCGCTGCTGGGGGACCCGCCGGTGCTGCTGTTCGACGAACCGGTCAACGGCCTGGATCCCGAAGGCATCCGTTGGGTGCGCACGCTGATGCGCACGTTGGCCGGCGAGGGTCACACGGTGTTCGTGTCCAGTCATCTGCTGGCCGAGATGGCCAACACCGCCGACCGGCTGGTGGTGATCGGGCGGGGCAAGCTGATCACGTCGACGGCGGTGAGCGACTTCGTCAGCGGCGCCGACGTCATCCGCGTGCGCAGCCCGCAATTGGAGCTGCTGCGTCAGCTGCTCACCGACGCGGGCATCGATGCGCAGGCCGAATCGGACGGATCGGTGCTGACGGTGCGCGGCGCGGCCATCGAGGTCGTCGGCGAGGTCGCCGCCCGAAACGCGATCACCCTGCACGAGCTGAGTGCCCAGCAGGCGTCGTTGGAGGATGCCTATCTGAAACTCACCGACGAGGCGATCGAATACCGGGCGGTGGCGCAGTGAGCGCGCTGGCGGTGCTGGAGGCCGAACGCATCAAGCTGTCGACCACCCGCGCGCCGCTGTGGTGCGCGATCGGCGTCGCGGTGCTGTCCCTGGGCGTCGCGGCGCTGCAGGGGCGCACCGCCTACGACTACAGCGTGCTGCCGCCGCAGAAGGCGGCGCTGGGGGTGGCGGTGTTCGGTGTGCCGGTGCTGATGATCCTGGCGTCGATGACGGTGACGGGCGAGTACCGCAGCGGGCTGATCCGCTCCACATTCATGGCGACGCCCAACCGCAGTGTGGTGCTGATCGCCAAAGCGGTTGTCGCGGCGGCGTTCTCCGGAGCGTATGCGGCGCTGATGACGGTCGCCGCCGTGGTGGTGGCGCGGCTGGCGGCCAAGCCGATGGTCGGTTCGCAGCTGTCGTTGACGGCGTCGGGCACATGGCGGGTGGTGGCCGCGATCGCCGTCTACGCGGCGCTGGCCGCGGTGCTGGGCGTCGGGGTGGGCGCGCTGCTGCGGTTCGCCGCCGGGGCCGTCGCGGTGCTGCTGCTGTGGCCGCTGGTGGCCGAACCGCTGTTGGGCAACATGCCCAACGTCGGCCCCGCGATCGGACCGTGGCTGCCGTTCGCGAACATCTTCCGGTTCATCGACGTGACGTGGTTGTACCCGGTGTATGGCATGCCGTGGGGCGAACTCGGCTCGTTGCTCTACTTCGTTGTGGTGGTCGCGGTGGTGTTCGTCGCGGCGCTGGTGGAGGTGAACCGCCGCGACGCCTGAGGGTGGTCCGACGCAGCAAACAACACCGCAACCGATCTTCGACGGGCGGCTAATGTTGGTGTGCATGGGTCACAAATCGTTGATGGCAATGGTGACGGCCATCATCGTCACCGCAGCGCTGGTGGGCTGCGGGCGTGAACCGCAGCGCCAGCCCCAGCCGCCGACCCAGGAGGCCACCGCGGCCGCGCACGACTTCGCAGACGCTTTGAGCCGGCGGGTGACGGGCGACGCGATGTGGGCGCATCTGGAGAAGCTGCAGCAGATCGCCGACGCGCACGGCGGCAACCGCGCCCTCGGCACACCCGGGTACGAGGCCAGCGTCGACTATGTGGCCGATGCATTGCGCGACAAGGGCTTCGATGTCCAGGTACCCGAGTTCGAACTGCGCCTGCCGTTCGCCGACACTCCCGAGGTGACGGTCGCGGGCACGCCGATCGAGGCCAAGCCGCTGGAGTTCACCATCGGCACGCCCGGTGTGTCCGGCCCGTTGGTGCCCGCCAAGGTCGACGACACCCCCGGCTGCACCGCGTCGGACTACGACGGCCTGCCGGTGAAGGGAGCGGTAGCACTGGTGGACCGCGGTCACTGCCCGTTCTCGGTGAAACAAGAGGTCGCGTCCAAAAGCGGTGCCATCGCGTTGATCGTTGCCAACAACGTCGACGAAGAGCGGATGGGCGGCACGCTGGGCGAGAAGACCGACGTCAAGATCCCCGTCGTCAGCGTCAGCAAGGCCGACGGCGAGCGGCTGCGCGCCAATCCCGGCGAGACGACCATCAAACTCAACGCGGGCGTGCGCACCGAACGCACCCGCAACGTCATCGCCCAGACCAAGACCGGCTCGACCTCCGACGTGGTGATGGTCGGGGCGCACCTCGATTCCGTCCCCGAGGGCCCGGGCCTCAACGACAACGGCACCGGCGTGGCGGCGGTGCTGGAAACCGCACTGCAACTGGGCAGCTCGCCGGACATCAACAACGCCGTGCGGTTCGGCTTCTGGGGCGCCGAAGAACTGGGCCTGATCGGCTCCAACAAATACATCGAGTCACTGAACATGGAGGAGCTCAAGGACATTGCGCTCTACCTGAACTTCGACATGCTCGGCTCACCCAACCCCGGCTACTTCACCTACGACGGCGATCAGTCCGCTCCTCGCGATCCCAACGGCGGCGTACCGCGCGTCCCCGAGGGATCCGCCGGCATCGAACGCACGCTGGCGGCCTACCTCGAGGACGCCGGAAAGTCGCCTCAGGACATCAATTTCGACGGCCGGTCCGACTACGACGGCTTCACCCAGGCCGGCGTCCCCGCCGGCGGCATCTTCTCCGGTGCGGAGGGTGAGATGACCGAGGAGCAGGCCGAGCGCTGGGGCGGCACCGCCGGTCAGCCGTTCGATCCCAACTACCACAAAGAGACCGATACGCTCGACCACGTCAACCGCACCGCGCTGGAGATCAACGGCGCCGGCGTCGGCTACGCGGTCGGGCTGTACGCGCAGGATCAACGGGGCCGCAACGGGATACCGATTCGCGAGGACCGTACCCGCCATCCGCTGTCGACACCGTGATCAGACGGGTCGCGGCCACCTTGGCGGTGGCGCTACTGGCGGCGTGCTCGTCGGGCCAACCGGGCGAGCCGGATCTGGCGCGTGATCTGGCCGGCCGAATCACCGTTGACGGGATTTACACTCACCTGCAGAAGCTCGCCGACATCGCCGACGCCCACACACACGACCGATCCGACGGTACGCCCGGATTCGACGCCAGTGTCGACTACGTCGCGAAAGTATTGCGCGACAGCGGTTTTGACGTGCAGACCGCCGAGTTTGAGCGGCTAAAGGTCGCGCAGCCGGGCAACACCGCGCTCACAGTGGCGGGCCGGCGCTACCACGTCGACCAAGCGTCGCTGCTGATCACCACGCCGCCCGGCGGTCTCACCGCCGTCACGCTGCGGCCGGTCAAGCCGTCCGGTTGCCGCGCCGAGGACTACGGCAAGGTCAATGTCAGGGGTGCGATCGCGGTGGTGGACGACTCCGGGTGTTCGGTGGTGGACAAGCAGAACACCGCCGTGGCCAAAGGCGCGGTCGGCCTGCTGGTGGTCACCACACCCAGTGCCAGCGGCAGCCCGGCAGGACTGTTCGACCAGGGCTACTACCGCGACCTCAAGGTCCCGGTCGGGGTGATCAAACCCGACGCCGACGCCGCGCTGCGGCGCACCAGCACGCCGGTCCGGCTCACCCTGGACGACAAAGCCTCGATGGTCAAGTCGCGAAACGTGCTGGCGCAGACCAGAACCGGTGATACCCGCAATGTCGTGATGGCCGGCGCTCACCTCGACAGCGTGCCCGGCAGCCCGGGTATCAACGACAACGGCTCGGGGGTCGCGGCGTTGCTGGAAACGGCGGTAGCACTCGGGTCGCAGCCGCGGCTGGCCAACGCGGTGCGATTCGCCTTCTGGGGCGCGGAGGAAACGGGTCTGGACGGGTCCACGGCGTACGTGCGCGGCCTGGACGGCGATCAACTCAACGACATCGCGCTGTATCTCAACTTCGACATGCTCGGCTCGCCGAATCCGGGTTACTTCACCTATGACGGGGACCAGTCGGCGGCGACCACGCCGACCAACGACGTGCCGACCGGATCGGCAGGCCTCGAGCGCACGCTGGCGGCATACTTGAACGAGGCCGGCGTGCGGCCCGCCGACATGCCGCTGGGACGCGCCACCGACTACAACCCGTTCCGCAACGCCGGCGTGCCCATCGGCGGCGCCACCACCGGCGCGTCGCAGCGCAAAACCGAAGTGCAGGCTCGGTTGTGGGGCGGGCGAGCCGGCCTCGCGTTCGACCCGAATTACCACAGCCCGCGTGACCGTCTCGACAATGTCGACCGGCATGCACTGTCCATCATGGGCCCCGCAGTCGCGTTCGCGGTCGGCACCTACGCGCAGTCGATCGACGGCGCCAACGGTGTGCCGCCGCGTGATGAGCGCAAGCGCACGCCGTCATAGCGCCTACCTCGGCGGCGAGTGTGCGTCAGCTGCGGCGAGTGTGCGTGTACTGCGGGATATTTCGCCATTCTCCGCGGTGAATGCACACTCAACGCGGTCAGCGCACACGCAACCAGTACACGACCACACCGAGGGCGACGACGCCGCAGCCCACCACCACCGAGGTGACCGGTAGCGAGAACGCCAACAACAGGCAGCCCGCCAGCCCGATCACCGGAATAAGCCTGGCGCCCAACGTAAATGCCGACGCGTTGGCGATCGCGTAGTACACCAACACGGCGAACGACGAGAAACCGATCGCGCCCCGCAGATCAGCCACCGCTGCGACACCGGCGACGACGACGCCGACCGCGATCTCCGCGCGATGCGGGCTGCCGAACCGCGGATGCACAGCCGCCAGAGCACCCGGCAGATGCCGATCGCGGGCCATCGCCAACGTCGTCCGCGACACCCCGAGAATCAGCGCCAGCAGCGAGCCGAGCGCCGCCACCGCGGCCCCCGCCCGCACCACCGGCTCGAAGCCGGCGAAACCGGCTGCCCGTACCGCCTCCGCCAATGGTGCAGTGGCCGAGGCCAATCCGGCGCTGCCCAATTCGGCGAGCACTGCGACCGCGGCGGCCGCGTACACCACCAAGGCGATCCCCAACGCGAGCGCTATCGCGCGCGGAATGGTGCGAGCGGGCTCGCGCACCTCCTCACCCAGCGTCGCGATGCGGGCGTACCCGGCGAACGCGAAGAACAGCAACCCGCCCGCCTGCAGCACACCCACGACGGTGACGTCGTCGCCGAAACGCAGGTTCCCGACGTCGGCATCCCCGAAGCCCAGCGCCAACACGACCACCGCGGCCAGCACCGCCAACACCGTCGCGACGATCGCCCGAGTCAGCACCGCGGAGCGTTGAATCCCGAAATAGTTGAGCGTCGTCAACGCCACCACCGCGGCCACCGCCACCGCATGCGCCCCGGCCGGCCACACGTAGTAGCCGACGGTCAGGGCCATCGCCGCGCACGACGCCGTCTTGCCGACGATGAAGCTCCACCCCGCGGTGTATCCCCAGAATTCACCGAGCCGTTCGCGGCCGTACACGTACGTCCCGCCCGACTGCGGATACCGGGCGGCCAGCCGCGCCGACGACGTCGCATTGCAGTAGGCGACGACGGCCGCGACCGTCAAGCCGACGAGCAGACCCGAACCCGCCGCCGCGGCAGCCGGCCCCAGCGCGGCGAAGATGCCGGCGCCGACCATCGACCCCAGGCCGATGACGACGGCATCGAATGTGCCGAGCCGCCGGCGCAGCGCGGGGCCGTCCGGCGTGCTCACCCAGGCGATGTTAGGTCAGATGGTGTTCCGGTTCGTGGGCCAGCTTCTCGTGGGCCGACGTCGCCGCCCCCAACAGCAGCGTCCCGAGCACGGCCAACGCCCCGATCACCACGAGTGGAACCGTCCACATTCGCCGCGCCAGCAGGCTGTTCTCACACTGCTCGGCGTAATCCGGGCCGCCGGTCGCCGCGAGCGCCTGGCTCAAATCGGCGATGTATCCGGTTCCGCACTTGATCTGAAATCCGTATTGGTCGTAGTCGTCGAGGAACACCGGAAAGCCCAGTGCGAAAAGGCCGATCGCGGCGAGGACGGCCCCGACAATGCCCACGTACCACGCGCGCTGGATCACCGTCTCTCCCTTCAGGTCATGCAGACATCGGCAAACGGCAGCACCGGCCACGAGACGATGGCGCCCAGATAGGACACCACCCAGTCGA
The DNA here is from genome assembly GCF_002838065.1 of Mycobacterium hubeiense. Taxonomy (GTDB): domain Bacteria; phylum Actinomycetota; class Actinomycetes; order Mycobacteriales; family Mycobacteriaceae; genus Mycobacterium; species Mycobacterium hubeiense. The sequence continues at coordinate 15,736 of NZ_PIZU01000002.1, read as the reverse complement.
TGCCAGCCATCTGCTCCAGATGGTCGGTGTGGGTGCTCGACCAGAAGACGCCGACAAGCAGATACGGGGTACCGAGCACGATAGCGACGACGATCAACTCACCGATCGTCACTCGATAGCCGAGCAGCCTTCTCAATGTGTTCAGCATCGGACCCCCAACCGGTCTGCAGCCAGCACTATGTTAATGGTCATTCTTTCAAGATCGGGGGGTTTCGCGAATTTTTGCAGTGGAAGCGAACGTCGATGTGTGTAGCTGGTCGGCTAAGGTGTCGCCATGGCGAGCACCCCGCAAGAGCGCGGTGACGGTGTCCGACGCCGGCCCAAAGATCGGAAGGCGCAGATAGCCAGAGCGTCGGCCGAGGCCTTCAGCGCGCTCGGCTACCACGGAGTGAGCATGGAGGCCATCGCTTCGCGTGTCGGCATCTCCGCGGCGGCGCTGTACCGCCACTACTCGAGCAAGTACGAGCTCTTCCGCGACGCCGTGGTCGCCCTCGGCCAGCAACTGGTGGACTGCACGGCGTTCGCCGACGAACTGCCCGACGAGGACCCGCAGCGGATTTTGCATCGCCTGGTCGCTGCGCTGACCGACACCGCGCTGGCCAACCGGGAGTCCGGCGGTCTGTACCGCTGGGAGGCGCGCTACCTGCTCGGCGACGACCAAGCGACGCTGAACGGGCAGATGCGCACCGTCCATCATCGAATTCAGCAGCCGCTCTTGGCGATTCGGCCGGACCTGAGTTCGCGCCAACGCTGGACATTGTCGACCGCACTGCTCAGCGTGGTCGGCAGCATCGTCGACCATCGGGCCAAGCTGCCCGGCGGCCAGATCCGGGCGCTGCTCGCCGAGCTCGCCGAAGCCGTGGTCACCGCCGAACTCCCGCCACCGACCGACGACGCCGCACCCCAGCCAGAGCCTGCAGTTCGGACGGCGGACACGTCCAAATATGAAGCGTTGCTCAGCGAATCGATGCAGCTGTTCAACCAGAAGGGCTATCGCGACACCAGTATGGAGGACATCGCCGCCGCGGTCGGAATGCCCGCGTCGGGCATCTACCGGTACTTCTCCGGCAAGAGCGACATCCTGGCCGCCGCGTTCCGGCGCGCCGCCGACCGGTTGTCGGCGGAGACTGCCGAAATCCTCAATGCAGCAACCGATCCCGAGCAGGCGCTGGCCACCTTGATCGACGGCTATGTCGCGCGCTCGTTCACCCATCCGGAACTGGACTACGTGTACTACACCGAACGGCTCAACATGTCACCGGCCGATCAGGACATTCTGCGCAATCTGCAACGCGCCACCGTCGAGGCCTGGGTGGGCCCGGTGCTGGAGTTACGCCCGCGGTGGACGCCGGGGCAGGCGCGGTTCGCCGTACACGCGGCCATGGCCCTAGTCATCGACCTGGGTCGGCTGATGGGCTATCACAACACCGCGCAGAACCGGGAAGTCGTTGCGCGGCTGCTGGATTTGGCGTTGCTCGGCCGCTACCGATTGCGTGCCGCATTGCCCGCCAAGTAGGCCAGGTAGCCGATCGTTCCGACCACGGCCAGCGGGCGCGTCCTGCGTGCGCTCAGCCCTAGGCCGAGCGCCGTCTCGATGCCTCCGTTGGTGTAGATGTGCTGCCGGGTTCTGCGCGGAAACGCCGGCTTGGTGATCGGCTCGAACATCTGCGGGCTGGTGAAATGAGCCAAGCCGACACCGGCCAATGCCAATCCGGCGAATTTGGCGGCACGCGAATCCTTACGGGGCACTGCTGATCCTTTCTGGTCAAGCAATCTGATAGTCGCTCAACGGGAATGTAGACGCTTCCTCGATCGCGTTGTGAGTCGAGGTAGGGCGCAACAGCGTCGCCTCGCCGCTGTGGTTGAAGTAATACGACCGCGACGTGGCACACGAACCGCCGTAGAACACCGAGTCGTCAAGGAGTTCGGTCATCCGGTCCAGGAAGCGGGTGTTGGCCTCCTCGGTGACCTCAAAGGTGCTTGCGCGGCGGCGCTGGACCTCCCGGAACAGGCGATCCATCAGCCGCATCTCGCGCTCGATGGTGTCGAAGTACGACAACCCGCTGTACGAGTACGGCCCGGCCAGGCTCAGGAAGTTCGGGAAGTAGGGTATCGACACGCCCTGGTAGGCCTGGAACCTGTTCTCCCGCCACCACTTTCCGAGATTGCGGCCCTCGCGGCCGACGACCTCGATCGCAGGGAAGTTGGCGTCCCACAGGTCGAAGCCGGTGGCCAGTACCAACGTGTCGATCTGGCGCTTGTTGCCGTCGGCGGTCACGATGCCGTCGGGTTCGATGCGTTCGATGCCCGTGGTCTCCAGGTGCACATTCGGTTTGGTGAATGTGCGGTAGTACGTGTTGGAGAACGTCGGCCGCTTGCAGCCGAAGTCGTAATCGGGGGTGAGCTTTTGGCGCAACTCCTTGTCGCGAATCGAGACGAATCGATGGATCTTCGACAGGTCGGCGGCTGCGATGTTCAGGCGGCGGAACTGCCGATAGTGCAGCACCGCCGAGATCAGCATCAGCTCGAGGACGTTGTCGGTGACGTAGCGGAACGTTCTGTGCACCAACGGAACCCGTGCGAAGGCCCGTTGTAGCAGACCGGGGATCCGGAAGTCGACCTTGGGCACCACGTAGATGGCGGTGCGCTGATACACGGTCAGCTCGGCGACCCTCTTGGCCAGCTCGGGAACCAGCTGCACCGCGGTCGCGCCCGTGCCGATCAGCCCGACGCGGCGGCCGTCGAAGTCATAGGTGGCATCCCAGTCTGTGGTGTGGATGGTGCGCCCGTTGAAGGTCGCGATACCCGGGATGTCGGGGGTGTAGGGCTGCGACAGGAATCCGGTGGCGGTGATGAGGAACTGCGCCGACAGCGTCTGGCCGCCGGCCAGTGCCACCTGCCACAGCCCGAGCTCCTCATCCCAGCGGGCGCCTTCGACCGCGGTGGAAAACCGCATGTGCCGGCGCACGTCGTACTTGTCGGCGACGTCGTCGGCGTAGCGCTTGAGCTCGGGGCCGGGCGCGAACAGCCGCGACCAATTCGGGTTGGGCTCGAACCAGTACGAGTACGTGGTGGAGGGGATGTCGACGGCCAGCCCGGGATAGCGGTTGACGTGCCAGGTGCCGCCGAGATCGTCCTCGCGTTCCAGGATGACGAAGTTGTCATAGCCCAGCCGTTTGAGCTGGATCGCCGCGCCGATTCCGCCGAACCCCGCCCCCACGATGACAGCGTCGAATCGCTCCGAAGTCATGCAGTAGACGGTACCTCAGGTACTAGGTACTTTGTCGAGGCCTGGCGGCTACTCCAATGTGCCGGTGCGGGCGTCGATGGTGGTGGCGATGCAGGTCACCGCGCGATCGCCGCGGTCCCAGGAGTCCTCGGTCGGGTAGAGCACGAACAGCCCGATGGTGGGATCGGCGGCCGCGGCGGGCAGCTGCAGGCTGAGCTGCGGCTCGCAGCGATTCTGGTATCTGGTGATGGCGTGGTGGCCCGGGAAGTCGCCGTCGGGCATGGTGAGCACGGCGAACACCTCGCCCTTGTGCGGTTCGCTGCAGTCGACGACGTCGACGCGCGTCACCGTGGTGTCGTCCGGTATCTCGGCGAGGCAGTCGCCGGTGCTGACCTTGGTCGCGTCGACCGAACCCCGCGCCAACAGGTGAAGGACGGCCGCCGCGCCGAGGGCCGTCACCGCGACCCCCGCGAGAACGGCGACCATCACCGCCGCGATTGCCCACCAGTTGGATTTCGGGGCGGGCGGCGGATAGTAGGGCGGCGGGCCGTACGGCCCCGGCGGCATGGTCACTACAGCAACCGTAGCGCCGCGTCGACCGCCAGCACCGGCACATCGATGGTCTTGGAGCCCAGATCGTGGCGCGCGCCGGTGACCTCGACGACCTCGGTATCCGCCGGGATCAACGCCGCGGCTGCGCGCACCTCCTGGAGGCTGCCGAACGGGTCGGCCGTGCCGTGGGTGAACACCGTCGGCGCGGCGATCCGCGGCAGGTGCTCGGTGCGGGCACGTTCGGGCTTGCCGGGAGGGTGCACCGGATAGGAGAACAGGGTCAGCACGTCGACGGTCAGGCCGTCCGCGACCGCCATCGACGTCATCCGCCCGCCGTACGAGTGCCCGCCCGCGATCACCGGTCCGGCGGCGAGCTCTCGCACTGCCGCCACCGCCTCGACGACGCCGGCCTGGTCGGTTGCCGCCGACCCTGACGGCGGCCCCTTGGGTCGACGCCGTCGGTAGGGCAGGTTGTAGCGCACCGCCAGCCAGCCGCGGCGGGCCCACTCGTCGCAGATCTGCTTGAGCAGCGGTGATTCTCGGCTGCCTCCCGCGCCGTGGGTGAGGACGACGACGCCGGTGGGTTCTTCTTGGGGCTCGTGGGCGATGCCCGCGATCGCATCGAGGTTCATCGGCCGAGCCTGAACAGTGCCGACACTGGGCCGTGGCCGTGGCCCAACGGGTATGCGGCACGCAGACATTCGGTCACCCAGCGTTTGCCGAACGCCACGGCGTCCGGCACGGTGTACCCGTGCGCGAGTGCGCTGGCCACCGCGGCGGCGAGGGTGTCGCCGGCGCCGTGGTCGTCGCCGGTGTCCACGCGCGGTGCGTCGAACTCGTGGAAGTCGGTGCCGTCGTAGAGCAGATCCGGGCTGTGCGGCGACGACCGCAGATGCCCGCCCTTGACCAACACCCACTGCGGGCCCAGCCCATGCAACGCGCGCGCCGCGTCACGCTGGGACTGTTCGTCGATGACGTCGATGTCGACGAGCAGCCGTACTTCGTCCAGGTTGGGCGTCACCAGTGTCGCTAGCGGAAACAGTTGTGTGCGAAGCGAATCCAGTGCACTCGGGTGCAACAGCGGATCGCCGTGCATGGACGCGCACACCGGGTCGACGACCAGTGGCACCGTCAGGTCTTGAGCGCGCCAGGTACCGGCGACGGTGTCGATGATCGCCGACGACGCCAGCATGCCCGTCTTCGCGGCCTGCAGCCCGATGTCGGAGGCCACCGCCTCGATCTGGCCCGCGATCACGTCCAGCGGGATCTCGTGAAATCCCTTGACGCCCATCGAGTTCTGCACGGTGACCGCGGTGACGGCGACCAGCCCGTGCACGCCCAGCATCGCGAACGTGCGCAGATCGGCCTGAATGCCGGCGCCGCCGCCGGAGTCCGAGCCGGCGATCGTCATCACCCGTCGCGGTGTGGTTCCCGGCTCGGGGATCGGCAATCCAATCGATTCCGGCGTGATTTCCTGCGATGAACGCAGGTTTTCACGCCCAAATCGCTCGGTCATGCGAGTGGAAGATAGACCCGGTTGCCGTTTTCGGCGAACTCCCGCGACTTCTCCGCCATACCCTTTTCGATCTCGTCGCCGTAGGCGTCCCGGATGTCCTGCGTGATGCGCATCGAGCAGAACTTCGGCCCGCACATCGAGCAGAAGTGCGCGGTCTTGGCGGGTTCGGCCGGCAGCGTCTCGTCGTGGAACTCCCGCGCGGTGTCCGGGTCGAGCGACAGCGCGAACTGGTCGTGCCAGCGGAACTCGAACCGGGCCGTCGACAGCGCGTCGTCCCGTTCCTGGGCCCGCGGGTGTCCCTTGGCCAGATCGGCTGCGTGCGCGGCGATCTTGTAGGCGATCACGCCGTCCTTGACGTCCTTGCGGTCGGGCAACCCGAGGTGTTCCTTGGGCGTGACGTAGCACAGCATCGCGGTGCCGGCCTGGGCGATGATCGCCGCGCCGATCGCCGAGGTGATGTGGTCGTAGGCCGGCGCGATGTCGGTGGCCAGCGGGCCGAGGGTGTAGAACGGCGCCTCCTCGCACCACTCCTCCTCCAGCTTCACGTTCTCCACGATCTTGTGCATCGGCACATGTCCGGGGCCCTCGATCATTACCTGCACGCCATGGGATTTCGCGATCTTGGTCAGTTCGCCCAAGGTGCGAAGCTCGGCGAACTGGGCTTCGTCGTTGGCGTCGGCGATCGAGCCCGGCCGCAGCCCGTCACCCAGCGAGAACGTGACGTCGTAGCGCTGCAGGATCTCGCAGAGCTCGTGGAAGTTGTTGTACAGGAACGATTCCTGATGATGCGCCAGGCACCAGGCCGCCATGATCGACCCGCCGCGGGACACGATTCCCGTCACGCGCTTGGCCGTCAGCGGGATGTAGCGCAACAGCACGCCGGCGTGCACCGTCATGTAGTCGACGCCCTGCTCGCACTGCTCGATCACGGTGTCGCGGTAGATCTCCCACGTGAGCTTGGTGGGGTCGCCGTTGACCTTCTCCAGTGCCTGGTAGATCGGCACCGTGCCGACCGGCACAGGCGAATTGCGCAGAATCCACTCGCGGGTCAGGTGGATGTCACGCCCGGTGGACAGATCCATGATGGTGTCGGCGCCCCACCGGGTGGCCCACACCATCTTGTCGACCTCTTCGGCGATCGAGCTGGTGACCGCCGAATTGCCGATATTGGCATTGACTTTCACCGCGAACGCCTTGCCGATGACCATCGGCTCGGACTCGGGGTGGTTGTGGTTGGCCGGGATGACGGCGCGGCCGCGGGCGACCTCGTCGCGCACCAACTCCGGGGCCACGCCTTCCCGTAAGGCGATGAACGCCATCTCCGCGGTGATCTCGCCGTTGCGCGCCCGCTGCAACTGGGTGCCTCGGTCGCGCACGACACCCGGCCGCGGCGGCAAGCCCCGGTGCAGGTCGATGACCGCGTCGGGGTCGGTGTAGGGCCCCGAGGTGTCATACAGGTCGAGATGCTCGCCGTTGGTCAGGTTCACCCGCCGGAACGGCACCCGCATCCCGTCGATCTCCCGGTAGATCTTCGTGCTTCCGGTGATCGGGCCGGTGGTCACGGATGGGTCGACAGATACTTGCGTCATTTCTTCTCCCTACGCCGGCATTACCCGGTCAGGTTCGTACGGTCGACAGCCCCAGCTGTCCTCTCAGCGCACTCGGTGTGCGCTCCCGCGTTCGGACGCCGTCCACGCTAGCGCATGCGGCCGGCCATCGGGGCTCGAATTGCCCCGAGATAGTTTGTATAGCTAATATATGTGTTTTTGAAGCTGACCCGTGAAGCGAAACTGTGACAACCGAGATCGAAAAGACGACCACCGCCGTCGAGCCCAGCGCCGTCGGCTCCTACAAGTGGATCGCGCTATCCAACACGACGTTGGGCATTCTGCTGGCGTCGATCAACGCGTCGATCGTGCTCATCTCGCTTCCCGCGATCTTCCGCGGTATCGGGCTCAACCCATTGGCCCCCGGGAACGTCAGCTACCTGCTGTGGATGCTGATGGGCTACCTGGTGGTGACGGCGGTGTTGGTCGTGCCCTTCGGACGGCTCGGCGACATGTTCGGCCGGGTGCGCATCTACAACCTCGGATTCGTGGTCTTTACCGTTGCGGCCGTTGCGCTGTCGTTCGACCCGTTTCACCTCGGCGGCGGGGCGGTCTGGCTGATCGCGTGGCGGGTCATCCAGGGCGTCGGTGGCGCCATGCTGATGGCGTCGTCGTCGGCGATCCTCACCGACGCGTTCCCAGCCAATCAGCGCGGCATGGCCCTCGGCGTCAACATGGTTGCGGCGGTGGCGGGTTCCTTCCTGGGGCTGTTGATCGGCGGCTTTCTTGCCGAGTGGCACTGGCAGGCGGTGTTCTGGGTCGGCGTCCCGATCGGCGTCATCGGCACCATCTGGAGCATGCGGTCGTTGCGGGAACTCGGCGTGCGCACACCGGGTCGGCTGGACTGGGCGGGCACGCTGTCGTTCGGACTCGGCCTGACTGTGCTGCTCATCGGCATCACCTATGGGATCCAGCCGTACGGTGATTCGACCACCGGGTGGTCCAACCCGTGGGTCCTCGGGTCGATCGCCCTGGGGTTGCTGGTGCTGGCGGCGTTCTGCCTCATCGAGCTCCGGGTGGCCGAGCCCATGGTCAATATCCGGTTGTTCCGCTCGGCTGCATTCGGGATGGGAAATCTCGCCGGCCTGATGTCCTCAATCGGCCGCGGAGGCCTGCAATTCATGCTCATCATCTGGCTGCAAGGCATCTGGCTTCCCTTGCACGGCTATGACTTTGAGTCCACACCGCTGTGGGCGGGCATCTATCTGCTTCCCGTCACCGTCGGGTTCCTGGTGGCCGCTCCCATCGCGGGTTCGCTGTCCGACCGCTTCGGCGCACGACCAATGACTGTCGGCGGGATGCTGCTGATGGCGGCGTCTTTCATTGCGCTACTGGTTATTCCGGTGAACTTCGACTACTGGATGTTCGCGATCCTGGTCTTTCTCAACGGGCTGGGCGGCGGCATCTTCACCGCGCCGAACACCGCGGCGATCATGTCCAGCGTGTCGGCCGCCGAGCGCGGCGCCGCATCGGGTGTGCGGGCGACGTTCTTCAACGCGGGCTCGTCGCTGTCGATCGGCATCTTCTTCTCGTTGATGATCATCGGTCTGGCCAACACGCTGCCTTCCGCGCTGAGCACGGGCCTGCAGGAGCAGGGCGTGTCGGCGTCGGTGGCGCACGACGTCGCCAATCTGCCGCCGGTGGGCAGCCTGTTCGCGGCGTTCCTGGGCTACAACCCGGTCGCCGAACTGCTGGAGCCATCACATGCGCTGCAGCAGCCCGGCGTCAACGCCGAGGTGCTCACCGGCAAGACGTTCTTCCCGCATCTGATCACCGAGCCGTTCCATGCCGGGTTGGTGGTGGTGTTCGGCGCCGCGGCCGTGATGATGCTGATCGGCGCGGTGGCGTCGATGTTCAACCCCGGTCGCTACGCGGACGTCTGAGGGCTGAGCGGTCAGGCGAGGTCCACCATGACGGGCGCGTGGTCGCTGGGCGCCTTACCCTTTCGTTCTTCGCGGACGATCTCGGCGTGGGCGACACGGGCGGCCAACGCCGGTGACCCGAGGATGAAGTCGATGCGCATGCCGCGGTTCTTCGGGAAGCGCAGCTGGGTGTAATCCCAGTAGGTGTACACACCCGGACCCGGCGTGAAAGGCCGTACCACATCCGCGAATTGAGCGTCGACGATCGCCTGGAACGCCTCCCGCTCCGGCGGCGTCACGTGCGTGCTGTTCCGGTAAAACTCCACACTCCACACGTCCTCATCGGTCGGCGCGATGTTCCAATCACCCACCAACGCGATCTGCGCGCTGGGATCGTCGGTGAGCCACTTGTGCGCGGTATCCCGCAGCGCGGCAAGCCATTGCAGCTTGTATACGTAGTGCGGCGACCCGACGGTGCGGCCGTTGGGCACATACAGGCTCCACACCCGCACGCCGTTGCACGTCGCGCCCAACGCGCGGGCTTCGGCCTTGGCCTCCACCGTGTCGTTGTCGCTCCACGTGGGCTGACCCTCGAAACCCACCTGCACGTCGTCTATGCCGACACGCGACGCGATCGCCACCCCGTTCCACTGGTTGAAGCCGCAGTGCACGACGTCATAGCCCAGCGCGACAAAGGGCATGGTGGGGAACTGGTCGTCGGAACATTTGGTTTCCTGCATGGCCAGCACGTCGACGTCGGCGCGTTCCAGCCAATCGGTGACGCGGTCGACGCGAGCGCGAATCGAGTTGACGTTCCAGGTGGCCAACCGCATGCGCTACAGGTTACGGGCGTCGACATAGCGGACCTGGTGCTGCACGGCGAAGCCCAGCGATTCGTACAACGCGATCGCGGGATCGTTGTCGACCAGAACCTGCACGTAGGCGCGGGTGGCGCCGCGTTCGGCGGCCCACGCCAAGAGCGTCGAGCACACGGCGCGGGCATGGCCGCGGCGGCGGTGTTCGTCGACCACCCGCACCGCCGACAGTCCCACCCATCGCGTGCCGTCGGGCGCCCTCGTCACTGCGGCGCGACCCACCGCGGCGTCGTCAAGCGTCGCGAACGCCACTTCGCCGTCGAGCACCGCGGTCAGCATGTCGACCGGCACGTCGCGCTGATACAGCCGCAGCCACTTCTCATCCGGGCGTGACGCGAGCGCGACACTGGGCGCCGACGCGGCCGTGACACTCGAAACCATGACGTGGGTTTCGAGGTGCGTAGGCACTGCGGCGGGAAGCTGCAACAGCCGGTCCGGCACCGAAAGCCACGGCGTCACCCCGCGTGAGGTGTACCAGTCGACGATCGCGGGCACTGCGTCGAGACCAGCACCGACCTGAAGTGGCACAGCAGAATTGGCGCGATGCGTATGGCCTTCGGCGAAGCGCAGCAGCCAGCCGTCGAGCCACTGTTGCTCGACGCCGGGCCATGCGAACGCGGCCGCGTACTCCGTCGACCGAATCTGGAAAGTCCGCACCGGAACCGCGCCCAGCGCTCGCACCGCGACCACGTCGTCCGGTGAAACCTCCACCACCGCACCGGATTTCGTCTGCACCGTCACCGGCTCGAGCGACAGCAGATGGCCAATCACGTCGGTCAGCGGCGGCACCGACCCGGCCGGCCGCCGGTAGCGGATCACGACGCGCGTGCCCGGAGCGGGCCAATCCATCAGTGGCCGAACGGATCCGGATCCCTACCCGGCATCCACGTCAAACCCGGCACCCCCCACCCATGCGATTTCACGGCGCGCTTGGCAGCGCGGGCATGCCGGCCGACCAGCCGATCGAGATACAGGAACCCGTCCAGATGACCCGTCTCGTGTTGCAGCATCCGCGCGAACAACCCGGTGCCCTCCACCGTGATCGGGGTGCCGTCGGCGTCCAGCCCCGTCACGCGGGCCCAGTCGGCGCGCCCCGTGGGGAATTGCACGCCGGGCACGGAGAGGCAGCCCTCCTCGTCGTTGTCGGGGTCGGGCATGGTCTCGGGGACCTCCGAGGTTTCCAGCACCGGGTTGACGACGACGCCGCGGCGACGGCTGGTGCGGCCGCGGTCCTCGGGGCAGTCGTAGACGAACACCCGCTTGGACACGCCGATCTGGTTGGCGGCCAGGCCAACCCCGTTGGCGGCGTCCAAGGTCTCGTAGAGATCCTTGATCAAGTCGGCGAGATCTGCCGGTAGCGAACCATCGTCGGCGACGGGCACCGGTTCGGTCGCGGTGTGCAAGACGGGATCTCCCACGATGCGGATGGGTACGACGGCCATGGCGAGCAAGCTTAGTGAGCCGACTCGCGGGGTTTGGTGACGGATCAACTTCCAAACCCGTGATTGAATGATCGCCGAAACACAGAGTTGTCATTTCGAGTGTCGGAAAGGGTCCAGGAGCAATATGGACGGCGCCATGGCGCGTACTGAGCAATCCGGGGACGACTCTGATCTGACCGATGGGCTCACCCGGCGCGAACACGACATTTTGGCGTTCGAGCGCCAGTGGTGGAAGTACGCCGGATCCAAGGAAGACGCGATCAAAGAGCTGTTCTCGATGTCGGCCACCCGGTACTACCAGGTGCTCAATGCCCTGGTCGACCGGCCGGAAGCGCTGGCCGCCGACCCCATGCTGGTCAAGCGGCTGCGGCGGCTCCGGGCCAGCCGGCAGAAGGCGCGGGCGGCGCGTCGGCTGGGCTTCGACGTCACCTGACGTCCGGAGGGCAGGAGCGAAGCGACCCGGGGACTTTGACCTGGACGGATTTGTCGGATCCGGGGGTCCGGTCGATACAGTGGGCTAGATGAACCAGCGAGAATCCTCCGGGCTGCCCCTGCGCGCCATGGTCATGGTGCTGCTGTTTTTGGGCGTGGTCTTCCTCTTGGTGGGATTCCAGGCGATGGGGTCAGACAGCGATTCCGGCGACGACGAGTCGTCGGTGGGCAGCGCGATCACCACGACGACGACGCGGACGTCGGCGCCGGCAGAGGCGGAACCGGCCCGCGCTGATGTGCGGGTGTACAACATCTCGTCGGTGGCGGGCGCCGCGGAAGGCACCGCGAACCGGCTGCGCGAGGCCGGCTGGAACGTCACCGAAACCGGCAACCTGACCCTGGACGGTGTGCCCGGCACCACCGTTTATTTCAGCGACGCGCCCGGCGAGCAACAGGCCGCCGATGAAGTGGGCCAGCTGCTGGAAGCGCCGGTGGAGCCGCGACGGCCCGAGTTGGCCGAGCAACCACCGGGCGTGGTCGTCGTCGTCACCGGCTAGGCTCGTGCGCATGCTCAAGCCCCTCGTTTTCGCCGCCCTGTTCGCCGTTCCCGCAGTCGCCTTGAGTGCATGCAGTCCCACCACTGAGCAGCCGGCCACCGAGCCGGGCACCACGCCGCCGGTGTGGACCGGTTCGCCGTCGCCGGCGCCTGGCGGCGAGGACGAGGGCGGTCACGGAGCGAGCGCGGAAGCCGGCCAGAAGTTGACGGCCGAGCTCAAGGCGCCTGACGGCAGCTCGGTGGCGAGCGCGGACTTCGAGTTCGCCGACGGCTATGCCACCGTCACCGTGAAGACGACGGAGTCCGGCAAGCTGACGCCAGGCTTCCACGGGCTGCACATCCACTCCGTGGGCAAGTGCGAGGCCAATTCGGTGGCCCCGACTGGGGGCGCGCCGGGCGACTTCAACTCCGCCGGTGGGCATTTCCAGGTGCCCGGGCACAGCGGGCATCCGGCCAGCGGCGACTTGACCTCGCTGCAGGTGCGCGGTGACGGTTCGGCGTTGTTGGTGACGACGACGGACTCGTTCACCGCCGAGAACCTGCTCGCGGGTGAGAAGACGTCGATCATCATCCACGCGAACGCGGACAACTTCGCGAACATCCCGCCGGAGCGCTACCAGCAGGTCAACGGAACGCCCGGACCGGATCAGACGACAATGGCCACCGGCGACGCCGGAAGTCGGGTGGCGTGCGGTGTCATCGGGACCGGCTAGCAGACACATCGATTTCGCCGGGTCACCCCGGCCGTCCGTCGGCGTCGAATGGGAGTTCGCGCTTGTCGACGCCGAAACCCGCGACCTGAGCAACGAGGCCGCCGCGGTCATCTTGGAACTCGGGGAGAACAACCCGCGGGTGCACAAGGAACTGCTGCGCAACACCGTCGAGATCGTCACCGGCGTCTGCGACAACACCGGCCAGGCGATGGAGGATCTGCGCTCGACGCTGTTAACGGCACGCAAGATCGTGCGGGACCGCGGCATGGAGTTGTTCTGCGCGGGCACGCATCCGTTCGCGAAGTGGTCGGCGCAGAAGCTGACCGACGCGCCGCGCTACGCGGAGCTGATCAAGCGAACTCAGTGGTGGGGCCGGCAGATGCTGATCTGGGGCGTGCATGTGCACGTGGGGATTTCGTCGGCGCACAAGGTGATGGCGATTATCACGTCGTTGCTCAATCAGTATCCGCATCTGCTGGCGCTGTCGGCGTCGTCGCCGTTCTGGAACGGTGAGGACACCGGCTACGCGAGCAATCGGGCGATGATGTTCCAGCAGTTGCCGACGGCCGGGCTGCCGTTCCACTTTCAGACGTGGGCGCAGTGGGAGGGTTTCGTCCACGACCAGAAGAAGACCGGCATCATCGACCACATGAACGAGATCCGTTGGGACATCAGGCCTTCGCCGCATCTCGGCACGGTCGAGGTACGGATCTTCGACGGGGTGTCCAACCTTCGCGAGTTGAGCGCGCTGGTGGCGTTGACGCATTGCCTGATCGTGGATCTGGACCGCCGGTTGGACGCCGGTGAGCACCTGCCGACCATGCCGCCGTGGCATGTGCAGGAAAACAAGTGGCGGGCCGCGCGTTACGGGCTCGATGCGGTGATCATCCTCGACGCCGACAGCAATGAGCGGTTGGTGACCGAGGACCTCGACGCGTTGCTGAATCGGATGGAGCCGGTGGCGAAATCGCTCGGCTGCAGCGACGAGCTGGCCCGCGTCGCCGACATCTATACGTTGGGCGCGTCGTATCAGCGGCAGCGCCGGGTCGCTGAGGAGCACGACGGGGATCTGCGTGCGGTCGTTGACGCCTTGGTGAGTGAGCTTGAGCTATAAGGTGTGTTGATGGTGGTGCGACGGGTGCTCGTGGCGCTGGCTGTCGTCGCGCTCGCGGGCTGCAGTGACGTCACGCCGGGGCGGCCGATGGCCGATCCGGATCAGACCGGGCTCACCACCACGACCACCACAACCACCACGACGCCGCCGCGGGAGTCGCCTCGGGCACCGGGTGGTCCACCGCCGGAAGGGTTGGCCGCGACCACGTGTGGTGATTACGTGTCGATGGACGATGCGGCCAAGCGTGAGGTCATCGAGGCGATCGGGGAGGACAACGAACTGGTCGGGATGAATCCCGAACTGTGGGTGGGCGTCGCGGACATGATGTGCGCATTCACTGAAAAATCGACATTGGTGCGTGACGCGGTCGCCGGCGGGGGGTTCCGGTAGATCGATGCCCGTCACGCCGATGTTCCCGCTCGAGGTGGCGATGCTGCCGGGCGAGGAGTTGCCGCTGCGGATCTTCGAGCCGCGGTACTCGGCGTTGGTGGCCGATTGCCTGGCCGCCGACGACCCGGCGTTCGGCGTGGTGCTGATCGCGGCGGGGCGTGAGGTCGGTGGCGGGGACAGCCGCAGCGACGTCGGGGCGATGGCCCACATCACCGAAGTCGCCGATTTCGGGGACGGGCGCTACCGGTTGAGATGCGTGATGGGCGAACGCATTCGGGTGGTGGAGTGGCAGCCCGACGACCCGTATCCACGGGCGGTGGTCGAGGAGTGGCCAGACGAAGAGGGCCCGGCGGTGGCGGGGGATCGGGTGGCCGATGTCGAGGACCGCATCATGGCGGTGTTCGAGCGGATCGCCGAAGCGCGGGGTGCGCAGCTGAGCGAGCGCGACGTCTTGTTGGGGCCGTTCGAGCCCGACATCGGAAAGCGGTTGTACACGTTGGCTTCTCGGGTGCCGATGGGCCAGGCAGACCGCTACGCGGTGTTGTCGGCGCCGACGCCGGCTGCGCGGCTGGACGCGCTGAGCGAGGCCGTCGACACCGTCGCGGCGATGGTGGAGTTCCAGCTGTCGGAGTGACTACTCCGGGACGAAGGCTTCGTCGCGCAAGCGTTGGAGGGCCAGAGCTCGTCAGCTGGCGAAATCTGATTGCCGAGCTCGGGTAAGGGCCGCTTCGGTTCCGAGCTCTGCTCGCAGCTCTGGGTTCTCGATGTAGGTCCGCACGTAGCTGTACAGGATGCGGGGGTCGACATCGAATCTGCGGCAATCAAATTCGATCATCGGTACTGGTGGAAGGCGGTCGAGTCGACAGAAGCGCGTCGTGTACCGGCGATCCCAGTTAGCATTGGCGTACCCGATCGCCAGGATCATCGGGTAGCCGTTGAACGCCGGTTTCACACCCACAATATCTGGCCAGTCCAATCGCGACTCGAAGTTCCATCCCCGCTGGGAAATACCTTGACTGGACAACAAGACTCCACCGCGGCGAATCCGGCCGGAGGCCGCCGCCCCAAGGTACGACATGAACACGAGGCCAAGTGCAGCAGCCAGCACCGCAACGCCAGGGAACCCCTCGTCATCGTGAATGAATATATCGACAGCCGCCATCACGCAAAAAGCGGCGAAGCATGCAATCCATGCGATCAGAATTCTGAACTGCCAGGCGGAATAGCGAATTTCCGTCATTGAAACACCGGCGTCTTCGACCGTCCGGATTGCTGCTGAGAGGACAGTACGCCGGTAGCGAGCGGTCAATCCGAAGGCGACCAACAGAGCTACCGCCAGCGCGAACAGCAGACAGTATCTGAGCGCCACGAAGTTTCCCGCGCGTGCGGCTATGAAGCCGACTAGGACTGACATCGCCGCGGAACCTGTCAACCTGAATGAGGCACCG
>NZ_PIZU01000019.1 GCF_002838065.1 Mycobacterium hubeiense | reverse complement strand
GGGGGCGGGTGCCTCAACCCAGGTTGGCAGAGAGGGCGGTGGGCTGATTCACGACTCCAAGATGGGAGACCGGCTGCGAGGCGCGGCAAGGGCGGCCAAGCACAAGTCAGCTTGACGCTTTGAGGTCCGGTAGCTCCACCATCTGGACTTCATAGTCGAATGGGAGCCGCATACGCTCTTGATGCGCTGGCTTCCCGCCGGGGATTGGCGGATGTTGTATGCGCACGAGCATGCCTGGCTTGTTGCCTTCCTCGACGCGGATGACGGTGATTATCTTCGCGCCGTAGTTGAACCCCGCTCCGGGATCGTGGCACCCCACGAACTTGCCGACGTGCTCCTCCGTCAGATCACCGGCCTTAATCGCCGTGACTGGTACCGCGCCCGGTTCAAGGAACCCGAATTTCTTTGCCTCGTCTTGCGTTTCCTTGATGTAGTCGTTCATCTGCTTGGTGAGCGCTTCCATGTACGTCGTGCCCACACGGTTAACGTCCTCGGCGGTGAACGGATCCAGCTCCAACTCAGCGCGTACCGCGTTCGTAAAGTCCTCCATCGCCTTCCCCGCCTGAAGCATCAACGGCGGCTTGGCGAGAGGAACGGTTGTTGCCTTGCAAAGCGCAATCACTGCGACGTTGAGAGCGCTTGCCTTTTCTAGAACAGCGACCGGCGCGGCGACACGAAGGTGGTTGTATGCCGTCGTGATCCGTTTGGTCTCATCCATCAGGTCCACGGCGTACTCCATCTGGAATCTCGTTCATGTTCTGCACGAAGTCCATCACCGTGTTGAACACGCCCTTGGAGTCGATGGCCTTCTCGAAGACGGACGAGCAGACCGCACTGAACTCGTTAGCCGACTCTCGGAGTATCTGCCGGTCGGACCGCAAGTCCTCATGCGACATTTTCCGCTTGTCGCTGTTGCGAGTCGATATGTAGCCGATGCCAGCGCCGAGTAGGCCGGACACGAACGAGCCGGTCAGGAACTCCGGCGTCGTCACGAACTCCACGAACCCACTCATGGCCCACATGGGTATGGCGAAGCACCGACGAGACGGGGCCGCGACACGCCCGTCAACCTCCGCGACTTCAGATTGACGATCTGCTTGACTGTTTGGCCGATTGTGACGGGAGTGGCTGGTGTTGCAGTTAGCTCGCGCCGCATGTACCGCGCCACACGCCGGTACGACGCCGGTAAATCGCACCGTACCTAGCTGACCTAACCGCCACAACTATGGTCTGACCAGGTCAAATACAGTGGGGCGGGCGGGGCTCGAACCCGCGACCAACGGATTATGAGTCCGCGGCTCTAACCGACTGAGCTACCGCCCCGGCGCAACGGCGGCATTAATCGTTGCACAGACCTGCAGAGGTCATCACCACGCCTATTAGTGAAACGCGCTTGCCAAGCCCCGGTCGAACGTCTTGATGTCGGTGACGCCCCGACGTTGACAGCAGGCAACGTGTATGAGGTCACGTGCGCCGAGCGCACGATAGCGCTCGCACAGTGCGCGGGCGTGCACAACGTCGGCCTCCTCGAGCGGCCAGATCTCGGTCAATGAGCGGGTCAGCGTCAGGGCCGCGTCGAGTGTTTCCATCCGATTGGCGGGGATGTACGCGTGCAGCAGCTCATGGGGTACTTCCGCCGAGGTGACCAGCCTGGTCCGGTGCTCGACGCTGTGCGCGAAGAAATCCCGGGCCGACTGCCGAAGCGGATGCTCTCGCCCCACTGCGTACATGAAGACGTTCGTGTCGACGAAGATCATGTCGCCGACGCGCCGCGCCGCCGCGACTCTGCCATAACGCGGAGATACTCATCCCAGTCCGGTTCGGTGCCAGCCTCTTCCGGCAGCGACGCGAAGAATTCGCGCAGATCCTCAACCGTCCGAATCGGTCGATCTTGCTCAGCTTCGAGCTGCTTGAGGCCTGCCTCGCGCAGCCAGTTACTCAGGGACATCTTCTTGGATGCCGCCTGCCGCCGGAACGCCTCCCGTTCGGCGTCGGACAAGATGACCTGAACACGGCTGCTCATGTGTAATGAGCATACACACTCTTAATCGGCTTGGCTCCACGTTCGCAACGCGGGCATGCCATCAACGCCCAAAAGGTCGCATTCTGCGGTCACGGCGCCACAGGGTCGCCGAAGCAGCCGCAGTAATCCGGCGAGTCCATAACCAGACCAATAACAGCGCGCGTTGCCAACAGGTAGCATCGTTCAGTGTTGACGGCAGGATCTTCGCTGATTTGTCGATGATTTGGAAAGTTCACGTGTGGTTGCAAATCTTCAAGTTTGTCCTGCTGGCGTTCATCGCTATAGGCGTCACGGTCATAGTGATCACCTACATCCGTAAAAGCCGAACAGTAAGGTTTCGCCCAAGAAGCGACCCGAATCTCGGCTCGTTGTCGACAGTTGGGGTTCCTCCGACGCCGTTGCCGGAGTGGGTGCACTGGACCGATGATAACGACGAGGACGACTCAAAATTGCCCTAGCTTGGGCAAGCGTTGTCGAGGACTGCCAAGGTGTCGTTGAACTCCGTGCCGATACGGGAATAATCGCGCACCGATTCAGGCGGTGTTGTCTCCAGCGGGGACATCGCAGACGATTCGGCCCGATACCGGGGCACCAGCGCGGCTGTCTGGCCAGCAAGGTCGGCCAACTTATCGGCTTGTTCAGCCAGTCCCTGGTTGTTGTGGATTTGATCGGCGAGTTGTTTGATCCGCGCAGCCCACTCCGTGTAATCAGAGTCGCTTGTTTCGACACGCGCGTCGGATTTTTGCCTGACGCTCTCGTTGAATTGGTTGTTGTAGTCGATGATTGAACTCACGACGGCGCAATCCGACGGGGCGCGGTTCGACAGGACGACCGCCGCCGTCGCCCCCAGCACAACCACGACGGCAGCAAGACCACCAGCAATTAACCAGTTGCGCCGCGTTATCACCATGGACGCGTCATTACGGGAGGTACCTGTCCTGTACCGGGTATCGGCGTCATGGAAGCGGGCGGCAGCCCGCTGTAACCACCGACTGGCACTCCATTTTCGAAAGTGAACTGGCCACCGCAGCCGTCGGGGAGATAGTACTTTATGGTCGGATTTTGGGCGGATAGTACCGCAATTTCTTGTGGCAATATCCGCTTCCACTCGTTGTCGAAATTTGGCATTGGAGGCAGGCCCGCTAGGCTGCCCTTCTCACCATTCCTGCTAATGTCGCCGCCAAAAACTAACTGGGTATTCCGTTGATATTCATAAACGTTTTGGACCCATCGTTCCTGTTTCCAGACTCCGTTTTCGTTAACCATCCGGGTATAGGTCGTGGCTTCCTGACCTGCAATACGGAAACGGTATTCTTCTTGACGCTGCACGTAGGGCGCGGACGAGTCCTGTACCCACGTCCTTCCAGGCGTATACATACCCGTCGTGCCACCCAGCTTCGTCGGATCCTCGGGGAATGGCCGGTATTCCGGTTTCAAAGGAGGCGGAGTTGCCCCGACGTAGGGCGGTGGAACAACAGGCTCCCAATGTCCAAAGCGCTGATCTCCAACAAACCCATTAGGCGGATTACCCGCTTGCCCTGCTGGAGCCGGATCCGATTCCAGCGCTGGCTCACCCCGCTCATGATCGACGGCCTCGATATCCGACGTAGGCCGGTCATCCGATTCTTGCCTCCTCGGGCCCCAGCTTGTGGGGACCATGGCGTCAAGAGCGGCGGCCTCCGTACTTAGTTGCCTTCCCGCGTGGGTATCCGCAGCCACAAGCTCGCCAGCCAGCTTGGCGATATCTTGACTGTGCTCCGCAGCTTTGGCTTGTCGGGCCTGATAAACCGACATGTCTGTATAGGTATTCGTATCAGCCACAGATAGGTCGTCCCCCACCGTAAACCCGTCCTGCTCAGCCTGGTCGATCGCTTCTATTACGCGGTTTCGGGCGGCGCTGACGGCCTGCGCGCCGTCCTCAGCAGCCTTCGCAAGGTTATGCCGGATGTGATCAGTAGCCTGCCACACAACCCCGCGGTCGGCGTATGCCGCTTCTCGCGCAGCGTCGGCGCCGCTGCCCTCCCAGTCGGTGCCACCGGGTGCAGACAACGTTTGACAGTGGGCATCGGCAATCGCGTCGAGGCTCTTTGCACACCGTCGGTACTCGGCGGCGGCGCTAAACAGATCGTTGATCGCGCCTGTCCACTCATCGATTTCTACCTTGGTCGGCAGACCGGTTGGTGCCGCGACCCTGGGCGGGGACCCAGGCGGTCTCAGCAGGTCAAAGGGGGTGCGCCCGGCGCTCATACGGTTCTTGCGATGTCGCCAGACGCGTTGCTGTCGGTAGTGGTGTAGAGGGCCGCTGCTGAGTGCGTGGACTGGGCATGACCCTCGATCCGACCTTGGTAGGCCCGGCCGAACGCAGCAAGCGACGCCGCTGCAGCAGCAATTCCTTCGCCGGAGGGTTTGCCGCTTGTTTGGCCACTTGTGGTGGCGGCTCTGATTACCGCGCTCGCGCTTTCGCCTAGCTCAGCGGACGCCGCTCGTAGGCCGTCCGCATTGACGTTCAGCGCATTCATCTGGTCCCCTAAATTGCCGTTGACATAGGCAGTCTAACGGCCATCGCTTTGGGCTCACTCAATGAATTGCGGCACTCACTGGCCGCCGTCGGCTGGCGAGTGCCTAAGTGTCCGCTTGCTTTCGGGGTTTCGCACCCACGGCCACGTCATCAGCGCCCAGACGATGAGGATCAGCGCTGCGGCCGTGAAGATGTAGACCGGCCACGGGCCGAGCACGTCCAAGAGGCTTGCCGTGACCGGTTTTCCGTTGAGGAAGCCATAGTTGGTGTCCGCGATCCGGTTGAACACGAACGTCACGACCGCCCACACCGCGGTGACCACCGCCACGAAGCGATAGCTGCGCCAATCCGGGCGCATCCCTCGCCCCCACGTCAGGTAGATCGCCGCCCAGACGACGAGCAGATGAATCGCCCAGAACGCCAGGAACTCGTAGTGCGGGAAGTCCGGGCTCTTCAGCACCGGCGAGATCAGCGCCTGCACGCTCAGCACCAGCCCCCAGTAATAGGTGAGCGCGTACGCCCACTGCCGTTGCGACCACAACGCATACGCCGCGGCGGCCGTCGCCAGATCCGTCAACCGCAGCGGCACCGACCACGAGAGCGACGGCGGAATCAGCGAGTAGATCAGGATCGTCACGTAGATCGCCCCCGTCAGCGCCCCGAGCACACGGCCGAGCAGCCTGGCCTGCGCTTCGGTCTGCCTGCGCCCCACCCACACCAGCACCACCGACCCGATCGCGAACACCGCGATGGCACCCCAGTACGACGGCCCGTATGCCGTGAACTGCTGCTGCGCGTAGGACATTTGAAACTATTGCGCCTGACTGACCGATGACATGTGGAAGTCCGGAATCCGCAGCGACGGCATCGCCGCCCGGGTCGCCCAATCACCCCACTCGCGCGGCAGCGTGATCTCGCTGATGCCGGCTTCGGTGGCCCGCCGCAGCAGCTCCAGCGGGCTCTCGTTGAACCGAAAGTTGTTGACGGCCGCGGTCACTTCGCCATCTTGCACCAGATACACCCCGTCGCGGGTGAGCCCGGTCAGCAGCAGCACCGTCGGGTCGACGGTGCGGATGTACCACAGTGTCGTCAGCAACAAGCCGCGCTCGGTGCCGGCGATCATGTCGGCCAGGCTCGCGTCACCGCCCGTCATCACCAGGTTGTCCGCGGGCACTGCCACCGGGGCGTCGAACTCCTCGGCGGCGGCCCGTGGATAGGCCAGCGCGTTGATCGTGCCGTCGCGAATCCAGTCCACGCGATCGATGTCCATGCCGTTGTCGAAAATCGACACGCGCTCTGAGGAACTCGGCACCGCGACGAACGGCATGCACGCCAGCCCGTCGGCCTCAGGGTCGGAGTACAGCGTCAGCGGCAGGTCGGTGAGCTTCTCCCCCACCCGTGTTCCGCCCGGCGCCGACAGCGCGGTGCGGCCCTCCTGCGCGCCGCGGCCGTCCATGCTCCACGCCAGGTAGATCATCATGTCCGCGACGGTGGACGGCGGCATGATGGTCTCGTAGCGTCCCGCGGGCAACTCCACGGTCTTCGACGCCCAGCCCAACCGCGTCGACAACTGTTCGAGCATCGAATCGACTGGCACGCCGACGAAGTCGGGCGTGCTGACGCCCGACCACGCGCTCGCGCCGCCGCGTTTGGCGTTGATCTCCACCGAGCCTGTGGGCTGGGTGTACCGTCGCCGCAACCCGTGTGCCGTGGCCACGAATGTCGTCTCCACGACGTGGCGGGCATACCCGTACAGCTGATCGGCCCCCTTGAAGCCGCGCGCGAGCTCACCCGCGATGCTGGTGAACGCCGCCGCCCCGGTGCCGGGCAGCGGGGCGTCCCAATCGTCAGGACCCTCGACGGCGGGCAGCGGCGGCGCGCTGTCGATCGCCTCGGGGGCCGAGAGCGCAGCCTCCTGTGACGCGGCCACCAGGTCGTCGATCGACGACGGGTCGACGTCCGCCGATCGGACCGAACCCACCTGTGCGCGTTCGCCTTTGCGGACAATCGAGATGATGGTGGTACTGCGGCTGACGGATTCGCCGTTGGTGGTCATGGTGTTGCCCGCCCAGCGCAGCGACGCGTCGGCGCGGTCGGTCACCAGCACCGTCGTCTCGTCGGCCTTGCCGGATCGGGCGGCCGCGGCCAGTGCGCGCTCGACCACCTGCTGCGCGCCGATCATCGGCCCGCCTCGGTCCGGGTGTTCAATATGTTGATGCCGCGGAACAGCGCCGACGGGCAGCCGTGGCTGACCGCGGCCACCTGTCCGGGCTGGGCCTTGCCGCAGTTGAAGGCACCACCGAGCCGCCAGGTGGACGCTCCGCCAACGGCTTCCAGCGAATTCCAGAAATCGGTGGTGGTCGACTGGTATGCCACATCGCGCACCTGGCCCGCGAGCCGCCCGTCGCGGATCCGGACAAAGCGCTGGCCGGTGAACTGAAAGTTATAGCGCTGCATATCGATCGACCACGATTTGTCGCCGACGATGTAGAGCCCGTCGGCCACGCGCGCAATGAGGTCGTCGGTGCTGGTGTCGTCGGGCCCGGGCTGCAGCGAGACGTTGGCCATCCGCTGGATCGGCACGTGATGCGGCGAGTCGGCGTACGAGCAGCCGTTGGACCGGGCGACGCCAAGTCGCGGCGCGAACACCCGGTCGAGCTGATAGCCGACGAACATGCCGTCGCGGACCAGGTCCCAGCTCTGTGCGCGAACCCCTTCGTCGTCGAAACCAACCGTGGCCAAGCCGAACTCGACGGTGCGGTCGGCGGTCACATTCATCACCGGCGAGCCGTAGCGCATCGTGCCGAGTTTGTCCGGCGTCGCGAACGAGGTGCCCGCGTAGGCGGCCTCATAACCGATGGCTCGGTCGTATTCGGTGGCGTGGCCGATCGATTCGTGAATCGTCAGCCACAGGTTCGAGGGGTCGATCACCAGATCCGTCGGCCCGGGCGTCACACTCGGCGCCTTGGCCTTCTGGGCGAGCAGTGTCGGCAGTTCGGCCAGCTCCGCCGACCAGTCCCAGATGTGGTCATCGACCACCGCCTCCCAGCCGCGGGCGGTCGGCGGCGCGAGGGTGCGCATCGACTCGAAGGTGCCCGCGGCGGCGTCGACGGTCACCGCTTCCAGCGTCGGCTGCACCCGCACCCGCTGCTGGGTGATCGACGAGCCGAAGGTGTCGGCGTAGAACGTCTGCTCCTTGGCGGTGTGCAGGCTGGCGGACACGTGGTCGACACCGTCGGCCGCGAGCAGTCGCCCGGAGTACTCCTGCAACGCAGCGATCTTGTCGGCCGCCGGGACGGTAAACGGGTCGATCCGGTAGTCCGAGACCCAGCTGACGTCGGGGTAGACGGGTTCGGGGGCCAGCTCGATGCGTTCGGCGTTCAGCGGGGCCAGCGTCTTGGCCACCTGCACGGCCCGCCGCGCGGTGTCGGCCGCGACGTCCGCGGTGAGCTCGGCGTGGGAGGCGAAGCCCCACGTGCCGTCGACGATGACCCGCACCGCCAGGCCGATCTCCCGGTTGACGACGGACGTTTCGAGTGCACCGTCGCGCAGCCCTACGAGCTCTTCGGTGATGCAGTGAACGCGCAGGTCGGCGTAACTGGCGCCGGCTGCCGTCGCCGCAGGCAACGCGGCATCGGCCAACTGGTGTCGTGGCAGGGCGAGGAATTCGGCATCGATTCGTCGGGGCACTGTCACGGCTCCCACCGTAGTGGCCGGCGCGTCGGCCCGCTTTAATGGCTGGGGTGGCGTTCCGGCGGGGTCGACAGGCCTTGCTGGCCTATGCGCTGCTGGCGCCGAGCCTGTTCGGTGTGGTCACGTTCATGTTGTTGCCGATGCTTGTCGTGCTGTGGCTGAGCCTGCACCGCTGGGACATGCTTGGCCCCATCGAGTATGTGGGACTGCGCAATTGGCAGGCGGTGTTCAGCGAAGCGTCGTTCGCCACCTCGCTGCTGGTGACGCTGTTGTTCATCGCGATGGTGGTTCCCACGCAGACTCTGCTCGGCTTGGCGGCCGCGTCGATGTTGGCCCGCGGGCTGCCCGGTACCGGGTTCTTCCGCACGCTGTACGTGTTGCCGTGGATCTGCGCACCGCTGGCGATTGCGGTGCTGTGGCGCTGGATCCTGGCGCCCACCGACGGCGCGCTCAGCACGCTCCTGGACCGTCGCATCGAGTGGCTGACCGATCCGGGACTGGCGCTGCCGGTGGTGTCGGCGGTGGTGATCTGGACCAACGTCGGCTACGTGACGCTGTTCTTCTTGGCGGGCATCCTCGCGATCCCGTCGGACATCCACGACGCGGCCCGCACCGACGGCGCCACCGCGTGGCAGCGGTTCTGGCACATCACATTGCCGATGCTGCGGCCGACGACGTTCTTCGTGCTCGTCACCGGGATCATCAGTGCCGCTCAGGTATTCGACACGGTGTACGCGCTGACGGCCGGCGGTCCGCAGGGCCGAACCGATCTGGTCGCGCATCGCATCTACGCCGAGGCGTTCGGCGCGGCCGCGGTCGGTCGGGCCGCGGTGATGTCGGTGGTGCTGTTCGTGCTGCTCGTCGGGGTCACCATCGTCCAGCAGTTGTACTTCCGACGGCGGATCAGCTATGAGATCGTTTAGCGCCCCGTTCGTCTACGCCGCGCTGGCGCTCGGCGCGCTGATCACCTTGGTGCCGTTCGGATTGGGTCTGCTGACGTCGTTCACCTCGGCGCAGCAGTTCAACATCGAGTCGGCGCTGTCGTGGCCCACACCTCCGACGCTGGAGAACTATCTGGGCCTGGCCGACGCGGGTTTCGGCCGCGCGATCGTCGTGACGGCACTGATGACCGCGGTCATTTTGCTTGGCCAGCTGACGTTTTCGGTATTGGCCGCGTACGCCTTTGCGCGGCTGCAGTTTCCCGGGCGCGACACATTATTCTGGGTATACCTCGCGACGCTGATGGTGCCGGCGACCGTGACGGTGGTGCCGCTCTATCTGATGATGGCCGAAGCCGGTCTGCGCAACACGTTCTGGGCGCTGGTGTTGCCGTTCATGTTCGGCTCGCCGTATGCGATCTTCTTGCTGCGGGAGTACTTTCGCTCCATCCCCGCCGACCTGATCAATGCCGCCCGGCTCGACGGCGCCAACACGCTGGACGTCATCGTGCATGTGGTGGTGCCGGCAAGTCGTCCGATTCTGGTGACGCTGGGGCTGATCACCGTTGTCTCGCAATGGAACAACTTCCTGTGGCCGTTGGTGATCACCAGCGGCGACAAGTGGCAGGTGCTGACGGTGGCGACCGCGGGTCTGCAGTCGCGCTACAACGCGCAGTGGACGCTGGTGATGGCGGCTACGACGGTGGCGATCGTTCCGCTGATCGTGTTGTTCGTCGCGTTCGGCCGTCACATCGTCCGCTCGATCGTCGTGACGGGGCTGAAATGATCGGACAGGCAAGCCGATGAGGCCGCGGTTCTCCACGCTCGTCGCCACCGGGTTGGCGCTCACCATGGCCGTGCTGTTGGTGGCCGCCATGCTGCTCGGCCGCTCGACCGAGTCGGGCAATAGGACGGTGGTAACCGTGCGATTGTGGGATGAGCAGGTCGCCGACGCCTACCGGGAATCCTTCGACGCGTTCAGCCGTGACAATCCCGACCTCGAAGTGCGCGTCAACGTCGTCGCCTACTCGACGTATTTCGACACGCTGCGCACCGACGTCGCCGGCGGCAGCGCCGACGACATCTTCTGGTTGTCCAACGCCTACTTCGCCGGCTACGCCGACAGCAGCCGGTTGATGAACATCGACGCGACGTTGGGGCCCGACGCCGTGCGCGGGTGGGAGCCGTCGGTGGTCAACCAGTTCACCCGCGGCGGAGCGTTGTGGGCGGTACCGCAGTTGACCGACGCGGGAATCGCGGTGTACTACAACGCCGATCTGCTTGACGCCGCCGGGGTGCAGCGCGCGGAATTGATGACACTGCGCTGGGACCCCGACCCGCGGCGAGACACGCTGCGTCCGATCCTGCAGCGGCTCACCCGGACGCGTCAGTGGGGCTACAACGCGGCCAACGACCTGCAGGGCATCTACCTCAACTACATCGGTTCGGCCGGCGGAGTGTTCAGCGTCGGCGACCGGTTCGTGTTCGACAACCCGCAGTCGGTGCAAGCGTTCGAGTATCTGGTCGGCTTGATCAACACCGATCGGGTGTCGCCGCCGGCGTCGGCGACCAACGACAACGGTGACTTCGCCCGCAACCAGTTCTTGGCGGGGCGGATGGCGTTGTTCCAGTCCGGCACCTACAACCTGGCGGCCGTCGCGGAGCAAGCCCGCTTCCGGTGGGGGGTGGCGATGCTGCCCGAGGGCCCGAAGGGCCGCATCAGCGTCACCAATGGTATTGCCGCAGCAGGTAATTCGGCCACATCGCATCCGGAGGCAGTGCGGCGGGTGCTGGCGTGGATGGGCAGTCGGCGCGGCAACGAGTACCTCGGCGCCCGCGGCGCAGCCATTCCGGCGGTGTTGGCGGCGCAAGAGGTTTACTTCGACTTCTGGGCGGGCCGCGGCGTCGACGTCACACCGTTCTTCAGTGTGCTCAACGGCCCCCGCATCGCTGCGCCGGGCGGGGCCGGGTTCGCCGCGGGCTACCAGGCGCTCAAGCCCTACTTCGACGAAATGTTCTTGGGCCGCCGCGATGTGGCCGACACATTGGCCGAGGCGCAGGATGCCGCCAACGCCGCCGCTGCGCGCTAACCGCTTGTGCCCAGGATCGTCAGCTCGAGCGCCAACGCCGCCCCGCACACCGCGAGAACGATTGCCAGCGCGACGAAGTCGC
The DNA here is from genome assembly GCF_002838065.1 of Mycobacterium hubeiense. Classification (GTDB taxonomy): domain Bacteria; phylum Actinomycetota; class Actinomycetes; order Mycobacteriales; family Mycobacteriaceae; genus Mycobacterium; species Mycobacterium hubeiense. Next base: position 92,271 of record NZ_PIZU01000019.1, on the reverse strand, counting down.
GGCCCTTCGGCCGAGACGGCGCCGCCGAGATCTGCCCGGGACCGCCGCGGGCGGTGATCGCATCGCCCATCTCGTCGGCGCGGCGCAGCGCCACCGTGATGGCGGCGGCGAGCAGATCGATGACATCCACCCACCATTGACGGTGCCGGCCGCGCCGCGTCTCCGGTCGCTGCTTCGGGCGCAGTCGCCGCGCTGCATAGAGCACCCGGAACTCGTCGATCAGCATGGGGAATGCGCGCAGCGCCAACGCCAGCGTGACCGCCCAATCGTCGACAGGGATCCGCAGCGGTCGCAGCGGGCGGCCCAAAGTGGCTACCGCGGGGGCAATTTCGGCCACATTGGTGGTCCACGACACCATCGCCCCGAGCCCGAGCAGCACGATCGACAACGCAGTGATCCGCAGGAAGTTGAGCAAGCCGCCAAGGCCGATCTCGATCGAACCGAGGTCGATGATCGGGCTGCCTCCCGCGAACGTCGCGGTGAGACCGCCCAGGAACAGCACGACCCACAGCCACCGCGGTATCGACGGCAGCACACCGCGCGGTATGCGGGCCAGCCAGGCCGTCGTCAGCACCAGGATGGCCACCATGCCGATCGGTACCCAGCCCGGATAGAAGGTCAGCAGCACGCCGATGCCGGCCACCGCGAGCAGTTTGGTGCCCGCCCACAGTTCGTGGATGACGCTGCGGCCCGGCACCGGTCGCAGCAGCACGACGGGTTTGCGCTGGCGCGTCGCGGGCGCGGTCATGACATCCCTCCCGCCGCGGTGGGCGTGGGCGCCAGTGCGCCGTCCTGCAGGTGCAGGATCCGCGGGCACAGCTCCTCCAGCCCGGAAAAGTCGTGGGAGATCACCACGACCGTGAGTCCGGCGCGCCGCCGCAGATCCTCCAGCAGCCGCAGCAGCCCGCGCTGGCTGGCTGCGTCCAGCCCGGCCAGCGGCTCGTCGAGGATGAGCGCACGCGGCGAGCGGGCCAGCAGCCCGGCGAGCACGACTCTGCGCATCTGACCACCGCTGAGCTGGTCGATGCGGCGCCTGGCCAACGCCGGGTCCAATCCCACGGTCGCCAGCGCTTCCGCCACCCGGCGATGGTCGTGCGGGGAAAACCCCGCCGCCGAGGCGATCTCGAGGTCCACCCGGCTGCGCATCAACTGCAAGCGCGCAGCCTGGAATGAAATGGCCACGGCGCCAACCTGTTCTGATGCCGGCCGACCGTCGAGCAGGCAGCTGCCCTGAGTCGGAACGGTCAGTCCGGCCATGATCCACGCCAGCGTCGACTTGCCCGACCCGTTCAGGCCGTGGATCAGCACACCGTCGCCCTCGTGTACGGTGAAGTTGATATCGCGTAAAGCGGTTGTGGCCCAGGGTGTTCCACTTGCGTACTCGTGACTGACACCGTTGAGTTCGAGCACCGACTCGACGCTGTGATGGCCCAGTGCCGGGGTGGCCACGGGTGCGGCGGCGGTCTCGACCATGTCGGTGTTGTCCGCGGTCGCGCCCGCCCCCGCGAGGTTGATGGCGCGGTCGGCCGAATCGGCCTCGTCGTTGTAATGCGTGATGTGCACCAGCGACATTCGGTGATGCTTGGTCAGCCCGGACAGCACCGACAACAGCGCGTCGCGGCCGTCCTGGTCCACCATGCTGGTGACCTCGTCGGCGATCAGCAGCGACGGTTCGCGCGCCAGCGCGGCGGCCATTGCGAGGCGTTGCAGTTCACCACCCGACAGACCGCCGGTGTCACGTTCGGCCAGCCCGTCGAGGCCGACCTCCGACAGCAGCCGATCCACGTCCGTCGTCGTCCCGGGCGGCAGCCCCCAGACCACGTCGTCGGCGACACGGGTGCCGAGCACCTGACTCTCCGGGTGCTGCATGATCACCGCGGTACCGCCCATGCGGCCCAGGCCCACGGCGCCGGGCCGTTCCACCGTTCCGGACGTGGGTTCACGGCCCGCGAGGACCAGCATCAACGTCGTCTTACCCGACCCGTTGGCGCCGGTGATGGCGAGGTGTTCACCGGGCTGCACGTCCAGCGTCACGGGGCCAAGCGCGTCGTGGTCGGCGCCCGGGTAGCGGAAGACGACGTCGGTCAAACGCGCCGGGACCGGTGCGACGGGCCCGGTCTCGGGAACCATGTCGAGCTTGTGCACGTCGGGTATTCCGAGCAGCCGGGTCAGCACCCGCGACAGTGCCCACCATCCGACCAGCGTGACGAACGTGATGCTCACGATCCCCGCGGCGCCGAACAGCAACGGCCAGTAGTGCAGGGCGGTCGCGAAATCGCTCTTGAGACGTTCGGCGAACGGTTCCATGTCGGGGATGCGGGCGATGACCGCGGCCAGGCCGTTGATGTTGGCGGTCATCGAATCGAAGATCAGATGGCGCAGCCGCGACAGCACGCTCAGGGCCGCCACGATCGCGGCGCCGAACGCCGCCCCGGCGATGACGGCCGCGACCAACACCGTCGGCGTGCCGCGGCCTCGGCGCTTGACGATGCCGGTCAGCCCGCCTATGTAGGCACAGTCGATCACGGTCATCATGCCGCCCATACCGGCGATCAGAAACGCGATGGTGCCGCCCGCCACCGTCGCGGCAATCAACACCCGCAGCCGGTAGCGGTACGCCAGCAGACCCATCGGCACCGTGCCGAGCAGCGAGATGCCCGCCGCGAACGGCACCACGACGGCGATGATCGCGGTGGCCGCCGTCAACGCCGCCATCACCGCGGCTTGAGCGAGTTCACCGGGATGCAGCGACCCAGCGCGTCGAGGCGGGGTCGCGGTCATTACCCGATTCTGCCAGGGGATCACGCTGTGACGGGTCACACGCCACGCGCCTTTGATCTACATAGTAAACCTATGTAATTATGGGCGGGTGACTCTCGGTGTGGACCTGTTGGCGGTCGTCGCCCGGCTCAACCGGCTGGCCAATCAGCGCAGCCGGCCGCCGTTGCCGTGGGCGCAGGCCCGGCTGTTGTCGACAATCGAAGACAAGGGCGAAGCCCGTATCTCCGAACTGGCCTGCCTGGACCACTGCTCGCAGCCGACGATGACGACCCAGGTTCATCGACTCGAAGACGCCGGCCTGGTGACGCGCGCCGTCGACCCCGACGACGCCCGGGCGGTGCGCATCCGCATCACCGACCAGGGCCGCAAAACCCTTGCGAGAGTCCGGGCCGATCGCGCCGCGGCGATCGACCCCCGGCTGGCGCGGCTGACACCCGAGGACCGCCAAGTCTTGACGGCGGCCGTCGACGTGCTGCGCCGGCTCATCGAAGACACCCCGCCGGACAACTAGACAGGAGTCGCCCCACCCATGTGGCGCCAACCCAAGGCCGTTTGGGCCGTTGCTTTCGCGTGCGTGGTCGCGTTCATGGGCATCGGCCTCGTGGACCCGATTCTCAAACCGATCGCCGAAAACCTCGATGCCTCACCGTCACAGGTGTCGCTGTTGTTCACCAGCTATATGGCGGTGATGGGCGTGGCGATGCTGATCACCGGTGTGGTCGCCAGCCGCATCGGGCCCAAGCGCACACTGCTGATTGGGCTCGTGGTGATCATCGCGGGTGCCGGTCTGGCCGGGATGTCGGACACCGTCATGGGCATCGTCGGGTGGCGGGCGCTGTGGGGGCTGGGCAACGCGTTGTTCATCGCGACCGCGCTGGCGACGATCGTCAACTCGGCGAAAGGCTCAGTGGCCCAAGCGATCATCCTCTACGAGGCCGCGCTCGGCCTCGGCATCGCGGTCGGCCCGCTGGTCGGCGGGGTGCTCGGGTCGATTTCGTGGCGCGGACCGTTCTTCGGGGTGTCGGTGCTGATGGCGGTGGCGCTGGTGGTCACCGCGTTGTTGCTGCCGTCGACACCGCGTGCCAAACACGCGACCACGCTTGCCGATCCGTTCCGCGCGCTTCGGCACCGGGGATTGCTGGGAGTGGCGATCACCGCGCTGCTGTACAACTTTGGCTTCTTCACGCTGCTGGCGTTCACACCGTTCCCGCTCGACATGACTGCGCACCAGATCGGGCTGATCTTCTTCGGCTGGGGCTTCGCGCTGGCGTTCACGTCCGTGGTGGTGGCGCCGCGGCTGCAACGCCGGTTCGGCACCGTGCCGGTGGTGGTCGTGAACCTGCTGGCGATGACGGCGACGCTGGTGGTGATGGCGCTGGGCACCGATTCCAAGGCAGTGCTCGCGACGTGCGTGGTGGTGGCCGGGTTGTTCATCGGGATCAACAACACGTTGATCACCGAGACGGTGATGAAGGCCGCGCCGGTGGAACGAGGTGTGGCGTCGGCGGCATACAGTTTCGTGCGATTCTCCGGTGCCGCGCTGGCCCCGTGGCTGGCCGGTCTGCTCGGCGAGCGGGTCAGCGTGCACCTGCCGTTCTGGGTCGGCGCCGCCGCGGTGTTGCTGGGCGCACTCGTGCTTCTCGCCAGTCGCCACCACCTCGTCGGCATCGACGTCGACGAGGACGAGCTCGACGAGATCACCCAGCAGGCGACGGCGATCACCGTCGGTAACGACAGCTAGATCTCACAGGGCGAACGCGAGGAACTGGGTGGTCTGCGTCGGCGAGAAGTTGTCGTCGCTGACCATCACCACCGACTGGCGCCCGTCGGGCAACGTCGGCCCGAGCGTGACGCCTTCGATGTTGTCCAGCGGCGAAAGCCCCTGCGTCGTCGACAAATCCGCGAGCAGGGTCTTGGTCATCGCCGTAGCACCGTCCAGCGTCGGGCGCGTCAGCACGTCGTCTGCCTCGCCGACGCTGACCCGGTAGAGGCGCGAGGCGGCGCGCAGGCCGTAACCGCCTTCGACAGCCAGAAACGTCTCGTCATCGAGCGCCACCAGATCCGAGAGCCCGTTGTCGCCCTCGGGCCCGGCACTGACCCGATCGAGCGGATAGGCATACTGCGCCACCGGGTTTCGGGTTTCCACGTCGAATTTGGTGATCCGCGTCAACGCCCCGTGCTCGCCGTCGGGCGGCGCGCCGTCCTCGTAGCGCGGGCCTTCCATCGCGGCGAACAGCGAGCGGCCATCAGGTGTCAGCGTCAGGCCCTCGAGCCCGCTGTTGCGTCGCGGGCCCCGCTCGTGGGAGGACATTTCGAATCCGGGCGGCATTGTGAACTCGCCGATGTAGCGGCCCTGCGGATCGGCGATGCGCACCCACGGATCCAAGAGTGCCGCATCGCGCCGCTCCCCCTCGCTGGACCAGTACAGCCGCTGCCGGCGGGTGTCGACGGCGATGCCCTCGGCGTCCGGCGGCACGACGGAAGGGTGCGCATCCATGTTCAAAGGCGCGAATTCTCGGCCGTCCTCGTCCAGCCACGGGTGTGTCGAAACGAACTCGACGCCATCGATACCGCTGTCGGACAATGAGATTCGTACGGTGTAGAAGCGGGCCGGGTTCTTGGCAGAGCGGTCGTCGCTGACGATGTAGTACAGGTCGCGCCCGGCGTCGTAGCTGATACCGGACAACCCGCCGATCACCGTGCCTTCCAGCGTCGCCCCGGCTGGCACTCGCCACTGGCCCAGGTACTGCGGCGCGGTCGCGGTGTCGGCGGCGGCGCATGAGGCCAGCAACAGCGTGCAGGCCAACAGTATTCGTCGCATGGGTCAGGTGGTCACCGTGCCGACGAGTGTGCCCACAGCGTACGTGGCGGCGATCGCGATCACCCCGAAGCCCAGCTGTCGCAACGCCGCCCACCACACCGGCTTGCTGGTGAACCGCGCCGCCAGCGCGCCCGCGATCAACAGGCCGATGCCGCCGCAGGCAAGTCCCGCCCACAGCGATTCGAATCCCAACAGGTAAGGGATCAACGGAATGATCGCACCGATCGCGAACATCACGAACGACGAGCCGGCAGCGACCCGCGCCGAGGGTTTCTCGCTGGGATCGACCCCCAGCTCCTGGACGAGATGGAAGTTCACCGCACGTTTCTCGTCGCGGTGGATCTCGTCGGTGGCCTTGGCGGCGGTCTCCTGCGTCATTCCCATATCGACCAGCATGGCGGCCAATTCGGCCTTCTCGGCCTGCGGATGCTTGCGGAACGAGCGTCGCTCGACGCGCACCTCCGAGTCGATCTGCTCGTTGGCGGTGGTCACCGAGGTGTACTCGCCCAGCGCCATCGAGAACGCACCCGCCAGCAGACCGGCGACACCGCTGAGCACGACGGTGTGCGCGCTGGCGCTGGCCGCCACACCGGCGATCAGCGCCGTGTTGCTGACAAGGCCGTCCATGGCACCGAACGTCGCGGCCCGCAGCCAGCCGCCCGAGACGTCGGAGTGCGTGTGATAGGCGACGTGAGGCAACCCGGTCGGCGACAGCGGCAGCTTGCCTGACTTGGTCATGAGCCGATTCAACGCCTGCAGAAATTCCGGGATCTACTCAGGTTTACCTAGGTTCGGTTACCGTCAGGTATGACCACCACTGCCGAGCATCTGCGCAATACGCTGGACGGCCGTTGGCGTGACGTCAAGAACAAGATGCGTCAGGAACTGACCAACGAGATCTTCCGCCCGCACTACACCCCCAACACAGTCATCGCCCGCACGAAAGTGGCCGAGCAACTGAAGATCATGGCGGCCGCGGGCGCCGCAGAGGACGGATTCAAAAAGGAGCACGGCGGAAATGGCGATGTCGGCGCCGCGATCACCCGGATCGAGATGCTGGCGATGTCGGACCTGTCGCTGATGGTGAAGGCCGGTGTGCAGTGGGGGCTGTTCGGCGGTGCCATCGAGAACCTCGGCACCGAACGTCATCACGAGGCGTACGTCCAGCGCATCATCGACCTCGATCTGCTCGGCTGCTTCGCGATGACCGAAACCGGCCACGGCAGTGACGTCCAGTCCATCGAGACCACCGCCACCTACGACCCGGCCACCCAGGAGTTCGTCATCGACTCCCCCACCCGCACCTCTCGCAAGGACTATATCGGCGGGGCCGCCGAAACCGCGCGGGTGGCAGCGGTTTTCGCACAGCTGATTACCCATGAGGACGGTGAACCGGTCAACCACGGCGTGCACTGCCTCGTCGTGCCGATCCGCGACGACGCAGGCAACGACCTGCCCGGCATCACCACGTCGGACTGCCACTACAAAGGCGGGCTGCCCGGAGTCGACAACGGCCGCATCATGTTCGACCACGTCCGGGTGCCGCGGGAAAACCTGTTGAACCGCTACGCCGACGTGGCCGAGGACGGTACCTACACCTCGCCAATCGAGAATCCGGGCCGCAGGTTCTTCACGATGCTGGGCACACTGATCCGCGGCCGGGTCACGGTGGCCGGCAGCGCGGCCGCCGCAGCCCGCGTCGCACTGGACATCGCCACCCGATATGCGTTGCAGCGCAGGCAGTTCACCGCACCCGACGACAGAGGCGAGGTGCTGATAATGGATTACCTGGTGCATCAGCGCCGGCTGCTGCCGCTGATCGCAGAGTCCTACGCACTGCAGTTCGCCCAGAACGAGTTGGTGGCCAAGTGCCACGACCTGCAGACCTCCGATAATCCCGACCCCGAAGAGCAGCGCGAACTCGAAGCGCGCGCAGCCGGATTGAAGGCGGCCAACACGTGGCACGCGAGCAGGGCCATTCAGGAAGCACGCGAAGCCTGCGGTGGCGCAGGGTATCTCGCCGAAAACCGGCTCATCGCGCTGCGGGCCGACACCGACGTGTTCACCACCTTCGAAGGCGACAACCATGTGCTGACGCAGTTGGTGGCCAAGGAATTACTGACCGCCTACGCCGACGACATCAAGAGCATGAGCCCGGTGGAATGGGTGCGGTTCGCGGCCAACTTCGCCGGCGAGAGGGTGATGAAACGCACGGCGGCCGAGACGATTATCCAGACGATCCTCGACACCAGACAGGACAACGAGGAAGAAGGCAGTTTGTTCAACCGCGGCACCCAGCTCAAGATGTTCGAGGACCGCGAGGAATACATGATCGCGTCGGTGGCGCGGCGACTGCAGGGCAAGTCCAAGGAGATGTCGGCCTTCGACGCGTTCAACGCGGTGCAGGACCATGTATTGCACGCGGCCAGAGCGCATATCGACCGGGTGATCCTGGAGGCGTTCGTCGCCGGCATCGACGCCTGCGAGGACGACGAGGCCCGTCGCATCCTGGACATGGTGTGTGACCTGTACGCGCTGTCGGTGATCGAGGACGACAAGGCCTGGTACATCGAGCACCGCTTCCTGTCGACCGAGCGTGCCAAGGCGGTCACCCGCGGCATCAACGAGCGGTGCCGCACGCTGCGGCCGTACGCCGAGACGCTGGTCGACGGGTTCGGAATTCCCGAGCAGTTGCGCTACGCCGAAATGCTGCATCCGGAGAACATCCCGGACTACCCCGACTAGTCGTTGGGGATCGGGTCGATCGGCTTGAGCTTGCCGTCCTCGCCGATTTGGAACCGCACGGTGCCGATGCCGGTCGGGCAGCACGCCGGGTCGGAGCCCTGCTGCCACTGGTACTGCACCACCACGGTGTCGTCGCCCGAGGTGATCACGGATATGTAGGGCCGTGGGTCCGGGGTGGCCGGCCCGAGCGGGGTCTGCCGGTCGAAGAACAGCACCTGCTGCGGCTTGTTCGACGCGGGCGCGTCGGCGGCGATTTGCACCCAGTGCAGGCGGCAGTCGGCGGTGTGCCCGTTGGCCGTCTGCTTCCAGGACGCGTCGACGCCTGCGATGGCCTGCTGCACGGTCTCGGGGCTCGGCCCGTCGCTCGGTTTACAGGTATCGGCCTTCGGCGGCGGCGCGCTGGGCGGGCTCCATCCGCAACCGGCGGCCAACAGGCCCATCGACATCAAGACGGGGATCAGGCGCGTCAGCCGCATGGCGATGAGCTTACGTGGCGAAGGCGAATCTCATACGCTGTCGCTGACGTCAACAACGACAAGGAGTACCGATGGCCTGGTTCCTCGCCATGCAAGGCCCGTCCGCCAAGGCGGTCATGTACCAACTGCAGGAATCGGCCGACATCGAGAAGCTCGAGGAGGAGATGCGCAGCGCCGCGACCCTCGACCGGGTCGTCGCCGTTCCGGCTCTGCTGCAGAACAACCAGCAGCAGGTGACGCTGCACGTGCGGCCGGCCGCGTGGGGTATGTGGACCTTCTACCAACTCTCCGAGGAGGAGCGCAAGGCCCTCGCCCAGGCCGCCAACCCGCTGATCGAGGCGCTCACACAGGCAGCGCGGCAACAACAGGGGAAGAAACTGTAGGGGGCTGCAAGAACAAATTGCTCCCCCGGTTGGACTCGAACCAACAACCCTTCGGTTAACAGCCGAATGCTCTGCCAATTGAGCTACAGGGGATTGCCCTGCCGCGCGGATTACACCTCCGCGGGCCGATGGATGACTTTAGCGTACGTGCCGGATTGCCCGCCAATACGCGCCCGGCACCGCGCACACCGGAGGATGTGAGGCAGGATGGACGGGCACGCACTGTCGTCTGGGAGGGGCCCTGTGATCCGGTATCTCGTCGTGTTGGCCGTCGGCTACGTGTTGGGCACCAAGGCCGGTCGGCGCCGCTACGAGCAGATCGCCGGCACGTATCGCGCTGTGACCGGCAGCCCGGCCGCGAAGGCCATGATCGACGCCGGGCGGCGCAAAATCGCCGACCGGGTGTCACCCGATCCGGCCATGGTGACGTTGACGCCGATCGACGCTGAAACCGCTGTGCTGGCGCCCGAGGCTGCCGACGAGAAAGCTAGCCGACCGGCTCTGTGAAGGTGGTGCCGGGCAGCAACGGCCCGGTGTTGATGCCCACCCGCGAGCCGTTTCCGTCGGGGTTACCGATCGACGCGTTCGGCGTGCCTATATAGATCGGCGTGTTCGAGTAGGACAGGCACTTGCCGTCCTCCTTGTTGCCGAACCAGGCCAGGCACTCCGGCGCGGCGCTGATCGACGGGGCCGCTTGCGTGCTGCTGAACCCGACATACAGCGGGACGGCGACAGCGGCGGCCGCAAAAGCGCCCGCGATCAGCCGAGTTCCGTTCGCCCTACGTGCCACCGGCTTGCCTCCCTCTGGTCGGACCGCATCAACCATAACCCGCCGCGCCTGTTCACGCAGTGAGGTCGTCGCCGCTGGCCTGCTCGAGCAGGTTGCGCCGGTAGGCCTCCATCGCCACCAGGTCGCCGAACAGGGCGTGATACTCGTCGCCCTGCTCCACCGGTGACATGCGTTGCAGCTTGGACTTCACCTCGGCGATCTGACGACCGACCCAGACCTCCTGCAGGCGGGCCAGCACGCCCCCGATGTAGCGGGGCAACCGCTCGTCGTCGTCGACGTTGATCGCTTCCACGCCCAGTTCGTTGACCAGGTTTGCCGCCGCCGGCGACGCGGAGTGCTCACGCACCGCCTCGATCCATTGCGCCCCCGACAGCCCGGCCGACGTGCCGCCGGCCGCGGCGATGGCGGCCCGCACCGCGGCGTATCCGGGATGGGTGAAGCTCTCCACCGTCAGCGCGTCGAACACCGGGCCCGCGATGGCCGGGTACTGCAGCGCCGACTTGAGCGCCTCGCGTTGCGGCCACAGTGTGGGGTCGGCCGGATCCGGGCGCTGCACCGCCGGCGCCGTGCGCTGTGGCTCCGACCCCGACGTCGACGCGGAGTGACGCTTCCCGTCTCGACGGCCGTCGCGCCGCCCGGCGCTGCCACGGCCGGCCTCCTCCCGCACCCGCCCGACCACCTGGGCCACGTCCGCCCAGCCCACCCAGCCGGCGAGCTGGCGGGCGTACTCGTCGCGCAGCGTCGGATCTTTGATGCGGGCGACCATCGGCACGCATCGGCGCAACGCCGCGACCCGACCCTCGGCGCTGTCGAGGTCATGCTCGGAAAGCGCGGTGCGAATGGCGAACTCGAACAACGGGGTTCGGCGCGCCACCAGATCGCGCAGGGCGCCGTCGCCGTGCTTGAGCCGCAGATCGCAGGGATCCATACCGTCGTCGGCGACCGCCACAAACGACTGTCCGGCCAGGTTCTGTTCACCCTCAAGGGCCTTCACCGCGGCGGCGCGGCCAGCGGCATCGCCGTCGAACACATAGATCAGTTCACCGCGAAAGAAGTTGTCGTCCATCATGAGTCGACGCAGCATCGCCAGATGCTCGTCGCCGAACGCGGTGCCGCACGAGGCCACCGCGGTGGTGACGCCCGCCAAATGCATTGCCATCACGTCGGTGTAGCCCTCGACCACCACGGCCTGGTGGCTTTTGGCGATGTCGCGTTTGGCCAGATCGAGCCCGAACAACACCGAAGACTTCTTGTACAGCACCGTTTCCGGGGTGTTGACGTACTTGGCTTCCATCGGGTCGTCGTCGAACAACCGCCGGGCGCCGAAACCGATCACCTCGCTGCTGCTGGCGCGAATGGGCCACAGCAGCCGACGGTGGAACCGGTCCATCGGCCCGCGGCGGCCCTCCCGCGACAACCCGGCCGCCTCGAGTTCCTTGAATTCGAATCCCTTGCGCAGCAAGTGTTTTGTCAGGGTGTCCCAGCCCGACGGCGCGAAGCCGCAGCCATAGCGCGCCGCGGCCTCGGCGTCGAAGTTGCGCTCGAGCAGGTACTGGCGGGCCGGGGCGGCCTCGTCGGACGTCAGCGCCTCGGCATAGAACTCCTGCGCGGCGGCGTTGGCGGCCAGCAGCCGGCTGCGGCTGCCGCGGTCGCGCTGCACGTTGGTGGCCGAGGCGCCGGTGTAGGTGACGGTGTAGCCGACCCGGTCGGCCAGCAGTTCCACCGCCTCGACGAAGCTGACGTGCTCGATCTTCTGCACGAACGCGTAGACGTCGCCGCCCTCACCGCAGCCGAAGCAATGGAAATGACCGTGGTTGGGCCGCACGTGGAAAGACGGTGACTTCTCATCGTGGAACGGGCACAGGCCCTTGAGGGAATCGGCGCCCGCGCGGCGCAGCTGGACATAGTCGCCGACGACGTCCTCGATGCGGACCTTCTCCCGGATGGCCGCGATATCGCGATCAGGGATACGCCCGCGACCCCTGGTCGTCCCCCTGCTCTCCGGCGCGGTCATCCGCTCAGTCTAGGGCCGCGCCGAGGGCGGACACGCGCAGAGTTGCGCATCGAAATCAGGTAGTCGACTACGCGCGCGTGTCCTGCGCAGCGGCCATACGTTGCGTCTTGATCGCCAGTCAGGCGTCAATCACGACTCCGAAAACGAGGACATCATGACCGCACCCAAATCACCCGACGAGCCCGTCTCCTTCGAGGAGGCCCAACGCATCATCGGGTCCAAGCCCGGCCACCTGTCGAACCCCGATCCGAGCGAAGTCGTACCGCCGGAGTATCTCGGCAGAACCGCCGAAGACATCGATCTCGACGAACTCGCCGCGCTGGACGACGGCGGCCTGGAGGGCTACCGCCCAGACGACGCCCCGATGACGGCCGTGCCCAATTTCGGCGCGTTCGACGAGGACCAGGTCAGCGAACACACCATCGCGGGCAGGCAGTGGAAGATCAACCCGCTGTTCTCATTTCCGCCCGAAGAGCGTCAACTGCTCACCGACCGGAGCTTTCCGTGGCGCTGCGCCGGGCTGCTCACCAACAGCGACGGCAAGGCGGGTTCCGGCGTGCTCATCGGGGGTCGGGTGCTGCTCACCGCACGCCATCTTCGGCCCGACCGCAGCATCAGCCAGGGCTCGTGGTGGGTGAAGTTCGTCCCGCACGGCTTCGACGGCACCGAGCCGTTCGGCGCGTCGTTCGTCAGCGACCTGCGTCGCCCGACCCCGTCAGGCCCGCACTTCGACATGATGGTCGGCCGGCTGTATCAGCCGCTCGGCGCCAACATCGGCTTCTTCGGCGTCCAGGAATGGGACGACGGTTGGGACGGCCGCCCGCACTTCGCCACCATCGGCTACCCCGGCCAGTTCGGCGGAGCGCGACCGTTTTTCCAATCGTCATGCTCGGGAAAGGAATTCGACACCGAGAAGGACGCGACACTGGTCACCACCAAAGCCGACCTGACCAAAGGCAACTCCGGCGGCCCGTTCTGGACGTTCATTCGCACGTCGTCGGGAAGCCTGGATCCGCGGGTGGTCGGCGTCGTCGCGTCGGAAGCCACCGCCGACGGTGAACGCGTCAACCTCATCGCCAGTGGCGACCTGATGGAACGCCTCACCAACTGGGCGCGGACGAACTGGCCCGTCTAGGCCGGCTCCAAGCGCTCCAGACGGCCCTCGGTGAACGACGCGATCTGGTCGACGATCACGCGCAGCCGGGCGCCGTCGTCGGCGGCGTCGTTGAACGCAGGCACGAAGATCGGGTCCAGCGTCGCCGGCGCCCCGGCGAGCAGCCACTGCGCCACCCGGTGGATCCGATCGCGCTGGCGGGCTTGCAGCTCGAGGTGTCGCGGATCCGACATGATGAATTGCAGCGCCAGGATTTTGAGCACCGCGACCTCGGCGCGCACCAGCGACGGCACCCGCAGCTCGGCCTCATAACGCACCAGCGGCCCGGGGCCAGCGGCTTCGCGGGTGGCCGCGATCGCCGCCGAGGCGAACCGGCCGACCAGCTCGCTGGTGAGCCGCTTCAACGCGACCGACGCCGCAAGGGTGGCGTCGTACTTGCCGACGGCGGCCACCACGGGCAGGTTCGACAACCGCTGAGCGGCGGCCACCAGGTCGTCGGCCGCCAGTCCCCCGCCCATCCCGCTGGATTCACCGAGCCGGCCCAGCTCGGCGGCGGCGTCGTCGTCGGCCAGCACTCGCAGGTCGATGCGGCCGGACACCACACCGTCCTCGACGTCGTGCACCGAGTACGCGACGTCGTCGGCCCAGTCCATGATTTGCGCCTCCAGGCACGGTCGGCCCTGCGGCGCACCTGAGCGCATCCACTCCGCGGCACGGGCGTCGTCGGCGTAGAACCCGAACTTGCCGCGGTCGCTGCCCCGCATCCACGGATACTTGGTGACCGCGTCGAGGGCGGCCCGGGTGAGATTGAGTCCGGCGCTGTTATCTTGCGGGTCAAGGACTTTCGGCTCGAGCCGGGTCAGGATCCGGAAGTTCTGCGCATTGCCCTCGAACCCGCCGTGCTCGGCGGCCAGTTCGTTGAGCGCGCGTTCGCCGTTGTGCCCGTACGGCGGATGGCCGATGTCGTGGGCCAGTCCCGCCAAGTCGACCAGATCGGGATCGCAGCCCAGGCCGATCGCCATGCCGCGGCCGATCTGCGCCACCTCCAGCGAATGCGTCAGCCGGGTGCGCGGAGTCTCGCTCTGGCGTGGGCCGACCACCTGCGTCTTGTCGGCCAGCCGGCGCAACGCGGCGCTGTGCAGGACACGCGCGCGGTCGCGGGCGAAATCGGTGCGGTGCTCGGAATCGGTGCCCGGCAGCGCGGCAGCCTTCGGCGGTTCGACCACCAGCCGCTGCCGGTCGAACTCGCTATACGGGTCGAGATTGCTAGCCACCGACGCACAGTCTGCCAGGATGGCGATCATGCGCATCGTCCGCTTGTTCAGCTTCGTTCTTGCGATCACGTTCGGCGGCCTGCTCGTCGCCCCCGCCGTCGTGGCGGAGCCACCGTTCCGGCTGCCCTCCCAGGTGACCGATAACGCCGGGGTGCTGTCGGGGTCGCAGCGTGCGGACGTGGAGCGCGCCCTCGATGCGCTTTACAACGAGCGCCGGATTCAGCTCTGGGTGGTCTACGTCAAGGACTTCTCCGGCCAGAACTGGCTCGCCTGGGCGCAAAACACCATGCAGATCAGTGATTTCGGTGACGACGACGCGTTGTTGGCGATCGCCACCGAGGATCGCGCGTTCGCCTTCCAGGTGCCCTCGACGATCACCGGCGGCAGCTCGACCCGCGCCGACGACATCCGGCGCAACGCCATCGAACCCGCGCTGCGCCGCGGGGATTACAGCGGTGCGGCGGTGGCGGCGGCCAACGGCCTTGCCGCCGAAATGGACTCCGGTGGGGTGTCGTGGACCGCGGTGCTCATCGCGCTGGCAGTGCTTGTCCTGTTGGTGCTGGTGCTGTGGTGGTGGATGCGCCGCCGCCGGCGCAAGCGCCGCGAAGCCGAGTTCGAGGCGGCCAAGCGGGTCGACCCGACCGACCCGAACGCGTTGGCCAGCGTGCCGATCGACGCGCTGGACGAACTGTCGCGGGTGATCGTGGTGGACGTCGACAACGCGGTACGCACCAGCGACAGCGAATTGGCGCTGGCCGTCGAGGAATTCGGCCCCACGCAAACCGAACCGTTCAGCACGGCGGTGGCCAACGCACGCAAGACGTTGGCCGAGGCGTTCAATGTGCGGCAGATCCTCGACGACGCCGTGCCGGAGTCACCGCTGCAGCGCCGCGACCTGTTGACGCGGGTGGTCGTCGCCGCCGCGAAGGCCGACCGCGAGCTCGAAGCGCAGAGCGACGAGTTCGAGAAGCTGCGCGATCTGCTGATCAACGCACCATCCCGGCTGGACGCGCTGACGCAGCAGATGGTCGACCTCACGGCGCGCATCGGCCCATCCGAGCAGACCCTGGCCGAATTGCACAAGCAGTTCGACGCCGCCGCCCTGACCTCGGTGGCCGACAACGTCCAGACCGCCAAACAGCGGCTGGCGTTCGCCGATCAGAACATCACCAGCGCGCGGGACTTGGTGGCCCGGCCGGCCGGTCAGCAGATGGGTCTGGTTGACACCATCCGCGCCGCCGAGTCGGCGCTGGGCCAGGCGCGCACGCTGCTCGACGCGGTCGACAGCGCGTCGACCGACATCAACCGCGCGGTGGCCGCGCTGCCGGCGGCCATCACCGACATTCAGAACGGCATCAATCAGGCCGGCGAACAACTGCAGAAGGGACAGACCTCGCACACGGCCGAACTGTCAGAGGCCCGTGACGCCGCGGTGACCGCCGTCGCCGATGCGCAGCGCAACGGCAGCACCGATCCGCTGGGCGCCTTCACCCGACTGACCAAGGCCGACGCCGATCTGGACCGGATATTGGCCAGCGTCGCCGAGGAACGCGAAGCCACCGAGCGCTTGACCCGGTCACTGGAACAGGCGCTGTTCACCGCGCAGTCGCGGGTCAAGGCGGTGTCGGATTTCATCGACACCCGCCGCGGCAGCATCGGCCCCGAGGCGCGGACCCGGCTGGCGGAGGCCACCCGCCAGCTCGAGGCGGCGCGGGCCAAGCGGGATGCGAATATCGCCGAGGCCGTCGCGCACGCCAACGGCGCGGCGATGCTGGCCGCGCAGGCGCAGTCGCTGGCCAACGACGACGTCCGGGCCGCGCAGCGGTCCTACACGTCGCAGTACGGCCGCGGCGGTTCGGACATGGGCGCGGTGATCGGCGGCATCATCATCGGCAACATCCTGCGCGGCGGGTTCAGCGGCGGTGGTTACGGCGGCGGCTGGGGCGGCAGTTGGGGCGGCAGTTGGGGAGGTGGCCGGGGCATGGGCCGGCCCACCTCCTACGGCGGCGCCTCGCATTCGTCGGGCCGCAGTTACAGCGGCGGCGGTGGCCGTTTCTAGGCCGTTTCTAGGCCGCTTCCAGCCCGGCTAGCAGCCTTTCAGCCGCACCGCCAGATAGTCGGACACGCCGTCGATCGGCACCCGGTCCTGCGTCATGGTGTCGCGTTCGCGCACCGTCACCGCATTGTCGTCGAGCGATTCGAAGTCGACGGTGATGCAGTACGGCGTACCGATCTCGTCCTGGCGGCGATAACGGCGGCCGATGGCGCCGGCGTCGTCGAACTCGACGTTGTACGACTTGCGGAGTTCGGCGGCCAGATCGCGGGCCTTCGGGGACAAGTCGGCGTGCCGGCTCAGCGGCAGCACCGCGGCCTTGACCGGCGCCAGCCGCGGATCCAGCCGCAGCACCGTGCGCTTGTCCACGCCGCCCTTCGCATTGGGCGCCTCGTCCTCGGCGTAGGCGTCGATCAAGAACGCCATGAACGACCGGGTCAAACCGGCCGCGGGCTCGATCACGTACGGGATGTAGCGGGTGTCGGTGGATTGGTCGTAGTAGGACAGGTCGACGCCGGAATGCTTTGAGTGCGTGGACAAGTCGAAGTCGGTGCGGTTAGCCACGCCCTCGAGCTCACCCCACGGGTTGCCCTGGAAGCCGAACTTGTACTCGATGTCGACGGTGCGGTCGGAATAGTGCGACAGCTTGTCTTTGGGGTGCTCCCACAGGCGCAGGTTGTCGCGGTCGATGCCGAGGTCGACATACCACTGCAGGCGTTCGTCGATCCAATACTGGTGCCATTCCGGCGCCGTCGACGGCTCGACGAAGAACTCCATCTCCATCTGCTCGAACTCGCGGGTGCGGAAGATGAAATTGCCCGGCGTGATCTCGTTGCGAAAGCTCTTGCCCGTCTGCGCAATTCCGAACGGCGGCTTGCGTCGCGCGGTGGTGGCGACGTTGGTGAAGTTCACAAAGATGCCCTGGGCCGTCTCCGGACGCAGATAGTGCAGCCCCTCCTCGGTCTCGATCGGCCCGAGGTAGGTCTTGAGCATCATGTTGAACTCACGAGGCTCGGTCCACTCGCCCTTGGTGCCGCAATCGGGACACACGATCTCCGTCATGGGCACCGATTCGGGATCACTGATGTCCTTCTTGGCCGCGAACGCCTCCTGCAGGTGGTCCTGACGATGCCGCTTGTGGCAGTGCAGGCATTCCACCAGCGGATCGTGGAAGACCTCGACGTGCCCGGAAGCCACCCACACCTCGCGCGGCAGGATGATCGAGCTGTCCAGGCCGACGACGTCGTCGCGGGCGGTGACCACCGACCGCCACCACTGCCGCTTGATGTTCTCCTTGAGTTCCACGCCGAGCGGCCCGTAGTCCCACGCCGACTTTGTGCCGCCGTAGATTTCGCCAGACGGATACACAAGGCCGCGCCGCTTGGCCAGGTTGACGACGGTTTCGATGATCGACGAAGACTGGGCCACGAGGCAACAGCGTAGCGACCCTGCCGTCGCCGTTGACATGCGCGATCGTGCATGTAACCTGGCGTCATAATGAAAACCGTTTCCAATTTCGACGCCGCCGAACACTCGCACGACCACGTCGGCACACAGATGGCCGACCTGCCACCGCGCGACGTCCTCGACACCGCAGGCGATCTGCTGCGTGCGCTGGCCGCGCCGGTGCGTATCGCGATCGTGTTGCAGCTGCGCGAATCCTCGCGCTGCGTGCACGAACTCGTCGACGCCCTGGCCGTGCCGCAGCCGTTGGTCAGCCAGCATCTGCGGATCCTCAAGGCCGCGGGCGTGGTGGCCGGTGAACGGTCGGGGCGCGAAGTCATGTACCGCCTGGTGGATCACCACCTCGCCGAGATCGTCGTCGCCGCGGTCACCCACGCCGGCGAAGATACGGAGGGCGACGAGTGAGCACGACTGGCGTGCGGGCCACGCGACAGCGCGCCGCCATCTCCGCCCTGCTGGAGAACATCGACGACTTCCGCTCCGCCCAGGAGCTGCACGACGAGCTGCGTCGCCGCGGTGAGGGCATCGGGCTGACGACGGTCTATCGCACCCTGCAGTCGATGGCGGCGGCCGGGCTCGTCGACACGTTGCGCACCGACACCGGCGAATCGGTGTACCGCCGCTGCTCCGAACATCACCACCATCACCTGGTCTGCCGCACGTGCGGCGCCACCGTCGAGATCCAGGGCGGAGACGTCGAGGCGTGGGCCGCCGAGGTTGCCCGCGAACACGGGTTCTCCGACGTCAGCCACACCATCGAGATCTTCGGGGTGTGTGGCGACTGCGCGGGCGGCTGAGCCGCGCCTCGCCTCCGCGAGACTGTCGTTAGCGAGAGGTTTTTCGAGAACCGACCTCGATAACAACAGACTGGCGGTGGCTGACCGCTCAGCCGACCAGGGCCCGGCGGACGTCGGCACCGGTGGCCAGCACCATCAGGATCAGGGTGCGCAGCGCATCGTCGGTGAGCCCGCCGGCCGGAAAGTTATAGCGCAGCATCACATCCGCGATCTTTTTGGAGTTCTTCTTGGCGGTGGTGGTCTGCGAGATCTTTTCCACCAGCGAGACCGTGCCCAACAGGGTGTCGTGGGCGTGCCTGGCCACCTTGGCGCGAACGCGCGCGTCCAGCGGCAGATCCCACGCGAGGATCTGCGTCAGCGACACCATGTCGAGACCCTCGGCGATCGTCACCACCCGCAACGAGGCGAAGGTGTCGTCGTGGTGCACGGTGACCGCGCCGTCGGATTCCTGCTGCACCGGCAGGATTTCGTCGAGGACGGCGGCCAACCGCTGCGCAAGCTCCATCAGGCCCTACCGAATCGGCGGTTGCGGTTCACGTACTCTTCGCATGCCGCCCACAGGTCGCGGCGGTCGTAGTCGGGCCACAGCTTGTCCTGGAAGACGAACTCGGCGTACGCCGCCTGCCAGAGCAGGAAGTTGCTGGCCCGCTGCTCCCCCGACGTGCGGATGAACAGGTCAACGTCGGGGATGTCGGCGCGGTGCAGGTGCTTGGCGAAGGTGGCCTCGGTGATGCGACGGGGGTTGATCTTGCCATCCACCGCCTCTTGAGCGAGTTGCCTTGCCGCCTCGACGATTTCGGTGCGGCCGCCGTAGTTCACGCAGTAGTTGATGGTGATGACGTCGTTGCCGACGGTCATCTGCTCGGCGATGTCGAACTCTTTGATGACGCTGCGCCACATACGCGGACGGGAGCCGACCCAACGCATCCGCACACCCATGTCGTTGAGGTTTTCCCGGCGCCGGCGGACCACTTCGCGGTTGAATCCCATCAGGAACCGCACCTCTTCGGTGCTGCGCTTCCAGTTCTCGGTGGAGAACGCGTACACCGTGAGGTGCTTGATGCCGATTTCGATGGCGCCGCAAGTGATGTCGATCAGCACCGCCTCACCCATCTTGTGGCCCTCGGTGCGGTGCAGCCCGCGCTGGGTGGCCCAGCGTCCGTTGCCGTCCATCACCACGGCCACGTGGTTGGGCACCTGGTCGGCCGGGATCTTCGGCGCGGCGGCCTTGCTGGTGTGCTGCGGCGGACGGGCGAACCTGCCGTTGGTGTGGGGTGGCAGGTCCGGGAAAACCACCGGCCACGTCGACTTGTCGGGAAAGGTCGGATAGTCGTCAGGCGCCGGAGGCAGCTGGGGGTATTCCTCCTTGCGCAGCCGCTGTACCGCCATGGCTGACATCCTGCCCGACCAGTGACATGCGGTGCTCGGCGAGTGTGCGATCGACCCGGTACACGCGTTCCACCAGCGGCAATGTGCGCAGCTGACGCTCCAGATGCCACTGCAGATGCGCGGCGACCAGCCCGCTGGCCTGGCTGCGATAGGACTGCGGGGAGGCCTGCGCGAACTCCCAGTCGCCGTCGTGCAGTGCGGCCATCAAATCCAGCACGCCCTGCGGCGGTGTGGCCGATCCGGACGGGCGGCAGTGCACGCACACGCTGCCGCCCGCAGCGACGTGGAACGCCCGATGCGGGCCGGGTGCGGCGCAGCGGGCGCATTCGGTGATGGCGGGCGCCCAGCCGGCGATCCCCATGGCGCGCAACAAATACGCGTCGAGCACCAGTTCGCGGGGCCGGCTGCCGTCGGCGACCGCGCGCAGTGCGGCCACGGTCAGCCGGTGCAATGCGGGTGCCGGCGCCCGTTCCTCCCCGGCCAGGCGTTCGGCGGTCTCCAGCATCGCGCAGGCGCAGGTGTAGCGGCCGTAATCGTTGACGATGTCGGTGGCGAAGGCGTCGATGGCCTGCACCTGAGTGACGATGTCGAGGTTGCGGCCAGGATGCAGCTGAACGTCGATGTGCGCGAACGGCTCCAGCCGGGCGCCGAACTTGCTGCGCGTCCGGCGCACCCCTTTGGCGACCGCCCGGACCAAGCCGTGCTCACGGGTGAGCAAGGTGACGATCCGGTCGGCCTCGCCGAGCTTGTGCTGACGCAGCACCACCGCTCGGTCCCGGTACAACCGCATCGGCACAGTCTCCCACCGCGAACCGACAGATTCGGGTTGGCAACGCCGATATTCTCTACAGTGATGGTCGAGACTTCTACCAACGGCGCCTGCTTTCCCACCCTCACCGATCAGCTTTACCAGCTCGCCAGCGGCACAGCCACCTCCGACGAACTGGTACGGCGATCGCTTCACGCCATTTCCGCCAGCCAGTCCACTCTCAACGCATTTCGGGTGGTGCTGACCGAACAGGCCCTGGCCGACGCCGCGGAGGCCGACCGCAAACGTGCGGCGGGCGAACAACTTCCGTTGTTGGGCATTCCGATCGCGGTCAAGGACGACGTTGACGTGGCGGGTGTGCCGACGAGGTTCGGCGCCGACGGCAACTTCCGGCCTGCGACCACCGACTCCGAAGTGGTGCGACGACTGCGGGCGGCCGGCGCCGTCATCGTCGGCAAGACCAACACCTGCGAGCTCGGTCAGTGGCCGTTCACCAGCGGGCCGGCGTTCGGCCACACCCGCAATCCGTGGTCGCGCAAGCACACCCCGGGCGGTTCGTCGGGAGGCAGCGCGGCGGCGGTGGCCGCCGGCCTGGTGACCGCGGCGATCGGCTCCGACGGCGCGGGCAGCGTGCGGATACCGGCGGCGTGGACGCATCTGGTGGGCGTCAAACCGCAGCGGGGCCGCATCTCCACATGGCCGCTGCCCGAGGCGTTCAACGGCATCACGGTCAACGGTGTGTTGGCGCGCACCGTCACCGACGCCGCCTTGGTGCTCGACGCGGCGTCCGGAACCGTCGTCGGCGATCTGCATCAACCGCCGCCGGTAACCGTGTCGGATTATGTGGGACGGGCGCCGGGACCGCTGCGGATCGCGATGTCCACCAAGTTCCCGTTCACGTTCTTTCGGGCCAAGCTGCACCCGGAGATCCGCGATGCACTGGAAACCGTCGCAGGTCAGCTCGAGCAGCTGGGCCACCGGGTGCGCGCGAACGACCCCGACTACAGCCTGGGCATGTCGTGGAATTTCCTGGCGCGGTCCACGTCGGGCCTGCTGGACTGGGCTCATCGGCTCGACGGGGCGGCCAATTGGGACAAGCGCACCATGGCCAACATGCGGATGGGCCGGCTGCTGTCGAAACACGTGTTGCGTAAGGCGCGGGCGCGCGAGGCCGAGGCGCAGCGGCGCATCGGCTTCATCTTCAACATCGCCGACGTGGTGTTGGCGCCGACCACCGCGCAGCCGCCGCCGCTGGTGCATGAGTTCGACGAACTCGGCGGGTTGGCGACCGACCGCACGATGATCAAGGCGTGCCCGGTGACCTGGCCGTGGAATCTGCTCGGGTGGCCGTCGATCAACGTGCCGGCCGGGTTCACCTCGGAAGGACTGCCGATCGGGGTGCAGCTGATGGGCCCCGCCAACAGCGAGCCACTGCTGATCTCCCTGGCCGCTGAGCTCGAAGCGCTCAACGGATGGTCGGCGAAGCAGCCCAAGGTCTGGTGGAATGTCCCCGAGGGCCGCAGCATCGTCCCACCTGCGGCGAAGCCAGCAGCCACCGCGGCTGCAGGGGAAACCGATGTATCCCGGGCAGCGGCCGCGATTAACGCTCGTGAGGCTTCGCTGACCGGTGACGTCGCGTAAGGTCTCGACCGTGACACTTCGCTGGTTGCACATACTGCCCGCGGTGGCCGTCGCGGGCGCGGCGGTCGCCGGCATGCCGAGCGCCGCGGCGGACAACAAACGGCTCAACGACGGCGTGGTGGCCAACGTCTACACCGTGCAGCGGAAGGCCGGCTGCGACACCGACATCAAGATCAATCCGAAGCTGCGCCTGGCCGCCGAGTGGCACACCAACGACGTGCTCAACAACCGCGCATTGGACGGCGACATCGGCTCGGACGGGTCCACGGTGGCCGACCGAGCCCGCAATGCGGGCTACGCCGGCGCGGTGGCCGAGACGGTGGCGATCAACCCGGCGCTGGCGATCAGCGGCATCGAGATCATGAACCGGTGGTATTACCGGCCGGACTACTACGCGATCATGTCGGACTGTTCGAACGTCGACATCGGCGTGTGGTCGGCGAACGCTATCGACCGCACCGTGGTGGTGGCCGTCTACGGCAAGGGCGACGCCGCGCCCCCGGTGCACGGGCCCGGCAGGCCGTTCGGAGAACCGGGCTCGGGCGCGCAGAGCTGACGCGTTCTAGAAGCCCAAGCGGCCCAACTGTTTTGGGTCGCGCTGCCAGTTTTTGGCGACCTTGACGCGCAGATCCAGATACACCTTGGTGCCGAGCAGCTTCTCGATCTGAGTGCGTGCCGCGGTGCCGACTTCGCGCAGCCGGGCACCGCCCTTGCCGATGACGATGCCCTTCTGGCTGTCGCGTTCGACGTAGAGGATCGCGTGCACGTCGATGAGGTCGTCGCGGCCCTCGCGGGGACTGACCTCGTCGATGACGACGGCCAGCGAATGCGGAAGTTCGTCGCGCACACCTTCCAACGCGGCCTCGCGGATCAGCTCGGCCATCAGCGTTTCCTCCGGCTCGTCGGTGAGCTCGCCGTCGGGATAGAACTGCGGGCCCTCCGGCAGTGCTGCCGCGAGCACGTCGATAAGCACGTCGAGCTGTTGGCCTGTGGTGGCCGACACCGGAACGACTTCGGTGTCCGGCCCGACGAGCTCACTGACCGCCAGCAGCTGCGCGGCCACCCGATCCTTGGGCACCTTGTCGATCTTGGTGACGATCGCGACGAGCGTGGTCTTCGGTGCGACGGTGCGGATCTGCTGGTGAATCCACCGGTCGCCGGGTCCGATCGCCTCATCGGCGGGTATGCACAGGCCGATGACGTCGACCTCGGAGTAGGTGTCTTTGACCAGCTCGTTGAGCCGCTGACCCAGCAGCGTGCGGGGCCGGTGCAGGCCCGGTGTGTCGACGAGGATGATCTGGAAGTTCTCGCGGTGCACGATGCCGCGGATGGTGTGCCGAGTGGTTTGCGGCCGATTCGACGTGATGGCGACCTTGGCGCCGACGAGCGCGTTGGTCAGCGTTGACTTGCCGGTGTTGGGCCTGCCGACGAAGCAGACGAAGCCGGAGCGGAATTCTGGCGTCATGCGCGGCATCCGGGTCGCGCCGAGTGTGAACTCAGCGCGAGTTTCGGCGCGATATTTCGCAGTGGCTTCATACTCGCGACGGTCATACCGGGGTGCCCGCGCGGTCGGTGACGATGACCTTCGCCTCACCCGAAAGCTCGTGCACCGCGGCGACGCCGGGATCGTCGGCCGCCCCGCCGACCAGCACGGCGGCCTCCAGACCCGTGGCACCGCTGGACACGGCGGCTGCGACAGCAGCCTGCAATGCGGTGAGCCGCAGCGCGTTCAGGACAACCGGGGCGCCGGCGTAGGTGCGGCCGTCGGCGTCGCGCCCCGCCGCTCCGCTGGATGCTTCGGCACGTCCCATCGCACCACGGGCCAGCACCACCAGCTTGGTGTCCTCGGCGTCGAGCTCGGTCATTGCTCCCCTTCCTGCGGCTCCGTGGGACTGACCAGAACGGTGCCGATTCGCACGCGGCCGCGATGGTCTGGGCCGCCTTCGGCGCGCAGACGCAGACCGTCCCACGTCACCTCGGCGCCGGGCAGCGGCACGCGGCCCAATTCGAGGGCCACCAGGCCGCCGACGGTGTCGACGTCGAGGTCCTCGGGAAACTCGATGTCGTACAGCTCGCCCAGGTCCTCGATCGGCAGCCGCGCCGAGACGCGGAAACGCTTGTCGCCCAGCTCTTCCACCGGCACCACTTCGCCGGCGTCGTACTCGTCGACGATCTCGCCGACGATCTCCTCCAGCACGTCCTCGATCGTCACCAGCCCGGCGATGGCGCCGTATTCGTCCACCAGCAGCGCCATATGATTGCGGTCGCGCTGCATCTCGCGCAGCAGTGCGTCCAGCGGTTTGGAGTCCGGTACGAACACCGCCGGCCGCATCACTTGCGCGACGGTGGTGTCACGCCCCCCGTTGGTGGAGTAATACGTCTGCTGGACAAGGTCTTTGAGATAGACAACGCCGACGATGTCGTCAACGTTCTCGCCGATCACCGGGATGCGTGAATGCCCGCTGCGCACCGCCAGCGATGTCGCCTGGCCGGCGGTCTTGTCGCTTTCGATCCAGACCATCTCGGTGCGCGGCACCATCACCTCACGGGCGGGTGTGTCGCCGAGTTCGAACACGGACTGGATCATCCGGCGTTCGTCGTCGGCGACGACACCGCGCTGCTGGGCCAAGTCGACGACCTCACGCAGTTCGATTTCGGAGGCGAACGGGCCGTTGCGGAACCCACGGCCCGGTGTCAGTGCGTTACCGATCAACACAAGTAGTCGGCTGATCGGAGTGAGAAGTACCGAGATCGTTTGCAGCGGAAGGGCACTCACCAGCGCGATCGGATACGCATTCTGCCGGCCGACGGTACGCGGGCCGACCCCGATCGCGACGAAGCTGACCACCACCATGATGGCCGCCGCCGCGACCAGCCCCCAGCCCACTCCGAGGTGCCCGCCGAGGTAGGACACCAGCAGCACCGTGGCGGTCACTTCGCAGGTAATGCGCAGCAGCACAATGAGATTGATGTACTTCGGCCGCTCGGCGACGACCTTCGCCAGTCGCACCGCACCGGGGCGTTCTTCGCGTACCAACTCTTCGACCCTGGCCATCGACACCGTGCTGAGCGCAGCGTCGACGGCGGCAAACAGCCCACCGAGGCCGATGAGCGCAATCGCTCCGAGTAACGGGGCTATAGGTTTCACGGCTCGTCGAAGTATCGGGACTGGTCCAGCAGGCGCCGATCCTTCTCGGTCCGACGGTCCTTGTGGTAGGCCTCGACCTGGGCGGCCACCCACTCTTCGAGGAGTTGGCGCTGCAGGGCGAACATCTCTTTCTCCTCGTCGGGCTCGGCGTGGTCGTAGCCGAGCAGATGCAGCACCCCGTGCACCGTGAGCAGTGCCAATTCCTGGCCGAGCGGGTGGCCGGCCGCGGCGGCCTGTTCGGCGGCGAACTCGGGGCACAACACGATGTCGCCGAGCATCGCCGGTCCCGGTTCGGGCGCGTCGGGCCGGCCGCCGGGCTCGAGCTCGTCCATCGGAAAGCTCATCACATCGGTCGGTCCCGGCAGGTCCATCCAGCGCATGTGCAGATCCGCCATCGCGGGCTTGTCGAGCAGAACCATCGAAAGCTCGGCCGCCGGATTCACTTTCATCTTCTCGAGGACGAACCGGGCGACGCTGATCAGCTCGGTTTCGGACACGTCGATGCCCGACTCGTTGGAAACCTCGATGCTCATGCGGCGTTCACCGGCGGGTAGGCCGGGCTCCGGAAGCGCGCCGTTGCGCACGGTTCATCAGCGCGGGCTCCTCGTATTTCGCGTAGGCGTCGACGATTTCGGAGACCAAGCGGTGGCGCACCACGTCGGCGCTGGTGAGTTCGGCGAAGTGGATATCGTCGATGCCCTCGAGAATCCGCATAGCGGCGCGCAGGCCGGAGGTCGCACCACCGGGTAGGTCGATCTGTGTAACGTCGCCGGTGACAACGACTTTCGAGTTGAAGCCAAGCCGCGTCAGAAACATCTTCATCTGTTCGGCAGTGGTGTTCTGCGCCTCGTCGAGGATGATGAACGCATCGTTGAGGGTGTTATGCGTGAGCAGGAAATTCTCTGTGACGTACAGGGAATCGGCGGCAGCGACGCGGATACAGACGGCTTCTTCCGTGCCCTCCGGCTCGATGCGGTCAATGAACCGCATGGGCCGACCGCCGCCGGTGGTGTCGTACTTTGCTGCCTTGCGAGCGAGCCGGAAGGGGGCGACGCATGCGGGCAGCCGGATGTCAAGAATGTGTGCATCCGAACGGTGATGCACTGGGCGACCGCGCGCGAGCCCCGGCTTGCGCCCGAGGGCTTTCCTCGTGCGCTGGTAGACGACGCCGCCGAGCGACTGGACCAGAAACATCACATCGTCGCGGAGGCGATCGGAGACAGTTGCGAACTGTATGCGGCAGTTACGTCCCTGCTGAGTTACGGGGCCACCGTCGGAGTCGAAGAGACCCTGCAGAACGGCAAGTCGGACCTCGGCCGAGTTAAAGAGGTAGTCCGTGGGAACAAATTTGGTGCTCGACTTGGCCCCTAAGAGCCCCAACTCGCGCATCGCCCTTGTGATTGGGTTGGCAACAGTGGTATCGCCGCCGCGGCCGCAACTTCTGCCGAGTACGTAGTCGACTTCGGTTTTGCGTGTGACCTTGATGCCCGGAATCAAGCGTTTAAGCTCTTCCGCCAGTTCCGGATCAGTGGTTGCGAATGTCGGTGTAGCGCTGCAGGAGAAGCACCCATCTCCAAGCAAAAGCCCGAGGGCATATGGATCCAACGGCACCGGCCGGCGCTCGAAATCTACCGGAGCCTCCAAAAGGGGCAGCTCATAACGGTGGTAGTGCGCAGCGCGGAGGTTGCCGATCATCTCCTTTGTCTGCAGGACGCGCGCCGGCTTCCCTCTGGCCCTGTCGTGACGTGTATATACCGACCAGAGATGGTCACCTGACGCTAGCGTTGACGAACCATCTTGTGTGTATACGCGGTAGATCTCCTTGAAGCCCTGCGGATAGACACCCAGAACTTCAGTCGGCCGCCCGTCAGAGCCGATCACAAAATCGCCGACCTGAAGTTCACCAATCGGCCGGAAGCCGTTGGGGGTCAAGACGTTTGTGAATTTCGGTTGTGCTCGTCCCCGCATATACCCGAGCGGCGCTACTTCGATGATGCCGGCGCTCATCAGCTTCGGGATCAGCTCGGCATCCATCATGTCGTACAGCGCGTCGTACAGCGGCCGCAGATACGGGTCGATCTTTTCGCTCAGCGTGCCCGGTAAGAAGCCAAGGCGCTCACCGGCTTCCACCGCAGGACGGGTGAGAATGATCCGGGCGACCTGTTTGGCCTGCAGCGCACTGACCGCCTTGGCCATCGCCAGATAGGTCTTGCCGGTTCCGGCCGGACCGATACCGAAAACGATGGTGTGCGCGTCGATTGCGTCGACGTAGCGCTTCTGGTTCAGCGTCTTGGGCCGAATCGTCTTGCCGCGCCGCGATAAAACGTCGAGGGTGAGCACTTCGGCCGGCGACTCGCCCTCCGTCCCCGTCAGCATGGCGACGCTGTGCCGCACGGCGTCCGGGGTCAACGGCTGGCCACTGGACACGATCGCGATGAGCTCGGAAACAGCGCGTTCGGCCAACGCAACATCGGCCGGTTCGCCGGTCAGGGTCAGCTCGTTGCCGCGTACGTGGATATCGGCGGAAAGGAGGTCTTCGAGGGCGCGCAGATTTTCGTCGGCGGAACCCAGGAGGCCCATGACGAAGTCGGGCGGAACATCGATGCTGCTGCGTACCGGGGCGTCCGGCGACGAGTCAGCGTTCGTCTCGCGGGGCGTCACGTGGGGTTTTCTGCCTGCTTCCTGGTTGTCGCCGGTGTTGTTGCTGCTGAGCGACCAGTTTACCGCCGGGTGCCGACACATCCCAGCGGTTAAGCGCGCTCGGCTATGCGGCAAGCAAGCGCGCGAAGGCAGGGGACATGGTCGTTCACTCCCCGTGGGGGTCTGTGCGGCGGAAAAGACGAGATGGAACCGGTCGCGATCTACCTCGAAACTGCCTCTGACCAGGGGCGCCACTCCACTAACTGCAGAATCGTCACGATTAGCGGGGGTAGTAGTAGGTGCAGGGCGAGCCAGTACAGGGCTGCCGCAGAGCGTCTTGAGATTGCCGCCGATGGACACGTCCAGCAGCTCTCCGCGCCCGGCGGCACTGAGTGGGATGGTGATGCCGCTGATACAGGCGAAGGTGGCCGATCTTGGGTCTGGCAACCTATACCAGGTCCGTGAGCGCGCACTGCACGCAATATCCGAGGCCGAACAGAACGAGTTTCTGGTAGCGGAAAATTTGACGGTCACGGACACGCGCCGCTACACCGCCCGCGAGATGAACCACTATCTGGAGCGCAAAGCCCAAGCCGAAGAACACCACGCCGACATCACCAAGTGGGCCAGCATCCTGGCTTCCGAGGACACGCAGGTCGGCTCAAAACTGCAGGCCAGTGCCGCCGCTCTCGCCGGAAATGATCCCCCAGGACCGGAACGCTGAAGAGAAAGGTGCTGACAGGCGCTCGATCACCCTCAAGGCGAGCCGCCACCGACCGATCCGCTCGATGAAATCCTGAAGGAGAGAGGACCACCGCGTGAGTTGGCCCGCCGACGTGATGCTGGAGCCGTTAGGCACTGGTGCTCTCCAGCTGACACTCCCCTCCGCTAGCTAGAATCTGAGTCGCCCTCGATCCGCTTGGCGGCTTTATCCTCGTGCCATAAGCGACTTCAGTTGTCGCTCAACGCCTTCAGTGATACACCTGTTCGGGGTCGGGTGCTGTTTCAATCCCAGCGCGGCGTCAGCACACCGAGCGCTCCCAGCGCGACGGCCGCGGCCGTCGACGTGCGCAATACCGTGGGGCCGAGCCGCACTGGCACAGCCCCCGCCCCAGCGAGTGCGTCGATCTCCTCGTCGCTAATGCCTCCTTCCGGTCCGACGATCAACATCACCGAATCAGTATGCGACAGAGAGACTTTGGCGAATGGCTCGGTAGCCGCCTCGTGCAGAGCCAGCACCACACCGTCGGCCGCAACCTCGTCACTGACCCGTCGCACCAGCTCCCCCGTCGTCACCACACCGCTGACCGCCGGGATGTACGGACGCCGCGATTGGCGGGCCGCCGAACGGGCCACCGCACGCCAGCGTCGCAGTCCTTTCTCGACCCGCGCCGAGCCCTCCCAACGGGCCACACAGCGCGACGCCTGCCAAGCCACAAACGCGTCCGCTCCGGCCTCCGTCGCCAACTCGATGGCCAGCTCGGAGCGATCGGATTTCGGCAATGCCTGCACGACGGTGACGCTCGGCGTGGCCGGCGCGACCTGCCAACGCTCCAGCAGCCGCGCCGTCAGCCGACCTTTGCCGACGTCTTCGACGACGCAGTGCGCCAGCGCGCCGGCGCCATCGCTGAGATCGATCTGCTCGCCGGGGCGGATGCGCCGGACATTGGCGGCGTGAAAACCCTCGTCGCCGTCCACGACCGCCACATCACCAACCTCGGGTAGCGCGTCGACATAGAACATCGCGCGCGACATGGCGCTAACCGTCCTCGCGGCGCATGGGCACTAGCGACCGGTGAAGGTCTCGCGCAGCCGGCTGAACAAACCGCTCGCGGTCGACGCCGGCGCCTGCGTCGAGCGCACCTCCGCCTCGTCGCGAGTGCGGCGCTCCTTGAACTTGCGCAGCAGCTCGATGTCCTCGTTGTCGAGGCGGGTGGGCACCACGACGTCGATGTGCGCATGCAGGTCGCCGCGCACGCCCGAGCGCAGATGCGGCATGCCGTGGCCACGCAGCGTGGTGATGGCACCGGGTTGGGTGCCCGCAGGGATGGTGATCTCCGTCGGCCCGTCGAGGATCGCGTCGACGGTAACCGTGGTGCCCAACGCGGCGTCGACCATCGGCACCGAAATGGTGCAGTGCAGGTCATCGCCGTCGCGGACGAACGTGGGGTGCTGCTTCTCGTGCACCTCGACATAGAGATCGCCCGCCGGCCCGCCGCCGGGCCCGACTTCGCCCTGCGCGGCCAGCCGCACCCGCATCCCGTCGCCCACGCCGGCCGGGATCTTGACGCTGATATCGCGCCGCGCGCGTACCCGGCCGTCACCGCCGCAGCGGTGACACGGGTCGGGAATGACCTCGCCCACCCCGCCGCAGACCGGGCACGGCCGTGACGTCATCACCTGTCCGAGCAGCGAGCGCTGCACGGTCTGGATCTCGCCGCGCCCGCCGCAGGTGTCACAGGTGACGGGCGTGGAATTGCCGTGGGTGCCCTTGCCGTGGCACAGGTCGCACAGCACGGCGGTGTCAACGGTGACCTGTTTGGTCACGCCGGTGGCGCATTCCTCCAGGTCAAGCCGCATCCGCAGCAACGAATCCGAACCCGGCCGGACCCGGCCGATGGGTCCGCGCGAGGCGGTACCGCCGCCGAAGAAGGCCTCGAAGACATCGCCGAGACCGCCGAAGCCGCTGAAGCCGTTGCCCGCAGCGCTCGCGGTCTCCATCGGGTCGCCGCCGAGGTCGACGATGCGGCGCTTCTCCGGATCGCTGAGCACCTCGTAGGCGACGCTGATCTCCCGGAACCGCGCCTGAGCCTCCTCGTCGGGGTTGACGTCGGGATGCAGCTCGCGGGCCAATCGCCGATAGGCGCGTTTGATCTCCGTATCACTGGCGCCCTTGCTCACTCCGAGCAGGCCGTAATAGTCGCGTGCCACGCCTGACCTTTCGAATGCCGGTGTTAGCGGCTGCCTAAGACTTCGCCGATGTACAAAGCAACCGCAGCGACATTAGCGATAGTTCCCGGATAGTCCATTCGCGTGGGCCCTAACACACCCATGCCGCCATACACTTTGCCCGACGAGCCGTACGCCGTGCTCACCACCGACGCGCCCGCCATCTCTTCGGCCTCGGTCTCGTGGCCGATGCGCACCGTCACCTTGCCGGCCTCCTGCTGCGCCGCCAGCAGACGCAATACCACCACCTGTTCTTCGAGCGCCTCGAGAACCGAGCGCAACGAACCGCCGAAATCCGCGGTGTTGCGAGTCAGGTTGGCGGTACCGCCGAGCAGCAACCGCTCCTCGTGGTGTTCGACCAGCGTCTCCACCAGCACCGTCGCGCAGCGGCCGACCGCGACGGCCAGGCCGGTGTGGCCGTTGAGGTGGCTGGCCAGCTCGGACACCGCAACCGACGCCGCCGCCAGCGGCTTGCCCTCCAGCGCCTGGCCCAGCAGGTCCCGCAACTGGGTCAGCTCGTGCTCGTCGATGGCGTCGCCGAGTTCCACGATCCGCTGATCGACGCGGCCGGTGTCGGTGATCACCACCAGCAACAGCTTCGCGGGCGTCAACGCCACCACCTCCAGGTGGCGCACGCTCGACGTCGACAAGGTGGGGTACTGCACCACCGCGACCTGGCGAGTCAGCTGCGCCAGCAGCCGCACCGCGCGACGCAGCACGTCATCGAGGTCGACGCCGGATTCCAGGAACTTCAGGATCGCGCGTCGCTCCGACGACGACAGCGGCTTGATGTCGTCGAGCCGGTCGACGAATTCGCGGTAACCCTTCTCTGTCGGGATTCGCCCGGAGCTGGTATGCGGCTGAGTGATGTAACCCTCCGCCTCCAGCACCGCCATGTCGTTGCGCACGGTCGCACTGGAAACACCGAGGTTATGGCGCTCGACAAGGGTTTTGGAGCCAATGGGCTCCTTGGTGGCAACGAAGTCGGCGACGATCGCACGCAGCACCTCGAAGCGACGGTCGTCGGCACTACCCACTGTTCACCTCCCACTCGCACCTAGTTCTCGCCCATTTTACGGTCATCATCAGCCCGTTCTCCGCGCACATGAGCGTGGCGCTGTCAAGAGCGTGATGCTGACGGCGCTGGCGCCCAGGGACTAGCCTTACTTTTCATGCTGACGCGAAGGGGACGGGGGCGGATCAGCGGGGCGGATCAGCGGTGATCTTCAAGGGCGTCCGCGACGGCAAACCCTATCCGGACCATGGCCTGAGTCATCGGGACTGGTCGCAGATCCCGCCGCGGCAAATCCGGTTGGACGAGATCGTGACGACGACGACCGTGTTGGCGCTGGATCGTTTGCTGTCGGAGGATTCGACGTTCTATGGCGATTTGTTTCCCCACGCCGTGAAGTGGAAGGGCGTGGTGTACCTGGAGGACGGCCTGCACCGGGCGGTGCGGGCCGCGCTGCGCAACCGCACCGTCCTGCATGCCCGCATTTTCGACATGGACGGCATGGACGGCATCCTGCCGCAGGGCACGTAGCGAGTTAATCGCTGACCATCGCCTCACGCAGGCTGCGCGGGCGCAGGTCGGTCCAGTTCTGTTCGACATAAGCCAGGCAGTCGGCGCGGGTGCTCTCACCGAACACCACCCGCCAGCCCGCGGGGACGTCGGCGAAAGTCGGCCACAAGCTGTGTTGGTCCTCCTCGTTGACCAGCACATAGAAGGTGCCGTTCTCGTCATCGAATGGGTTGGTGCTCATCGCTACTCCTGATCGTGGTGTCGGCACTTGCTGAATAGTCGGATCCCAGGACTCGGTCGGACAGCAGCCCCAGGCAACTGAGGTTGGGAAACCCAGGGCCCTGGGTGAGCCCGGACAGCCCGGGCAAGAACAGCTTCGGGACGACGTCGGTGACCGCGAGGTCGTAACCGATGCTTTGCTGCAGCGCCTCACCGGTCAGCGGACCACCGAGCCCGAGCTCCAGTAGGTCGAGCGCGTCTTGACCCAGCAGCGGCACGAACCACAGCGCGTCGGCTCCCGACCCGTCGATCACCAGGTCGAAACCGTGCACGGTCTCCAGGCGTTCGCTGCCCCGCTCGGTCTGCAGGGTCAGCCGGATCTTCTCGTCGCGGGCCACAGCGTGCGCGACTCGACCCCGCAAGTGACGGATCCGGTCGTCGGCAAGCAGGGCGTCCTGCACCCGCGCCGAGAACACGCCACGGTCGGTGCGGGCCAACGCATCACGGCGTTCGGCCAGCGTCAGTTCGGTCCAGCCGGTCGGATCGGAGAACAGCGTGTTCTCGAAGAAGCCCTCACCCCGGGTGAACAGCGTCACCTGCGGTGAGATCACGGTGATGGTCGAAACCCGATGCCGGAACAGCTCATTGAGCATCGACGCGGCGGTCTCCCCGCCACCGATCACTGCGACCCGCTCGGCGACGATCAGCTCGTGTGCCGCGGCGCGGTGCCAGAACTGCGCGATGGACAGCACCCGCGGGTTGCCGGGCAGGATGGATCGTTCGGCCTGCCCCGGGCCGGAGATCATCACCGCGTCGGCGTGCACCGTGGTCTCGTGGGTGTGCAGCGCCCATCGCCGTTCGGACACCGAGATGCGTTGCACCTCACCGGCTATCACAGTCATGTCGATGTTGTCGGCCACCCAACGCAGGTACTGGCTCCACCTGCGATGCGTGGGCGCGGGCCGGCCGCGGTCCACCCATTCGGCGAACTGTCCGGTCGCGATCAGATACGACTGCCAGCTGTGCCGGGTCATCCGCTCGTCGAGTTCGGCGTTGCGGCGCGGCACCAGCGACGACCGGTACGGGAACCCGACGTCCTTCTCCGGGCTCGTGCCCAGCCGGTGCTGCCCGTCGGTC
The DNA here is from genome assembly GCF_002838065.1 of Mycobacterium hubeiense. Classification (GTDB taxonomy): domain Bacteria; phylum Actinomycetota; class Actinomycetes; order Mycobacteriales; family Mycobacteriaceae; genus Mycobacterium; species Mycobacterium hubeiense. Next base: position 58,145 of record NZ_PIZU01000019.1, on the reverse strand, counting down.
CAGCCGCCGCTGGCCTGCCAGTTGGCCGCGATTCCCGTGCGTTCGACGGCGATGACGTCCGGGACATCGACTCCCATCGTGCGCAGTTCGGCGGCCTTGGCGGCGACGGCGACCGCTTTGGCGCCGGCGCCGACAACGGCCAGCGTTGCACTCACAGGGCCTCCCCCAACACGTCTATGGCGCGGCGCCACAACTCCGCCAACTCGTCGAGTTCCGCTGCTGTGGAAAGCTTCTCGCTCCGCCGCCAGCTCGTCATCAGCTGCGGCCCTTCGGTGGTGGAGGTCACGACAGCGATGACGTCGAACGTATAGCGCAGCGGCAGATCGGGTTCCGGCGCCAGTGGCAGCTGTTCGTTGAGCGCGGCGTCGGTGATCAGTGACCACGGCGAGGTGTCGGCGCCCGCCCGCACGGCGGGGTCGGCACTGAGGTCGTAGCGGCCGATGTAATTGAACTCGACCTGCGGGTGGCGCGCTGCGACGAGAGCGGGATCGGCGCGGTGGTAGCGCAGCAGCCCGTAGTCCAGGCCGCGGTTGGGCACGGCGGCAACGTCTTTGGCCACGTTGTCCACCAATGCCCGCGCGGCGTCCGGATCGCGCTGGGCCGTCTGCACATCGACGGGCTTGTCGCCGGCGCCCAATCGCACCGGGTACACCGAGGTGAACCACCCTACCGTCGCCGAGGTGTCGACCGAACTGGCCAACTGACTGTCTTCGCGGCCGTGTCCCTCCAGCGCGATCAACGCGCCATGCTCGGCGGACTGACCGCGGGAAACCTGCCACGACGTGATGGTCATCGTCAATGCGGCCAGCAGGAAATCCCGCATCTCGATCCCGGACCCGTCGACCTTGTCGAGAATGCGGCGGGTGGTCGCGCTGTCGGTCGCGACGTCGGTGCGCCGCAACGACCCCCACGTGTCAGTGGTCGGATCCGGCAGGCGCCTGCCCAACGCCGGGTCCGGCGCGCCGAGCTGGCGGGTCCAGTACTCACGTTGCGCCGTCACCTCGTCGGTGCGACTGCGTTCGTCCAACAATTGGCAGAACTCGCGGTAGGTGGTGTATTCCGTTGCCACCTTGGGTGTTTCGCCGGCATTGAGATCGGCGGCGATCTGCGCCATACCGGCCAGCATCACGTACCACGACACCACATCGGTGGCCAGGTGGTGCACGCACATCAGCAGGCACGCGGGCCGACCGGCGAACGACACCGCCTGGATCATGGAGCCGGTCGTCGGGTCGATGCGGTTCTGCGCGGCGCGCGATTCGGCCGCCAGGGCGGCCTCGGCCGGGGCGTCCACCCGATGCAAAACATCGGCCGCCCGAACCGATCCCGGCGGCCGAGTGGTCAGCCGGTACCGCCCGTCGCGGACTTCCAGTACCGAACGCAGCATGTCGTGGCGATCCAGCAGCGCCTGCAGCACCTCCTCCAGTCGCTCGCCGGACATATCGGGCGGCAGCGCGATGATCACGTCCTGGGTGAACCGGCGGAAATTTCCGCACTCGTACATCCAGGAGACGATGGGTGCGGGCAGCACTTCGCCGTATCGATCGGCGTCGACGCCCGCGGGTCCGTGCGGACCGACGCCGTTGTCGATGGCCGCGGCCAGTTCCCGGATGGTGTTGCATTCCAGCATCAACCGGGCCCGCATCTCGATGCCCCGTCGACGCGCCGCCTGCACCAGCGATAGCGCGGCGATGCTGTCCAGGCCCATCTCCAGGAACTCGGCGGTCACGTCGACCTGCGGGGCGTCCAGGACGTCGCACAGCAGTTCGGCCAGCGCGGCTTCGGTGGCGGTTTCCGGTGCGGTCGCGGCAATTTCGCCGAAATCGATTGCGGTCAGGGCGCTCTCGTCCACCTTGCCATGCGTGGTGAGCGGCAGCTCGCCGACGACGACGATGTGGTGCGGAACCAGGTAGCGCGGCAGTCGCTTGGTGAGCATGCCGCGCAGTTCAGACACCGACGGCGGGTTCTCCCCCGCCGCCACATACGCGATCAGCCTCGGGCCGCTGGCGTGGCGGCGCACCGCGACGTGGGCATGGCGCACCGCGGGATGGCTGTGTAGCACCGCCGAAATCTCGCTGGGCTCAACACGAAAACCGCGGATCTTCACCTGATCGTCGGTGCGGCCCAGGAACTGCAGAGCCCCGTCCGGCCCGCGGCGAACGACATCACCGGTGCGATACATCCGGCGGCCGGGCACGAACGGATCCGCGACGAAGCGGCCCGCAGTCTCGGCCGGGCGACCGAGGTAGCCGCGGGTCAACTGATCGCCCGCCAGGTACAGCTCACCGGCCACGCCGTCCGGTACCGGCCGCAGCCAGGAATCCAGCACGTGCGCAACGGTGGGCCGGGTGGGATGTCCGATCGACGGCTGTGCGTGCTCGGCGATGGTGGCGACGACCGCCTCGACGGTGGTCTCGGTGGGCCCGTAGCAGTTGTAGGCCGACATTCCGGTGCGGGCGCATTCATCTTGGATCAGTCGCCAGGCTGCGACCCCGACGGCTTCCCCGCCGAGGGCCAGCACCGTCAGCGGCACCGTGGACAGCAGGCCGACGTTGTGCAGTTGGGCGAACATCGACGGCGTGGTGTCGATCATGTCGAGGCCGAACCGCCCGATGGTCTCGACGAGTGCCTCGGCGTCGCGCTGCACCTCATCGCCGATGACGTGCACCGAATGTCCGTCGAGCAGCGCCGCGAGCGGTTGCCACGCCGCGTCGAAGGTGAACGACCAGGCGTGTGCGATGCGCAACGGTCGGCCGATGCGGGTGGCGGCCGGACGCAGGATGTGCTGCGCGTGGTCATCGGCGTAGGCCAGCAGCGCTTCATGCGTGCCGACAACGCCTTTCGGCCGGCCGGTGGTGCCCGAGGTGAACACGACGTAGGCCGCCTGCTGGGGGCACACGGTTGCGGGCCGATAGTCCGGTGGCGGCTCGTCGGTCGCGGCGGCGATCAGGGCGTCGTCGACGACGACATGGACGGCGGCCTGCGCCAGGATGTCGTCGATGCGCACGGCGGGCATGGCCGGGTCGAGCGGCACGATCATGCCGCCGGCCTTGAGCACGCCCAGCATCGAGACCACGTAATCCGGTCCGCGCGAGAGCTTTATCGCGACCGGTGTCTCGCTACGCACCCCGCGCGCGACAAGTGCCGCGGCGACACGGTCAGCTGCCTCGTCAAGCTCGCGGTAGGTCATCTGGCCGCTGTGCCACGTCACGGCGACCGAACCCAGTCGGCCGCCGGCGATTTCGGTGAACTTCGTGTGCACGCCGCAGCCGGCCACCGCCGGTGACCGCGTGGCACCGCGGGCCTGGATGCGCTCGCGCTCATCGTCGAGGAGAACGCCGACATCGCGAAGTGGACTGTCCCAGCGGTCGATCAGACGTTGCACGATCGAAAGCACGCGCGTGCCCAGGCTTTCCGGACTCATCGGGCCGAGCGCACCGTCAATCACCTCCACCAGCACGATGAGTTCACCGTCGGTGAGATGCGCGGCGATGGTTACCGGAAAGTGTGAAAGGCTTTCCAGCGCGGCCGGGTAGAACGTCGCGCCGTTGGCGGTGAACTCCGTACCGCCGACCACCCCGCCGGGCGGGAAGTTCTCGTACACCAGCAGCGTGTCGAACATTTCCCCGACGCCGCCGAGTGCCCGGAGTTCGGCATGCCCGAGATAGCTGTGGTCCCGCAGCGCGGCCGCTTCACGTTGCAGCGCGACGCATTGCGCGCCGACCGGCTGCGCGGGGTTCAGCCTCACCCGCAGTGGCACGGTGTTGATGAACAGGCCGATCATGGTCTCGACGCCGGTCAGTTCACTGGGCCGGCCCGACACCGTCACGCCGAAGACCACGTCGCCGCGGTCGGTGAACGCCGACAACAGTGTCGCCCAGGCTATTTGGAACAAGGTGTTCACCGTGACACCACGGGAGCGGGCGGCTTCGGCCAGGCGGCCGGTGGCGTGGCGATCGAGCCGCAGTTCGGTGCGACGCGGGATGCCGGCCGGTGCCTCGGCTCCGGTCAGCGCGGGTGTCAGCAGCGTCGGACCGTCCAGGCCTGCCAGGTGCTGCCGCCACAGGCTGCGGCTCGCCTCGGGGTCACGGGTGGCCAACCAACCGATGTAGTCGCGGTACGGCCGGGGCGACGGCGGCAGCGCCGCGGTGTCACCGCTACAGCGGTACAGCGTGATGAGCTCGCCGACGAACAGCGGCAACGACCACCCGTCGATCACGATGTGATGGGCGACGACCACCAGATGCCAACGCTCGTCGGGCAATTCGATGAGCAGGAACCGGATCGCCGGCCCGCGTTCGAGATCGAACGGGCGGCGGCGCTCCTCGGCTTCCAGGGCCTCGACGTCCTCCGGCCGGGCGCTGACATGGCGCCAGGGCACCTCGACGTGGCTCGGGATCACCTGCACCGGCCGGCTCAGCTCACCGCGGAAAAAGCTTGCCCGAAGGTTGGGGTGACGCACCAACATCGTTGCCGCGCAGTCGCGCAGCAGCTCGACGTCGAGTCGGCCGGTGACATCGGCGGCCATCGCGATGGTGTACGGGTCAGCGCCGTCCTCGCGGTCGGTGAGGGCGGCCATCGAAAACAGGCCCTGCTGCAGCGGGCTCAGCGCCATCACATCTTCGATGGCGGGTTTTGTGTCGGTTGACGTCATTGGGCACCGTCCCGCGACGCGGTCCACGACGCGCTCAGCGCCGCAAGTTCGTCGGCCGACAACCCGGAAGCCGACATCGGCTCGTGGTGCGTATCGCCCGCGTCGGGTTCGGGGCTCCTGTCCGCCTCTTCGACGGCGGCAGCGAGCGCGTGCAGCGCGGGATGTTCGAACACCATGCGTGCCTTCAGCCCGATCCCGGCGTCCTTGGCCCGCGCGGCCAGCTGCACGGCCAGGATGCTGTCGCCGCCGAGCTCGAAGAAGTCGTCGTAGCGCCCGATCTCGTCCACGCTGAGGATCTCGGCGAGCATCGCGGCCAACGCGCGTTCGGTGTCGGTGCTCGGCGGCTCGTGCGGTGCTGAACCTGACGGCAGCACCTCGGTTTTGGTGTGCAGTGGCGTGTGTTCGACGAACTCCAGTTGACCGTCGTCGATCCAGCGTCCCTTCCCGCCGCTGCGGTACAGCCGCGAACCGGGCTCGCCGGCATAGGGATTGGGCACCAGTCGGGTTGCGGTGAGGCCCGGGGTACGCCACCGGCCGTCGACAAGCGGGCCGTCTGAAAGGTAGATGTCGCCGACCACACCGACCGGAACCGTCTTCAGCGCGTCGTCGAGGATGTACACCCGCCCGGCGCCCCACTCGTCGAGGATGCGGCGCTTCTCGTCGGCGTCGGCTATCTCGATGTCCCGCAGCGTCTGGTCCGGATCGTCGGCGAACGCGTCGAGGACGCGACCGACCCAGCGGACAAACCGTTGCGCAGTGGCGCGTTCGTAGAGTTCCGGACGATAGATGACGTGGCCGCGATAGGCGTCATCGGTGGCGAAGAAGTTCAGCGACAGATCGGCGTGCGCTACGTCGAACGTCGGCTCCAACGCGGTGAACGTCGTGTCGCCGTCGGGTCCGGAGTCGATGACGCGGCCTTCCGGCAATTGTTCGCGGACGTGCACCACCACACTGAACAACGGGTTGCGCGCCAGCGTCCGGACCGGGCTCACCGCATCCACCACCTGGTCGAACGGCAGATCCTGGTGCGCGAACGCCGACAGCGCTGTCTCCCGGGCACGACGCAGCACCTCCCGGACCGTCGGATTGCCCTGCAGGTCGTTGCGAAGCACCACGAAGTTGACGAAAAACCCGACGAGCTGGTCCAATTCGGCCTCGGTGCGGCCGGCAACCGGGGTGCCGAGCGGGATGTCCGGCCCGCTTCCCGCCTTGTGCAGGACGACGGCGACGGCGGCCTGCAGCAGCATGAACTCGGTGATGCCGAGCTCACGGCTCAACGCAGCCAGCTTGTCGCGGGTGGCGGCGGCGATGCTGAACTCGACGGAGTCGCCGTCACCGCTGGGCACCGGCGGGCGCGCGAAGTCGGGTCGTAAGCCGTTTTCTTCCGGCAGCCCGTCGAGCTGTCGCAGCCAGTAATCCCGTTGCGGGCCAACGATACCGGTGCTTTCGTCCAACAATGCTGCCTGCCAGACACCGTAGTCGGCGTACTGCACGGGCAGCGGCGCCCACGCAGGCGGTTGGCCGCCGCGGCGGGCCCGGTAGGCGGTGAGCAGATCGATGAACAGCACGTTGGCCGACCAGTGGTCGCCGGCGATGTGGTGCATGACGAGGGACAACACGTGCTCTTCCGGAGGGCTGGAGCGAAGCGACCCGGGATCTTGCGGAGTGGTGCTGAATACGGCCGCCCGAATCGGCCAGTCACGCTCCAGGTCAAAGACGTGCCGGCGCTCGCGGTCCAGTTCGGCCTGTAGCCAGTCTTCGCCGTCTCCACGAGCGCGTCGGACCGTCACCGGGTGCGGGGTGTTGACGATCTGGTATGGCACGCCGTCGATTTCGCGGTAGGTGGTGCGCAGGATCTCGTGACGGTCGACGACATCACCGATGGCTGCGACCAGCGCGTCGACATCGCACGGGCCGTGTAGCCGGGCGGCGAACGGAATGTTGTTGACCGCGCTCGGTCCCTCGACCCGGTATGCGAACCAGCTCCGCAGCTGGGAAGCCGACAGCGGTGCCGGTCCGTCGTGCGGCACGGCGATCAGCCGCGGCCGCGCAGGTGCCGCCTCACCGGAGGCCAGCGCGTCGATGTGGGCGGCCAGCCGTGCCAGCGTACCCTGCTCGAAGATCTCCCGGACCCCGATGTCGACGCCGCATCGGGTGCGCACGGCTGCGACCAGTTTGGTGGCCAACAACGAATGCCCGCCGAGGTCGAAAAACGAGTCGTCGGCGCCGATGCGCTCGCGGCCGAGGAGTTCGGCGAAAAGTTCCGCGAGTTGACGTTCGGTCGCGGTGCTCGGCTCACGGAATTCCGTGGCAGACAGGATCTGTGGAGTCGGCAGCGCGGCGCGATCGATCTTGCCGTGTGCGGTGATCGGAATCTCGTCGAGCACGACGTAGCCGGCCGGAACCATGTACTCCGGCAGGGCGGCCGCGACCCGCGCGCGGATCCGGTCGACCTCGACTCCGTCGGCGTCGGCCGCCGGGGTCAGATAGGCCACCAAACTCTTGCCGAGCTGCGGTAGATCGCTGACCACCACAACCGCCTGCCCGACACTGGGATCGACCGAGATCGCGGCCGCGACGTCGCCGAGTTCGATGCGAAAGCCGCGGATCTTGACTTGTTCGTCGGCGCGCCCGACGAATTCGATGTCGCCATCGGCATTGCGGCGGGCGAGGTCCCCCGAGCGGTACAACCGGCCACCTTCGCTGAACGGGTCGGCGACGAACCGCTCAGCGGTCAACCCGGGCCTGCGGTGATAGCCGTGCGCCACATGGTTTCCGCCGATGTAGATTTCGCCGATCACACCGACGGGCACCGGTTGCAGCGCTTCATCGAGCAGATGCAGTTGGGTGTTGATCTTGGGCCGCCCGATCGGCACGATGCGGGTGCCTTGTTTGCCCTCGACCTTGTAGCGGCTGGCGTTGATGACCGTTTCGGTGGGTCCGTAGAAGTTGTGCAGCAGCGCGTCGAAGGTCGCATGGAACTTGTCGGCCACTTCACCGGGCAGCGGTTCACCGCCGATCGGTACCCGCTGCAACGTCCGCCAGTGGTTGACGCCCGGCAGCGACAGGAACAACCCCAACAGCGACGGCACGAAATGCATTGCGGTGATGCCTTCGTCGCGCAGCAGGTCGGTGAGATAGCCGATGTCGTTGAGGCCACCCGGCCGGTGGATCACCAGCCGCGCACCGCACGCCAACGTGCCGAAGACCTCCGCGATCGAGACGTCAAAGCTCGGCGAGGCGACCTGCAGCAGCCGATCGTTCTCGTCGACCCGATAGTCGCCCTTGAACCAGACGAAGTACTCCGCGACCGGTCGGTGCGGAACGGGAACGCCCTTGGGCAGACCGGTGGTGCCCGAGGTGTAGATCAGGTATGCGGTGTTGTCGGGCCGCAATGGGCGGACCCGGTCGCCGTCGGTGGGGTCGTCGGTGCGGTAGTTGTCCAGTCCCGTGACCGGTTTTCGCAGCACGAGTTTGGCGTCGCAGTCGCCGAGGATGAACGACAGCCGGTCTTCGGGATAGGTGGGATCGATCGGCAGATAAACCGCCCCGGCCTTGACCACACCCAACGCGGTGATCACCAGTTCAGGCGACTTGTCGAGCAGCACGGCGACGCGGTCCTCGGTGCCGATGCCCTGCGCGATCAGCCAGTGCGCCACCCGGTTCGCCGCTTCGTTGATGTCGCGGTAGGTGTAGTGGGTACCTTCGTACACGACGGCCACCGCGTCGGGTGTGCGAGCAACCTGCTGCGACACCAATGCGGGCAGTGTGGTTGCGGGAGTGTCGAACTGCTCGCCGCGCGACACCTCGCTCAGCCACGTCGAGTCGGCGTCGTCCATCAGAGCCAGGCGCCAGAGCGGTTTGTCCGGCTCGCTCAGCGCGTCGTCCAGCAGCACGGCGTAGTGCCGGAGCAATTGGGTGGCCAGCGCCGAGTCGATGACCTCGACGAGATGCTCAGCCTCGACAAGCGCACCGGTGGTGTCGAATTCAACCATGAACCCGAGCGGCAACTGCGTGATGTGGGAACGCAATTCGGCGCGTTCACACCGTACGCCGGGTGGGGCGAAGCCGCCGCCGTCCGGCTCACGGAAGCCGAAGCTGACGCGCGTCATGCGTTCGGCGCCGTGCCGGCGGTCGGGGTTGAGCTCGCGGACCACCCTGTCGAGGTTGATCCGTTGATGCGCGAACGCGCCGAGTGCGATGTCTCGGGTCTGCGACAGCAACTCACGGAACGTCATCGAGGAGCGTGGACGCAGCCGCATCGCGACCGTGTTGCCGTAATAGCCGATCTCGTCGTCGCTGCCCGCACCCCGATTCAGCACCGGCGTGGCGACCAGGAAATCGTCGGTGTGGGTGTAGCGGCGGATCAATGCGCCGTATGCGGCCAGCAGCACCATGTACGGTGTCGAGCCGGTCTCCCGCGCCAGCGCGGACACCCGCTCGGCCACGTCGGACTCCAGCCGCAAGGTGCTGCGTTGTGACCGCCAGCTGGTCGGCACCGCAGAGCCGGTGGGTCCCGGAAGTTCCAGTGGCTCAGGCGGATCGGCCAACACGGCCCGCCAGTAGTCCAGATCGGCTTCGGTGGTGTCCGGGCCGGCCAGGACGGTCGGGCTCCGCTCGGGCCCGAGCTCGGCACCCGTGTACGCGCGGGTGAGGTCGGTGAAGAACACCCGCCACGAGCCGTCGTCCCACGCGATGTGGTGGGCCACCAGCAGCATTACGTGCTCGTCGGAACCGGTGCGCACCAGGGTGATGCGTAGCGGCGCATCGCTGGTGAGGTCGAACGCGGCGGCGAATTCCCGCTGGGCGAGCACCTCCAGCCGCAGTTGACGGGCCTGCTCGGACAGTTCGGACAGGTCGTGTTCGGCCCAGCCCGGACGCAGGTCTTCGTGGACCGTGCGCCGCGGCGCGCCATTGTCGTCGACCTCATAGGTGGTGCGCAACACCGTGTGTTTGCGCGCGACGGCGTCGACGGCCTCGCGCAGCCGCGACGAGTCGATGTCGCCGGTGATGCGGTAGGACACGCAGACATTCAGCAGCGCGCCGCTGGGGTCGGCTTGGTGGACGAACCACATGCGGCGCTGACCGTCGGTGAGGTCGTCGAGGTTATCGGGGTCGGTATCCTGCGCTTGGGTTCGCAATCCCCGTTCGGCAAGCCTGCGGCGCAGCAGCTCCAGTCGCGATGCGTCGTCGATGCGGGTACCGAGGTCGGTGTCAGTCACGCGAAATTTTCACTCTCTCTGTGGTCTTCGAGGTTGGTGATCAGCTCAGCCCCGGTGATCCCGCCCAACAGCTTTGCGAGAGGTACGGTCCGGCCGGTGGCCTTCTTGAGCCGCTTGCGCAGGTCGAGTGCGAGCAGCGAATCCACGCCGAGGTCGAACAGTGACGCGTCGAGGTTCAGCGCCTCGATTTCGGCGATGTTCAGCACGGCCGCCAGTTCGATGCGAACCGCCTCGGCGGTGGTGGCGGCGATCGTGACCGGGGCTTCCGAAACCGCGGCGGGCCCTTGGCTGCCGAAGAACAGCCGGATCCGGTCGGCGTCGGCGGCGAGTATCAACGGGTCGACCACATGGTCGTACAGGCTGGCCTCGATAGCCAACGTCGGTGGCATCGGCCGCAATCCGGTGCGCTGCACGCGCGCCGTCTCATCCGCGTCGACGATTCCCGTGCTCTCCGCCGAGCCCTGCCACAGCCCCCAGCGCACCGCCACGCACCGCAGCCCCCTTGCCCGCAACTGATGCGCCATCGCGTCGAGCATCCGATTCGCCGCCGCGTACGCCGCGGTTCCCTTTCCGCCCCACACTCCGATCACGGAGGAACACAATAGGATTCGGGAATCAGGCCGCAGCGGCCACAGGTCGGTCATATGCGCCAGCCCGGTGACCTTTGCGCCGAACGTGTCGGCGAATACCGCCTCGGTCAGACGATCACTCTCGGCGAAGGTCGCCGTGCCGGCCGCGTGGATGAGCAATGATGCGCCATCACCGGCGAATTCCGCTGCGGTGGCCGCCAGCGTGCCGCGGTCGGTGATGTCGCACGGCGGCGATAGGACCTGGGTACCGTGCCGTTCGGCCAGCTTCGCCAACATGGCGGCGTCGGCGCCCCGGCGGCTGAGCAACACGATGCGCCTGGCACCGCGCTCGGCGAAGTAGCGCGCATAGTGCAGTCCTATCGCTCCGGCGCCGCCAGTGATCACCACATCATCGAGAACACCGGAATCGGCCGGCCAGGCCGGTGCCGCCGGCGCGGTGCCGCCCACCTCGCGCCCGTATAGGACCGGGCCGTCGGATGTTTCGCGCAGCGCCACCTCGCCTCCGCCCGCGATCAGGACATCGAGGACCGTTGCCGCGGCGGTCTCGCCGAGATCGCGTGACGCTAGGTCCAGATGGCCGAACGACTGATCGGGATGCTCGAAACCGATGCTGCGGTGCATTGCCGCCAGCGCCGCCTGACCCGGCAGCGGCGCCGGATCTCCTGCGGCAGCCTGTTCGCCGCCGACGGTCAGTAGCCACACGTCGCGGCACTGCGGTCCGATCTCGCTCACGTAGCCGAGGAGGCCGTCACCGACGAGGTCGGTGAGCTCTGCGGCGGCCTGCGCCGCATCGGAGTCCTCGAGCGCGGGCGCGATCGCGACGACGACGTCTGCGTCTTTCGATGACGCCGCCACCGTGCCGGGGTGGCGGTCAATCGCGGCGTGCAGCCGTTGGGCGAGCGGGGTCTGAGAGCCGAGTTCCAGCAGCGCGATGCGCCGGACCGACTCGTTGCGCGGTGTGGGTGGTGCTGTCCGCTGCCATTTTTCGATGGCGACGGTCAAGCCCGGCGCCGGCGAAAGGGGTTCGGGTGTGGCCCACATGTGCAGCTTGCGCATCGGCGCGTTCGGAAAGTCGCGAAGCGGCTCCTGCGCAGCATCCATGAAATCGGCCCAGCGGTAGCTGGGGTCCGCGACCGCTGCGGCGGCGACGTTCGCGGACAGCTGCTCCACCAACGGCTCACCGCGCCGACCCGATCCCAGGAGCACGGCGGAGTCACCGGATTCGTCCAGCACCTCACCAATGGCGTGCAGCAGTGACGGGTGCGTCGACAGTTCGACGAATACCTTTGCGCCACAACGAAGAGCAGACCGCACGGCGTGGTCGAACCGCACCATGCTCCGCAGATTCTTGTACCAGTAGTCGGTGAAATCGGTGCCGGGTGCCACCACGTCGCCGGTCACCGATCCAATGAATTGTACTGGGGTGTCGGCGAACTCGGAGCATGGCAGCTGGCCCTGCACCCAGTCCTGCAGCGGGTCGAGCACGCTGGTGTGAACCGGGAAGTTGACGGTGATCTCCCGGGCGAATTGGCCCCGGCCCTGCACGGTGTTGACGGCGGCGGTCACCGCCTCGCGGTCACCGGATACCGCGACCGCCGATGCCGCGTTGACGACCGAGAGTTCCAGCCAGCCCGGGGTGTTCGCGATGAGCTCCTGAGCGGCCTCGGCGGTGATGCCCAATGCCGCCACGGCGTAGCGTCCGGGCAGTCGGTCCACCACGCCGGCGCGGGCGGCGAGCACCGCGACCGCATCCGACAGGGTGATGGATTCCGCGATGTAGGCGGCGGCGATCTCGCCCAGGCTGTGACCGACGGTGAGGTCCGGGACGACGCCACAGGATCGCCAGACCGCGGCCAGCGCGACGGCGTGGGTGAACTGCGCACCCTGAATCTCGGTTTCGCAGAACGTATCCGGGTCGCGGTCGGTGGTCAGATACGTCACTGGGGAGGGCAGTCCTGCCGCGTCGAACGCCTCGGCGCACCTGTCGGCCGCGGCGCGATACACCGGCAGCACGCGGTAGGCGTCGGCACCCATTGACGGCCACTGGGTGCCCTGGCCCGGAAACACGAACGTGGTACGCGGGGCCGAAGGTTCTGTCGAGCGGGCCACCAGCGGGTGGTCGTCACCCGCTGCCAACGCGCGCAGGCCCGCGGCCAGCTCGCCGAGGTCACCGGCCCGAATCACGCAGCGGTGCCTGCGCACGCGTCGAGTCCGCAGCAGCTGCCCGGCCACCTGGGTGACGGGCGGTTCGCGGTCCAGGTAACGCAGGATCGCCTGCGCGTCTTCGGCGATGAGTTCCTCGGCGTGCGCGCTGAGCAGCACCGGGATACGCCCGTCGGGCCAGCTGTGCGTGGGCATCAGGCAGCCCTTGCCCCGGACGCGTCCTCCGGCATCGACACGATGATGTGGGTGTTGGTGCCACTCATCCCGAATGCCGACACCGCGGCGATTCGCGCTCCGTTGCGCGCCGGCCACGGCGTGAGCTTGTCGGCCAATCGCAAACCCTGGCTTTCCCAATCGATTTCGCGGCTGCGTTCGTCGGCGTGCAGGGTGGGCGGGATGCTTTCACGGTCGGCGGCGACGAGGACCTTGGCCAGTCCCAGTGCGCCTGCGGCGGCCTGAGAGTGGCCTACGTTCGACTTGACGGACCCCAGCAGCGGTCCCCGTCCCGCGGGGGCAGCCCCGTAGGTCTCGGCAAGCGACTGCAACTCGGTGCGGTCGCCGAGTTGTGTTCCAGTGCCGTGTCCTTCGATCACGTCGACGTCGCCGGGACGCAGCCCGGCCAGCTCCAGGGCGCGGCGAAAGAGACGGGCCTGCGCCGCACCGCTCGGGGCAGTGAGTCCGGTGGTGCGGCCGTCCTGGTTGAGGCAACTGGCCCGGACCTCGGCGAGGATGCGCCGCCGGTCGCGCAGTGCCGCCGATCGGCGCTGCAGCAAGAACATGGCGGCGCCCTCGGCCCACACCGTGCCGGTGGCATGCGCGCTGTACGGACGGCAGTGCCCGTCGTCGGAAAGCGCGTGCTGCTTTGAGAATTCGACGAAGTAGCCGGGCGAGCCCATGACCGCGACGCCGCCCGCGAGCGCGAGGTCGCAATCCCCCGCCCGCACCGCCTGCACGGCGGTGTGGAAGGCGGCCAACGCCGAGGAGCACGAGGTGTCGACGGTCAGCGCCGGGCCGGCCAGATCCAGGGTGTAGGCGATGCGACCCGAAATCACGCCCAGCGAGGTGCCGGTGATGAGATGCCCGCTGTGCTGGGAGAATTGGGCCAGCGTGGGCCCGTACTCCAGCACCGAGGCGCCGATGTAGGTACCCACGTCGTGGCCGGCGAGGTCATCGGGGTTGATTCCGCTGTTCTCCAGGGTCCGCCACGCGATGCGCAGGGCCACGCGCTGTTGCGGATCCATGGCGACCGCTTCCCGCGGTGAGATGCCGAAGAACTCGGGATCGAATCTCGCTGCGTTGCAAAGGAATCCACCCAGGTCGTGGATGGGTTTGAACCCGTCGCGCCGAGACCCGTCGAACAGCTCACGCAACGACCATCCGCGGTCGGCGGGAAAGGGGCCCAGCGCTTCGCGCTGCTCGGACAACAGCGACCAGTAGCCGTCCGCGGTGTCGACATCGCCGGGGGCCTCCAACGCCATGCCGACGATGACAACGGGGTCGACGGGGTCGTTTCCGGTCATTGCCCGCTCACCATCTTGGCCACCGAGTCGGTGTGGTCGTTGAGGTAGAAGTGGCCGCCGTCGAACAGCGACAGCGTGAAGGTGCCGTCGGTGTGGGAATCCCACCGCTGCAGCCACTCTCGCTCGATGCGGTGATCGTCGCGGCCGCCGACGGCGTGGATGTCGGCCCGGATCCGGACACCGGGCTCACACGAATAGCGGTTGAAGGCCTCGTAGTCCGCGCGTACCGCCATCAACAACAACTCCACGAAATCCTCGTCGTCGAGCAGCCGCGGATCGGTGCCGCCGAGATCCATCATGTCGGCGACCAGTTCACGGTCGGTGGTCGGCAGCGGCGACGAGCCCGCGATGGTCGACGGTGCCTGGCCGGCGGAGGCCCACAGCTCGCCCACCTCGACGCCGTGGCGTTCGGCGATGCGGGCGAATTCGAAAGCCACCACCGCACCCATGCAATGGCCGAACAGTCGCAGCGGGCCCACCCGGTCCCACTGGCCGGCCTCGTACAGTTCGGCAGCCAACTCCTCGATGGTGGCGGGAGCGGGATGGGTCAGGCGATCCGCGCGCTGCGGGTATTGGACGATGTACGCGTCAACACCATTGGCGGACAGTGCAGTAGCGAAGGATCGATAGGCCGCGGCGGCGCCGCCAGCATGCGGGAACACCACGACGGATGCCTCGGCGCCGCCACCCGGGAACCGTTTGATCCACGGCTGAAATGTCATCGCTACCGGGCCGACGCCGAGTCGAGGGCGGACAGAACATCTGCGCTCTCCATGTCCGCGACTTCCAGATACACCTCGGCGACCTGCTCGAGACGCCGGCCGTCGGCCTCACGCTCGGTAAGCGTGCGGGCCAGCGCGGAAACCGTTCGGGTGGCGAAGATGTCGGCGACCATCACCGTCGGGGTGTCCAGCCAGTCCCGAATGCGCGCCACCGCGGTGGTGGCGAGCACCGAGTCACCACCGAGCTTGAAGAAGTCGTCGGCGACGCCGATCTGCTCGATGCTCAGCAGCTCGCCGAAGATCCGCGCCAGTGCCGATTCCAAGGGCGTCGACGGTTCGCGACGCTCCCCCGGCGCGTCGTCGGCGGTGACGGCCGACGCGAGCAGACTCGACACGGCGCGTCTGTCGATCTTGCCACCGACCGTGAACGGAATCCGGTCGACGAACTCGATGTGCTGCGGAACCATATGCGGCGGAACGTATTCCGCGACCGCTTCTCGAATGCCGGATTCGGTCATACCGGGCCGGTCGGTGCGTACAGCGGCGGCCAGCGACTCCGTCGTGCGGTGTCCCGCCGCCGGAATCACGGCCGCAACCGCAGCGAACACCCCCGGCACCCGCTGCAGCGCGGCCTCGACGTCGCCGAGTTCGATGCGATAGCCGCTGATCTTGATGCGATGGTCGGCCCGACCGACGAACTCCAACGTGCCGTCGGGCCAATAGCGAGCCAGATCACCGGTGCGATACCAGGTCCGGCCGTCATACTCGACAAACCGTTCGGCGGTCAGGTCGGGTCGGCCGCGGTAGCCCCGGGCGATTCCTCGACCGGCGACCCACAGCTCGCCGGGCACCCAGTCCGGGCAGTCCTGTCCCGACGAATTCACCACGCGGCAAGCGTTGTTGGTGAACGGCGTGCCGTAGGGCACTGCCGTCCAGTGCGCGGGCGGCTCATCGACCTCGCAAATGGTCGCATGCACTGCCGTTTCCGTCGCACCGCCGAGCCCGGCGAACCGCACCCGCGGCGCCGCGGCCCGCAGCCGCCGCGCCATGTCCGGGCTCACCCAGTCGCCGCCGGTGGGCACCACGCGCAGCGATTCCAGCCGGTCCGCGCCGACTTCCAGCAGCATCTCCAGCCAGCCGGGCAGGAAGTTCAGCACGGTGACGCGGTGTGCGTCGATGAGCCGGGCCCAGTGGTCCGGATTGCGGCGGTGCTCCTCGTCGACGACGACGATCGCCCCGCCTGCGGTCAACGTGCCGAACACGTCGAGCACCGACATATCGCATTCGAGGGTGGACAGCGCCAGGCATCGGTCGTGCGGCCCGATCTCGAAGTGTCCGTTGAGGAACTCGATCGAGTTCATCGCGGCGTCGTGGGTGACCTCGACGCCTTTGGGCTCACCGGTGGACCCGGAGGTGAACAGCACGTAGGCCAGCTCGGCGGGATCGGTTGCCGCCGGGGTGATCCCGGTTTCGCGGGCCCCGACCCGCAGCGCCTCGGTCACGCTCAACGCAGGCAGCCAGGTCGGGGGCTGATCGCCGCAGACCAACGCCATCCGCACGCCGCCGGATTTCAGGATCCGCTCGGCGCGTTCGGCCGGCTGATCCACGCCTACCGGCACGTAGACGGCACCCGCCGCCAGGATGCCCAGCAGCGCCGTCACCTGCTCGGCGTTCTTCGGTCCCATCACCGCGACGGTGTCACCGGGTTTGACGCCGGCCACCTTCAAGGCGCCCGCGACCATGAGCACCTGCTCCCGTAATTGCGCGTAGCTCAGCTCACCGGACTCACTGATCACGGCGGTGGCGTCGGGGTTCGCGTCCGCCGCTGCGAAGAACCCCTCGTGCAACGAGTTTCCGCTGGGGACAGCGATGTTCGAGTTGACCGCGTCGCGCGCCGCCCGCTGCGACGCGGTGAGCAACGGGGCGGCCGGCGCCTCCCACGCCTCGTCGTCGGCGGCGAGGCGACGCAGTTCGTCGATGTGCCGTTCGAACATCGCGTCGATGACGCCCGGCCGGAACGCGTCCTCGCGGACGTCCCAGTTGACCATGACACCGCCGTCGAACTCGGTGACCTGAGCGTCCAGCAGCACCTGCGGCCCTTGGGAATTGATCCACACGGGCACGCCGAACGCCGCGGTGACGTCGGCCGAGAACAGCTCACCGAGCCCGAGCGCGCTGGTGAACACCACCGGGGCCAGCGTCTGGGTGCCGCGGTGGCGGCCCAGATCGCGCAGCACCGAAAGCCCCGGATACGCGGCGTGCGCGGCCGCGGTGTGGAACGTGCTCTGCAGCGCCTGCGCGCGAGCGGTCGCGGTGTCGGCATCGCCGAGATCGACGTCGAGCAGCAGTGAGGAGGTGAAGTCCCCGACCAGCCGGTCGACGTCGGCGTGGCGTTGTTCCCGCCCGAACAGCGGGACGTTGAGCAGAAATCGCGGCTCCGCGGACCAGCCGGCCAGCGCGCCGGAGAACGACGCGGCGACCGCCATGGCCGGCGTGAGCCCGCGACGGCGGGCGGCGGCGTAGAGCGCGTCGCGGGTCTGCGGGTCCAGCCAGTGCCACCGCCGGGTGGTTCGGTGCGGGTCGGCCTGTTCGGCCGGGGGCACCAGCGGCAGCCGCGGCGGGTCAGGCAGGTCTGCGATGCGCTGTGACCACCATTCGCGATCGGCTTCGGCGGCCTCGTTGCGCACGGCGCTCGCCTGGCGGTACTCGCGATAGGTGTAACCAAGGGCGGGCAGTTGCCGGCCGTCATACAGCGCGGCCAGATCCGCCATCAAGGTGCGGTAGCTCATCGCGTCGGCGGCCTGCATGTCGAGATCCACGTGCAGCCGGCTGCGACCGCCGGGCAGCAGCGACAGCGTCAGCTCGAAGACCTCGCCGACCAACTGCTGGTGGGATTTGGCGTCCCGGATCGCGGCCAGATGTTGTTGGGCCTCTTCGTCGCTCAGCGCGCGCAGGTCTCGCACCTCGACCGGGTACGGCTGCCGCGGCGGCCCGATGCGCTGGGTGCCGTCGGGCAGAAACTCCACCCGCAGCATCGGGTGGCGGTTCGCCAGTTCGGTGGCCGCGGCCCTCAGGCGGTCGGGATCGATTGCTTTACCGTCGAATTCGACGTACAGATGTGCGGACACGCCGCCAAGTTGCTGATCGCTCTCCCGGCCCACCCACAGCGCGTGCTGCATTGGGGCGAGCGGAAACGGCGCCGAGGCAAGCCAATCGGGTTCGTCCGAAGCGTTCGGTTCCGGTTCCCCAGAGGACTCCGTGGCCGAGGAAGCCGTGGACAACATCTGCGCCCAGGCGGCCACCGACGGGTTCGCCGCCAGGTCGGCGAATGACACGTCGACCCCACGGCGTCGCCACCGGCCGGCCAGCGACATCATCCGAATGGAATCGAGCCCCTGGCCGATCAGGTCCGCGGCGGGATCGACGTCGGCGGTGCTGATACCGAGAAGTTCGGCGACCTCCTCGCGGACGGTCTGCGAATTCGCAGTAACATCACCCACATTGCCTCCAGGGATTAGCAAAGGCTGTCCTAATTTTGTGAAGGCTACCCTATATTCGGTGCCCAGAACACGCCTACCCCGAGGGGGCACACCGGTGACCATCACCACACCGCAACCATCCGAATCCGCAGCACAATCGGCCTCGCTGGACGGTTTCGTCCCGTTTCCGGCGCAGCGCGCCGACGCCTACCGGGCTGCCGGCTACTGGACCGGTCAGCCCGTCGATTCGGTGCTGAGGACGGCCGCGGCGAACTGGCCCGAGCGCGCCGCGGTCGTCGACCGAGGCGGCGCCTACAGCTACGGCGAACTCGACGCGCTGGCCGACGGTGCCGCCGCGGGGTTCGCGGCCCGCGGTATCCGGCCGGGCAGTCGCGTGCTGCTGCAGCTGCCCAACTCGCGGGAGTTCGCGGTGGCACTGTTCGGGCTGCTGCGCGCCGGGGCGATCCCGGTGATGTGTCTGCCCGGCCACCGGCTGGCCGAGCTGAGCCACTTCGCGGAGGTCAGCGGGGCCGTCGCGGCGGTCATCGCGGCCGACAACGACGGATTCGACTACCGCGCCATGGCCGAACAGTTGGTGCAGACGCATCCGCTACTCGTCATCACCGACCGCGAGCTGGACACCGACGGCACCACCGCGGCGCCGAACCTTGAGGTCGACACCGCAACTCCCGCGTTGCTGCTGGTGTCGGGCGGCACGACCGGCGCGCCCAAACTCATCCCGCGCACGCACGACGACTACACCTACAACTTCACCGCCAGCGCCGAGCTGTGCCAGCTTACCGGCGACGACGTGTATTTGGTGGCACTCCCCGCGGCGCACAACTTTCCGCTGGCCTGCCCCGGCATCCTCGGCGCGATGCACGTCGGCGCCACCGTCGTTTTCGAGACGGATCCCAGCCCGGAGTCGGCCTTCGCGACGATCGACCGCCACGGCGTCACCGTCACCGCGCTGGTGCCCGCCCTGGCCAAACTCTGGGCGCAGGCTTGCGAGTGGGAACCGTTGCGGCCGAAAAGCTTACGGCTGCTGCAGGTGGGTGGGGCCAAGCTGAGCGCAGAGGACGCCGCACTGGTGCGCACCGCGTTGACGCCGGGCCTGCAACAGGTGTTCGGCATGGCCGAGGGCCTGTTGAATTACACCCGCCTCGACGACCCCGTCGAGCTGCTGGAGCACACCCAGGGCCGCCCGCTGTCGGAGCACGACGAGCTTCGGGTCGTCGACGAGGCCGGTGACGAGGTGGGCACGGGCGAAGAGGGCGAGCTGCTGGTGCGCGGCCCGTACACGATCAACGGCTATTTCAACGCCGACAGCGCCAACGAACGCTCCTTCAGCCCCGACGGGTTCTACCGCACCGGCGATCGGGTGCGCCGGTTCGCCACCGGCTACCTGGAGGTGACGGGGCGGGTCAAAGACGTGATCGTGCGCGGCGGGGAGAACGTGTCGGCCCTCGACCTAGAAGAGCACCTGCTCACGCACCCGGCGATCTGGTCGGTCGCGGCGGTGCCGCTGCCCGACGACTACCTGGGCGAAAAGATCTGCGCCGCAGTGGTGTTCACGGGTACACCGGTCACCCTGGCGGAGCTGAACGACTATCTGGACAGCCGAGGGGTGGCCGCGCACGCGCGCCCGGACATGCTGGTGCCGATGACGGCGTTGCCGACAACCGCGGTCGGCAAGATCGACAAGAAGGCGATCGTGCGGCAGCTGGCGGGCTAGGCCCGCGGCACCAGGTACGGCGCCAGCGTCGTCAGCTTCTCGCAGGTCTCTTCGAACTCCCGGCACGGAGTGGAATCGGCGATGATGCCGGCGCCGGCCCGCAGCCACGTCCGGCCGTCCGACTCGTAGGCCGCCCGCAGAATGAGCGCGGCGTCCATCGCTCCATCCGCCGAAAACGTCACGACCGCACCGGAATACAGGCCGCGAGGCGACTCGTCGAGGCGCAGGATGGCATCGACACTGCCCGCTTTGGGGATACCCGACGCGGTGACCGCCGGGAACAACGCCTCCAGCGCGTCGATCCGATCCATCGACGGTGCCAGCCGCCCGCCCACCGTCGACCCGAGATGCTGGACACTGCCCCGTTCGCGCACGGTCATGAAGTCCTTGACGACCGGGGTGCCGGGCTCGGCGACCTCGGCAATCTCCTGCAGCGAGCTGCGCACCGAAATCGCATGTTCGACAATTTCTTTGGAGTTGGATTCCAGGTCGACGCGGGCGGCCCGGTCATGGTCGACGCCGCGACCCAGCGCCCTGGTGCCCGCCAGTGGTTCGGTGAGCACGGTCCCGTCGCGGTGCACCGCGGCGACCAACTCGGGGCTGTAGCCCAGTGCCCGAATCCCGCCCAGCCGCAACAGGAATGACCGGGCAGGCGTGTTGTTCTCGCGGCCCAGCCGGTACGTCGACGGGAAGTCCACCGGGAACGGAACATCGAGGCGCCGCGACAGGATCACCTTCTGGTAGCGGCCGGCAACGATCTCCTCGATCGCGGTGGCGACCCGGCGCCGGTAATCGGCGGTGTCCTCGAACACGTCCAGCGCGGTGGGCCGCGGCGTGTCGTGCACACCGTGGCTCAGCAGGCGTTGCAGTTCCTCGGTGTGGCGGCTGTCTGCGCCCACCACGCGGATCTCGTCGGCGTTGACGATCACTTTCGTTTGCGGCGAGAAGAACCGCGCGAGCGGCGTGCCGGGCGCCAGCCGTTGCTCCAGGCCGAACCGATAGGTGCCGAATTCGAAGGCCACCCAACCGAAGACGGCGCTGGTCTCGAGCAGGAGCCGGTCGATGGCCTCGCCGAGCGCCGCGCCGGGCCGACCCGACCAGGCCTGGCGCTGGACGACCCCGTCCTGGATGACGCGCAGTTCGTCGGAGTCGAGTTCGACCAGGGCGCGTACGCCGCTGGCCAGCGTCCACTCGCCGTCGCGCTCGTAGATCAGGTATTCCTCGCCGGCGGGCTCGGGAACTGCCCGTGCCAGTTCGGCGACCAGATCGAACGGGGCGACTCCGTCGGGCAACGCCACACTCAACGACGCGGTGTCTTCGGAGCTTGTCTCGAGACTCACCTTCGGCACGGGAAGTGAATTTAGCCTAACCTATCCAATGATGGCGGCTTACCTGGTGTGACCTCAGTCGCTGAGCAGGTCCCGCACCACCGTGTCGGCCAGCAACCGGCCGCGGTCGGTCAGCACCAGGTGGTCGTCGCGGCGCGCCACCAGTCCGTCGCCTATCGCGACGTCGGCGCGGGCGCGCTCCTCCTGGGTCAGGTCGGCCACCGCCAACCCGTGGCGCAGCCGCAGCCGCAGCATCACATCCTCGGTGTGGGCGGCGGCGTCGTCGAGCTCCTCGAAGTCGGCCACCGGCAATATCCCGTCGGTCAAGGATTGCGCATAAGCATTGGGGTGCTTGACATTCCACCACCGCGTCGCGCCGACGTAGCCATGCGCTCCCGGCCCGGCGCCCCACCATTCGCCGCCGTCCCAGTAGCCGAGGTTATGCCGGCACTCACCGCCAGGGCGACTCCAATTCGACACCTCGTACCAGTCGAAGCCGGCGGCGGATAGTCCTGCGTCGAGCAACTCGTAGCGGCTGGCCAGCACGTCGTCGTCAAGGGGCGTGATCTCACCCCGGCGCACCCGCCGCGCCAGCGCGGTGCCGTCCTCGACGATCAACGCGTATCCCGACACATGGTCCACACCGGCGTCGACGGCTGCGTCGACCGAGCGGCGCAGGTCGTCGTCGGACTCCCCTGGCGTGCCGTAGATCAGATCGATGTTGACGTGCTCGAAGCCCGCGGCCCGGGCCTCGCCGGCCGCCGCCAGCGCCCGGCCCGGCGAGTGCACCCGGTCCAGCACCGCCAGCACGTGCGGCGCGACCGACTGCATGCCCAGCGACACCCGCGTGTAGCCGGCTGCGCGCAGTTCGTCGAACAGCTGCGGCGACGTCGATTCCGGGTTGGCCTCGGTGGTGACCTCGGCGTCGGGTGCGAGCCCGAAGTGCTCCCGCACCGCGTCGAGCACTGCGCCCAGCCGCGCCCCGCCCAGCAGCGACGGTGTTCCGCCGCCGACGAACACCGTCTGGGTGGATATCGACCCCAGTCGCGCCGCGGCCAGGCCCAGCTCAATGCGCAGCGCCGCCAGCCAGGCATCGGGGTTCGCGCCGCCCAGTTCGGCGGGTGTGTAGGTGTTGAAGTCGCAGTATCCGCAGCGCGTCGCGCAGAACGGGACGTGGATGTAGATGCCGAACGGCCGCGTCGGGTCGGCCGCCAGTTCGGGCAGGCCAGCGGGCGCGGCGCGGGTCATGCCCCCAGTCTCCCAGGCCGCGACGCCACGCGATCGCGCACTTATGCTCACCCTGAATACAAATCTGGCCCGGTTAGGGCATATGTCGGTGTCCGTGGCACAATTGGCGACGTGATTGCCGCCCGGATTCTCCACACCCGCGTCTCGCTGGTGTCGCGGCGGCATGTCGACTTCAAGCGCGTTTGTAGCTGTTGTTGTCTGCCTTGATGCGCCTGATCTAGGACCCAGCCCACCCACGACTTTCAGCTGGCCGCCGGATCTGCGCCGCCGGACAGCCCCACCGGTGATTAAGCGCGGTCCGAACGCCGGCTCCGACAAGGAGCCACACCCATGACGGAGACCCCGACCAAGCCCCGGGCCCCCAAGCGTCCCCGCGGTGAAGGCCAATGGGCGCTCGGCTATCGCGAGCCGCTCAACGCCAACGAACAGTTCAAGAAGGACGACGACCCGCTCAACGTGCGGGCCCGCCTCGAGAACGTCTACTCCAAGCAGGGGTTCGACAGCATCGACAAGACCGACCTGCGCGGCCGGATGCGCTGGATGGGCCTCTACACCCAGCGTGAGCAGGGCTACGACGGCAACTGGACCGGCGATGAGAACATCGACATCCTCGAAGCGAAGTACTTCATGATGCGGGTGCGCTGCGACGGCGGCTCGTTGTCCACCGCCGCCCTGCGCACGCTGGGCGAGATCTCGACCGAGTTCGCGCGTGACACCGCCGACATCTCCGACCGGGAGAACGTGCAGTACCACTGGATCCGCATCGAGGATGTCCCCGAGATCTGGCGGCGGCTCGACGAGGTCGGGCTGCAGACCACCGAGGCGTGTGGCGACTGCCCGCGCGTCGTGCTGGGCTCACCGCTGGCCGGTGAAGCCCTCGACGAGGTGCTCGACCCGACCTGGGCCGTCGACGAGATCGTGCGCCGCTACATCGGCAACCCGTCGTTTTCGAATCTGCCGCGTAAGTACAAGACCGCGATCTCGGGTCTGCAGGATGTCGCGCACGAGGTCAACGACGTCGCGTTCATCGGTGTCAACCATCCCGAACACGGCCCGGGCCTTGACGTGTGGGTGGGCGGCGGCCTGTCGACCAACCCGATGCTGGCCCAGCGGCTGGGCGCGTGGGTGCCGCTGGAGGAGGTGCCCGACGTATGGGAGGGCATCACCTCGGTGTTCCGCGACTACGGCTACCGGCGGTTGCGCTCGAAGGCCCGGTTGAAGTTCTTGATCAAGGACTGGGGCATCGAGAAATTCCGGGAAGTGCTCGAACAGGAGTACCTGGGCCGCAAGCTGATCGACGGCCCGGCACCCGAACCGGTGAAGCACCCCATCGACCACGTGGGCATCCAGCGGTTGAAGAACGGGCGCAACGCCGTCGGCGTCGCCCCCATCGCCGGGCGGGTGTCCGGCACGATTCTGACCAAGGTGGCCGACCTCGCGGCCGCGGCCGGCTCCGATCGGGTGCGCTTCACCCCGTATCAGAAGCTGATCATCCTCGATGTGCCCGACGACAAGCTCGACGAACTGGTCGCCGGTCTTGACGCGCTGGGCCTGCCGTCGCGGCCGTCGGCGTGGCGCAAGAACCTGATGGCCTGCACCGGCATCGAGTACTGCAAGCTGTCGTTCGCCGAGACCCGCGGCCGCGCTCAGGGGCTGGTGCCCGAGTTGGAGAAGCGTCTCGAGGACATCAACGCCGAACTCGACGTGCCCATCACCGTCAACATCAACGGCTGCCCGAACTCGTGCGCACGCATCCAGGTCGCCGACATCGGCTTCAAGGGCCAGATGGTCGACGACGGACACGGTGGCTCGGTCGAGGGTTTCCAGGTCCACCTGGGCGGCAGCCTAGGCCTGGACAGCGGTTTCGGCCGCAAGTTGCGCCAGCACAAGGTGCTGTCGACGGAGCTCGGCGACTACATCGAGCGGGTTGTTCGTAACTTCGTGAAACAACGCGAGGACGGAGAGCGTTTCGCAACGTGGGCCCTACGAGCAGACGAGGCGGATTTGCGATGAGCGTTGACGTGAGTGAACTGCAGGCATTGGCGGAACGCGGCGCGGCCGAACTCGGCGAGAATGCGAGTGCCGAGGATCTGCTGCGCTGGACCGACGAGAACTTCGGCGGCAAGTACGTCGTGGCGTCCAACATGCAGGACGCGGTGCTCGTCGACCTGGCCGTCAAGGTTCGGCCGGGGGTCGACGTGCTGTTCCTCGACACCGGCTATCACTTCGTCGAAACCATCGGCACCCGCGATGCGGTCGAGGCCGTATACGACATCAACGTGGTGAATGTCACGCCGGAGAACAGCGTGGCCAAACAGGACGAGCTGTTCGGCAAGGACCTGTTCGCCCGTGAACCCAACGAGTGCTGCCGCATGCGCAAGGTCGAGCCGCTCTCCAAAGCGCTGCGCGGCTATTCGGCATGGGTGACCGGGATCCGCCGCGTCGAGGCGCCGACGCGGGCCAATGCGCCATTGATCAGCTGGGACAAGGCGTTTGGGTTGGTCAAGATCAATCCGCTGGCCGCGTGGACAGACGAGGACATGCAGACCTACATCGAGGCCAACGACGTGCTGGTCAATCCCCTTGTGTACGAAGGCTATCCGTCGATCGGCTGCGCGCCGTGCACGGCTAAGCCGGTCGACGGTGCCGATCCCCGCAGCGGCCGCTGGGCGGGTTCGTCGAAGATCGAATGCGGGTTGCACGCCTCTTGAGCACGCTGGTCCTGACCGCACACGGCAGCGCGGACCCGCGCTCGGCCGCGGTCACGCACGCCGTGGCAGGCCGGATCCGGCGGCTGCGGCCGTGGCTCGATGTACGTGCCGCGTTCCTTGAGCGCTCGGAGCCGAATCTGCGCGACGTGTTAGCCGGTGTCGACGGCGGCGTTGTCGTTCCGTTCCTGCTGGCGGACGCTTTTCACGCCCGCATCGACATCCCCTCGATGATCGAGGACTCGGGCGCGGCTGTAGAGCAGGCGAGGGTCCTCGGCGAGGACCCTGCCTTGCTGTGGGTGTTGCGGCAGCGATTGGCCGAGGCGGGCGCGTCGCCTGAAGACGACGCGCTCGGCGTGATCGTCGTCGCGGTCGGATCGTCGAGCGATATCGCCAACGCGCGGACCGCGACTGTGGCGCGTGAGCTGATTGCCGGAACCCGTTGGGCTGGTACCGAAGTCGCCTTCGCCACCGGACCGCATCCGAGCATCACCGAAGCTGCGGAGAGCCTTCGGGCCGGCGGCGCCGAGCGCCTGGTGATCGCGCCGTGGTTCCTTGCCCACGGCCTCATCACCGACCGGGTGGCAGCTTTTGCTGCCGCGCAAGGCATTCCGATGGCAGAGCCATTGGGTTCGCACAACCTCGTCGCCGCGACAGTGCTGGACCGCTACGACGCCCTCCGCCGCGCTCGCGTCGCGGCGTAGCCACCTAGATCGGCACCAGCCGTCGGCCAGCTGATAGTCGGCGGCAATGTCGAGTTGGCGCTCAAATACGCCGGCGTGCCGCGCGCGCAGCGTGTCGAACGCCGTGATCAACTGCTTCACCGAGTCGGCCTCGAATACGCGCTGTCAAGTCGGCTGCGGCGGCGACCCGCAGCGCTGCCTGACGTCCGCCCGAAACTCAGGCGTTGGTCAGCGCCTCGCCGTCGATCGCGGTGTCGCCGGGGATCGCCGGTACCCGCGTGGCACGCACGTACACCGTGTCGCCCTCCTTCAGCCCGAGCGCCTCCGCGTCCCCGCGGGTGATCTGCGCGGTGAACGGCGTGTTGGTGGCCGCGCTGGTCAGCTCGACTCGAACCTCGAAGCCCAGCATCACAATTCGGTCGATGGTCGCCCGCACCACACCGGTGGCCTGCACGGAGTCGTCGCCGGCCGCGATCGCCATCTCCGGATTACGCCCCACGCGAATGTCATGGGGCCGCACCAGTGTTCCGTTCAAGGACGACACCGCGCCGAGGAAGGACATCACAAACGCGTTGGCCGGCTTGTCGTACACCTCGGTGGGCGAGCCGACCTGCTCGATGCGGCCCTTGTTGAGCACCGCGATCCGGTCGGCGACGTCGAGGGCCTCCGACTGGTCGTGGGTGACCAGCACCGTCGTCACATGCACCTCGTCGTGCAGGCGGCGCAACCACGCCCGCAGATCCTCGCGCACCTTGGCGTCCAGCGCGCCGAACGGTTCGTCGAGCAGCAGCACCTGCGGATCGACCGCCAGCGCACGGGCCAACGCCATGCGCTGGCGCTGGCCACCCGAGAGCTGGTTCGGATAGCGACTCTGAAAACCGCTGAGCCCCACCACTTCCAGCAGGTTGTCGACCTTCTCCTTGATCTCGGTCTTAGGCCGCTTGCGGATCTTCAACCCGAACGCGACGTTGTCGCGCACCGTCAAGTGCTTGAACGCGGCGTAGTGCTGGAACACGAAGCCGATCCCGCGCCGCTGCGGCGGCACCCCGGTGACGTCGCGCCCGTTGATGGTGATGGTGCCGGTATCGGGCTGGTCCAGCCCGGCGATGGCGCGCAGCAGCGTCGATTTACCCGAACCGCTGGGGCCCAGCAGCGCGGTCAGCGACCCGGCGGGCACATCGAAATCGACGTTGTCCAGCGCAGCGAAATCGCCGTAATGCTTGTTCGCTCCGCGCACCTCGATCGCATTGATCATGGCCACAGTCTCCTAGTTGCTCGTATTCGAGCGCCGGGCGTCGAGGATCACCTGCACCACCAGTACCAGCACCGCGACGCTCATCAGCAGCGTCGAAATGGCATACGCCCCGTACTCGGCACCGCGGGCGTGGCGGTCCGACACCAACAGGGTGAGCGTCTGCGACGTGCCCGGCAGGTTGGACGACACCATGATCACGGCGCCGAACTCGCCCAGCGTCCGCGCGACGGTCAGCACGATTCCGTAGGTCAGCCCCCACCGGATGGACGGCAAGGTGACTTTCCAGAACGTCTGCCACCAGCTGGAACCCAGGGTGGCGGCGGCCTCCTCCTGATCGGTGCCCAACTCATGCAGCACCGGTTCGACCTCGCGGATGACGAACGGCACGGTGACGAAGATGCTGGCCAGCACGATGCCGGGCAGGCCGAAGATGATCTTGAAGCCGAGGTTGTTCTCCACGAAGCCGAACACCCCCGCCGTGCCCCACAGCAGGATCAGCGCCACACCGACCACCACCGGCGACACCGCGAACGGCAGGTCGATGATCGCCTGCAACACGCCCTTGCCGCGGAACCTGTTGCGCGCCAACACCAGTGCGGTGGGCACGCCGAAGATCACGTTCAGCGGTACCACGATCGCCACCACCAGCAGCGACAGCTGCAACGCCGAAATCGCCGCCGGGGTGGTGATGGACTCGACGAACGCGCCGATGCCCGGCGAGAAGGTCCGCCACAGGATCAGTCCGACGGGCACGATCAGCAACAACAGCAGATACCCGAGCGCCACATAGCGCAGGAGGTAACGGACTGGGCGCGACACATTCACGGCGCCAGCTCTTCCCGCTTGGCCGCCCGCGATCCCACGCTGCGCAAGACGAACAGCACGATAAACGAAATCGCCAGCAGCACTATGGAAATCGCAGCCGCACCGGTACGGTCGTCGAACTCGATCAGCGTGCGGATGTACTGCGACGAGACCTCCGTCTCGCCGGGCACCGCACCGCCGATCAACACCACCGAGCCGTACTCGCCGATCGCCCGCGAGAACGCCAAGCCCGCGCCGGAGAGCAGCGACGGCAGCAGCGCGGGCAGGATCACCAGCCGGAAAATCGTCTGATTGTTGGCGCCCAGGGACGCCGCCGCCTCCTCGACCTCGCGGTCGAGTTCGAGCAGCACCGGCTGCACCGAGCGCACCACGAACGGCAGGGTGACGAACAGCAACGCGATCCCGACGCCCCATTTGGTGTGCTGCAGGTGCACATCGATCGGGCTGTTGGGGCCGTACAGCGCCAGCATGACCAGGCTGGCCACGATGGTGGGCAGCGCGAACGGCAGGTCGATGATCGCGTCCACCAGCCGCTTACCCGGGAATTCGTCGCGCGTCAGCACCCAGGCGACCAGCAGGCCGAAGAACAGGTTGACCACCGCGACCCCGAAGGAGATGGTCAGGGTGACGCGGAAAGACTCCAGCGCGGCGTTCGAAGTGACCGCCGTCCAGAATGCGTCCCATCCCCCGCCTGCGGACTGCCACACGATCGCGGCCAGCGGCAGCAGCACGATGACGGACAGCCACGTGGTTGCCACCCCCACCCGCAGCGATGTGCTGCCGTAGCGACGGGTGAAAAACCCCGACGACGGTCGGGGTTCCTCGGTCTCGACAGCAGCTGTCATCCGGTCGCCTGTTTGTAGATCTTGGTGATGCTTCCGTTGTCCTTATCGAACAATGCAGGATCCACGACATTCCAGCCCCCGAGGTCGGCGATGGTCCACAGCTTCTGTGGCGCCGGGAATTCGTCGGCGAAGTCCTTGGCGACGGCGGGGTCGACGGGCCGGAATCCCGCCTCGGCCCACAGCTTCTGCGCGTCCGGGGTGTAGAGGAAGTTCTTCAGCGCGGTGGCCTGGTCCAAGTGCGTGGTCGAGGTGACTACGGCCACCGGGTTCTCGATCTTGAACGTCTGCGGCGGGTTCACGTGTTCGACGGGCTTACCTTGCCGTTCGACGTTGATCGCCTCGTTCTCGTAGCTGATCAGCACGTCCCCGGTGCCCTGCAGGAACAGGTCGGTGGCCTCCCGCCCCGAGCTGGGCCGCGTCCGGACGTGCTCGGTCACCAGCTTGTTGACGAAGTCGAGCCCGGCCTGCTGGTTCTGGCCGCCGTTGCTCGTGGCGGCGTAGGGCGCCAACAGGTTCCACTTCGCCGAGCCGGAACTCAGCGGGCTCGGCGTGACGACCTCGAGCCCGGGCTGCAGCAGATCGTCCCAGTCCCTGATGTTCTTCGGGTTGCCCTCGCGGACGACCAGGGAAACGACGGAACCGAACGGGATGCCCTTGGTGGCGTCGGCGTTCCAGTCCTCGGCCACCTTGCCGGCCTTGACCAGCCGGGTGATATCGGGTTCGACCGAGAAGTTGACGAGGTCGGCGGGCTTGCCGTCGACCACGGCCCGCGACTGATCGCCGGACGCGCCGTAGGAGGTGGTCACGGCCACTCCCTTGCCCTCTTCGGTCTCCGCGAACGCCGGGATGACCTTGCTCCAGCCGGGTTCGGGCACCGCGTAGGCGACCAGCGTCAGCGTCGTCTCGGCGTCGGACTGACCTTCCCCGCCGGCGACGTCACTCGCGCCCCCACCGCAGGCGGCGAGCACGGTGACGGAGGTGGCCAGGGCGGCGGTGCGCCAGAACCTTGTGTGCATTTGGAGAGACCTTTCCTTGCAGCGGTTGACGGCGGGCTGACCCCGTCATGACGGCAAGGCATGGATCTGTACCGGGCACGCTGATAGCCACGACCAACACCGAACCGCGGACGGGTTGGAGTCAGCGACAACAGTGGACGTCAGCAACAGCGCAATCACCCACGGCAATGAGGGCCAAGATGTGGCCCTCGGTGGTGCCGGACGCTGCGAGCATGGCGGGAAGCCTAACAGAGTTGGCGAATACCGCTATTCGAGTATCAGCGGGTCAGCAACCACGTCACGATGACCAACAGCACGAGGATGACGAGCACCAACGTCACCCTGGACCGGGGCATGCCGGTCACGATTGATCCTCGTCGTCATGACGCGCCCGGCGCAGCAGCCGAATGCCATTGCCCAACGCCCCGTCCAGAATCACCGCGATGCCATATGCCAAGGCCAGCACCACCGGCATCACCACGATGGTCTGGGCGAGGAATCCCAACCCGGTCAGCCACAGTTCGACGCCGTCCCACCAGTTGAGGAATGCGTCCATCCGGCCAGCGTATGTGATGCCAATATGGGTGGGTGTCGTCGGCGGATAGGTGCACCTGTGTGATTGCCGGCGGTGGGCCGGCCGGAATGATGCTGGGGCTGATGCTCGCTCGCGCCGGCATCGACGTCACCGTGATGGAAAAGCACGCCGACTTTCTGCGGGACTTCCGCGGCGACACGGTGCATGCCAGCACGCTGCGACTGCTCGATGAGCTCGGCCTGGCCGAGAAGTTCGCCCAGGTGCCGCACCGGCTGATCGACACGCTCCGGCTGCAGGTTCAGGACACTCCGCTGGATATCGATCTACGCCGAATTCCCGGCCCGCACAAGCACATTGCGCTGGTGCCGCAGTGGGATTTCCTGGAGTTGCTGGCGACGGCCGCCCAAAAAGAGCCGACGTTCCGGCTTATGCGCAGCACGGAGGTGCTCGGGCCGCTGCGCGACGGGTCGCGGGTGACGGGGGTGAGTTACCGCGACTCGTCGGGCACCGTCCGCGAGATGCGCGCCTCGTTGACCGTCGCGTGCGACGGTCGCGGGTCGACGTTGCGCTCGGCAATGGGCTTGGTGCCGAAGAGTTTCGGCGCACCGATGGACGTCTGGTGGTTCCGGCTGCCCAGAGACGACGGCGATCCGCCCGGGCTGGCCGGCGTGCTAGGCGCCGGGCATGCCTGCATCGTGATCGACCGCGGCGACTACTTCCAGATTGCCTACATCATTCCGAAGGGCAGCGACGCGCAGCTGCGGGCGCAGGGCATCGAGCGGCTGCACCAAGGCGTGGTCGAGCTGGTGCCCTGGCTGGCCGACCGGGTGAGTGAGCTGAAATCGTTCGACGACGTCAAGCTGCTCGACGTCCAGCTCAACCGGCTGCGCCGCTGGTACACCGACGGGCTGTTGCTGATCGGCGACGCCGCCCACGCGATGTCCCCCGTCGGCGGGGTGGGCATCAATCTCGCCGTGGCCGACGCCGTCGCCGCCGCGGGCATGCTGGCGGCCCCATTGCGCGGTGGACGCGTGCCGACCCGCGACCTCGCCACGGTCCAGGCGCGGCGGTGGCTGCCGACCGCGCTGATACAGGGCGCTCAGCGAGTGGTCCACGCGCGCGTCATCGCCGTCGCGGTGTCCCCGGGCAGCACCGACCGCCCGGCCGAGGCACCGGCCGCGGTGCGGGCCGTCAACAAATCGGCTGCCCTGCAGACGCTGCTCGGATCGGCCGTGGCGATCGGTCCTTTCCCGCAGCACACGCCCGTGTTCGCCCGTCGATAAGTCAGCAACGCCGCCACGCGGGCGGATGAGTGGACGCCGGGCGGGTCGGGAGTCGATGATGTCCGCATGGTCCTGCCACAGACAGAGTCCACCGAGGCGGCGAGCAAGGCCGCCGCGGCCGACCGCGCGCCCCAGGCGCCGCTGACCGTGACGGCGCCCGTGCCGTACGCCCCGAGCTCGTCGTTGCGCAATCCGTTTCCCCCGATCGCCGATTACGCATTCCTGTCCGACTGCGAGACCACCTGCCTGATCTCCTCGGCCGGTTCGGTGGAATGGCTGTGCGTGCCGCGGCCCGACTCCCCCAGCGTGTTCGGCGCGATCCTGGACCGCGGGGCCGGACATTTCCGGCTGGGCCCATACGGGGTGTCCGTGCCGGCCGCCCGCCGCTACCTGCCGGGCAGCCTGATCCTGGAGACGACGTGGCAGACGCACACCGGCTGGCTGATCGTCCGTGACGCGCTGGTGATGGGCCCGTGGCACGACATCGAAACCCGCTCGCGTACCCATCGGCGCACCCCGATGGACTGGGACGCCGAGCACATCCTGCTGCGCACCGTGCGGTGTGTGAGCGGCACGGTCGAGCTGGTGATGAACTGCGAGCCGGCGTTCGACTATCACCGGGTGAGCGCCAGCTGGGAGTATTCGGCCCAGGCGTACGGCGAGGCGATCGCCCGGGCGACCAAGAACCCTGATTCGCATCCCACCTTGCGGCTGACCACCAACCTGCGCATCGGGTTGGAGGGCCGCGAGGCGCGCGCCCGCACCCGGATGAAAGAGGGCGACAACGTCTTCGTCGCGCTGTCGTGGTCCAAGCATCCGGTGCCGCAGACCTACGACGAGGCCGCCGACAAGATGTGGGCGACCAGTGAGTGCTGGCGCCAGTGGATCAACATCGGCAACTTCCCCGACCACCCGTGGCGGTCATATCTGCAGCGCAGCGCGCTCACCCTGAAGGGCCTGACCTACTCGCCGACCGGCGCGCTGCTGGCGGCGCCGACGACGTCGCTGCCGGAAACGCCTCAGGGCGAACGAAATTGGGACTACCGCTACGCATGGGTGCGCGACTCGACGTTCGCGTTGTGGGGTCTGTACACGCTGGGTCTGGACCGCGAGGCCGACGACTTCTTCGCGTTCATCGCCGACGTGTCCGGCGTCAACAACGGTGAGCGCCACCCGCTTCAGGTGATGTACGCCGTCGGCGGTGAACGCAGCCTCGTCGAAGAGGAACTCCCTCACCTGTCCGGGTATGACAACGCGCGTCCAGTGCGGATCGGCAACGGCGCCTACAACCAACGCCAGCACGACATCTGGGGCACCATGCTCGATTCGGTGTACCTGCACGCGAAGTCACGCGAGCAGATGTCCGATCAGCTGTGGCCGGTGCTCAAGGGTCAGGTGGAAGAGGCCATCAAGCATTGGCGTGAACCGGACCGCGGGATCTGGGAGGTGCGCGGCGAGCCGCAGCACTTCACGTCGAGCAAGATCATGTGCTGGGTGGCGCTGGACCGCGGCTCCAAACTCGCCGAGCTGCAGGGCGAGAAGAGCTATGCGCAGCAGTGGCGGGCCATCGCCGAGGAGATCAAGGCCGACGTGCTGAAGAACGGCGTGGACTCCCGCGGCGTGCTGACCCAGCGCTACGGCGACGACGCGCTGGACGCCTCACTGCTGCTGGCGGTGCTGACCCGGTTCCTGCCCGCCGACGATCCCCGGGTGCGCGCCACCGTGCTGGCCATCGCCGACGAGCTGACCGAGGACGGCTTGGTGCTGCGCTACCGGGTCGAGGAGACCGACGACGGGCTCTCCGGCGAGGAGGGCACGTTCACCATCTGCTCGTTCTGGCTGGTGTCGGCGCTGGTGGAGATCGGCGAGGTGAGCCGGGCGAAGCATCTGTGCGAACGGCTGCTGTCGTTCGCCAGCCCGCTGCACCTGTACGCCGAGGAGATCGAACCGCGCACCGGCCGGCATTTGGGCAACTTCCCGCAGGCGTTCACCCATCTGGCGTTGATCAACGCGGTGGTGCACGTCATCCGCGCGGAGGAGGAGGCGGACAGCTCCGGGGTGTTCGTGCCCGCCAACGCCCCGATGTAGGTCACTTCTTGGCTTTGTCCTTGTCGCCGCCGGCGTCGGTGGACAGCGCCGCGACGAAGGCTTCCTGCGGAACGTCCACCCGACCAATGGTTTTCATCCGCTTCTTGCCCTCTTTCTGCTTCTCCAGCAGTTTGCGCTTGCGGGTGATGTCACCGCCGTAGCACTTGGACAGCACGTCCTTGCGGATGGCGCGAATGTTCTCGCGGGCAATGATTTTCGAGCCGATCGCGGCCTGCACCGGCACCTCGAACTGCTGGCGCGGGATGAGTTCCTTGAGTTTGGTGGTCATCTTGTTGCCGTAGGCGAACGCCGAATCCTTGTGCACGATCGCGGAAAACGCGTCGACGGCCTCGCCCTGCAGCAGGATATCCACCTTGACCAGATCGGCCTCCTGCTCGCCGGCCTCCTCGTAGTCCAGGCTGGCGTAGCCGCGGGTGCGCGACTTCAGCGAGTCGAAGAAGTCGAAGATGATCTCGCCCAACGGCATTGTGTAGCGCAGCTCGACGCGCTCAGGCGACAGATAGTCCATGCCGCCGAGCTCGCCGCGGCGGGACTGGCAGAGCTCCATGATGGTGCCGATGAACTCGCTGGGCGCGATGATCGTCGTCTTCACCACCGGTTCGTACACGGTGCGGATCTTGCCGGCCGGCCAGTCCGACGGGTTGGTGACGACCTTCTCCGTCCCATCGTCCTGGATCACCCGGTACACGACGTTGGGTGACGTCGAGATGAGGTCGAGGTCGAATTCGCGTTCCAGCCGCTCGCGGGTGATCTCCATGTGCAGCAGCCCCAAAAAGCCGCAGCGGAAACCGAATCCGAGCGCCACCGACGTCTCGGGCTCGTAGGTCAACGCGGCGTCGTTGAGTTGCAGCTTGTCCAGCGCGTCGCGCAGATTCGGATAGTCCGAGCCGTCGACGGGATACAGCCCGGAGTACACCATCGGCTTGGGTTCGCGGTATCCGGTGAGGGCTTCTTTGGCGCCGTGACGCGCAGTGGTGACGGTGTCCCCGACCTTGGATTGGCGGACGTCCTTTACACCGGTGATCAGATAGCCGACCTCCCCCACGCCAAGGCCCGCCGACGGCTTGGGCTCGGGGGAAACGATGCCGACCTCGAGCAGCTCGTGGGTCGCGCCGGTGGACATCATCGCGATGCGTTCACGCGGGGTGATCTTGCCGTCGACGACGCGCACGTAGGTCACCACGCCGCGGTAGATGTCGTAGACGGAGTCGAAGATCATCGCCCGCGTCGGCGCGTCGGCGTCGCCGGTCGGCGGCGGCACCTCGCGCACGACGTGGTCCAGCAGATCGGCGACGCCCTCACCCGTCTTTCCAGACACGCGCAGCACATCGCTGGGCTCGCAGCCGATGATGTGCGCGATCTCGCCGGCGTAGCGCTCCGGGTCGGCGGCGGGCAGGTCGATCTTGTTGAGCACCGGGATGATGTGCAGGTCGCGGTCCAGCGCCAGATACAGGTTGGCCAATGTCTGCGCCTCGATGCCCTGGGCGGCGTCCACCAGCAGCACGGCCCCCTCGCAGGCCTCCAGCGCCCGGGACACCTCGTAGGTGAAGTCGACGTGGCCCGGCGTGTCGATCAGGTGCAGGACGTAATCCGTTCCGTCCACCTTCCACGGCAGCCGCACGTTCTGGGCCTTGATGGTGATGCCACGCTCCCGCTCGATGTCCATGCGGTCCAGGTACTGCGCGCGCATGGTGCGGTCGTCGACCACGCCGGTGAGCTGCAGCATCCGGTCTGCCAGCGTCGACTTGCCGTGGTCGATGTGGGCGATGATGCAGAAGTTCCGAATCTGCGCCGGCGCGGTGAAGGTCTGGTCGGCGAAGCTGCTGATGGGAATCTCCTGGTAGGGGTCAGTCTGGGGTGCCTCCAGCGTATCTATGCAGGGCCTCGTCGACACAATCGCGCGACGGCGGACTCGCTTATGCTCGAATCATGACGTCGCCGTGGAAGACGTTTCAGCGTTTTGCCGAGAACCTGGTGTTCAACGAGGCGCCGAAGTTCATCCGCCAGTTGCAGACCCCCGAGACCCTGCCGCGCACCATTCAGCAGGGCATCAAGCTCGGCATCGACGCGCTGACCGGCGTCTCCGACGAGGCGCCCCAACAGATCACCGCCGGCCGCCCGGTGACCAAGCACAGCGTTCCCACCGCGCAGCGGGCCCGCAAGGTGGTGTACGCCCCCGATCTTGACGGCCGTGCCGATCCCGGAGAGATCGTGTGGACGTGGGTGGTCTACGAAGACGACCCGACGCGCGGCAAGGACCGCCCGGTGCTGGTGGTCGGCCGCGACCGCCAGATGCTGCTCGGCCTGATGCTGTCCAGCCAGGACCACCACCATGACGACCCGAACTGGGTCGGTATCGGGTCGGGCACCTGGGATTACGACGGCCGCGACAGCTGGGTGCGGCTGGACCGGGTGCTCGATGTGCCCGAGGAGAGCATCCGCCGCGAGGGCGCGATTCTGGACCGGGACCGCTTCGAGATCGTCGCCGCCCGGCTGCGTGCCGAATACTCCTGGAGCTAGCGCGCCGCCCGCCACATCGGGTACAGGCTGGGCCCGCCCTCGGGCAGCTTGATCTCCCCGCTGAGCTCGAAGCCGAACCGGTTGTAGTACGGGATGTTGTCCGGATTGCTCGATTCGAGGTAGGCGGGCGCGTGCTCGGCGTCGACCCGGTCCAGGCGTGAGTGCATGAGCGCCTGCCCGAAACCGCCGCCGCGCACCGACGGATCGCTGCCAATCACGGCGAGGTACCAGTGCGGCTCCTCGGGGTGGTGTTGCTTCATCAGCTCGGTGACCTGCATACTGCGCCGGGCACGACCGCCCATCGCGAGCATGATGCCGGGCAGCATCCGCAGTTCCTCGCGCCTGGAGTGCTTCCACGCGCCCGGCGGATCCCACAGCGCCGCGGCGCCGATCTGCTCCGACCGGTGCGCCACCTCCGCCCCGCCGCCGGCGAGAAAATGATGACGCGTCATGGCCGCGAACATCCGCGGCAGCCCCTTGGCCCGGCGGGCGGCGTTGGGCAGCATCCAGGTCATCACCGGATCGTCGTAGAAGGCGCGGCCCAGCGTGGCGGCCACCGCGCGCACGTCGGCCTTGTCGGGTCGGCGGACGCCGATATCGGTCGGCACCGGCGGCTCAGCGCCCCTGCGTGATGTAGGCCTGCAGCGCCTCCTGCTCCAACTCCAGCTCCTCCATCCGGGTCTTGACCACGTCGCCGATGCTGACGATGCCGGCCAGTCGGCCGCCGTCGAGGACGGGAATGTGGCGAACACGGTTCTTCGTCATCAGCGCGCTGAGGGAATCGACGGAGTCGCCCGGGCTGCATGTCGCCACCAGTGTCGTCATGATCTCCGACACCGGCCGCGACAACAGGTCGGCGCCCTGTTCGTGCAGTTTGCGCACCACGTCGCGCTCGGAAACGATGCCAACCAACCCGTCGGGCCCCATCACCACCATCGCGCCGATGTTGCGCTCGGCGAGCCCCGCAAGCAGTTCACTGACCGACTTGTCGGGAGCTATCGTCGCCACGTCTGCGCCTTTGTTCCGCAACACGTCCGCGATACGCATCGAAGCCTCCGCTCGTGAGGTAACTCACACCAGGCTAAGTCCGTAGAGGCCGCTGCGAAAGGGCACGATTTTGAGCGACGACGGAATAGATTCGCCCGGCTGACCGCTGGGATTGACCAGGACCAATGCGAACTCCGTGCCCACAGTCACCCTCGGCGACGAATTAACCGTCAGTGCAATCGGTTTCGGCGCCATGGCGTTGACTCCGGTCTACGGTGAGGTCGACGACGCCGAGTCATTGGCCACGTTGCATCGTTGTCTCGATCTCGGGGTGACGTTCATCGACACCGCCAACATCTATGGCGGCGGGGCCAACGAACGCCTCATCGCCAAGCTGCTCGCCGACCGGCGCGACGAGGTGACGCTGGCAACCAAATTCGGCATCACAACAAACCCGGCCGACCGCGCCGCCGGCCGGCCGAGCGTGCGCGGCGACGCGGCCTATGGCGCGGCGGTCTCGGGTCAGCGCTATGCCGACCTGACGTGGGTGTCGGCCGGGCGCGAATAGCGGCACATTCCCGCGGGGCGGCGGGTATACCTGGGCCCATGATCGAGGTGACGCTGCTCGGCACCGGCAGTCCCCTTCCCGATCCGCGGCGGGCCGGCCCGTCGACGCTAATCCGCGCGGGCGGACAGACATTCCTGGTCGATTGCGGGCGCGGGGTGCTGCAGCGGGCCGCGGCGATCGGCGTCGGCGCCAACGCGCTGACCGCCCTGCTGCTCACCCACCTGCACAGCGACCACATCGCCGACCTCGGCGACGTGCTGATCACCCGGTGGGTCAGCACGTTCGCACCCGATCCGCCGCCGTTGCCGATCATCGGCCCGCCCGGCACCGCCGAGGTGGTCGACGCGACGCTGAAGGCATTCTCGTTCGATATCGGCTACCGGATCGCCCACCACGCCGACCTCACCGCGCCGCCGTCGGTGGCTGTCCAGGAGTACGCCGACGGTGTGGTGTGGGACCGCGACGGCGTGCAGATCCGTGCGGCCCCAACCGATCACCGGCCGGTCGCGCCGACCGTCGGCTTTCGCATCGAGCACGACGGCGCGTCGGTGGTGCTCGCCGGTGACACCGTGCCCTGCGAGAGCCTCGACGCGCTGGCTGCGGGCGCGGGAGCGTTGGTGCACACGGTGATTCGCAAAGACCTCATCGAATCCCTGCCACAGCAGCGGATCCGCGACATCTGCCGCTATCACTCGTCGGTCGAGGAAGCCGCCGCCACCGCCACCCGGGCCGGGGTGGGCATCCTCATCCTCACCCACTACGTGCCCGGCATCGCGCCGGGCCAAGAAGACGAGTGGCGGGAGCTGGCCGCGTCGGCGTTCGCGCGACAGATCGAACTGGGCGATGACCTACACCGCGTGGAAAGTCCATCCCGGCGTGTGCCGACGGTGATGGGCGTCGAAACTGACTTATGTGCGAAGTTTGGCCGAAATCTCGATCACAGGCTCAGTTTCGGCGCTGCGTGCGCGTCAAGCCAGCCGGGTGATTTCCACAACGACGTCCAGGTCGGTGGACCCTTCGCCGGTGTAGATGCCCTTGAGCGGGCTGACGTCTTTGTAGTCCCGGCCCACGCCGACGCTGATGTACTGCTCGTTGATCTCGGCGTCGTTTGTCGGGTCGTAGTGCCACCAACCGCCCGTCCAGGCCTGTATCCACGCGTGGCTCTGCCCGTCGATGGTGTCCCCGATCACGGCCTTGCGCTTGGGGTGCAAGTACCCCGATACGTAGCGGGCAGGAATCCCCATGCTGCGCAACAGGATCAGCGTCAGGTGGGCGAAATCCTGGCAGACCCCCTTTCCTTCCCGCAGCGCATCCAGCCCCGACGAGTGCACGCCCGTGGTGCCCTTGACGTAGTCGAGTTCACCGTGCACCCAGTGTGCGGCCGCGATCACCGTCTCCTGTGGATCGTGGTACTTGGCGATGCGCTCCCCCACCCGCTGCAATCGTTTGCTCTCCGGGGTGTACCTGGTGGGGCTCAGCACTTCGTCGAACCGGTCGATCACCGCCTCGGAATGCAGGTCCTCCCAGCTGACCTCGGTCGTCGGCATCTCCCCGCGGTCGGTTTCCACCACCGACGACGAGGTCACCTCGAGCTCGGTGTGCGGGGCGTGCAAGTCGAACGCCGTGACGGCGGTGCCCCAGTAGTCGACATAGCGATACGACCTGGTGGCCGGGACGGTTTCGACGCGGTTGAGGATGACGTTCTGCCGGTTGTCCGACCGCGGCGTCAGCCGGGCTTCATTGAACGAGGCGGTCACCGGCGACTTGTACGCGTAGCCGGTCGAGTGCACGACCCGCATCCGCCACATCTAGATCTCGCCTTCTTCGATCACCAGCGACCCGTTGCGCCCGGCGTCGTGCCACGCCACCCACGGCGCGGAGTGGAAGTACTGCAGCGCCAACGCTTCTCCCACGTCGCGGCACGTCTTCTGCAAGCCGGCCAGGCGCTCTTCGAGTGACTCCAGCAACGCCCCGGGCTGGAGGAACTCCAACTCGCTGCGCGCCCTGCCGAGCAACCGCTGCGTCTCGGCGGTGGCGCCCAGCCGGTTGTGGGGACGCTTTTGCAGTTCGTCGAGGCTGTGCTCGGCCAGCCGCAGGGAGTAGAAAATCGACCGCGGGAAAGGCCGGTCCAGCAGCATGAATTCGACGACCCGGTTGGCGTCGAGCACCCCGCGGTAGGTGCGCAGGTAGGTGTCGTGGGCACCGGCCGAGCGCAACAGGGTGACCCAGGCCGGTGAGGACGCGCTGTCGCCGACGCGGGACAACAGCAGGCGCACCGTCATATCGACGCGCTCGATGGCGCGGCCCAGCACCATGAAACGGTAGCCGTCGTCGCGGCTCAGCGTCGAGTCGGCCAGCCCGGCGAACATCGCGGCACGGCCCTCCACGAAGGACAAGAACTCGTGCGGGCCAAGCCGTTTCGCGGCCCGCTCACGCTCGGGCAGTGCGTTGTAGGTGGTGTTCAGGCATTCCCAGATCTCGGTTGAGGTGACTTCGCGTGCGCCGCGGGCGTTTTCCCGTGCGGCCGAGATCGCGTCGACGATCGAGCAGCCGCCCTGCCTGTCGCGGCTGAACGCGACAATGTCGGTCAGCGACCACACGTCGAGCTCGCTGTCGGGTGCCTCCATGCCCAGCACCCGCAGCAGTGTCCGGGACGCCTGATCCGGATCGACGCTGGAATCCTCGAGCAGCTGGTGCACCGTCACGTCGAGGATGCGTGCGGTGTCGTCGGCGCGTTCCACATAGCGGCCGATCCAGTACAGCGATTCAGCGTTACGCGCCAACATCGTCGACTCCTACTGCTGTTGTTGTTGGCTCTGCTGTAGTCCCGGCGACGGCGAGGCCTGCGTCTGCTGTTGCTGCGCCGAGGACACCTCCGCGCCGTTGTCGGACTTTTGGCCCTTGACCGTTCTGGGTAGCGACCGCACCAGCTCGGCGGCGGCCAGCTCGCGGTCGGCCACCGATGTCCGCGTCGCCAGCACCCAGGTGTCCTTCGAGCCGCCGCCCTGGCTGGAGTTGACCACCAGCGACCCCTCCGGTAGCGCGACCCTGGTCAGGCCGCCGGGCAGCAC
Source organism: Mycobacterium hubeiense (assembly GCF_002838065.1). Taxonomy (GTDB): domain Bacteria; phylum Actinomycetota; class Actinomycetes; order Mycobacteriales; family Mycobacteriaceae; genus Mycobacterium; species Mycobacterium hubeiense. Next base: position 17,100 of record NZ_PIZU01000019.1, on the reverse strand, counting down.
CCACACCTCGTCGCCGTCGTTGACCGCGAACGGCCGCAGGTCGACGTGCCGCGGCGCCAGCTTGTCGCCGATCTTGGTAGGCACCGTCGACAGCTGCATCACCGGCTGGGCGATCCAGCGGCGCGGATCGCTGCCGATCTTCTTGGCGATCGCGGCCAGCTCCTTCTCCGAGGCCTCCGGCCCGAACACGATGCCGTAGCCGCCGGAGCCCTCGACGGGCTTGACGACCAGTTCGCCGATCCGGTCGAGCACTTCTTCGCGTTCGTCGTCGAGCCAGCACCGGTAGGTGTCGACGTTGGCCAGCAACGGTTTCTCGCCGAGGTAGTACTCGATGATCGTGGGCACGTAGGTGTAGACCAGCTTGTCGTCGCCGACGCCGTTGCCGACCGCGCTGGAGATGACGACATTGCCGGCGCGCGCCGCGTTGAGCAGGCCCGCGACGCCGAGCACCGAGTCCGGCCGGAACTGCATGGGGTCGAGGAACGCGTCGTCGATGCGCCGGTAGATGACGTCGACCTGGCGTTCGCCGTCGGTGGTGCGCATGTAGACGGTGTTGTCGCGACAGAACAGGTCGCGACCCTCGACCAATTCGACGCCCATCTGCCGGGCCAGCAGTGAGTGTTCGAAATACGCGGAGTTGTAGACCCCCGGCGTCAGCACCACCACGGTCGGATCGGCGACGTTCGGGGCGGCCGCATTGCGCAGCGCCCGCAGCAGATGCGCGGAGTAGTCGCCGACCGCACGCACCCGATGGGTGGCGAACAGGTTCGGGAACACCCGCGCCATCGTGCGGCGGTTCTCCATCACATAGGACACCCCGGATGGGGAGCGCAGGTTGTCCTCGAGCACCCGGAAATCACCCTTGGCGTCGCGGATCAGGTCGATACCGGCGACGTGGATGCGCACCCCGTTGGGCGGGATGATGCCCGCGGCCTCGCGGTGGAAGTGTTCGCAGGAGGTGACCAGCCGGCGGGGGATGACGCCGTCGCGCAGGATGTGCTGCTCGCTGTAGACGTCCTCGAGGTACATCTCGAGTGCCTTGACGCGCTGGGTGATGCCGCGCTCGAGGCGCGACCATTCCGCCGCCGAGATCACCCGCGGCACCAGGTCCAGCGGAAACGGGCGTTCCTGACCGGACAGCGAGAAGGTGATGCCCTGGTCGATGAACGCCCGGCCGAGCGCCTCGGCGCGCGCCTCGAGCTCGGAGGCATCCGAGGGAGCAAGCTCGGCGTAGATGCCTTTATAGGGTCCGCGTACGTTGCCCTGCGCGTCGAACATCTCGTCGAACGCCTTGGCATAACTGCCCAGATTGTTGTAGCCGTCGAAAATTCCCTCGTACCGTTTGGGCGTCCGCGCTCCTGCGCGCGACGGCCGTGCGGTCTCGGTCGGCAGGGTTCGAAGGCTCACCCATCACATGCTGCACCACCGCGAGCGTTTCGGCAGGCCAGTGGGCATCACTTTGGGAGATTGAGGGCGGCGCTGGTACCCTGAGCAGTCGCTGCCCGCCCCGTCGGGCGCCTTGTACAGACTTTGCAAACTCCAACCCGAGATTTACGAAGGAATTACCGCGTGGCCAACATCAAGTCGCAGGAAAAGCGCAATCGGACCAACGAGCGCCGACGTCTGCGCAACAAGTCCGTGAAGTCGTCGCTGCACACCGCGGTCCGCGGGTTCCGGGCGGCCGTGGAGGCCGGCGACAAGGAGAAGGCCGCGGAGTTGCTGGTGTCGACCACCCGCAAGCTGGACAAAGCCGCCAGCAAGGGCGTGATCCACAAGAATCAGGCCGCCAACAAGAAGTCGGCCCTGGCGCACGCCTTCAACAAGATCTGACTCAGCCGTCCGCGGCGAGTTCGGCTACCTTCCGCACCGCCGCCTCCAGCGCATAGTCCGCGTCCGCCGCTGCGCCCTTGACGTCGGCGTTCAGCGTCGCCACCAACCGCATCGCCTCGGCGACCGATTCCCGCGACCACCGTCGCGCCTGTTTCTGCGCCTTCTGCACCCGCCACGGCGGCATGCCCAGCTCGCTCGCCAACCGGTAGGGGTCACCCGAGGTTGGCCCGACCCTGGCGATGGTGTGCACCGCTTCGGCCAACGCATCGGCGAGCACGACCTGTGGCTCGCCGCTCATCATCGCCCAGCGCAGCGCCTCGGCGGCCCCGGCCACGTCCCCGACGACGGCCTTGTCGGCGATGTCGAACCCCTTCACCTCGGCCTTGCCGCTGTGGTAGCGGCGCACCGCGGCGGCGTCGACGTTGCCGCCGGTATCGGCCACCAGTTGTGAGCACACCGAGGCCAGTTCCCGGATGTCGGAGCCGACCGCGTCCAGCACGGCGGTGACGGTGTCGTCGGACACCTTGACTTTGAGGCTGCGGAACTCGCGGCGGACGAAGTCGGCGCGGTCGGCGGCCTTGACGATGCGCGCGCAGGGATGCACTTGAGCACCAAGCTTTTTCAGCTGGTCGGCCAGCGCCTTGGCCCGCCCGCCGCCGGAGTGCACGACGACAAGCAGGGTGCCCGGCGGCAGATCCGCCGCGGCGTCGGCGATGAGGGTGGCCGCATCCTTGCCGGCGTCCCCGGCGGCTTCGAGCACCACGACGCGTTCCTCGGCGAACAGTGACGGGCTCAGCAGCTCGGCCAACTCGCTGGTGCTGACCTCCCCGGCCCGCAGCCGGTCCACTGGGACGTCATCGGTGCCGGCCAGCTTGCGCGCCTGCCGCAGCACCGCCGCGATGGCACGCTCGACCAGCAGCTCTTCGTCACCCAGCACCAGGTGTAGGCCCGGGACTTGTTGGCTCACCCCACGATCGTTTCATGCCGGGCCGACAGCCCCGACGCCGTGGCCGGCCACCGTCCACGCGAGCAGGCACACCGCGACGGCCCCCACGCCGAGCCGCACCCATCGCCAGCGCCACAGCACCACCAGCGCCACCCCGCCCGCCGCGACCGTGACCACCCCGAGCAGACCCGACGGCACCGGCAGCGTCGAACCCGGCACCGCCGCCGCCCATTCCGCCACGCGGAGCAGCCACCACAGCTCCGGACCGGTGAACCGGATCAGCAGCTGCGCACCCGTCGGCCAGCCCGCGCCCAGCGCCGCCGCGGCGGTGCCGATCACCGTGATCGGTGGGATCACCGCCGCCACCGCCAGATTGGCGGCCACCGACACCACGCTGAACGTGCCCGATATTCCAGCGACCAGTGGGGCGGTGACGAGCTGGGCGGCGACGGCCACACTCACCGCGTCGGCCAGGGGTTTGGGCCAGCCGCGCGCAACCAGTCGCCTTGACCAGGCCGGTGCAATGACGATCAGCGCGGCCGTCGCCGTCACCGACAGCGCAAAACCGACATCGACGGCCAGTTCCGGCGCGCCGATCATCAGCACGATCACGCTCGCCGACAGCGCCGGCACGGCGTGGCGGCGACGATGGGACGCCACCGCCAACAACGTGATGGCACCCATCACCGCGGCCCGCAACACGCTGGCCGACGGTTGGACGACGATCACGAATATCAGCAGCGCCATCGCGGCCAGCGCGACCGCCAGCCGCGGACCGATGACCGCCGCGGTGAACAACACCGCCCCGCACACGATCGTCACGTTGGCACCCGACACCGCCGTCAGGTGCGTCAGCCCCGCGGCGCGGAACTCCGCCGTGGTCTGCCCGGTCAGCGCCGACGTGTCGCCCAGCACCAGGGCGGGCAGCATCGCGGCCTGATCCGGCGGCAGTGCGGTGCGGGCCGCGGCGGCGAAACCGGACCGAGCGTGCTGTGCGGCCCGCTGGATCGCGGTCGCCTCGCCCAGCACCGGCTCACCGGTCGCCGACAACACCGCGACGGTGAGGTCGCGGCGGGTCGGTCGCTCGATGCGTGCGCGAAAGCGGGCCGGGCGCCCCGCCGTCAGCTCCGCATAGCCGAGGACAGACGTGAAAACCACCACTCGACCGGACATTTCGTGGTCGTCGAGCATGCGCAATGCGCCGCGGAACATCAACCGGCCGCCGCCCAGCGAGCGCGGGCTTTCGGTCGGGGTGACGACGACGGTGGCGAGCGAGCCGTAGCGGTCGGCGATCGGATGGTGGCGCAGCTCGTTGACCCGCAGCCCGACCGCGATCCCAAAGCCCGCACCGACCACCGCCACCGCGAGGACGGCCGCGCCGAACCGGTGCCGGCCACTACTCCACCACCCCGCCGCGGCGGTCGCGCCGACCATGACAACCAGTGCGCCGACCACTCCGCCGACGTGCCAAAGGATTCCGGCGGCGGTCACCGCCCAGCTGGTCAAGGCCGCCGGCACCAGCCGCAGATCCTGCGGTGCCTGCGCGTCGTCCACCGATGTCACACATGGACCAGACCGCGGAGCTTTTCCAGTCGCGCGGGGCCGATGCCGTCGACCTCTCCGAGCTGGTCGATACTCGTGAACCGGCCGTTGGCGTCGCGCCACGCGACGATCGCGGCCGCGGTGACCGGGCCGACGCCGGGCAGGGTGTCGAGTTCTTCGACGGTTGCCGTATTGAGATCCACCGAACCCGTTGGCGCCGAGGCGCTTCCGGTGCCTGATGGCGCGCCCGGCGCGGCGGCCGTACTCGACGTCGTGGAGCTGCCCATCGCGGTCTGCTCCCCCGGCGGCGCCGCGATGCCGACAACGATCTGCTCGCCGTCGGCGACCCGACGGGCCATGTTCAGCCCGATCAGATCGGCGCCGTCGAGCGCACCGCCCGCGGCGGTGAGCGCGTCGGCGATGCGCGCACCGGCCGTCAGCGTGACCAAACCGGGTTTGTGCACCAGGCCGACCACACTCACCACCACCGGCCCGTCGGGCCCGGCCGGCGGAGCCGCGGCCGGTGTGGGACTCGCCGACGAAACCATCTGCACCGGCGGCAGTTTGGCCGACGTCACGGGCGGCGGTTCGTCGCGCACCAGGGTGAACACCGTCACCAAAACGGCGATTACACCGACAACCGCCAGCGCGACGACACCGGCCCGCCCCGGGTCGGCCCGGACAGTCGCGACCCAACCCGTGTTTGCGCCGGACTCCGGCAGCCATCGCGACAGCGACGTGTCCGGCCGGTCGTCGTCAGCATCGTCGTCATCGCTTTCCCCGCCGAGTCGTCGATGCAGCCGCTCGGCCGGCAATTCGGTTCGCATGCGCCCGACGGTATGGCCGGCAACGGACGCAACCCGCGGTGACGACGGGCCGTCGGCGCAACCTGTGGATCAATCCGCGACTGTGGATAGCCGCAGCGGCCACCAGAACCACCGGCCGAGCAGGGTGGCGATCGACGGCACGACAAAGGTGCGGACGATCAAGGTGTCGATCATCAGGCCGATGCCGATCGCCGAGCCGACCTGCGCGATGCTGAGCACGTCGCTGCTGACCATGGCGAACATGGTGAGCCCGAAGACGATGCCCGCCGTCGTCACCACACCGCCGGTGCCGCCGAAGGCGCGAACGATCCCGGTCTTCATGCCGGCTCCCGCTTCTTCCTTGAGCCGAGCGGTGAACAGCAGGTTGTAGTCGGCGCCGACCGCGACCAGCGCGATAAGGGCCAGCGCGGGGGCCGACCAATGCAGATCTCGGCCCAGCAGGTGCTGCCAGATCAGCGTGGTCATACCGAGTGCCGATCCGTACGAGACGATCACCGTCGCCACCACCACGAAGGCCGCGACCGGACTATGCAACATCAGCAGCACGATGAGGAACACCATCACCAACGCGACAGCCACCAGATACCGGAAGTCGCCGGCGACGAAGTCGCGCAGATTGTCCGTGGCCGACCCGATACCGCTGACGTGGATGGTGGCGCCGATCAGCGTGCCCTCTTTGATGGCCTCCCGGGCCGCGTGTTTGATTTCCGACGCGCGGTCTGCGCCGTCGGCGCCCCACACCTCGCCCTCGCCGTACACGAGCAGCCGCGTCGCGTGCCCGTCGGGCGAGAACAGCGAGGGCATTATCGCTTGGTACCGCGGATCATCGAGAGTGCGCCTTGGAAGGTAGAAGCCGCCTTCGGCGCTCCCGGCGAAATCGGTTCCGAGCTCCTGCAGATAGTCGGTGAGCTGGTGGAACTGCGGAACGATGCCGTCGACCGTCGCGGTGAGGGTGCCGACCAGCTGACGCAAATCGGTGACCGCGGCGCGCATCGCCCCGACGGCGTCGGTGGCGCCCGCCAGCGCCGCGGTGGCCTGCCCGGCGCCGTCGCCGAATTTGGCTGTCGCATCGGCTGATTGGTTGGCGCCCCGCAGCATTCCGTCGATCGGCTCGACGACTTTGGACACCGGCGCACAAATGGGATTCGCCGGGCAATCGGGTGTGCGGTTGACGAACTCCCGCAACGGATCCAGAAACCCCGCGACATGGTTGGCGTTCTCGCGCAGCTGCTGCATGCCCGCCTGCATATCCTGCGCGCCGTCGCCGACCTCACCCAGGCCGGCGACGCCACCGGCCAGTCCGCTTTCGAGTTGATCGATGGCCGCCGACAGCTGGGTCAGCGTGCCCTGCACCTGGTCGATCGAATCGAGCTGCGGGCCAATGGAACCCATGGCGTCCTCGAGCTGGGAACCGATGAGCCCGCCCTGGTATGACAGCGTCGACTCGTCCAGTCGTGTGCCTGCCGGGCGGCTCGCCGACTGCACCGCCCGCACCCCCGGGACAGCCATGATCGCGCGGGACAGCCGTTCGACGGCGATCAGGCCCGACGGGTTCCGCAGGTCGTGGTCGGCCTCGACCAGGACGATCTCCGGCAACAGCGCGTTGTCGGCGAAATGCCGGTCCATCGCCTGATATCCGCGGTTGGAGTCGGTATCGGCGGGCTGCGCATCGGGCTCGCTGTAGCCCAGCCGAAAGCCGAGCAGCGGAAGCATGCACAGCAACAGCACCGCGCTCGCGACCGCCAGCACCGGGCCCGGCCACCGGGCCACCGTCGTGCCGACCCGCCGCCACCGCCGGACCATGCGCGACGGGCGCGGTTCGATCAGCCCGCGGCGGCCCGCCAGCGCCATCAGCGCAGGCATCAGCGTCAGGGACGCCGCCATCGCCGCCAACACCCCGATCGCACAAGGGATTCCGGCGCTGCGCAGCATCCCGACATCGGTGAACACCAGAGCGCACAGCGCGCCCGCGATGGTCAGCGCCGACGCCAGAATCACCGGCGCGATCCTGCGATACCCGCGGACCAGCGCCGTGTCGACGTCGATTCCGTTGCGGCGATGCTCGTGATACCGGGCCAGCAGAAAGATTCCGTAGTCGGTACCAGCGCCGAGGACCATCGCGGCCATCAGAGCGGTGGAGAACAACGACACCTCGATGGCCCCAGAGACGCCCAATTGCGCCACGACCGGCCGCGCCACTGCCAGCGCCAAACCCACTGCGGTCAGCGGAATCGCCGCGGCGAAAACGGAACGATAGACGGCCAACAGCAGCGCGGCGATCAACGCCACCGTGACGGCGGTGATCAACAGCATCTGCTGGTCGATCGACCGGAACTCGTCGACGATGGTGGCGCCCGGTCCGGTCACATACACCCGAAGCCCTTGCGGCGGCGGCAATCCGGCGATCGCACGGTTGACCGCCTCGACCGACCGGGTGGCTTCGGCACTGCCGATCTGGCCTGCGAGGCGCAGCATCACCGACACCGCCTGATGGTCGCGGCTTTCGACGACGGGCCCCGCCAGCGGTTGCGACCACAGGTCCATCACGGACTGCACGTGCGCCGTGTCGGCACGCAGGATGTCCAGCAGCTGACGGTAGTAGTCGTTCTCCGCCGGGCCGAGCCGGCGCTCGCTCTCGAGCACGACGTAGGTGATGTTGTTGGTGTCGGAGTCGCCGAAAACCTGGCCCATCCGCACGGCCGCGACGCCGGACGGGGCGTCGGCGGGGAAGAAGCTGCGGGACTGCTCGTGCACCACCTGCTCCAGTTGCGGAACCAAGGCATTGCCGGCGGCCGCCGCGATCAGCCAGAGGCCGATGACGACGAGCGGGTGCCGGAAGATGAACCCGACGAACATGGCGTCGACGCTAGGGACGCACGGCCACCGCGTCGTCGTGCCAGAGGCGTGATCGCCACTCCTACCACGGTCGGAGACGGCCACCTCCGTGGGCATGATGCGGTATCACCGCCGGCCTCTCTAGGCTCTGTCCATGGCGGTGCTCCGCGACCTACTCTGTCGGCGCCACGAGGCGGGCCCGCTCGACTATCCGTGGGCCATCGCCTACTTCTACCTCGGCGGCCTGCTCGTCATGGCCGTCGCCGCCACTGTCCAGCGTGCGGGCCAGGCTCCGGTGTGGTCGGCCGCCGCGGCGCTGCTGACCATCGCGCCCGGGTTGTACTTCCTGGCCACGCATCGCGCGGCGGCCACCGGCGCACTGGTGGCCACACAGTTTCTTGCGACGACACTTCTGCTGTCGCTGCATCCGGTCCAATTCGACATCGCCCCGCTGATTTTGGTGTTCGGGATGGGTGGCATCGCCGCCCTGGCGTCCACCTCGCTGTGGATTGGCGCCGCCGTGCTGTATACGGGTGTGATCGTGGCGGCCGCCGCGCTGGGCCGCATCGACGGGCTGGCCCTGTACCTGAGCTTTCTCGCGCAGGCCCTGCTCGTCGGCCGGATGCTCTCGATCCAGCGGCGCGCCATGCTCGCCGAGCGTGCCGCACAAGCGAATCGGCTCAGTCACGCCGCCGGTGAGGAACGCCGCCGCATCGCCCGCGAGATCCATGACGTGATCGCGCATTCGCTTAGCGTGACGCTGCTGCATCTGACCGGCGCGCGCCGCGGGCTGGAGGAGGACCGCGATATCGACGACGCGGTTGACGCTCTGCGCGACGCCGAACGGTTGGGACGCCAAGCCATGGCCGACATCCGGCGCACGGTCGGGTTGCTCGACACCGCACCGGCCACCACCGCACCAGAACCCGGTGTCGGCGATATCGCAGACTTGGTCGACGATTTCCGACGCGCCGGGCTGCACATCGACTACGCCGCCCCCACTGGGGACGACGCGGTCTCGGCGAGCGTGGGCCTGGCCCTGTATCGGATCACCCAGGAATCCTTGGCCAATACCGTCAAGCACGCTCCCACCGCGAAAGCCCGGATGACACTCAATGTTTCGCGTACGCACGCAGAGCTGACCATCACCAACGAACTGTCACGCGAGCAGCACTCAGGCTCGGTTGACCGGTACGGCGGAGCGGGCGTGCGCGGTATGCGTGAGCGCGCCGAGCTGCTGGGCGGCCAGCTGAGCGCTGAACCGTCGGACTCCATGTGGACGGTGAGGGCGCGAATTCCCTTGGCGGACTATGCCATCCACTGGTAACAACATCGCGGTGCTGCTGGTCGACGACCAGCAGCTGGTGCGGTCCGGGTTGCGTCGTGTGTTGCGCCGCAAGGACGGATTCGTCATCGTCGCCGAATGTGACGACGGCAGCGGCGTGCCCGCCGCGGTGGCGACGCACCGGCCCGACGTGGTCGTCATGGACCTGCGGATGAAACACGTGGACGGCATCGAGGCCACCCGATGTGTGGTGGCCGGCGGCGGGCCACCCGTGCTGGTGCTGACCACCTTCGACGACGACGAACTCGTGTCCCGCGCATTGCGGGCCGGCGCAAGTGGATTCGTGCTCAAGGATGCGCCGGCCGAGGAGCTTATCCGGGCCGTTCGGGTGGTCGCGGGCGGGCAGTCGTATCTCGACCCGACGGTCACAGCGCGGGTGCTCGACATTTACCGGCAGGCGCCCGCCGTCGTCGCGCCGGAGATTCCCGACGAGCTGACCGCCCGTGAGCTCGTTGTGCTCAAGTTGATCGCACGAGGGCACACCAACGCCGAAATCGCTGAGCGGCTGGGCATTTCGAACGTCACGGTGAAAAGCCACATCGGCCGGATTTTCGCCAAGCTGAATCTGCGCGACCGAGCAGCGGCGATCGTCTACGCCTACGACCGCGGGCTGGTCACCGCCGCCGACGGCTGACATTCTACTGTGCGTGCGCAGCCAGTTCCGGCGTCTCACCGTTGGCCGTCGCCGGGCTATCGGTGCTCGGCCGCTGGGCTTCTGTCGCCTTCTCGAGGAAGCGCAGCAACTCCACCGGGAAGGGCAACACCACGGTGGAGTTCTTCTCCGCCGCGACCTCGACGACGGTCTGCAGCAGCCGAAGTTGCAGGGCCGCGGGCTGTTCGGACATCACCCGGGCCGCCTGCGCGAGTTTCTCCGACGCCTGCAGTTCACCGTCGGCGGTGATGACCCGGGCCCGTCGCTCCCGCTCCGCCTCGGCCTGCCGGGCGATCGATCGCTTCATGGAATCCGGCAGCACCACGTCCTTGATCTCGACGCGGTCGATGTGGATGCCCCAGCCCAACGCCGGGCTGTCGATCATCAACTCGAGGCCCTGGTTGAGCCGTTCACGGTTGGACAGCAGGTCGTCGAGATTGCTCTTGCCGATGATCGAACGCAGCGAGGTCTGCGCGACCTGCCCGATCGCGGACATGTAGTCCTGCACGTCCACCGCGGCGCGCACCGGATCCTCCACCTTGAAGTAGATGACGGCGTCGACCCGCACGGTGACGTTGTCGCGGGTGATGCCGTCCTGGGCGGGCACGGGTAGCGTGATGATCTGCATGTTGACCTTCTGCAGCCGGTCCGCGACGGGAATCAGCATGGTCAAACCCGGCCCCCGGACCCGGCTTTGCACCCGTCCGAACCGATAGACGACGCCTCGTTCGAACTGCCTGACGACGCGGATGTTCTGCGCGGCCAGCCAGATGACTCCGATGCCGGCGACGCCGGCCAGTGTGAGTGTGTAGAGGATGCTCATCGCGCCACCTCGACTTACGGCCCGTTTAGGCCTCATGACCCGATTGTCACTCCCCAGCCATCACCGCGCCAGCACACCCAGTCGATCTCCACCAGCGCCCCGACCGCCAGACCGCTAACCCCGACGCAGGTGCGCGACGGCAGCCGCTCGGGAAACCAGGCGGCATAGGCGTCGTTGAACTCCGCATAGTCCTGCCAATCGACCAAATAGGCCCGGACCGCGACGACATCGGCCAGCCCCCCGCCGCACAGTTCGGTGACCCGCAGCAGGTTGCGCAGCGCCTGATCGGTCTGGCCGGCGATATCGGCGCCGACCAGTGCGCCGGTGACATCGGTGGGCATCTGGCCCGTCACGTACAGCGTCGGGCCGGCGGCGGTGGCGTGGGCGAACGGCGCCACCGCCGGCGGCACGCCGTCGTCCGGGGTGAAGGTGAACGCCCGAAGCATTGAACGATCATGCCAGCGGTGAACACGAACCGAATAGTGTCTAGGGCATGACCCTGCGAGTAATTCAGTGGACAACCGGGAACATCGGACGACGGTCCCTGCACGCGATCATCGGGCGCGACGATATGGAGCTGGTAGGCGTCTACGCACACGGCGCCGACAAGGTCGGCGTGGACGCCGCCGAACTGGCCGCGTGGCCGGAGCCGACCGGGGTGGCGGCCACCAACGACATCGACGCGCTGATCGCGCTGAAACCCGACGCCTGCTGTTACAACCCGTTGTGGCCCAACATCGACGAGCTGGTCCGGCTACTGGAAGCGGGCGTCAACGTGTGCTCCAGCGCAGCCTGGATCACCGGCGGCAAACAGTCGCCGGAGGATCTTGACCGCATCCGAAAGGCTTGCGAGAAAGGCAATTCCACGATCTTCGGCAGCGGCGCGCATCCCGGCATGACGAACATGGTCGGCATGGTGCTGTCCGGTGCCTGCGAACGGGTCGACGAGATCCGCATCACCGAGTCGGTGGACTGCTCGACCTACGAATCGGCGGGCACGCAGACTGCGATGGGCTTTTCGCAGGACCCCGACACGCCAGGCCTGGCCGAAAGCGTGCGACGGGAAAGCGAGGTGTTCGCCGAGTCGGCGGCGATGATGGCCGACGCCATCGGCGCCAAGCTGGACCGGATGACGTTCGACGTCACGTTCACGCCCGCTACCGGCGACTCCGACTTGGGTTTCATGCAGATTCCCAAGGGCACGGTGGCCGGGGTGTACGGCTATCACCGCGGCTGGGTCGGCGAACGCAACGTCGTCAGCGTGGGTTTCAACTGGATTATGGGCGACCACGTCACACCACCGAAGCCGTTGGAGCACGGGCACGTTATTCAGGTGTTCGGATTGCCCAACATGCGCACCGTGCTGCACTGTCTGCCGCCGAAGGACTGGACCGAGCCCGGGTTCATGGGGCTGGGCATGATCTACACCGCCCTGCCGGTGACGAATGCGGTGCCCGCCGTGGTGGCCGCGCCGCCGGGCATCGTGACGCTGAAGGACCTGCCGCCGATCACCGGACGCGCCGCCGTGTAGTAGCCAGATTCGCCGCGCACCGCGCAACGGGTGCTCCTACCCTGTGATTGTGCGCTCGACCTGGCCGTTGACGGGGCGCCGCGAGGAACTGGGCGTCATCCGGGCCGCGATCTCGGAGCCCGAGCTGTCGGGGATTGTCATTCATGGCGCGGCAGGTGTCGGGAAGAGCCGCCTTGCGCGTGAAGCGTTGCAACTCGCCGCATCGCAGGGCTTCGAAACGCGCTGGGCGGTGGGTACCTCGGCCGCTCGGACGCTTCCCATGGGCGCGTTCGCCCAGTGGGCGGGATCGGCCGTCGCCGATAGATCGCAATACGTCCGCAGCACAATCGATTCGATGCTATCGGCACCTCCAGGTGCCGAAGTGGTACTCGGTGTGGACGACGCGCACCTGCTCGACGACCTATCAACGATGGTGTTGCAACAGATCGTGCGGCGGCGCGCCGCCAAGATGGTGCTCACCGTTCGCGACGGTGACCCCATTCCCCCTGCGACACAGAATATCTGGGCCGACAGCGAATTCGAGCGTCTGGATCTGCAGGCGCTCTCTCGCGACGAGTGCACAACATTGCTGTCTGCGGCACTTGGCGGACCGGTGGATCAGCGTGCCGCACAACGCCTATGGGCGCTCACCCGTGGCAACGTTCTGTACCTGCGCAATATTGTCGACCAGATAGTCGCCGACGGTCGACTTGCGCTGCGGCGCGGCCGCTGGGCATGGACCGGTGATCCGGTGGTGCCGCCCAACCTGGTCGCCATGATCGAAGCGCGCACCGCGTCGCTGACGACGGCAGTCCGCGACGTGGTCGACGCTCTTGCCGTCGGCGAGCCGATCGAGCTGGAGTCGCTGCGCCGCATCACCGAACCGGCAGCGATCGAGGAGGCCGACCAGCGAGGGCTCATCACCATCGGCCGAGCCGACGGTCGCGCGGAAGTACGGCTTGCGCACCCACTCTACGGAGAGGTCCGGCGGAAACGTGCGCCCGCCACGACGCTGCGGCGGCTGCGAGGTCGCCTCGCCGCCGAACTGGCCAATTCAGATCCCAGCGACATGCGGACGGTGGTGCGGCGCGCAGCGTTGAGTCTGGAATCCGACGTCCGGGCAGACCCGGAATTGCTCTTGACGGCTGCGCAGGCGGCATTGTGCCTGGCGGACCTGCCTCTCGCCGAGCGACTGGCCGCGGCAGCTAGTCGCGCCGGGGCGGGACACCAGGCCAACTTTGTGCGCGCATTCGCACTGTCAAGGCTCAGCCGCGGCGAGGAGGCCTGTGCGGTGCTCGAAGCGGTCCCAGCCGGCAGCCTCACCGACAAGGAACGTGCCACGCACGCATTCATGCGGGCCACCATCAGGCTCTTCACCCTTCAAGACGCCACGGGGGCAAAGAAATTCATCGATGATGTCGCGCAGACCATAGCACCGGAAGGACAAGACATTGTTGAGGCCTTTCTCACCGTCTACTGGGCGGCGCTGGGTGAGCCGAACCAGGCGCTAAGCTACGCGAAAAACCTTGCTCTCCAGAAGCTTCCTGAGTTTGTGGACCACGTAGCGGCCCGGGCGGTTGCCATCGCGTGCGGCAATGCGGGCCGCACGGAGGACGCTGTCGCCGCCGCGGAGGCCGGCTACGCGATCCTGCAAGACACCTTCGACGCCCCCCACTTTCGATTGGTCATCGCCGACGCGCATATTTCTGCGTTGCTGGAATCGGGTCGGGTCAAAGAGGCGTGCGACGTTGCGGAACAACATCAGCAACGCGCCGCCGAGCTGCCGATAGCCGTGCAGCCGTACGCGGAGGCGCTGGCAGGCCGAGCTGCCCTTGGCGCCGGCAGGCTCGACACCGCCTGCGAACTGCTTTCGCCGGCGGTCGACGCGTTGTCCGATATGGGCGACGCCGTCGGATGGACGTATCGATATCAGCTGCCGCTCGCGATCGCACTCGCCTTGCGCAGTGAGGTCGACGAAGCCGCCGATGCACTCGCTACCGCCGAAACTCAGCGCCACGACAGTTGGCGGTGCCTGGACTACGAATACGCGTTGGCCAGAGCATGGGTCTGCGCTGCCGAAGGATTCGTCAGCGAGGCGATCGAGATTGCTGCGTCGGCTGCTGAAATCGCCAGAGGCAGAGGGCAATGTGCCGCGGAGGTCGTCTGCTTGCAAACCGCTACTCAGTTCGGTGACCACACGTGGGTCCCGCGCCTGCGTGAGCTCTCCGCGGTGGTCGAAGGGCCCCGCGCCGGCGCTGCCGCTCGCTTCGCCGCTGCCCTGGAGGGCGATGATGCCGCAGAGCTGCGTGCGGTGTCGGAGGAGTTCGAGCGCATGGGAGATCTCATCGCCGCCGCCGCCGCGGCATCGCATGCGGCAACGGTCTTCCGCCGGCGGGGCATGCGTGGATCGGCGAACGCGTGCGTGACGCGCGCGGATGCGTTGGCGAAACAGGCTGGGGGTGCGTGCATCCCGGTGCTTCGAGATCCGCCCCCGCTGACCTCTCGAGAACAAGAGATCGTCAGACTGATCGGCGAGGGATTGACAAATCGTGCAGCGGCCGAACGGCTTAACGTTTCCGTGCGGACTGTGGAAGGCCACATCTACCGGGCCATGGCCAAGACAAACACCGCGAGCCGGGCCGAACTTGCTGCGCTGCTGCCCAGGCGCCGACGCCGCAGATGAACAGATTTCGAGTGGTAACTACTCAAGCCCGCCACCGGCGATTAATCGATGCTGATCGGGTGGGCAAGGACGTCAGCACACGCGAACGGGCATTGCGCAAACTACCGTTGGTGTACTCACTGGCGTTGCGGCTTCGCGACGCAGGTGTCGCTCGGGACGTCATTTCAGAGTACCTGGGCGTCGACCAGAATGCCCTGGACGGCGTGTACCGTATCGCCGAGGCCAAACTCCGAGCTGCCGAAAGAGCAAGGCGCAGTGATTAACTCGGCTGGTTTCGCCGCTCACCTCACCGGTTCATCTCGGTGCCGCAATTGGTACAGGTCCATCCGCCGGAAACACCTCCCGCAATGAGAGGGGCACCCGGATGGTCGGCATCTGATTGCCGCACTTCGCGCACACCACCGGGTCGAGGTTGACACCAAATGTCCGTCGTCACCAGTTCACAGGTCCTCCTGCCTGTCAGCACGTGGTGAAGCGCACCAGTTCGGGTTCGGGAACACCGTCGGATTGCGCTTGCGCCTGGCAGATTGGGCTCGGGAAAGCCGTGTAGCGGGTCCAGGCGCCGGCGGCCCGCCGCACCAGCGAACTTGTGTCACCCGCCCCGGGGCCGCTACATAGGCCCAGTCGCCGTAGCAATGCGTCACGGTGACTGCGTTACCGAGAGCGTGCGAGATCGCAACCGCATCGCAGTCGCCGCCCGCACCGGTGCCGGTCGGGTGTGACAGGGCAACCAATGGCGCGCACACCAGCGACAACAAAAACTTGGTCATCGGAGCGAGCCTTCCTTCGGGTGTGTGCTTGTTATGATGCGATGATCTCGACCTTGCACGGCTTCCACTGATAGGCCTCGTTGGTCAGCGAGACTACAGCGACGACGGGTTCGGGGACGGCTTCAGAGTCAACTGTGGCAGTGACTTTCGCGGCATCACCTGTGACCGTCACTTCGTCGATCGACTTGATCCTCTCGGGTGTACGTGCCATGGCATCGGCGAACGCTTCCGGCTCCATGCCGGCGAACAACTCCCGCAACTCGCCACATGATGCCCGGATCATTGCGACCAGATCGCCTTCGCTTTGCAGCTCGAAGTAGTTTTCAACCGCGTCGTGCACCTCTGCTTTGGTCTCGACGAGTTTCTTCTTCTCCGTAGTAGCCGGGTCATCCGTGGGGAGATTGCAGATCTTCCAGGTTCCTTCGATCTTGTTCAGTCCGACTGTCCTCCGCTCCTCGCCGATCTCCGCCAGCCGTCCGCCCTCGTTATGACCGATCTCGATCGCCGTCGCCCGGTCGCCGGAAATCTTGATGTCCTCAACCCGATCGAGGACGAATCTGCCGTCGACCTCGACGGACCGCTTCGCGACGGCCTTGAACTGCGCATCGGTCATGGTCGCGAATTCGAACTCCGACAATGGTGTACACAGCGTCGCCTTGAACTTCTGCAGGTCGCCGTTCTGCCCGTCGCGGTGATGGCTCTCGATCACCGCCGTGATTTCGCTGTCGGCACGCGACGAGTTGTCGGGCCGCAGTAGGAAGTAAGCCGCTGCCCCGCCGATCGCCAGCATCACGGCCGCAACGGGCGCGATCGCCTTCCTGTTCGGATACGGCATCGTTTCAACCTTTCTGACGCTTCTCTGTCATTCCGCGTAGCGTGCACGGCACTCAGCGAGTCCGTCGAGGACACCGGATTTGAACGCGTCGACTCGTTCGAATCCGCTGGGAACGGTGACTCCGTCGACGTCGCTGGCGACCACTCCGTCCGTCAGCAGTCCCGATAGCGCCTCATCCAGATCGCCTGGGGACAACGACACATCACCCGCCGCGCCGCTCGCCAGTCCAGTCGCCCAGGCGCCGGCGTAGCATGCACTACGCAGTGCAGCGTTGGCGCCTCTTAGCGATTCACCCTTTTGCTTTTGCGCCGCGAGCGCAAACCGGGAGCCAACAAGAACATACGCACTGAAATCGCCGGTCACAGTTGGGTTGTACACTTCGTCGGCTTTCGCTCCGCGCTCGGCCAGCCCGGGCATGTCAATGCCGACCGAATTGGTAGCGGGGCAATACGAAACGGGATCGGTGTCGCGCGCGAGCATGTCCCGAGTCTCGTGGAACTTG
>NZ_PIZU01000018.1 GCF_002838065.1 Mycobacterium hubeiense | reverse complement strand
CTGCCTTGCCGACACCGCGCCCCTGACTACCAATGAGCATCGACGCTCCAACCACGGTCAACGCCGGACATCTGATCGCCCGTCGGCTCAAGGCCAGCGGCATCGACACGGTCTTCACACTCTCCGGCGGACATCTGTTCTCGATCTATGACGGCTGCCACGCCGAGGGCATCCGGCTGATCGACACCCGCCACGAACAGACTGCGGCGTTCGCCGCCGAAGGCTGGTCGAAGGTGACGCGGGTGCCGGGCGTGGCGGCGCTGACCGCAGGGCCCGGCGTCACCAACGGGATGAGCGCGATGGCGGCCGCCCAGCAGAACCAGTCACCGCTGGTGGTGCTGGGCGGCCGGGCGCCGGCGTTGCGCTGGGGGCAGGGGTCGCTGCAGGAGATCGACCACGTGCCGTTCGTGGCGCCGCTGGCGCGCTTCGCCGCGACCGCATCGTCGGCCGACGCCGTCGGCTCACTCATCGACGACGCGCTGCGGGCCGCGGTGGGCGCGCCCTCCGGGGTCGCGTTCGTCGACTTCCCGATGGACCACGTGTTCAGCGAGGCCCACGACGACGCTCGCCCCGGCGCATTGACCGAGCCGACCGCCGCCGCGGACCAGCCGGATGGCAATGCGCTGGAGGTGGCCACCCGACTGCTGGCCGAGGCGCAGCGGCCGGTGATCATGGCGGGCACCAATGTCTGGTGGGGCCATGGCGAGGCCTCCCTACTCAACCTCGCGGAACGGATGCGGATCCCGGTGCTGATGAATGGGATGGCTCGCGGGGTGGTGCCCGCCGACCACGAGCTGGCCTTCTCGCGGGCGCGGTCAAAAGCGTTGGGGGAGGCCGATGTTGCGCTGGTGATCGGTGTGCCGATGGACTTCCGGCTGGGCTTCGGCGGGGTGTTTGGTGCCGACACCCGCCTGATCGCCATCGACCGCGTCGCACCGGAGCGGGACCATCCGCGCGCCGTCGCCGCGGGCGTCTACGGCGATCTGACGACAATCCTGTCCGCGTTGGCGGCCTCCGCGGCGCCCGACCACGAGTCGTGGATCGGCGAGCTGCGGGCGGTGGAGAGCGCGGCGCGGGCCGCCGAGCAAGCCGAGCTCAGCGACGACCGCACCCCGCTGCACCCGATGCGGCTCTACGCCGAGCTCACGCCGCTGCTCGATCGCGACGCGATCATCGTGATCGACGCCGGCGACTTCGGCTCCTACGCCGGCCGGGTCATCGACAGTTATGTGCCCGGCGCATGGCTGGACAGCGGCCCGTTCGGCTGTCTGGGCTCGGGGCCGGGCTACGCGCTGGCCGCCAAACTGGCCCGGCCTGACCGCCAGGTGGTGCTGCTGCAGGGCGACGGGGCGTTCGGATTCTCGGGCATGGAATGGGACACGCTGGTGCGCCACGGCGTGCAGGTGGTGTCGGTGATCGGCAACAACGGCATCTGGGCGCTGGAGAAGCACCCGATGGAGATGCTGTACGGCTACTCGGTGGTCGCCGACCTGCGGCCCGGCACCCGCTACGACGAGGTCGTCAAAGCGCTGGGCGGGCACGGCGAGCTGGTGTCGACCCCGGCCGAACTGCGGCCCGCGCTGGAACGGGCGTTCTCGTCCGGGCTGCCCGCGGTGGTGAACACCCTGACCGATCCGACGGTGGTCTATCCGCGACGGTCGAACCTGGCCTGAGCGCGGCCCCCGTGGACGTCCGCCTACATCGGTCCTTCGACGAATTCCGGGCGATCGCGCAGCCGCTGTATCGCCGCGAGCCCGTCGCCCACACGGTCGAACTGACCGCGCTGCGCAGCCCGCCGCCGTCGGACACCGGCGACAATGCGGTGCTGCTGACGGCCTGGAACAACGGCGTCGCAATCGGTGCGGCAATGCAGGCACCGCCGTTTCCCTTGCTGTGCAACGGAATTCCCGTCGAGGCGGCACCCGCGGCCGCCTCCGAGCTATCGCCGGTGCGGCCCGCATTGCTCGGTGTGCGCGGGGAGCGGGCCCGGGCCACCGCGTTTGCCGACGCATGGTGCGACGCCACCGGCCACACCGCGACGCTGGCGGCCGAGGAGCGGCTCTACCGGCTGGCCACCTTGCGGGCGCCCGGCCGGGTGGCCGGTGAGTACCGGCAAGTCGGCGACGACGACCGTCGCCTGGTGGTCGACTGGCTCGACGCGTTCTTCGCCGAGACCGACGGCGGCCCATCGGATCCCGCCGCCCGGGGCCGCTTCATCGACACCGCGAATCAGCTGGGCGACCGGCTCCTGCTGTGGATCGCCGACGGCGTGCCGGTGAGCCTGGCGATGGTGCGCGCGCCGGTGGCGGGCGTCTCGCGGGTCGGGCCGGTGTTCACGCCGCACGAGTTACGCGGGCACGGCTACGGCTCAGCGGTCACTGCGGCCGCGGCCGAGCTGGCGTTGCGCAGCGGCGTCGCCGAAGTCGTGCTGTTCGCCGATCTGGCCAACCCGGTCTCCAACGCGATCTATCAGCGGATCGGGTTCGAAGCGGTGGGTGACTCGGTGCGCTACGGCTTCCGCGTACGGTAAATGTGTGGCGAAAACGAAGACCCGCACCTCAGGTCGTGTGAACAGCCGGTTCTGGAGGCTTCTCGGCGCCAGCACCGAGAAGGAGCAGAGCCGCTCGATGGCGCAGGTCCGCGCCTCGGCCGACTTTGACGAGAAAGCCGCCGACCTCGACGACGAGCAGCTGCGCAAGGCCGCCCAGCTGCTGAACCTCAAGGATCTCCACGACTCGGACGACATCCCGCAGTTCCTCGCGATCGCCAGGGAAGCGTCAGAGCGGACGACCGCGCTTCGTCCGTTTGACGTCCAGCTGCTGGGCGCGCTGCGCATGCTGGCCGGCGACGTGGTCGAGATGGCCACCGGTGAAGGTAAGACGCTGGCCGGTGCGATCGCCGCGGCCGGCTACGCGCTCGGTGGCCGCAGCGTGCACGTGATCACCATCAACGACTACCTGGCCCGCCGCGACGCGGAATGGATGGGGCCGCTGCTGGAGTCGTTGGGCCTGACCGTCGGCTGGATCACCGCCGACTCCACTGCCGAGGAACGTCGAAAAGCCTACGAGTGCAACGTCACCTACGCCTCGGTCAACGAGATCGGGTTCGACGTGCTGCGCGACCAACTGGTCACCGACGTCGAGGATCTGGTGTCACCCAACCCCGATGTGGCGCTCATCGACGAGGCCGACTCCGTGCTCGTCGACGAGGCGCTGGTGCCGCTGGTGCTGGCCGGCAGCAGCCACCGCGAAATGCCGAAGGTCGAGATCATCCGCCTGGTCGGTGAACTGATCCCCGGCAAGGACTACGACACCGACGCCGACGGCCGCAACGTGCACCTCACCGAGGCGGGCGCGCAGAAGCTGGAGGCCAAGCTCGGCGGCATCGACCTCTACTCCGAGGAACACGTCGGCACCACCCTGACCGAGATCAACGTCGCGCTGCACGCGCACGTGCTGCTGCAGCGCGACGTGCACTACATCGTGCGCGACGATGCCGTCCACCTGATCAACTCTTCCCGAGGGCGCATCGCAGCGCTGCAGCGCTGGCCCGACGGCCTGCAGGCCGCGGTCGAGGCCAAAGAGGGCATCGAAACCACCGAAACCGGCGAGGTGCTCGACACCATCACGGTGCAGGCCTTGATCAACCGGTACCTGACGGTGTGCGGGATGACCGGCACCGCGCTGGCCGCCGGTGAGCAGCTGCGACAGTTCTACAAGCTCGGCGTCTCACCAATTCCCCCGAATACTCCCAACATTCGTGAGGACGAGGCCGACCGCGTGTACATCACCGCGGCGGCGAAGAACGACGCGATCGTCGAGCACATCGCGGAGGTGCACGCGACCGGACAACCGGTGCTGGTCGGCACCCACGACGTCGCCGAATCCGAGGATCTGCATCGGCGATTGGTGAAGGCGGGTGTACCCGCGGTGGTGCTGAACGCCAAAAACGACGCCGAAGAGGCACGTGTCATCGCCGAGGCCGGCAAGCTGGGCGCGGTCACGGTGTCGACGCAGATGGCCGGGCGCGGCACCGACATCAGGCTGGGCGGCTCGGATGAGGCGGACCATGACGCGGTGGCCGAACTCGGCGGGCTGCACGTCATCGGCACCGGACGCCACCACACCGAACGGCTCGACAACCAGTTGCGCGGCCGAGCCGGTCGCCAGGGCGACCCGGGGTCGTCGGTGTTCTTCGCCAGCTGGGAGGACGACGTCGTCGCGGCGCATCTGGAGCCCAACAAACTGCCGATGGAGACCGACGAGAACGGCCGCATCGTCGCCGCCAAGGCACCGAGCCTGCTCGACCACGCCCAGCGCATCGCCGAAGGCCGGCTGCTCGACGTGCACGCCAACACCTGGCGCTATAACGAGCTCATCGCGCAGCAGCGCGCCATCATCGTGGAACGACGAGATACATTGCTGCGCACCGCAACTGCGCGGGAAGAGCTCGCCGAGCGGTCACCGGAGCGTTACGCCGAGCTGGCCGAGAAACTCTCCGAGGAGCGGCTGGAGAAGATCTGCCGGCTGATCATGCTGTATCACCTCGACCGTGGCTGGTGCGACCACCTGGCGTTTCTGGCCGACATCCGGGAGAGCATCCACCTGCGGGCGCTGGGCCGGCAGAATCCGCTCGACGAGTTCCACCGGATGGCGATCGATGCGTTCGCCTCGCTGGCCGCCGACGCGATCGAGGCTGCCCAGCAGACGTTCGAGACCGCCCCGTCGATCGAGGACGAGCCGGGCGTGGACCTGTCCAAACTGGCCCGGCCGACGTCGACGTGGACGTACATGGTGCACGACAACCCGCTGGCAGACGACACGATGTCGGCGCTGAGCCTGCCGGGCGTATTCCGCTAGGTTTTACGCATGGACCACGCGCCTGCGCGCGACCGGGTGCTCACCGTGCCCAATGTGTTGAGCGTGCTGCGCCTGGTGCTGGTCCCGGTCTTTTTGTGGCTGCTGTTGGTGGCGCACGCCAACGCGTGGGCGGTGGCCGTGCTCATGTTCAGCGGCTTCTCCGACTGGGCCGACGGCAAGATAGCCCGGCTGGTGGCCAATCAGTCGTCACGGCTGGGGGAGCTGCTCGACCCGCTGGTGGACCGGATCTACATGGTCACCGTGCCGATCGCGCTGGCGGTGCACGGCAGTGTGCCGTGGTGGATCGTGCTCACCCTGATCGGGCGCGACGCCGTCTTGGCGGCCACCCTGCCGGTGATCCGTCGTCGCGGCCTGACGGCACTGCCGGTGACCTACATCGGCAAAGCGGCTACCTTCGCCCTCATGTCGGGGTTCCCGTTGATCCTGCTCGGCCAGTGGGACGCGTTGTGGAGCCGCGTCATTTTGGCCTGCGGCTGGGCGTTTCTGATCTGGGGATTGGCGCTCTACCTGTGGTCCGGGGTGCTCTACCTCGTCCAGGTCGCGATGGTGGTGAGGCAACTTCCGAAGGCGGCGCCATGACTCTGCTCGGCGGCTACGACCCGGAGGCGGGGCGCAACGTCCACGAGGCGGGCGCGCCGAAGCTGATCCCGGTGCCGTCGCTGCTGCGTTCGCTGCTCACCGATCATCTGGATCCGGGCTATGCCGCCGCCGCGACGGCCCGGCGCGACGGCGCCGAACCGCGCAGCCGGTCACGGGAATGGATGTGGCGGGTGCTCGCCATGCTGGCCATCGCGACGGTGTCGGCGGCCGCTGTCGCGCAGGCGCAGTCGGTCGCGCCCGCCGCACGGGAGGCCCAGCACGTGTTGTCCGGCAGCGTGCGTGCCACGGAGGCCACCACCGATGAGCTCACCGCGCGTCGCGACGCATTGACCGCCCAGGTCGACGCCGAACGCCGCATACGGCTGGAGGGCGACGAGCGCGGCCGGCAGTTGCTCGGCAGTCTGGACGACGCGAACTTCGCGGCGGCCGCGACGCCGGTCGCCGGCCCGGGTTTGACGGTGACGATCACGGATCCCGGCATCTCGAAGGATCTCAGCGACGTGTCCAAAGAACGCCTGCCGGGCAGCCAGCAGGTGATCCTGGACCGCGACCTGCAACTGGTCGTCAATTCGCTGTGGGCCAGTGGCGCCGAGGCGATCTCGGTCGACGGTGTGCGCATCGGCGCGACCGTCACGATCCGGCAGGCCGGCGGCGGGATCCTGGTCGACAATCGACCGATCAGCAGCCCGTACGTCATTCTCGCCGTCGGACCGCCCAACACCATGCAGGACTCGTTCGAGCGCAGTCCCGCCCTGCAGCGGCTGCGGCTGCTGGAAACTTCCTACGGCGTGGGGGTGAGCGTCAGCGCCGGGGACAACGTCACCCTGCCCGCGGGGTCGGTGCGAGATATCAACTTCGGCAAGCAGATTGGACCGAGATGATCGGACACACATGATCGGAATCGCCGCACTTGTCATCGGCGTCGTGCTGGGTCTGGTATTCCGGCCCAGCGTGCCCGAGTTCGTGGAGCCGTACCTGCCGATCGCGGTGGTTGCCGCGCTGGACGCAGTGTTCGGCGGGTTGCGGGCTTACCTGGAACGGATTTTCGACTCGAAGGTGTTCGTGGTGTCCTTCGTGTTCAACGTGTTGGTCGCTGCGCTCATCGTCTATGTCGGTGATCAGCTCGGGGTGGGCACGCAACTGTCGACGGCGATCATCGTGGTGCTCGGTATACGGATCTTCGGCAACGCAGCCGCCTTGCGGCGCAGACTGTTTGGTGCATAGGCCATGAGTGAAAAGCCCGAACACGAGCTGGGATCCGAGCATCACGGCAAACACGAGTTGCCCGCCGAAAAGACACCTGCCCCGATCGGCGAGCTGCAACCCGGCGGTGTGCGCGGTATCCTGCGGCGGGGCCGCTCGCAGCTCGTGTTCGGCGCGCTGGCTGTGCTGTTGTGCATCGTGCTCGGCGTCGCGATCGTCACTCAGGTGCGGCAGAACGAATCTGGCGATTCGCTCGAAACGGCGCGCCCGGCCGACCTGCTGGTGCTGCTGGATTCGCTGCAGCAGCGGGAGGCCGCGCTGAACACCGAAGTGGCGGATCTGCAGCGAACGCTTGCGTCGCTGGAGGCCTCGGGCAGCAGCGATCAGGCGGCCATCGAGAACGCTCAGGCGCGGCTGGCCGCACTGTCCATCCTGATCGGCACGGTTGCCGCGACCGGTCCCGGCGTGACGCTCACCATCGACGATCCCGCGCCAGGGGTGGCGCCCGAGACGATGCTGGACGTGATCAACGAGCTGCGCGCCGCGGGCGCCGAAGCCTTGGAAATCCGCGGGGGAGCCGCGGCCGTGCGCGTCGGCGTGGAGACCTGGGTGGGCGGCGCCCCAGGGGCGCTGATCGTCGACGGCGCGACCCTGGGCCCGCCGTATTCCGTTCTGGCCATTGGGGATCCGCCCACGCTTGCCGCGGCGATGAACATCCCCGGCGGGGCGATGGACAGCATCGAACGCGTCGGCGGCAAGATGGCGATGCAGCAGGCCGAACGCGTGGACGTGACCGCCTTGCGGCAACCGAAACCCCGCCAATACGCTCAGCCCGTCAAGTGAGCTAGCCAAGGAGCGCCGTGAGCGAGATCCCGTCCGACCTGTACTACACCGCCGAACACGAGTGGGTGCTGCGCACCGGTGACGACACCGTACGGGTGGGTATCACCGACTACGCCCAGTCCGCGCTGGGCGACGTGGTGTTCGTCCAGTTGCCGGATGTGGGCGCCGACGTGACAGCGGGCGAATCGTTCGGCGAAGTGGAGTCCACCAAGTCGGTGTCGGACCTTTACGCGCCCGTCACCGCGAAAGTCGTTGCGGTCAACGGGGATCTGGAAGGCAGCCCGCAGTTGGTCAACTCCGATCCCTACGGCGAGGGCTGGCTGGTGGAACTGCAGGCCGACTCCGGGGCGCTGGCGGCCGGGCTGGCCCAGCTGCTCGACGCGCAGGGCTACCGCGCCACCGTGACCGAATGAGGAGTTGTTAGGGTTCACCCCGATCGGTTCGACCGGCGGGCGCGATGAAACATCGCACGCGGATCCGGCGGTGGTGGACACAATGAGGTCCACCGCGCGGTACGGTCGACCTGATACGGACGACGGCTGGGGGTCCGGCCGGGTATCGCCACAGCAGCCAGTGAGGAGCAGCGGGTGACGGAGAAGGACAGCAACTCGGGGGCTGACCAGACGTCTGACGAAGTCACTGTGGAGACGACATCGGTTTTCCGCGCCGACTTCCTCAACGAACTGGACGCGCCCGCCGCCGCGGGCACCGAGAGTGCGGTATCGGGTGTCGAGGGACTGCCGCCCGGGTCGGCGCTGCTCGTCGTCAAGCGCGGCCCCAACGCCGGTTCGCGCTTCCTGCTCGACCAGCCGACCACGTCGGCCGGTCGCCATCCCGACAGCGACATCTTCCTCGACGACGTGACCGTCAGCCGCCGGCATGCGGAGTTCCGCCTGGAGGGCGGCGAGTTCCAGGTTGTCGACGTGGGCAGCCTCAATGGCACCTACGTCAACCGCGAGCCCGTCGACTCGGCGGTGCTGGCCAACGGCGACGAGGTGCAGATCGGCAAGTTCCGGCTGGTGTTTTTGACCGGCCCCAAGAGCGACGACGAAAGCGGACCAGGCAGCTAGTGACCGCCCCCGACAGACCCGCGCTGAACGGGATGTCGATCGGAGCGGTCCTCGATCTGCTACGACCGGACTTCCCGGACGTGACCATCTCCAAGATCCGGTTCTTGGAGGCCGAAGGGCTGGTCACGCCAGAGCGCACGGCGTCGGGTTACCGACGGTTCACCGCGTATGACTGCGCACGGCTGCGCTTCATCCTGACCGCCCAGCGGGATCACTATCTGCCGTTGAAGGTGATCAAGGCCCAGCTGGATGCGCAGCCCGACGGCGAGCTGCCCCAGACCGGATCCCCTTACGGGGTACCGCGTTTGGTTCCGGTCGACAGCAGCGACGCCGAGGGCGGCGTGCCGCCGAATCAGGCCCGGCTGCGCCGTGAGGACCTGCTGTCGCGGTCCGGCGTCTCCGAAGACCTGCTCAACGAGCTGATCAGGGCGGCGGTGATCAAACCGGGCCCGGCGGGGTTCTTCGACGAGCACTCGGTGGTGATCGCGCAGTGCGCGCGGGCGCTGGCCGACTACGGCGTGGAGCCGCGGCACCTGCGGGCGTTTCGCTCGGCGGCCGACCGGCAGTCCGACCTGATCGCGCAGATCGCCGGACCGGTGGTCAAGGCGGGCAAGGCCGGCGCCCGGGACCGTGCCGATGACCTGGCCCGTGAGGTGGCGGCGTTGGCGATCACATTGCACACGTCGTTGATCAAGTCGGCGGTGCGCGACGTTCTTGATCGCTGAGGATTAGACTCGTTTTGACGGCTAGCACAGTGGTGCGGAGGGCAGACACAGATGGCTGAGGTTCGTGTGGTCGGCATTCGCGTTGAGCAGCCCCAAAACCAGCCGGTGCTGCTGCTACGCGAATCCAACGGTGACCGTTACCTGCCGATCTGGATCGGCCAGTCGGAGGCCGCGGCGATTGCGCTCGAGCAGCAGGGGGTCGAGCCGGCGCGCCCGCTGACCCACGACCTGATCCGAGATGTCATTGCCGCGCTTGGCCATTCACTCAAAGAGGTCCGCATCGTCGATCTGCAAGAGGGCACGTTCTACGCCGACCTGATCTTCGA
Organism: Mycobacterium hubeiense; assembly: GCF_002838065.1. Taxonomy (GTDB): domain Bacteria; phylum Actinomycetota; class Actinomycetes; order Mycobacteriales; family Mycobacteriaceae; genus Mycobacterium; species Mycobacterium hubeiense. Next base: position 94,835 of record NZ_PIZU01000018.1, on the reverse strand, counting down.
CCGCGATATCAAGGTGTCGGCTCGGCCGTCGGACTCGGTGGCGATCGCGCTGCGCGTCGGCGTGCCGATCTACGTGGAGGAGGCGGTGCTCGCCGAGGCCGGGCTGCTGATTCCCGACGAGAGCGACGAGGAACCCGCCGGCGCGGTCCGCGAGGACGAGGTGGAGAAGTTCAAGGAATTCCTCGACAGCGTGTCGCCCGACGATTTCAAGGCCACGTGAGCCTGCTTGATCACGGATGCGTCTCAACTGAGACCTTCGCCCTCGACACGCGGCGCCGGTTTCTGCGAACGGTGAATCGGGCAGCCATACTTTGATGGCGACGGGCCGTACGGGCCCGGCGGGAAGCGTATGCTCGATACATTCGAGCTGGTAGTAGATGTGCGTCCGCGCAGGTCACAGACGCAGGTTCGATCGGCGAGAGGATTCGAAGTGGAAGACAAGCCACGCCAAGAGCAGCTGGATCTGTCCACCGAGACCGAAACTGCGAGCGAATCTGCGACACCCACCGCCACGGCCCCCAGCGAGCCCGTGCAGGCCGGTCTTTTCCCCGACGACTCGGTGCCTGACGAGCTGGTGGGCTACCGCGGGCCCAGTGCCTGCCAGATCGCCGGCATCACCTACCGCCAGCTGGACTACTGGGCCCGCACCTCGCTGGTGGTGCCGTCCATCCGAAGCGCGGCGGGCTCGGGCAGCCAGCGGCTGTATTCGTTCAAAGACATCCTGGTGCTCAAGATCGTGAAGCGGTTGCTGGACACCGGCATTTCGCTGCACAACATCCGGGTCGCCGTCGAGCATCTGCGCCAGCGCGGCGTGCGCGACCTGGCCAACATCACGCTGTTCTCCGACGGCACCACCGTCTACGAATGCACCTCCGCCGAGGAAGTGGTGGACCTGCTGCAGGGCGGTCAGGGCGTGTTCGGCATCGCAGTGTCGGGCGCCATGCGAGAACTGACCGGTGCGATCGCCGATTTTCCGGGTGAGCGCGCCGACGGCGGCGAGTCGATCGCCACGCCGGAGGACGAACTGGCTTCCCGGCGCAAGCACCGCGACCGCAAGATCGGCTGACCCGGCGATTTCGGCGTCGTTGGTCGCGGCCAGCGCAACCCAGCGCGCCCAAGTCGGTAGAATCAGCGGCGCATCGCCCTTGTGCGGGAGAGTTCCGTGACCGCCAGCCACGGACGCCGAAGGAGCAATACCTCTCCGTCAACCTCTCAGGCACCCGGACCGCGCAGGGCCCCGATGCCTCTGGAAAGTGGTGAGCCCTGGGCTTGCCCGCCCATGGGGAAAGGCGCTTCGCGCCGAATCTCTCAGGCGCCCGCGACGGGTTGACGACAGAGGGAGAGGACCATCGGTTCCTGCCTCGGGAGTGCTCGCCAGTGTTCGACCACAATCAACCGTCCTTCGCCGACCGGCACATCGGGCCCGATGCGGACAATGTTGCGGCCATGCTCAAGACGATCGGCGTCGGATCGCTCGACGAACTCGCCGAGCAGGCGCTGCCGGTCGGCATCCTCGACGCGTTGTCCGCGCAGGGCATAGCACCCGGCCTCGACCAGTTGCCGCCTCCGGCCACCGAAACCGAAGCGCTGGACGAGCTGCGTGCGCTGGCCGACGCCAACACCGTCGCCGTATCCATGATCGGTCAGGGCTATTACGACACACTCACGCCACCGGTGTTGCGGCGCAACATACTTGAGAATCCGGCCTGGTACACCGCCTACACCCCGTATCAACCGGAGATCAGCCAGGGGCGGCTGGAGGCGCTGCTGAACTTCCAGACCATGGTGTCCGACCTCACCGGCCTGGAGGTCGCCAACGCATCGATGCTCGACGAGGGCACCGCGGCCGCCGAGGCGATGACGCTGATGCACCGGGCGACAAAGGGTTCGTCGAACCGGTTGGCCGTCGACACCGACGTGTTCGCCCAGACTGCGGCGGTGCTGGCCACCCGCGCCGAGCCGCTGGGCATCGAAATCGTCAGCGCCGACCTGCGTCAGGGGCTGCCCGACGGCGAGTTCTTCGGCGTCATCGCACAGCTGCCCGGTGCCAGCGGCAGCGTCGTCGACTGGACCGAGCTGGTGACCCAGGCGCACGACCGCGGCGCACTGGTGGCCGTCGGCGCCGACCTGCTGGCGCTGACGCTGATCGCCCCGCCCGGCGACATCGGCGCCGACGTCGCCTTCGGCACCACCCAACGTTTCGGTGTGCCAATGGGTTTCGGTGGCCCGCACGCCGGCTACCTGGCGGTGCACGCCCAACACGCGCGGCAGCTGCCCGGTCGCCTCGTCGGAGTGTCGGTCGACGCCGACGGCACCCCGGCGTATCGACTTTCACTGCAGACCCGTGAACAGCACATCCGCCGCGACAAGGCGACCAGCAACATCTGCACCGCGCAGGTGCTCTTGGCGGTGATCGCGGCGATGTACGCCAGCTACCACGGCGCCGACGGCCTCACCGGTATCGCGCGTCGGGTGCATGCGCGCGCGCGTGCGCTGGCGGCGGGACTGAGCGCGGCCGGCGTCGAGGTGGTGCACAGCGCGTTCTTCGACACCGTGTTGGCGCGGGTGCCGGGCCAGGCCCCGGCCGTGCGGGACAAGGCCAAATCGCGCGGCATCAACGTCTGGCTCGTCGACGACGACCACGTGTCGATCTCGTGCGACGAGGCCACCACCACGGCGCACGTCGAGGCGGTGCTGGCGGCGTTCGGGGCAGTCCCGGCGCAGGAGAAGGCCGACACCGTCGATATCACGACCCGGACGTCGGAGTTCCTCACCCACCCGGCATTCACCCGCTACCGCACCGAAACCGAGATGATGCGGTACCTTCGCACACTGGCCGACAAGGATATCGCGTTGGACCGCAGCATGATTCCGCTCGGATCGTGCACCATGAAGCTCAACGCCGCCGCCGAAATGGAGCCGATCACCTGGCCGGAATTCGCCCGCCAGCATCCTTTCGCCCCGGCGTCCGACACACCCGGCCTGCGCAAGCTGATCGCCGATTTGGAGGCGTGGCTCACCCAGATCACCGGCTACGACGCAGTCTCGCTGCAGCCCAACGCCGGGTCGCAGGGGGAGTACGCGGGCCTACTGGCGATTCGCGCCTACCACACCGACCGCGGCGAAGGAGACCGCGACGTCTGCCTGATCCCGTCCAGCGCGCACGGCACCAACGCGGCGTCGGCGGCGCTGGCCGGTATGCGCGTCGTGGTGGTGGCCTGCCGCGCGAACGGCGACGTCGACCTCGACGACCTTCGCGCCAAGGTGACCGAACACGCGGATCGCCTTGCGGCACTGATGATCACCTACCCGTCGACGCACGGCGTATACGAGCACGACATCGCCGACATCTGCGCGGCGGTGCACGACGTCGGCGGCCAGGTGTACGTCGACGGCGCCAACCTCAACGCGCTGGTGGGCCTGGCGCGGCCCGGTCGGTTCGGCGGCGACGTCAGCCACCTCAATCTGCACAAGACATTCTGCATTCCGCACGGCGGGGGCGGGCCCGGCGTCGGTCCCGTCGCGGTGCGCTCACACCTGGCCCCGTATCTTCCGGGACATCCGCTCGCCGACGAATTGCCCAGCGAACACACGGTTTCCGCGGCGCCCTACGGGTCGGCGTCGATCTTGCCGATCACGTGGGCCTACATCCGGATGATGGGCGCGGCCGGTCTGCGCGCGGCCTCGCTGACGGCGATCGCGTCGGCCAATTACATCGCGCGCCGCCTCGACGAGTACTACCCGGTGCTCTACACCGGGGAGAACGGCATGGTGGCCCACGAATGCATATTGGATTTGCGGGGGATCACCAAGTCGACCGGCGTCACCGTCGACGATGTGGCAAAGCGCTTGGCCGACTATGGGTTCCACGCGCCGACGATGAGCTTTCCGGTGGCAGGCACGCTCATGGTCGAGCCGACCGAGAGTGAAAGCCTGGCCGAGATCGACGCGTTCTGCGACGCGATGATCGCGATTCGCGCGGAGATCGACCGCGTCGGATCGGGGGAGTGGCCCGTGGACGACAACCCGCTGCGCGGCGCCCCGCACACGGCGGACTGCCTGCTGGTGTCCGACTGGGATCATCCCTACACCCGGGAAGAGGCCGCTTATCCATTGGGCAAGGGATTCCGGCCGAAGGTCTGGCCACCGGTGCGGCGCATCGACGGCGCCTACGGCGACCGCAACCTGGTCTGCTCGTGCCCGCCGGTGGAAGCGTTTGCCTGACCGCGGCGCTAGCGAAGCACCTTGGGCTGCTGGAACCACTTGACCTTCTGCCGCCACGCATGGGCCGCGGCCAAGGCGAAGATGGCGCCGCATCCGCAGGCGAACAACCACGTGAGGGCGACCCCGAACGAATTCTGGAACGGCGGGACGAACGCCGTGGTGATTCGCACGACGCAGGCCAGGATCCCGCTGGCCGACGCGATCAGGTACACATTGGCGATGTTCCGCGAGCGCGGGTCTTTGCGCAGGATCAACAGCGCGCGGGAACCGTAGACGAGCAGGTAGATGAGCGTCCCGCAGAGCAGGAGCCAGTACATGTTCAGCCAGAAGTCGGTCGGAACCGTGAAGAAGTCCGACCGGTAGATCCGCGCACCATTACCCACCGAGAAGGTGGCGAGCAGGATCGGGATGCACAACGTCGCGGGCCGTTCGACGTACTGCTTGAACGACGCCTGGATGGTGTCGTCGTCGGAAAGCCGGCCCAGCGCGTTGTAGACGATCGCGGACGCCGCCACGATGTAGCAGTCGTGGCCGATGTAGTCCTCGATGTTCCACTTGCCGGTGAGGTCGTGCAGGAATACGCCCAGGGTTTCCGAGGCAAACGGTGACATCAGCGCCACGGCCATCCCTTGCAGCGCGATGTTGAGGGTGGCGGCGACCTCCCACCGGCAGTGCCAGGTGACTCGCCGGATCCACAGACTCCACGCAATGGATGCGAGGGTGATGACGATGAGTGCGGTAAGTGCCACTGGGAACCTATAGCTACCTCGTCCGAGGGGTGGCCGATGGCGCCCACCCGTCCCCCCTGCCGATGTACCTTACAGCGGCGGCGCGTCGGCTCGCGGGCGCATCTCGGAAATTTTCGTCTGCTTAGCCGGAGTTTTCGTCGCGGCCGTCGTTCCTGAGGTCGCCGAACGCGAGCCGCTGATCTCTTCGGCCAATGACGTGATCTCTTCAGGGTCGATGAACCGGTAGCGGGTCAGCAGCTCGGCGCGGTTGATACCAAGGTTCGTCGCGGCTTTGCGCAGATTGTCCGCGGTGATCAAGGTGCCCTTGTCGAGCTGGTCGTAGTACGTCGACCGCGGCAGCTCCATTGCGGTCCAGATTTCCTCCTTGCTGAGTGTTCGGCCAGCCAGGTAGGAGAGCACGGCGGCGAGATCCTTGCCGGTGTCATCGGGGTACACACGTATACCATATCCGGTTTTCTGGACCCTCGAACCAGATCAGCAAACTCCAGCGCAATTGCTGAGCCGGATCATCTAAGTTTTAAGAGGAAACATCCAATACACCGGACATCCAGTGCTAGCATCGCCGCATGGGAGCCCTCCCGACCAGCGGGTTTGGCAGGGGTTTCCGCTCCAACCGTGCCGTCGCGTCGGCCGGAGAAGAAGGCAATCGAAAGGCGAACGGGGTTCCGAGAGGCCCCGGTACGGCCCGCAATGCTGCCGGCCATGCAACACAGCAGAAATTCGATCTGGTTCCCGTATAGGGCGCTGAAGGAGTGGATGTAGGTGGGCGAAACCCGTCGTACGCACGTTGCTGTAATCGGGATCGGCTGTCGTCTTCCAGGCGGTATCGACTCGCCCGACCAACTTTGGGATGCTTTGCTGCGCGGTGCCAACCTGGTCACCGAGGTACCCCCCGATCGGTGGGATGTCGACGAGTACTACGACCCCGAGCCGGGTGTGCCGGGTCGATCTGTCTCCCGCTGGGGCGCGTTCCTCGATGATGTCGCCGGCTTCGATCCCGAGTTCTTCGGGATCGGCGAGCGGGAGGCGACCGCGATCGATCCCCAGCACCGCCTGCTGTTGGAAACCTCCTGGGAGGCCGTCGAACACGCCGGCATCAACCCGACGACGCTGCATGGCTCGTTGACCGGAGTATTCGTCGGATTGACCCACGGCGACTACGAGCTGCTCTCCGCCGACGCCCATGTCGCGGAAGGCCCGTACGGCTTCACCGGCACCAATTTCAGCATGGCGTCCGGGCGGATTGCCTACACGCTGGGCGCTCACGGTCCGGCGGTCACGGTCGACACGGCCTGCTCCTCTAGCCTGCTCGCGCTGCACCTTGCCTGCCGCAGTCTGCAGCAGGGCGAGAGCGACCTGGCCATCGCGGGCGGCGCAACGGTCACCCTGGATCCCCGCAAGTCGACGTCCGGTTCGGCGCAGGGCATGCTGTCGCCGACGGGACGCTGCCACGCCTTCGACGCCGCCGCAGACGGATTCGTCGCGTCCGAGGGCTGCGCGGTGGTGCTTGTGAAGCGGTTGTCCGATGCGATGGCCGACGGTGACCGGATACTCGCGGTGATCCGTGGCACGGCCGCAAATCAGGACGGCCGCACGGTGAACATCGCGACACCGTCGCTGGATGCGCAGGTCGCCGCGTACCGGGCGGCGTTGGCGGCGGCCGAGGTGGACGCCGGCTCGATCGGCATGGTGGAAGCCCACGGCACCGGCACGCCGGTGGGTGATCCGATCGAATACGCCAGCCTGGCAAGGGTTTATGGGACCGAGGGTCCCTGCGCGCTCGGTTCGGTGAAGACCAACTTCGGCCACGGCCAGTCCGCCTCCGGCGCGATGGGTCTGGTGAAGGCCATCCTCGCGCTGCAGCACGGGGTGGTTCCCCAGAACCTGCATTTCACACGGCTCCCAGACGATCTCGCCAAGATCGACACCGAACTTTTTGTGCCACAGGCCAACACGCCCTGGCCGACCAATGGCCGTCACCCGCGCCGGGCCGCGGTGTCCTCATATGGTTTGTCGGGCACCAACGTGCACGCCATCATCGAGCAAGCACCAGAACAAGCGTCAGAGCAGCAGCCCGAGCCTGCGGTGTCGAAAACCGCTGGGCCGCTGATATTCCCGATATCGTCGACATCCCCCGACGAACTTCGCCGGACCTCGGGCCGGCTGGCCGATTGGCTCGACCAGCATGGCAGCGGCACGCCGCTGGCGGATCTCGGCTATACCCTGTCGCGACGACGTGCGCATCGGCCGGTGCGCACGGCCGTGATCGCCGAGGACTGCGAACAATTGACCTCGGCGTTGCGTGAGATCGCCGAGGGTGACTCGCCCTATCAGGCGGCGGTCGGGCAGGATGACCGCGGACCGGTGTGGGTGTTCTCGGGCCAGGGTTCGCAGTGGGCGGCCATGGGCGCGGCCCTGCTGGCGTGCGAACCGGTGTTCGCGGAAACGGTTGCGCAGGCCGAACCGTTGATTGCGCGCGAGTCGGGATTCTCGGTGACCGAGGCGATGTCGGCGCCTCAGACCGTGACCGGTATCGACCGGATCCAGCCGACGCTGTTCACCATGCAGGTGGCGCTGGCCGCGACATTGCGTTCCTACGGCGTGGTGCCCGGCGCAGTGATCGGGCACTCGCTCGGCGAGGCGGCAGCGTCCGTCGTCGCCGGTGCGTTGTCGCTCGAGGACGGTGTGCGGGTGATCTGCCGCCGCTCACGACTGATGTCGACGATCGCGGGTTCCGGCGCGATGGCGTCGGTGGAACTTCCTGCTGCACAGGTGCTTTCGGAGCTCGCCGCGCGTGGCATATCCGATGTCGTGCTGTCGGTGGTGGCGTCGCCACAGTCGACCGTCGTCGGTGGCGCCACCCAATCGGTCCGTGAGCTCGTCGCCGCGTGGGAGCAGCGCGAGGTGATGGCCCGCGAGGTCGCGGTCGACGTCGCGTCACACTCACCGCAAGTCGATCCGATACTCGACGAACTTATCGACGCGCTGGCGGATCTCACACCGGCGCAACCCACGGTGCCGTATTACTCGGCGACATTGTTCGATCCCCGTGACCGGCCCGCCTGGGACGCGGACTACTGGGCCGACAATCTGCGCCACACGGTGCGGTTCGCTGCAGCCGTCCAGGCCGCGTTGGAAGACGGATACCGCGTGTTCGGTGAACTGGCGCCGCACCCGCTGTTGACGCACGCTATCGATCAGACGGCCCGCAGTCTGGACATACCGCTGGCAGCTCTCGCGGGGATGCGTCGTGAGCAGGAGATGCCGTACGGACTACGGGGTTTCGTCACGGATCTGCACTGTGCGGGCGCGGCCGTCGACTTTTCCGTGATGTACCCGCATGGGCGGCTGGTCGACGCGCCGCTTCCCACGTGGACCCACCGCCGGCTGCTGTTGTCCCGCGACAGCCATGACATTCCGGCGCACGGCGCGTCGACGGTGCCCGTGCATCCGTTGTTGGGCCATCACGTGCGCTTGCCGGAGGAGCCGGAACGTCATGTGTGGCAGGCGGATATCGGGACCGAGGCGCAGCCGTGGCTCGGTGATCACCAGGTACACGAGGTGGCGGCGCTGCCCGGCGCTGCGTACTGTGAGATGGCGCTGGCTGGGGCTCGAGCTGTGCTCGGCGACGGGGCAGAGGTCCGGGACATCCGCTTCGAGCAGATGTTGTTGCTCGACGACGAGACCCCGGTGTCGGCCGTCGCTACCGTGTCGGCGCCCGACAGTGTCGATTTCGTGGTCGAGACCGCACAGGACGGGGAAACCGCACGACGAGCGAGTGCGGTACTGCATACGGCCGAGGACCAAGCGCAGCCGCCCACCTACCACATGTCCGAGCTCCTCGAGGCACACCCGACCCGGGTAGAGGGTGCCGAGATGCGAAAGTGGTTCGACCAGGCGGGAATCCAGTACGGTCCTGCATTCGCGGGGCTGACGGCGGTGGGTGTTCCGGAGGGGACGGTCAGCAGCGTGTTGGCCGAGGTTGCATTGCCGGGCCCGATTCGCTCGCAGCAGGGCGCCTACAACGTGCATCCCGCCCTGCTCGACGCCTGCTTCCAGTCGGTCGCGGCACATCCGGACGTGCAGGGCGCCTCCGCCGGCGGACTCTTACTGCCGTTGGGTGTGCGCCGGCTGCGGGCCTACAGCTCGACTCGCAACGCCCACTACTGCTACGCCCGGGTGACCGGGGCCGATGCCACGGGAATCGAGGCCGACCTCGATGTGCTCGATGAGCATGGCGCGGTCTTGCTGGCGATTGAGGGATTACGGCTGGGCACTGGTGATTCGGAGAACGCGCGGCGCAATCGCGTGCTCAATGATCGGCTGCTGACCATCGACTGGCAGCAGCGCGAGTTGCCGCCGGCGGATCACCACGGCGGGGAGGCATGGCTGCTGATCGACACGTCGGAGACCGGTGACGAGATGGCAGGGCAGCTCGCCGAGGCGTTGAAACATGCAGGAGCGCAATGCAGCACGATGAACTGGCCCGTCGACGCCGACCATGACGCCAACGCTGAACGTTTGGCCGGCGCACTCGGTGTCGGTGGCTTCGCCGGCTTGATCGTCCTCGCCGCACCGCCAGGTGGCGCGGACGATCAGTGTGCGGTGCGTGGCCGCGAACAGGTCGCGCATCTGGTGCGTATCGCGCGGGGACTGCCCGACGTTCCGGGTGAGCCGACGCGACTGTATGTGATGACCAGGGATGCCCAGACGGTAGTGCCCGGCGATGTGGCCAACCTGGAGCAGGCCGGACTCCGTGGACTGATGCGGGTGATCGGTACCGAACATCCGCACCTGCGTGCCAGCCAGATCGACGTCGACAAGGACGCCGACGCCTCGCAGCTTGCGCAGCAACTGCTCGGCGGCTCGGAGGAGGATGAGACCGCCTGGCGCAACGGGCAGTGGTACACGGCGCGACTGTGCCCGACACCGCTGCGTCCGGAGGAGCGTCACACCGCCGTCGTCGAAGCGGAGCGGGACGGCCTGCGTCTGCAGATCCGCACTCCCGGCGACCTCGAGTCGATGGAACTCGTTGCGTTCGAACGGATTCCGCCGGGTCCCGGCCAGATCGAGGTCGCAATCACCGCGTCGAGTATCAACTTCGCGGACGTTCTGGTCACGTTCGGCCGGTACCCGAGTTTCGAGGGACACCTGCCGCAATTGGGCACCGACTTCGCGGGCGTGGTGACCGCGGTCGGACCGGATGTGACGACGCATCGAGTCGGCGACCACGTCGGCGGCATGTCGCCCGACGGCTGCTGGGCGACATTTGCCACCTGCGACGCCGACCGGGCGGTGACCCTTCCGGCCGGGCTGAGCGACGGGGACGCCGCCGCCGTGACCACAGCGCACGCCACCGCCTGGTACGGGCTGCACGACCTGGCCCGCATCTCGGCGCGTGACAAGGTGCTGATCCATTCCGCCACCGGTGGGGTCGGACAGGCGGCGATGGCGATCGCTCGCGCAGCGGGGGCGCAGATCTTCGCCACGGCGGGCAGCGCGGATCGTCGAGACATGTTGCGCGACATGGGTATCGAGCACGTCTATGACTCCCGCAGCGTCGATTTCGCCGAGCAGATCCGCCGCGACACCGACGGGTACGGCGTGGACATCGTGCTCAACTCGCTGCCGGGCGCAGCGCAGCGTGCGGGATTGGAGCTGCTGGCCTTCGGCGGGCGCTTCGTCGAGATCGGTAAGCGCGACATCTATGGCGATACCCGGTTGGGCCTGTTCCCATTCCGCCGCAACCTGTCGTTCTATGCCGTGGATCTGGGCTTGCTCTCGGTCAGCCATCCCGACACGGTCCGCGACCTGCTTCGCACGGTCTACGAGTCGATCGTGGACGGCACGCTACCGATTCCGCACAGCACCCATTACCCGCTGGCGGAGGCCGCCACCGCGATCCGGTCGATGAGTGCCGCACAGCACACCGGAAAGTTGGTGCTCGACATTCCCCACACCGGAGCGCATAGCGTCGCCGTGCCGCCCGAGCAAGCGAAGGTCTTCCGTTCCGACGGCGCCTACATCATCACCGGCGGCCTCGGCGGACTCGGGCTGTTCTTCGCCGAGAAGCTGGCGGCGGCCGGTTGCGGCCGCATCGTGCTCAACGGCAGGTCGCAGCCGAACGTCCGCGCCCAGGAGATCATCGAGCTAATCCGTGCGACGGGCGCGGACATCGAGGTGGAATGCGGTGACATCGCCGATGCCGCAACGGCGCAACGCCTCGTAGCCTGCGCGAGGGCCACCGGGCTTGCCGTGCGCGGCGTGCTGCACGCCGCCGCCGTTGTCGAGGACGCCACGTTGGCCAACATCACCGACGAGCTCATAGACCACGACTGGGCGCCCAAGGTCTATGGGGCGTGGAACCTGCACCAAGCCACCGCAGATCAGCCGCTGGACTGGTTCTGCTCGTTCTCGTCGGCGGCCGCACTTGTCGGCTCCCCAGGGCAGGGCGCCTACGCCGCGGCCAACAGTTGGCTGGACGCTTTCTCACACTGGCGCCGGGCTCAGGGGTTGCCGGCCACCGCGATCGCGTGGGGGGCGTGGGCCGAGATCGGTCGCGCCACCGCACTGGCCGAAGCGTCGGAGACCGCGATCACTCCCGACGACGGCGCTCACGCGTTCGAGACGTTGGTGCGCCATTCCCGCGCCTACAGCGGCTACGCGCCGATTCTGGGTGCGCCGTGGCTCGCGGATTTCGCACAGCGCAGCAAGTTCGCGGAGCTGTTCGCCTCGATGGGTCAAAAGCGCGCGGACACTGGGAAATTCCGGGCCGAGCTGAACGCATTGCCGCGGGAGGAGTGGCCGACCCGGTTGCGCAGGCTGGTCTCTGAGCAGGTCGGCCTGATACTGCGGCGCTCCATCGATCCGGATCGTCCGCTACCCGAATACGGCCTGGACTCGTTGAGCAGCCTGGAACTGCGGACCCGCATCGAAACCGAGACGGGAATCCGGATCACGTCCACCGACATCACCACCGTGCGCGGCTTGGCCGAGTACCTGTGCGACAAGCTCGCGCCGGCCGAGGACGCGGCGACATCGTCGTGACGGCAGGCAGTCACAACAGCACACATCGGAGGAGATCGGGTTGCGCATCGGGCCAGTGGAACTAGCGACAATCGACGAATGGGAGCCACCACCGGGTTCGGTCGTCTCGTGGCACCCGACGCCGGCGTCATTTGCCAAGGCCCAGCAAGCGCCGATCAGCGACGTGCCGCCCAGCTACATCCAGGCACGGCATCTCCGCAGCCTGGTCGAGCAAGCGGCCAGGGGGCTCGACCACTCGCGACTGCTGATCGCCGTGTGCAAGGTCAACGGCCGCTGCGACGTCCGCGCGATGACGTACGTGATCAACGCCCACCTTCGGCGACACGACACCTACCGCAGCTGGTTTGACTACGTCGACGACGATCACATCGTCCGCCACAGCATCGCCGATCCCGCCGATATCGAGTTCGCGCCGACCAGACACGGTGAGATGACGTCGGCCGAGCTGCGGGATCTCGTTGTGTCCACGCCGGATTCGCTGCACTGGGATTGCTTCAGGTTCGGCATCATCCAGAGCGCCGACCACTTCACCTTCTACGCGAGCATGGATCACCTGCACGCCGACGGGCGGTTCGTCGGCCTGGGGCTGATGGAATTCCAAATGATGTATGCCGCGCTGATCTCCGGCGCACCACCCGTACAGCTGCCCGATGCCGGCAGCTACGAGGACTATTGCGTCCGCCAGCGGCGCGACACGTCCGCGTTGACGCTGGACTCACCCGAGGTGGGCGCATGGATCGAGTTCGCCGAGAACAACGACGGGACCTTTCCGGATTTCCCACTGCCGCTGGGTGATCGATCACAACCCTGTGCGGGCGACCTTGTCGCTACCACGCTGATGGACTCCGAACAGACCCACCGATTCGAAGTAGCCTGCGTCGACGCGGGCACCCGTTTCATCGGTGGCTTGCTGGCGTGCATTGCGCTGGCAACACACGAATTGACCGGCGCGGAAACGTATTACGGACTCACTCCGATCGATACCCGAAGCACGACCGCCGATCAGACGACCCAGGGCTGGTACACCGGCCTGATACCGGTCACCGTGCCGATCGTCGCCACGTCGTTCGCTGAAACCGCCCGTGCGGCACAGGAATCCTTCGACTCGGGTATTGCGCTGGCACACGTGCCGTTCGAGCGGGTGGTGGAGCTGGCGCCCTGGTTGAGCAAACCCCAACCACTCTTTCCCATGCTCAACTTCTTCGACGCGGCGGTCGGGCCGCTCGCGCCGCTGCTCAACAGCCTCTCGGCGGATGTGCAGGTCGCCGCCTACAGCGACGGCAGGATCACCTACCCCCTCAACACCCTTGTCGGCCGGTTCGACGAGACCGGGGTGACGGTGATGTTCCCGAAGAATCCCGTTGCCCGCGAATCTGTTTCCCAGTACTTGGCGACGTTCAAGGCGGCATGCGCCCGCGTCGCCGACGGCCGCGGGGCCGAACCTCTGCGGAACCTCATCGAGGTTCCCCGTTAGCAAAGGTGGTCCGACTGCGATCTTGAGGATGTTGAGGATTACGGAGTTCCTACGCCGACGCCGCGTGGGACAGTCGACCGGCAGGGCCGGCAGCAGTGGCATCTTCGGCCCGCTGGGCGATTTCGTCGTGCGTTGGCCGTGGGTGGTCATCGCGTGCTGGATCGCACTCGCGGTCGCCCTGCCGCTGACGCTGCCCTCGCTGAAGGAGATGTCCGAGCGCAATCCGGTCGCCATCCTGCCGGCCGACGCGCCGGCGACGGTCGCGGCGCGGGAGATGGCTGCGGCGTTCGAGCAATCCGGGTCCGAGAACGTCGTCGTCGCGGTGCTGGTCAACGAGGAGGGACTGAGCGCCGACGACGAAACCGCGTACCGCACACTGGTGGACGCGCTGCGCCGCGAAGCCCGCGATGTGGTGATGCTTCAGGACTTCATCACCACCCCGCCTCTGCGGGACGCGATGACGAGCAAGGACCACAAGGCCTGGCTACTGCCGATCGGCCTCGACGGCGATCTGGCGTCACCCCGCGGCAAGGAGGCCTACGCCAACGTCGCGGGCGTCGTCGAGCGCACCGTGGCAGGTTCCGACCTGACGGTGCATTTGACCGGACCGGCCGTCACCGTCGCCGACCTCAACCATGCCGGCGAACGGGACAGGCTGCGGATCGAACTCGCCATCACCGTCCTGCTGTTCGGCATCTTGCTGGTGATCTACCGCAATCCGGTGACCATGCTGCTGCCGTTGATCACTATCGGCATATCGGTGGTGGTGGCGCAGGCCGTGGTGGCCGGACTCGGGCTTCTCGGGTTGGGCATCGCGAATCAGACCATCATCTTCATGAGCGGGATGATGGTCGGCGCCGGAACCGATTACGCCGTCTTCCTCATCAGCCGCTATCACGACTTCATCCGACTCGGGGCCGCGCCCGAGCAAGCAGTGAAGAAGGCGCTGGCTTCGATCGGCAAGGTGATAGCCGCGTCGGCGGCCACCGTCGCGGTCACGTTCCTGGGAATGGTGTTCGCCCGGCTGGGGGTGTTCTCCACCTGTGGGACGGCCTTGGCGGTAGCCATCGCGGTGGCGTTCCTTGCCGCCGTGACACTGCTGCCGGCGATCCTTGTGCTCGCCGGTTCACGGGGTTGGATCGCGCCCCGACGCGACCTCACCAGTCGGTTCTGGCGCCGGTCGGGAGTCCGAATTGCCCGGCGGCCCAAGGCCTATCTGGTCGGCAGCATGGTGGCGCTGATCGTGCTGGCCAGCTGTGCCGGTCTGATGCGATTCACCTACGACGACCGCAAAACGCTGCCGTCGACCTCCGACAGCTCGGTCGGATACGCGGCACTGGAACGCCATTTCCCGATCAACTCGATCATCCCCGAGTACATCGTCATCCAGTCGCCGATCGACTTGCGTTCGCCGCAGGCTCTCGCCGACCTGGAACAGATGGCCGGGCGGGTGAGCCAGCTGCCTGACGTTGCCGCGGTCACCGGCATCACCCGACCGACGGGACAGCCGCTGGAACAAGCCACCGCGACATATCAGGCCGGTGAAGTCGGCGCAAAGTTGGGCGACGGGGCCAAGATGATCACCGGCCACACGGGTGACCTCAACAAGCTGGCCAGCGGCGCCGACACGTTGGCCGACAGCCTCGGCAGCGTGCGCGGTCAAGTCGGCCAGGCCGTGATCAGCGTGCGGGGACTGATCGACGCCCTGGCCTATGTTCAAACGCTTTTCGGTGGCGACAAGACGCTCAAGCAAATCGACACGGCGGCACGGCTTGTCACCGGCATGCGCGAACTCGGCGACGCCATCCTGGCCAACCTCGACCACATCGAGCAGAACTTCGACTGGGCCAATCCGGTGCTGACGGCGCTCGACGCCAGCCCGATCTGCGGGATCGACCCCGCCTGCAACACCGCGCGCATCGAACTGCGGCGGCTTTCCACGGCACGCGAAGACGGCAGCTTGGCCAAGATCGCCGATCTCGCGCGCCAACTGCAAGCGACGCGCGGGGCGAACACCCTCGGGGCCACGCTGACGGGGTTGACCCAAGCGCTGGAAGGCGCCGCCGACGCCATGCGCGCCTCGGGACTGGACAACCCCGGCAGCTTGCAGACGCGCCTGGCCACCCTGCAGGAGGGCGCCAACACTCTCGCGGAGGCGAGTCGACAGGTGGCCGATGGCGTTGCGCAGCTCGTCGACCAGACCAAGCAGATGGGCGCGGGTCTCAGCGACGCGTCGGCCTTCTTGCTGGCGATGAAGCACGATGCGTCGACGCCCGCGATGGCTGGGTTCTATGTTCCGCCTCAGGTGCTGAACCTCGACGAGTTCAAGAGGGCCGCCGCGGCCTTCATCTCGCCCGACGGACATACTGCCCGATACCTGGTGCAGACGGACCTCAATCCCTTCAGTACCGAGGCGATGGACCAGGTCAACGCGATCACCGCGACGGCTCGGGGAGCCCAGCCGAACACCGCGCTGGCCGACGCCTCGATATCGATGTCGGGGTTTCCCGTCATGCTGCGCGATACGCGCGACTACTACAACCACGACATCCGACTGGTCATCATCACGACCATCATCGTCGTCTTGCTGATTTTGATCGCACTGCTGCGAGCCATCGTCGCACCGATATATCTGATCGCTTCGGTGATCGTCTCGTATTTGTCTGCGCTCGGAGTTGGCGTAATTCTTTTTCAATTCATTCTCGGACAGGAATTGCATTGGAGCGTACCCGGGCTGGCCTTCATCATATTGGTGGCGGTGGGCGCCGATTACAATATGTTGCTGATTTCCCGTATTCGCGATGAATCTCCCCTTGGAATCCGTTCTGGTGTCATTCGCACAGTGGGATCTACTGGTGGCGTTATTACCGCAGCCGGCTTGATTTTCGCTGCGTCGATGTTCGGATTGCTGTTTGCCAGCATCGGTAACGTCGTGCAAGGTGCGTTCGTCGTCGGGGTGGGCCTGCTGCTGGACACCTTCTTGGTGCGCACCGTCACGGTGCCCGCCACGGCCGTTCTCGTCGGCCGGGCGAACTGGTGGCCGTCACGATTGGGGAACCGGCTGGTCTGATTCTGGAACACCCAAATTAGTTGGTGTGCTTGGCATTTCGCGCACCAACATTTTGTGCTGCGCAAAATCAGGCAAGGCGCCACTGCTCCGCTGACAAGGCAGCGGAGCAGTTCGGTTCAGCGCTTGCGTTTGGGCAGAAGGCCCCGAAGCTGATTCGCGATGCCCTTGGTGACGACAGGGGAGACAGCGGCGGTCGGGACGTTGACGGCAGGTCCGGTGATGGCGGGCGCCGGGATGCTCACGGCTGGAATCCTGACCGGCAGGGCAGGCCGCCAGGGCGCTTGGGGCGCAACGTCATTGCGGGTGTACGCAGCGTCCACGACGGGCCGCAACGCTGTGTCGACGCGCTGTGCCATCTCAGGTGACAGGCCCGCCATGTCCTGCAGCGCCCGGGTCATCGGCAGCTGTTCGGTGCGGATGAAGTACGTCGTCGTGGTGGCACCCTTGCTATTGGTCGTCACCGAGACGTCCTGGGGTGGCACCCTGGCGGGGTCGGAGAATGCCGTTGCGGTGTGCCCGTAGTAACCACCGGCCATGATCGAATTCAGAACGGCCACAAGGTTTTGCGGCCGGTCGGGCGGATCGGAGAAGATGTCGTACTCGCCCACGATCTCGATCGTGTCGTATTGGCTTTCGACCGGCGCCGGAACGGTGTAATCGATGATCGGAACATGAGTGCCTGGCTTGAACATCCGCCCGAGCAGTCGGCCCGGATCACCAGCTTTGATGAACGTCAGCTGCTCGGGTGGCGGCGCGGAGGGATCGTTGGCAAGTCGCCGCTGTTCAGCATCGAGGGCGAGTGTTCCTTGCGAAAGTCCAGTGACCACAATGGGTCCATTGGTGCCCCGGATCGCGGCGTCGAGATTGTTCGTCCCGACAGCCACCGACTCACCCACGGTCGGTGAATCCACGCCCGTGATCGGCCAGACGCTGCCCGGGTAGGGGATGACCTCACGGGTGGCGCCGGCGCTGTTGTAGTAGTTCGCACCGATTTCGGGCTGCGTCGCAGGATTGAACCGGTACAACGCGCGCAACGGTTTGTACGGCGACGGCGCCGTGCCGGGGACGATCAGCGCCGTCTCGCCTGACGCGACGCCGGTGCCCAAAACGCCCGCTGAGCTCAGCATTCCGAGCGCGACGGCACCAACGAGCAGTTTGTTCATGGCTCCTCCTTGGATGCCTGACACATATCGGCTGCCATCGCCAACGGGTATGACAGAAATATTAACGTTGCCGGAAGCCGGCCATGCTGGTTTGACGCCATTGCCGACATCACAGACCCGTTCCGCCCAGGGCGAGCATGGCGCATCCGGCCACCGCCACCAGCGCCGCGGCATCTCGGCGGCTTCGTGACTGTAGCCATTCGTGCAGCGCGGCCATGCATTCGCGAGTCTTCTGCGGCGCAGCCAGGTAACTCACCAGCGGGATCTCGGCGAGCGTGAACGCCAAGACGTTGAACACGACGAGGGCCTGTACCTGCACCGCCGGTGCGGCGCCGGAGGCAAGGATGATGGCCATCGCCGCGAGGTAGTTCGCGGATGGCAACGCGGTGCCTAACCCGCTCACGCCCGCAACCCACAGTGAATCACCTTGCAGGAGTTGCCGTATGCGTGCGGACACCTTCTCGAGGCTGCTCGCCGGTGCCGGTTCCATGACGGCCACTCCTGCGTTTCCGCCCACAGGGGCGTCGACCGGCGCTCGACCACCTGTCTTGCGCGACGACACATTCGTGGCCAGCAGGACGGCGACGAGCAGGGCCAGCAACCCGATCGCGATCTGGATCTTGGCCATGGTGACGTGTCCGGAGACCAGTGGCGTGGACCGGAAGATGAACAACACGACCAGGCCCAGGCCGACGCCCATGGCGAAACCGCCGCACAAGAACGCGAGCAGTTGAAGCATCGGGCGCGGCCTGTTCAGCATGAGGACCGCTAAACCAAGCCGTATCGGTTCGAATATCACCGCGATGCCCATCACAAGGACGGCGGTCCACACCGTCGCAATGCTACTCCACCTCCGGCGTCGTTGGGTGCGTTCAGATCGCCGGAATACCAGGGCTTTTCGCACATGCGGACGGTCTTCCCCACAACGGTTTGCGCCGACGCGACCGGCATACGGTGGTGGGGACGACCGGGATGAAGTTTGCTGGCTGTGGTGGGCGATACAGTTCCGACTACTCAGTAACCACGTGAATTGCCCGAGTGGAAGTTGCTGAGTCTGGCTGCGGATTTCATACTTGTCGTGTGCGTGCGCAGGTGCTCGAGATGTGACAACTGACGACGTCAAATTTGCAATCGGACGCGGCCCAAATGCATATCTGCTATACCAGTAGTACGGGGCAGAAGGAAGGGGTCGAAACCCTGCAGCGGTTTGTTTAATGTAGGTACGGATTGCATGTGTCCAGCGTGAGTCGAGTCCCGTTAGGCGTTTTGGTGGTGGATAATCCCTCGTCGTATCTGGTACTCGCATCACAGCGCACCGGCAGCACGTTGTTGGTCGAATCGTTGCGGGCCACCGGCGTCGCCGGCGAGCCGCAGGAGTTTTTCCAGTATCTGCCCACGACCAGCCTGGCACCACAACCACGCGAGTGGTTCGCGGGAGTGGACGATCCCTCGATCCTTCGCCTCCTCGACCCCCTCGACGAGGGCAAGCCCGACCACGCGCCCGCAATCATCTGGCGCGACTACGTCCGCACCGTGGGCACGACCCCCAACGGCGTGTGGGGCGGCAAGCTGATGTGGAACCAGACGCCACTGTTGATGCAGCGGGCGGCTGGGCTGCCGAATCGCTCGGGCGATGGCCTGCTCGCGGCGATCCGCGACATCATCGGCTCGGACCCGGTGTTGGTGCATGTGCACCGGCCCGATGTAGTGGCCCAGGCGGTGTCGTTCTGGTTGGCGGTGCAGACGCGGGTGTGGCGGGGCAGACCCGACCCGCACCGCGATGCCCGGGCCCAGTATCACCCGGGAGCCATCGCCCACATCGTGAAGCTGCTGCGCGCTCAGGAGGAAGGCTGGCAGAACTGGTTCGCCGAAGAAGACATCAAGCCGATCGATGTGTCCTACCCGATGCTGTGCCACAGTCTGCCCGAGGTGGTGGGCACCATCCTCGATGCGTTGGGCCTCGAACCGCTATTGGCCTCGCCCGAGCCCGCACTGCAACGTCAGGCCGATCAGCGTTCGGACGAATGGGTGGCCCGGTACTGGGAGGACGCCGAAAAGGAGGGTCTGCCGACGTGAAATTTTTTTACACAGCCGTCAACAACATTCGATAGGCTGACGGATCATATGAGCGGATACCGGGGCGCGATCGGGTTGAGGGACGAATTCTGTTTCTCGACAGCCGAATTCGATCAGTACGGCTCGCACAGGTCCGACTGTGTCGATGTGCAGGTCGAGGTAGGGGAGCAGACGTGTTCGCGATAGCGACCATCGAGGCGTGGGAACCGGGACCGGGTTCCATCGTCTGCTGGCATGCGTCGCCGTCAGCGAGGGCAAAAGCCGCTATCGCACCGGTAAGCGCGGTACCGCCCAGCTACCAGCAGGCCCAGCATCTTCGGCGCTATCGCGACCACGTGGCCCGGGGCCTCGACATGTCCCGGTTGATGATCTTCACGTGGGACATGCCCGGTCGATGCGATATCCGCGCGATGACCTACATCCTCAATGCGCACCTGCGCCGGCACCACACCTACCGCAGTTGGTTCGAGTACACCGACGGCGATCGCATCGTCCGGCACACCATCGCCGACCCCGCCGATATCGAAGTGGTTCCAACCGAACACGGCGACATGTCGGCGGCGGAATTGCGCACGCACATCCTGGCGCCGCACCCGCTGCAGTGGGATTGCTTCTTGTTCGGGATTGTGCAAGGCGCAGAACGGTTTACATTCTATGCAAGCATCGAACATCTCTGCGTCGACCCGATGGTGATGGGAGTGCTGTTCGCGGAGATCCACATGATGTACGCCGCCCTGGTCGGCGGATCCGCGCCCATCCAACTGCCGCAGGCCGGCAGCTACGACGACTACTGCATCCGGCAGCACGAGTACACGTCCGCGCTGAGCGTAAAGTCCCCGGAGGTCCGCGCCTGGATCGAGTTCGCCGCGAACAACGGCGGAACACTTCCGCGATTCCCGCTGCCGCTGGGCGACTTGTCGGTACCGTGCGCCGGTGATCTACGCACCGTGACGCTGTTGGATCGAGGTCAGACCGAGCGTTTCGAAAACGCGTGCATGGACGTCGGCGCCCGATTCAGCGGAGGCGTGTTCGCCTGTGCGGCACTGGCCGAGCATGAATTGACAGGGGCTGACGCGTTTTACGGACTGACCCCGATCGACACCCGCGCCACCCCAGCCGAACTCACGACGACGGGCTGGTTCACCGGATTGCTTCCGGTCACTGTTGCTGATGCGGGAACGTCTTTCAGTGATGCGGTCTGCGCCGCACAAAGTTCCTTCGATTCGGGCTCTCACCTGGCGAAGGTGCCGTTCGACCGCGTGGTGGAGCTTGCGCCGCCGAGGCTGGGGCTGGGCAGGCCTCAGCCGGGCAATCTCGTCATGTCCTATCTGGATGCCAGCATCGCTCCGCTGTCCACCGTCGCCAACTCCGACCTGAACTTCAGGATCCACAACGAGGGCCGAGTTTCGCACCAGGTCTCGCTCTGGGTGACCCGCCTCGAACACGAAACCACGGTGACCGTGCTCTTTCCGAACAATCCGGTCGCCCGCGAATCCGTTGAGGACTACATTGCGGCGCTGAAGTCCGTGTATGTCCGCGTCGCCGAGGGCTGGCGCACCGGCCGCCTGCACAAGGCCGCCACGGCCTGAGCGCGTTGCGAACGTGCCAGGCTAGCCGTCTAGGCGCGCAAACTCGTTGCGGCGGTACATTTCGCCGCAAGTGGCACGTCTGATCTTGCCGCTGGTCGTAATCGGAATCGAACCGGGCGCCACCACAACGAGATCCGCAACGCTGAGACCGTGGGCCTTGGAGATCGCCGACACGACATCGTTTTTTACGGCCGACAGCCTACGCATCGCGTCCTCGGCGTCTTCGTCGCGTTTCTTGACTTCGATGATGGTGACGAGCTGCTCGGTTCGCTCACCCATCACCGAGATCGCCGCCACCCGACCACCGGTTATCTCCTGGACCGTCGCTTCGATGTCCTCGGGATAGTGGTTGCGCCCGTAGACGATCAGCAGATCCTTGATGCGGCCGATGATGAACAGCTCGCCGTCGAAAATGAAGCCGAGGTCCCCCGTTCGCAACCACGGCGCTTTCGGGGTGCCGGGCGACGGATCGACCAGCTGTGCGCCGAAGGTGTCTTGTGTCTCTTGGGGTTTCTGCCAGTAGCCCATGGCGACGTTGTCGCCGTGCACCCACATCTCGCCAATCGTTCCGGCGGGACACTCGCGCCCGGTGTCGGGATCGACAATCCGCACAGTCGGCGACTGCGGCACCCCGTAGCTCACCAGCGGTGTGCCGCCGCCGCTGATGCACCGCTTGGCGTGACCCGCGGAGAGCTTCTCGGATTCGAAATAGATGATTTCCGGCGGTTGACCGGGCAGACGCGTGGCCACGTACACCGTGGCTTCGGCCAGTCCATACGCCGGCCGAATCGCAGTGTCGCTGAAATTGAACCGGGCGAACCGGTCCGTGAAACGCTTGAGGGTCGCAGCGTGTACCCGTTCGCTACCGCTGAGAATGCCCAACACGTTTCCCAGGTCGAGGCCGGCCATGTCGTCGTCGGACGTTTTCCGCACGGCCAGCTCGAACGCGAAGTTCGGCGCCGCCGTCATCGCGTGGGTATTGCTCGCCAGCAATTGGATCCACCGGGCCGGTCGCTGCAGAAACGCAATCGGACTGGTGAGTACTGTGCGGAAACCACCCAAAATGGGCGCGCAGATCCCGAGCACCAGGCCCATGTCGTGGTAGAAGGGCAACCACGACACCATCGTCGTGTCGGGCGGCGCGACCTTGCCGTAGTTGGCGAAGAAGTCCGCCATCATCTGCTCGAAATTGGCCATCAGATTGCGGTGGGAGATCACCACACCGGCCGGCAGTCGCGTCGACCCGGAGGTGTACTGCAGATACGCGGCGCTCGGACGCTGACCGCCGGCCGTGGAGCGGGCGGGCGAGTCGTAATCCAGCAGATCGACTTCGATGACGGCTGGGGGAGAATCCCCTTGTGCCTGGGCATACTCTGTGACGTTGGCAACCACCGATGAGGTCGTGAGGATGGCCGTCGGAGAGGCATCTCGCAGCACTGCACCGACCCGCTCGTCATGCGCGCCGGGCTGGGGCACCGACAGCGGAACAGCGATGAATCCGGCTTCCATCGCGCCCAGAAACGCCGCGATGTAGTCCAGTCCCTGGGGTGCCAGGATGACGGCCCGATCACCGGACGATCCGTGCGGACGAAGGCTCTCGGCAACGGTCAGCGTGCGCCGATACACCCCAGACCAGGTCAGCGTTTCGGCCACGCCGGACCAGTCGTGCTCGTAATCGATGAAGGTGAACGCCGTGTCGTTGGGTTGCAAACTGGCACGTTCGCGTAACACAGTCAGGATCGAAGGCTCAGTCCGCGGCATCACGTCGAGCTTAGGCAATCCCGTCCGGAGTCGGGTACTTACCGTGAAAGTCCACGGAAAGCGGTGCGCCGCAGCTTCAGCCGCCCTACTCGAAGGACGGGAAGTAGATGAGCTGCCCGACAGTGATGCGGTCCGGATCGGAGATCAGATTCGCCGCCGCGACAACCTTCACCAAGGTGAGCGTCCGGTCGTCGCCGTAGTCTCCGTAGTTGTCTCCAACCAGTTTCCACAGCGTATCGCCGGCGACCACGGTGTGACGCCGGTTCAGACGCGGCCGGATCAACACGGTGTCCGGCGCCGGTTCGGGGTCACTGAGCTCGTTGGCGATCGCGATGATCGGCCACAGGTTGGCGTCGCCGTACCAGCGGTCCGATAACACCGGCAGCGTTTCCCCGGCAACCACGGTGTGGTGACCGGGATTTGCGAGGTCGGGAATCAGCAGCCACTCACCGACGATGAGATCACGCTGGGCGGCGCCGTTCGGGATCTCGAACACTTCGCTCAGATTCTCGTTGCCGTAAAAGTGTTGGGCCAGGCTCTTTTTCGTGTCGCCTGCCTTTACCTGGTGACGGAAGGTGACATAGGGAATCTCCAGCTCCTGGCCGACCACGATGTGAGCTGGATCGGCAAGGCCGTTGGCGGCTGCGATCACGAGATGACGCCGGCCGTCGCCGTAGAACCGTTCGGCGAGGCCCCAGAGGGTATCGCCGCTGATGACTTCGTATTTGTTGGTCATGTACGTCAGCTTGCGCCGGCCCGCGGCGCCCTTCACGAGTAGTCCACTACTCGAAAATCACAACCGTTGCTAGCGTCGAACAGGTGATGCCACCGACCGTCTGCCAGTGGCGCGACGCCGGCCGCTGGGTGCAGGCCGGTCCGGGTTCGCTGTTCGTTCGTTCGCAGGGCGGGAGGGACCCGACGGTGTTGCTGCTGCATGGCTATCCGTCGAGCTCGTTCGACTACCGAATGGTGTTGCCGCATCTGGGCGATCGCGCGTGGCTGACCATGGACTTCCTCGGGTTCGGCCTGTCGGACAAGCCCCGGCCGCACCGATACAGTCTGCTCGAGCAGGCCGACCTGGTGGAGACGGTGGTCGCGGACACGACTAGCGGCCCGGTGGTCGTGGTGGCACACGATATGGGTACCTCGGTGGCCACCGAACTGATGGCACGAGACCTGCAGGGCCGCTTGCGTTTTGACCTGCGGCGGGCGGTGCTGTCCAACGGCTCCATCATCCTGGAGCGGGCCAGCCTGCGCCCGATTCAGAACCTGTTGCGGTCTCCGTTGGGCCCGCTCGTCGCGCGACTGGCCAACCGGCAGATGTTCACTCGTGGCTTCGCGCGACTGTTCGGCACCAACCATCCCTTGTCAGCCGAGGAAGCCGCCGCCCAGTGGGCGCTGTTGAGCCACAACGACGGCCACCGCATCGCGCATCTGCTCATCTCCTACCTCGACGAACGCGTGCAATACGCGTCCCGCTGGCACGGCGCGATCCGCGAGTGGCCCAAGCCGCTGCACTTCTTATGGGCGCTCGACGATCCGGTCGCCACCACGAATGTGCTTGACGGATTGCGGGAATTGCGCCCAGCCGCAGATGTCATCGAATTACGCGGAGTCGGGCACTACCCACAGCTGGAGGTGCCGGAGGTGTTCGCGCGCAGTGCGCTGAGCCTGCTCGAGGTCGCGGGCTAACCGAGCATTGTGGTGATCGCCGCGGTCAGCTCGGGCGACGCGGAGTTGTTGAGGTTCTGGTAGGTGCCGCCGGTTGTCTGGGCGACAGCTTCCCACGTGGACCGGTCGGAGTCGGAGCCGAAATCGATGACGTTCACGGCGACCGGACGCGCCGGGTCGAAGGTATCGCGAATGAACTCCTGCAGCCCGGGGCCGTCCAGCGTTTGGTCGGTGTGTGGCCCCTCGGTGATCACCAACACCGAGTTGCTTTGTCCCTCACGGAAGTTCGCCATCGCCTCGTTGTACACCAGCCGCAGCGTGGTGAACGACACCGCGCCGCCCGACGTCGACGACAACGAATCCAGCGCAGTGGTGAGCGCTTCCGAGCGCGGCGCGCCGTCGACGGGTTCCGAGAGCGGGCCCATCGCCACCTGGGATATGCCTGCAGTGCCGTCGAACGTCCACAGCCCGACGGCCGCATTCGACGGGAGTGCTTCGATCCGGGGGATCAGCGCGTTGACGACGTTTCCCATCCGCGTGTTGGGGCCCTCCGAGGTGGGCATTGCCCGATCGAGCATGATCGTGACGGCTGCGCCCTGCGCCGCCGCCGGAGCGGTCAGGACATTGGCCAGCGTCGCGCGCATTGCGTTGTCGCCCACCGAAAGCGGGGCCGACACCGGGGCGAAACTGGTGACGTCGCTCTGTGGAGGTTCGCCGCCTTCGGTGCGGAATCCGGCTTTGGCCAGTTCGGCGAGTTGCTCGGGTTTGCGCATGAACCGGGCGAATTCGCTTGCCGCGGTCACCTGTTCTCCGGACAGCCAGTTGCCGCTGAGCAGCACGGTCGGATAGTCGGCGATAGGCGTCGGGCCGGGCGGCAGCCAGGAATCCAACGTGTTCTTGGCGTCGTCGAGGGACGCGCCGCGCTGGAAGAGTTGCTGTTCGGTGGTGACCACCGCGTGCACGGGTGCAGTTGCGGGATCGGACGCGTTCACCAGGGCGTCCATCGCGGTGGAGGCCTGGTTGTCCGAGAGCTTGGGCTGCCCGCCGACCAGGGTGTTGACCGCTGGAATCCCTGCGCTGGCGGGGGCGCCGGCCGGGGCGGATGCGGCCGCCACCGCCTCGGCGGCCAGGTAGGAGGCGTCGCTGTTACCGCGGACCGGCAGCGCGAGTTTCAGCGATCCCCAGCCCTGCAGATTCAGCGCGTCCAGCGCGGTGGGATTGGTCTGCAGTTCCGGCAGGGTGCCCCAATTCTGCTGCGCGAGAGCTTCTTTGAGCTGTGGACGGATGGCCAACAACACCGGTGAGGTGACCAATGACCGGCTGTCGCTGATGGTCTGGGCGCCGGCCACCGCTTCGAGTCGCGCTTCGGACACCTTGCTGGCCGGGATCCACAGCGCCGGCCGCTCGCCGAGTTCGGCGGGCCAGGCGTTGACAAACCCGTTGACCACCTGATCGGACTCCACCGCCTTGACATGCACCTTCACGCAACGATCACCGACTGGATCCGCGGTGTCGTTGTATCTGGTGGCCAAGATCTGGACGGGTTCGGCGATGGCCGGATCCGCGACCACCGCGACGGCAAGTTCGCCTTCCACGCAGGTGGCCGCCGCGACATCGCTTCGGTTGGACAACGCATCACCGAAGAACCGCCACAGGATGAATGCACCCACCACGACGACGACGGCCACCAGCGCCGCGATCACGCCCATGCTGACGCCGCGCCGCCCCGACACCACAGCCCGGTGGCTGCCGGTCCACTCGCCACCGTCCCAATCGGCCCCGTGCTTGGACGGCGGCGACGGCGGGGGAGTCGGCGGCTTGGCGAACCGGGAGGTGCTCACCTCCGGCTCGGGTTCGGGATAGTCGTCGTAAAAGTCCGGTTCGCGATACTGGGGCTCGCGATACTGGGACTCGCGGTATTCGGGCGGCCCGAATTCGGGTTCGCCGTAACGGGTGTACTCACCGCGGCGGTAGCCGGGCTCGGAGTAGTCGGGCTCGGGATACTCAGGTTCCCGATACGGGGACTCTCGATAGTCAGGCTCGGTGTACTCGGGTTCGCGATAGCCGGCGTCCCGAGAGTCTGCGAACCCGGGCCCGTAGTCCGGTTCGTAGTCGCGCTCGTACCGCGGCGCCGAAGGTTCCTCGGGTGGCCGCTCGTCGGGCGAGTCGTCAGGATCGGGAATGCTGTGCCTACCCATCCCTACCCCTGTACTCGCTTCCGTCTACCGGTCATCACCTGCGCCGCAGTCTAGTCACTGCTGCGGGCCGGCGACCTTGGCCTTAAATTCCCGACGGCGCCGGTGCAGGATCGGTTCTGTGTAGCCGTTGGGCTGCGCGGTGCCCTGCAGGATGAGGTCCTGCGCGGCCAGAAACGCAACGCTGGCATCGGGGTCGGGCGCCATCGGCCGGAACTCCGGATCCTTCTCGTTCTGCTTGTCGACGACCGCCGCCATCCGACGCAGGCTGGCTTTCACGTCGTCTTCGGTGATGACGCCGTGGCGCAGCCAGTTGGCCAGCAGCTGGCTGGAGATGCGCAGGGTGGCGCGGTCCTCCATCAGCGCGACGTTGTGGATGTCGGGCACCTTCGAGCAGCCCACGCCGGCGTCGATCCAGCGCACCACGTAGCCGAGGATCGACTGGCAGTTGTTGTCGACCTCTTCGCGGATCTCCTCGGGCGCCCAGGCCAGTTCCTTGGCCAGCGGGATGGTGAGCAATTCGTCGATCGTGGTGCGCTTCTTGCCTTCCAGCTCCTTGTGCACCGCGAACACATCGACCTGGTGGTAGTGCATGGCGTGCAGCGTCGCCGCCGTCGGTGACGGCACCCAGGCGGTGGTGGCGCCGGCCTTGGGCTGGCCGATCTTCTGCTCGACCATGTCGGCCATCAGGTCGGTCATCGCCCACATGCCCTTGCCGATCTGCGCCTTGCCGGAAAACCCGGTGGCCAGGCCGATGTCGACGTTCTGGTCCTCGTAGGCCTTGATCCAGGTGCTGTTCTTCATGGCGCCCTTGCGGATCATCGGCCCGGCCTCCATCGAGGTGTGGATCTCGTCGCCGGTGCGGTCCAGGAAGCCGGTGTTGATGAACACGACGCGGTCGGCGGCGGCCTTGATGCATGCCTTGAGGTTGACGGTGGTACGCCGCTCCTCGTCCATGATGCCGACCTTGAGGGTGTTCTGCGGCAGCCCGAGCACGTCCTCGACGCGGCTGAACAGCTCGCAGGTGAACGCCACCTCGTCCGGTCCGTGCATCTTCGGCTTCACGATGTAGATCGAGCCGGTGCGGCTGTTGACCAGCGGACCGTTGGCCTCGCCGGACTTCAGCCCGTGCATCGCGATCAGGCTGGTGAACAGCGCGTCCTGAATGCCCTCGGGCACCTCGTCGCCGTTGTCGAAGACGATCGCGTCGTTGGTCATCAGGTGGCCGACGTTGCGCACGAACAGCAGGCTGCGGCCGGGCAGCGTCAGTTCACCGCCGTCGGCGGTCTTATACGTGCGGTCCTGGTTGAGCACGCGGGTGAACGTCTTACCGTCCTTGGTCACCTCTTCGGCCAGGTCGCCCTTGTTCAGGCCCAGCCAGTTGCGGTAGCCCAGCACCTTGTCGTCGGCGTCGACCGCGGCCACGGAGTCCTCGAAGTCCATGATCGTGGTGACCGCGGATTCGAGCACCACGTCTTTGATGCCGGCGGCGTCGGTGGAGCCGACGGGGGATTCGGGGTCGATGAGGATCTCGATGTGCAGGCCATGGTTGCGCAGCAGCACCGACCACGACGGTGAGCCGAGCTCACCGGTGTAGCCGACGAACTGCTCCGGGGCGGCCAGCCCGGTCGACAGGCCGTCGCCGTAGGAGATCAGCAATTGCCCGTCGTCAATCTTGAGGCCGGTGGCCTCACTCCACGATCCGGCGGCCAGCGGCGCCGCCTCGTCGAGGAAGCCGCGGGCGTAGGCGATGACCTTGTCGCCGCGAATCTTGTTGTAGCTGGTGCCCTTTTCTGCGCCGTCGGTTTCCGGGATGACGTCGGTGCCGTACAGCGCGTCGTAGAGCGAACCCCAGCGGGCGTTGGCGGCGTTCAGCGCGAACCGGGCGTTGAGGATGGGCACGACCAGCTGCGGGCCGGCGGTGGTGGTGATCTCGTCGTCGACGCCGGAGGTGGTGATGGTGAAGTCGTCGGGTTCGGGCTCCAAATAACCGATTTCGACGAGGAACTGCTTGTACGCCTCGAGATCGATCGGCTCGATGACGCGCTGGCGGTGCCACTTGTCGATCTGGGCTTGCAGTTCGTCGCGGCGGGCCAGCAGATCCCGGTTCTTGGGCGTCAGGTCGGCGACGACTTTGTCCACGCCCGACCAGAACGTGTCGGGGTCGAGGTCGGTGCCCGGCAGTACCTCGTTGTTGATGAAGTCGTGCAGCACCTTGGCGACGCGCAGGTTCCCAACCGGCACGCGATCCGTCATGTGTTTCCTCCCTACAGCCGTCGACCAAGCTTACCCGTGGGTAACGAGCGGGCTAATCGCCCTCGACCAGCGTGAGCAGCGCCTCACACCGGTTGGCCAGGGTTGCGCGCAACGGTGCGGCCCGCTCAGCAATCTCTTGCTGGGCCCGCACGTACTCGGCGCGGCCGGTCGACGTTTCGACGGCGATCGGCGCGAATCCGTAGCCGGACAGATCGTACGGGCTGGCCCGCATGTCCAGTTCGCGGGCGTCGGCGGCCAGTTCCAGACAGTCCATCAGCAGCTCGGAGGCGATCAGCGGTCCCAGCTTCAGCGACCACCGGTACAGGTCCATCCCGGCGTGCAGGCAGCCCGGCTGTTCGGTGGCGATCTGCCGGTCGCGGGTGAGCCGGTCGGAGTTACGCCTGGCAGCGGGCGCGGTGAAGAAGCGAAACGCGTCAAAGTGGCTGCACCGCAACGGCATTGATTCGACGACGGCATCGGTCCCGGCGGCACCCAGGCGCAGCGGGACGTAGGCGTGGCGCACGGTGGACGCCCGGTACACCATTGCCCACTCGTGCAGGCCGAAGCAGTTCAGCCGGGCCGGGCGGGCGGCGGTGGCGCGCAGCAGCTCGGCGATGAACCGGACGGCGTCCGCGCGGGCCTGCAGGTAGTCGCGGCTCACCGTGACGCCGGCGGGGTGCGCGCCATAACCGCTGTAGCCGAGGTAGCGATGCGCCGCCTGCCCGCCGAGCACCACGCCGAAACCCGGATGCCAGCGGCGCAAATGCCGCGGTCGGGCGTTGTAGTAGGTGAATAGGAAGTCCCAGACCGGATGCGCCACGCCGGCGCGCTGACGCTGGACATGTGGTTCGACGAAGTGCTGCACCCGCTCGCGGTGGGCCCGCTCTCGCGTCGTCCAATCGCCTTCGTGCAGAAGGGAATCAGACACGATGTGTCCCATCGCGCACGGTTCCCACCAGATCCTCGACCAGGTCCTCCAGCGCGACCATCGCGGTGACCCGGCCGTCCGCAGCGGTGACCAGCGCCAAGTGCGCGTTGTCACGGCGCAACTTGGACAGCGCGTCGGGCAGCGGCAACGACGCCGACACCCGCGGCAGTGGCCGCACCATGGACCGATCCAGCACCGCGTCAGGTTTGTCGGCCAGTGCCAGCACGTCCTTGATGTGCAGGTATCCGATGAATTCGCCGGCGGCGTCGGCGACCGGGAACCGCGAATACCCAGTGTCGGTCAGCGCCCGTTCGACGGCGCCGACGGTCGGCCCGGTGCCCTCGGCGGCGACCGGCACGGCGTGGATCTCGTCGAGCGGAACCGCCACATCGTCGACAACGCGGGTGCGGATCTGCAGGGCGCGGGTCAGTCGGCCGTGCTCTTCGGGATCGAGCAGACCTTCCGACAGCGATTCGGCGATCATCTCCGACAACTCGACCGTCGAGACCGTGACTTCGAGCTCATCGCGCGGCTGGACCCGAACCGCACGCAACGTGACGTTGGCGCACCAGTTGTAGAACGCAATCAACGGCCGGGCCAAGCGAATCCACACCAGATACGTCGGGATGAGCAGCATGGCCGTGGTCTCCGGGCCGGCGATGGCGATGTTCTTCGGCACCATCTCGCCGAGCAGCACGTGCAGCGTCACCACGATCGACAGCGCCACGAAGAACGACACCGTGTGCAGCACTGCATCCGAGATGCCCACCAGGTGGAAGGGCTTCTCCAGCAGATGCGCGACCGCGGGTTCACCGACCCGGCCCAGCAAGATCGAACAGATCGTGATACCCAACTGGGCGCCGGCCAGCATCAGCGACAGGTTCTCGCCGGCCCGGATCACCGTGACCGCACTCTTCTTGCCCTGTTCGGCCAGCGCCTCCAGCCGGTCGCGGCGGGCCGAGATCAACGCGAATTCCGAACCGACGAAGAACGCGTTGACGCCGAGCAGGAGCACCGTCAGCAACACACCGAGAAGATCACCCATCGTGGCCTCCCCGCCGGCCCAATTCGGTCAACTCGAGCACGTCGATGCGTCGGCCGTCCATCCGCACCACGGTGGCCAGCCAGCGCACCGGATCCTCGAGCGGTCCGTCGGGATCGAATGCCGTCAGCTCCACTGCTTCGCCGGCCTCCGGGATATGGCCCAACTCCTCGAGTACCAGTCCGCCGATCGTCTCGTATTCGCCCTCGGGCGCGCGGAATCCGGTCTGGGCGGCCACCTCGTCGATGCGCAGCAGCCCCGACACCCGCCATCCGCGGCCCGCTGCGACCACGTCCGGGGTGGCGTCGTCGTGTTCGTCGCGGACATCCCCGACGATCTCCTCAATCAGGTCCTCGACGGTGACCATGCCCGCGGTGCCGCCGTATTCGTCGACGACCAGCGCGGTCTGCAGACCGTTGGCGCGGATCTGCGTCATCACCGCATCTCCGTCCAGCGTCGACGGCACGGTGGCCACAGGCAGCGCCAGCACGGCCAGCCGGGTCCGCGCCCGTTCGTCGTGCGGCACCGCGAAAACCTGTTTGACGTGCACCACCCCGATGGTTTCGTCGAGATCGCCGTCGGTGATCGGGAAGCGTGAATAGCCCGTCCTGATCGCGGCCTCCACCAGATCGGCGACGGTGTCGTCGGCCTCCAGCGCCTCGATCTTCGAGCGCGGCGTCATCAGCTCCTCCGCCGTGCGGCCACCGAACCGCAGAGAGCGGTCCACCAGCACGGCCGTGACCGGATCGAGCGCCCCGCTGCGCGCCGACGTGCGTACCAGCGACACCAGCTCCTGCGGCGAGCGCGCCGAGCGCAGCTCCTCGGCCGGCTCGATGCCCAGCCGTCGCAGAATCCAGTTCGCGGTGCCGTTGGTCAGCTTGATCAACGGCGTGAACAGCATCGAGAACAACAGCTGCGGGCCCGCGGAGGCGCGCGCGGTCGGCACCGGCCGGGCCACGGCGAGGTTCTTGGGCACCAACTCGCCGAACACCATCGACAGCGACGTCGCGATCAGGATCGCCAAAACCAGCGCCAGCCCGCCGGCCACCGCGGGAGGGAGTCCCAGCGCGTCCAGCCCCGGGTGCAGCAGCCGCGCCACCACCGGCTCGGCCAGGAAACCGGTGGCCAGAGTGGTGATCGAAATACCGACCTGCGCGCCCGACAACTGGAACGACAGCGTGCGATGGGCACGCCGCACCATCTGGTCCCGGCGGTCACCGCTGCGCGCATTGGCCTCGACCGTGCTGCGCTCGAGCGCCGTCAGCGAGAATTCCGCGGCCACGAACACCGCTGTCCCCGCGGTGAGCGCCACGAACGCCAGCAGGGAAAGCAGCGACAACGCGACGTTCATCGTGTCGCGACCCCATGTTCGCCGGGCCCTGTGCCCGGCTGACTAGAGGAAGGTTCGGACTCGGACGGCTCGTGGGCTGGCCGCGGTGTCCGGCAGGCCCGATCAGAACCGGGGGCCTCGGCGGGTGCCTGCGGCACGTGATCCCTTTCGCTTGAACTCGTCAGGAAAGAACCATATTAACGGCTCACCACCCGCTCGGAAGCGGATGACCTTCGGCGTAACCGGCCGCGGACTGCACCCCCAGCACCACTTTCTCGTGAAGTTCGGCGATCGTGGCGGCGCCGACATAGGTGCAGGTGCTGCGCACCCCCGACGTGATGTGGTCGAGCAGGTCCTCCACGCCGCCGCGCGACGGGTCCAGACCCATCCGCGAGGTGGAGATGCCCTCCTCGAACAGGGCCTTGCGAGCCCGGTCGAATGAACTGTCCGCAGCGGTGCGCGCGGCCACCGCCCGCTTCGACGCCATGCCGTAGCTCTCTTTGTAGGGCTGGTCTTCGCGGTCGCGCATGAGGTCGCCCGGGGATTCGTAGGTACCCGCGAACCAGGACCCGATCATGACGTTAGAGGCGCCTGCGGCCAGTGCCAGCGCGACGTCACGGGGATGACGGACGCCGCCGTCGGCCCAGACGTGGCCGCCGAGTTGCCTTGCCGCTGCGGCACATTCGAGGACCGCCGAGAATTGTGGACGGCCCACGCCGGTCATCATCCGGGTGGTGCACATGGCGCCGGGGCCGACTCCGACCTTGACGATCGACGCGCCCGCGCTGATCAGGTCACGGGTCCCCTCGGCGGAGACCACGTTTCCCGCCGCCAAGGGGAGGCCCAGATCGAGGGAGGCCACCGATTTGATCGCGTCGAGCATCTTGACCTGATGGCCGTGCGCGGTGTCGATCACCAGCAGGTCGACACCGGCCTCGGCGAGCGCGCGGGCCTTGGCGCCCACGTCGCCGTTGATGCCGACGGCGGCGGCGATGCGCAGGCGCCCCGCGGCGTCCACGGCGGGGGTGTAGATGCCGGCCCGGACCGCACCCCTGCGCGTGAGCACGCCGGCCAGCGTGCCGTCCGGATCCGTCATCACGGCGACGTCGATCGGCAGGTGTTCGAGCAGGTCGAACACCTCGCGCGGGTCGGTGCCCACCGGGGCGGTGACGAAGTCGGACACCGCGACGTCGCGTACCCGGGTGAACCGGTCCACGCCCACGCAGTTGGCCTCGGTCACCAGGCCGATGGGGCGGCCCTCGAAGACGACGACGGCCGCGCCGTGCGCCCGCTTGTGGATCAGCGCCAGCGCATCGGACACCGAATCATCGGCGCTGAGGATGACGGGGGTGTCCACGACGAGGTCGCGGCTCTTGACGAAATCGACCGTCTGCTTGACCGCCGAGATCGGAAGGTCTTGGGGCAGAACGACAATCCCGCCGCGGCGGGCCACCGTCTCGGCCATCCGCCGACCCGCGACCGCGGTCATGTTCGCCACCACCACCGGAATGGTGGTGCCTGATCCGTCGCCGGTGGACAGGTCGACGTCCATCCGCGACGCCACGTCCGAGCGGCCCGGGACGATGAAGACGTCGTCGTAGGTCAGGTCATATGGCGGGGTGTGCCCGTCGAGAAAACGCATCGACACCGAGTCTAGATGGCCCAGTAACTCGCCGAGCAGACGCAGAATGGCACGATTTGGCCCGCTAGAGTGCGATTCTGCGTCTGCTCGTCGTCTAGGCGGGCACCTCGGACCGGTCCCCGCTCCACAAGGTGTGGAACTTCTGGTCCGGGTCGGCGTCGATGCGGCCGTAAGTGTGCGCCCCGAAGTAGTCGCGCAGACCCTGCGTCAGCGCCGCAGGCAGCCGTTCGGTGCGCAGGGCGTCGTAGTAAGACAGCGCCGAGGAGAATCCGGGGATCGGGATGCCGAGCGCCGTCGCCGTCACCACCACGCGGCGCCAGCTGTCGATGGCCGACTCCACCGCGCTGCGGAAGTACGGTGCGGCGATCAGCGTGGCCAGCTGCGGATCGGTGTCGTAGGCCTCCTTGATCCGGTTGAGGAACTTGGCCCTGATGATGCAGCCGCCGCGCCAGATGGTGGCCAGGTCGCCGGGCGTGATGCCCCAGTTGTACTCGGCGGATCCGGCCTGGATCTGGTTGAAGCCCTGGGCGTAGGCGACGATCTTCGAGGCGTAGAGCGCTTGGCGCACGTCCTCGGTGAATTTCGCCGCATCGCCGGGCTTTTCACCCAGCATGCCCGCTGCCAGTCCGGTCGCGGCTCGCCGCTGCGCCACCGAACCCGACAACGCACGGGCGAACACGGCTTCGGCGATGCCGGTCACCGGGACGCCCAGGTCAAGTGCCGACTTCACCGTCCAGCGGCCGGTGCCTTTCTGCTCGGCCTCATCGACGATGACGTCGACGAGCGGCTTGCCGGTCTTGGCGTCGGTCTGGCGCAGCACCTCGGCGGTGATCTCCACCAGGAAGCTGTCCAGATCGCCGGAGTTCCACTCGGTGAACACGTCGGCGATCTGCGGCGCGGACAGGCCGAGCCCGTCCCGCAGCAGCTGATAGGCCTCGCCGATCAGCTGCATATCGGAGTACTCGATGCCGTTGTGCACCATCTTGACGAAATGACCTGCGCCGTCCGGGCCGATGTGGGTGCAGCACGGCACCCCGTCGACGTGGGCGGAGATCTCCTCGAGCAGAGGACCGAGGCTCTCATAGGACTCCTTTGGCCCGCCCGGCATGATCGACGGCCCGTTGAGAGCGCCCTCCTCGCCGCCGGAGATCCCTGCGCCGACGAAATGCAGGCCGCGCTCGCGCATCGCCTTTTCCCGACGGATGGTGTCGGTGTAGAGCGCATTGCCGCCGTCGATGATGATGTCGCCTTCCTCCATCGCGTCGGCCAGCTCGTTGATCACCGCGTCGGTGGGCTCGCCGGCCTTCACCATGATCAACACCCGCCGCGGTTTCTCCAGTGCGGCAAGGAATTCCGGAATCGTCTCGCTGCGGACGAATTTGCCTTCCGACCCGTGCTCGGCCAGCAGCGCATCGGTCTTGGCGACCGAACGGTTGTGCAGCGCAACGGTGTAGCCGTGCCGGGCGAAGTTGCGGGCGATGTTGGAGCCCATGACGGCCAGACCGGTGACCCCGATCTGAGCGGTGCCGGCAGTAACAGATTCGCTCATACGGCGCCTTTCATTGTTTTGTTGTGGCACAGGGGGTTTCGTTACACGAAGAAGAGTCGATGCAACTCGGTGAGCCACGGCACCGCAAGCGCGACGGTGGGCACCACGAGCACGGCGGCCGCGGCGGTGTAGGCGCTCGCGGCCAGGGCCAGGCTGTTGCCTCGGCCGCCGAGCCGGCGTACGCGCAGCAACGTGGTCGGGCCGCCTGCGGCCAGCGCTCCCGACGGCGGTCGACCGGCGGCGCAGGCGACCAGGGCCCGGGCCAGGGGAGTGGGGCCGGTGGCGCGGACGGCGGCGTCGTCGGCGAGCAGTTCGATCAGCAACTTGACCGCGTCCAGCGCGCTGGCGCTGCGGACAAATCGCGGAAATGCGGCGTGCACCGCGGTGAACATCTCGAGCACCAGGTCGTGGCGGGCGCGCAGGTGGGCGCGTTCATGAGTCAGGATGGCGGCGACTTCGCGGTCCGACAGCGTGGTCAAGGTGCCTTCGCTGACCACCACCCGGCTGCGCACCCCGGGCAGGCAGTAGGCGAGCGGCTGATCGACGTCCAGCACGCGCAGACCGCTGCTGCGGTGCGGCTTGCCCACCAAATCGACGACCATTCGGTGGTGGGCCCGGCGGCGGCGGGTGGCGATGGCGACCTGCACCACGGCGATCATCAGCCGCGCCCCGATCAGCAGGGTCAGCGCGAGCACCACCACATAGAGCAGCCACAGCGGCCAGCCGAGCGCATCGATTTCGCTGATGATGGTGGCGGTGGGGCGACCGTCCGGCCCCGGCACGAACAGCCGGCTGGCGATCGCGATGCCCGCGGAAAACGCCGACAGCACCGCGGCGAGCGCAATGGATTGCCAGAGCACGACGGCGGCTCGCGGCGCCCGCAGTGGCCAGGACGCACGCGCCAGGATTGCCGGCACCGGCCCCACCAGGAGCAGTGCGACGATGCTGAAGGCCAGCGCGGACACGCTGTAAGTCTCTCTCAGCCGGTGCCCGGATTACCAGCAGGCCGGGTAACGCGGACTTTCGCCTCCAGCTCGGCCAGTGCGCGGCGCAGCGCGGCGGCCTCGTCGGCGCCCACGCGCTCGACGAAGTGCACCAGCGCAGCCTCCCGGCTACCGGAGTCCGCAGCCTGGTCGAGCGCGTCGACCATCAGGCCGGCCACCAGCTCGTCGCGGCCGTGGGTGGGCGCGTAGCGGTGGGCCCGGTCGTCGCGGTGCTGCACGACGAGATTCTTCTTCGCCAACCGCTGCAGCACGGTCATGATCGTGGTGTAGGCAAGATCGCGCCTGGCGGCGAGGGCCTCGTGCACCTGGCGCACGGTTTGCGGCTCACGCGCGGACCACAGATGGTCCATCACCTCGCGCTCGAGGTCACCCAGACGCGTCATTTTCGCCATGTTCCGTTCACTCTCTTGAGCACTGAATTCAGGGTACTACGGGCTTACTACCGTGTGTCGTATCCATCGGCGGACGTGACGCCTCGGCCGTCGTCGGCGTCCTTCGGCCAAGGTCAACCGCCGTTCTGTGACGTGATGTGAATCGAGTCACAGGGACTGGCCCCCGAGATGCCGGTGACTATAGTAAGGCTAACCTAAGTCACTCGGGAGGCTTCATGACGGTTGTGGTCGACGATCCGCTCATCGCAGGCATGGCAATCAGGCGGATGC
Source organism: Mycobacterium hubeiense (assembly GCF_002838065.1). Lineage (GTDB taxonomy): Bacteria > Actinomycetota > Actinomycetes > Mycobacteriales > Mycobacteriaceae > Mycobacterium > Mycobacterium hubeiense. Next base: position 57,403 of record NZ_PIZU01000018.1, on the reverse strand, counting down.
TGCCGTTACACGAGTCCAGCAGGCGACTTCGTGAGCTGTATCCGGAGTGCCCGAGGGTGTACGGCGTCGCGGTGATGGGCGATTTGTCCCGTCGTCGGTGGTGGCCGCTGGCCGAGGCGGTGACGACCGATCGTCTCCGGCGGATGTTCGACGTTGCCGCCGACGAGATGGACAGCCGCACCGCAGCCGCCCAGCAACTGGCCGCGACCCTGGCCCACGTGGTGGTCGGACGGGTGGTGCCGCTCGTGGTGCTCGAGGGCCGCGCCTGGGACACCGGGCTGGAGAACCTGTGGGTGCACGTCGATTCCGAGGGGGCCATCGACTGGGTCGGAGTCGTCGATCCCACGCTGCGAGCCCTGCCCGACGACCCCTTCTTCGCGGACCGTCCGGACCGGCTCGGCAGTGCCACCCGCGACGGCATCGTCGCGCTGCCCAGCGAAGCCGCGCTGACCACCTGGATCGCGCATCGCAGCCACCGCGCCCTCGACCCGTTGTTCCGCCGGCTGCTGGAGGTCAGCGGGGGAGCCATGGCCATCTCTTCGATGTGGAATATCGTCGGCGCCGCCGTCGTCAGCGCCGCCACCCAGGTGCCGCTGCTGGCCGGCTCGAGCGAGTTGACCAGCATGCGCCGCGGCCAGGCCGTGCTCGACGCGCTGGTCGGCTTCGGGCTGCCCGTTCGCGGCACGAGCCGGGCGATGGCAGGGAAGGGGTTGCTTAATTAGGCAAGCCTTGCCTATCCTCTAGGCACGAGACCACCGGACCGCGCCGGAGTCCTGAGGGCTGCAGAGACCCCCGGTCCACTCGAAGGTCGGGCCCCGCGCCATGTGTGCGGGGCCCGACCGCATTTCACGGATGACCCTGCGGTTCAAGCCTTTTCAGGCTCTATCGACGGCGCCGCCGCTTTCCGCCCAGTCTTTGAAGGCGCCCATGTTGTACACCTCGGCGTACCCCAGTTCCTTGAGCGCCTGACCCGACAGCGCTGAGCGCCCGCCCGACCCGCAGTACAGGATCACGGTCTTGTCTTTGGTGAAATGCTGGTCGTAGTAAGGAGATTCGGGGTCGGCCCGAAACTCCAGCATTCCGCGCGGTACGTGCACCGCGCCCGCGACCTTGCCGGTCTGTTGCACTTCCGGTGCGTCGCGCACATCGACGACCAAGGTGTTGGGCTTGGCCATCAGCTCCTGCGCCTGCGCCGGCGAAATCCGGGGAACGACGGCATTGGCGGCTTCGACGAGGTCCTTCACAGTTTTGGCCATGCCCGACGATAGCGCCGGATCCCCACCGTGTAGACACGAGATCGTGACGACGGAACTGCCCGCCGGCCTCGGCGATGGATTCGACACGGAACTCGGTCTGACCTATCTGGAGGTCACCCCGGATGGTGGGCGCGCGCAACTGACGATCCACGACAAACTGCTGCAACCGTGGGGAATCGTGCACGGCGGCGTGTACTGCTCCATCATCGAGAGCCTCGCCAGCGTGTCCGGCCATGTCTGGCTGACCGAGAACGGCGGCGGCACCGTCGTCGGTGTCAACAACAACACCGACTTTCTGCGCGCGATCAGCGGCGGCACACTGACCGCGGTGTCCACCCCGATCCACCGGGGCCGCCGCCAGCAGCTGTGGTTGATCACCATCACCGACGAGAACGACCGCGCGGTGGCGCGCGGCCAGGTGCGGCTGCAGAACCTGCCGCACCAGTAGCGCTGCCGACCGCCGTGGTGCATGGCAATATCGCCGACTATGCGTCTGACCCCGCATGAACAGGACCGGCTGCTGATCTCCTATGCCGCCGAACTGGCTCGCCGTCGACAGGCCCGTGGTCTCAAGCTGAACCACCCCGAAGCCGTCGCGATAATCACCGACCATCTCCTCGAAGGCGCCCGCGACGGCCGCACCGTCGCCGAGCTGATGGTCAGCGGGCGCGAGGTGCTGCGCCGCGAAGACGTGATGGAGGGAGTGCCCGAGATGCTCGACGACGTCCAGGTGGAGGCGACGTTCCCGGACGGCACCAAACTGGTCACCGTCCACCACCCGATCCCATGACACCCGGCGAAATCCTCTACGGCGCCGGCGTCGTGGTGATCAACGCCGGTGCGCCGCGACTGACGCTCGACATCGTCAACACCGGCGACCGGCCGGTGCAGGTGGGCAGCCACGTGCATCTGCCACAGGCCAACGCCGCGTTGGACTTTGACCGCGACGCCGCACACGGCTACCGGCTGGACATCCCGGCGGGCACCGCCGTGCGATTCGAGCCCGGTGTGACCCAACGTATTTCGCTGGTTCCACTGGGCGGCAAGCGGGAAGTGCACGGCCTAAGCCTGAATCCGCCCGGTCGGCTGGATGTCTCATGACCGAACTGTCACGGGAGCACTACGCCGCGCTGTTCGGGCCGACCACCGGCGACCGGATCCGATTGGCTGACACCGACCTGTTCATCGAGATCACCGAGGACCGCAGCGGAGGCCCGGGATTGGCCGGTGACGAGGCGGTGTTCGGCGGGGGCAAGGTGCTGCGCGAGTCGATGGGCCAGGGTCGGGCCACCCGTGCCGAGGGCGCACCCGACACGGTCATCACCGGGGCCGTCATCCTCGATTACTGGGGAATCATCAAGGCCGACATCGGGATCCGTGACGGGCGCATCGCCGCGATCGGTAAGGCGGGCAACCCCGACATCATGAGCGGCGTGCATCCGGACCTGGTGGTCGGGCCGTCGACGGAGGTGATCGGCGGCAACGGACGCATCCTCACCGCAGGGGGCATCGACTCCCACGTGCACCTGATCTGCCCGCAGATCCTGGCCGAAGCGCTGGGTGGCGGCATCACCACGATCGTCGGCGGCGGCACGGGACCGGCCGAAGGGAGCAAGGCCACCACCGTGACCCCGGGTGCCTGGCACCTCGCCCGCATGCTGGAATCCCTGGATTCGTGGCCACTGAACGTCGCACTGCTGGGTAAAGGAAATACCGTCAGCGCCGAAGCGATGTGGGAGCAATTGCGGGGCGGCGCTTCGGGTTTCAAGCTGCACGAGGATTGGGGCTCCACCCCGGCGGCTATCGACGCGTGCCTGAGGGTCGCCGACGAATCCGGGGTACAGGTGGCGTTGCACTCCGACACCCTCAACGAAGCCGGGTTCGTCGAGAGCACGGTCGGGGCAATCGCCGGGCGAACGATCCACGCCTACCACACCGAGGGCGCCGGCGGGGGCCACGCACCCGACATCATCACCATCGCGGCCGAACCCAATGTGCTGCCCAGTTCGACCAATCCGACTCGCCCCCACACCGTCAATACGCTCGACGAGCACCTCGACATGCTGATGGTGTGCCACCACCTCAACCCCGCGATCCCCGAGGATCTGGCGTTCGCCGAAAGCCGGATCAGGCCGTCGACCATCGCCGCCGAGGACCTGCTGCACGACATCGGCGCCATATCGATGATCGGAAGCGACTCACAGGCGATGGGCCGCATCGGCGAAGTGGTGATCCGCACCTGGCAGACCGCCCACGTCATGAAGCGCCGTCGCGGGGCGCTCCCTGGTGACGGCCCGGCGGACAACAACCGGGCCCGCCGCTATGTCGCGAAATACACCATCTGCCCGGCGATTGCGCACGGGCTCGACGGCGAAGTCGGCTCGGTGGAGGTAGGCAAGCTGGCCGATCTGGTGTTGTGGGAGCCGGCGTTCTTCGGAGTGCGGCCGCACGCCGTGCTCAAGGGCGGCATGATCGCTTGGGCCGCAATGGGTGACGCCAACGCGTCGATCCCGACGCCGCAGCCGGTGCTACCGCGGCCGATGTTCGGCGCGACGGCTGCGGCCACCACGTCGGTGCATTTCGTTGCGCCGCAGGCAATCGACGATGGGCTCGCCGACCGGATCGCCGTCGACCGCCCGCTGATAGCGGTCAAGGACGTCCGGCACCTCGGTAAGGCTCAGATGCCTCTCAACGATGCTCTGCCGCGTATCGATGTTGAACCCGACACCTTCACAGTCCGTATCGATGGCGACGTGTGGCAGGAGCAGCCCGCCGCGGAACTGCCGATGGCACAACGGTATTTCCTGTTCTGATGACCAGTCTCGCGACGTTGCTCATGCTGTCGGACTCTCGGCTACCGACGGGTGGACATGTGCACTCCGGCGGTATCGAGGAGGCTGTCACCAGCGGCTTGGTGACGGATCTAGCGACGTTGCGGGCGTTTTTGCGCCGCCGCATCCGCACTCATGGTCTGGTGGCCGGCTCGATCGCGGCCGCCGTGCACGGCGGCGGACTGACCGCCGACACCGCCGACCGCGAAACCGACGCGCGCACACCGGCTCCCGCCGCGCGCCAGGCCTCCCGCACCCAAGGTCGTGGGTTGATTCGGCTTGCGCGGCGGGTGTGGCCAGAACACGACTGGGCGCAGTTCGGAGCCACGCCGCACCTCGCGGTCGCGGCGGGCGCCGTCGGAGCGGCCAGCGGCCTGTCGCCCGAACACACCGCCCTGTCGGTGGTGTACACCACGATGACGGGGTCGGCGACCGCCGCACAGCGACTGCTGGCTCTCGACCCCGGTGATGTGGCGGCGCTGACATTCGAACTGTCCGCGCTGTGCGACCACACTGCGACAGAGGCCGGCAAGGGTCTGGCCGATCTGTCCGATCCGCTGCTCGACGTGCTGGCCCAGCGCCACACCGAGCGCGAGCGACCCCTGTTTTTCTCGTAAAGGAGGTCTTCCGGTGCCACCACATTTCCTGGACGGCGAGCCCCACTCGCACATCGAACGACCGAAACGCAGTCGACGGCCGGGGGAGCCGCTGCGCATCGGCATCGGCGGCCCGGTGGGTTCGGGTAAGACCGCGTTGGTGGCCGCGCTGTGCCGTCAATTGCGCGACGAGCTCTCGCTGGCCGTGCTCACCAACGATATCTACACCACCGAGGACGCCGACTTCCTGCGTCGACACGCGGTGCTGCCCGACGAGCGGATCGCCGCCGTGCAGACCGGCGGTTGCCCGCACACCGCGATCCGCGACGACATCACCGCCAACCTGGACGCCATCGACGACCTGATCGAAGCGCATCACCGACCGGAGTCCCCGCTCGATCTCATCCTGGTGGAATCCGGCGGAGACAACTTGACCGCCACCTTTTCGTCGGGTCTTGTCGATGTGCAGATCTTTGTCATCGACGTCGCAGGCGGCGACAAGGTGCCGCGCAAGGGCGGTCCCGGCGTGACGTATTCAGATCTTTTGGTGGTCAACAAAACCGACCTGGCTCAACTGGTCGGAGCCGACCTCGACGTGATGCGCCGCGACGCCGCGGCCGTGCGGCAGGACCGCCCGACGGTGCTGATCTCGCTGACACAGGATCCGACGGCCGGGCCGGTGCTGACCTGGGTGCGAGAGCAACTGTGCGTTCCGACATCCTGATCGTCGCGTGCCCCAACCGGCCGCCACGCATTGAGTGCGGGGGAGCGCTCGCCGCGCGCCGCACCGAACCCGATACCGTGCACCTGGTTTCGGCGGCGGCAACCCCACTCGGCGGGGACAGCGTCGCGGTGCGCATCGTCGTGGAACCTGGGGCGCGGCTTCGGGTGCGAAGTGCCGCGGGCACCGTCGTGCTGCCCGGCGCGGCAACGGCCGAATCACACGCACGCTGGGACCTCGAGGTGGCGGGAGATCTCGATGTCGACCCGCAACCCACCATCGTGGCTAGTCACTCCCGGCATCTCACGTCGACATCGCTTCGCCTGACCGAAACCGGCAGCGTACGGGTGCGGGAGCGCATCCAGATCGGCAGAACCGGTGAGCGGCAAGGCTTTTGGTCCAGTTGTCTGCACGCCGACGTCGACGGCCGGCCGCTGCTGCGGCACCGGATCGAACTGGGTGCCGGTGCGGTGGCCGACGACCAACTCGACACCCCGCTGGCGTGCGTCAGCGAATTACGCTACCCAGCAACAACTTTCGACACCGAAGGCACATTGCTGCAACTGGCGGCGGGCGGCTGCCTGGCCACGTGGCAAGGGCACAGGCTCTAGCCGGCTCTAGCTCGCCGCCTTCTCGTCCTGCACCGCCGCCGCGATCTCCTCGAGCTCTTCGATCCTGGTGCGCGCGTAGGCCTGTTGCTCGGTGATGGTCAGCTGGCCGCGATGGGTGGACAGGAACGTCACCGTCCACGACAGCAGCGTGGTGATCTTGGTCTTGAACCCGATCAAATAGACCAGGTGCAATACCAGCCAGGCCAACCATGCGATAAAGCCGCCGAATTCCAGCGCGCCGATCTTGGCCACCGCGGAGAACCGCGACACCGTGGCCATCGACCCTTTGTCGAAGTACTGGAACGGTTCCCGCGCGCCGGGATCGGCGCCCTTGAGTTCGGCCTTGATCAGGTTGGCGACATACTTGCCGCCTTGGATCGCGCCCTGCGCCATGCCCGGCACGCCTTCGACGGCGGCCATGTCGCCGACCACGAACACGTTGGGGTGGCCCGGGATGGACAGGTCCGGCAGCACCTTGACCCGTCCGGCGCGGTCGAGTTCCACACCCGATTGTTCGGCGAGGTCCTTGCCCAGCGGGCTGGCGGAAACACCCGCCGACCACACCTTGCACGCTGACTCGATGCGGCGAATGGTTCCGTCGGAGTCCTTGACGGTCAAGCCATTTCGGTCCACATCGGTGACCATCGCCCCGAGCTGGATTTCCACCCCCATCTTCTCCAGCCGCGCCTGGGCCTTCTTGCCGAGCTTTTCGCCCATCGGCGGCAGCACCGCGGGCGCGGCGTCGAGCAGGATCACCCGCGCTTTGGTCGAATCGATGTGGCGGAACGCGCCTTTGAGCGTGTGGTCGGCGAGTTCGGCAATCTGGCCTGCCATCTCGACACCGGTGGGGCCGGCACCGATCACGGTGAACGTCAGCAGCTTTTGCCGGCGTACCGGGTCACTGGAACGCTCGGCCTGTTCGAACGCGCCGAGGATCCGGCCGCGCAACTCCAGCGCATCGTCGATGGTCTTCATGCCCGGCGCCCATTCGGCGAAGTGGTCGTTGCCGAAATAGGACTGCCCGGCGCCGGCGGCGACGATCAGTGTGTCGTACGGAGTCCGGTAGGTGTGACCGAGCAACTCCGAGGTGACGGTCTGGTCGGTCAGGTCGATGCGGGTGACGTCGCCGAGCAGGACCTGCACGTTTTTCTGCTTGCGCAGGATCACCCGGGTGGGCGGCGCGATCTCGCCCTCGGAGATGATGCCGGTGGCCACCTGGTACAGCAGCGGCTGAAACAGGTGGTGGGTGGTGCGAGCGATCAGCTTGATGTCGACATCGGCTCGTTTGAGCTTCTTCGCGGCGTTGAGACCGCCGAAGCCAGAGCCGATGATGACGACTTTGTGCCGATCCGATGCAGTGGCTCCGGGGTGGCTCATCTGGGCTCCTCGAGGGGCTACACGTGCAGTTCTCGCCCACTACGGTAGTCGCCCGGTATTTCCGTCGGGGCAGGGGCGGCTGTGGCATTTGCCACGCCGAAAACGGGATTAACCGCGCACGAGTGGCCGCAGCGCCTCGCCGAGCGCGGTGATGTGACCCGGCTGGTAGCCCTGGACGCTGGTCGGCAGATTGACGATGACGCCGTCGATGCCCGCGTCGAGAACTTTCGTCTTGATCTGCTCTGCGATCTGCCCGGCGCTGCCCACGACCATGCGCTGCTTCATCTCATCGGGGATGACGTCCTCGGTGACGTTCTCGTCGACCATGGCGGTGACCAGCATGCTGGTCTCCAGCGTGGCGGGGTCGCGATCGATTTCCTCGCAGCGCTGTTTGACCACGCGTACCTTGCCGGGCAGCTCGTCGAAGCCGGCGATCACATTGAGGTGGTCGAAGTGCTTGGCGGCCAGCGGGATGGTCTTCTTCTCGCCGCTGCCGCCGATCATCAGCGGGATGTGGTCGCGCAAGCGCGGTTCGGCCATCGCCTCCCTGGTGCGATAGTACTTGCCGTCCACCGTCGGCCGCTCGCCCTTGATCATCGGCAGGATGATGTCGAGGGCTTCGTAGAGCTTGTTGAACCGGTCGGTGAAGGTGCCGAACTCGAATCCGAGCTGATCATGCTCGAGCTCGAACCACCCGGTGCCGATGCCCAGGATCGCGCGGCCCTGGCTCATCACGTCGAGGGTGGTGATGATCTTGGCCAGCAGCGTCGGGTTGCGGTACGTGTTGCCGGTGACCAGCGTGCCGAGTTGCACGCGTTCGGTCGCGGTGGCCAGCCCACCCAGCGCGGTGTAGGCCTCGAGCATCGGCTGGTCGGGGCTGCCCAGCATGGGCAGTTGGTAGAAGTGGTCCATCAAAAAGACCGCGTCGAAGCCCGCCTGGTCGGCCTCTTGGGCCTGGGCGATCACCGTAGGAAAGAGTTCCGCGACGCCGGTGCCGTAGGAGAAGTTGGGAATCTGGAGTCCGAGTCGGATTGTCACAATCAATTAGTAACAACCGGTGAGGGGATTCATTCCCTTCAAGGCCCCAAACGCGAGCCCTACCCGAAGTTGGCCAATGCCCCGCGGCTGACGTGCATGGTCTGGCCGGTGATGTGGCGCGCGGCCGGTGTGCTCAAAAACAGTGCGAGCCGGGCGATTTCGGCCGCCACCGACGGAGGAGTGCTGGAGAGCCCGTCGTAGCCGGGCTCGGCGCTCTTGCCGGACGCGACCGCGTTGACGGTGATGCCGCGGGTGCCGAAGTACTCGGCCTGCCCGGCGGTCCAATCCGAGAGCGCCGCTTTGATGGCGGCCTCGGCGCTGCCGTCGCGCGGGCTCTCGGGAATGACGTTGATGATGGTGCCGCCCGAGCGCAGATGATCGCCCGCGATCGCCACCGTCAGCACCGCCGAGAGCACCGTGGCATCCAGCGCATGGCGCCACGCCGACGCCAGATCGGCCAGCGTGTAGGTGCGCGGATCGCCGGCGTCCCACAGCGGGGCGGGGACATTGACGATGGTGTCGAGGTGATATGGCAACTGCCCGCGGGCCGCTTCGAGGCTTTCGGGGTCGGTGTTGTCGAACACGATCGAATCGACGTCGAGTTCCTTGGCGGCGACTTCGAGGTCGTCGCGGCGGGCGCCGGCGATCACCACCTTGTGGCCGGCGTCGCGAAAGCCTTCTGCGACAGTGCGGCCCAAGTCGGTGTCGCCGCCGGTGACCAGCACCTCCATCGGTGACCTCCCTCGTGTTCAACGCTGAACGGGCGTGAATCAAACACCGATGTTACTGGACGGTAGCTAGAGCGCGAAACCCGACGCGCAGACGTTCCCCGACGGCGACAGACTTGTGACCTAGGGTTTGATCCGTGCCTCGGATGCTGACCCTTGCAGTTGCCTTGTCGACGCTGGTAGCGGGCCTGGCGGCGTGCGGTTCCCGCGATGACGAGTCCGGCGAATCGATCACCGTCTATGCCGCGGCGTCGCTGCGGGACACCTTCACCCAGATCGGTGAACAGTTCGAGAACGACAACCCCGGAACATCGGTTGAGTTAAACTTCGCCGGCTCCTCCGATTTGGTCACGCAGCTGACGCAGGGCGCCACCGCAGACGTCTTCGCATCCGCCGACACCAAGAACATGAACATAGCCGCCGACGCGGGGCTGCTGGCCACAGATCCAGTGAGCTTCGCGACCAACACCCTGACGATCGTGACCGCGCCGGACAACCCGAAAGAGATCGTCTCCTTCGCTGACCTGACCAAGCCGGGCGTGACGGTCGTGGTGTGCGCGGCGCCGGTGCCCTGCGGATCGGCGGCGGAGCGCATCGAAGAGCGCAGCGGTATCCGGCTCGACCCGGTCAGCGAGGAATCGTCGGTCACCGATGTGCTCAACAAGGTGACGAGCGGGCAGGCCGACGCGGGCCTGGTGTACGTCACGGACGCCCGCAGCGCCGGCGACAAGGTCGCGACAGTGAACTTCCCCGAATCCGCCGGTGCCGTGAATACCTACCCGATCGCGGCCCTGAAGGATTCTGCACATCCAGAGTTGGCCGCGAAGTTCGTCGACGCGGTCACCGGCGAATCCGACCAGCGGATCCTCTCCGACGCGGGTTTCGGGAAACCTTGACCACTGCACCGCCGTTACCGCGCTGGATCTACATGCCGGCGACCGTCGGCGCCGTGTTTGTCGTGCTTCCCCTGATCGCGGTGGCCGCCAAGGTCGACTGGCCCCAGTTCTGGTCCTTGATCTCCAGCCCGTCGTCGCGCACGGCGTTGGCGCTGAGCCTGAAGACAGCGGCGGCCAGCACGGTGCTGTGTGTCCTGCTGGGCGTGCCGATGGCGCTGGTACTGGCCCGCAGCCGGTCGCGGATTGTGCGGGTTATTCGGCCGCTGATTCTGTTGCCGCTGGTGCTGCCGCCGGTGGTGGGCGGGATCGCGCTGCTGTACGCATTCGGCCGGCTCGGCCTGGTGGGGCAGTACCTCGACGCAGCAGGCATCAATATCGCGTTCACGACGGCGGCGGTGGTGCTGGCGCAGACGTTCGTGTCGCTGCCGTTTCTGGTCATCGCGTTGGAGGGGGCGGCACGCACCGCGGGTACCGACTACGAAGTGGTGGCGGCCACGCTGGGCGCCCGGCCGTCCACGGTGTGGTGGCGGGTGTCGCTGCCGCTGTTGGCGCCCGGGCTGCTCTCCGGCGCGGTGCTGGCGTTCGCCCGTGCGCTCGGCGAATTCGGCGCCACGCTGACGTTCGCGGGTTCTCGCGAGGGCGTCACCCGCACCTTGCCACTGGAGATCTACCTGCAGCGCGAAAGTGACGCCGACGCCGCGGTGGCGCTATCACTGGTGCTCGTCGTGGTGGCCGCCGTGGTGGTGCTCGGGTTGGGCAGCCGTCGGCTGCAAGCGAACGGCTGGCAAACGTGACGTCAGTTCAGCTCAGCGCCGTCGTCGAAAGTCGGGGAGTAGAGCTGGAATTCGAGCTGGCGGCCGGTGAGGTGCTGGCCGTGCTGGGGCCGAACGGGGCAGGAAAGTCCACGGCGCTGCATGTGATCGCGGGCCTGATCCAGCCCGACCGGGGCGTGGTGCGGGCCGGCGACCGAGTGTTGACCGACACCTCCGCCGGGGTGCACGTGCCGACACATGACCGCCGCGTCGGCCTGCTGCTGCAAGATTCGCTGCTGTTCCCGCATCTGAGCGCCGCGGCCAATGTCGCGTTCTCGCCCCGTAGTTCGCGGGCGTCGGCGCAACGTTGGCTGGCCGAGGTCGACGCCGGGGATCTCGCCGACCGGATGCCGCGCGCGCTGTCCGGGGGACAGGCTCAACGGGTGGCGCTGGCCCGCGCGCTGGCCGCCGAACCTGATGTCTTGCTGCTCGACGAGCCGCTGGCCGGGTTGGACGTCGGCGTCGCCACCGCGATGCGCAAGGTGCTGCGCCGGGTGCTGACCCGCGATCACCGCTCGGCGGTGATCGTCACCCACGACCTGCTCGACGTCCTCACCCTCGCCGACCGGGTGCTGATCCTGGATTCTGGGCGCATCGTCGAAACTGGTTCGACAGCAACGGTATTGGCCGCACCGCGCAGCCATTTCGGGGCGCGGTTCGCGGGGGTGAACCTGGTCAGCGGCACGGCGGGCGCCGACGGAGTGCTCACCACCGACTGGGGTACGTCGTGGCACGGCCGCGCGGCCGAGGATCTGACGGTCGGTGCGCCGGCGGTGGCGATATTTCCGCCCGCCGCGGTCGCGGTGTATCGCGAGCCTGCGCACGGCAGCCCGCGAAACACTGTTCAGGTCACCGTCGCCGAGCTCGACGCGCGAGGCCGCTCGGTGCGGATCCGCACCGACGAACAACCCGACGGCGCGCCCGGCCTGGCGGCGGATGTCACCGCGGGCTCCGTCGCCGAGCTGGCGCTGGCACCCGGCGAGCGAATCTTCTTCACCGTGAAAGCGCAGGAAGTAGCGGTGCATCCGGCGCCGTAACGGCAATGATCCACGTCACGATTTACCGGTAGACCCACGCGGCACGCGCGCGGTGGCCCCGTCGTGCCAGCAATCGGTGGATGCATTTGCGAGGAGCGGGTTTTCGCGCCCCAGCAACATCACGATTGAACACTCTAAGAGCAACTCACACTTGCGTCACGGCGGTAACACGGTAGTTTCATCCCCATGGAGCAGCCGGACGCGAATTCGGAACACCGCAGGGGTATCTCGAACAGGCTGGCTATCGCGGCGATGGCCGGTGCCACCGCAGTGGCGCTGGCCTTGCCGACGGTGGCACATGCCGACCCCGAGCCGCCTCCGCCGCCCCCGCCGGGCAACACCTTCCTGCCCGCGCCGCCGCCGGCGGACCCGAACGCGCCGCCACCCCCGCCGCCGGGTGCTGTGCCGCCACCCGCGGACCCGAACGCACCGCCACCTCCGCCTGGCGCCGCACCACCGCCCGCCGACCCGAACGCGGCGCCGCCCGCGCCCGAGCCGGGCCGAGAGAACAACGCGGCCGGCGGCTTCAGTTACGTGGTGCCGGCGGGCTGGAAGGTCTCCGACGCCACTCAGCTGTCGTACGGGCAGGCGCTGTTGACCAAGATTCCGCCGCAGGGCACTCCGGAGCCGCCCAGCGACACCAGCATCCTGCTCGGGCGCCTGGACCTGAAGTTGTTCGCGGGTGCCGAGGCCGACAACAGCAAGGCCGCCGCGCGCCTGGCGTCCGATATGGGTGAATTCTTCATGCCGTTCCCGGGCACCCGGATCAACCAGGAGACGGTTGAACTGAACGCGAACGGCGCGCCCGGCGTCGCCTCCTACTACGAGGTGAAGTTCACCGACACCAACAAGCCCAATGGCCAGATCTGGGCGGGCGTGGTCGGTGAGCCGACCGCACCCGGTACGCCGCGCGGCCAGCGCACGCCGGAACGGTGGTTCGTCGTGTGGTTGGGGTCGGCCAACAACCCGGTCGACAAGGACGCGGCCGTCACGCTGGCCAATTCGATCCGGCCATGGACTCCGCCCGCTGCGCCGCCGCCGGACCCGAACGCGCCGCCGCCTCCGCCGGCAGATCCCAATGCGCCACCGCCGCGGCCCGGGGTCGGTGTTCCGGTCCCGGTGACCGATGCGCCGCCGGAGATGATGCCCCCGCCGGCGTAGGCCTTACGGACCGACGTACGGCACCTGGCCGGCGAGGTTGTTCACGTTGAGCAGGTAACAGTTGGTGCCGCCGAAGCCCATGGCGCCTGCGGTGACGCATCGCTGGAAGGTGCCGTCGCCGGCGATCGGCCCGTCGCAGGTGGTGCCCCCGCCCCATGGTGTCCAGCCGCCTTGGCACCCGGCGCTCGCCGGCGCGGCCGCAGCGACAGCTATTCCGCCCGCGGCGAGTGCGCTAATAGCAAGTGCTGCAAGGGTTTTCATCTTCTCTCTCCTCCGTGGATGCGCCGGGGGCTTACACCGGCACGGCAAGCTCGGTCCGCCGCTCGCGCCTTGCGGGCGACGGCCATGACGATCGTTTGCTGGCGAAGCCCTGTTACAGAAGTGACAGATGTGGAATCTGTGGTTCCGGGTGATTGCCAGCCGTCGCATCTCGGTCGCACGCGCGTACGGCCACCGAGGCGCCACGCCCTGTCGGGGGGCGACGGTTCACACTGGTATAGCAGTGATTCCGCGCTCCTCATCACGACCTCCACGGCTGACGGCGCCGCCCTGACGAAGCAGCTGCCACGCCCACGGCGAGTTGCCACTTGTTAGCAAGCCTAGCCGTATTTCGACGCGCCGACAAAGACGATTTCGTTTGCTCGATCGCCACCTTTGCCGAATCAAGCACTCGGCGTGTGCAATTGACTTTGCCGTCAGCGAAACCTGCTGATCAGCGCACCTGGCATCGCCCCGGAAAGCACACCCGCTGGGCACAGATTGTGTGACCGCGGATTAGCCGGTCACGGTCCGCAGGGGCAATGATTACGCTCGACGACGTTGCAGAGTGGCCAGCGACGGGCAGGAGTCACCGCAGAGGATGAACGCCGGCACGATGACCGCTTGGCGGGTGCGCCGTCCCGGTCCGATGCGCACCCGCCCACTGGAACGCGTCAACACCCCCGTGCCGCAGCCGGATTCGGGCGAACTGCTCGTCAGAGTGCTGGCCTGCGGTGTCTGCCGCACCGATCTGCATGTGGCCGAGGGCGACTTACCCGTGCATCGGCCCGGCGTCACGCCCGGCCACGAGGTGGTCGGGGAAGTGGTGGCGACCGGTCCAGACGCCGGCGCAGAGTTCTCCGTCGGCAACCGCGTCGGCATCGCCTGGCTGCGCCACACCTGCGGCGAGTGCGCGTTCTGCCTGCGTGGCCACGAGAATCTCTGCCCGCAGTCCCGCTACACCGGATGGGACGCCGACGGTGGATACGCCGAATTCGCCACGGTGCCCGCCGATTACGCGCATCCGCTGCCGTCCGGCTATTCCGATACCGAGCTTGCGCCGCTGTTGTGCGCGGGCATCATCGGCTACCGGTCGCTGTTGCGCGCCGAATTGCCCGCCGGCGGGCGACTGGGCATCTACGGATTTGGCGGCAGCGCACACATCACCGCTCAGGTGGCCATCGCACAAGGGGCGGAGGTCCACGTCATGACCCGCGGGGAGCAGGCACGCGAGCTCGCGTTGGCCCTCGGCGCAGCCTCGGCGCAGGGCGCCACCGACCGGCCGCCGGCGCCGCTCGACGCGGCGATCCTCTTCGCGCCCGTGGGTGATCTGGTGTTACCAGCACTCGAGGCGCTGGATCGCGGCGGCACTCTTGCGATCGCGGGCATCCATCTCAGCGACATCCCCGCATTGAACTATCAGCGCCATCTGTTCCAAGAACGCCAACTGCGTTCGGTGACGTCGAATACCCGGGCGGACGCCCGCGCGTTCCTGTCCTTCGCCGCAGAGCATCGTATCGAGGTGACGACACCGCAGTATCCGCTCGCACGCGCCGACGATGCGCTGACCGACCTCAGCGAGGGCCGCATCGCGGGTGCGGCGGTCTTGTTGATGTAGGCGCGTGCCTCAGGTCGACAGGTGCCAGACCATGGCGGCCGCCAGCGCGCCGAGCCCGTTGAGCGACCAGTGCAGCGCGATTGGCGCCAGCAGGCTGCCGCTGCGACGCCGCAACCAGGAAAAGATGAAACCGGCGACCGCGGTGGCCACCACCGCGAGCAGCACACCGGCGATCGTGCCCACGACCCCGCCGCCGAACACCCGGGTGAACCCGACGTTGCTGGTGGTCAGCCCCAGGGAGGTGGCGATGTGCCAGAGACCGAAGAGCAACGAACCGGCGGCCGCGACACCGCGGAACCCCCAGGCGCGGTTCAGCGCGCCCTGAAGGACGCCGCGAAACGCCAACTCCTCGGGGATCACGGTCTGCAGCGGAATGATGATCATCGACGCGATCAACGCGCCCGAGATGGTCGCGTAGTTGTTGTTCATGAACATCGGCCGCGTCCAGGGCAGCAGCGCGCCGATCGCGATCACCGCACCGACCACGCCGACCGCGGCCAGCGCATAGCCCGCACCGGCCTTCCAGTGTTCGCGGCTCAGGCCCAGTTCGGCCCAGCCCAGACCGCGTGCACGTACGAGCAGAAGCAGCCCGACGGCCGCCGCCGGAACCGTGGCGATGCTGGCCCACGGCGTGGTGAAATGCGCGATGAGATTCGTCAGCGCCAGCACCACGATGACCACCGCGATATCGACGTAGGTGCGGAAATGATGCAACGCGGACAACTGGCCGACAAGCGGATGGGGATGCGGCTCCACCACCGCGGCGACATCAGACATTTGCGGTAATGATACCGGTGAGCTGGCCGTCATGGTCGGAGGAGTTGGTCACAGTTTGCTGGCCGGCCGGTAGTCGTGGTCCCACGTCCAGTCGGCGATGACCGGGTCGTCCTCGCCGTGCTCGCGGGTGTAGCGCCGCGCCGCCAGCCGGGCGTCGGTCATCCGCTGGCGTAGCGACGCGGCCTGTCCGGCCAGGCCGTCGACCCGGTCGATGACATCTATGACGAGGTGGAACCGGTCGAGGTCGTTGAGCATCACCATGTCGAACGGTGTGGTCGTCGTGCCTCGTTCTTTGAATCCACGAACATGCATGTGCGCATGGTTGGTACGGCGGTAGGCGAGTCGATGGATCAGCCACGGGTAGCCGTGATAGGCGAAGATCACCGGCTTGTCGGTGGTGAACAGCGCGTCGAACTCGCGGTCGGACAGCCCGTGCGGGTGTTCGGTGTCGGGTTGTAGCCGCATGATGTCGACGACGTTGACCACCCGCACCCCCAACTCGGGCAGTTCGCGGCGCAGAATGTCGGCCGCGGCAAGGGTTTCCAGCGTCGGGATGTCGCCGGCACAGCCCAGCACGACATCAGGCTCGCCGGTTGTGGTGCTCGCCCAGTCCCAGATGCCCAGGCCCCTCGTGCAGTGCGCGATCGCCTGCTCCACGTCGAGGTAGGTCAGTGCGGGCTGCTTGCCGGCGACGATCACATTGATGTAGTGGCGGCTGCGCAGGCAGTGATCGGCCACCGACAGCAGCGTGTTGGCGTCCGGCGGCAGGTACACCCGCACCACCTCGGGCCGCTTGTTGGCCACGTGATCGATGAAGCCCGGATCCTGATGCGATGCGCCATTGTGGTCCTGGCGCCAGACATGCGATGTGAGGAGGTAGTTCAACGACGCGATAGGCCGCCGCCAATCGAGCCGGGCGCTACTGGACAGCCACTTGGCGTGCTGGTTGAGCATCGAGTCGACGATGTGCACGAACGCCTCGTAGCAGTTGAACAGCCCATGCCGGCCGGTCAGCAGATAACCTTCGAGCCAGCCCTGGCAGAGGTGCTCGGACAGCACCTCCATGACGCGGCCGTCGGCGGCGAGGTGTTCGTCGTCGGCCTCGATCTCGGCCAGCCAGGCCTTGTCGGTCGTGTCATACACCGCCGATAGCCGGTTCGACGCCGTCTCGTCGGGACCCATCAGACGGAATCGATCGGGATTGCGGGCGATGACATCTCGCAAGAAGGTGCCCAGCACCTTGGTCGCCTCGGCGGTCGCGGTCGCCGGTTTGTCCACGGCGACGGCGTAATCGGCGAAGTCGGGCAGGTCGAGTTCCCGCAGTAGCAGTCCGCCGTTGGCGTGCGGGTTGGCACTCATCCGGCGCTCACCGGTGGGCGCAAGTCGTCGCAGTTCGGGCCGCACCGCGCCGGCCTCGTCGAACAGTTCATCGGGTCGGTAGCTGCGCAGCCACTCCTCAAGCTGGGCAAGGTGTTCGGGGTTGGTACGCGTTTCGGCCAGTGGCACCTGATGCGAGCGCCAGGTGCCTTCCACCTTCTTGCCGTCGACCTCCTTGGGGCCCGTCCATCCCTTCGGTGTGCGCACAATGATCATCGGCCACAACGGTCGGCCGGCCTCGCGGTCAAGCCGCGCGGCGCGTTGGATCGCGGCAATCTGATCGAAGGCTTCGTCCAGCGCGGTCGCCAGCTGCTGATGCACATTGGCCGCGTCATCACCGGCGACGGTGATCGGCCGGTATCCGTAGCCGTACATCAACGATTCGAGTTCTTCTTGCGGAATCCGCGACAGCACAGTCGGATTGGCGATTTTGTAACCGTTCAGATGCAGGATCGGCAGCACCGCACCGTCGGTGACCGGGTCGAGGAACTTGTTGGAGTGCCAACTCGCGGCCAACGGTCCGGTCTCGGCCTCGCCGTCGCCCACCACACAGGCCACCACGAGTTCCGGGTTGTCGAACGCGGCGCCGTACGCGTGCACCAGCGCGTAGCCGAGCTCACCGCCCTCATGGATCGAACCCGGTGTCTCAGACGCCACATGGCTGGGGATGCCGCCGGGAAAGGAGAACTGGCGGAACAGCTTTCGCAGGCCCTCGGTGTTCTGCGGAATGGCCGAATAGATCTCGCTGTAGGTGCCCTCCAGATAGGCGTTGGCCACCAGCCCCGGGCCGCCGTGGCCGGGTCCGGTGATGTAGATGACGTCGACGTCGCGGTCGCAGATGATGCGATTGAGGTGCGCGTAGATCAGGTTCAGTCCCGGCGTGGTGCCCCAGTGTCCGAGCAGTCGCGGCTTGACGTGCTCCGGCGCCAGCGGCTCCTGCAGCAACGGGTTGTCCAGCAGATAGATCTGTCCGACGGACAGATAGTTGGCGGCGCGCCAGTACCTGTCGATCAAAGTGAGTTCATCGTCGGACAGAGTCGGGGATAGGGCCTCGGTCGTCATCTCGATCATCATGGTCCTGATGGGTGAACAATGCGTGAGGTCTATACCCGAATGCCGGGGGGTTAAGCATTAGCCTGGCGGGCGTGCCGGGATTCGCGCTGCCGCAGTTCGGCGAGGAGTTCCGCGCCAGCCTCGATCCGTTCGTCGCGCTGACAGTGGCCGCGACCGCGACCACCCGGGTCAAGCTGGGCAGCAATGTGCTCGTCGCCGCGTGGTATCCGCCCGTGCAGCTGGCCCGCCAGCTGACCAGCATCGCCGGGATCAGCGGCGGGCGGCTGCTGCCCGGCTTCGGCATCTGCTGGTCGCCCGAGGAGTATCAGACGGCAGGCGCGCCGTTCCGCCGGCGCGGTGCCCAGCTCGATGAGGCGCTGGACGTGCTGGAGGTGCTGTGGACCACCAACCCCGTCGTGCACCACGTCGACGCATTAAAGTGGCAACGCATCGTCATCGACGAGCCCGCCCGGGCGGCGGGGCGGGACCCGCAGGCCATCCACACCTACGTCCGTGTCAATGTCGCGGCAGGCATCGGAATCGAGCAGGTTGCCGCCACCATTGAGACGCTCGCCGACCACGGCTTTCCCGCTGTCTTCGTGGATTTGATGTTCGTGGTGTCCGGAACCGACGCCCATCTGGAATGGGTGGAAAGGCTGCTGGCGCAGTGAATCAGACGCAGGGGCCGCTCGCCTCGATGCGGGTGCTGGATGTGGGCGGCGCCGAATCCGACGGGGTGACACGGCTGTTCGCCGATCTGGGCGCTGACGTGCTCAAGATCGAACCGCCCGGCGGCAGCGCGGCGCGGGATGCGTTGCCCGCCGTCGCCGGTGTGAGCGTCTCCTTTGCCGTGCACAACGCCAACAAGCGTGCCGCAGTGCTGGATCCGGCGAAATCTGCTGACCGGCAACGGTTTGTCGATCTTGCCGGTACCGCCGACGTCGTCGTCGACAGCGGTATTCCCGGCCACGCCGTCGCGTTCGGGGTGTCGTGTGCGGAACTGTCGCAGCGGTTCGGCCAACTGGTGGTGTTGTCGGTCACCGATTTCGGCAGCACGGGTCCCCGCGCGGCGTGGCAGGCCACCGACGCCGTGCTCTATGCGCTGTCGACCGCCTTGTCCCGGTCGGGTCCGACCACCGGCCGGCCGGTGCTGCCACCGGAGGGCCTCGCGTCGGGCACCGCGGCGGTGCAGGCGGCATGGGCCACCCTGGTGGCGTACTATCACCGATTGCGCTGCGGCCAAGGCGATTACCTCGACTTCTCCCGCCTCGAAGCGGTCCTGCTTGGACTCGATCCGCCGTTCGGCTCGGAGGGCCAGGCCGCGGTGGGCTTCAAGCGGGCCAACGAACTGTGGCGCGGGCGGCCCCGCAATCAGCAGATCTATCCGATCTTCGCCTGTCGAGACGGATTCGTCCGGATCTGTCTGCTCTCGGCTCGGCAATGGCGCGGAATGCGGGTGTGGCTCGGCGATCCGGAACAGTTCCGCGACCCCAAATACGACACCATCGCCGCGCGTTACGCCGCGTCACACGAACTCAACGAACTCCTGGCCGAGCTGTGCGCATCGAGAAGCCGGGACGAACTGGTCGCCGAGGGGCAGGCCCGCGGCGTTCCCATCGCCCCGGTACTCAGTCCCGCAGAAGCGTTGACCACCGGGCACTTTCGCGCCGTCGGCGCATTGACCGACATCGACCTTGCGCCGGGGACCCGCGCCGTGGCGCCGACGGGCCCGTTCGTCGTGGACGGACGCCATGCCGGCATCGTACGGCCCGCCCCTGGTGTCGGCGCGGACGAACCGGTCTGGCTCACACCGCGATCCGAACACCTGGCCGCCGACGTGACGGGCCCGCGGCGCCCGTTCGAGGGCCTGCGAATCATCGATCTCGGCGTGATCGTGGCCGGGGGTGAATTGGGCCGGCTCTTCGCCGACCTCGGCGCTGAGGTCATCAAGGTGGAAAGCGCCGCCTATCCCGACGGACTGCGCCAGACGCCTCCGGGGGCGGTGATGAGCCGGTCCTGGGCCCTGACACACCGCAATGAATACGCGCTCGGGCTGGATTTGCGCCCGCGGGCCGGTGCCGATCTGTTCGCCCGACTGGTGTCGGGAGCCGACGCCGTCTTCGCCAACTTCAAACCGGGAACCCTTGCATCACTGGGCTTTTCGTATGAGAAGCTGCGCACGCTCAATCCGCACATCGTGCTCGCCGAAAGCAGCGCCTACGGCGCCACCGGACCGTGGAGCGGGCGGATGGGTTATGGCCCGCTGGTCCGTGCCGCCACCGGAGTCACCCGGCTATGGGCGGACGACGGCAACTTTTACGACGCCACCACCGTCTTCCCCGACCACGTCTCGGCCAGGCTCACCGCGATCGCGGCGTTGGCCGCACTGATCCACCGCCATTACACCGGATCCGGTGCGCAGGTGCACATCTCGCAGGCCGAAGCCGCGGTCAACCAGCTCGCCGTCGCCTATGTCACCGAGGCCGCGCGCGGCGTCCCTCTTCCGGTGACCGACAACAGCAGCGCGCACGGTGTGTACCCGTGCGCCGGTGAGGACGAATGGTGCGTCGTGTCAGTGCGATCCGAGGCCGACCGTCGTGCGCTGGCCGAAGTGATCGGGTCGGCGGCGCCGGCCGAGTGGACGGCGGCCCGTGACAAGACCGAGGTCGCCGAAACCCTGCAGCGCGCAGGTGTGCCCGCCGCCCCAATGAATCGCGCGGTCGATGTACTGGCCGACCCGCAGGTGGTGTTCCGGAAGGTGTACACGGACATGGAGCATCCGCTGTTCGACGCGCCGATGCCCACCGAGACCGCCCCGGTGCCGTACCGCCACATCCCGCGTGCCGAGTTGAGACCGGCGCCGATGCCCGGCGAACACACCCGCGAGATCTGCGACAAGGTGCTGGGGCTGTCCACCGAGGACATCGATGGCCTCATCGCCGACGGCGTGCTGTTTACTCACCAAGGACCCTCATGACGCGCGAACGAGGAAGGTGCGCGCAATGCCCGTCGACCCCAGAACGCCGGTGCTGATCGGCCACGGCCAGGTGAACCAGTACGACGACGACCCCGGCGTAGAACCCGTCGATCTGATGGAGGCGGCGGCTCGCGCCGCGGCCGACCCGCGGGTGCTCGAAGCCGTCGAGTCGGTACGCATCGTCAATCTGTTGTCGTGGCGCTACCGCGACCCCGGCCTGCTGCTTGCGCAGCGGATCCGCGCCGACGCTGCGGACACCCGCTACAGCGGCATCGGCGGCAACGTGCCGCAGACGTTGGTCAACCAAGCGTGTCTGGACATCCAGGCGGGCCGCGTCGATGTCGTGCTGATCGCCGGGGCGGAAGCCTGGCGCACCCGAACCCGGCTGCGGGCACGCGGCACCAAACCCGACTGGACGAGTCAGGACGACTCGGTTGCGTTCGCCGAGAGCGCCGAGGACCCGGTACCGATGGCCGGCGACGCCGAAATCCGGATCAAACTGGACCGGCCCGCCTACGTGTACCCGATGTTCGAGCAGGCGCTGCGTACCGCGGCGGGGGAGTCGACGCAGGAGCACCGCCGCCGCATCGGCAACCTGTGGTCGGGGTTCAGCGCAGTGGCAGCGGACAACCCGCACGCCTGGAGCCGCGACGCGGTGTCCGCCGACGAGATATGGCAACCCGGCCCCGACAACCGGATGATCAGCTGGCCGTACACCAAGCTGATGAACTCCAACAACATGGTGAATCAGGGTGCGGCCCTGATCCTGGCGTCCGCGGAGAAGGCGATGTATCTCCAAATCCCTTCGGAGCGTTGGGTTTTCCCATATGCAGGTACGGATGCGCATGATACCTATGCGATCGGCGAGCGCGCGGAGTTCTACACCTCGCCGGCGATCCGCATCGGTGGGCGGCGGGTGCTGGAGCTGGCGAACGCGAGCCTCGACGACATCGCCCTGATCGACATCTACTCCTGCTTCCCGTCCGCTGTGCAGGTGGCCGCCCGCGAATTGGGTTTGCCGATCGGCGACTCGCGCCGGCCGCTGACCGTCACCGGCGGTCTGACGTTCGCGGGCGGCCCGTGGAACAACTACGTGACTCATTCGCTCGCGACGATGGCCGAGCAGCTGACCGCGAACCCGGGTCGACTCGGCTTGATCACCGCCAACGGCGGCTATCTCACCAAGCACAGCTTCGGGGTGTACGGCACCGAGCCGCCGACGCACGAATTCCGTTGGGAAGACGTCCAATCCGAGGTTGACCGCGAACCCACCCGCGCCGCGGCGGTGGAATGGTCTGGCGTCGGCACCGTCGAAGCGTGGACCACGCCGTTCACCCGCGACGGCGTGCCCGAGAAGGCCTTTCTGGCGGTGCGGACCCCAGAGGACTCCCGCACCCTCGCCGTCATCACGTCGCAGGCCGACGCCGCCGCCACCGTCGCCGAGGACATTGCCGGGGCCAAGGTGGCCGTGCATGCCGATGGAACCGCCAGCCTGCAATAGCCGACTATGCGGGCACGTCGGTGTAGGCCCAGGTGACTCCCTCGGCGGAGAAGGTGAAGCCCTTGCGTGTCGACTCACTGGTGCACGACACACCCGTGGCCTCCTGCACGTTGCAGCGGAACCCGGCTGCGGCCAGCACCTTGTTGAACGGCAGGGCATTCGCCGGGCCGGAATCCAGCCAGAACTCTGGTTCCTCCAATGCGGCGAAGCGCGGGTCGCCGTCACGGTCGACCAGAATGGCGTTCGGCGTTGTGGTCTCACCTGACGCGCCGGTGACCGAGTCGGGTGCGCCTGCGATACCCAGCATCGAACCGCTCGCGGACTGGCAGCCGGCCTTCACCCGCGGCACGATCGCGCAGCGCCACCGACCACTGGGCGTGGTGAAGTAGTACGCCGTCTGTCCGTCGACGTGCGCCGCGTAGTCAAAGGCGTCGACCAGGTGAACGTTGCTGGCCGGCGTGGTCACCGGCGCCGGCGCGTCCCCTTTGGCCGGCGGCGGCTTCTCGCCGGTGTTGACGATGTGTCCGGACGTGCAACCCGCCGCGACCGATATCACCGCGGCGAGTATCAAGGTGCGACGTAACCCGTCCATCGGGCCCAGACTGCCGGAACGCGACAGCGCCGATCAACTCGGGGTCAGCTCACCCAGCGCCTGTTGCGGGTCTGCAAGTCGGTCGGGGTCCACCGGTGTGCGAGACCGGATGATCGCCTTGACGTCGTCGAGCACATCCCAGACGTTGACATTCATTCCGGCCAGCACCCGGTTGTCGTCGTCGAGCCAGAACGTGACGAACTCGCGGCCGTCGACGTCGCCGCGGAACACCACCCGCGAATACTTGGGTGCGTACCCGGCGTACTCCATGCCCAGGTCATATTGGTCGGTGAAAAAGTAAGGCAGCTCGGCGTATTCGGCCTTCTTACCGAGCATCGTCGCCGCCGCGACCGCCGGCTGCTTGAGCGCATTGGCCCAGTGCTCGGTGCGGATACGGGTACCGAACAGCGGATGCTCGGCGGCCGCGATGTCGCCGACGGCGAAGATGTCGGGATCGCTGGTGCGCAGCGACGGATCGACAAGCACCCCGCCGTCGCCCATCGCCAGGCCGGCCCGCTCGGCGAGCGCCGTGTTGGGCGCGGCGCCGACGGCCACCAGGACCGCGTCGGCGTCGACGGTGGAGCCGTCGCCGAGCCTCAACCCGGTGGCCCAGCCGTTCGCTGTGGTGATCTCCTGCACAGATGCCCCGAGCCGCAGGTCGACGCCGTGGTCGCGATGGAGTTTGGCGAACACCTCGCCGACCTCCCGGCCCAGTGCACCCATCAGCGGCACCTCGGCCATCTCGACGACGGTGACGTTCACGCCGCGCTCGCGGCCCCC
The DNA here is from genome assembly GCF_002838065.1 of Mycobacterium hubeiense. Classification (GTDB taxonomy): domain Bacteria; phylum Actinomycetota; class Actinomycetes; order Mycobacteriales; family Mycobacteriaceae; genus Mycobacterium; species Mycobacterium hubeiense. The sequence goes on along the minus strand of NZ_PIZU01000018.1, from coordinate 33,406 downwards.
CGCCGCGACTTCGAGACCGATCCAGCCTGCGCCGACGATCGCCAGCGAAGAGCCTTCTGTCAGGGCCGAATTCAATGCCGCGGCATCGTCGATGGTGCGCAGGTAGTGCACACCTGCCGCGTCGGCGCCAGGTACCGGCAGGCGGCGCGGATCGGAGCCGGTGGCCAGCAGCAGCTTGTCGTAGGCGACGGTGGTGTCGTCGGGCAACGACACCGTGTGCGCCTTGGGATCGATCGCCGAGACCTCGGTACCGAGCTGAAGTTCGACATGGTGATCGCGGTACCAGGCCGACGGGTCGACGGTGAAGTCGTCGAGCGTCTTCTTGCCGGCCAGGTATTCCTTGGACAGTGGCGGTCGCTCATACGGAAGATGGTCTTCGGCGGCGAACAACACGACGTGGCCGTCAAAATCATTGTCCCGCAATGCTTCGGCGGCCTTCGCGCCGGCCAGCCCACCGCCGACTATGACGAATGTGGTCGACGTTGTCATACCCGTTTAGGGTACTCCGGCCGCGACAAGCTCCTTGAGCTTTCGGGCATTCCGCACAGCATGGCCGCCGAGGTCGTTGTTGAAGTACACGTCGACCGTCCGGTTCTCTGCGTGCCACTGCAGAATCCGGTCGGCCCACCATCGCAAGTCGTCATCGGAATAGTTGCCGGTGTATTTGGATGCCGGTTCCGGCCCATGCATCCGGATGTACACCAGCCCGCTGGTGGCGCGCGGCACGCACGGCAGGCCGAGGCCGCTCATCACCACGTAGGCGGTGTGGTGGCGCTCGAGGATGGCGTAAACGGCGTCGTTGTCCCAGGACCGGTGCCGCAGTTCCATCGCGACGGGAATCCAGTCCGGCATGCATTCGAGGAAGTATTCGAGCCGCTCGTCGTCGCGCTCCATGTCGGGATGCAGCTGCACCAGCAGCGCTTCGCGGCGGTCCCCGAGCGCCGTCCAGCACCGCTTGAACCGCTCCACCCACGGCTCCGGGGAGCGCAACCGCCGGTAATGCGTCAGGCCCCGATGCGCCTTGACCGACATGGTGAATCCGTCCGGCAGGCGTTGGCGCCATCCGGTGAAGGTGGTGTCGCGCGGCCAGCGATAGAAGCTGGCATTCAGTTCGACGGTGTCGAACTCCGCGACGTAGTGGTCCAGCCGGCGCGACACCGCGGTGCCCGGCGGATACAGCACGTCGGTCCAATGGTCGTAGGACCAGCCCGACGTGCCGATCCGGATCATCAGATCACCACGTTGTGGCGCGCCGCCCACGCGATTGTGCGTACCCGACTCACTTGGGAGGCAAACTCTTCGCGTAGTCCACGCCGCGGCGCACCCAGGTCTGCAGTTGGCGTTTCGTCGCGACGCCGTCAGGTGCGACGTGCAGCCAGCCGCGCATCTCGCGACCGGACATCACCATCGGCTCGACGTGCTCGCTGCGCGTGAGCTTCGCGGTATCGGCGCGGGGGACACGCACCAGAAGACCTCCCCGGCCGCTGGCCGCGACCGCCATATTGCCGTTGATCAGGAAGGCCAGCCCGCCGAACATCCGCTTTTCGTCGACGCCGCGCTCGGACGCGACCAGTTCACGGATCCTGTCGGCCAGGTCCTCGTCGTATGCCATCGCTCACCCGCTCGAGATTGCACTGAGGGTCGTGATCCTGGTGGATCAACGACCCTCAATGCAATATCAACGCGAATTAGGCCGCGACCGCCGCCGCCTGCTCGGCCGGCACCAACGCCTGCGCGACGATCTCGGCGACATCGGTCATCGGCTTCACCTCGAGCGATTCGAGCACATCATCCGGCACGTCGTCCAAGTCCGGCTCGTTGCGCTGCGGAATGAAAACCGTTGACAGCCCGGCACGTTGGGCGGCCAGCAGCTTCTGCTTGACCCCGCCGATCGGCAGCACGCGACCGTTCAGCGTCACCTCGCCGGTCATGCCGACGTCCGAGCGGACCTGACGCCCGGTGGCCATCGACACCAGCGCGGTCACCATCGTCACGCCCGCCGACGGCCCGTCCTTGGGCACCGCGCCGGCCGGCACGTGCACATGGATCCGGCGCTCGAGGGCCGACGGGTCGATGCCGAGATCGTCTGCGTGTGAGCGGACGTAGGACAGCGCAATCTGCGCCGACTCCTTCATCACGTCGCCCAGCTGACCGGTCAGCTGCAGACCCGGCTCACCATCGGTGGCGTTGGCCTCGATGTAGAGCACGTCGCCGCCCAATCCCGTGACGGCCAAACCGGTCGCCACACCGGGCACCGCCGTGCGTTCGGCCGATTCCGGCAGGAACCGCGGACGGCCAAGGTATTCAACGAGATCGGGCTCGTCGATGACGATCGGCCCGGCTTGCCCAGCCAGTTTCGTCGTCACCTTGCGCAGCGCCTTGGCCAGCAGCCGCTCGAACTGCCGCACCCCCGGCTCGCGGGTGTAGTCCGCGGCGATCTTGCGCAGCGCGGCCTCGGTGACGGTGACGTCGGCGGCGGTCAGCGCGGCCCGCTCCCGCTGCCGTGGCAGCAGGAAGTCGCGGGCGATGGCCACCTTGTCGTCTTCGGTGTAGCCGTCGATGGTCACCAGTTCCATCCGGTCCAGCAGCGCCGACGGGATGTTCTCGATCACGTTGGCCGTGGCCAGGAACACCACATCGGACAGGTCCAGATCCAGGTCCAGGTAGTGGTCGCGGAAGGTGTGGTTCTGCGCGGGGTCGAGCACCTCCAGCAGCGCCGCCGCGGGGTCGCCGCGGTAGTCGGCGCCGACCTTGTCGATCTCGTCGAGCAGTACGACGGGGTTCATCGAGCCCGCCTCGCCGATCGCCCGCACGATGCGGCCGGGCAGCGCACCGACGTAAGTGCGGCGGTGGCCACGGATTTCGGCCTCGTCACGCACGCCGCCCAGTGCGACGCGGACGAACTTGCGGCCCAGCGCCCGCGCGACGGATTCGCCCAGCGACGTCTTACCGACGCCGGGCGGACCGGCCAGCACCATCACCGCGCCGGAGCCGCGGCCGCCGACCACCTGCAGCCCGCGCTCGGCGCGGCGCGCCCGCACCGCCAGATACTCGACGATGCGGTCCTTGACGTCCTCCAGCCCGTGGTGGTCGGCGTCGAGGATCTCCCGTGCGGCCGTCAGATCCGTCGAGTCCTCGGTGGTGACATTCCACGGCAGGTCCAGCACGGTGTCGAGCCAGGTGCGGATCCAGCCGCCCTCCGGGCTCTGCTCGCTGGCGCGTTCCAGCTTGCCGACCTCGCGCAGGGCCGCCTCGCGGACCTTCTCGGGCAGGTCGGCGGCCTCGATGCGGGCGCGGTAGTCATCGGACCCGTCAATTTCGCCCTCGCCGAGTTCCTTGCGGATGGCGTTGAGCTGTTGGCGCAGCAAGAATTCCTTCTGCTGCTTCTCCATACCCTCGCGGACGTCTTCGGCGATCTTGTCGTTGACCTCCACCTCGGCGAGGTAGTCGCTGGTCCAGTCGATCAGCACGCGCAGCCGCTCGGCGACGTCGGGTGTCTCCAGCAGCTGGCGCTTCTGCACGTCGGTCAGATACGACGCGTAACCCGCCGTATCGGCCAACGTCGACGGATCGGTCAGCCTGTTGACGACGTCGACGATCTGCCAGGCTTCGCGCCGCTGCAGCATGGCCAACAGCAGCTTCTTGTACTCGGCGGCCAGTGCGCGAGTCTCGTCGGTGATCTCGGATTCCGTCACTTCCTCCACCGAGACCCACAACGCCGCGCCCGGACCGCTGGCTCCGGCGCCGATGTGCGCGCGAGTTTCACCGCGTACCACCGCGGCGGTTCCGTTGCCACCCGCGCCTAATGTCGCCGGCCCAGGGGCTCCGGCGATCCGCCCGACCTGCACGATCGAGGCCAGCACGCCATACGACGGGTAGCGGTCATCCAGGCGCGGGGCGATCAGCAGCTTTCCTGACGCGCTGGCCCGCGCCGCATCGACCGCGGCACGTGCGGCGTCGTCCAGTTCGATCGGCACCACCATGCCGGGCAACACGATCGGATCCGACAGAAACAGCACCGGCACTGATAAGGCTTGCGCCATCAATCCTCCAAAGTTTGAGTCCGATGCGCTCAACCTTGGCGGTGGCCGGTTTGTTCCCGGGCTTGTTCGCCGCCAGCGATTTCGGCGCATTTGGTTGCGCTCACCGCGACCAGATGCGCCGAAATCGCACAAATGCAGGGAGCCTGCCGTCGGGGGGATAACGGCAGGCTCCCTGGTTGTGGGTGGATCTCTAGGCGGACGCTTGCGCCCCCAGCACCCGCTGGATGTCGGGCTTCATCTGCTGCAGCTGCTGACCCCAGTAGCCCCAGCTGTGCGTTCCGTTCGGCGGGAAGTTGAACACCCCATTGGTGCCACCCGCAGCGACGTAGTTGTCGCGGAAGGTGATGTTGGTGCGCAACGTGAACCCTTCGAGGAACTGCGCGGCCATCAGATTGCCGCCCGAGGTGCCGGCGTCGAGCTCCGACGGAGTGCCGGTGCCGCAGTACACCCAAATGCGGGTGTTGTTGGCCACCAACTGTCCGATGTTGACCATCGGGTCGTTGCGCTTCCACGCCGGGTCAGACGACGGGCCCCACATGCTCTCCGCGTTGTAACCGCCGGCATCGTTCATCGCCAGCCCGATCAGCATCGGCCACCAGCCCTCGGAGGGGTTCAGGAAGCCCGACAGCGTCGCGGCGTAGATGAATTTCTGCGGGTAGTAGATCGAGTAGGTCAGCGCGGTGCTGCCGGCCATCGAAATGCCGACGACGGCATTGCCGTTCTGCGACACACCCTTGTTGGCCTCCAGCCATGCCGGCAGTTCCTGGGTCAGGAAGGTCTCCCACTTGTAGGTGTAGTCCTGCCCATTGCCCTGCGACGGCCGGTACCAATCGGTGTAGAAGCTCGACATACCGCCGACCGGCATGACCACCGACAGACCCGACTGGTAGTACCACTCGAACGCAGGGGTGTTGATGTCCCACCCGTTGTAGTCGTCCTGCGCGCGCAGGCCGTCGAGCAGATAGACGGCGTGCGGTCCGCCGCCCTGGAACTGAATCCGGATGTTGCGGTTCATCGACTGGGAGAAGACATCGAGGTATTCCACGGGCAGCCCTGGCCGGGAGAACGCGCCCGCGGTTGCCGAACCCCCCGCGAAGCCGATCAGCCCGGGCAGTGTCACCGCTGCCAGGACACCCACCATCAGCCGGCGCAGCAACGCTGCGCCGGAGGCGCCGTGCCTCTTTCTGAAGAACTTCATAACGGCAACCAACCCACCTTTCTCGGACTATCTCTGCATGCCACAAGCAATTGCCGTCGCTGTGCGTGGGTAATACAACACGAGCCACATCAGCCACATCAGCATCAACACTCACATGCCATGTCGCGGTTGGCTAACGATTACGACTCAGCCCGAAATCGACGCGGGGTTACCTGCGGGAACGCCTCAGCGCACGAGCCGGTGCAGTTGTGTCACATGCCGCGGCGAGAGGTCCTCGAGCCGGGTGACGCCCAACAATCGCATCGTGCGCACGATCTGCCCGGACAGGATTTCGATCGCCCGGTCCACGCCCGCCTCACCGCCGGCCATCAGGCCGTAGAGATAGGCCCGGCCGACCATCGTGAAGCGGGCTCCAAGCGCGATCGCGGCCACGATGTCCGCACCGGACATGATGCCGGTGTCCAGCAGAATCTCGGTGTCGCGGCCGAGTTCGCGCGCCACGCGCGGTAATAGGTGGAACGGCACCGGCGCCCGGTCCAGCTGGCGACCGCCGTGGTTGGACAACACGATGCCGTCCACGCCGAGGTCGACGACGGCCTTGGCGTCGTCGAGCGTTTGAATGCCCTTGACCACCAGCTTGTTTGGCCATTGCTGTTTGATCCACGCGAGATCCTCGAATGTGACGGTCGGATCGAACATGGTGTCCAGGTACTCGGCGACGGTGCCGGGCCATCGGTCGAGCGAGGCGAAGGACAGCGGTTCGGTGGTCAGCAGGTCGAACCACCAGCGTGGACGCGGAATGGCGTCGAGCACCGTCCGCAGCGTCAGCGTGGGCGGAATCGACATGCCGTTGCGGGTGTCACGCAGCCGCGCACCGGCGACGGGCACGTCCACCGTCACCAGCAGCACGTCGTAACCGGCTGCCACCGCGCGGTCCACCAACGCCATCGAACGGTCCCGGTCCTTCCACATGTACAACTGGAACCAGTTGCGGCCGTGGGGGTTTGCAGCCTTCACGTCTTCGATCGAACTGGTGCCCAAGGTGGACAACGCGAACGGGATACCCACCCGGGCCGCGACGTGTGCGCCGGCTACCTCGCCGTCGGTGTGCATCAACCGGGTGAAGCCGGTGGGCGCGATCCCGAACGGCAGCGCCACTTGCGCGCCGAGCACATGCCACCCGGTATCCACGTTTGTGACGTTGCGCAGGACGCTCGGGTGAAACTCGATGTCGCGGAAGGCCTGTCGGGCCCGGAGTAGCGAGATTTCGTCCTCGGCGGCGCCGTCGGTGTAGTCGAACGCCGCTTTCGGTGTGCGCCGCTTGGCAATCCGCCTCAGATCCTCGATGGTGAGGGCGTTGGCCAGGCGCCGCGCGGTGCGGTCGAATTGCGGTCTGCGAAATCCCAGCAGCGGGGCCAGTTCACGCGGCCGCGGCAGACGACGTCGAGTCACACCGATCACCTATTTGATGGCCGCCGCCAGCACACGCTTGACATGGGCCTTGCGTTCTTCGATCGCACGGCCGATCTCCTGCAGCAGCACCGGCTTTCGCGCAACGAGTTCTTCGATGTGCTCACGTTCTATCTCTAGCACGGTGACCTCGTCGAGGGCAGATGCCGTCGCGGACACCGGTTCACGCGTGAGCGTCGTCTGTCCCAGGAAGTCGCCCTCCTCCAGCGTTCGCACCGGGACAATCGAGCCATCCTCACCGGTGGCGATCACTTGGACGCGGCCGTTCACCACGAACGTCATCCGCTTCGGTACCTGGCCCGCGAACTGGATGGTTTCGCCGGTCCCGTAGCGGGTGAGGCGCACGCAGGGCTGCAGTTTCTGCTGTTCGGTCTGATTCAGCCGCAACGTCGGGGCGATGATCCGCAGCGAGGTTTCCAGTCGCTCGGGTGTGGCGAACTCGTCTTCGGCCTCGTCGAGATGCAGCCCGGCGCGACGCGACGCGTACCAAACCCAGCGCAGGAAAGTTGATTTGGCGGTGAAGTCGTCCGCGGGGCTGCGCAACGGGATCGACGTGTGATATTGCAGGCCGCCCGCCGACACGCTCGACGGCGTCGCCCCGGGCCGCAGCTGCGGCAGGGCACTGGCCGCGCGCGTCAACATGGCGCAGACGTCATCCGGCGGGTCGTCGAGCGAGAACACCGTCGTGACAGTCAGCGAATGTGTGCCCGGCGGTCGGCTGAGATTGGTGAACGACGCCGCCGCCAGAGCCGAGTTCGGCATGATAAGCAATCCAGCCCCGGTGTCGATATGCGTTGCGCGCCAGTTCACCTCGACGACGCGGCCGCGTGCGGACGGCGCGTCGATCCAGTCACCCAGCGCGAACGGCTGCTCGAACAGCAGCAGCAGGCCCGAGATGATCTGGCCGACGGAGTTCTGCAACGCAAGACCCAACACGATCGACCCGATACCCAGTGCGGCGAACAGGCCGCCCACGTTGGCGCCCCAGATGTAGGCGAAGATGATGCCGACGCCCACGGCGATCAGTGCGAAGCGTGCCACGTCGAGGAATATCGACGGGATTCGCTTGCGCCAGCTGCCTTCGGGTGCCGCCTGGAACAGGGTGGCGTTGAGACCCGACAGCAACAGCACCAGCACGACGAAGCCGAACACGGTCGCGACGATCCGCACCGGCGTGGCCTCGCCGGAGATCTGCAGGGCCGGCACCAACAGGACAAGCAGTGCGCCGAGCGGCAGGATGTAATTGCGCACCAGGCTGACCGGACGCGCCAGCACGCTGTTGCGCCGGATCAGTGCGTTGTGCAGCTCGGTGAGAAGGACCAGCCCGACGGGCAACCCGATCGCCACCGCGACCGCCCAGTAGAACCACGGGGCGTCCAGCGCGCTGCTCACGTCAACCGCCAGATCGGTTCTGCGCCGTCGTCACCACCCACATCGCCGGCGGGGGTGAAATCGCGCGTGTCGCGCATCGCGTCATATACCCGTGACGTGACGTAGATGCCCGGCTGTGGAGAGCCGCTTTGCACCCGGTACGCGAGATTGACTGCGGCGCCCCACATGTCGTAGGCCAGATTGGACCGGTCCACCAAACCGCTGGAGACGGTGCCGGTGTCGATGCCGGCCCGCAGTTTCAGCGAGTGGCCCGTCTCGGCGTTGAACCGGTCGATGATGCGCTGCATTTCGACGGCGAAGTCGACGGTGCGACGCACGTTGTCCAGCCGTGGCACGCTCAACCCGCAGCTGGCCAGGTACCCGTTACGCAGCGTGCGCACCCGCTCGATGCCGAGATTCTCTGCCGCTGCGTCGAATTGGCGGACCAGCTTGTTGACGATCGACAGCGCGTCGTCGCTTGACATATCGTGGGTGATCTCATCGAGGCCGACGGTGTCGGCGAAGATCACCGTCACGTTCTGGTGGTCCTGCGCGATGGTCTCTTCGCCTTCGCGATAGCGCTGAACCACAGGTTCGGGCATCAGCGACAGCAACAGGCGGTCGTTCTCGCGGCGCTGCTCGGCGAGCAGTTCCTCCTTGATCGCCAGATTGCGGCTCATCTCGTTGAAAGCGACTGTCAGATCCCCGAATTCGTCGCGGGACAGCACCGGCAGGTTGACCTTGTAGTCGCCCGAGCTGATCTGCTGGGCGCCGGCCTCCAGCCGTCGGATCGGCCTCACGAACATTCGGGCCAACAGCATGGCAGCCACGCACACCACGAAGATGATCACCGCCGTGGACAGCACCAAGGTGCGGGTGAAGCGCGCCACCGGAGCGAACGCCTCCGCAGTGTCGATCTTGGCGATGATCGACCAGTGCAGCCCCTCCAGATCAACCGGAGCGTATGCCTGCAGCGTTTCCTGTCCCAGATAATCCTTTTCGACGATGGTGCCGGTCTGCCCGCGCTGTGCCTGTCGGGTCGCTTCCGACGCGACCGGCTGCACCAGCGTCGTGCCACCCTGTCGGATGGAATCCTCGGCGACGTCAGGTGGCGTGCCTGCGTCCACGACATCCTGTTTGAAACGCTGCGGATCTTCCAGAAACAGCCGTGAATCCGACCGCATCAAATCATCCGGACCGACCAGGAACGTCTCACCCGTCCTACCCATGCCGGCGGCTTCCCACTGCTTGTCTGCCGTCATCGTGCGGTTGATCTTGAAGATGGGGAACTGTAGCGCCAGAACACCTTCCACCCGGCCCGGCGGTCCGACGGGCGACACCATCCACGCGGTGGGTTCGTCGGCGGGGAGGTAATCGCCGAAATCGGTGATGCCGACATAGTCGACGACGTTGGAGGCCAGCGCCTTCTGGTAGGCCTCACTCAGCTCGTTCTCGCGATACGGACCGTTGAGAATATTGGTGCCCAGATCCACACCCTTGTACGCGGTGTAGACGACGTTGCCGCGGGTGTCGAGCAGCAGGGCGTCCTCGAACTCGAACCGGGTGACGAGTTCGCGGAAGAATTCGTTGAAGCGCGCGTTGGCCGCCGACCAGGCACTGCCGTCGCGGGCGTCGTCGAAGCGGATCGCCTTGTTCCAGTCGGAGAACGGTGCCGTGTAGTGGGCCTGTAGGTACCGCTGGGCGGCCGAAGTCGGCAGCAGGCCGCGGATGTCGACCTGTTCGCCGGTCTGTTTCAGCTCGCTGCTGGTGAGGTGGTTGCGGTAGTAGTCGACGACGGACTGCCATTGCTGCGGACTGATGGTCGCGCCGTTGAGTTGGTCGAATCCGGCGGTGAAGGCCTGGATGGCTTCGGTTGTCGTGGTGCCATGCGAATAGAGCACAAGCGAGTTCTTCAGGTCGGAGAACTCTGCTTCCAACTGACGGGCTTGCGACGCGCGGATCTCGGTCAAGCCGTCGAATACGGCTGCCCGCAGCGAACTGCGCCCCGACTGGTAGCCGATGAAACCCACCACCGCGGCCGAGAGGACGCTGGTGAGCAGCAACATCACCAGCAGTTTCGACTGAATGCTGATACGGGACAGCACGCGGCGCCGCAGACGTTTGGCTGCGGGCTGCGGCTCGACCGCGGCGTCTGGCTGCATCGTTGAGGTCATTCGAATCCCGAAGACTAGCCCGCCCAACTTGCCGACCGCAGGACTGTGGGCAAATCGTTGCCATCCCGGCGCGCGCTCACGACGGTGCGACGATGACCCAACCGTGCGGCGAAACATCGGTGGACACGATGTCGGCCTGCGGGGGCGCGCCCGATCCGGCGACGAGCCGCCCGGAGCCCAAGCCCAACTCGGGTAGCGACAAGCCGAGCGGCGCATCGTCGATGTTGAGCGCGACCACAAAAGCGTCGGAACCCATCCTGGTCTCATAGACGTACTGGCTGTTACTGAGCCTCAGTGCCGACGTCTTGGCGGTGTGCAGCCACGGGTGGCGGCGACGTAACCCGACCAGGTACTGATGCAGTCGGAATACATCGCCGGGAGAGCTTGGGGGAGAGGCGAATTCGGGGCGAACCGCATCATCGCCGCCGAAGCGCTCCTCCTTGACTCCGCGGTAGGCCGACTCGTCGCCGGCGTAGATGCTGGGCGTGCCGCCGACGGTGAACAGCAGGACCAAGGCGTGTTCGAGGTGCTGTGGATTCTCCAGCTGGCTGGCGATGCGCGTCACATCGTGATTGCCGACGAAGGTCATCGGGACAAACTCATCGAGAAACTCGTTGTGCCGCTGCATCGCCCAGTCAAGTTCGAAGAAGTTGCCGTCGTTCAGACTGCTCCAGATCGCCTTCCACAGCTCGTACTGGGTGACCGAGTCGAACGACGCCGCCCGAACCCGTGCCGCATAGTCGCCGTGGATGACCTCGCCGACGAACCACGCGTCCGGGTGGGTATGCCGAACCTGAGGCAGCACCTGCGCCCAGAACGCATCGGGTACGGCGTAGGCGGCATCGAGGCGCCAGCCGTCGGCGCCGCGGTCCAGCCAGTGTCGCATCACATCGACGGCGTATGCGGCCACCTCGGGGTTGTCGTGATCGAGCGCGATGAGATCGCCGTGCCCTTCGAACGTGTCAAACCCCCCAGAACCGCCGCGTCGAAACCACGTGTCGTGCACAAAGTCGGTGCCGACATGATTGAAGACGCCGTCTAACAAGATCCGCAGACCGCGGCGGTGCGCCTCTGCGATGAGGTACTCGAAATCGGTGTCGTCGCCCAACCGCGGGTCGATCCGGTAGTGGTCGGTGGTGTCGTAACCATGGCTGCGGGAGGCGAATACGGGGCCGAGCGCCAGCCCGGATGCGCCGAGATCGATGGCGTGATCGAACCACTCGACGATCCGGCGCAGCCGATGTTGGTCGGGGGTCGGCGGCGGGTCTGCGGGATACGCGCCGACGAAGCCCAGCGGATAGATCTGCCACCAGATCGCATGCTCGACCCAACCGGGTTCCGTCATGACCCGAACTTGGCCTCGTAAAGTGCCTTCACCTGCTCCGCGAGGGCCGGCACCGGACCGTCGACCACCACGTTCGGCGCGACGGTGTTGATCGGCAGCGTGGCCACCGGCGGCGGCGGGACACCCCACTCGGCGCGCCACCGGCTGAACTGCTCGGACGACGTCGCGTAGACGATGCGGCCCAACCCGACCCACGCGTGCGCCGCCGCACACATCGGGCAGTGTTCACCGGAGGTGTAGACCGTGGCGCGCGCCCGCTCGTCTGGATCCAGATGCGCGGCGGCCCACCGGGCGATGGCGAATTCCGGATGCTGGGTGGCATCGCCGCCGGCGACCCGGTTGCGGTCCTCGTAGCGGGTGGTGCCGCTGGCGTCGACCAGTATCGAGCCGAACGGCTCGTCACCGGCGTCCAGCGCCGAACGGGCCAATTCGACACACCTCTGCAGCCGCTCGATGTCGTCGTCGCTGACGGGCATGGCCCGGAGTCTACGCAGCGTCAGCAGCAGGGATCGGTGACTTCCAGCCGGCACGCGCACGACGCGAGAACCGGAACGTCGGCACGCGCCAGCGCCAATTCGAGCTGCTGACCGATGATCGCCGCCTCGGCCGTGCGGCCCAGCCGCTGCAGGCATTCGTGGTAGCCGTGCAGGCTCCACACATTGCCCGGATGCTGACAGCATCGGCTCAGCGTCGGATCCAAACCAAGGTCGGCCGCATACACCGCGGCGGCGTCCTCGACGTGGCCCTGTTCGAGCAGCAGAGCGCCGTAGGCGTGCCGGGTCGGCTGCATCCAGCCCCACGGCTCGTCGTAGGGCAGGGCGTCGTCGAGTTCGATCGCCCGGCGTAGATGGCCGAACGCCTCGTCGAATCGGCCCTCCCGATAAGCGATTTCACCGTCGAGCATCTGTGCTGCGATGGCCAGGATGTCGCGGCAGGTGTTGTTGAACAGATACCTGGTGTCCGGGATGCGCTCGTAAGCCGCGGCGAACGCGTCACGTTCGGCACGCGCCTGGGCCAGTTGACCTTTCGACGCGTGGGCCACCCCGCGGCCGTAATGGATCGTCGCCGCCGTCGCGCAGTACAGCTCGGTATCGGCCGGCGGCTGTTCGGCGATCAGGTCGTCCCACCGTCCGAACCGGACCAGCACGTGGATCCGCAACGGCACGAACGCTTCCAGCCAGTCGGCCATCGGCGGCGACTCGATGGCCAAAAGCTCCGGGGTGAGCTGTCCGGCGAGTTCGTCGGCGGCTTGCAGCGCGATCTGTGAATTGCCTTCGAACATCGCGGAATACACCACGAAGTGCAGATCGTGCGCGCGGTACAGCGAGTAGAAGTTCAGCGGGCCTTCCCGTTCGACGAAACGCCGATCTGCTTGCACCGCAGACAGATTCGCCACCACCGAGTTGCGGTAGTGGCCACAGAGCACGTCGATGTGACTGGGCATGTGCTCCAGGTGTCCGGCGTCGGGCACCAAGCCGCGCAACAGGTCCGCGGCGGGCAGGGCATCCTGGGGCGTGGCCGACATCTCCATGGTGTGCAGGTACAGATGCAGGATGCCGGGGTGCTCGCGTCCGGCCGGGGTGGCCAGCGCATCGTCGAGGATGCGTTTGGCCTCGATCACGCGCGACCCCGGCGCAGGTTCACCGGTGCTGGTGTCCCACAGCGCCCACGCGGTGACGTTGAGCAACGCGTCGGCCGCCAGCGCCTGCACGTCGACGTCGTCGGGATAGACCGGGGCCAACCGCGCCATGGCATCGGCGTAGCCGGTGTGCCCGGCGCGCAGCGCCGACGTGTCCTGCGGGTCGTCGGTGGGGAAGCGGGCCGCCAACGCCTCGATCAGCCCGCGCTCGACTGCGGACGCCCGGCCGCGCTCGGCCAGGCCGAGTTCCATGCGGGCCCGCGCCAACGAGGCCGCCAGATCCGCCGGGTCGAACGCGTCCCACGCCTTGTTGTAGTTGGGTCCGATCGCATAGGCGATGCCCCACCGCGCGATCGCGAGGTCGGGGTCCAGATCTAGCGCCCGCTCGAAGCACCGGATGGCCTCTTCGTGGTTGAAGGCGTACGACCAGACCAACCCGCGGTCGAACCACACCTGCGCCTGCGGCGACGGCGTGTCAATCGGCCGGTGATAGGACCCCAGGTCGTAGTACGGTTCCGTCTCGCCCGGCAACACCGGGGAGGTAACGCTCATGACCCGCACGATAATTCAGCCGCGGTCGCCACGGCGCGCGATGGCCGAAGTTCATTCGCACCACCGTCGCCACCGCCGCCAGCAGGCACCCGGCGGCGGCCCAAATCCCCAGTGTCACTAGCGGGCCTTGCGCGCCGTTGCCGCCGAAGTACTGCACGCTGCGCAGCAGCGCGACGCCGGATCCCTGCGGCACGATCGTGTTGAACGTCGAGTAGAAGCCCGACAGCAGGGGCCGTCCCACCGGACCGGCCGCCGCCGCATTGCCGACGATGACCAAAAACAGCGTGAGGACCAGCGAGGCGACCGTGCCCAACGCGGCGGCCACACCGGTGACCGCACCGCCCACCGCCATCGCGTACAGCCACAGCACCCCGAACAGCTGCCAGGGATGTCCGGTGAGCGCGCCGAGCACACCGTCGACGTAGTAGGCGACGGCAGCGGCGAGCAGCGCCGAGTAGCCGGTCAGGGTGAGTGTGCGCAGCAGCAGCTTGCGCGGGCTGCGCACGGTGCCCATGATGCGGCCGAACACCGTGGCCCCCACCGACGCCCCGATGGAGAGGAAGATGACGGCGTAGAACTCGACGGTGCCCGACGGGTCGGCCGCCGACGTCGGTGCGATGTCTTCGACGGTCGGGGTGAGACCCGCGGTGGCGGCGATGCCGCGGCCTACCGTTTCGGCGGCGTTGGCCACGCTGCGGCCGCCGCCGCCGGCTACGTAGATCGTCACCTCCCCGCCGGGCCCAACGACGAATGCGGCGTCGGCCTTGCGCTCGTACACCTGCCGGCGGGCGGCGGCGTCGTCACCAACCTCGGTGACCGCCAACGCATCCTGACCGCGGATGGCACCGGCCATCCGCTCAGGAGCGGCGACCGCGACGGTCAGATGGTGCAGCGTCGGTTTGGCGAACGCACCGGAGTAGCTGGCGATCATCGCGACGACAAAGATCGTCAGCGCCACCATCGCCAGTGCCATGTTGCGCACCTCGGCGCGCGTTCCCCGACCTTCAGACAGCAGGCCGGTTTGGCGGACATTGTGCTTGCCCACGTCGAAAACCTTTCGGGTGTAGTGCAATCAGGATGTGGCTGTCAGCCCCAGCAGGGCATTGACGGTGTCGAGCGCGCCGCGCACCCGACCGGCCAGGTCGGTCGCTGCCGGATCTTCCATCCAGGACCGCAGTACCTCCATGAATCCGCCGACCAAAAAACGGCTGACGGATTCGGGGGACAGGGCCGCGATGGGGCTCACCACCGGCATGGCCTGGGCGGCGATCTCCTCGCAGGCCGGTGCCAGTTCGGTCCGGAACGCTTCGACGACACGCTGCGTCACCGCACTCGGCACGATGTTGCGGTACATCGCCCGGTGCTCGGCGGCGAAATCGAACAGTCGCAGGATGCGGGCACTCGGATCGCTCTGGTTCTCGGCCGTCGCGGCGGCGAAGGCTACCGAGAAGGCCGTCGCGACGGCGTCGTCGCGATCGCGGAAGTGTTGATAGAAGACCTGCCGGCTGACACCGGCGCGGGCGACGAGGTCACCGACGGTCAACTGGTCCACCGGCCGTTCATGCGCCAGCGCGAACGCGGCGTCCCGCAGCCGGGTGCGCACCCGCTCGGCTCGGGGATCGACGCTATGGGTCCGTGCTGCCACGACGATCAGCGTAAGCCACTTCGTAGACAGATGCCTACGAAAAGATAGGTTATCTAAGGCACGTAATCGCGACCGCTGCGACGCCGGTCACCTACCGTTGCGGCGTGTTGCAGATCATCCTCAACTACGCCGGCATCGCGGTGTTCGCCTCGTCGGGCGCGACCGTCGGAATCCGCAAAGGCTTCGACCTGTTCGGTATCGCGACGCTCGGCGTCCTCACGGGGGTGGGGGGTGGCGTGCTGCGCGATGTGCTGCTCGACATCACACCTCCGCATTCGATCCAGCACTGGCCGAACATCACGGTGGCGCTGGTCGCGGTCGCCGTCACCGTCCCGTTCGCCCGGCTCGTCATCAGGATGAATCGAGCGGTGCTGCTCCTCGATGCCATCGGCATGGGATTCTTCGCCACCTCCGGCGCAGCGATCGCGGTCGACGCGGGCGCCAGCTGGTTCGCGGCAGGGCTCATCGGGATGCTCACCGCGATCGCCGGCGGGATACTGCGCGACGTCATCGCCCGCGAGGTGCCCTATGTGATGGGCCCCGATGACCTCTATGCGATCCCGGCCATGATGGGTGCGGCGACATACGTCCTGATCGACGGGCCGCAATGGATAGCCGTCGCGGCCGGAAGCGCACTGGCCACGCTCCTGCGCCTGGCGGCGCTGGCCTTCCATTGGCGACTACCCACCGGGCCGAGGGATTTGATAGGGAACTGATGCGGAACTCTGCGACGCGCGAGATTCGTTGTCCGCCAGTGCCCACTCTTCCCACCCCACGTGAGCAGGCCGAGCGCCTCATCGAACTCGGGATCCACCAGATCGCGGGACTGACCCCTGACTCACTGCGCTGCCACGCGCAGTCGGCCGACGGACTGCTCGTGGTGCATCCCGATCTGCTCCCGGCATCGAGGTTGGCAACGCTGCTCACGGTCAACGGCAAACACGGCTTCGTGGTCGCCGACATGGCCGACGTCGACGAGTTCACGCCGATCTCACCGCTGCCCGACCCACCCGTGTACGTCGTGCACGACCTCGACCGCGGCGACGAGATGGCCAACTGGAGCCCCGACGAGGCGCTGCCCGCCATCACCGAGGCCGGCCGCACGCCGCTGACGCTGACCGAGGGCATGCACTGGGTGCTGCAGGCGCCGGCGACGCTGGAGCGGGGCCGTTGCTTCATGACGATCGGCTCGCGCCGCCGCAAAGCCGACGGGTCGCTGGACGCGCGCACGCCTGCGCTGTGGATCAGCAACGGCACCGGACGTGACGGCACGGCCAACCGCAACGCCCCCAAGGTCGGCTGGTGCTGGGCCGGCAACCGGCACACCTGGCTCGGGTTCGCCTCTGCGGCAACTCGACAACCAGAGTAGGAACGTGTTCTAGTTCAGTGGTGCTGGAGTTCACCCACATCGAGAACGTCACCTCGGCCGAGGTGCAGCGGATGCGCGAGGTCTATGCGCCGCTCGCCGAGTCCGTCCGCGAGTTGGTCGACGCCACCATCCGCACCGAGGTCGACGCCGATGTGGTGGCCGCGGTCAAGGCCGAGATCGACGCGGCAACAGCCAGGCTGCGGTCCAAGCAGATCGACGGCGCCTTCGGCGTGCGGTACACCTCCGAGGGCGACCGGATGCCGTGGGGAAACCCGGTCATCGGCATTCGTAACCCGATCGCACCACCGCTGGTGATCCAGCATGACGCCGCAGGCGGTGTCTACACCGACTTTCACCTGGGCGCCGCATACGAAGGCCCACCCGGTCACGTCCATGGGGGAGTCGCGGCGCTGGTGCTCGACCACGTGCTCGGCGAGGCGGCCAGCGGCGCCGAAAATCCCCGCTTCACCGGAACCATCACGCTGCGCTACCTGCGCACCACCCGGCTCGGCCGGCTGCACGCGCAGGCGCGCATCGACCGGACGGAAGGCGTCAAGACGTTCGCCGTCGGTCACCTCGCCGATGAAGAGGGTGTCACGGTAAAGGCCGAGGGCGTGTTCATCACACCGAAGTGGGCACGCGGTTAGCCGGTCGCCGACACCGGATCGGCCGCGGAGATCTGTGTCAGCTGGCGAGTGATGGTGTTGATCTCCGCGACCAGCACCCGCGGCGCGGCGTCGTCATGTTCGGACAGCGCGGCGGCGTCACGCAGCTGCTGATTCGCCGCGGTCAACTGGGTGATGTCGACCGTCCAGGGCGCGGCCGGACTCGCCGGGGCGCCGCGCAACACTTCGACGTAATCATCAACGGCGGCAACGAATTCCTGACTCAACGCGGTCGACGGCCCGGACGACAGATTGTTCTCCAGCGACGCGCAGGCGCTGGTGATGGCGTTCAGCGACGCCCGATAGGACCGCAGCCACCGGCGCAGCTCTCGCGAATCCACCCGGGTGGCCCCGGACGCGGCCTCGAATGCCGATCGCGCCCTCGACGCCCGCTGCCAGGCCGCCGACAACAGCTCAGCCGGCCTGTCCAGCTCATGGACGAACGCCTTGACAACCGTTGCGGCATAGTCGGTTTCCGTCTTCAGCAGTTCACCGGCCCGCTGCCGCAACCGGACCAGCGCGTGGTCGGGGAGCAACACGTGGGCCAACACCGCCAGCGCTCCGCCGACGACAGCCGCGAACAGGCGATTCTCCATGGTGGCCGAGGTGCCCACCCCGCCGACGTCGAGGATGAACACCAGCGCGGCGGCCACCGTCACGCTCACCGCGACGTATCCCCAGCCGATCACCATGTACGTCAGACCCAGGCACACGACCGCCAACACGGCCGCCGCGAGACCGCCGGGGTGCCACAGCAGCATCACCCCGGACGTCAACGCGATACCAACCCCGATTCCGCCGACCCGCCCGAAGCACCGGGTGTAGGTGTGCGCCGTCTCCGGCCGTAGCACCACCAGCACGGTGAGGGCGACCCAGTAGCCGTGTGCCACCCCGCCGAAGCGGGCCAGCACCATCGCGACGGCGACGGCCGTTGCCAACCGGGCCGCGTGCCGCAGGATCGGTGACGTCCTGGTGAGCTGATTGCGAACGACCCCGGGCGCCGACAGCAGCGAGCCGATGAGGTCCGGTCGGCGGAGCTGTCCGAACCGCAACACCGAGGCCTCGTGCAATTGTTGGGAAAACCGCTGTGCGGTAGCGGCTTCCGGCCCGGTAATCGCCGCCACCGCGGCGTCCACGCGGACCAGGGCGTGTCCGGCGTCGCGGCGCGCGGTGTGGCTGTGATCCGCCATGGCGTCGAGAAACACCGCAGCGGCCGTCAGCATCTGCGAGGTGCCGTCGTCGCGCTCGGCCCCGGAGGTGGACCGTAATGCGCTCAACGTCGCGGTGATCCGCTCCGGCAGCCGATACCCGCCGTGGTAGGCCCTCGGCCGCTGGGTGGCCTGGCTGTCGACGAACGCCTCTCGCAGCCAGGTCAGCGGCGCCGCGTCGACGCGTGCGTCGCGGTCGGTCGCCACTTTTCGCGCATCGGCGGCCAGCGACCGGTACGCGCGGGTCAACGCGTCACGTTGCACCCGCCACCGCCGCGGCGGCCACACCGCGATCAGCGCCGCCTGTACGAAGCCTGCAGCCAACGTGAACGCGGTCGCGGTCAACACGCTCGACGGCGTCGGCGACACCGGCGGCGCGACGACGAGCAGAGCACTGGCGGCGGCCGCAACCCGTCCCGCGTTGGCGCCCAGCGACCATTGCATGCCCGCGCCGAAACACCACAGCGCCACCACCGCGATGAACAACCCGCTGTACGCGGCGGTCAGCACGCCCAGAAGTACGGCCGCGCCCATCTGCAGCGACGCGGTCACCACGATCGGGACTCGGCCACCCGGACTGTCCTGCAACGCGATCGCGCCCGCCACGGCACCGGCGCCGAGTGCCCACATCGCCGACACATCCGAACCCCACACCAGCGCGAGCGCCGTCACCGCGAGGACCCCGAGCAGGCTGCGCATCACGGCGCCGATGTCCGGCGTCGTCATCCGTAGTGGAGCGAGTATCCGCGCGCCGGTGTCCACGTGGCTATTGTCGCGCCTTGGGGTCGATTCAACCGTTGCGTCTGGCCCAGTTCGTCTTCGGCGTGGCGCCGCTTTAGATTCGACGGCGTGGAAAAGGTCATCCTGACGCTGCGTGCGGTCACCGCCGACGACGCTTGGTGTGCCCGGTTGCGATCGGAGGTTGCGGCGGATCTGCTCGCGACGGGGGTGCCGGGGCTGACGGTCAATGTGCGCGACGAGGCCGTGCGCGACTCGGTGATGACGTTGACGACGTTGGACCCGCCGGTGGTCGGGGTGGTAAGCCTGTGGACCCAGCAGTACTACGGCGAACAGGTGCGTGCCGCAATGGCGCTGCTGGACAAGGTATGCGACCGCGTCGCGGCGTATCTGGTCACCGAGTCCACGCCGCTGCCGCCGCCCGACACGTCGCCGGGCGAGCGCACCGCCGGGCTGGCCAACATCGCGCTGCTGCGGCGTCCCGAGGGGCTCGACGAGGCAACCTGGTTGGCGCGCTGGCACATCGACCACACGCCGGTGGCCATCGACACCCAGGCGACGTTCGGGTATACCCAGAACACCGTGGTGCGGGCCCTCACGCCGGATGCACCGCCGATTGCGGGGATCGTGGAGGAGCTGTTCCCAATCGAGGCGGTCTCGGATCTGCACGCGTTCTTCGGCGCCGCCGACGACGACGACCTCAACGACCGGATGACGCGAATGGTGGCCAGCACTGCCGCGTTCGGGGCCAACCAGAACATCGACACGGTCCCCACCAGCCGCTACGCCTGGCGCACTCCCTTTGTGGCACATTGAGTACGCTGCAGCGGTGACCCTGCAGATCAGCGACCACAACAAGGTACGCACGCTCACCCTCGACAGGCCCGAGGCGCTCAACGCATTCAACGAGGCGCTCTACGACGCGACCACCGTCGCGCTGCGCGATGCTGCCGAGAACCCCGACGTCGCGGTGGTGCTGATGACCGGCGCGGGCCGCGCGTTCAGCGCGGGCAACGACCTCAAAGAGATGGCGGAGCGCATCGCGAACCCTGGCCAGGGTGAGGGGGAGCACGGCTTCTACGGCATGATCGACGCACTGACCGACTTCCCGAAGCCGTTGATCTGCGCGGTCAACGGCGTCGGAGTCGGTATCGGCACAACGATTCTCGGCTACGCAGACCTTGCATTCATGGCGTCGACGGCGCGACTGAAGTGTCCGTTCACCAGCCTGGGCGTCGCACCGGAGGCGGCGTCGTCATATCTGTTGCCGCGGCTGGTCGGCCGTCAGAACGCCGCCTGGCTCTTGATGTCGTCGGAGTGGGTCAGCGCCGATGAGGCGCTGCGAATGGGCTTGGTGTGGAAGGTCTGTGAGCCCGACGAGCTGCTGCCCGAAGCCACGCGGCACGCTGAAGTCCTTGCCTCACGGCCGATTTCGAGCCTGATGGCGGTGAAGCGCACGATGGTCGAACCGATCCGCGACGGAATCCACGCTGCAACGCAACGCGAGAAGTCGCAGTTCGCGCAACTGGTCGGAGCCGCCGCCAATGCCGAAGCGCTTGCGGCCTTCGCCAACAAGGATTAGCTGCTCTTCGCCGCGGTGGGACAGCCGTTGACCTGGTGGGCGGCGATGATGGCGCGCAGGGTGCGCCGGCAGCGCCCGCAGTCGGCCCCCGCACCACACGCCTCTGCGATTTCCTTCGACGTACATGCACCCGCGGCAACTACTTCGTTGACGAGCTGGCTGGTTGCTCCGGTGCATAGGCAGACGAACACTTCAGGCCCCCGCTAGTCCTGCTCGTCGATGCTCATGATGTGGGCCAACTTGCCGACGAACAGCGTCGGATAGGCGCCCAAGCCCGACTTCGACATCCATTCGGCGGCCGCGTCGGGGTGGTCGATCCACTGCCGGGCGCTCACCTCGCTGTCGATCTCCTGCAGGATCATCACTTCCCGCCCGTCGTCCAGAGCGCGGTACACCCAGATCTTGCGGACCCCGGCCCCCCGAAACCGCTCCAGCCCGTCGTGCACCTTGACCATCAGCGCAGCGACGTCGTCGACCGATGTCATCGCTCCGACGATCACGCCGGCCACGTGCGTTTCCGGCGTCGGCTCATACAGATCGATCTTTTCGACGACCTCCCCGCCGAATATCGGTGGAATATCTTCCACGCCAGAAATATCGAACCATTCGAAAATGGTCGGCGACCGCAGCAATTCCCGTAACGACTTCGGCTGCTTGATACCAATTGTCACCAGAACGCGACCGGGCTCCCAGATCGATGTGTAGAGCACGACATGATGCGCACCGATAGCGGCGAGCCCGGGCTTATGGCGGCCCAGCCACTTCCACATCCGCTCGACGTCGTCGACCCGAAAATCGCATGCCAAAATGAGCGAGTGTAAATTGTACTCACTCATCTCTTTGCGCCTCTCGGGTGCGGGGGTCGACATGGTTAGCGCAGTCTAACCTTAGTTAGGACAGGCAGTCCAGAGTCCCCGCCCGGTTAAGCCGCCGCGACTGGCCGACGATCCCGAATGAGGCCGAAAACACGCCGCTGTCAAGCGATAAGGCGTCGCCGACGGGCCAGCGGTGGACTAGATTGGAAGGCGCGCGGCAACCAGCAACACGTGACCAGCCCTCAAGGTGTTAGGAGCGAGCATGCAAGGCGATCCCGACGTTCTCAAACTGCTGAATGAGCAATTGACCAGCGAGCTCACGGCCATCAACCAGTACTTCCTGCATTCGAAAATGCAGGACAATTGGGGCTTTACCGAACTGGCCGAACACACCCGCAAAGAATCCTTCGAAGAAATGAACCACGCGGAGGAGATCACCGACCGGATTCTCATTCTGGACGGTCTGCCGAATTACCAACGGCTATTCTCCTTGCGCGTCGGTCAGACTCTGCGTGAACAGTTCGAAGCCGACCTGGCACTCGAATACGAAGTAATGGCGCGGCTGAAGCCGGGAATCATCATGTGCCGGGAAAAGGAAGACGCCACCACGGCCAACCTTTTCGAGAAGATCCTGGCGGACGAAGAGCTCCACATCGACTACCTCGAGACCCAGCTTGAGCTGATGGACAAGCTGGGTGAGGAGCTCTACGCCGCCCAGTGTGTCTCGCGCCCGCCGTCATAGATCAGCGCTGCGAGCGCTGACGGGGAAGCGGCCCCAGGTGCTTACTGCCAGGTAGGCATCCCGAAAGGAAGGCAACGAGGCCTCTCAACCGCTTCCCCTTGCCCTGAATTTACCAGGTCGACAAAAAATCTCGACGGTGTAACTTTTCCTAGCCTGCCAAACGATATGCCCTTGTAGAGTTTTCCAGGGCCCCACCGGAAGGCAGGTATGACGAGTCCCGCCGACCGCAGTGAACTGGTGGCCGCGAAGAATTAGAACGTGTTACAGATCGCCGTCGTTGCGGCGTACGATGCCGCCATGAGCCGAATTGGAGCCTTCGCCGACGACGACGTCACCGCGTTCGCGGTGAGATCGCCCGACCTCGGCACCGCACTCGCGAACTTCAGCCACGCCGTCTACACGAAAGGGCGGTTGCCGCTGCGGGTGCGGGAGCTGGCGCGCATCGTCATCGCCGACGCCAACGAATGCATGGTGTGCCAGAACACCCGCGACTCCGAAGGTGCGGCCGCCGGCATCGACGAGGAGTTCTACGACCACGCCGCCGAGTGGCGCACGTGGGAGGGCTACAGCCCCGCGGAGCGCATCGCGGCGGAGTTCGCGTTCCGGTTCGCCACCGACCACACCGCGCTGCGCGACGACGACGATTTCTGGGCCCGCGCAGGCGAGCACTTCGACCACGACCTGATGACGGATCTTGCGCTGTCATGCGCGATGTGGCTCGGCATGGGCCGCCTACTGCGCACCCTCGACATCGGTCAGACCTGCAAGATCACCCTGTAACGCGCCGCGCCGCATTGCAGAATGGCTGCTGTGACTCGGGCAGCCAAACCACTCGCCGCAGCGGCGATCGCTCAACTCGAGGCCGACGGGGTGGCCTCGTTGATCGGCACAGTCGTCAATCCGGCGGGGCTGATTCACGCGAAAACGGTGCCGCTGCGCCGGATGGGCACATTCGCCGATCCCGGGCTCGGTGCCAGCCCAGTCTGGCACGCGTTCGCCATTGACCAGACCGGCATCGTCTTCGGCGATGCCATCGGGGTGGTGGGGGACCAACGCATCCGCATCGATCTCGGGGCGCTGCGCATCCTCGGCGACGGATTCGCTTGGGCGCCCGGCGGTTTCTTCAACCAGGATGGCTCACCGGACCCGTATTGCAGCCGCGGCGCACTGCAGCGCATCGAGGACCGGCTGGCCGACGCCGGCATCGAAGCGGTGGTCGGTCACGAAGTGGAGTTCGTCCTCGTCGCGCCTGACGGGAGCGAACTGCCATCGAAGCTGTGGGCGCAGTACGGCCTGGCCGGGGTGCTGGAATTCGAAGGCTTCGTGCGGGATGTCACCGATGCGGCGACCAGTTCAAATGTTGCGATTGAGCAGTTCCACCCCGAATACGGGCGCAACCAGTTCGAAATCTCGCTGACTCCACAGTCTCCCGTCGCCGCGGCCGATCAGCTCGTGTTGATGCGGATCATCGTCGGCCGGGTTGCCCGCCGGTACGGACTGCGGGTCAGCCTCTCGCCGGTACCGTTCGCAGGCAGCGTCGGATCCGGCGCGCATCAACACTTTTCGCTGACGCGGTCGGAGGCGCCCTTGTTCTCCGACGGCGAGGGCACACGCGGGATGACGCCGGAGGGTGAATCGGCGGTGGCAGGACTGCTGGCCGGTCTGGCCGAAGCGCAGGGTGTGCTGTGCGGATCGATTCTGTCCGGGCTGCGCACCCTGCCCGGGCACTGGTCGGGCGCATATCTTTGTTGGGGCACCGAAAACCGGGAAGCCGCAGTGCGATTCCTCATCGGCGGACCGAGCAATCCATTCGGCGGCAATGTCGAGGTGAAGGTCGTCGACCCCTCGGCCAATCCATATCTCGCATCGGCGGCGATCCTGGGCTTGGCCCTGCACGGCATCGAACACTCGTTACCGCTCCCCCCGGAGACCACTGTCGACCCCGCCACGTTGAGTTCCGAGCAGCGCGACGCCGACGGCACCGTTCTGTTGCCCGCTGATCAGGCCGCGGCCATCGACGCGTTGGACCAATCGGAGTTGATGCGGGGGATTCTCGGGAATGAGCCCGTGAACGCCGTGGTGGCCGTGCGGCGTTACGAACTCGAGAACTACGCCGAGATGAAGCCCGGCGAACTGGCGGAGAAGTTCCGGATGGCCTGGAGTGTGTGACAGTGTCCGCGCTGGCCGAGCACATTGCCGCGGTGACACTGATCGACCACCACGTGCACGGCTGCTGGCTGCAGAGCGGTGATCGCCGTCGGTTCGAGAACGGACTCAACGAAGCCAACACCGAGCCGCTCGCCGACTTCGATACGGCGTTCGACACCCAACTTGGAGTCGCCGTGCGCACCCACTGTGCGCCGCTGCTGGGCCTGCCTGCCCACGCCGATGCGGACGAATACTGGCGCCGCCGCTGTCAATACCCCGAACCCGAGCTCGCCCGACTGTTCCTGACCGCGGCCAATGTGTCGGACTGGCTGATCGACACCGGATTTGCAAGCGGGGTAGCGGATCTCGGCGAGATGGCAGCGGTGACGGGTGGCCGGGCCCATGAGGTGGTGCGGCTGGAGTCGGTAGCGGAAGAGGCGATGCCCGCCGCCGGGGATTACGCGGCGGCGTTCTCGCGGATTCTCGTCGAGCGAACGGCGAATGCGGTGGCTACCAAGTCGATAATGGCCTACCGCGGCGGCTTCGCGGGTGACCTCTCCGAGCCGACGGCGCGCGAGGTCGCCGAGGCGGCCACCCGCTGGTGGGACAGCGGTGAACCCCGCTTGACCGACCGGGTGCTGTTGAGGTTCGGCCTGCATCAGGCGTTGCGGCTGGACAAGCCACTGCAGTTTCACGTTGGCTTCGGTGACCGCGACTGCGACTTACGTCTGGCCAATCCGCTGTATCTGCTGGATTTTTTTCGTGCCGCCGGTGATACCCCGATCATGCTGCTGCATTGTTATCCGTACGAGCGCGAGGCCGGTTATCTGGCGCAGGCCTTCAACAACGTGTACCTCGACGGCGGGCTGGCGATCAACTACCTAGGTGCGCGATCCGCCTCGTTCATCGGCCGGCTGCTGGAGATGGCGCCGTTTCGCAAGATCCTCTATTCCTCGGACGGCTTCGGCCCGCCGGAGCTACATTTTCTCGGAGCACACCTGTGGCGCAGCGGGATTCACAGGGTGCTCCAGGAGTTTGTCGACGCCGGCCACTGGGCCGAGGGCGATGCGATCCGAGTAGTGGACCTGATCGCGCACGGCAACGCGCGCCGCGTCTACCGGCTGTGACTCAGACCAGACCCGTGGCGTCGAACACCCACGACATATCGGCGTTGGCGAAGTCCTCCATCCACGTGGGCGGCGCGTTGTTCGCGAGCGCGCCCATGTCCCAGTAATCCTTCCACAGGGTGATCTTGCCGTTCTCGACGCGATGCACGGAGACGAACTTGAGAACAGCTGATTCCCCTGTGGGCCAGTGCCATTCCTCGTGATGCTCGTACATGACGTCGGAACCGTTGTCGAGCATCAGCCCCGGGAAGTTCTCGTAGGACGCCAACGGCTCCAGGCCGATCTTGAGCCGCTTGACGATGTCCTCCGGGCCGCGGGCCGCCGCGGTGGGACCGACCGGCATGTCGAGGTAGATGCAGTCATCGGACAGAAAGGGCTTGACGGCATCCCAATCGCGAGCCGACAGGGCCTTCCACATGCCGTGAACCGTATCCTCAACTGACATTTGTCAACTCGCCTTCCGTCGTGGCCAGCGCCGGCACCTTGTGTGCGGCCCGCAGGAACCGCCCGGTGCGGTGGGTGCCGACGAGCCCGGTGGGCCGGCCGTCCAGGAATACCGCGCGGCCGCCCACGAACACCGCCTTCACGGTGTCGTCGTTGCGGTTGACCATCCGCGACAGCCCGCCGTACTGGTCGACGGGCTCCTCGGCGTACGCGTCCAGCGATTCATCCAAGCGCTCGGGGTCGACGATCACCACGTCCGCACGGTCCCCGATGCGCAGATGACCGGCATCGAGGCGGTACCAGTCGGCGAGTTCACCGGTCAGCCGGTGCACGGCCTGCTCGATGGTCATGAACGGCTGACCGGCCTTCTCCGCGTCGTGGACATGGCGCAGCAGCCGCAGGCCCATGTTGTAGAACGCCATATTGCGCAGGTGCGCGCCGGCATCTGAAAAGCCCATCTGGATACCGGGTTCGCGGGCCAGCTTCTTGAGAACCCCGGGTCGGTGGTTGGAGATCGTGGTGCGCCACCGCAACGCGCGGCCGTGTTCGAGGACAAGGTCGAGGAACGCATCGACCGGATGTAGCCCGCGATCGACACCGACCTGGCCGAACGACTTGCCGATGACGGATGCGTCTGGGCAGTCAACGATTTCGGCGTCGAAGAAGTCACGATGCCATACCCGCATGCCGAACTTGCTCTCGTAATCCTTGCGGAACTGGCGGCGGTAGGCCTGGTCACGCATCAGGTTGTTCCGTTCCACCTCGTCGCGCAGGTGCAGGGCGGCCGCGCCGGCGCCGAACTCCTCGAACACGACCAGGTCGATTCCGTCGGCGTAGACCTCGAACGGCACCGGGAGATGCTGCCAGCGGAAGTTGCCGCCCAGCTTGTTGATGAACCGGGCGACCGGACCCATCATCCGAATGGCATACGGATTGGACTTGACGTCGGCGGCCGACAGCAGGCTGGTCTTGAGCGGATTGCGGAAGATGCCCAGTGACTGCACCACCTGCGAGCCGAGATTGAACGGGTTCTGAATGTCGGGCCCCGACTGCAGGATTCGACCCGTGCGCCGCAACAGCGACTTGAGTCGGCGCAATTCGCGCGGCTTGGCGTATGTCGACGGCAGTGTGCGCGAGCGGCAGGTCTGACCGTCCAGCTTGTCGAAAAGCAGCTGCTGAGAGGACATTCCGACGAAGCCGGCGTCGAGCGCCTCGGAGAGCATCCGCTCCATCTGCGCCTGTTCACTCTTGGTGGGCCGCTGGCGCTTCTGGGTGGCGCGGTCCAAACCCATGACGGCGGTTCGCATATCGGAATGCCCGATGAACGCGGCAATATTGGGACCGAGCGGCAGCGATTCCAGCGCTGCGACGTACTCCTCGCTGTTGGTCCAGGTCTTGTGTTGGTCCACGGCGGCGATGACATATTCGCGGGGGATCGCTTCGACGCGCCCGAACAAGTCGCCGGCGTCGACCCCGTCGACATAGATGGTCGACAGCGAGCACGACCCGAGCATCACCGTTGTCACGCCGTGGCGCAGCGACTCCGCGAGCGCGGGTCCGTTGAGCACTTCGACGTCGTAGTGGGTGTGGATGTCCACCATGCCGGGCAACACCCACCGACCGGTCGCGTCGATGACCTGCGGGCAGTCGGTGTCGTCGAGACCGTCCGGCGTGATCGCGACGACGTGGCCGTCGCGGATGCCGATGTTGCGCACCGCGGATGCGGCGCCGGTGCCGTCGAACCAGCGGCCGTTGCGAATGATCGTGTCATAGGTCACCAAGTCATAGAACAGCCCGCGTGACGGGAGTGTCAACGAAAATCGTGAACAGATTTCGAAAAATGTCTACAGCGTTCAACGCCGCGCGTTTGAGCTGGGGTTATACCGGCTCCCACGCGTCGGGTTGACTCCCGTCGATGTCGGTGAAGCCATACTCACGGGCCAGCTGGACGGAGCTGACCGACCGCTGATTCCAGCGGGCGCGGGCGGGGTCCGCGGCAATCGCGGCGACACCTCGGCCGACGAAACGCGGTGTTTCCGACACGGCGAACCCCGGCGGTGCCATGGGGTAACCGTCGACGCGCGCGGGATTGAGTGCGTCATGCCAATTCGCCTCGGTGACGCCGTAATTGTCGAGCATCATCTCCGAACGCAGCCAACCCGGAGTCACGGCAACCGCCGTCCCGCCGAAGTCGGCGAGTTCGTAGCCCTGACTGAACGCGAGCCGGTTCACCGCGGTCTTGGCCAGGTCGTAGAACACCGACAGGCGATAGTGGATGGCATTGAATTCGGCTGTGCCGTCCGTGATTTCGACAAGTAGACCGCCGGGCCGGGTGACCAGCAGGGGCAGCAGACAATGGGAGGTGATCAGGTGGGTTTCGATGCCGAGCCGCAGTATCCGCAGTCCGTCGCGCAGGTTGTGTTCCCACATCGGCCGGTGCCAGCTCGACGGTGGCCCCTTGAGGGTCTCGGCGCCCCAGAGGTCGTTGACCAGGATGTCGATGACGCCGTAGTCACGGCGCAGCCGCTGCGCCAGCGCGGTGACCTGGGCGATGTCGAGGTGGTCGACCTGAACCGCGCTACCGACGCCACCGAGTTCGGTGACCAGTCGGGCGGTCTCTTCGATGGTCTCGGGCCGGTCGTAATCGGAGTGCTCGTTGCCGGCCTCGCTGCTGCGGCCGGTGCACACGACCGTTGCCCCCGCCTCGCCGAGCGCCGCCGCGATACCGCGTCCGGCGCCGCGAGTGGCTCCGGCCACGACGGCGACGCGGCCCCGCAAAGCCGCGCCGTCCGGCGTCCACCCCATCAGTTGAGTATGCGCGCGATCGCCGATCTTCCAATCGAATTCACGCTTAAGGCGCATACTCGCCAACGTGACTCCGCTACAGCGCTACATTGCCGAAGAGATCGCCACCGACCATGTCGACGGGCTGCTTTCCAGACGTGAGGCGCTGCGTCGGCTGGCATTGATCGGGGTAAGCACCACCGCCGCCTCAGCATTGATCACAGCATGCGCGCAAGACCGGACGCCGGCCGCCGATTCACCGGTCACGTCGAGAGAACCCGCGACGGCCAGTGCGCCGCCGCCGGGTTCGGAGAACGCGAAGCCCACCACGCCCGTCACATGGGCGGGTCCGCGCGGCGAACTGCAGGGCGCATGGGCGGAGGCACCCAATCCCCGCGGCGGCGTGCTGGTCATCCACGAGAACAAGGGTCTCAACGATCACATCCGCTCGGTTGCCGGGCGCTTCGCCGGAACCGGATACTCCGCCTTGGCAATCGATCTGTTGTCCGGGCACGGCGGGACGGCCACTTTCGCCGACCCCGCCGAGGCCACCGCGGCCCTGAGCAAGATTCCGCCGGAGGAATCGCTGGCCGACCTGAAGTCCGGCATCGGCGAAGTGCAGCGACGCGCGCCGGACAAGAAGCTCGCCGCGGTCGGATTCTGCATGGGCGGGGGTATGGTGTGGCGCCTGCTGGACGCCGGTGCGCCCGAGCTTGCGGCGGCAGTTCCGTTCTACGGACCGACTCCGGAGAATCCCGACTTCTCCGGCTCGAAGAACGTCGCGGTGCTCGGCATCTACGCCGCTCGCGATGACCGGGTCAACGCCACGGAAGCAGTTGCGCGGGCGGCGCTCGAGCGCGCCGGGCTGGTCCACGAATTGGTTACCGAGCCCGATGCCGAGCACGCGTTCTTCAACGACACGGGCCCGCGCTACAACCCGACCGCGGCTACCGACGCCTGGGCGCGTGTGCAGGACTGGTTGGCCCGTCACGTCGGCTGACCGCCCTCGCCTTCCTCGTCGCTGATGCGTGTTTGGCCGTTGTCGAGGGCGGGTGGGTGCGGGTGGCGTTGGCAATTTGCTCGGCGGTCGGGGTGCCGGCCAGATGCGGCCAGCGCGGCGGCAAGGTTTCGCCGGTCAGGGCGGTGCGCGGCCCGAGGTGCTGGGCGTCGTGGAGTCGGCGTTTGGCCGCGGCGGCAGCTGCTGGGTGAGGTGGTGAGAAACCGCGGGCCGGGTGCCATAGATCCGCTCCAGGCGATCCATCACCTCCGACACGTCCACGGACGTGAGCTCGTCGAAGGACTGCGCGGCCACCCGAGCCGACGCGCCAGCCAGCATGTCGAGGTGGGCGACCAGCTCCGGCGACATCATGCTTCGAACACTAGTTCGAAGCACCGACAAATCGGCCAGAAATGTGACGCCAGATGCCACAGTGACACAAGGGATTTGAGTGAGCGTGTTCACGGCCGGTTAAGGCGCCGGTTCATCGGACGTAGTTGACCGCACACGCATGGCCGTTCTGATTCACCACATGCGGGTTGTCCAGGTGGCGAACTTCTACGGCCCGCGCTCGGGGGGCCTGCGCACCGCGGTGGATCGCCTCGGTGCGGAGTACTGCGCCGAAGGGCATGAGGTGTACCTCGTCGTGCCGGGTCGCTACGCCGAACAACGCCGCCTGCCGTCGGGTGTCGTGCGAATCTCCCTGCCGGCCAGGCTGATTCCCTTCACCGGGGGTTATCGCGCAGTGCTGCCGGGGCCGGTCACATCATTGCTCGAGAAGCTCGCGCCGGACGCGCTGGAGGTCTCGGATCGTCTGACACTGCGAAGTCTCGGCAGCTGGGGCCGCAAGCGCGAGGTGGCTACCGTGATGATCTCTCACGAACGCCTCGATCGCCTTGTCGGGCAGATACTTCCGACGCCCATCGCACGCAGCATCGCCGACGCCGCCAACCGGCGAACCGCGGCCAACTACGACACCGTGGTGTGCACGACTGGATTTGCGCGCGAAGAGTTCGACCGGATCCATGCGCCGAATGTGGTGACCGTGCCGCTGGGAGTCGATCTGAACCAGTTCCACCCCAGCCGGCGCTCCGAAATCTTGCGTCGACGGTGGGCGCGTCCAGAGCAGACCCTGCTCGTTCACTGCGGCCGGCTCTCGATCGAAAAACATGCCCACCGGAGCATCGACACCGTTGCGTCACTGCGTAACTCGGGTGTCGACGCCCGGCTGGTGGTGGTCGGGGAGGGGCCCCTGCGAGCGCGGCTGGAGCGCCAAGCTGCCCGCCTGCCCGTCGATTTCACCGGCTTCATCGGCTGCCGCGACACCGTCGCCGCCATCCTCGCCTCCGCGGATGTGGCACTTGCACCCGGTCCCCATGAGACATTCGGGCTGGCCGCCCTCGAGGCGCTGGCGTGCGGCACCCCCGCGGTGGTATCGCGCACGTCGGCGCTGGCCGAAATTCTCACCACCGACAGCGGCGCGACCGCCGACAACGATCCCGACGCCATCGCCGAGGCCGTCACGTCGGTCATCAGCAGACCGGAATCTTTGCGGCGCAACAGCGCCCGCCGTCGCGCCGAGCAGTTCACCTGGCCGCGGGCCGCGGCCGGAATGCTCAACGCGATGGGTCACCGGTGATCTACGATCAGGCGATGAAGCTGCACGCCCTGGCAATCCCCGCGAGCATTGCGGTGGCGCTCGCTGGCGCAGCTGCCACGGCCCACGCACAGCCGGCCCCGCCGCCGTGCGATTTCACGCTGTCGGCACCGCAAGTGGTTCAGGTGTCGGGCACCAACATGGTCACCGCGACCGTCAGGCCGGCGGCCTGTCACGTTGCGGCGACCCCGCACCTCAGCGTCGCGTGTCTACAAATCGAGGGCAGCCAGACCGCGCCAAACTGCGAGAGCACCCAGGGGCCCAGCACCGCGCAGGTGTACGTGCCATACCGACCTGGCGCCACCTATGTCGCGACCGGCAAGGGCTGCGCCAACACCGGCAATCCGCCGCGATCGCTCTGCGACACGCAAGGCCCCACCGCGGCATCCCTGTAGTGATCCTGCGAAGTTCGACAAACCCGCACCGCGTCGGATCGATAATCGGGTTCTCGCGAAGAAGGGGTCACCCATGAAGAGAATCTGCTTGTCGCTAGCGGGACTGTGCCTGGTCGCGGCCGTTGTCACGTCGTGCGGAGAGTCGAGCACCACCACGGAAGAACGCGAGACGGGCACGGCCACGTTGACGGCCAGTCCGACCGAGACCACCGAGGCCGAGGACACACCGCAGGCTTCGGGTCCAACCATCACCATCGCGAATATGAGCTTCGGTGAACCGATCACGGTCGACCCCGGCGCCCAGATCAAAATCGTCAACGACGATTCGGCCGAGCATTCCGTGACGTCGCAGACCGAGGGGCAGTTCGACGTCCACGTCGACGGAAATGAAGAGGGGACGCTGACGGCGCCGACGCAGCCGGGCGAGTACGCGTACCACTGCATCTACCACCCGAATATGAAGGGCACGCTGATCGTCAAGTAGCCCGCCGGCTACCTCAGCGAGTAGCGCAGGATCGCGGCGACACCGTCAGCCGGGGAGATACGTTCGTCGGTCCGCACCAACGCCGCATCGATCGCGACCGCAGCCATCGGCAGCGCTTCGTCTGCCCGCAGCACCTGCGTCGGGGCCGTGCCAAGCTCCGACAGCACGTCGGCATTGGGCGCAACGGAGGACAGATCGTCACCGGCGACCACCGTCGCATCACCGATGTCACCGATGATCAGCGTTTCCACCGCACCGGCCCGTAGCGCCGCGCACACTCCGGGCAGGCCTTCGGTGGCCAGCCCGGAACCGCGGGAGATCTCGGCGCGGAAGCGTTGCGCCGCTTCGTCGATCGCGGCCACGCGACGCATGGCGAACTCCTGATCGATCGTGTGCCGCAGCTGGTCCTCGTCGACGCTGT
Source organism: Mycobacterium hubeiense (assembly GCF_002838065.1). Classification (GTDB taxonomy): domain Bacteria; phylum Actinomycetota; class Actinomycetes; order Mycobacteriales; family Mycobacteriaceae; genus Mycobacterium; species Mycobacterium hubeiense. The sequence goes on along the minus strand of NZ_PIZU01000018.1, from coordinate 432 downwards.
GGCGGGCCCCGACATGCAACTGCACCACCCGGTCGGCGACGCGCTCCGGAAGTTCGGCGATCAGGTCGGAACGCGACCGGACTTCGCCGACCACGAAAACCACTTCGGGTGATGAATCGTCGACCACGGCCGTGAGCCGATCGGCCACGGCACGCACGCTTTTCGGCCCGGCTTCTTCGACGCGCGGCTGCGTCCGACTGCCGGGCCCGCATCTACGACCGCATGTTCCAGCTGTTTGGTGAGGGCCGGTTCGGCGCCCTGCCGCGCGAGCTGTTCTCGCAGGGCGCGCCACTTAAGCTCGATCTGCGCCGCCGCGTCCACGGTGTCATGCGAGTCTTCGAAGTAGACCGATCCATACGGTCCATGAGAGGTGAGAAGAGGACGAAAGCGTTCGGATTGCATGGGTGTTCGGAGGCATTCAGGGTGACCACG
>NZ_PIZU01000171.1 GCF_002838065.1 Mycobacterium hubeiense | reverse complement strand
GCCGCCTCGCCATGCTGGCCTGCCTGGGCTTCGCTGCCCAGCACGCCGCCACCGGCGCCAGCCCGCTGGAGGCCCTGGCCTCCCACCTGGCCAACCCCATGGCCGTCAACTTTGCCACCAACGGCGTGTCCCTGCCCCTGGCGTAAGCGCGCCCCTGTAGCAGCGGCTGTACCCAGCACCCGCGGCGCAGCAGCAGACGGGTGGCCCATGTGTGGCCTGGTTGTCTCTGCCCGTGTGGTCTGTACGCTTGTTCCTATTTGCTCTCCTGTTGCTCATTGCTCCTGACTGCACACCCGAGAAGATTCAATCAA
>NZ_PIZU01000170.1 GCF_002838065.1 Mycobacterium hubeiense | reverse complement strand
CGGTGTGTACAAGGCCCGGGAACGTATTCACCGCAGTATGGCTGACCTGCGATTACTAGCGATTCCGACTTCATGCAGGCGAGTTGCAGCCTGCAATCCGAACTGAGACCGGGTTTTTGAGGTTGGCTAGCCCTCGCGGGTTTGCATCTCTTTGTCCCGGCCATTGTAGCACGTGTGTCGCCCAGGACGTAAGGGGCATGCTGACTTGACGTCATCCTCACCTTCCTCCGGCTTGTCACCGGCAGTCTTTTGAATTTCCCATAACTGGCAATTCAAAACAAGGGTTGCGCTCGTTGCGGGACTTAACCCAACATCT
>NZ_PIZU01000169.1 GCF_002838065.1 Mycobacterium hubeiense | reverse complement strand
GGCCAGTCCGCGGCCGCTCTGGAGGCCGCCAAGCTGGAGTGGAAGCGCCAGGAGGAGACCACCGACGCCTTCGGCAACACCATCAAGATCAAGGCCCCCAAGAAGGAGCTGTCGCGCAAGGAGAAGAAGGCCAAGGCCAAGGCCAACGCCGCCCGCCGCGCGCGCGGCGAAGAGGTGTCTGACGACGAGGATGACTACTGAGGCGGCGCTTTGCCGCTGCAAACCTCTCGGTTTCTGTAGCGCCACGACCCCAAGTCACTGCTAGCCCTTTGGACCGCCTTTTGATTGACCCCTCCCCCTTTGATTGCCAACCCTGCC
>NZ_PIZU01000168.1 GCF_002838065.1 Mycobacterium hubeiense | reverse complement strand
GCCGTTGACGCGGTAGCCCTCAATCAGGCCCATGAGCACCAGCTGGGTCAGCAGGATGGCCACGATGGACTGAGCGTGGATCAGGGAGGGGTTGCCCAGGTAGTCAAGGCCGCCCTCCTGGAAGATCTGGGCGCCAGCCTTGAACCACACAGCCTCGCCGAAGTTGGCGACGCCGTTGCGCTGCAGCAGCTCGGGGGTCACGCAGCCCAGGGCGCCGAGCATGGCCCAGCGGGCGTGGATCACCTCCAGCTCGCGGTAGCGGGCGAAGGTCTCGGGGTCGGCGGACAGACCCGCGGTGTCCCAGCCGTAGTCACCGGGG
>NZ_PIZU01000167.1 GCF_002838065.1 Mycobacterium hubeiense | reverse complement strand
CGTGGTGTCGGGACGGGCGGGGCTCATGATGGCCTCCGCACCGTGAAATCGGTTGTGTCGCGCACGAACCGCGACGCCGTCGGCGGCGTCGGGATCAGTGGCAGCTGCGCGCCCGCACCTCGGGTGAGCATGCGCTCGATCAGTCCGACGTCGATGACTTCGGCGTCTAGGGCGCGCCGGCAGGCGTCATCGACCGCGCTTGCGCCGTGGCGGCGCACCAGCCCCAACAGCCGGTAGACCTGGCGCATCTTGGTCCATGGCAGTGGATGCTCCAGCACCGCGGCTGCATACGCGCCGACGTGCTCCCCATGCGCGGATGC
>NZ_PIZU01000166.1 GCF_002838065.1 Mycobacterium hubeiense | reverse complement strand
AGCTTTCCCCCACCAGGCCATGCGACCAGCAGGGTGTATTCGGTATTAGACCCAGTTTCCCAGGCTTATCCCAAAGTGCAGGGCAGATCACCCACGTGTTACTCACCCGTTCGCCACTCGAGCACCCCCCGAAAGGGGCCTTTCCGTTCGACTTGCATGTGTTAAGCACGCCGCCAGCGTTCGTCCTGAGCCAGGATCAAACTCTCCAAACAAAAACCAAAAAGGCCGTTCAGAACAATCTGAAACCCAAACCAGTCAAACTGGCAAAAAACCACACCCCTAAACGGGAAAAAGAAGTGCGGCAAAAAACAACAACAAACAAAA
>NZ_PIZU01000017.1 GCF_002838065.1 Mycobacterium hubeiense | reverse complement strand
ATTTCGCAACAGCCCGTGAGCGCGACCCAGCGCGCCGAAATCGCTCAGTGCGCGCCGGGCATGAAGCGCGACAGCGCCGGGCCGAACAACCGCTGATAGCCCGACCCGGTGGCCCGCACAATCAAATCGAGCACCTTGGCGTCGGTGCCGATCAGCACCCTGGCCTTGTTCTTGTGGACGCCGTCGAGGATGACGCGCGCGGCCTTCTGTGGCGACGTGCTGGCCAGCTTCTTGTCGAAGGTCTGCGCCAACTCCGTGGTGTCGAGGCCCTCGGCCGCGGTCATGTTGCGGGCGATTCCGGTTTTGATGCCGCCCGGATGCACCGTCGTCACCTTCACCGGATGGCCGGCCAACACCATCTCCTGACGCAGCGCCTCGGTGAATCCGCGCACCGCGAACTTCGCCGCGTTGTAGGCGGCCTGACCGGGCACCGAGAACAGCCCGAAGACACTCGAGATGTTGATGACGTGCCCGTCGCCCGACTCGATCAGATACGGCAGGAACACCTTGGTGCCGTTGACGACACCCCAGAAGTCGACGTCCATCACACGTTCGATGTCCTTGAACTGGCTCACCTCGACATCGCCGGCGAACGCGATGCCCGCGTTGTTGTAGATCTGGTTGACCTTGCCGAAGTGTTCCTTGACCGCGTCGGCGTACACCTGGAACGCCTCGCGCTCGGTGACGTCGAGCCGGTCGGTTTTCACCGGCGCGCCGATGGCCTTGAGGCGCTCCTCGGTGGCCGCCAGACCCTCGGTGTTGACATCGCTGATCGCCAGCTGTGCGCCCGAGCGGGCCAACTCGATGGCCAGCGCCTGTCCGATACCCGACCCGGCACCGGTCACGACGGCGACCTTTCCGGCGAACCCCTCCATGAGCACACTCCCTCGCGTCAGTTGACTCGCAACGAGGTTAGCCGGTACCCGCGGTCCCGCGTCCGCCGGGTTTGGTGACGGTACAGCGTTGAGAAACCAGAACTACGCGAAAGCCTCGTCGAGGATCTGCTGCTGCTCGACGGCGTGCACCTTCGTCGAGCCCGACGACGGCGCCGACATCGCCCGCCGCGAAATGCGCTTGAGACCCTGCAGGCGATCGCAGAGCTCGGGCAGCTCCAGTCCGAATCGCGGCCAGCAGCCCTGATTCGCCGGCTCCTCCTGCACCCAGAAGTACTGCCCGACGTTCGGATACCGGTCGAGCGTCTCCGACAGCCGCCGCTTGGGCAGCGGCGCGAGCTGCTCGATGCGCACGATCGCGATGTCGTCGCGCTTTTCCTTGTTCTTGCGGGCCACCAGCTCGTAATACAGCTTGCCGCTGGTCAACAGCACGCGTTTGACCAGGTCACGGTCGCCGATGCCGTCCTCGTAGGTGGGCTCTTCGAGCACCGAGCGGAACTTCAGATCGGTGAAGTCCTTGAGCTCGCTGATCGCAGCCTTGTTGCGCAGCATCGACTTCGGCGTGAACACCACCAGCGGACGGTGGATGTTGTCGATGGCGTGCCGACGCAGCAGATGGAAGTAGTTCGACGGGGTGGACGGCATCGCGATCGTCATCGACCCCTCGGCCCACAACTGCAGGAACCGCTCGATGCGACCCGACGTGTGGTCCGGGCCCTGGCCCTCATGGCCGTGCGGCAGCAGCAGCACCACATCGGAGAGCTGACCCCACTTGGCCTCACCGGAGCTGATGAATTCGTCGATGATCGGCTGCGCACCGTTGACGAAATCGCCAAACTGCGCCTCCCACAACACAAGTGCGTTCGGGTTGCCCACCGAATAGCCGTATTCGAAACCCACCGCCGCGAACTCCGACAGCGCCGAGTCGTAGACCAGGAACTTGCCGCCGGTCGGTGTGCCGTCGGTGTTGGTGGCCAGCAGCTGCAGTGGAGTGAACTCCGCGCCGGTCTTGCGGTCGATGATCACCGAATGCCGTTGCGTGAACGTGCCACGCCGGCTGTCCTGCCCGGACAACCGCACCAGCTTGCCCTCGGCCACCATCGACCCCAGCGCCAGCAGTTCGGCGAACGCCCAGTCGACCTTGCCCTCGTAGGCCATCTCGCGGCGCTTCTCCAGCACCGGCTTGACCCGGGGATGCACGGTGAAGCCGTCGGGCAGCGCCAGATGCGCGTCGCCGATGCGGGCCAGCAGTGACTTGTCCACGCCGGTCGCCAGCCGACGCGGCAGCGGCTGGTCGGCCTCCACCGACTCGCTGGCGCCCACCGCGTGCTTCTCCAGCTCCCGCACCTCGTTGAACACCCGCTCGAGCTGCCCCTGGTAGTCACGCAGGGCGTCCTCGGCCTCTTTCATCGAAATGTCGCCGCGGCCGATCAGCGCTTCGGTATAGGTCTTGCGCACACCGCGTTTGGTGTCGATGACGTCGTACATCGCGGGCTGCGTCATCGACGGGTCGTCGCCCTCGTTGTGTCCGCGCCGGCGGTAGCACAGCATGTCGATGACGACGTCCTTCTTGAACCGCTGCCGGAAGTCCATCGCCAGCCGCGCCACCCACACCGCGGCTTCCGGGTCGTCGCCGTTGACGTGGAAGATCGGCGCGCCAATCATTTTCGCGACGTCGGTGCAGTACTCCGACGACCGCGAGTCATGCGGTGACGTGGTGAACCCGATCTGGTTGTTGACGATGATGTGGATCGTGCCGCCGACGCGGTACCCCCGCAGCAGCGCCAGGTTCAGCGTCTCGGCCACCACACCCTGCCCGGCAAATGCGGCGTCGCCGTGCAGCATCAGCGGCACCACCGAGAAGCCGTCGGGGCCGTCGCCCTTGTCCAGCAGATCCTGCTTGGCCCGCACGATGCCCTCCAGCACCGGGTCCACCGCCTCCAGGTGCGATGGATTGGCCACCAGCGAAACCTGAATGTCGTTGTCGCCGAACATCTGAATGTAATTGCCCGACGCGCCGAGGTGATACTTCACGTCGCCTGAGCCGTGCGCCTGCGACGGGTTCAGGTTGCCCTCGAACTCACTGAAGATCTGCGAGTACGGCTTGCCGACGATGTTGGCCAGCACGTTGAGCCGGCCGCGGTGCGGCATGCCGATGACGACCTCGTCGAGGCCGTGTTCGGCGGCCTGGTCGATCACCGCATCCATCATCGGGATGACCGTCTCCGCGCCTTCCAGCGAAAAGCGCTTCTGCCCAACGTATTTCGTCTGCAAGAAGGTCTCGAAGGCCTCCGCGGCGTTCAACTTGGACAGGATGTACTTCTGTTGCGCGACGGTCGGCTTCTCGTGCTTGACCTCGACGCGTTCCTCGAGCCACTTCTGCTGTTCGGGCTCGAGGATGTGGGTGTATTCGACACCGACGTGGCGGCAGTAGGAATCGCGCAACAGGCCGAGCACGTCGCGAAGCTTCTTGTACTCGGCGCCGGCGAAACCGCCGACCTTGAACTCGCGGTCCAGATCCCACAGCGTCAGCCCGTGGGTGAGCACGTCGAGGTCGGGGTGGCTGCGGAACCGGGTCTTGTCCAGCCGCAGCGGGTCGATGTCGGCCATCAGGTGACCGCGGTTGCGGTACGCCGCGATCAGCTCGATGACGCGCGCGTTCTTGTCCTCGATCGAGTCCGGGTTGTCGGTGCGCCAGCGCACCGGCTCGTACGGGATGCCCAGCTCGCGGAAGATCTCGTCGAAGAAGTCGTCGCTGAGCAGCAGCTCATGGATGGTGCGCAGAAAATCGCCGGACTCCGCGCCCTGGATGATGCGGTGGTCGTAGGTCGACGTGAACGTCACCAGCTTGCCGACGCCGAGATCGGCGATGCGTTCCTCGGATGCGCCCTGGAACTCGGCGGGGTATTCCATCGCGCCGACGCCGACGATGCAGCCCTGCCCGCGCATCAATCGCGGCACCGAATGCACCGTGCCGATGGTGCCGGGGTTGGTCAGCGAGATCGTCACGCCGGAGAAGTCCTCGGCGGTCAGCTTGCCGTCGCGGGCCCGCCGCACGATGTCCTCGTAGCCGGCGATGAACTGGCCGAATCGCATTGTCTCGCAACGCTTGATGGCCGCGACCACGAGTTGCCGGTTGCCGTCCTTGCCCTGCAGGTCGATGGCCAACCCGAGATTGATGTGCTCGGGCGTGACGGCCGTCGGCTTGCCGTCCACCTCGGCGAAGTGCCGGTTCATGTTCGGGAACTTCTTCACCGCCTGCACCAGCGCGTAGCCGATCAGGTGGGTGAAGCTGATCTTGCCGCCGCGGGTGCGCTTGAGGTGGTTGTTGATGACGATGCGGTTGTCGATCATCAGCTTCGCCGGGATGGCCCGCACGCTGGTCGCGGTCGGCACCTCCAGCGATGCCGACATGTTCTTCACCACCGCGGCGGCGGCCCCGCGCAGCACCTGAAGCTCCGCGCCCTCGGGAGGCGGTGGGGCCGCAGGCGCCTTCGGCTTGGCCGGTGCAGGCGCCGGCGCTGCCTGAGCCTGAGGCTTGGGTTCGGCTTTCGGTGCCGGTGCCGGTGCCGGTTCGGGTGGTGCGATTACCGCCGACGGCTGCCCGTTGCCCACTTGCGTATCGGTGGTTGGCTCGGGGGAGTAGTCGACCAGGAACTCATGCCAACTGGGGTCTACCGACGAGGGATCCTCGCGGAATTTGCGATACATCTCCTCGACCAGCCACTCGTTCTGTCCGAATGGTGATGGTGAACTGCTCACGGCAGCTACTCGCCTCGATTCCGTCGCCTCAGGCGAGCGTGCCGACGGCCGCCCGCCACTCGTATATCCCGGCAATCAGCGGTTACCCCGCTTTGTCGCCGCCTAAAGGCTAACGCTTGTGCCGTCGCGCAGCAGACGACACCGCGGTAATGGCGCTCCGCGCGAACAACCCTCGGCTAGTGCTGGGGGGCCGGCAGCACATGCAGTGCCGCGGGCCAGCGCGGCGGCGGGCTCCCGAACGCCTTGCGCGCGTTGGAAATGATCTTCTTACCCATCAGCCGGTTGCCCACGCCGCCGACCACCGCGCCGATGCCGACCGGCAGCACCTTGCCGAACGCGATCGCCCCGCGCTTGAGCGTGTAGCGCTTGACGAAGTAGCGCAGCAGCCGGTTGTTCAGCTGCGACACCGCGGGCAGCGGCAACGTCGCCGCGCCGTCGGTGATCCACGCCCCGCTGGTGCGGCCCGGACCGAACAGGTCGGCGATCGCGTGCTCGCCGTCCTCGCCGACCAGCACCGCGAGCACCAGCGCGCGACGGCGTTCGCGGTGATCGGCCGGGATGCCGTACACCTCCGCGACGGCGAGCACGAACACCGTCGTCGCCTCCAGGAACACCACCGTCTCACCGGCGACCGCCGACAGCGCCACCAACGTGCCGATGCCCGGGAACGCCGCCGCCGAACCAACGGCCGCACCGCTGGCCATCACCGCGGCCATGTAGTGCTTCTCGAGTTTGGTGACGATCTCGGCGGGTGTCGCGTCGGGGTTCTGGTCGCGCAGCCGTTGCACGTAGGCCCGGATCGCCGGCGCCTGGACGCGGGACCCGCGTTCGATGATCTGCGACAGTGCGCGCGCCAACGCGCCGGGTTCTTCGTCGCCGTTGGTGGTTGCCGGCAGCTTGCTCTTGGAACGAGCGCGCATCGCGGCCTCCTGTCGGGTAGCGGCTGGCCTTACAGGCTAACGCCTCGACAACGAACGACGACCGTTGCGGGGTGCCGACAAGTGACGGCCGTCACTGTCGGCGATCGCGGGAAGAAAATATTGATATGCGGTGCTAACTATCTGCATGGCAGTATCGACCGACGTGACCTCAGGAGCCGAATCCGCGACCGCAGAACGCGAATCGGTGACGCCTGGTCGAACCAAGATGATTCTCGTGCTGGGCGCCCTGGTCGCGCTCGGCCCACTGACCATCGACATGTATCTGCCCGCGCTGCCGGGCATCGCCGATGAGCTGCACGTGTCGTCGTCGGTCGCGCAGCTGACGTTGACCGGGACGCTGGCCGGGCTGGCGCTGGGTCAGCTGATCGTCGGTCCGCTGTCGGACTCGCTGGGCCGCCGCCGGCCGCTGATGGCCGGCATCGTGCTGCACATGCTGGCCTCGGTGCTGTGCCTGCTGGCGCCCAACATCACCGTGCTCGGGCTGGCCCGCGGGCTGCAGGGCATGGGCGCGGCCGCGGCGATGGTGGTCGCGATCGCCGTCGTCGGTGACCTGTTCGCCGATTCGGTGGCGGCGACGGTGATGTCGCGGCTGATGCTGGTGCTCGGCGTCGCGCCCGTTGTGGCGCCCTCGCTGGGCGCGGCGGTGCTGCTGCAGGCGTCGTGGCACTGGGTGTTCGCCGCGCTGGTGCTGCTGGCCGGGGCCCTCCTGGTGATGGCGGCGCTGGCGCTGCCGGAAACGCTGCCGCTGTCGCATCGCCGGCCCCTGAAGGTGCGCGGCATCGGCGCGACCTATCTCGAGCTGCTGCGCGACGTGCGGTTCGTCATCCTGGTGCTCGTCGCCGCGCTGGGCATGTCCGGGCTGTTCGCCTACATCGCCGGCGCGTCGTTCGTGCTGCAGGGTCGCTACGGCCTGGACCAACAGGCGTTCGCGCTGGTGTTCGGCGCCGGCGCGGTAGCGCTCATCGGGGCGACGCAGTTCAACGTGGTGCTGTTGCGCCGGTTCGCCCCGCAGACCATCACGGTGTGGGCGCTGGCCGCGGCGTCGCTTGCGGGCGCGGTCTTCATCGGGCTGACCGTCGCCGGCGTCGGCGGGTTGGCCGGTTTCGTCGTCCCCGTCTGGGCGATCCTGGGCGCGATGGGCTTCGTCATCCCCAACGCCCCGGCCGTCGCGCTGTCGAGGCATCCCGATGCGGCGGGCACTGCGGCAGCGGTGCTGGGCGCCGGCCAGTTCGGGCTCGGTGCGGCGGTGGCGCCACTGGTCGGGGTGCTGGGCAACGACGAGTTCGCGTTGGCGCTGGTGATGACGGCCGGTGTGCTGGTCGCGTTGTTCGCGCTTCTTGCGGTCGGTGCGCAGAGCCGCGACGATGACGTGAACGCCGACGATATGCTCGCCGAGCTGGCCTGATCCGGCCCGGGGGCCGTCCCCCGACTTGTCCGGACCCCAGCGCGGTCCGTAGCGTCGGCTGAATCGTTCACACCGAGTCGACCTGAGATGTCCCGATCGCTGACTGCCCGACAGCAGGGCCGCACCACCACAGCGAACCCCTGGCATGCGCTGTGGGCGATGATGGTCGGCTTCTTCATGATCCTCGTCGACGCGACGATCGTCGCCGTCGCGAACCCGTCGATCATGGAGCAGCTGGGCGCGGACTACGACGGCGTGATCTGGGTGACGAGCGCCTACCTGCTCGCCTACGCGGTGCCGCTGTTGCTGGCCGGGCGGCTCGGGGACCAGTTCGGCCCGAAGAACCTGTATTTGCTCGGTCTGGCGGTGTTCACCGCGGCGTCGTTGTGGTGCGGTCTGGCGGGCAGCATCGAGATGCTCATCGCCGCCCGCGTGGTGCAGGGCATCGGCGCGGCGTTGCTGACGCCGCAGACGTTGTCGACGATCACGCGCATCTTCCCGCCGGAGCGGCGCGGCGTGGCGTTGGGTGTGTGGGGTGCGACGGCCGGGGTGGCCACCCTGGTGGGTCCGCTGGCCGGCGGCGTGCTTGTCGACGGGCTCGGCTGGCAGTGGATCTTCTTCGTCAACGTCCCGATCGGCATCGTCGGCCTGGCGCTGGCGGCGTGGCTCGTCCCGACGCTGCCGACCCAGCGGCACCGGTTCGACGTGCTCGGCGTGCTGCTCTCCGGCATCGGCATGTTCCTGATCGTGTTCGCCCTGCAGGAGGGGCAGACCCACGAGTGGCAGCCGTGGATCTGGGCGACCATCACCGCGGGCGTGGGCTTCATGGTCGGCTTCGTGTACTGGCAGTCGATCAACACTCACGAGCCGCTGATCCCGCTGCGCATCTTTCGCGACCGCGACTTCGGCCTGTCCAACCTGGGCGTGGCAACGATCGGTTTCGTGGTGACCGGGATGATCCTGCCGGTGATGTTCTACGCGCAGGCGGTGTGCGGGCTGTCCCCGACGCGCGCGGCGCTGCTGACCGCGCCGATGGCGGTGGCGACGGGCGTGCTGGCCCCCGTCGTCGGCAGGATCGTCGACCGGTCGCACCCCCGTCCGGTGATCGGATTCGGCTTCTCGATGCTGGCGATCGCGCTGACCTGGCTGTCGGTGGAGATGACGCCCACCACGCCGATCTGGCGGTTGGTTCTGCCGTTCGCCGCGATGGGCATCGGCATGGCGTTCATCTGGTCACCGTTGGCGGCGACCGCGACCCGAAATCTGCCGCAGGACCTGGCCGGCGCCGGCTCGGGCGTCTACAACGCCACCCGGCAGGTGGGCTCGGTGCTGGGCAGCGCCGGGATGGCGGCGTTCATGACGTCGCGGCTGGGCGCCGAGATGCCGGCGCGGGCCTCCGAGCCGCGCGGCGAGGGCTCGGTGACCCAGCTGCCCGGCTTCCTGCACGAGCCGTTCGCCGCGGCGATGTCGCAGTCGATGCTGCTGCCGGCGTTCGTCGCGCTGTTCGGTGTGGTGGCCGCGCTATTCCTGCTCGGATTCGGCGACCGATTCACCGCCGCGGCGCAGGAGCCCGAGCGCGCTGTCCCGCCGGTCGACGACGACTACTTCGACGACTTCGATGAGGACGACTACGTCGAATACACGGTGGCGTGGGACGACCCCCACCCGCGTCCGCAGCCTCGCGCACAGCTGGCCGACGACGACAGCGACACCGAGCCGCTGACGTCGCGCCGCCCCGAACATGTGCTGCCGGCACCCGCGGACACGTGGCACAGCGGCCCGGTCGAGTCGTGGCACAGCCTGCTGCAGGAGCGGAGTTCGCCGGAGCCCGCACCGCCGGCGGAGGCGCCGCAATCCGACACCGACCGCTGGCGCAACATCTTCAACCAGATATTGGCCGACGAGCCACCCGCGCCCGCTGCGGAGCCGATCGGCCTTGCGCACAACGGGTTACACGTCGAGCATGAGGAGCGGTTCCAGACATTGCGCCCGCCGCCGGGGCCCAAGCCGCCGCCGCGGTACAAGACCAACGGCCGGCATTCGCGGAGCGATCCCGACGACTCCTACGGCCGACATTCCCGACCGCGCCGCGATTGATGCGCGAGTGTGCAGTGGCTTCACACTCGGCTAGCGGCGGAACAGGACGGCCGGGTTGAGGTAGCCGGTCGGGTCGAAGGCCTTCTTGACCGTGCGCATCGCAGCGATGTCGGCGTCGGTGCGGGACATGCCGACGTAGTCGCGTTTGCGGCTGCCGACGCCGTGCTCGGAGCTGACGTTTCCGTCACAGCGGGCGATCAGGTCCATCATCGCCGCATAGAGCGCGGGTTCGGCATCGGGGGAGCAGCGCAGCAGGTTCAGATGCAGGTTGCCCTCGCCGATGTGCCCGAACAGCACCGGGATGGCGTCGGGGGCGTGGGCGGCGACGAGCTCCGCCGAATCCCGTGCAAACGTGTCGATCATCGAAAGCGGCAGCGACACATCGAATTTCAGCGGCGGGCCGAACACGCCGAGAATCTCGGCGACCGATTCGCGGACCTGCCACAGCCGCTGCTGGCTGTTGGCGTCGACGCCGACAGCCGGCTCGCCGGCGAGCCGCGCATCCCCTAGCGCGTCGGCCAGCCGCTCGGTCTGGTCGCTGTCGCCGGCCAGCTCGATAAGCAGCTGCCAGGCGCCGTCGACGGGTGCGGCGACGCCGAGGTGTTCGGCGGTCAGCGCGCTGGCCCGCGCGTCGACCAACTCCAGTGCGGCGATCGAGTCCATATCGCGGAACACCCGACCGGTGTCGACCAGAGCGTCCAGCTCGGCGAAGCCGCACACCGCCGTCACCCGGTGTGCGGGTGCGGGGTGCAGCCGCAGGTCCAATCCGGTGATCACGCCCAATGTGCCTTCGGCGCCAACGAATAACGAGGTGAGGTCGTAGCCGGTGTTGTCGCGGCGGACCCGGCTATGCCGGTGCACCACCGACCCGTCGGGCAACGCGATGTCCAGGCCGAGGATCTGTTCGCCCATGTTGCCGTAGCGCACGGTGCGCAACCCGCCGGCATTCGTCGACGCCATACCGCCGACGGTGGCCGAATCCCGCGCCGCCAGGTCCACCCCAAACAGCAGGCTTGCCGCGCTCGCAGCCCTCTGCACCGCCGCCAGCGTCACCCCCGCGCCGACCGCTATGCGCCGCTCCACCACATCGACGTCGCCGATGCCGGTGAGGCGTTCGGTGGACAGCAGCACGTCGTCGTGTTCAGGCACCGTGCCGGCGACCAGCGACGTGCGTCCGCCCTGCACGGTGACGTACGCACCGGCGTCGCGGCATGCCCGCAGCACCGCCGCGACCTCGTCGGCGCTGCCCGGCCGCACCAGCGCACTGGCGCGACCGCGGTAGCGCCCGGTGTGGTCGACGGCTCGACCGTCCAGCACGTCGGGGTCGGTGCTGACATATCCCGCGCCGACGATCTGCGCCAGCCGGCCGGTCAGCGATTCGGTCATTGCCAGCGAGTATCACACGGTGCGAGCGACAGGAACGCACCCAGGTCGACCAGCCCTGCCGGCGTGGACGGCAGGTACTCGGTGAGCGTCTCCGACCGCACGATCACGCTGGCGTATTTCGCCCGGCTCACCGCAACGTTGAGCCGATTTCGGTTGAGCAGGAACGAGATTCCGCGCGGCACATCGTCGATCGAGGAGGCCGTCATCGACACGAACACCACCGGGGCCTGGCGGCCCTGGAACTTGTCCACCGTCCCGACATCGACCTCGCGCAGATCGGCCGCGTCAAGGTACTCGCGCAGCAGCAACACCTGTGCGTTGTACGGCGCCACCACCAGGACATCGGTCGCGGCGAGCGCGCGGGCGCCGTGCTCGTCGGTCCACTGCGCGCCGAGCAACCGACGGATCTCGTCGACGATGGCCTGGGCCTCCTCGGGGCTGCTGGTGGAGTTTCCGTCGTGGGGCACGGTGATAACTCGGATGCCAGGCGGATGGCCCGCGAGATGGCGTGCGGTGGTGCGCTTTTCGTCGGATTGCAGCCGGCCGTCATAGGACAGCCGGGACACCGGCGCGCACACCGCCGGGTGCATCCGGTAGGAGCGATCCAGGAAGTAGCCCCGCTGTTCGGGTAGCGTGCGATGCCCGTCGACGAGCCAACCCAGTGCCGAGGCGTCGACGGGTTCCGGATGGCACCCCTGGCTGACCTGCGGCAGCTGCTGCGGATCCCCCAGCAGCATCAGGTTTTTCGCGGCGCGCGCCACCGCGATGGTGTTGGCCAGGCAGAACTGGCCGGCTTCCTCGATCACCAACAGGTCCAGGCTGCCGGGCGGCACCCGGGCATCATTCGCGAAATCCCAAGCGGTGCCGCCGATTACACAGCCGTCGTTGTCCGCGATGAAGGCCGGGTAAGCGTTTTCGCTGATCTCCTGCCACACCGGATCGGGATCGTGCTTCTTCTTGGCCACCCGCGCCGGGTCGACGCCCGCAGCGAGCACATCGCGAAACAGGTTCTCCACCACGGCGTGTGACTGCGCGACCACACCGACGCGCCACTGGTGCTCGTTGACCAGCGCGGCGATGATCTTGGCGGCGGTGTAGGTCTTGCCGGTGCCCGGCGGTCCGTGCACCGCGAGGTAGGAGGAGTCGAGGTCGAGCAGCGCCTTCGTGATGTCGGTGGCCACGTCGCCTGAAACCCCGCTGTGCGGCAGCGGCGCACCGCTTTTGGTGCGCGGATCGCGACGCAACAGGATGTCGACGATTGCGGTTTCGGGCAGGGCGGGCAGCCCCGCAGCGATCTTGTCGGCGGCGGCCTCGATCGATTCGCGCAGTTTCGCCGTGGAGATCGGCGGGCCCGGCGTCAATGCGAACGGCAGCTCGCGGTACGGCCCGCCGTCTTGTGGCTGGCGTTCGCAGATCACGACTTCCGTTGGCACCGTAGGGTCGTCGATCGCGATGACCTCGGCCTTGCCCGCCGCGCGGCGGTCGGGATGCTCGGCGATGCCGGCCGGCGCGGGCGGGTGATACAGCGCGTAGACGTGTTTGTTGAGCGCGCCCGCGGCGAGCGTCCCGGTGAGCTTGACGTGGCGCTGCGGTTTACGGGCACGCGGCGGGGTGTGCCAGTCGGCGACGACGGTGGCCTTCTCCGCGAGGAAGACGTCGCTGTTGTCGCCCCACTCGTCGACCGGGTTGTTGAGCCGGTCGAAATGCCCCCACCAGAACGGCTTGTCCTCGCGGCGGTGATACCCGCGCGCGGCCGCGATCATCGCCACCGCGGTCTGCTCGGCGGTGCGCCCGTCGACACCGTCGCCAGCGAAGCCCATCAACGTCTGCGACAGGGCGTCGTCCTGCTCGACGGCGCCGCCGTCGGCGACCGGCTGCGCGCCCAGCGGCAGCACGCCGCATTCGATCGCGCGGCTGATCAGCCAGTCGCGCAGGTTGCGCGTCGAGGTGCAGTCGTAGAGGTTGTAGTCCTCGATCTCCTTGAGCAGCACCGCTGCTTCCTCGTCACGCCCGGCGGCGCGTAGCTCGCAGAACCGGGCGTACTGGGTGATCGAGTCGGCGGCGGTGGTGACATCGCCGGACCGCAACTGGCTACCCATATAGAGCGGCTCGAGCGATTTGAGGCTGTAGTTCTCGGTGCCAACGCGAATGCACTTGCGCACCAACGGATACAGGTCCACCAGCACCCCGCTGCGCAGCAGGTCGTCGACTTCATCCTCGCCGACCCCATACCGCCCGGCCAGCTTCAGCAGTGCGGTCTTCTCGTATGCCGCGTAGTGGTAGATGTGCATGTCAGGAAAACGGTTGCGGCGCTTGCGGACCCGCTCGAGGAACTTCAGGAACGCGCGACGTTCGCCGGCCCGGTCGTGCGCCCACAGCGGTCGGAAGGCACCGCCGGCCTCGAGCACGCCGAACATGTACTCCAGCCCCCAGTCGCGGCCGTCGGCGGTCCACAGCGGGTCGCCCTCGAAGTCGAAGAACAGGTCGCCCTTGTCGGGGTGCGGCAGCAGGGTCAGCGGCTGCGGGTCGGCGATCGCATACGGCGGCTTCCCGTCGGTGCGCGGCTGGATCTGCAGGCGTGCCTGTGCGACCAATCCTTCGACGGTGCGGGCGGGCAGCTCGGGCACCGGGCCGTCGTGGTGGGCCAACTGCGTCATCGTGGTGATGCCGGCGTCGAGCAGCCGGGCGCGCTGGCTGACCCGCATGTTGGCCACCAGCAGCAGATCATCGTGGGCGCGGACCGCAATCGCGCACTCCGGGCAGCGGAAGCAGGCCCGGACCGTCTCGTCGTCCCACTGCACGGGCCGGCCACCGGCCAGGTGCGCGTCGAGCAGCTGTTGCAATTCGGCGCGACGCGGCCGGTACACGGGCAGCAGTTCGTCGACCCGGTAGGAGGCCGTGGCGTTGTCGCCGAGCACCAGTTCGACCTCGTCGGCGACCGGCACACCGGCGGCGGCCAGCACATCGGCGTAGGCCGCAAGCTGCAGCAGCGACTCGACCTTGACCGAGCGCGCCAGCTTGGTGTCGCGCAGCCGATACTGCGCGCCGTCGTAAAGCAGGAAGTCGGCGAAGCCGGCGAAGCGGCCGTCGAACATGGCGGCTTGATAGATGACCGGGGCACGACGCTCGACGGCGCGCATGGTCTGCTCGGCGGCGGCGGTCAGGCCGTCGACGGTGTAGGGCGGGCGCCCGATGATTGCGACCGTGTCGTCGGCTCGCAGCTGATCGAGGTGGCGTTGCTCGTGCTCGCCGCCGAGTTTCGCGGTGCGGGCGAGCAATTCGTCCTCGGTGGCGACGGGCGGACCCCAGCCCAGTTGTGCGTCGAACGCCCGCAGCAGCGCGTACTCGCAGCGCGCATGGGCGGCGAGGTCGGATGCGCTGTAGACCACTCTGTCGTCGGCGACGAACACGCTGTCACCCTATGCCCGCGCACCGACAGGTCACGGTGGCGGAATTCGATTTCGCGGCTCAGCTCGTATTGCCGACAAGCTCCACGCCGTTGCCGTTCCACCGGAACTTCACCACGCTGGCCAACCCGTCGATGCCGCCGGAGTACTTCAGTGCGACGGTGTCGCCGGTCGTCGCCGACTCGTCCAATCCGTTGAACCCGTAGGTGTCCGGCACGCCGGTCGGGATGAACTTGCCGAGGTGGAACATGACGGCGCGGGTGTTGGGGTTGTCGGCGTTGGTGTTGGCCTTCACGATCACCGCCGACAGCTGCGCGCATTCGTTGTAGTTCCCGGCGATCGGCTCGGGGCTCCATGGTTGGTTGCTGCGCGGGTCGCGGGGCAGTTCGGACACCGCCTCGGCGATCTCCGGCGCGGCGAGGTTCACCGCGCACGGATCGGCGGGCGCGCTGGTGGTCGGGGTCGGCGCGGCCGCGCGCGGCGGCCCCGTCGTCGGCGGTGCGCTGGTGGCCGTCGGTCCGGGGGTCTTGGAGACGGTGGAATCACCCGAACCGCAGCCGGCGAGCGTGACCGCCGCGACCGCGATCGCCCACGCCCATCTCACAAACCGGCAACATACCGGCATCGGCCCCGGTCATCCGGCAGGCGCGCGGCGGGTCGACCGCGCCGCTACCTCTAGACTTCACACGTGACGTCGCCCGAACTGACCTTTGCTGACCTGCAGATTCACCCGTCGGTGCTGCAGGCCGTCGGCGACGTCGGATACGAAACGCCGTCGGCCATCCAGGCCGCCACCATCCCCGCGATGCTGGCCGGCTCCGATGTGGTCGGCCTGGCCCAGACCGGCACCGGCAAGACGGCGGCATTCGCCATCCCGATCCTGTCCAAGATCGACACGGCCAGCCGCGCCACCCAGGCGTTGGTGCTGGCCCCCACCCGGGAGCTCGCACTGCAGGTCGCCGAGGCGTTCGGCCGCTACGGCGCGCACCTGCCTCAGATCAACGTGCTGCCGATCTACGGCGGTTCGTCCTACGGCCCACAACTGGCGGGGCTCAAACGCGGGGCGCAGATCGTCGTCGGCACGCCCGGCCGCGTGATCGACCACCTGGAAAAGGGCCGGCTGGACCTGTCCCATCTCGACTACCTGGTGCTCGACGAGGCCGACGAGATGCTGCAGATGGGCTTCGCCGAGGACGTCGAACGCATCCTCGCCGACACCCCGGAGTACAAGCAGGTCGCCTTGTTTTCGGCGACCATGCCGCCCGCCATCCGCAAGATCACCACCAAGTACCTACACGATCCCGTCGAAGTGACGGTCAAGGCAAAAACCGCGACCGCGGAGAACATTTCGCAGCGCTACATCCAAGTGTCGGGGCCGCGCAAGATGGACGCGCTGACCCGGGTGCTCGAGGTCGAGCCGTTTGAGGCGATGATCGTGTTCGTCCGCACCAAGCAGGCCACCGAGGAGGTGGCCGAGCGGTTGAAGGCCCGTGGTTTCGCCGCGGCCGCCATCAACGGCGACATTCCGCAGGCCCAGCGGGAACGGACCATCGCGGCGCTGAAGAACGGCGACATCGACATCCTCATCGCCACCGACGTCGCCGCCCGCGGCCTCGACGTCGAACGCATCAGCCACGTGCTCAATTACGACATCCCGCAGGACACCGAATCGTATGTGCACCGCATCGGCCGCACCGGACGCGCCGGCCGCTCGGGTAACGCGCTGCTGTTCGTCACGCCGCGCGAGCGCCACCTGCTCAGGTCAATCGAAAAGGCCACCCGCTCAACGCTGATCGAGGCCGAGCTGCCCAGCGTCGAGGATGTCAACGCCCAACGCGTGGCGAAGTTCCGCGACTCGATCAGCGAGGCGCTCGACGCGCCGGGTATCGATCTGTTCCGCAGGCTTATCGAAGACTACGAACGTGACAACGACGTGACGATGGCCGATATCGCCGCCGCGTTGGCGGTGCAGTCGCGCGACGGCGAAGAGTTCCTCATGGTCGAGCCGCCGCCGGAGAAACGCCGCGAACGACCCGAGCGCTCGGCGAAACCCGACCGCAAGCCCCGCGAGGGCCTGGCCACCTACCGCATCTCCGTCGGCAAGCGGCACAAAGTCGGGCCCGGCCATATCGTCGGCGCGATCGCCAACGAAGGTGGTCTGCACCGCAGCGAGTTCGGCCACATCACCATCCGTCCCGACTTCTCGCTCGTTGAACTGCCGGCCAAGCTGCCGAAGAAAACGCTCAAAGCCCTTGAGAACACCCGGATCTCGGGCGTCAAGATCAATCTGCAGCCGGATCGGGGTCCGGCGAAAAGCCGTCGGAAAACCCCATGACGTTGTCGCGGGACCTGGACGCCCAAGGCGGCCTGGAATCGATTTCGAAAGCCGAGCGGGTCGCCTCGCTGACCGGAATCCGCGCTGTCGCAGCCCTTCTGGTGATGGGCACCCACGCCGCCTACACCACCGGCAAATACCCGCAGGGCTATTTCGGGCTGGTCTGCTCCCGGATGGAGATCGGCGTGCCGATCTTCTTCGTGCTGTCGGGGTTTCTGCTGTTTCGGCCCTGGGTCGACGCCGCGGCCACCGGCGGCCCGCCACCGTCGGTACGCCGCTACGCCTGGCACCGGGTGCGACGAATCATGCCGGCCTATGTCGTCACCGTGTTGGCGGCCTACCTTGTGTACCACTTCCGCACCGCCGGGCCGAACCCCGGACACACCTGGGAAGGCTTGTTCCGCAACCTCACGTTGACCCAGATCTACACCGACAACTACCTGTACGCCTTTCTGCACCAAGGGCTTACGCAGATGTGGAGCCTTGCCGTGGAGGTGGCGTTCTATATCGCGCTGCCTGCGCTGGCCTACCTCCTGCTGGTGTTGCTGTGCCGGCGGCGCTGGCAGCCCCGGTTGCTGTTGACCGGACTGGTCGCATTGTTGGCGATCTCACCGGCGTGGCTGGTGCTGGTGCACACCACCGACTTCCTGCCCGACGGCGCCCGGCTCTGGCTGCCCACCTACCTGGCGTGGTTCGTCGGCGGCATGATGCTGGCGGCGCTGCACGCGATGGGGGCGCGCGCCTACGCGTTCGCCTGCCTGCCGCTGGCGATCATCTGCTACTTCATCGTCTCCACGCCGATCGCCGGTGAACCCACCACCTCACCCGCCGAGCTACGCGAGGCGCTGGCCAAGACGGCGTTCTACACGGTGATCGCGACGTTGGCGGTGGCGCCGCTGGCGCTGGGCAATCGCGGCTGGTACTCGCGATTCCTGGCCAGCAGACCGATGGTGTTCCTGGGCGAAATCTCCTACGAGATCTTCCTCATCCACTTGATCACCATGGAGCTGGTGATGGTGGAGATCCTGCGGTATCCGATCTACACCGGCTCCATGGTCAATCTGTTCGTGGTCACGATGATCGTGACGATCCCGTTGGCCTGGCTGCTGCACCGGTTCACGCGCGTCCGCTCCTAAGGGGCCCCGCCTTGGCCGCTTAGATAGGTTATGCTGCCCTAAGTTGTCGAGTGAAATGAGGGCAGATGTCCGACCAAAAGACATCGCGTGGGATCCAAGGTGCGCTGGTCAAGCTGTGGCGCGGCGGCGACTACGAGATGACCGTCACGGGCCGGACCGAGATCACCCCGAACTACCTGCGGCTGCATTTCACGGCGCCCGAGCTGCTCAACGACCGTCCCCTCCACCCGACGATGTGGGTGCGCGGCTGGTTTCCCGACGGTGCGAAATCGCACCAGCGCGGCTACACCCTGGTCAATCCCGACCCCGCGGCGGGCACGGTGGACATCGACTTCGCCATGCACGACGGGCTGGCCACGCGATGGGCGCAGCAGGCGAAGGCCGGCGACGTGCTCGAGGTGACCGTGCTGGGCAGCAACTTCTCGCTGCCCGAGCCGCCTCCGGCCGGATACGTCATCGTCGGCGACACCGCCTCGCTGCCCGCCATCAACTCCCTGCTCGACGCGATCGGTGACGCCCCGGCGCGGGTGTTCCTGGAGTCGGCGCACGACGACGACCGCGAGCTGCCGATCGCGCGGGACGCCGACGTGGTGTGGGTAGATCGCAAGAACGCCGGCGAGGCGCTGGTCGAGGCGGTGCGCTCGGCGGCGTTCGACGCGTCCGACCACTTCGGCTGGGTGGCGTGCGACAACCGCACCACCCGCGCAGTGGCCAAGCTGTTCCGCGAGGAATACCAGATCCCCCGCAAATCCATTAAGGCGCAGGCGTACTGGTCGGCCTGACGGTCGCTCGCGGCTATTGGCCCGCCCGCTCGGCGGCGGGTATCACGGTGGGGAGTACGAACTCCTCGATCATGGCCCTCTCGTCGGCTTCGTCGCGGCCGGGGAAGACCAGCAGCGACGTCATCACCCGCACCAGCCAGCGCGCCCGGTGCTCGACGTTGTCGCCGGGGCCCAGCGAGGCGACGAACGCCTCCACCAACGCCTTGATGACGTCGGACTGTTCGGCCATCTCGCCGCCGATGGGCCGTTGATTGGTGGCGAACCACGATGACAACGCGGGACTTTCGCGGACCATGCGCAGCGCCACCGTGATGCCGTCGAGCAGCCGCTGCGCTGGATCGTGGACGCCGGCCAGCTTCTCCGTCATCTCCTGGTAGACGCGATAACTCTCTCGGTGCACATACGCGGTGTAGAGCGCCTCGCGATTCTCAAAGTACCGATACAGCGTGGCCCGTGAACATCCTGCCGCACTGGCGATTTCGTGCATGCCGACGGTGGCGGCCTCCTGCCGGGCGAACAACTCGCCGGCCGCGTCGAGGATGCGGTCGGCGGCCACCTCGGAGCGTCGTGCGGCGAGCCAGTCGCCGGGCATCAGGACCTCACCGTGAACGGCACCGACAGCGGCCGTCGTACGTAGCTTCCACCGGCCCAGACGACGCCGGACTCGTCGATCTCGAAATCCGGGCAGCGCGAGAGCAACTCGGTCAACGCGACCCGCGATTGCATACGCGCCGCGGCCGCACCCAGGCAGAAGTGGGCGCCGTGGCTGAACGTCAGGATGTTGCGCGGACGTCGAGTGACGTCGAGTTCGCCTGCGTCCGGGCCGAATTCACGCTCGTCGCGGTTGCCCGACCCGTACAGCAGCAGGGTCTTGCGGCCCTGCGGAATCGTGGTGTCACCGATGGTGACATCGCGGGTGGCGGTGCGGGCCAAGCCTTGAACGGGCGAGGTGAGGCGCAGGAACTCGTCGATCGCGTCGGGGATCAGCGCGGGATTCTCCGCCAGCAGCCGCCGCTGGTCCGGCCGACGGTGCAGCAGCTGCACGGTGCCGCCCAGCATGCCGGTGGTGGTGTCGTTGCCGCCGGTGACCATCGTGAACGTGAACGCCAGGATCGACAGCGTGCCCGCGATATCGCCATCGGCGCCCAGGCCCGCGGCCACCAGATGCGAGATGGTGTCGTCCTCGGGCTCACGGCGCCGCCGCTCGATGAGCTCGGAGAAGTAGCCCATCATCTGCATGACGGCGTCGCCCGCGGTCGCCACGCCGCCGGGTTCGGTGCTGGCCGCGACGATCGCGTCGGTCCACCCGTCGAACTGTGTGCGATCCTCCTCGGGCACACCGAGGTAATGCGCCACCACCATCGACGGCAGCGGTTTGAACAACTCCGCGACGATGTCGCCCCCGCCCTTCGCGCGCAACCCCTCGATGCGCTCGACGACGAACTCGCGGACCTTGGGCTCCACGGCCTCCACTTGGCGAGGCGTGAAGCCGCGTGAAACCAGCTTGCGAAACTCGGTGTGCACCGGCGGATCCTGCATGACGAACGGCGGATTGTCCGCCAGGCCGATCATTTCCAGTTCGCCGTAGTTGACGGTCAGCCCCTGTGCCGAGGAGAAGGTCTCGTGATCGCGCGCCGCCGCCCAGATGTCGGCGTGGCGAGACAGCACGTAGTAGTCATGCTCGGGGTGGTCGGCCGGCACGACGTGGTGTACCGGATCGTGGTCGCGCAGCGCCGAGTACATCGGCCACGGGTTGGGCCAGGTGTCGGCGTCGGCGAGTTCGAAGCGTGCCTCATGAGACACAGAAGCTGTCATGTCTCATGAGTACGACAAATCCCAGACGGTGTCAACTGCCGGCGTTACGTACGCGAACCGCTAGATCGCCGCGCCCGGATTGAGGATGTTGTCCGGATCGAGCGCCTGCTTGATCCGCTGGTTGAGCGCCATCGCCTCAGGCCCCAACTGGCCCGCCAGCCACGGCCGCTTGAGCCGGCCGACGCCGTGTTCGCCGGTGATGGTGCCGCCCAGGCCGACAGCGAGATCCATGATCTCGCCGAACGCGGTGTGCGCGCGTTCGGCCATCGCGGGGTCGGCGGGATCGAAGACGATCAGCGGATGGGTGTTGCCGTCGCCGGCGTGCGCGATCACCGAGATCATCAGGTCGTGCCGGGCCGCAATTTTCGCCACGCCGCCGACCAGATCGGCCAGCGCCGGCAGCGGCACCCCGACGTCCTCGAGCAGCAGCGAACCCTTGGCCTCCACCGCTGGGATCGCGAAGCGCCGGGCCGCGACGAACGCCTCGCCCTCGTCCGGGTCGTCGGTCGAAAACACTTCTTTCGCACCGGCTTCGGTGAATACCCGCGCCATGAATTCGGCGTCTTCGGTGCCGGCCGCGCCGCGGTCGTCGGAGGAGGCCACCATCATCGCGGCGGCATTGCGGTCCAAGCCCATCCGCAGTTTGTCCTCGACGGCGTTGATCGCGACCGAGTCCATGAACTCCAGCATCGACGGCCGGATCTTGCCGGTGATCGTGACGACGGCGCTCGCGGCTGCCTCCACCGAATCGAACGTCGCCACCACGGTGCATGCCGGATGCTGGGCCGGCAACAGCTTCAGGGTCACCTCGGTGATCACCCCCAGCGTGCCCTCGCTGCCGACGAACAACTTCGTCAACGACAGCCCCGCAACGTCTTTGAGGCGCGGCCCGCCGAGGCGCACCGCGGTGCCGTCGGCCAGCACCACCTGAAGGCCCAGCACGTAATCGGTGGTGACGCCGTACTTCACGCAGCACAGCCCGCCGGCGTTGGTGGCGATGTTGCCGCCGATGCTGCAGATCTCGAACGACGACGGATCCGGCGGGTACCACAGCCCGTAGTCGGCGACGGCCTTCTTGACTTCGGCATTCAGCAGGCCGGGCTGGACGACGGCGGTGCGCGTCACCGGGTCGACGGTGATATCGCGCATCTTCTCGGTCGACAGCACGATGGCGCCGTCAAGCGCCGTCGCCCCGCCGGACAGCCCGGTGCCCATGCCGCGCGGTACCACCGCGATCTTGTGCGCCGACGCCCACCGCAACACCGTCTGCACCTCTTCGGTGCGCCGCGGCCGGATCACGGCCATCGCGGTCCCGGCGCTGGGATCGAAGGCGCGGTCCTGCCGGTACGAGGCGAGGATGTCGGGATCGGTGACGACGACACCCTCGGGCAGCTCGGCAATGAGCTCGGCCAATACGGACTGCACCCCCCAATCCTAGTCAGCGCACGGCAAACACCCGATAGTGCACCGCCGAGAGCGAAACCTCGTTGATCGCAACAGTATGAACCGCGTTGAGCCACCGATAGCGTTCGTCGTCGGTGTCGAACAACGGGCTGGACCGCGCGTACATCTCGTCGTGGCGGATCAGTTCACCCGCCGAAAAGCGTTGGGCTACTTCGGGGCTCATCTGGATGCGGCCGGTGTTGGTGAAGTGGATATCCGCGCCGTCGTCGGTGCGCAGCGTGGCCCGCACGTCCAGGCGGGCCACCCGATCGGTGCCGAACAGTGCCCAGTCGCCACCGCCGGGCAGCACGTCCGCGGCGATCGCGTGGCCCTCGCAGCGGCCCTCTTTGATCATGCTCGTAATCCGCATGCCGACCGGCGTGGTGAAGATGTGCACCGGATCGAGCGCGATGCGAATGTCCAGCAGATGCTCGAGCGCCGGCTCCGCGGCGATGTCGACCAACATCACAGCGGCCTGATGGCGTCGGCGAAACGATCGGCCACCCCGGCCGGATCGTCCAGCGAGATCTGCGGGTCAAAGATGTCTAGCCGTCGCAACATCAGGCGTGCGGCGGCGTCGTCGGATGCCGTGATGCGGCACTGCGGCCCGTCGCCCGGTCCGGCCGACCAGGCGCTGCCGTCCCAGCTGATGGCCACCGTCTTGGACGGCGCGACGACCGTGAAGCCGATCGGTCCGCTGCCCATCGGCGCGGCCTGCATCAGCAGATAGAGCTCGCCGAACCCGAACATCGCCTCGAGCGTCGCCGGACTGAACGGTGCCTGCAGGTCGCCGCGCGCGATCGCCAAGTCGTTGCGGTGCACACCGAATTCGATGACCAGACATTGCAGCGCGACGTCGGCAGGGTAGCCGCCGAACGGCATCGGAACCGTCGGCCACGGCGACGGCCCACGGTCCACGGCATCACGCAGGTGATCGACGCCCAACCGAATCGCTTCAGCGAAATCCTTGCTGTCCAAGGCCAATTCGCCGGGAGGTGTTGACGTGCCCAGACGCGCCCGGTGAAAGGACTCCGCGTCGCGAAAGATGCCGCTTGCGACATGGGCGGCCAGGTCGTCGATGGTCCAGCCCTCGCAGGGAGTCGGGGAGTGGCGGTCGACGGTCTCGTCGAGAAGGTCGGCGAAAGCCAGAGCCTCCGCCGCGGCCTCATCGGCCAGCTTGGTGAGTGTGGTCATGTGAACACGCTAAATCCAGATACTTGGAAAAAGCAAGTACTAACTCTGAAAAACCAAGCACCCAGTAGACTGCCGCTATGGCGTCCCGCTCCTACGGTCAGCACTGTGCGCTCGCGAAGAGCCTCGATCTGGTCGGCGACCGCTGGTCGCTGCTGATCGTGCGCGACCTGCTCGACGGGCCGAAGCGCTACGGCGACCTGCTGGCGGGGCTGAAACCGATCGCCACCGACATGTTGGCCGGGCGTTTGCGTGACCTGGAGAAACACGGCCTGGTCCGCAAGCGCAGCCTGCCCAAACCGGCGACCGGCAGCGTCTACGAGCTCACCGACGACGGGCGCGCACTCGAAGACGTCGTCAACGCATTCGCGCGGTGGGGCCGACACCTGCTCGAGACCCGCGAACCACGCGACGCGGTGCGCCCCGAATGGTTGGCCAGGGCCGTGCGGGCCTTCGTCCGCGAGGACCGCAGCGGACCGGACACCGTCGTGCGCTTGGTGACGCCGGAGGGCGCGACGACGATGCGCATCGGTCGCCACAGCGTCGACACGGTCGACGATGACACCGCCGTCGACGTTACGCTGACCGGCGACGTCGATGTGCTGGCCGCGGCGATGGACCCCGGCCGGGTGCCCGCGCTGGTCGCCGACGGCAAGCTCAACATCGACGGCGACCCGCGGGCGGTGCGACGACTCGCGAAAGTCTTTGCCCCGCCGCGGGTCCGGGCCTAGCCAACGCCGGCGCTAACGGTCCAGCTCCCGCAGCGCCGGCAAGAACACCGCGACCACGCCCAGCAACAGCATCGGCAGCGACAGCGCCAGAAACGTCGCGTGCAGGCCCGCCGCATCGGCCAGCGGCCCGGCCACGATCAACCCCAACGGTCCCGCCGCATAGGCCAGCGAACCCATCACCCCGACCACCCGGCCGCGCAGGTGCTGCGGCGCGCGGGTCTGCATGACGTAGTTGTAGATCGGCGCGATCGGCCCGTACACGAAGCCAACGATGCCGCACAGGACCAAGATCAGCGGCAGCGGCGGCAGGAACGCGATCACCGTCATCGCCACACCCAGCGTCAGCACCGCGGTCAACATCACCGCCCGCCGGCTCATGTACTTCGACAGCACCGCGTAACCCAGCGCGCCGATCAGGCCGCCGACGCTCAACGCCATCAGCACCCAGCCCAGCTGTGCCGGCTCGTCGCGGTCGCTGAAGTACTTCGGAAACAGCACGCTCTCCATCGGCATGTACAGCCCCGTCGCGGCCAAATCCACGAATGCCAACGTCCGTAAAACCGGTGTGCGCCAGACGAACCGGAGCCCCTCGACGATGCCCGTCCACACCCGCTCGGGCAGCTGCTCAAGGTCGGGCTTGCCGGCGCCTTCCAGCCGCAGCACCGAGATCGCGGCGATCGACAAGCCGAACGTGCCCGCCGTCACCCACATGGTGTTGATGCCGCCCAATGTGGCGATCAGCAGGCCGCCGATGCCGGGGCCGACGATGTAGGCCAGGTTGAACACCGCCTCGTAGACGCTGTTGGCGTGATCCAGCGTCCACCCGGCGCGGGTCGCCGCCTCCGGCAGCATGGTCTCGCGCGCCGTCATCCCTGCCGGGTCGAAGAACGCGCCCAGCGCGGCCAGCCCGGCGAGCACCGCGACGTTGACCGCGTCCGCCCCGAACGTCAGCGCCAACACCGGCACCGCCGCCACCGACAACGCGGACAGCAGATCGGAGATCATCGACACCCGCCGCCGGCCCAGGTAATCCACTGCCGCGCCGGCGATCAGCGTGGCCACCAGCAGCGGCAAAGTCCCCGCCATGGCCACGATCGACGCGTCCAGCGCGGATCCGGTGCGCCGCAACACCAACCAGGGGAACGCGACGATCGAGATGCCGTTGCCCGTACCGGCCATCAGCGCGGCGAACAGGATCAGCAACAGTGGGCCGCGCTTGGAGGTGTTCATCGGATACCGCGGCCGAATCTAACAGCGAACCAACCCGCTCGGCACCGCATTTTCCGCGGCGGGCACAGTAATGGTGTGCTGTTGGCTCATCCCCGCACCGGCGCGTTGTTCGACTCGCCGGTGCCGCCGGGTGCCGGCTGGCCGGGTGATCCCGCGACGCCCGACACCGTGGCCGCACTCGACGCCGCGCAGGTCTGCGCGCTGGCCGCCGCCGTGACGTCGGTCGACGAGCTCGACGCCTTGGTGTCGGTGTGCCGCGCCTGTCCCCGGCTGGTGGCCTGGCGCGAAGAAGTGGCGGTCGTCAAGCGGAAGTCGTTTGCCGATCAGCCCTACTGGGGCCGACCCGTAACCGGTTGGGGCGCAAAAGAACCACGATTGATGATCGTCGGTCTGGCACCGGCCGCCCACGGCGGCAACCGCACCGGGCGGGTGTTCACCGGTGACCGATCCGGCGACTTCCTGTTCGCCGCCCTGCACCGCGCCGGGCTGGCCAACCAGCCCGAGTGCGTGGACGCCGCAGATGGGTTGGTGCTCAAGCACACTCGGGTCGCGGCGGCAGTGCGATGCGCACCGCCGGGTAATGCGCCCACGCCGGCCGAGCGCGTGACGTGTGCGCCGTGGCTGGACGCCGAATGGCGGCTCGTCGGCCCCCATGTAAAGGTGATCGTGGCGCTCGGCGCGTTCGCCTGGCGCGCGGCGTTGCACATGGTGGGTGATCACCCGAAGCCGGCCCCGAAGTTCGGCCACGCCGCGACGGCCGAGCTGCCGTCTGGCAGGCACCTGATCGGCTGCTTCCATCCCAGCCAGCAGAACACCTTCACCGGGAAGCTGACACCGGCGATGCTCGACGAAATCTTCGCTCATGCAAAGGATCTGATGTCATGAGCGTCACCGTCATCACCGACAGCGTCGCGTGTCTGTCTCCGCAGCTGCGGGCCCGGCTCAATATCGGCATGGTCGGCATCATCCTCATCCTCGACGGCACGCAGTACCGCGACGGCGTCGACCTCACCGCGGAAGAGTTCTACGCCCGCCTCGACGACACCATCAGCCACAAGACCGCCGCGCCGTCGGTGGGGGACTGGCTCGACGTCATGGCGGGTGCGGTCGACGCCGGCGCCGACGGTCTGCTCGTCGTCACCCTGGCGCAACGGTTGAGCAGCACCTTCGACAGCGCGCGCGCGGCCGCCAGAATCGTCGGCGTCCCCGCAGAAGTCGTGGATTCCAAGACCGCGGCCGCCGCCGAGGGCCTATACGTGCGTCGGCTCGCCGAAGAGGCGCACCGCGGTGCAAGTCTCGAGGTACTGGTCCGAAATGCCGAAAGTCGGCGTGGCTCATACCGTCTGGAGTTCGTGCTCGAGGGGCTCAAGCGGCTCGCCTACACGGGGCGGATGCCGACGTCGCTCGCGAAGTTCGGCGACGCCATCGACGTCAAGCCGATGCTGACCTTCGGACCCGAAGCCGAGGTGCGGCCCGTCGGGGCGGTGCGCGGCATCCGTCGCGGCATCGAGCGCGTCTATCGGCGGGTGCTGGCGGTTTTCCCGGAGGGCAGCCCCGGCCGCGTCGTGGTCAGCCACGCGCTGCTGGACGACGACGCCCGTCAGCTCGCCGAGCGCATCCGCATCGCACGACCCGACGTCGAGGTCGACATCGCGCTGTTCAGCCCGGTGATGGCCGCCAGCACCGGTCCGGTCATCGGTGTGGCGTGGGAGGATCCGGCGCTGACGGCTACCGGTTGACCGGGTGCTGCTCGAACGCCCACTCGACCGCCCGCGTCACCGCGGGGACACCTTCGAGCTGGAACGCGTGCCCCATGCCGTCGACGAGATCGATGCGACGGGGGTCGGACGCCGCGCGGTACACGTCCAGCGCCGCCCGCGCTCGAACCATCGCGTCGGCCTTGCCGTGCACGATGGCCACCGGCACATGAACCCGTCGCACCTGGGCGGTGGGCGCGCCGGAGGACTGCCAGATCGGCGAGATGCGCGTCCCGGTCGCGCGGCGCATGTACGCGCGTCCGGCCGTGGTGCGGGTGAACAGGGCCGCCGCTGCGCCACGGGCCGTGGTGACCGATCGCCACGACGTCGCGATGCTGACCAAGACGATGCCCGCCAGCCCGCCGTTGCCGACCGCATGCGACAGCACCGCCAGCGCCCCCATCGACGCGCCGACCGTGACGATCTGGTCGACCGCGCCGCCGAGGTGGGCCACCGCGGCCCCGACGTCGTGTACCTCGAGACGGCCCAGCGTGCACTCGCCGTCGGACATGCCGTGCCCGCGTCCGTCGTACGTCAGCACCAGGTAGCCGGCATCAGCCAGTGAGCGCGCTTGTTCGACGACGGCTTCGAGTCGACGGGTGGCCGAAAAGCCGTGCACGACAACGACTCCGCCGCGGGGTGTGTCGGACGGGTGGTACACGTCGCCGGCTAGCCGGGCGCCGTCGGCCGTCCGCAGGATGATGTCGTCGACGCGGGTCACTGCACCGCGCCGCCATGTTGGCCGGCGAGGTCGGTGACTTCGACCTCCGAGACGGCGCCGGCCTCCCGCGCCGCGGCGAGCGCGCCGTCCACGTCGTCGGTGTGCACGTGGCAGCGCCAGGTGTGATCGCCGCCCGCGATTGCGATCGTGTCGCCGAGCGCCAGCCACCTCTCGCGCAGCTGCTGCAACCGGGCGCGGTCGGCGCTGATAAGGCACATCACCTCGTATTGTCCGCCGGCGCCGGCCTCCATGGCTTCCGCCTGCTGTGTCGCGGACGCGAGTTCGATCGGCGGATTCGCCAATCCGGTGACCGCCTCCGCCAGCGCGTCCAGGAACAACACATAGCCCACCCCGCCGGCGTCGACCACCCCCGCGCGGGCGAGCGCGGGCAGCAGATCGGGTGTCCGCATCAACGAGCGCCGCGCTTCCTCGGCGGCGGCGGTGACCACGTCGGCGATGGCGCCGGCGGCCGCCACGGCCGTCGCCCGCCGGGCCGCGTCGTCGGCCACGGTCAGGATGGTGCCCTCGACCGGGTCGCCGACGGCGTCGCGGGCCGCCGCCGCGGCCGCGGTGAGCGCCGAGGCCAGGTCCGCGGCCTGGAAGCGATCGGGCAGGCTGGTGGCGAACCCGCGCAATGCCTGCCCGAAGATCACGCCCGAGCTGCCGCGACCGCCGTACAAAGCGCCGGTCGCGACCGCGTCCACGACGTCGCCCGGAAGCCGAGCGGTGACCGCGTCCATCATCGCGACCAGGTTGTCGCCGGTGTCGCCGTCGGGTACGGGATAAACATTGAGGCGGTTCAGCTCGTCGCGGTGGCGGTCCAGTCGCGCCGCCAGTAACCCGACCATCGCCTCCAGGGTCGCCGCCCGTGTCTCGTCACGCCGGGCACGGCGACGGTCGGCGTCGTAGAGCAGCCGGTTCGCCGCGATCTGCAGCTTGTCGGCCGGGAACGGTGCGTTGCCGAGCACCCGCTTGACGAACATTGGCAGCACGACGGCCCCGGCCAGCGCCAACCCCCAACCGGTGTGGGTGACGGTCAGCACCACCACCAGAATCAGGTCGGCGACGAAGGCCGCCAGCCCGGTTTCCTTGACCAGCCGACCGATCGCGAGCCCCGCCAGCAGCAGCGCCGCGCCCGGCCAGTACAGGACGGCCAGCGCGCCCATGGCCGGCGACAACCCCCGGCCGCCGGCGCCGCGCAGGAACACCGACCAGCAGTGGCCGATCACCACGGCCGCGNCCAGCAGCAGCGCCGCGCCCGGCCAGTACAGGACGGCCAGCGCGCCCATGGCCGGCGACAACCCCCGGCCGCCGGCGCCGCGCAGGAACACCGACCAGCAGTGGCCGATCACCACGGCCGCGGCCGCGCCGACCGCCAACCACTTGTCGTCGCGGGCGAGCATCGCGGCGGCCACACCCTTGAGCACGTCCAGCCCGCCGCCCAGCGCGACCGCGCCGAAGCCGCCGACCCGGTACAGGCCGGTGCCGGAAACGGTGCCGGTGCCGACCGAACGCAAATCAGTGCCGTGCCGGCGCAGGGAAACGATCTGAGCGAACGGGACCGCGCCCAGCAGATACGCCCCAACCACGACGAGGACGTCCATATGTCGATAGCAGCGCCGTAACGTGAGCTTGTCAACTGTTTCGCCTGCCCAGGGAACGCGTTGCGGCGAATTGGCGTTGACGCTGTCATGCGACTTTCCGTGCTCGATCTCGTCCCGGTGCGCACCGACCAGTCGACGTCGGATGCGTTGGCGGCGACGACGCACCTGGCGCAGACGGCCGACCGGCTCGGCTACACCCGTTACTGGCTCGCCGAGCACCACAACATGCCTGCGGTGGCAGCCACCAGCCCGCCGGTGCTGATTGCGCACCTGGCCGCGCAGACGTCGCAACTGCGGCTCGGCTCGGGCGGCGTGATGCTGCCCAATCACGCGCCGCTGGCCGTCGCCGAGCAGTTCGCGCTGCTGGAGGCCGCGCATCCCGGGCGCATCGACCTCGGCATCGGCCGGGCGCCCGGTTCGGATCCGGTGACGTCGATGGCGCTGCGCGGTGCGGCCGGCCGCGATGATCGCGACATCGAGGCGTTCCCCGATTATCTGGACGACGTGGTCGCATTGATGAGCGCCCGCGGGGTGCGGGTGCCCATCCCGAATCAGCGCTACATCCTCAAGGCCACACCCTTGGCGACCTCAGAGCCGATGCTGTGGCTGCTCGGCTCGTCGATGTATTCCGCGCATCTGGCGGCGGCCAAGGGATTGCCGTATGTGTTCGCGCATCACTTCTCGGGTCAGGGCACCGCTGAAGCGCTGGCGGTGTACCGCTCCGAGTTCCGGCCGAGTGATCTGGCTTCGGAGCCGCTGACATTCCTGACGGTCAACGCCGTGGTAGCCGAAACATCCGCTGAGGCAAGGGCTTTGATGCTGCCGAACCTGCAGATGATGGCTCGGCTTCGCACCGGTCAGCCGCTCGGGGCGCTCGACCTCGTCGAGGACGCCGAAGCGGCGTCGCTGAGTCCGCAGGAGCAGCGGATCGTCGACGCCGGGTTGCGGCGGGCGGTCGTCGGATCACCTTCTGAGGCCGCCGAGCAGATGCGGGCGCTGGCCGAGGAATTCGGCGTCGACGAGGTGATGGTCAACCCCGTCGCATCGGCCCGGCGCGGTACGGATCCGGCGTCGTCGCCAGGACGCGTCAAGACACTGGAGCTGTTGGCCAAAGAGCTGTTCTAAGGCGTCAGCACCACCACGGGGATCGGCCGCGACGTCCGCTTCTGGTAGTTCTCGTAGCGGTTGGCGTTGTTCTTGTTGACGATCTCCCACAGCCGTTTGTAGTCCGGATCGTCGGGCAGCACGGGCTTGGCCGTTACCTTGAATCGTTTTGGCCCGACGTTGATTTCGACGTTCGGGTTCTTCTTCAGGTTGTGGTACCAGCCGGGCGCCTTGGGGTCACCGCCCTTTGAGGCGACGACGAGGTACGTGTCGCCGTCCCTGGCGTAGGTCAGCGAATTCGTGCGCGGCAGTCCGGTCTTGGCGCCGACGGTATGCAGCAGCAGGTTCGGCGGGCCGAACGGGATCCGGTGGCCGATGCGGCCGTTGGTGCCCTGGTAGATCTTGTCGTGCAGCATCAACAGCGGCACGCCGATGCGCTGCTCGATCATCCGGGAAATGTCCATGACGCTCAGTCTTGCTGAGCCGCATCCAACTGCGCCAGCGCCTCGCGCAGCAACCGGCCGGACTCCTCGCGGTCGGGGTCACGGCGCAGCACCATGCCCCTGGCGAATGACAGCTTGTCCCCGCTGCGCCGCGGCACTACGTGCAGGTGGATGTGGAAGACACTCTGGAACGCCGACTTGCCGTCGTTGATGACGACATTGTTGCCGTCGGCATCCAGACCCGACAGGCGCGCGGCCTTGGCGATGCGCTGGCCCAGCGTCGCCATGCCCGCGACCGTATCCGGCGCGGTGTCGGTCAGGTCGACGGTGTGGCGCTTCGGGAACACCAGGGTGTGGCCGCGGGTGAACGGGCGGATGTCGAGGATGGCCAGATAGTCGTCGTCCTCGTAGATGCGGATGGCCGGGGCGTCGCCGGCGACGATGGCGCAGAAGACACAGGACATGCCGCAACGGTAGCGGGTCGTCGCGAGGCCAACCCGAGGCCAACACCCGCGAGACTGTTGTTACCGGGGTCGCTACTCGCACTTCGTCTGGATAACGACAGTCTCGCGGTGGTGGGCTGGAGCGGCTAGACGTTTTGTTTGGCCCACTCGCTCAAGCGGCGTTTGGCCTCCTCCGGTGACACGTCCTCGACGCGGGTCATCACCGTCCAGCGCTGACCGAACGGGTCGACGATCGACGCGAACCGGTCACCGGTGACGAAGGTCTGCGCAGGCTCGCGGACCGTGGCGCCCGCGGCCTCGGCCTTGGCGACAACCGCGTCGACGTCCTCGCAGTACAGCCCGATCGAATGGGTGGCCGGGGCATGGGGGTCCGGCGCGGCGATCTGATAGGCCTCCGCCGGGTCGCCCAGTTGCAGCCGGCCGTTGCCGAAATCGAGTTCGGCATGGGCGACCGTGCCGTCGGGTCCGTCCATCCGATCTACCAGTTTGGCGCCGAAAACCGACTCGTAGAAGTCGATCGCCTCTGCGGCGCCGTCGACACACAGAAACGGGGTCAGGCTCGTGTAGCCCTCCGGAATCGCTTTGACGCTCATGTCACCGAGTGTCGTGACGGACCCCCAAGGCCCGCTTGGAAAAACGCGCCAACGCGTTCACGGATGCACGGGGGCGAGCGTCTCGTTGATGACGCCCGGCGGCTGCCTCACCGGCGGTGGTGGGGGAGCGGGCGTCAGCACCTCGCTGATCCCGCCGACCGGCGGCACGTCAAACCTCGGCTTCGGCGGGTCGCAGCGGGCTTCCTGGCCGGGCTGCTGGTCGTGCCACACCCCGCCGAGCCCTTTACAGCACCCCTTCACGCCCTCGTACCAGCTGACGTAGTCGTCTTCCTTCTGCGCTTCGTAGCCCGTCACGCATTCTTGATAGGCGGCTTCGTCCCAGCCCTGGGTGTCGGCGCAGGCGATCGCACTGTCGCCAAAAGCGCTGCCGCTCAACGTCGCAGCCACCGCAATCAAGCCGCCGAGCGCAAGCTGCCGAAAATGTGCGCTTCTAGATAGAGATATCATCAGGCGTCCTCACGTGATGAGGCGGCCTCAACGTCCGTCCGCGGATCGGACGGAAAGGTCGAAAATGTGCTAGCCGGCAAAGTCTAGGCCTGGCAGGGCACCTGCAAGACGGGTTCGCAGAACTCGTAGCCTTGACATCCGTGGGCGCTTGGAAAAACGCGACACAACCGGCCCCCATCCGCGGCCTGGTCGGGCGCGCCGCGAGCGCCGACGTCTTCGACCTGCACCGCTGGGCGCCATCAGAGGACACTGCACGGTTCGTCGACCATTTCTGGTCAGTCAGCTGGGATCTTCGCGGGCGCGAACCGCACGACAGCACCGTGATCACGTTCCCGTCGGTTCATCTCACCCATGAGTGGGGGGAAGACGGTCCGCGACACGGTTTTCGGTTGCCGGCGACACTGGTTCACGGTGTGGTGGAGCGGGTGTTTCGCACCACGATCAGCGAGCGCGGCGCGGTGGTCGGCGCGCGGTTCCGCCCGGGTGGCTTTGCGGCGCGGTTCAACCGGGATGCGTCCGCATTGACCGGGCGCGTGCAACTGGCCGACGAGGAGTTGTTCGGTGGGCCAATCGATCTCGACAACGACATCAGCTCGGCGGCCGCTGCGCTGGATGTCGCGATCGCGGCCTACCGGGGTGAACTCGATGCGACGTACGTGGCGCTCACCGCGTTGATCGACCGGATCCGCGATGACGACCGGTTGCACCGGGTGGATCAGGTGATGCAGTGCTCGCCGTGGAGCGTGCGCACGACGCAGCGGGTGTTTCGTCGATACGTCGGCGTCCCGGTGAAATGGGTGCTGTGCCGATACCGCTTGCAGCAGGCCGCGCTGGAAATCGAGACCCATCCAAGCGTCGACTTCGCCGACCTGGCCGTCCGGCTCGGCTGGTATGACCAGGCGCATTTCATCAACGACTTCCGTGCGATGCTGGGCTGCACGCCGGGCGAGTATGCCGCCAGACACGGCGGCTGAGGGTCACGCCAATGCGGTCCGCCAGGCTCGCAGTTTGTCCGGGTAGCGCATGGTCTGAGCCGGGCTCGTCGACGGCAGCCGCACGGTGGGGATCGACGGCTTGTCCTGCACCAGCCGGCTGAAGTTCTGTTCGGCCGCCGCGCCGTTGAAGACGATGCGCTCGATCGTCGGATGCTCGACGAGCAGCGCCGCAAAATCGTTGGGCACCATGCTGTCTCGTTCCACGGCGGAGTCCAGGCTGCCGACGCGGCGGCACGAATGCAGCACATCCCACACCGCGACACCGTGGGACTGCAACGCCGCGACGCGCTCCTGATATGGGCCGGCGGAGTCGAACCCGAAGATCTCACCGGTGATGCGCCAGAACGCATTTCGTGGGTTTGCGTAGTACTGCCCAGCCGCCAGCGACATCGCGCTCGGCATGTTGCCGAGGATCAGCAGCCGCGCGCCGTCGCCGATGATCGGCGGCAGTCCGTACAGCGTCGTCATGGTCCCATCACATCGGACATCGTGCCGAAGCGGACGCGGAATCGGACTCGACGGCCCCGGTTGAGCGAATAGTGTGGCGGCATGGAGGCTGACCTCGATTTCGAGGCGCTGGGCCTGCTCGACGGGCTCGAGGGCGAGGCGCGTAAAGAACGCGCGGAGCTTATCGCCTGGCTGCTCGAGCGGGGCTTTGACATCGAACACATTCGCGCGTCGGTGGCGGCTCCGCTGATGCTGCCCGCCTACCGGGTGCTGGGCGACGACGGGACCCTCGTATCGGCGCGCGAAATCTGCGAGTCGACGGGAATCGAGCTGGAGCTGCTGCAACGCCTGCAGCGGGCCATCGGCCTGCCCCGCATCGATGATCCCGATGCCGCTGTCTTGCCGCGTGCGGACGCCGAAGCGGTACGGCACGTGACGTTCTTTTTGGATCTCGGCTATCACCCCGACGATGCGGTTGCCGTGATGCGGGTGCTCGTGGAGAGCCTGGGGCATGCGGCCGCGATGATGCGCGAAGCGGCCCTGAAGACGCTGTTGCGGCCGGGGGCCACCGAGATCGAATTGGCCAAGGCGTCCGAGCAGTTGGCGATTCGCGCGGCTCCCAAGATCGGGCCGCTGATGGACGACCTGACACGTCTGGAACTGCGGCACTCGTTCGAGCAGGAGGCCGTCACCGCCGCCGAGCGCGCCGCGGGCATGCTGCCCGGCGCCCGAGCGGTCACTGTCGCCTTTGCCGACGTCGCCGGGTTCACCCGGCTGGGGGAGGCGATGCCGCCCGAGGAGTTGGAGCGCCTGGCCAGCCGGCTGGCCGAACTTGCCCACGATGTCGCGACGGCTCCGGTCCGGTTCGTCAAATCGATTGGCGACGCGGTGATGCTGGTGTCCTTCCAGGCCGTCCCGCTGTTGTCGGCGGTGCTGGACCTCGCCGACGAAGCGGCGGCAAATGACTTGCCACGCTTGCGAATCGGTGTGGCATCCGGTTGCGCGGTCACCCGGGCCGGCGACTGGTATGGCAGTCCCGTCAATCTGGCCAGCCGGGTGACCGCCGCCGCGCGTCCCGGGACGGTGCTGGTCGCGGAATCGACGCGGGACGCCGTCGGCAACGCCGATGGCTTCGAATGGTTCCCGATGGGTGCACGCCGCCTCAAAGGCGTGCGCGACGAAGTGAAGCTCTTCCGCGTCGAGCGGGCTTAACCCGCCCGGGGCGGGCTTTATCGAAACTTCATCGAACCACTAGCGGAGCCTGATGGATCGCCGGAAGGCTCGTAGACATGTGGAAGCGAACAGTTCTGATCGGTGCCGGCGCCATCACGGCGCTGGTTGTCTCGGCCGGGTGTAGCGATTCGACCGAACCTGCGACGGAGCACGAACCGGGGCACACCACGTCGGCGGCGGCAAGCCCGACCACCACGCAGCGTGCCGAAGCGCATAACGACGCCGACATGATGTTCGCGCAACACATGATTCCCCATCACCAGCAGGCGGTCGAAATGAGCGACATGCTGCTGGCCAAGCAGGGCATCGATCCTCGAGTGAGCGAACTGGCCAATCAGATCAAGGCCGCCCAGGGCCCCGAGATCCAGCAGATGCAGGACTGGTTGAAGCAGTGGGGCAATCCGCCCATGCCGCCGATGTCATCGATGCCCCCGGGACACGGTGACATGCCGGGCATGTCGGGCATGGCCGGCATGATGTCCGAAGAGGACATGACGGCGCTGAACAACGCGCAGGGCGTCGAAGCCGGCAAGCTGTTCCTGACGCAGATGATAGAGCACCACGAGGGTGCAATCACCATGGCGCAGAAGGAAATCGACGACGGTCAATATCCGCCGGCGATCGAAATGGCACGGGCGATCGTCACCACGCAGCAGCAGGAAATCGACACCATGAAGCGGCTTCTCGGCGAGCTCTAGCTCCGATCGAATGGCAGCGTGACCGTGAAAGTTGTTCCGGTCCCTGGGCCTTCGCTGGCCACGCTGATCCGGCCCTGATGAGCTTCGACGATCGCCTTCGTGATCGCCAAGCCGATTCCGGCCCCGCCGTGGTCGCGGTCGCGTGCCGTATCGGTGCGATAGAAGCGTTCGAATACATGCGGTAGGTGTTCGGCGGCAATTCCGTCGCCGTTGTCTGCCACGGTGATCCGGAGCTGACCCCGGTCTGCGCGGGCAACCACGTCGACCCGGCCACCGCTCGGAGTATGTCGAAGGGCGTTGTCGAGCAGGTTGCCCAGCACTTGGGCGAATCGCTGTGGATCCACCCATACGCAAGGTAGATCCGCGTCGACATCCGATGCGAGCGCAATGCCCTTGGCTGCGAATCGGTCTGTCACCGAGGCCACCGCGGCGCCGATCAACGTGTCGGGCGGCACCGAAGTCGGAGCGATGAGGGCGCCACCTTCTTCCGCCTGAGCAAGCGCCGCAACGTCATCGGAAAACCGGACCAGCCGCTTGGTCTGGTCACGCAACAGGGTGGTGGTTTCCGGGTCAAGGGTTTTCACGCCGTCCTCGACGGCTTCGAGATAGGCCTCCAGCACAGACACCGGTGTGCGAATCTCGTGAGCGAGGTCACCGAAAAGGCGACGCCGGGTCGCTTCCACCGATTCGAGTCGACCTGCCATCTGATTGAACGCCTCTGCCAGAGCGTCGAAATCGTCGCCCAACCGCGGTGGGGACACGCGAGCGTCGTAGCGCCCGTCGGCAACGGCCGCGGCGGCCGAGGACACTTCGGTGACCGAGCGTTGCACCCGCCTGCTGAGGTACCACGTCACCACCAGCGCTGCCAACGCGGCCACACCCAAGGCCACCCCGATGGAGATCGCGGTGGCGTATGTGTACGCCTCTTCGGCGTGCATCTGCTCGCTGGATTCGGCTGGTACTCCGGCGAGTTCGAGATGTTCGCGAAACAGCGGCGGCCCGACGACAGCGGCCACGATCCAGGTGGTCACCGCACCGGCCAGCAGCACCATGGCCTGGGCCGCCAGCAGCCGGACCCCGATTCCCGGACTGCGCTTCGTCGGCGACGTCACTGTCCATCTCCCATTCGATATCCGACGCCCCGGACGGTGATCACGAACCGGGGGGCGGCCGGATCGTCGCCGAGCTTGCGTCGCAGGTGGCCGATGTGGACATCGACGAGGTGCTCGTTGCCGACGTAGTCGTGCGTCCAGACCGCGTCGAGAAGCTGCCGTCGACTCAAGACGACACCGGGTCGAGCCGACAGCGCGGCCAAGACATCGAATTCGGTGCGCGTCAACATGATTGGATCATCATCGATGAACACCTGCCGTCCGGCAACGTCGACCCGTAACGGGCCGAACACCCGCGGGGGTTGCGCCGGGCCGACCTCGCTACCCGGGGTGACGCTGCGGGGACGGCGCAGCATGGCTCGGATGCGTGCCACCAATTCGCGGGGGCTGAACGGCTTGGTCACATAGTCGTCGGCGCCGACGGACAGGCCGACAATGGTGTCCATCTCGGTGTCGCGCGCGGTCAACATCACCACGTAGGCATCCGAGAAGGTGCGCAGCTGGCGGCATACCTCCAAGCCGTCGAGGCCCGGAAGCGCAAGGTCGAGCACCACAACGTCGGGGTCGTTCTCCCAGGCCAAGGCGAGCGCATGGTGCCCGTTGTGCGCGGTGCTGACCTCGAAGTGTTCCCGCTTGAGGTAGCTGGCCACCACTCCGGCCAGCGGAACCTCGTCGTCGACAACCAGTGCCCGATACCCGGCCGAGCCGCCACCCTGATGTGCCGTCATACCTGTCATCGTGCCCCGACGCCGGCTGAACAAGCCTCACGCGCTCGCGTTGCCCGCCTTCCACAGCTCCCAGGGAATGTTCCAGTCGCCGAGCCCATCCGTACCCGGCAAGGTCGAGCCGACGGTGTTCACGACCTGGACGACGTCGCCGCGTTTCGTGTTGTTGAAGAACCACACCGCGTTGCTGGGGCTGACGTTGAGGCAACCGTGGCTGACGTTGGTGTTGCCCTGGCTGCCCACCGACCAGGGCGCGGAGTGCACATAGATTCCGCTGTAGGACATCTGGGTGGCCCAGTCGACCTCGAGGCGGTATCCGTTGGGCGAGTTGACCGGTACACCGTAGGTCGACGAGTCCATGATCAGGCGCGGGTAGCGGTCGCCGATGATGTAGGTGCCGTTGTTGGTCGGTGTGCTGTTCTTGCCCATCGACACCGGCATGGTCTTGGCGAGTTCACCGTTGATGCGGACGGTCAGTTCCTTCGTGTTGTCGTCGGCCGTCGCGATGACCTCGTCACCAATGGTGAAGCGGGTGGTGACGTTGTCTTGACCGAACAGCCCGTCCCCGAGATCGACGCCGTAAACGTTCACCGCGACCTCGACCGTCGTCCCTGGCTTCCAGAAATTCTGTGGGCGCCAACGGACCTCGCGATTGCTGAGCCAGTAGAACGCGCCCTCAACTTCAGGCGTGGTGGTGACCTTGATGGACTGCTGGGCGGCCAGCCGGTTAGGGATGTCCTCGTCGAACCGGATCGCCACCGGTTGCCCGACGCCCACCACCTCACCATCGTTCGGCAACACGTAGGGCATGGTCAGGTTCTCCGGTGCGCGGGTCTGGAACGTCATCTGATTACGCGCGACACCGCCCAAGCCCAGCGCCTCTGCCCGCAGCGTGTACTGCTTGTTGTAGCCCAACGGCTCGGCGCTCGACCAGATCAGCCCGTCGGAACTGAGCTGGCCCGCCACCGGCTCGCCCACTTCATTGACCATGCTGACCGGGCCGAGCACTCCGCCGTCGACCCGCACGGTGACGGGCTGCGCGACCTCGACGCCGACCGCGCCGTCGGTCACCGACGCCTGCAGCTTCGGCACCAGCAGGTCGTCGAATGGGTCGCCCTTGTCGGGGATCGTCTGCACCGGCGGGGGAGCGGAGTCGGTGCACGCAATCAGCGCAAGCGCGATCGCCGGGATCAGCACAAGGGCCGCCAGCCAAGATCGATGCCGACGGATCATCTACACACCGCCTTCACAGTCGTACTGCTAGTCGAGCCTGCTCGCCGCCCCTATGGCTCCGCTAGTCCTTCGATGAAGATTCGATAAAGCCGGATGGAATACCCTGGGGGGGTATGGTATGACTGCATTGGAAGAGATCCACAGAAAGGACCGCCGCATGAGCACCACCACCGTCACCGTATCGGGCATGACCTGCGGACATTGCGCCTCATCGGTGCGTGAAGAGGTCGGCAGCATCCCCGGCGTCGCGGCGGTCGATGTCGATCTGAACAGCGGCACTGTCACGATTGACAGCGACCGACAGATTGACGCCGACGTGATCCGGGGCGCGGTCGAAGAGGCCGGCTACCGGCTGGCCAGCTGAGTAAGGGCAGAAAGTGAACGCTCCCCAGAAGATCGCCGGCTTCGTGCTCGGCCTTGTCGTGGTGTTCGCCGCCGCCGTCGGGCTCGGGGCCGCCGTCGGCCCGGATCGCGGCAATGTCGCAGTCGAACCAAAGGACACCTCGGCGCGCGCTGCGAGCGCGGATCTGCCCGACGGCCTTACATCCACAAAGAACGGCTACACCCTCGAGCTCGCCGAAACGCGCGTGGATGCCGGTCCCCAAGTGCCCCTGCGCTTTCGCATCATCGGGCCCAACGGCGTCGCGGTCACAAACTACGTCGAAAGCCACGAAAAGCAGCTGCATCTGATCGTGGTCCGTCGCGACATGGTGGGCTATCAGCATGTGCATCCGACACTGGATGCCAGCGGAACCTGGAGCGTCCCACTGGATCTCAGTAGGGCGGGGGACTACCGGGTGTTCGCTGACTTCACCCCGGCCGGCGGCCAGGCCCTGACATTGGGCGCGGACCTGGACGTCGCGGGCCGATACGACCCTCGGCCCTTGCCGGCCGCCGCCACGACGGCCACTGTCGACGGCTACACCGTGCGCATCAACGCACACCCACGGGCCAACGAGGAATCCGAGCTGACGCTGTCGATCACCCGAAATGGCAAGCCCGTCAGCGATCTTCAGCCCTACCTGGGCGCCTACGGCCATCTGGTTGCGCTGCGCGCCTCCGACCTGGCCTACCTTCACGTGCACCCGATGGGAGAGCCCGGGGACGGCACCACACCTGCGGGCCCCGACATCGGCTTCCACACCACATTCCCGAGCGGCGGCGGCTACCGGCTGTTCCTCGAGTTCAAGCACGACGACGTGGTGCGCACCGCCGAGTTCACCGTGTCCGTTGACGACGCGCAGCCCGTCGACCAGGCCCCGGCGACCGGCCACGGCCACTAACATCAACTTTCAGGAGAGCACCATGGCAACCGGCCACGTCGAACTGCAGATCGGCGGCATGACGTGCGCCTCATGTGCCGCGCGCATCGAGAAGAAGTTGAACAAGCTCGACGGGGTCAGCGCAACGGTCAACTTCGCGACCGAAAAGGCAAGCGTCGACTACGCGGGCGACATCTCCGCAGACCAGCTGGTGGCGGCCGTCGAGCAAGCCGGATACACCGCCGCGCTGCCTGCGCCGAAGGCCCCAGAAGGTGCGCCGTCCGAGGATGACCCGACCGCGTCGCTGCGTCAGCGGCTGCTGATCTCGCTGGCGCTATCGGTGCCGGTGATCGCGATGGCGATGGTCCCGGCGCTGCAATTCACCAACTGGCAGTGGCTGTCGCTGACGCTGGCGGCGCCGGTGGTGGTGTGGGGCGCGTGGCCGTTCCACCAGGCGGCGTGGGCCAACCTGCGGCACGGCACCGCCACCATGGACACGCTGATCTCGATGGGCACCATCGCCGCGTTCGGCTGGTCGGTCTATGCGCTGTTCTGGGGCACCGCCGGGATGGCCGGCATGACGCATCCGTTCGAGCTCACCATCTCCCGCACCGACGGCACCGGCAACATCTACCTGGAAGTGGCCGCCGGCGTCACGACGTTCATCCTGGCCGGCCGCTATTTCGAGGCCCGCTCGAAGCGGCGGGCTGGCGCCGCGCTGCGCGCACTGCTCGAACTGGGCGCCAAGGACGTCGCCGTACTGAAAGACGGTGTGGAACAGCGTATTCCGGTTGAGCAGCTGGCTGTCGGCGACGAGTTCATCGTCCGCCCCGGCGAGAAGATCGCGACCGACGGCGTGGTGATCGACGGCTCGTCGGCCGTGGACGCGTCGATGCTCACCGGCGAATCGGTGCCGGTGGAGGTCGGCCAGTGCGACCAGGTGGTGGGCGCCACCGTCAACGTGGGCGGACGACTTGTGGTGCGGGCCAACCGGATCGGCTCCGACACCCAGCTTGCGCAGATGGCCAAGCTCGTCGAGGACGCACAGAACGGCAAGGCGAAGGCACAGCGGCTGGCCGACAAGATCTCCGCGATCTTCGTGCCGATCGTCATCGCGCTATCCGTTGCCACGCTTGGATTCTGGATCGGTACCGGGGGTCCCGTCGCCGCTGCGTTCACCGCCGCGGTGGCTGTGCTGATCATCGCCTGCCCCTGCGCGCTGGGCCTGGCCACGCCCACCGCCCTGATGGTCGGCACCGGCCGCGGCGCGCAGCTCGGCATTCTCATCAAGGGCCCCGAGGTGCTGGAGTCGACTCGGCGTATCGACACCATCGTGCTGGACAAGACCGGCACCGTCACCACGGGCGCCATGACCCTGCTCGACGTGATCACCGCTGACGACGAACAGCCCGATCAGGCGTTGCGGCTTGCGGGCGCACTGGAGGACGCTTCGGAACATCCGATCGCCAAGGCTATCGCTGCGGGCGCCCGCGACAAGGTCGGTGAACTGCCGACGGCCACGGATTTTACGAACCTGGAAGGGCTTGGCGTACAAGGTATTATCGACGGGCATGCGGTGATCGTCGGCCGGCCCCGGCTGTTGGCCGATTGGTCGCAGCCCCTGCCGGACCGGCTGACCGCCGCGATGCAGGAGGCCGAGGCCGACGGCAAGACGGCCGTCGCCGTCGGGTGGGACGGTAAGGCGCGCGCGGTGCTCGTGGTGGCGGACGCGGTCAAGCCGACGTCGGCCGAGGCGGTGGGCCAGCTGCGGGCGCTGGGCCTGACGCCGATCATGTTGACCGGAGACAACGAAGCCACCGCGCGTGCGATCGCCAAAGAGGTCGGCATCGACGAGGTCATCGCTGAGGTGTTGCCACAGGACAAGGTCGCCACCGTCAAACAACTACAGGCCGCGGGCAAGGTGGTGGCCATGGTTGGCGACGGCGTCAACGACGCGGCGGCGCTGGCGCAGGCCGATCTCGGGCTCGCGATGGGCACCGGCACCGATGTGGCGATCGAAGCCAGCGATCTGACGCTGGTGCGCGGTGACCTGCGTGCCGTGCCCGACGCAATCCGGTTGTCCCGCAAGACGTTGTCCACCATCAAGGGCAACCTGTTCTGGGCCTTCGCCTACAACGTCGCCGCCCTGCCGCTGGCCGCCGCCGGCCTGCTGAACCCGATGCTGGCCGGCGCGGCGATGGCGTTCTCCTCGGCGTTTGTGGTCAGCAACAGCCTGCGGCTGCGCGGTTTTCAGCCGACACAGTCACGATGACCGGTCGACCCCAGGTTGCGACTGTGTCACAACATGACCTTGGCCCGCGTCCTTCTCGCCCCCCGAACAGCGACCACTTACAGTCGGGTGCATTGTGACGTTCGATGACGCCCGCACTCGGTCGCTGCTGAGGTCAGCGATCGCGGTGGCGGCCGCGTGCTGGGTGCTCGTCATCGCCTCCGACTGGTGTATGTCGGGGTCCGATGCGCCTGCCGTCCATCTTC
Source organism: Mycobacterium hubeiense (assembly GCF_002838065.1). GTDB lineage: Bacteria > Actinomycetota > Actinomycetes > Mycobacteriales > Mycobacteriaceae > Mycobacterium > Mycobacterium hubeiense. The sequence continues at coordinate 72,189 of NZ_PIZU01000017.1, read as the reverse complement.
CGCACGCCACTGCGGCGTCGACCGGACACGAGACTGCGGCGATCGTGGAGCACCCCCACATCCAGGACGCCACCACACACCACGCGCCCGACCTGGCCTCAGCGGTGCTCCCGCGGACAGCTACCACGTTGACGGCGCTGGCCCTGGTCGCCGCCGTCGTCGTCGCGACGGGAGTGTGCATCTGGCGCGTCCTTCCGGTGATCCGCGGTCCACCGCGGGTGCAGCCCGCCACCCTCGCCGGTCAACAGCTCTTGACCCGGCTCTGCATCGCCCGTCGCTGAACGGTCAGCATCAGGCCGATCGCGCCTCTGTCGCGAACGGTTGGTGACCGCTGTCCGATTCAGCGGCCGCGCAAGTGCGGCTCCGATGCAGAAGCGAATGACGTCATGAACCATGCCCTATCCATCCATGCCCCCGAACTGTCGGGGCCACGACATCGCGATCTCCGCAGAAACCGCAAGCCGAGCACAATGGTCGGCCACACACCGGTGCTGTGGATTTCCACGCCATTCAGTAGCAGCGACCGCGGCTTTTGGGCCAAGCTCGAAGGCTTCAATCCGGGCGGCATGAAAGACCGGCCCGCCATGCACATGGTGGAACGCGCCCGTGCCCGCGGCGAGTTGCAGCCCGGTGCACGAATCATCGAATCAACCAGTGGCACATTCGGTTTGGGCCTAGCGCTGGCGGGCACCATGTACCGGCATCCGGTGACCCTGGTCACCGATCCGGGGATGGAGCCCATCATTCAGCGGATGCTGTCGGCGTTCGGCGCCTACGTCGATCTGGTCACCGAACCGCATCCCGCCGGTGGCTGGCAGCAGGCGCGCCGCGACCGGGTGGCCGAGCTCTTGTCCCACGACGAACACGCCTGGTATCCCGATCAATACAACAATCCCGACAACGTTGACGCCTATCAGCCGCTCGCGTTGGAGCTCAATGCCCAACTCGGTCAGGTGGACATGCTGGTGTGCTCGGTGGGGACGGGCGGGCATTCGGCCGGGATCGCGCGAGTGCTGCGTCAGTTCAACCCGGACATGCGGTTGATCGGTGTCGACACGATCGGCTCGACGATCTTCGGTCAACCCGCGTCGTCGCGTCTGATGCGGGGGCTGGGATCGAGCATCTATCCGCGCAACGTCGACTACGCGGCCTTCGACGAAGTGCACTGGGTGGCACCGGCGGAGGCGGTGTGGGCCTGCCGCACATTGGCCGCCACGCACTATGCCAGTGGCGGATGGAGCGTCGGCGCGGTCGCGCTCGTTGCCGGTTGGGCGGCGCGTAATCACCCGCGCGGAACCACGATTGCAGCCGTCTTCCCCGATGGTCCGCAGCGCTATTTCGACACCGTCTACAACGACGACTACTGCCGTCAACACGGACTGCTCGATCGCGACCCGCCGAGCGAGCCGGCGCTGATCGCCCACCCGGGCGAGCACGTGGTGCAGTCCTGGACCCGCTGCGAGACGGTGATCGACCCGATGGAGGTGGCCGGCTGATGGGATTCCTAGCACAGTTCCGCAGTTTCGACGTGCCGAGCCGAATGCTGATGATCAACCAGTTCGGCATCAACATGGGCTTCTACATGTTGATGCCGTATCTGGCCGGCTACCTCGCGGGCCCGCTGGGGCTGGCGGCGTGGGCGGTGGGCTTGGTGCTCGGGGTCCGCAACTTCTCCCAGCAGGGCATGTTCATCCTTGGCGGGACGCTCGCGGACCGACTCGGTTACAAACCGTTGATCGTCGCCGGATGTCTCTTGCGGACGGGCGGCTTCGGCCTGCTCGCCGTGGCCAACTCCTTGCCTGCGATGCTGATCGCTTCCGCGGCAACGGGTTTTGCCGGAGCACTGTTCAACCCGGCGGTGCGTGCCTACCTTGCGGCCGACGCCGGTGAACGACGCGTCGAGGCCTTTGCCCTGTTCAACATCTTCTATCAGGCGGGCATCCTCTTGGGGCCGCTGGTCGGGCTGGCCTTGGTCGTGTTCGACTTCCGGATCACCGCGCTGGCCGCGGCACTCGTCTTCGCCGGGCTGACCCTGGCGCAGCTGCTCGCACTGCCACAGCACAGCGCCGAACCAGCCGCGGAGAAGACCTCGATCATCGACAACTGGCGGGTAGTGGTGGCCAACCACTCATTCTTGGCGTTCGCGGCGGCGATGATCGGCTCGTACGTGTTGTCTTTCCAGATCTACCTGGCCTTGCCGCTGCAAGCGGCGAATCTGGTGCCGCATGCCGAATCACTGCTCGTAGCTGTACTTTTCGTGGTTTCCGGGCTGGTCGCGGTGGCCGGGCAGTTGCGCATCACCCGCTGGTTCGCGGCGCGCTGGGGATCAGGGCGCAGTCTGGTCGTAGGCATGACGATCCTTGCGGTGTCGTTCATGCCGTTGACCATTGTTCCCGACGGGACGCGTTTCGGTACCGTCGCCGGGATCACCGCTTTGGTGGTGGCGACGGTCTTTCTGGCGGTCGGATCTGTCGCGGTGTTTCCGTTCGAGATGGACACCGTCGTCGCGCTCGCTGATGGGCGGCTTGTGGCCACTCACTACGGCTTTTACAACACCATCGTCGGCGTCGGAATCCTGTTGGGCAATGTGGCCACCGGCTCGTTGTTGGCCGCGGCCCGGGGTGCGGGTGTCAGTGAATTGGTCTGGGCGGGTTTGGTTCTCGTCGGGGCGCTGTCGGCGCTGGCGCTGTGGAGCCTCGACCGCGCCAAGCGCCTGCAACCCGCGCGCACTGTCACTGCACCGTGATCGGAACACCCTCGGAGGGCTGGACGATGACAAACCCGTTGCCGTAGAACGAAACCTGCAGCGCCTCACCGGAACCCCGGCCGATCAGCGCGCCCGCCTTGAAGCTCGTCTTGAGCTGGGTCTGCAGGTTCGCCGACCAGGCCACCACGGCGTTGGTGTCGGCGAAGGTCGGCGCCTCCGCGGCATTGAGTACGACGGGCGGACCGTCGGTCGTCAGCGCCACCCAGCCGGTGCCGCGCAACGTGGTGTTGAACAGCCCGCCCGCCACCATGCTGCCGCCCCGTACGCGCTCGATGTTCCAGTCGAGGCTTGAGGAAAACGCCAGCACGTTCTTGCCGCTGATCGACAAACCCGCGTTGTTCAGTTGGAGCAGATGCACATCGAAGGCGCGGTCGGCGAGAAACACATCGCCCTGGCCCTGGCATCGCATCAACGGCAGACCCTCACCCGTCAATGCCTTCTTGATGAACTTCGACGCGCCGCCGCCCTCGAAGGCGAAGTCGACGTTGCCCTGATAGGCGACCATCGACCCCTGTCGGGCCATGAACGGTTCGCCCAGGCGCACGCGCAGCATCTTCGTGTTCTGATTGGCGATCGGCTGGGCTTCTTTTTCGCTGAACCGCCCGTCGACCAGATCGCCTGTGATGCCCGCGAACCCGTCACCGGAGGCGGCGGCGACCGGGACAGCCTGAGGCGGCCCGCCCATCGGGGCCTGGCTCACCTGGCCGCGATGCGAGACCTGATCGGTCCAGCGCTGGCCATCCCACCAGCGATACTCGTAGCGGCCTTCGGGGTCGGGTTGCCAGCTCGGTTGACCAGTTGTCGTCATGGACACCAAAGTAGGCCAACGGCTGGCATCCTTAGGGCATGGCAAAGGAAATCGACCGCACTCGGGCCAATAGCGCCCTCGCGGTCATCAAGCAGCATCCGGGCATGGTGCTGTTCGCCGTCTCGCCGGCCCTCATCGCAGTCGGTGTGGTGTGGGTGGTGTTCGGCGCGGGATGGGCCGCGCTGCTGTTGATCGCCTTGGTGCTCGCCGGCGGTGCCGCGGTCCTGATGAAGCGCTGACCAGCGGCTTTTACCGAACCGTTCGCTGAAGGTGAAACCCGTATCACCGGCGTTGTAACAGTGTAATTATGTAATCATGCGACATCATTTCCATGGTCGGCCCGGCCGCCCTGGCGGCTGGCAACAGGCCCATCAACCCGATGCAAGCGACGCATCGGACTGGTTCGCCGGGCGTCTGCCCGACGACTGGTTCGTCGGCGATCCGACAGTTGTCGTCGACCGCGAAGAGATCACCGTCATCGGTCGTCTCCCCGAACCCGAAGGCGGCGAAACCGAAGCCCGCGCCTCCGGTCGGGTGGCCCGGTTCCGCGAGGAAACCCGCCCCGAGCGCATGCGCATCGCCGACGAGGCCGAGGAGAGGTTCGGCCGTAAGGTCTCCTGGGGCGTCGAAATCGGGGCAGTCGGTACCGACAGCTATGAGCGAATCCTGTTCACCCATATCGCCGTTCCCGTGATGACGCGGCTCAAGCAGCCGGAGCGTCAGGTGCTCGACACCCTGGTGGATGCCGGGGTGGCGCGGTCGCGGTCCGACGCACTGGCGTGGTGCGTCAAGCTCGGCGGCGAACACGCCGAGGAGTGGCTGGGCAAGCTGCGCGAGGCGATGAAGAACGTCGACGACCTCCGCGCCGAGGGCCCCGGGGTCTAGACCCGCTCAAGCCCCACGTAGGCCGAACTCAGCGTCGAGGTCTGCGAGAGCGGGTCCAGCAATCCGCCGTCGACGAGCAGGTTGCGGTTCACGCCGTAGGATTCGGGCTGCTGACCGCCGCGCGGATCGAAAATCCTTGAGCCCCAACCATGGTCGATCACCACAACACCGCGGCGCGGACGATCACTGATCGACGCGGGCAGCTCGATCGCACCGACCGTCGAGTACACCTTCACCCGGTCACCGTCGCTGATGCCCAGGGCCGCAGCGTCTTCGGGGTGAACGAGCACCTCGTTGTGTTTGCCCGCGGGATGCAGCGACGGCAGCTCGTTGAGCCAGGAATTCATGGAATGCCGATGGCGGCGGTTGCCCAACTGAAACGGGTAACCGTCCGGCGCCGCAGGGTGCGGTTCGGCGAGCAATTCCCGTGCCCGCGCGAGGAACTCCGGCGGTGCCGCGTGCACCATCTTGTCGTCGGTGCGCAGCGCCTCGCGGAAATGCCCGAACTCGCGGGGGCCGAGCACCATGCCGTGCGGATGCGCCATGACGTCGCGCCATTTCAGCTTGCGCCCGTTGATTTTTCGCGACGTCGCGACCATCAGGCGATCGAGCCAGCGCGGGCCGAACGCGAGACCCGGCCGCCCGCTGATCCTGGCGAGGCGCCGAGTCGCCTTGATGAATCCGTTGACACCCCTGGCCCCGAACAGCGGCTTACCCATCGCGAGCGCCAGATCGACGAAGATGCGCCACTCCTCGCGGGCGCCTGAGGGCGGGTCGACGGCCTTCGCCCCGTACTGCACATACGGTTCGTCGTGCATGCTGCTGGTGAACGCCAGCAGGTCGTCGCGTTCCAGCCAGTGCACCGCGGGCAGCAGCCAGTGCGCGTGGCGGTGACTTTCCCGTTGCACGAAGTCGATCGCCACCAGCAGGTCGAGTTGCGCCAGCGCGTTGTCGAGCTTGGCGCCGTCCGGCCCCGACACGACCGGATTGCCGCAATTGATCATCAAAGCGCGGATCTGGCCGGGCCCCGGCGTGGTGATTTCGTCGGGCAGTTCGGACAGCGCGTGTGCGCCGGCGACCATCTCGCGACCCGCCAGCCGGCTCTTGTGCGGTTTGGCCTCAGCGAAACTCGCGAGCCGGAGCGTGTCGACGTAGCCGGGCTCGAAACGACGTCCGCCCGGTCGGTCCATCCGCCCGGTGATCACGTTGAGCACATGGCCCAGCCACTCCGCGACGGTTCCGCCGGCGTGCAGCGAAACGCCGGTGCGGGTGACCACCATCGCGGCCTGGGCCGCGGCGAAGTCGCGCGCCACCCGCTCGATGCGTTCGCGCGGAAGGTCGCATCGCGCAGCCAGATCGTCGAGGTCCGCCTCGCCGACCAGCCGCCGCAGCTCGGGAACTCCGGTCGCGAGCTCCGCGCAGTCCTGGCGATGCTCGAGGCCCAAGTCGAGGATCACCTTCACCATCGCCAGCAGTAGCGCCCAGTCCTGTCCCGGGCGGACGGCCAGATGTACGTCGGCCTTCTCGGCGGACTCGGTGCGCAACGGGTCGACGACGACAATCGTCGCGCCCTGCTTCTGCCGATCCAGCGCCCGCCGCCAGCCGCCGGGCACCGTCTCCAGCCAATTCCACGCGCTGACAGCGGGATTGGTGCCGATCAGCAGGAAGTAGTCGCAGTTGTCGATGTCGGAGACCGGCGACATCAGCATCGACCCGTACATCGCCGTTGCCACCACATGCATCGCGTTCTGGTCGACCGAGCCGACGAAGTAGCGGCTGTGGGTGCCGATCGCGTCCAGCCAGCCGTTCATGAAGATGACGTTCGACGAGGAGAACCCGGTGGGATTGCCGTAGTAGACGCCGACCGCGTCGGGGCCGTCCGCGTCGATGAGCGCGTTCATTCTGGCGGCGATGTCGGCTATCGCCTCGTCCCAGCTGGCCTCGACGTAGGTGTCGCCGACGCGCCGCATGGGATTGAGGATTCGCCTCGGGTGCTCGACGAGCTGGTGCGCGGTGCGGCCCTTGGCGCAGAAATCCCGCCAGCTGTGTGGGTTCTGCTTGTCGGCGGCGATCTTGGTGACGCGGTTGTTCTCGACCGTCACCTCGACACCGCACGCGGCCAGGCAGTACCTACAGAAGGTATGCACGGTGGTCGACATGCGTCCATCGTGCCGAACTGTCGTCGACGGCATCACCCGATTCGGATTGAGCACACCGCTTGATTTCGGCTCGCGCCCCATCTGCTCTCGGCAGGAACTAGGCCCGCGCCATGGCCCAGTACTCGCCGTGCCGGGCCAACAGCTCCGCGTGGGTGCCGCGTTCGACGATCCGCCCGTCCTCCAGCACCAGGATCAGATCCGCATCGCGGATCGTCGAAAGCCGATGCGCGATAATGAAACTTGTCCGATCACGGCGCAGTTCGGCGGTGGCGTGGGCGATCAGCAGCTCCGTGCGGGTGTCGACGGAACTCGTCGCCTCGTCGAGGATCAGCAGCTCCGGGCGGGCAAGGAATGCCCGGGCGATCGTGATCAGCTGTTTCTCGCCGGCGCTGATGGTGCCGCCGTCGTCGCTGACCCAGGTCTGATACCCGTCGGGCAGCGTGTGCACGAACCGATCCACGTAGGCGGCCTTGGCGGCCTCGACAACCTCGTCCTCGCCGGCGTCCGGTCGGCCGTAGGCGATGTTGTCGTAGATGGTGCCGCCGAACAGCCAAGTGTCCTGCAGCACCATGCCGATCCGCGACCGCAGCGAGTGCCGGCTGACCGTCGAGATATCCACGCCGTCAACGAGGATGCGGCCCGAGTCCACGTCGTAGAACCGCATTAGCAGGTTCACCAGCGTCGTCTTGCCCGCCCCGGTGGGCCCGACGATCGCGACGGTGCTGCCCGGTTCGGCGACCAGCGACAGGTCCTCGATCACCGGGATGCCGGGGCGGTAGCTGAAGTTCACGTGGTCGAACTCCACGCGGCCGATCCGCTGCCCGTCGGGCGACGGCAACGCCCGCGGTGCGTCCGGCGGCTCCTCGTCGGCGTCCAGCAGGTCGAAAACGCGTTCCGCGCTGGCCACCCCGGACTGCATGGTGTTGTACATGCCGGCCACCTGCGTCAGCGGTTGGTTGAACTGGCGCACGTATTGGATGAACGCCTGAATGCTGCCCAGTGTGATCTGGCCCGTCGCCACCTGCACCCCGCCCACCACCGCCACTGCGACATAGCTGAGGTTGCCGATGAACGTCGTCGCCGGCGCCACCAACCCCGAAAAGAACTGTGCGCCAAAGCTGGTGTGGTAGACGTCGTCGTTGAAATCGCGGAACTGGGCCAGCGCGTGCTCCCGGTGCCCAAACGTCTTCACCAGGGTGAAACCGCTGTAGGTCTCCTCGATGTGCGCGTTGAGCCGGCCGGTGTTGGCCCACTGCGCGACGAACAGCCGCTGGGACCGTCGCGTGATCCAGCGAACCGCCCACAGCGACAACGGCAGCGTCGTCACGGTGATCAGCGCCAGCAGCGGTGAGATAGTCAGCATCGCCACCAGCACCGCGAAAATCGTCAGCACCGACGTCAACAGCTGACTGATCGTCATCGCCAGCGAGGTCTGCACGTTGTCGATGTCGTTGGTGACGCGGCTCAACAGTTCACCGCGCTGCCGGGAGTCGAAGTACGACAGTGGCAGCCGGTGCACCTTGTCCTCGACGTCGGCCCGCAACGCCACCATGGTGCGCTGAACCACGACGTTGAGGATTCGGGCCTGGATCCAAACCAGCAGCGCCGCAATCAGATACAAGCCCAACGCCAACAGCAGCGTGCGGCCGACGGCGGCGAAGTCCACGCCGCGACCGGGCACCACGTCCATGCCGGACAGCAGATCGGCGAAGGTGTTGTCGCCTCGTGCGCGGGCGGCGTCGACGGCCTGCTCCTTGGACAGACCCGCGGGCAGTTGCCTACCGATCACCCCGTTGAACAACAAATCGGTGGCGTGCCCGAGAATTCGCGGCCCGATCACACCGATCGCGATGCCGGCCACCCCCAGCAGGATCACCAACGCGGTGAGCCCGCGCTGCGGGGTGAGGCGTTTGACCAGCCGGATGGCCGAGCCCTTGAAGTCGCGCGAGCGCTCCGTCGGCGCCTGCATGACTCCGCGGATGGGACGCCCCATCGGGCCGGTCACGGTCGAGCCCCCGCGCCCATCGACTGGGAATCCGCGAACTCCGCGTACGTGGGGCAGTCCGCCAGCAGCGTGGTGTGTGTGCCTACGCCCACCACGCGACCGTCGTCGACGACGATCACCTGGTCCGCCTCGGCGACCGTCGAAATGCGCTGCGACACAATGACAACCGTCGATCCGGCCGACACCTCAGCCAAGGACTCACGAACCCGGGCGTCGGTGTGCACGTCCAGCGCCGAGAACGCGTCGTCGAACAGATAGATGGCCGGCCGACGGATGACGGCGCGCGCGATCGCCAACCGCTGCCGCTGCCCGCCGGAGAAGTTGATCCCACCCTGAGCCACCCGCATCTGCAGACCGTCGGCGTGCAGGCGGACGAAATCGTCGGCCGCCGCGACCCGCAGTGCTTCCCACATCTCGTCGTCGGTGGCATCGGCCTTCCCGTAGCGCAGGTTGTCGGCCACCGTCCCGGAGAACAGGTACCCGCGTTGCGGCACCAATCCGATTGCGGTCCAGAGCTGTTCGGTGTCGTAATCGCGCACGTCAACGCCATCGATGAGCACCGAACCGGCGGTGACGTCATACAACCGGCAGATCAGCGACACCAGCGTCGACTTGCCCGAACCCGTCGACCCCACAATGGCGGTCGTGGTGCCGGGCTGCGCCACGAACGAAACATCCTCCAGCACAGGTTTCTCCGCGCCGGAATAGCTGAACTCCGCGGATTCCAGCCGGATCTCGCCGCTGATGGTGCCCGGAAGCACGGGATGAGCCGGGCTGACGATCCCGGGCGCGGTCGACATCACCTCGCTGATCCGCTCGGCGCACGCCGAGGCCCGCGGGAACGACACCAACATAAACGTCGCCAGCAGCACCGCCATCAGGATCTGCATGAAGTAGGACAGGAACGCGATGAGCGATCCGACCTGCATCTGCCCGGCGTCGATGCGCAAGCCGCCGAACCAGATCAGCGCCACGCTGGAGACGTTGATCACCAGTGTGGTCACCGGCAGCATCAGCGCCTGCCATCGGCCGGCATCCAGCGCGGTGTCGGCCAACGCCTGATTGGCCTGGGCGAACCGCGCCCGCTCGTAGGGCTCGCGGGCGAAGGCGCGGACCACCCGGATGCCGGAGAGCTGCTCGCGCATGACGCGGTTGATGCCGTCGATCAGCCGCTGCATGGTGCGGAAGATCGGCAGCATGTGCGACACGATCCAGTAGTTCGCCAGCGCCAGCACCGGCACGCTGACGAGCAGAAGCCACGACAGCCCGGCGTCCTGGTGGATGGCCATGAAGACACCGCCCACCGACATGATCGGCGCGGTGATCAACATGGTGCAGGTCAGCTGCACCAGCAGCTGGATCTGCTGGACGTCGTTGGTGGTGCGGGTCAGCAGCGACGGCGCACCGAAGCGCGCGGTCTCCGCGGCGGAGAAGCCGATGACGTGGTGGAAGATCGCCGAGCGCAGGTCGCGGCCGAAACCCATACCGGCCCGCGACCCGAAGTACACCGCGCCGACGGCGCACAACACCTGCAGGGCGGTGACCCCGAGCATCACACCGCCGAGCTCGACGATCCTGCGCGTGTCACCCTTGGCCACGCCGTCGTCGATGATCGCGGCGTTGACGGTCGGCAGATACAACGACGCCAGTGTGCTGATCACCTGCAGCACGGCTACGACGGTGAGCAGCCCTCGGTACGGCCGCACGTACTGTCGCAGCAGCGCCCAGAGCATTTCGTAACTGTCGCACATTCCCGTCGGTGGCTTGAAAAGCCTGGTCAATCGGCATGTCGGTGGTTGACCCAACCCCGCCCCGCTACAGTGCAAGGCGTGACCCCCCGCACGTCAGACACAGGCCGCACCCGCAACATCAAGGCGTTGACGGCGTTAGCGGCGGCCATGATTGCGGCGCTGGCCGCGTGCTCCGATTCGGAGCCGGCCTCACCCGAGGCGACGGAAACCACCCAGGCCCAGGACAACATCCAGCACGGGCCCTTCTTCCCGCAATGCGGCGGGATCAGCGATCAGACCATCGGTGAGCTCACCCGGGTCACCGGGCTGGTGAACACCGCCACCACGTCGGTGGGGTGCCAGTGGTTGGTCGGCGGCAGCATCGTCGGCCCGCATTTCTCGTTCACCTGGTTTCGCGGCAGCCCGATCGGGCGTGAGCGCAAGACCGAAGAGCTTTCGCGCGCCAGCGTGGAGGACATCAACATCGAGGGCCACAACGGCTTCATCGCGATCGGTGAGGATCTGACCCTGGGCACCAACCTGTGCGAGATCGGCATCCAGTTCGAGGACGATTTCATCGAATGGTCGGTCAGCTACGCGGAGAAACCGTTCCCCGACCCGTGTGAGGTCGCCAAGGAACTCACCCGCCAGTCGATTGTGAACGCCAAATGAGCCGACGCTACCGCCGGTTGTTCGCCGGGTTGGCCACGCTGCTGGCTGCCGCGACGATGCTGCTGGGCTGCACCCGAACGGTGGAGGGTGCCCCCGCGATGGCGGGGTCGGGCGACGTGCCGCGCAACGACGACTCCGAGCGGCAGTACCCGAACCTGCTCAAGGAATGCGAGGTGCTCACCGAGGACATCCTCGCCGAGACGGTCGGCGCCGACCCGCTGGACATCCAGAGCACCTTCGTCGGCGCGGTATGCCGGTGGCAGGCCGCCAATCCCGCCGGATTGATCGACATCACCCGGTTCTGGTTCGAGCAGGGCAGCCTGGACAACGAACGCGAGGTCGCGCAGAAGCTGGAGTACCAGATCGAGAACCGCTCGGTCGCCGGTGTCCAGTCGATTGTCATGCGGCCCAATGACCCCAACGGCTCCTGCGGTGTGGCCAGCGACGCCGGTGGCGTCGTCGGGTGGTGGGTGAACCCGCAGGCGCCGGGCATGGATGCGTGCGGGATGGCGATCAAGCTGATGGAGCTGACGCTCGCGACCGCCTCCTAGCCCGGCGATTTCGGCGCAGTTGGTCGCGCTCAGCGCGACTGCGCGCGCCGAAATCACTGTCTAGCGCGGCACGTGGAACGTCACCAGCGCCGCACTGCTCAGCGTCAGCGCCTCCCACGGCTCGGCGGTACGCAGCACCGCGATCGCGGACGTCGGAAACTTTGTCGAAATGCTTGCGGCCGCAGTGGTATTGCTGCCCTCAGCGGTGGCCAGGCCCAGCGCCACCTGCGACATCGCCGGCTCGTGGCCGATCACCAGCAGCGTCTCCACGTCAGGGTCGACGCCGTTGATCTCCTCGATCACCGCGCCCGGCGTGGCGTCATAGAGCCGCTCCACGAAGCGCACCGGCGCGTCGATCCGGGTGCGCGCCAACGTTTCGCGGGTGCGTTGCGCCGTCGAGCACAGCACCGCGTCGATCGCCGGCGCGTGCGCCCGCAGCCAATCCCCGGCCAGGCCGGCCTCGCGGATGCCGCGGGGGGCCAGCGGGCGATCGTGGTCGACCACCCCGGGCGGGTAGTCGGACTTGGCGTGCCGAAGTAACAGCAAGGTGCGATAGCCGCGTCCATCCCCGAGTCGCTTCGCTCCTGCCCGCCGGTCGACCACGCGCTAGACGGTACGCTTCGACGAATGAGCGCCGCCCGAGCGACCGCCGCCCGCATGCGGGGTGGCTTCGTCGGCGCCTGCGCGGCCGCGACGGCCATCGGCGCGCACAGCCTCGGCGGCGGCGGTTTGCCCGCCAGCCCCTCACTTGTCGTGCTTGTCCTCGCGTGCGCCGTCATCGGCGCGCTCGCATCCTCGGCGAAAGCGCGTCGTTCCGTGCCGGCGGTGACGCTGTACCTGTCCGTGGGTCAGGTTGTCGGGCACTGCGTCCTGGCGGTGGCCGGCGGCCACACGCATACCGGCCAGTGGTCGCTGCCGATGCTGGCGGCGCATCTGGTCGCCGCGCTCGGCGGTGCGGCGTTGATCTGTGCGGCCGAGCGCCTGCTGGCTGCCCTTGTCGGCAGCATCTGGCGTCTGGTCATGGTGCTGCTGGCGCTTCGCGGCGACGAGCAACGATGCATCCGACTGGTGTGGACGCACACCGGCCTCGCGGTGCGGTCGGTGGTCTGCGGCGGGTGGGGCACCCGCGGGCCGCCGCCGCTAGCGGCCTGACCTGACCCCGGCCCAGCGCCGCATTTCCCTCACCTCGTCGGTGCGCTCGCGCGCGCCGTCGTCGCTGCGTCCAGCGCACCGCAAGAACTCCATGAAAGAAGCCTCTATGTCTGTGCCCGAACAAACTGTCGACGCCGCACCGGCCGTCGCCCCCACCGCTCCGGCGCGTATGCGGCCGCTCGTGCTGCGGCTGCACTTCTACGCCGGGGTGTTGATCGCCCCGTTCATCCTCGTCGCCGCGCTGACCGGCGCGCTCTATGCGCTGGCCCCGTCGCTGGAACGCCTCGTCTACGGCGACATCCTGTTCGTCGAACCCGCCGGCAACCCGCTGTCCCTCACCGAGCAAGCCGCTGCGGCGGAGAAGGCGTTCCCTGCGCTGGCCATCGCCGGCATGCGCCCGGCCGAGGGACCGACGGACTCCACGCGGGTGCTGTTCACCGACCCCGCTCTCGGCGAGGACACCGTGCGCGCCGTCTTTGTCGACCCGTACACCGGTCGGGTGCTCGGCGACGAGGCGGTGTGGTTCGGCTACCTGCCGCTGAGTACCTGGCTGGACGGCCTGCATCGGCATCTGCAACTCGGTGAGCCGGGCCGCGTCTACAGCGAGCTTGCGGCGTCGTGGATGTGGGTCGTCGCGTTGGGCGGCGTGTACCTGTGGATCGTCAAGGCACGCAACGAGCGTCGGCGCAACCGTGCGGGTCGCGTACTGCGCGTGGACCTCAGCGTGGCGGGCCGAAGCCGCACCATGAATTGGCATGGTGTGACGGGGGTTTGGCTACTGCCGATGTTGTTGTTCTTGTCCGCCACCGGAATCACGTGGTCGTTGTATGCCGGTACGACAGTCGACGACATTCGCGCAGCATTCGGATGGCAACGCCCACAATTGAATACCGAACTGACTATTCAGAACAGCAGTGGCCCAGTCGATTTCGACGGCGTGGTCGCTGTCGCCAACGGACACGGCGTGCGCGCGCCGCTGGAGGTCACGCTGCCGGCCGAACCAGGTCACGCCGTCGGTGTGACGGAGGTCGACAAGGCCTACCGGCTGACCACCAATTCCGTTGCCGTGGACCCCGCGAAGCTGACGGTCTCCAACGTCATCGACTACCACCGCGACTACTCCTTCGTCGCCAAGCTGGCCGACTGGGGCATCCGTATGCACATGGGCTTCCTGTTCGGCTGGCTGAACCAATTGCTGCTGCTCGCCGTCGCGGTCGCCTTGGTGGCCGTCATCGTGCTCGGGTACCGGATGTGGTGGCAGCGACGCCCGACCCGCGGCTCGGCCTGGGCGCTCGGACGCGCGCCGCGGCGTGGCGCGCTGCGCACGCTGCATCCCGTGGCGATCGTGGCCATTGTGGTGACCGCGATCGCGATGGGGTGGTTCCTGCCGCTGCTCGGCGTCAGCCTGGTCGGATTCCTGGTGCTCGACGCCGTGATCGGGGCGGTCAAGGCGCGCCGGGCACGCGTCGCCCGCTCGCTCTAGGGCTGTCTAAGGTGTTTGCTGACGCACATGCCGATCGAGGTCCCCCGACTTGTCGGAGGCCCGACCTACACTCGCCTTGCCTGACGCAGAAACGGCATCGAGCAGCGGGAAGGAGGGGCCGAGATGCGATTTGTGCACACCGCCGACTGGCAGCTCGGCATGACCCGTCACTTCCTCAACGGTGAGGCGCAGCCGCGCTATTCGGCCGCTCGCCGCGATGCCGTCGCGGGCCTGGGGACGCTGGCCGCGGAGGCGGGCGCGGAGTTCGTCGTCGTCGCCGGTGACGTCTTCGAACACAACCAGCTCGCCCCGCGTGACGTCAGCCAGGCACTGGAAGCCATGCGCGCCATCGGGATTCCGGTGTACTTGCTGCCCGGCAATCACGATCCGCTGGACGCATCATCGGTCTACACCAGCGCGCTGTTCACCGCCGAATGCCCCGACAACGTCAGGGTTCTCGACACGGCCGGCGTGCACGAGGTGCGCCCTGGTCTGCAGCTCGTCGCCGCGCCGTGGCGCTCCAAGGCGCCGACGACCGATCTGGTCGCCGACGTGCTCGACGGCTTGCCCGCCGACGGGGTCACCCGCATCGTCGTCGGCCACGGCGGCGTCGACGTGCTGGATCCCGACAAGAACAAGCTGTCGCTGATCCGGCTGGCCGCGGTGGAGGACGCGCTGGCCCGCGGTGCCGTGCACTATGTGGCGTTGGGGGACAAGCACTCTCGCACCGAGGTCGGGTCGACGGGGCGGGTCTGGTATTCGGGCTCACCAGAGGTCACCAACTACGACGACGTCGAACCCGACCCCGGGCACGTGCTGCTGGTCGACATCGACGAGAACGATCCGAGTAGGCCGGTGCGGGTCGAGCCGCGGCGGGTCGGCCGGTGGCGGTTTGTGACACTGCGTCGTGAAGTGGACAGCGGCCGCGACGTGGCCGACCTCGACATCAACCTCGACCTCATGGCCGACAAAGAGCGCACCGTGGTGCGGCTCGCGTTGAGCGGTTCGCTGACCATCACCGACAAGGCCGCGCTCGACGCGTGCTTGGACCGCTATGCCCGGGTGTTCGCGGCACTCACCGTTTGGGAGCGGCACAGCGATATCGCGGTGCTTCCCGCCGACGGTGAGTTCGACGATCTCGGCATCGGCGGATTCGCGGCCGCCGCGGTCGATGAATTGGTTGCCGCCGCAAGGGAAGAGGGCGAGCAGGGCGACGACGCCCGGGCGGCGCTGGCATTGCTGTTGCGCCTCGTGGACCGGGGTGCCGCGTGAGACTGCACCGGCTGATCCTGACGAACTATCGCGGCATCACGCACCGAGAGATCGAGTTTCCCGATCGCGGTGTGGTGGTCGTCAGCGGCGCCAACGAGATCGGCAAGTCGTCGATGATCGAGGCGCTCGACCTGCTGCTGGAGGCCAAGGACCGGTCCACCAAGAAGGAGGTCAAACAGGTCAAGCCCACCCATGCCGATGTGGGTGCCGAGATCACTGCCGAAATCTCCACCGGCCCTTATCGATTCATCTACCACAAGCGGTTCCACAAACGGTGCGAGACGCAGCTGACGGTGTTGGCCCCGCGCCGCGAAGAGCTCAGCGGCGACGAGGCGCACGAGCGGGTGCGGGCATTGCTGGACGAGACCGTCGACCTCGACCTGTGGCGCGCCCAGCGGGTGCTGCAGGCCGCGGCGACCGCACCGGTCGATCTGTCCGGCTCCGATGCGCTGTCCCGGGCGCTCGACGTCGCCGCCGGTGAGGCCGTGCAACTCTCCGGCAGTGAGCCCTTGCTGATCGACCGCATCGACGCCGAGTACCTTCGCTACTTCACGCCGACGGGCCGCCCCACCGGCGAATGGGCCGCGGCGGTCAAGCGGCTGCACGACGCCGACGCGGAGGTGGCCCGCTGCGCCGCGGCCGTCGCCGAGGTGGACGAAGCGGTGCGGCGCCACGCCGCGCTCACCGAGGATCTCGCCCGGCTGGCCGCCGAGCGTGAGCAGGCCCGGCACCAGTTGACGGTCGCGCGCACGGCCGCCGAGGCCGTCGCCGCGCTGACGCAACAGCTGAAGGAGGCCGAGGTGGTCGCCGCCGCGGCCGACGCCACGCACGCCGCGTCGGTCACCGCGCTCACCGAACGACGCCGGCTGCGCGCGGAGATCGACGAGCGCGCCGCCACGATCGCCGAACTCGAGGCCGCCGCAGCCGAGGCCGCCGAAGAGGAGGCGACCGCGCGTGAGGTCCAGGACGAAGCCGACGCCGCGGCCGACGCGGCGCGTACGGCGGTGGAGACCAGCCAGGCTCGCGTCGACGCCGCCCGCCGCGCGGTGCACCTACTGGCCGACCGCGACGAGGCCGATCGGCTGGCCGGACGGCTGACCAAAATCGACGCGGCGCAGCGCGACCTGGATCGGATCGAGCGCGAGCTGTCGGGAATCGCGTTGACCGACACGACGATGCGGGCGATCGAAGCCGCGGCGCTGGCGGTCGAGCGTGCTGCCGCCCAGGTGCAGGCCGCGTCGGCGCAGATCGAACTCGTCGCGGCCGCCGACATCGAGCTGCGGGTGGCGGGCGCGCCGGTGGTGCTCGACGCCGGCGCCGGCTGGTCGGCCAGCGCCACCGCGCCCACCGAGATCGAGGTGCCGGGGCTGCTCACTGCGCGGGTGGTGCCGGGCCTGCCCGCCTCGGACATGCAGGCGAAACTCGATGTGGCTCAAGGGGTTCTGGCCGAAGCGCTGGCCGCCGGCGGTGTCGACGACGTCGAAGGCGCGCGCCAGCTGGACCAGCGGCGTCGCGAACTCATCGCCGCCCGCGACCGATTGACGGTCACCCGCGACGCGCTGACCGGTGACGATACCGTCGACGGGCTGCGGGCACGGCTGGCCGAACTGCGCGACGGCGCGCCCACCGAGGCGGGGCTGTGGGATACGGCCGTGGACACCGCTGCCGCCCGCGCTGAACTCGACGCGGCGGCCGCGGCTCACCAGCAGGCCGTCGCGCACTGTGAGACCTGCCGCAAGGTCGCCGCCGCGGCGGGCAAGAGGCTGGCCGAGAAGTCCACGGCGGCGAGCGTGCTGCGCGAGAAGGTGGGCGCCGCCCACGCCGAATTGACCGTGGCGCGCCAACGGCTGGCGTTGCAACGTGAATCCGTCAGCGATGACGCGCTGGCCGTCAAGGCCGAAGCGGACGGCGACGCCGCGAGGAGCGCCACCACCCGCGTCGCAGAGCTGGGCGGTGAACTCGCCCGCACCGCACCCGACACCGTGGCCAAGGCGCTCGACGACGCGGTGCGTCGCGCCGATTCCCTGGACAGCCGGCACGACGAGGTGGCCGAGGCGCTGCGGGAGGTCAGCACGCAGCTGAAGGTGTATGGCACCGAAGGCCGCAAAGGCCAGCTGGATGCGGCCGAAAGCGAACGCGAGCATGCCGAAGCGGAGTACCAGCGGGTGCACCGGCGCGCCCGCGCAGCACAGATGCTGCGTTCGGTGATGGCCAGGCACCGCGACGCGACCCGGTCGCGCTACGTCGATCCGTTCCGCGCGGAACTAGAACGGTTGGGCCGCATCGTGTTCGGCGACAGCTTCGAAGTCGACATCGACAGCGAGCTGCGCATCTGCAGTCGCACGCTGTCGGGCCGCACGGTGCCCTACGACTCGCTGTCGGGCGGGGCGAAGGAACAACTCGGCATTGTGGCGCGCCTCGCCGGGGCGGCGCTGGTCGACGCGCAGGACAGTGTGCCGGTGGTCATCGACGACGCGCTGGGCTTCACCGACGCCGACCGCCTGGCCAAGATGGGGGCGGTGTTCGACGCCGTCGGCGACGACGGTCAGGTCATCGTGCTGACCTGCAGCCCGCAGCGCTACGCCAGCGTCGCCGGCGCCCACCACATCGAACTGACCGCCTGAAATCACCGCTCGCCGGCAAATCCTCCGTCTGGGCCGCCGACCGATGCCATAGTGGGTGAGAGGACGGCCGATGTGAGCGTGAGCGAAGTTCGCAGAGCGGCGGGCAGAAGCGACATCTGGCTGCCGGCAGCGTTGCTGATTTTGGCCGGTCTGGGCTGGTGGTGGTCGGCCGTCAGCGCGGAGGACATGGGCGCCGGGATGGCCGGCGACCAGATGCCGGGAATGCCGATGCACCCGCAGCCCGCCATGTCGTTCATCGCGTTCCTGGTCGCGTGGGTGGCGATGATGGCCGCCATGATGTTCCCCGCGGTCGTGCCTGTGGTTCGTCTCTACGGCCGAGCGGCCGCAAACGGGCAGGCCGCACCGGTGGCGTTCTTCGTCGGCGGGTACCTCGTGCTGTGGAGCATCGTCGGCATTCCCGCGTTCTTTGCGTGGAGTCGCCTGCACGAGCCGCTCATGGATGGCAGTCCGTGGGCCGGGCGCGTCGCCGGTGCGGTGGCCCTCGGCGCCGGGCTGTACCAACTCACGCCGCTGAAGTCAGTCTGCTTGCGGCACTGTCGATCACCGCTGTCGTTCTTCCTGCGCCACGGCAAGCACCTCGACCGTCCACTCGGGGCGTTCGTGGCCGGGGGCCGTCACGGAGTGTTCTGTGTGGGCTGCTGCTGGATGTTGATGGCCCTGCTAGTAGCTTTCGGCGCAATGCAATTGGCATGGATGCTGATATTCGCGGTGCTGATTCTTCTGGAGAAGGTCGCGCCGTTCGGCGAACGGCTCGCCGTCGTGACCGGGGTGGCGCTGCTGGTTCTGGGTGGCGCGCTTTTGGTGCACCCCGCATTCGTTACCCATCTCGTCTGATCGAAAGGCACGCCATGACAACGACCGAACAGCGCACCCGGTGGTACCTCAAGGGCCGGGGGTATGAGTTCTGCAACTGCGCGCCCGGGTGCGGCTGCAACTTCCACGGGTTTCCGACGTCGGCGGACGGCAGCTGTAAGGCGATGGTAGGCAACCACATCTTCGAGGGGCGATGCGGCGACGTCGACCTATCGGGCGTCAAGTCCATCGCGGTCGTCAACTGGCCGAAGGCGATTCACGACGGCAACGGCAAGGCGGCATTCATCGTCGCACCGCAGACCACCGACGAGCAGATCGAGTGCTTGTCGCAGATCTATACCGGCCGGCTCGGCGGCGACCCCTGGGGCATACTCGGCACGACGTACCAGGTCGCAGGTCTGGTCAAGACGCCGATCGAGTTCGACGGCAGCGGGGTGCAGGTCACGATGACGGCCGAGGGTGTCGGGCGCGCAACGGGTGACACGTTCAGAAACCCGGTGACCGGCGAACCGCACCAAGCCCAGATCGTGCTGCCGGACGGCTTCATCTGGAAGAAGGGCGAGTGCGGGATCGGCTCGTTCCAGGTCGAGATCGAGGGCATGCGACTCGACTTCACCGACACGAACTGGATCTCCTACGAGTTCGACTGGTCGAACGGCTGAGCCGCTCTTGACCGCTGCGGCGAGTGTGCAATGACCGCGGCGAGTGTGCGTAGGCTGCGGGATTTGTCGAGGATCGGCACAGTGAGCGCACGCTGGACGCGGTCATTGCACACTCGGCCAGGCGAACTGACCGCACACGACCGGCCCGGCTCATAGACTGCGGCGGGTGGACGCCGATTACGTAGTCGTGGGAACAGGTTCTGCGGGGGCGGTGGTGGCCGCCCGGCTCAGCGCTGATCCGTCGCTGGCGGTCGTGGTGCTCGAGGCCGGCCCGCGGGACAAGGACAAATACATCCACATCCCCGCGGCATTCGCCAAGCTGTTCCGGAGTCCGGTCGACTGGGACTATCTGACCGAACCGCAAAAGGAACTCGACGGACGTCAGATTTATTGGCCGCGAGGCAAGACGCTGGGCGGTTCGTCGTCGATGAACGCGATGATGTGGGTGCGCGGATTCGCCGCCGACTACGACGAGTGGGGTGAGCTGGCCGGCGACGAGTGGAGCTACGCCAACGTCGAGAAGTACTTCAGGCGCATCGAAAGCGGCCCGCTGGTCATCTCACGTCAACGTAGTCCGCGCAGCTCGACGGCGGCGTGGCTCACTGCGGTGCGCGAATGTGGCTACCCACTCGAGGACCCCAACCAAGCTGAACCCCAAGGCTTTTGCGAAACCCGGGTCACCCAGCGCCGCGGTTCGAGGTGGAGCACCGCCGACGCCTACCTCAAACCGGTACTGCGCCGGCCGAATCTGACGCTGCTGACGGAGGCGACGGCCACGCGCGTCGTGTTCGACGGAACACGCGCCGCAGGCGTGGAATTCGCCCAAGACGGCACCCGTCAGGTGGTCACGGCCCGCCGCGAAGTGGTGCTGTGCGGTGGCGCGATCAACAGCCCGCAGCTGCTCATGCTGTCCGGCGTCGGGGACCGCGATCAGCTCGCCGAGCACGGCATCGACGTCGTCGCACACTCACCGGAGGTCGGCGCCAATCTCCTCGACCACTTGGTGGTCCCGCTGGGCTTCGACGTGCCCCACGACACGCTTTTCGCCGCCGAGAAGCCCCTGCAACTGGTCAACTACCTGGTCCGTCGTCGCGGCATGCTCACCTCGAACGTCGGTGAGGCCTATGGCTTCGTCAAGAGCCGCCCGGATCTCGACCTGCCCGACCTCGAGCTGATCTTCGCCCCGGCGCCGTTCTTCGACGAGGGCATCGGCGACCCGTACACCGGGCACGCGGTCGTGATGGGACCGATCCTGCTGAAGCCGCACAGCCGCGGCACCATCGCACTGCGCTCCGCCGACCCGCGCGACAAGCCGATTATCGACCCGCGCTATCTCACCGACGAGGCGGGCGCGGACCGTGCTGCGCTGATGGCAGGTCTGCGGATGTGCGCGACCATCGCAAAGTCGCCTGCGCTCAAGGACGTCATCGGCACCATCGCCCGTCCGCTCGGCGCTCGCGAGCTGACCGACGAAACCCTCGAAACGGCGCTGAATACGTTGTCGCACACGCTTTATCACCCCGTCGGCACCTGCCGAATGGGCCGCGACGACGCCAGCGTCGTCGACCCGCAGCTACGGGTGCGCGGCGTCGAGGGGCTGCGGGTGGCCGACGCGTCGATCATGCCGACGATCATCCGCGGGCACACTCACGCCCCGGCGGTGATGATCGGGGAGAAGGCCGTCGACCTGATCCGCCAGCAGTGATTTCGGCGTGCGCAGTCGCGCTCAGCGCGACCCAACGCGCCGAAATCGCAATAGCTACGGCTTCATGAAGCCGATCTTGGTGTAGTCCAGGTCGCCGATGCCCGCCGGCCCGAAGTTCGCCAAATTGCTTCGCACCGCGAGGTTTCCCGCCGACTGGAACAAGGGCAAGCTGTGCACTTCCTCCCAGATCAGCTTGTCGACCTCGTTGGCCATCTCGCGGGCCTTCGCTGGGTCGAGTTCGCCCATGGTCTTCATGGCCAACTCATCGATCTGCGGGCTGCTGATCTTGCCGAAATTGCTTTCCGCGCCAGTGGTGTAGATCTGATTGATGCAGCACAGCGA
Source organism: Mycobacterium hubeiense (assembly GCF_002838065.1). GTDB lineage: Bacteria > Actinomycetota > Actinomycetes > Mycobacteriales > Mycobacteriaceae > Mycobacterium > Mycobacterium hubeiense. Next base: position 50,538 of record NZ_PIZU01000017.1, on the reverse strand, counting down.
GAACGCGTCGCCCACCCACGTGAACTGGGCGATGTCGAAATCTCCGACGTTGATGTGATTGGTGAAGAAACCCGGGCCCGCCTTCGCGTCCAGCTCGAGCTTCACCCCTATCTGCGCCAGGCTGTTCTGCGCGATCTGGCCGACCTGCCGCGTGGTCTGCGCGTCGTAGAGCACGTCGCGCACCACCAGCTGGCGGCCGTCCTTCTCACGGAACTGGCCGTTGAGCCGCCAACCCAACGCATCGAGCTCCTGCTTGGCCTTCTCCGGATCGAACGCGACCACACCGCTGTTGTCCTGGTAGCCCTCCTGCCCGGCGACATACAGGTGGTTGTTCAGCGGCACGGGATTGTCGGCCAGCCCGCGCTGGCTGATGCTGGCGATGGCCTGCCGGTCGATGCCCTTGGCGATCGCCTGCCGCAGCGCCTTGTCCGCGAGGATCGAGCCGGGCGCACCGTTGAACGTGAAGTGATACCAACTCGGGCTGGGCGCACGCCGGATCGAAATGCCCGGCGTGTTGCGGGCAATGGTCAACTCGTCGAGCGAAGCCACCCCGGTGGCGTCGATCGTGTTGTTCTGCAATGCCGGGATGCGGGCGGCGTCGTCGAGCACCAGATAGGTGATGCTGTCCAGCAGCGGCGGTGCACCCCACCATTTCGGGTTGCGGGTCAACGTGATTCGCTGCGCGGTCCGGTCCAGCGACGTGATCATGAACGGTCCGGCCGACGGGCCAGGGCCGTCGAGTTGTCCCTTGTTGAACACGTCGGGATTGGCGGTCATGCTCTTGGGCAGCAGCATGGTGTTGCCGGCGAACATGCCCTGCCATTCGGCATACGGCTGGGCGAACGTCACGATCGCCTGCCGGTCGTCCACTCCGCGGGTGACCGATTCGACCCGGTCCGCCCCGTTCGGGCTGGCGATCGCGAACGCCTTGTCCTTACCGCTGGTCGCGTTGATCTGCGAGGCGATGTCTTCCCACGTGATCGGCGTGCCGTCGGTCCAGGTGGCTTTCGGGTTGATGGTGTAGGTGACCTCTTGCGGGTTGGTGCCGGTCAATTCGACACTGGTGAAGTAGTCGGTGTTGACGGACGTGGACCCGTCCGAGCCGACGTGGAAGGCGCGCGGCATCGTCGCCCGCAGCATCGAGGCGGCGTCGGCGACGTTGCCGTCGATGTGCAGCGAGTTGAAGTTCGCCGGGAACGCGGTCAGCGCCAGCCGCAGGTTGCCGCCCTTCTGCAGCGTCGCCGGATCCTGCGGATTGATGTCGTTGGTGGTGCCGACCTCGGCGGCACCCCCCGCGGGCGGGGGTTCGTCGGTGCCGCGCGAGCAGCTCGAGAGGGTCAAAGCCGCGATCAGCGTTGCCACAGCCAAGCGTCGGAGGTTCATGCCGACCGACTCTAACCGCGATCGGAGTTCCGGCGGGCAGGAGCGAAGCGACTCGAGAAGTGTCACGGCTGAGGCACTGCGGCAAGCAAACGCCGGGTGTAGTCGTGTTGGGGGTTGGTGAACACCTGATCGCCGTCGCCCTGTTCGACGATCTTGCCCTTGTACATCACCGCCACCCGATGCGCGAGGTGCTTGACCACCGACAGGTCGTGCGAGACGAACAGATACGACAGCCCGAACTGCTGCTGCAGATCCATCAACAGGTTGATGATGCCGGCCTGGATCGACACGTCGAGCGCAGACACGGGCTCGTCGAGCGCTAGGATCTTCGGCTGCAGCGCCAACGCCCGCGCGATGCCGATGCGCTGCTTCTGCCCGCCGGAGAATTCCGCGGGATACCGGCTGGCGTCCTCACGGCGCAGCCCGACGATGCCGAGCAGCTCGGCGACCCGCGAATCCACCCGGTTCTTGTCAAAACCATTGGCCTGCAACGGCTCCGCCAACACATCGAAGACCGGCAGCCGCGGATCCAGCGAGGCGACCGGATCTTGGAAGACCACCTGCAGATCGCCGCGCAGCCCGCGGCGGGCGCGCCGATCCAGTGTCGCCACGTCACGGCCGAGCACTTCGATGGAACCCGATTGCGGGGCAACCAGATCCAGGATCTGATGCAAGGTCGTGGATTTGCCCGACCCCGATTCGCCGACGATGCCCAGCGTGTGGCCTTCAAGCAGCTCGAAGCTGACCCCGTCGACCGCCCGCACCTCGCCGACCTGCCGTCGCAGCACCACACCCTTGGTCAGCTTGTAGGTTTTGACCAGATCACGCACCCGCAGCACCATCGGCGCATCGGCGGGCGCCTCGACGGGAGGTGGTTCGGTTGAGACACCGTAGATCTCGGCTGCGCTGCGCCCATCCACCTGCTCGGTGCGGATGCACGCGGCCAAGTGGTCGGGCCCAACAGGCAATAGCGGAGGTTCAGCCGCGCGACACTCGTCGATGGCCAGCGGGCAGCGCGGCGCGAACGGACACCCCGGCGGCAGTGCGGCCATCGACGGCGGCGCACCGGGAATCGGCACCAGCCGCGCGCCCTGCGGGGCGTCCAGCCGCGGCACTGATCCGAGCAGCCCGACGGTGTAGGGCATCCGGCGATTGCGATACAACTCATCGACGGCCGCCACCTCGACCGCGCGTCCGGCATACATCACCAAAGCGCGGTCGGCGAATTCGGCGACCACGCCGAGGTCGTGGGTGATGATCAGCACGCCCGCGCCGGTGACGTCACGCGCGGTCTTGAGCACGTCGAGGATCTGCGCCTGCACCGTGACGTCCAACGCGGTGGTCGGCTCGTCGCAGATCAACAGGTCGGGGTCATTCGAAATCGCGATAGCAATGACGACGCGCTGGCGTTCACCGCCGGAGAGCTCATGCGGAAACGACCGGGCCCGTCGTTCGGGCTGGGCGATGCCCACTAATTCCAGCAGCTCCACCGCCCGCGCCGCAGCCGCACCCTTGCTCATGTCGGGGTTGTGCACGCGAAGCGCCTCGGCGATCTGGTCGCCCACCGTGTACACCGGGGTGAGCGCCGACATCGGATCCTGGAACACCGTGCCGATGGTCTTGCCGCGGATGCGCGACATCTCCTGATCTGCGAGCCCGACGATTTCCTTGCCCTGCAACCGGATCGAGCCCGACACCTCCGCATACTCGGGCAGCAGACCGACAACGGCCATCGCGCTGGCCGACTTTCCGGCGCCGGACTCGCCCACCAAGGCGACCACTTCGCCGGGGCTAACCTGAAAGTTCATGCCGCGCACGGCGTCGACACGCTCAGTGTCGGTCGGGAACGTGACGGTCAGATCGCTGACTTCGAGCAGGCTCACCTGCGTCGCCTCCGTCGCAAAGCGCGGCTGCCCGGGTCGAATGCATCGCGCAACCCATCGCCGACGAGGTTGGCGCACATCACGATCAACACCAGCACGCCCGCCGGAATCAGGAATAGCCACGGGAACGTCGTCGCCGATTTGGTGCCGTCGGCAATCAAGGTGCCCAGTGACACGTCGGGCGGCTGGATGCCAAAACCCAGGAAGCTCAAACCGGTTTCGGCCAGGATGGCGATGCCGACGTTGAGCGTGGTGTCGATGATCAGGATCGACGCCACATTCGGCACGATGTGGCGGGTGATGATGCGCCAGTTGCTGACGCCCATATACCGTGCCGCGGAGACGAATTCGCGCACCCGCAGGCTCATCGTCAAACCCCGCACGATGCGCGAGCTGATCATCCAGCTGAACACCGAGAACAGCACGATCAACCAGAACACCCGGGCCGACGTCTCCAGGCGCGGCGTGACGATCGCGATCAGGATGAAGCTCGGCACCACCAACAGCAGGTCGACGATCCACATCAGCGTGCGGTCGCGCCAGCCTCCGAAGTACCCCGCGATCGAGCCGACGGTGGCGGCGATCAGCGTGGAGATGAAGGCCACGCAGACACCGATGAGCATCGATTTCTGCATGCCGCGCAGGGTCAGCGCCAGCAGATCTTGGCCAAGCGCGTTGGTGCCGAACCAGTGCTCGAGGTTCGGCGGCTGCTGCAGGGCGTAATAGTCGAGGTCGGTGTAGGAGTACGGCAACAGCGGCGGCAACGCGTAGCAGCTGATGAACATCGCCACCAGCAGCGCCAGCGATATCACCGCGGGCTTGTTGCGCAGGAACCGGCGCAGCACCAGGGTGCGCCGCGACGCGAACCTCTCGACGTCGATGCCCGCCTTGGCGGTGGTGGAGGTCTGTTGGGTCATGTGACACGCACCCTCGGATCGAGTGCGGCGTAAATGATGTCGGACAGCAGCCCCGCGAGCAGCACGGTGGCGCCGGAGAACACCGTGACCGCCGCGATGATGTTGGTGTCCTGCGTGGCGATGCCCTGCACCACCCACTCGCCCATGCCGTGCCAGCCGAAGATCTTCTCGACGAACACCGCGCCCGTCACCAGCCCGCTCACTCCGTACGCGAACAGCGTGGCCATCGGGATCAGCGCGGTGCGCAGGCCGTGTTTGAACAACGCCTGGCGCCGCGTCAGCCCCTTGGCGCGGGCGGTGCGGATGAAGTCCTGGCCCAGCACGTCGAGCATCGCGTCGCGCTGATACCGGCTGTAGCCGGCGATCGCCGTCAGCGCCAGGGTGAAGGTCGGCAGCACCAAATGCTGTAAGCGGTCGACGAACTGGTTCCACGCGCCGCCTACCGCGTCGGGTGAGGTTTCGCCCGTGTACTCGAACAGCTGCACACCGAGGATCGAATTGACCCGCAGCGCACCGAGAATCAGCAGATTGGCGATCACGAACGTCGGCGTGCTGATCACCAGCAGCGCCAGCGCCGTGATCACCCGGTCGGAGAGCCGGTATTGCCGGATCGCCCCCCACGCGCCGACGACGACGCCGATCACCGTGCCCAGCACCGAACCGATGAACACCAGTCGCAGGCTCACGCCGACGCGTCGGCCCAGCTCGTCGGACACCGGCTGACCCGCGACGGTGGTGCCGAAGTCGCCGCGCACCGCGCCCGACACCCAATGCGCGTATCGGATCGGAATCGGCTTGTCCAGATCGAGCTCGGCGGCCTTGGCGTCGATCGCCGACTGCGGTGGACGCGGGTTGCGCTGCAGCAGGCTGTCGAGCGGCTTGAAGCTCAGCGATGTCAGCGAGAACGTCAGAAACGACGCCAGCAGCAGGAGCACCACGTAGTTGAGCAGCCGCCGTGCCAAGAATCGCGTCATCGGCGAACTCCGGCGGCAGGCATGCGCACAGGTTATGAGATGACGGCGGCCACGGTCTGATTTGAACCGCTGGCGCGGCGTGCTGGGCGATTCGCACCGCGCATCCAGGCTGAGCACAGGTCGGCCGGTTTCACTGGCCTGTACCTGCAGTTTTACCACGGAGGGTCAGGACATGGATGCGAGGAAACGGAAGAACGCCAAGATGCTGGCGGCATACATCGGCGCCAGCGCCCTGGTCGCACTGATCGCGGTCGGCGTGCTGGCGGCCGTCGACAGCCCCGAGGAGGCCGAGACGGGCGCGTACCCGAAGATGACGCTGGGGGAGACGACGACGCAGACGACGCCGCCGCACGCGCCCGTCTCGTCGAAGGCGCTGCCGCCGATCAAGGGCCCGGCCCCGCTGCCGTCGGAAGAAGAGGCCGCCAAATAGGCGTTTTACCACCGGCAGCTTCGGTTACTCCGATGAGTCGAGAGGTCAGCGCCGACCTCTCATGAACTGCTAGCAGACACCGAAACAGAGAGGTCAGCGGTGAATACGAAGCAGCTCAGGATGGTATTGGCGGGTGTGGGTGCCAGCGCCGCTCTCGCGATAGGCGCCCTCGGCGCGGGTCTCGGCCAGGCACTGCCCGACAAGGCGATGCTCAGCGAGGACCCCGAGATCACCCTCGGCGAAACGAGCACGGAGACGACGGCGCCGACGGAGCCGGAGGTCTCGGTCGTCAAACCCCCGATCACGACGCCGCCGGCGACCGTATCGACCGGGGAACCGCAATAGTCCTGGGTACCTTCACAGCCCGCTCATAGCAAAGGCACAGCTTCCGCCCAACCCCGCCTCCAATAATGGAGCCGTGGCCGGTGCGGAGGTGAACCAGAGCGACGCGGGCCGCGTCGTCATGCGCCGGGCCGACGGGAATCCGATCCGGGTGCTGGTCGTCGACGACGAACCCGTGCTGGCCGAGCTGGTGTCGATGGCGCTGCGCTACGAGGGCTGGGATATCGCGACGGCCGGCGACGGCGCCACCGCCATCGCGCTCGCCCGGCAGAATCCGCCCGATGTGGCGGTGCTCGACGTCATGCTGCCCGATATGAGCGGGCTGGATGTGCTGCGCAAACTCCGCGAGCAGATGCCCGGACTGCCACTGCTGCTGCTGACCGCCAAGGATTCGGTCGAAGACCGCATCGCCGGTCTGACCGCGGGTGGCGACGACTACGTGACCAAACCGTTCAGCATTGAAGAGGTGGTGCTGCGGCTGCGCGCACTGCTGAGGCGCACCGGGGTGAGCAGTGAAACCGGCGACGCCAAGCTGGTCGTCGGCGATTTGGTGCTCGACGAGGACAGCCACGAAGTCACCCGCGGCGGCGAGCTGATCACGTTGACCGCCACCGAGTTCGAGCTGTTGCGGTTCATGATGCGCAACGCCAAGCGGGTGCTGAGCAAGGCCCAAATCCTCGACCGCGTATGGAGCTACGACTTCGGCGGTCGGTCCAACATCGTCGAGCTCTACGTGTCCTACCTACGCAAGAAAATCGACAGCGGGCGGGAGCCGATGATCCACACCCTGCGCGGAGCCGGGTATGTCCTCAAGCCCCCGCGCTGAGCCGCCCGGCGTCTGGACGCGCATTCGCTCGCCTCGGACGTGGTCGCTGCGGGCGCGCCTGCTCGTCAGCCAGGTGGCGCTGCTGGCGGTGGTGTGTGCCGGCATCGGGATCGCGACTGAGTTTGCGCTGCAACGCTTCTTGATGCATCAGCTCGATGAGCAGCTGAAGGAGGCGGGGCGACGGTCGGCGGCGATCTTCGACATGCCGCCCCCTCCGCCGGGAATGGTGCCGATGCCCGGCTACGGTCCGCCGCCGCGGTTTCCCCGCCGCGTGATCATTCGCGAGGACTACGGGTCCGGACCGGCGTTCCTCAACGCGCCAGGGCAAGCCAGCCGAACGGTCGGCGCGGTGGTGTCTCATGGTGTGCCCGTCGATGCCGGCGTCATCACCGCCGACGGGACACGCATCGAAATCAGCGCCGCCGCAGCACAACAGCTCGCGCAGATCCCGCCGAATCGCTCCCCGGTGACGGTGGAGCTCGACGGACTCGGCCGCTACCGGGTGATGGCCATGCATCCGCATCGCCCGGGCGAGACCATCGTCACCGGACTTCCGACCTCCGACGTCGACGACACGCTGTTGTGGGTGTTGGTGATGTTCTGCGTCGTCGGGGCTATCGCGTTGGTCGCGGCGGCGACGGCGGGCATCCTGATCATTCGCCGCCAACTTGCGCCGCTGTCAAGGGTTTCCGCGGCGGCCCGCGACGTGGCCGACCTCGAACTCGACCGGGGTGAGGTGCGCCTGCCCACCCCGATCGTCAAGGTGGACCCGGCCGGTGCCCACACCGAGGTCGGCCAGCTCGGCTCGGCGCTGAACCGCATGCTGGACCGCATCGCCGGCGCGCTGCGGGCCCGGCACGCCAGCGAGACCCGCATCCGTCAGTTCGTCGCCGACGCCAGCCACGAGCTGCGCACACCGCTGGCCGCCATCAGCGGCTATACCGAACTGGCGCAACGCAAACGCGACGAACTGCCCGACGACGTCGCGCATGCGATGAGTCGGGTGCAATCCGAATCCGAGCGGATGACCCATCTGGTCGAGGACATGCTGCTGCTCGCGCGCCTCGACACCGGCCGTCCCCTGGAGCACGGCCCGGTGGACCTGTCGCGGTTGGTGGTCGACGCGGTCAGTGACGCGCACGTCGCGGGTCCGGATCACAAGTGGTCGCTGGACCTTCCCGACGAGCCGGTGATCGTCGACGGCGACGAGGGGCGCCTGCATCAGGTGCTGGCCAATCTGCTGACCAACGCGCGCGTTCACACCCCGGCGGGCACCTCGGTCACGGTGTCATTGACGACGGACGACGACGGGGCGGTGCTGACGGTCGCCGACGACGGCCCCGGCATCCCACGGTGGCTGCAGCCGGAAATCTTCGAGCGGTTCGCCCGCGGCGACACCTCGCGGTCGCGACGCGGCGGCAGCACGGGTTTGGGCCTGGCGATCGTCGCCGCGGTGGTCAAGGCCCACCGCGGCACCATTGAGGTGCACAGTGAGCCCGGCGCAACGCATTTCGTCGTTCGCCTGCCGCGCAACTCACAGCCGCCGCACAGGCCGACCACAACGGGCGCCTAGCCGATTCGGTCACGCTGAAGCGAGTGGTCCTCGCTATACCTGCCGAGCAGACGCAGACTCGCACGATATCCACACGGGTAATGCGATTCCGCGTCTGCTTGCCACGGGACCACCGGCTACGACCTGCAATCGAGAAAGGATGCACCATGAAAGTCACCAAACTGGTTGCCGCATCGGCCATTACGGGCAGCCTGGGCCTCGCCGCACTCGGCGTGGGCGCCGGCATCGCCTCCGCTGATCCGCCGATGCCCGGACCGGGAGGACCCGGACCCGTCCACGTGGAACACCGGCCCGACGTGCCGCCGCAGGACCGCGACGCGTACTTCCGGGCCGTGCGGGATCACCGGCCGTTCCGGTATCAGGGGCACTGGGTGACACCGGTGTTCGATCCAGGCCATCGGGGCTGGGGCTTCTGGCTGGGGCCGATCTGGATCCCGCTGCTCTGATCGGCCGTCGCCCCTCGCGACCCTGGTGCAGAATTCGGCGCAGGGGATTCCGGATCAGCCCCGTGTGAGGAGGTCGACATGTCGGCAACCGACCAATACCTGGCCAACAACGCGCAATACGCCGAGACCTTCAAAGGTCCACTGCCGTTGCCGCCCAGCAAGCACGTCGCCGTCGTCGCGTGTATGGACGCCCGCCTCGACGTCTACCGCATCCTCGGTCTGGGTGACGGCGAGGCGCACGTCATCCGCAATGCCGGCGGCGTCATCACCGATGACGAGATCCGCTCGCTGGCCATCAGTCAGCGACTGCTCGGCACCACGGAGATCATCCTCATCCACCACACCGACTGCGGCATGCTGACGTTCACCGACGACGAATTCAAGCGAGCGATCCAGGATGAGACCGGCATCAAACCGGAGTGGGCCGCCGAGTCGTTCACGGATCTGGAAGAAGACGTGCGTCAGTCGATGCGCCGCATCGAGGCGAGTCCCTTTGTCACCAAACACGAATCGCTGCGGGGCTTCATCTTCGACGTAGCCACCGGCAAGCTCAACGAGGTCAGCCGCTAGCCCACCTTGTAGGTGGCGATGGCTTTTGCCACGGCCTCGCCGTCGGGGGTGACGACGTCGACGTCGCAGTGCACCAGCGTGCGACCTCGCCGCAGCGCCCGCCCCACACCGATGAGGTCGGTCGAGCGCGCCGGCGTGAGATATTGCAGCGACATCGACGTGGTGACACCGCGCAGCGAATCCGGCACGTCGGCGCCCGCCCACGCCGCGGCCATCACGGTCACATCGGCCAGCGTGGCGATCGCCCCACCGTGGACCATGTCGCCGATCGTGACGTTGGACGGGTCCCAGGGCAGGCGCAGTCGCACCTCGTCGCCGTGGAGAACTTCGGCGACGATGCCGAGCTTGGCGACCAACGGCGATTGCGGGATGAATTGCGCCATCACATCGGCACCGGTCGGGGTGGTAGTTGTCATGCGCCCAGTATCTGGGCGTACAGCAGCAGATCAATTACCTCCGGGGTAAGCGGCTCGACCCGCCCCCGTCCACCCGCGAGTGTGCCGTTTCATACGCGACACGCCGCGGCGACCGTATGAGGATGCACACTCGCCAGGCGTCCGCGTTGACAGAGCAGGCCAGAGCTGGTTTCATACCAGGTTATGCAGATAATTCTGGTCATCTCTACCAACTTAATGAGGATGCGATGACTGCGGCGGCCGAAACCAAGCCCGCCGGCCACTACGAGCTGAGCCATCTGCGCGCGCTCGAGGCCGAGGCGATCCACATCATCCGCGAGGTGGCTGCGGAGTTCGAGCGGCCGGTGCTGCTGTTCTCGGGCGGCAAGGACTCCATCGTGATGCTGCACCTGGCGCTCAAGGCGTTCAAGCCGGGCCGGCTGCCGTTCCCGGTCATGCACGTCGATACCGGGCACAACTTCGACGAGGTCATCGCGGCCCGCGACGAGCTGGTCGCCGAGCACGGCGTGCGGCTGATCGTCGCGAAGGTGCAGGACGACATCGACGCCGGGCGAGTGGTCGAGACGATCCCGAGCCGCAACCCGTTGCAGACCGTGACGCTGCTGCGAGCCATCCGGGAGAACAAGTTCGACGCCGCATTCGGCGGCGCCCGTCGCGACGAGGAGAAGGCCCGCGCCAAGGAGCGGGTGTTTTCCTTCCGCGACGAGTTCGGCCAGTGGGACCCCAAGGCGCAGCGGCCCGAACTGTGGAACCTCTACAACGGTCGCCACCACAAGGGCGAGCACATCCGGGTGTTCCCGCTGTCCAACTGGACCGAATTCGACATCTGGTCCTACATCGGCGCCGAGAAGATCAAGCTGCCGTCCATTTATTACGCACACCGCCGCAAGGTATTTGAGCGCGACGGCATGCTGCTGGCGGTGCACCGCTATATGCAGCCCCGCAAGGACGAACCCGTCGTCGAGAAGTCGGTGCGCTTCCGCACTGTCGGCGACGTCACCTGCACCGGCTGCGTGGAGTCAACGGCGGCAACGGTTTCCGAGGTGATCGCCGAAACCGCGGTGTCGCGGTTGACCGAGCGCGGCGCCACCCGCGCCGATGACCGGATCTCGGAGGCCGGCATGGAGGACCGCAAGCGAGAGGGCTACTTCTGATGACGACGCTGCTGCGGCTGGCAACGGCCGGATCCGTCGACGACGGCAAGTCCACGCTCATCGGTCGTCTGCTCTATGACTCCAAGGCCGTCATGGAGGACCAGCTCGCCGCCGTCGAGCGGACCTCCAAGGAGCGCGGGCATGACTACACCGACCTGGCTTTGGTCACCGACGGCCTGCGCGCCGAGCGCGAGCAGGGCATCACTATCGACGTCGCCTACCGCTACTTCGCCACGCCCAAACGGAAATTCATCATCGCCGATACGCCGGGCCATATTCAGTACACCCGCAACATGGTCACCGGTGCGTCGACGTCGCAGCTGGTGATCGTGTTGGTCGACGCCCGTCACGGGCTGCTCGAGCAGTCGCGCCGCCACGCGTTCCTTGCCTCACTGCTGGGCATCCGCCACATCGTGCTGGCCGTCAACAAGATGGACCTCATCGGCTGGGATCGTGAGCAATTCGAGAAGATCCGCGACGATTTTCACGAGTTCGCCGCCCGGCTGGATGTCCATGACGTGACCACGATTCCGATGTCGGCGCTGCTCGGCGACAACGTGGTGACCAAGTCGGAGAACACGCCATGGTACGACGGGCCCTCGCTGCTGTCGCATCTGGAAGAGGTGTACATCGCGGGCGACCGCAACCTCGTCGACGTTCGTTTTCCCGTCCAGTATGTGATTCGCCCGCAGAGCCTCGATCATCACGACCACCGCAGCTACGCCGGCACGGTGGCGAGTGGTGTCATGCGTCCCGGCGATGAGATCGTCGTCCTGCCCACCGGAAAGACCAGCCGCATCACGGCGATCGAGGGTCCGAGTGGGCCGGTGCAGGAAGCCTTCCCGCCGATGGCGGTTTCTGTCAGCCTCGCCGACGACATCGACATTTCGCGCGGCGACATGATCGCCCGGCCGAACAATCAGCCGAGGGTGACAAAGGAATTCGACGCGACGGTGTGCTGGATGGCCGATGAGTCCTCGCTGGAGCCGGGCCGCGATTACGTCATCAAGCACACCACCCGCACCACCCGCGTCAGGGTGACCGCGCTGGATTATCGGCTCGACGTCAACACGCTTCACCGCGACAAGTCGGCCACCGCACTCAAACTCAATGAGCTGGGCCGGATCTCGCTGCGTGCGCAGGTGCCGCTGCTGCTCGACGAGTACAGCCGCAACTCGGCCACCGGCTCGTTCATCCTGATTGATCCGCATACCAACGGCACCGTCGCGGCCGGCATGATCCTGCCGTACGTGACCGCACGTACGTCGAGCCCCAATACGGTGCGCCACGAATCGCTGTGCAAGGCCGAGGACCGGCTGTCTAAGGGCCGCACCGTGTGGTTCACCGGGCTGTCCGGATCGGGCAAGTCGTCGGTGGCGATGCGCGTCGAGCAGAAGCTACTCGAAAAGGGTGTTCCCGCTTATGTTCTCGATGGCGACAACCTGCGGCACGGCCTCAACGCCGACCTCGGGTTCTCGATGGCCGATCGCGCCGAGAACCAGCGTCGGCTGGCCCACGTCGCGGCCATTCTCGCCGACTCCGGCCAGGTGGTGCTGGTTCCCGCGATCAGCCCGCTGGAGGAGCACCGCGCGCTGGCGCGGCAGGTGACCACCGAGGCGGGTCTCGAATTCTTCGAGGTGTTCTGCGACACCCCGCTGGAGGACTGCGAGCGTCGCGACCCGAAAGGCCTGTACGCCAAGGCGCGAGCCGGCGAGATCACCCACTTCACCGGGATCGACAGCCCCTACCAGCGGCCGAAGAATCCCGACCTGCGGTTGACGCCGGACCGGTCGACCGAAGAACTCGCCGACATGGTGATCGAGCTGCTGGAAAGCCGGCAGTGACCGATCACGACCTGGCGGCGCGGCTCGCGACGCAGGCCGGCGAGCTGCTGCTGGAGGTCCGCGCAGAGTTGGCCGATGCCGGCGAGGCGGAGCGGAAAGCCGCGGGGGACAAGCGATCCCACGACTTTCTGATGGAGGCTTTGGCGGCCGAACGCCCCGACGACGTGGTGTTGTCCGAAGAAGGTGCCGACAACCCGGCGCGGCTCACCGCGGCGCGGGTGTGGATCGTCGACCCGCTCGACGGCACGCGGGAATTCTCGGAGCTCGGCCGCGACGACTGGGCCGTGCACGTTGCGCTGTGGCAGTCCGGTGAACTGGTGGCGGGTGCAGTTGCCCTTCCGGCGCAGGGCATTACGCTCGGCACGCCGTCGGTCCAGCCGCCGCCGGCCGCGCCCGATAAGCCGCGGATCGTGGTGTCGCGGACCCGCCCGCCGGCCATCGCGCTGGACGTGCGCGACGCGTTGGATGGCATGCTGGTCGAAATGGGTTCGGCCGGAGCGAAAGTCGCCTCCGTCGTGCAGGGCTTGTCCGACGTGTACGTGCACGCCGGCGGACAGTACGAATGGGATTCCGCGGCACCCGTCGCGGTGGCCCGCGCCGCCGGACTGCACACCTCGCGCATCGACGGCTCGCCGCTGACCTACAACCGCCCCGACCCGCTACTGCCCGACCTGGTCGTGTGCCGTCCCGAACTGGCGGACGCGGTGCTCGCCATCACGAGCTAAACCTTGCGCGAGATCGACGAAATGGTCGCTCGACAGGCGCTCCCAGCAGCCATTTCGTCGATCTCGGCAGCATCCCGACTAACCTGGTCAGAATGCGGATGTCGGCCAAGGCGGAGTACGCCGTCCGCGCCATGGTCCAGCTTGCCACGGTCGATGACGGTGTCCTGGTCAAAACCGATGACCTCGCGAAGGCGCAAGGCATCCCGCCGCAGTTCCTCGTCGACATCCTCTCCGATCTGCGCACCGATCGACTGGTGCGCAGTCACCGCGGCCGCGAGGGCGGATACGAACTCGCCCGTCCACCCGCGGAAATCAGCATCGCCGACGTGCTGCGCTGTATCGACGGCCCGTTGGCCAGTGTCCGCGACATCGGCCTCGGCGATCTGCCCTACTCCGGGCCGACAGCCGCGCTGACCGATGTGTGGCGCGCCCTGCGGGCCAGCATGCGGTCGGTGCTGGAAGAGACGAGCCTCGCCGACGTGGCGGCTGGCTCCCTGCCCGAGCACGTCGTCAAACTCGCGGGTGCCTACATCGAGCAGGAAGAGCGGCGCGGACACCACTCCGGCGACGGGTGATCAGCCGCCCGAACCGTATGGCCGGGTGATGATCTCCAGGTAGTGGCCCGACGGGTCCTGGAAGTACACGCCGCGGCCGCCGTCGTTGTGGTTGATCTCGCCCGGCCGAGCACCGCGCGGGTCGGCCCAGTGCTGCATGCCGCGCTCGCAGATCCGCCCGTAGATGGCGTCGAACTCCTCCTCGGACACCAGAAACGCGTAGTGCTGCGGGGGGATGTCGGCGTCGTCAGGCGCCTGTGCAAAGTCGAGGCTGACCCCGTGATTGAGCTCGACCGCCAGAAATGGGCCGAATTCCTTGGCGTCGGGCAGGCCGAACAGCTCGGTGAAGAACTTCGCTGACTCTTCGCGGTCTTTGGCGGCAACAATGGTGTGATTGAAGGTGATAGCCATAGCGACTCCAGTATGAAGCCATGATTGACGACGACGTGCTGATCGGCCCGCGGCTGACGCTGCGCGCACCGCGACTCGACGACGCCGACGCGCTCTTCGAGCGGATCGCCTCCGACCCCGAGGTGACTCGCTATCTGTCGTGGACGCCGCACCCCAATGTCGATGAGACCCGCCGCGTCATCAACGAGTTGTTCAACGTCGGTGTCGAGCGAACCTGGCTCATCGAGCTGCGCGACGGCGGCCCGGTCGGCTTGTGCGGATGGCGTCAGCCGCAACCACACGCCGTCGAACTCGGCTATTGCCTGAGCCGGCAATGGTGGGGCCAGAAGGTCATGTCCGAGGCGGTGATGCTGCTTCTCGACGAGGCCCACAGCGATCCACGCGTCTACCGCGCGTGGGCGGTCTGCCACGTCGACAACACCGCATCGGCGCGACTCCTGGAACGCTGCGGCCTCGCGTTCGAGGGGCGACTCGTGCGCTACGGGATGTTTCCGAACATCAGCACCGAGCCGCAGGACGTCATGATGTTCGCGAAGGCGATTCGATGAGCCGGTTCGACTTTCGCGAGCTGGCGGTCCCGGTGATCGTCGCTCCGATGGCCGGCGGCCCAAGCACCCCGGAACTGGCGGCGGCGGGCGCCAATGCCGGTGGGCTCGGGTTCGTCGCCGCGGGATATCTGACCGCCGACGTGTTCGCCGAACGCCTGGCCGCGGCGCAGCAGGCGTCGTCCGGGCCAATGGGCGCCAATCTCTTTGTGCCGCAGCCCAGTGCGGCCATCCCCGCCGAGATCGAGGCGTATGCCGTGGCGCTGGCCGTCGAGGCCGAGCGCTACGGAACAAGCCTCGGCGAGCCCCGCTTCGACGACGACCAGTGGGGCGCCAAGCTGGAGGTCGTGCTCGATCTGCGGCCGGACGTGGTTTCGTTCACGTTCGGCCTGCCGTCCGCTGCTGAATGTCGGCGTCTGCGGGACGCGGGCATCACGGTGGTCAGCACTGTGACGACGGTGGCCGAGGCGCGGTTGGCGGTCGATTGCGGCGTCGACGCGGTTGTCGCGCAAGGCCCCGCGGCGGGTGGGCATCGCGGCACCTTCGACCCAACGGCACAGCCGGCCACGCAGCCGCTCGGCGAACTCGTCGCTGCCGTCGACCTGCCTGTCATGGCCGCCGGTGGCTTGGCGACGGGCGAGGACGTCCAACGCGTGCTGCGGGCCGGGGCCGTCGCCGCACAACTCGGTACCGCGTTCTTGCTTGCCGACGAAGCGGGCAGCAGCCCCGTCCATCGCGCTGCCCTGCAGGATCCGCAGTTCACTGAAACCGTTGTCACGAAAGCATTCTCCGGCCGTTACGCTCGCGGGCTACGCAACCGCTTCATCAATGAACACGAAGCGCAGGCGCCGTTCGGCTACCCCGAAATCCATTACCTCACCAGCCCGGTGCGCAAGGCCGCAGTGCAGGCCGGCGACCCGCACGGCACCAACGTGTGGGCTGGCACCGGGTTCCGAAACTGCAAGTCCGTGCCGGTGGCCGAGATCATCGACGAGCTAGTTCGTTGAGCGCAATCTCAACGCCGTCACCGCAGCGTCTCGACCACCACGTCGCCGTTGTCCGAGCGCACGGTGACGACTGCGGCGGCGGTCTCGGGGTCGCTTGCGCGTGGCACCCGCACCGATGTGTCGCCGTTGTCGGTGCTCGCATTCACCACGTACGGGCCACGCGCGGGCAGTGCGACGACGACATCACCGTTGTCACTGGTCGCGTCGACCGTGCGTGGGGCCGCGTCGGCGAAGTCGACGTTGACGTTCCCGTTGGAGGTGGTCGCAGTGAACGACTCTCTCACCGAGATCGGCTCGCGGGTGACCACCTCGCCGTTGTCGGTGTAGACCTCGATCCGCCGGGCCGACCCGCTGAGCACGATCGCGCCATTGTCGGTGCGGGCGATGAGCGCGTCGAGATCGGCCTGCGCGAGCACCACGCCGTTGTCCTGCTCGGTGGTGACCGTCAGCCTGCGGGCCAGGTCGGGCGGCAGGACAACGGTGATCTCACCGCCGCGGCTCCACTGCAGAAACGGCGACGACTCGCCGTTGATCGTCACCCGGGCGTCGGCCCCATCCGTGGTGACCGCCAACGGTTTTGCGCCGGCCCGCGTCGAGTTCACCATCCGCAGATCGGCACGCGGTTCGCGGGCTTGCCGGTCAGTGGTGATGCGCACGGCCACCGGCACCGAACCGGTGTCGACCACCAGCGATCGCATCGCAGCCGGCAGCGGCTGGGAGTCGGTGATGACGCGGAAGGTGCTCAACCCCCACGCCACCACACCCAATGCCGCGACGCAGCCGACCACCAACACGGTCGCGGCGACAGTCAGCACGACGCGCACCGCGGTGCGCCCACCGGGTGACAATGGCGGCGGCGGACCGGCCGGCGCGGGCGGAAGAGGGGGTGCAATGGTCGTCATCGAAAAGCCCTTTCAGTAGTTCAGGATTCGAGGAAGCGCAGCACCGCCAGCACGCGGCGGTTCTCGCTCTCGTCGGCAGCCAGGTCCAACTTGGTGAAGATCGACGCGATGTGCTTTTCGGCTGAGCCGACCGAGATGTGCAGCGCGGACGCGATCGCCGAGTTCGTCTTGCCCTCGGCCATCAGCTGCAGCACCTCACGCTCGCGCGGCGTGAGCTGATCCAACGCGCTGCGACGGTGTGAGCGAACCAAGATCTGCGACACCACCTCCGGGTCGAGCACCGTGCCGCCGCCGCCGACCACCTCGACGGCGTCCAGGAACGCCGGGACGTCGGCCACCCGGTCCTTGAGCAGATAGCCGAATCCCTTTGTGTCCGAGGCGATCAGATCGGCGGCATAACGCTCTTCGACATAGTGCGAGAGCACCAGAACCGGCGATTCGGGATTCTGGCTGCGCAGCAGGGCGGCGGCGCGGATGCCCTCGTCGGTGAACGTGGGCGGCATCCGGACGTCGACGATCGCCAAGTCCGGCCGGTGCTCGTTGACCAGCCGCAGCAGGTTCGTGGCATCCGGCACGCCCGCGACCACGTCGTGCCCGGCATCGGTCAGGATGCGCTCGATGCCGGCCCGCAGCAGCGCGGAGTCCTCGGCGATCACGATGCGCATGGCAGCACCGCGGTCACGATGGTCGGTCCCGTCGGAGGACTGGACACGCCGAACGAGCCGCGTGCGGCGCGCACCCGTTCCTCCAGCCCGCGCAGCCCCGTCGCGGTCTCGCCGGCCTCGATGACGGCCCCGCCGCGCCCGTCGTCGAACACCGAGACATTCAGCAGGTTGGCCGATTCGTCCAGCCGCACGGTGACGACGGCCTGCGTCGCCTGAGCATGTTTGGCGACGTTGGTCAACGCCTCGGCGACGACGAAGTAGGCGACCGATTCCACTTCGTCGGGCAGCCGCCGCGGCAAGTGGATGTTCAGCGTGGTCGGCACGGCCGAGCGCTGCACCACCGCCGACAGGGCGGCGTCCAGCCCGCGGTCGGACAGGATCGTCGGCGCGATGCCGCGCACCACATTGCGCAGCTCGACCAGTGCGCTCTTGGCATCCTCATGCGCCTCCGCGATCAGCGTCCTGGCCGCCGGCAGGTCGGTGTCGAGCTTGGTCTGCGCCAGCCCGATGGTCATCGCCAGGGACACCAGCCGCGGCTGCACGCTGTCGTGCAGGTCCCGCTCGATGCGGTGCCGCTCGGTCTGCGCCGACGACACCGCACCCTCGCGGGCATCGCTCAACGCGCTGACCTGGTACTGCAGCGCCGCCGTCGACGACGGTGAGAGCAGCCAGCGGTCGATCGCCGCGTCCAGAGCGGGGGCGAACACGAGGATCGCGAGCGCTCCCAGCACCGCCAGAATCGCCAGCACCCACGCCAACGGCGGCGAAACGAACGCCAGTCCGGCGTCGTCGTCGCTGCGCCGCACCGCGATTGCGGCGGCCGGCCCGAGAAACGCGAACACCAGCAGCGCGAACGCGATACCGACGGCCAGCACGTCGTAGATCATCCGCAGGTAGTGCTGGGCGGCGCTCTTCCAGAACCGCGCGCCGCTGATATCCAGCCACAGCTGATGGGCCCAGCGCTGAAAGCCGCTGTACTGCGAGAGCCGGCGCGGCGGAACCGGGATGCCGAGGCCGAACACCGCTTCGCTGCGCATGCGTTCCACCCATTCGACGCCGCGCATCAGGTAGATGAACACCACGACGGCCAACACGAACCCGATGACCGACGGGATCGAGGAGATGCCAATGATCAAGATGGACAACGGAATCCAGAACCACACCAGCGCTATCGCGGCGCCGGTGATCATCGACGCCGTCGGCACCAGGCCGAGGTTTCGGCGAGGTTCGGCGATGTCGGCGTCGACGGCAACGGGTGCCGGTGCGGGTGTAGAGGTGACTGCGACCATGTCTCCAACCTACGAACCACAGCGCCGCCGCGACACAACGTTTTCCCCAGACCTGTGTGGGGGTTAACCCCCACCCCCTGCGATTTCGGCGCGCGCAGTCGCGCTCACCGCGACCCAGCGCGCCCGAAATCCCTCACTTCGGCGCAGTGAGCTCCAGCGCGATGTTGTCCGGGTCGCGAAACTCCAGAATATACGCCGGCCCGATGTCCTTCACCGGCTCGTGGGCGATGCCCAAATCGTCGAGATGCCGTGCGGCGTCGTCCAATTCGGCTCTACGCGCGACGCGGAAGGCAAGATGATCTAGGCCGACGCGGTTCTCATCGAAGCGACCGGAGGCAACAGGGCGCAACCCGATCAACGCGCCGCCCAGGTCGTAGATCACCCCACCGAACAGAAAATCCAGCGCGGTACGAGTGGCCTCGCTGGCGTTATTGGGAAGCTCGAGCAACACCGGCCAGTCGAAGACGCTCTCGTAGAACTGCCGCGACCGCTCGATGTCGGTGACGGTGAGGCGCACGTGCGCGATAGACGAGGTGCTGATCGGCATGGCCCACATGTTGCCAGCAGCAGGCGTGCCAGAATCGCCGTCGTGCAGATCGGGATGACCATGCCCGTCATGGAGCCAAACCTGGACGCGGCCACGTTGAAGGAGTGGGCCGGCGTCATCGATAGCGGACCGTTCTCGTCGCTGTGTTGGGGAGAGCGCATCGCGTTCGACAATCCCGACAGCCTCACGCTGCTGGGCGCGCTGGCGGCCTGGACGGACCGAGTGCGCTTGGTGACGACGGTGGTGGTTCCGCAGCTGCACGACCCGGTCATGCTGGCCAAGGGGCTGGCCACCGGCGACATGCTGTCCGGCGGCCGGTTGACGGTCGGAATCGGTGTCGGCGGTCGGCACGAGGACTACCACGCCGTCGGCGCCGACCCGGCCACGCAGACGATGCGGGGGATGGCCGAACGAGTCGCGGTGATGAAGCGGGTGTGGTCCGGCGAGAAGGTGACCGACTCCGTCGTGCCGGTCGGGCCGCCTCCCGTGCAGGCGGGCGGCCCGCCATTGCTCGTCGGCACCATCGGCCCGAAGACCGTACGCAGCGCAGCCACATGGGCCGACGGTCTCGCGGGCATGACGCTGGACGTGAATGTCGACAAGCAGAACGAGCTGTTCGACGTGGCACGGCGGGCCTGGGCGGAGGCCGGCAAGCCCAAACCGCATCTGGCGACGTCGTTTTGGTTCGCGCTCGGCGACGGCGACGCGGCCCGCGCGCAGGTGCACCGCCATCTGCGCCGCTACATGAATTGGATTCCCGCCGAGTACGTCGACGCGATGGCGCCGACCACTGGCTGGGCCGGTAGCGAAGACGAATTGCTCAGCGTCCTAAAGAAATTCGCCGACGTCGGAACCGACGAAGTGCACCTCATCCCGACGAGCCCCGACATCGACCAGCTGCGCCGCGTCGCGGACGTGGTGAGGGGTCTCGGCTAAATCCCCGTCGACTCTGCGTACAGGGCGCTGAAGTTCGAGTAGCCCACGCACTCAGCGCAGACTGAACGACTCGTAGCAAACCCTGCATCCGCGAGGCCGATCGGGTGCAAACTTAGCTGGTGGCCACAGCGAACCTGCTGAGCCGCCGCAGTGTCGTCCGCGAATATCTGCACGGCGCCTACTGGGTGCTGCCGACACTCGGCATCATCATCGGCCTCGGCGCCGGGGCGCTGTTGTCGATGATCCCGGTGAAGCCGGGCTCCCTCATCGACAAGATGATGTTCCAGGGCACCGCGGCCGACGCCCGCGACGTGCTGATCGTCGTGTCCGCGACGATGATCACCACCATCGGCATCGTCTTCTCGCTGACGGTGTTGTCGCTGCAGATCGCGTCGAGCCAGTTCTCTGTGCGGCTGCTGCGCAGCTTCCTGCGTGACGTGCCCAATCAGGTGGTGCTCGCGATCTTCGCGTGCACCTTCGCCTACAGCACGGGCGGCCTGCACACCGTCGGCGAACACGCCAGTGGCGGCGCGTTCGTGCCCAAGGTCGCCGTCTCGGGCTCGTTGGCGTTGGCGTTCATCAGCATTGGCGCGCTGATCTACTTCCTGCATCACCTCGTGCACTCGATCCAGATCGACTCGATCATCGAGAAAGCGCAGCAGCGCACACTCGCGCTGGTGGACGAGTTGTACCCCGAACTCGACACGCCCGACCGGCAATCCGAGTCCCCGCCCACACCGCCGGACCAGGCGGCTCCGCTGCTGGCGCCGCAGTCGGGGTATTTGCAGACCGTTGAGATCGATGACATCGCCGCGACCGCCGCCGCGAGCGGTCACACGGTGCAATTCGTGGTGTTCGTCGGCGATTACGTGACGGCCGGCGGGCAACTGGGCTGGTGCTGGCGGCGCGGTGAGGCGGCGAGCGCGGCCGAGCCCGACGTGGTCCAGCGCTGCCTGCGCAATGTGCACATCGGGTTCGAGCGGACCCTGCAGCAAGACATCCGGTTCGGCCTGCGCCAGATCGTCGACATCGGTTTGCGGGCGCTGTCGTTGGCGATCAACGACCCCTACACGGCAATCCAAGTCGTGCATCATCTGTCGGCGGTGGAGTCCGTGCTGGCAACCCGGGCGATGTCCGACGACGTCCGCCGCGACGAGTCGGGGGAGGTGCTCGTGTGGCTGCCGTATCCGGGCTTCGCGACCTACCTGCATCTGGGCTGTTCGCAGATCCGCCGGTACGGCACGCGCGAGCCGCTGGTGCTGGCCGCGGTGCTGCAGCTGCTGAGTTCGGTCGCCCAGAACTGCGTGGACCCCGCCCGCCGCGCCGCGGTGCAGACGCAGATCGACCTGGTGGTGCGGACCGCGAAGCGGGAATTGACCGACGAGGCCGATCGCGAGCTGGTCATCGGCGCCGCGACCCGTGCCACGGACGTGGTCAATCGGCCCGGCACCTTGGCGCCGCCTCCGTCGGTGTTCGGCCAGGTCGCGGCGGTTGCGGCCGCGTCGGCAGCCACGCAGCGCGCCGACGGTGGCTAACGGGCTGCCGCGGTGGGACGATAGATCTATTGAGGCCCTCCTTGGGAGGCGGGCAAATTGCCAGCTGATCAGGAGTTGACGATGAATCTGAAGAAAATTGCAGCAACAGTCGCAGCAACCGGCGCCCTTGCGTTCGGCGCCGTCGCCGGTGCGGGCTCGGCCCAGGCCGACGACAAGTGGTGGTGGGACCCGGTGCCGCCGCCGGGGCACATCAGCCATCTGCCGTTCGTCCCGCCACCGGGGCACATCAGCCACCTCCCGTTCGTGCCCCCGCCGGGGCACTGGGACAAGCCCTGGAAGTGGGTTAAGTAGCGGCTAGCGGCTTGAGCCGACTGACGGCGAAGGCTGCGGCGTCGCTGACCATTCCGTTGGAGCCGTAGAGGTTGTGCGCCCACCCTTCGCCGTGGTCAGCGCAGATCGGGTCGTTGGGCACGCACTGCTCGATGGTCTTGTCTTTGTACAGCGGGCCTATGGTGACCGGTGGGAACCCGATCATGTTCATGAATTCGTTGGACGGCTTGCCGAAGAGGGCGACCGCGGCGACGTGGTCGGCGATCTCGGGGGCCATCGGCTGAGGCACGTCCAGGTCGAGAGCGCCGTCAGGCACCGCGTCGTTGGTGACGAAACCCGCGACCGCGGCGCCCTGCGAGAACCCGCCGAGCACCATTTCGGTGTCGGGGCAGTTCGCCGCCGTGGCCTGAATGCGGTTGGCGGCGTCGCGAATCCCGTCGATGGCGGTGCGGAAGTCGGTGTTCGCGGGGTAGTTGACCGCGTAGACGTCGACGGAACGCGGCGCGGCTTGGGTGCGTACCGCATCGACGAACTCCTGGCCGATTCCGCCGACGCCGGGCGGCTCGTACGTGCCGCGGGCGAAGATCACTTCCACCTCGGGGCACGGCTGGGCCGATGCGGACGGCGCAGGGGCAACCATCAAGGCCGAGGTAAAAAGAAGTGCAATCACGAGGAATCGAGCGGTTCGATAGGCGCGCACGTACTCCATGCATACCAGACGGCGACGACGCACGCCGGATGGACTCATGCTCCAACATCGTGAAAGTGCCGCTGCACCTGCGGTTTTCGCGTATGGTCCGCTGCGGTATGTCGATCCTCACACGAAACGCGGCCCGGCGTATGAGGCGATGGTGGTGTTTCGCGCGGTCTCGCCCAGGCCAGCTGTTCGTACGCCGTGTGGCGGCTCGCGTCGACCCGTTGCTGTACCGCACGACCGGCGGCCGCTTCGCAACGTCGATGGGGACCGTCGTAACGGCGCCACCGATCCCGAGTAGCACGCCCGCCTGTTCGCGCTCGGCGAGCGGGTCTACCCCGGATGGCGCGACTATCGCGCCAAGACGGATCCGATCGGTCGTCAGATCCCGATCTTCGGGCTCAAACCGCGCTAGTGCTTCGTGGGGCCAATCCCGAACCGAACGATATGGTCGTGCCGTATCGGGTTCTAACAGCCGTTTCGTCGATCTCGGCGGCCAAGGAGAAGGGCCGCCTGTCAGGGCCTTCGGTAGAGTGCCCCCGGCAGGATTCGAACCTGCGGCCTTCTGCTCCGGAGGCAGACGCTCTATCCCCTGAGCTACGGGGGCGCATGCGAAAGAACTGCGCCGTTGGGCTCCGACAGCCTAGCGCATTGCGATGACCGGAAACGGATTCGGGGCCTGACCACCTCAGACCATAGGATGGACCCTCGTGACCCCCGCCGACCTGGCCGAGCTGCTCAAGACCACCGCCGCCGCGGTGCTGGCCCAGCACGACCTCGACACCGCCGCGCTGCCCGCGACGGTGACGGTCGAGCGTCCGCGCAATCCCGAGCATGGTGATTACGCCACCAATCTGGCGCTGCAGCTGGGTAAGAAGGTCGGCGTCAACCCCCGCGAGCTGGCCGGATGGCTGGCGACGGCGCTCAATGACGCCGCCGGCATCGCCTCCGCCGAGGTCGCCGGGCCCGGCTTCGTCAACCTGCGGCTCGAGGCGTCCGCCCAGGGCGTCATCGTCAACAACGTCCTCGCCGCAGGCGAGAAGTACGGCCACTCGGAGGTGCTAGAAGGCCAAAAGGTCAACCTCGAGTTCGTTTCCGCCAATCCCACCGGGCCCATCCACATCGGCGGCACCCGCTGGGCCGCCGTCGGCGACGCCCTCGGCCGCCTGCTGACGACCCAGGGCGCCGACGTCGTCCGCGAGTATTACTTCAACGACCACGGCGCCCAGATCGACCGGTTCACCAACTCGTTGATCGCCGCGGCCAAGGGCGAGCCGACGCCCGATGACGGCTACGCCGGCGAGTACATCAAGGACATTGCCACCCAGGTGCTGGCCAAGGAACCCGACGCGCTGAGCCTGCCCGACGCGGAGATGCGCGAAACCTTCCGCGCCATCGGTGTCGACCTGATGTTCACCCACATCAAACAGTCGCTGCACGATTTCGGCACCGACTTCGACGTCTACACCCACGAAGACTCGATGCACACCTCCGGGCGCGTCGCGCACGCCATCGAGCGGCTTCGCGAGGCCGGCAGCATCTACGAGAAGGACGGCGCAGTCTGGTTGCGCACCACCGACTTTGGCGACGACAAGGACCGCGTCGTCATCAAGAGCGACGGCGCTCCGGCCTACGTCGCCGCCGACATCGCCTACTACCTCGACAAGCGCGAGCGCGGCTTCGACCTGTGCATCTACATGCTCGGCGCCGATCACCACGGCTACATCGCCCGGCTCAAGGCCATCGCCGCCGCGCTCGGCGAGGACCCCGCCACCGTCGAGGTGCTCATCGGCCAGATGGTGAACCTGGTCCGCGACGGCCAGCCCGTCCGGATGAGCAAGCGGGCCGGCACCGTCATCACCCTCGACGACCTTGTCGAGGCCATCGGCGTCGACGCCGCCCGCTACTCCCTGATCCGGTCATCGGTGGACACCCCCATCGACATCGACCTGGAGCTGTGGTCCAGCGCGTCCAACGAAAACCCGGTCTACTACGTGCAATACGCGCATGCGCGGCTCTCCGCGCTCGCCCGCAATGCCGCCGAGCTCGGACTTGCGCCCAGCACCGAGCACCTCGACCTTCTCACCCACGAGAAGGAGGGCACGCTGATCCGCAATATCGGCGAATTCCCGCGCGTGCTCAAAACCGCTGCGGCCCTTCGTGAACCACACCGCGTATCCCGCTACCTCGAAGACCTTGCCGGTGATTACCACCGGTTCTACGACTCCTGCCGCGTGCTGCCCCAAGGTGATGAGGAGCCGAACGCACTGCACGGCGCCCGGCTCGCCCTGTGCCAGGCCACGCGCCAAGTCATCGCCAACGGACTCGGGATCCTCGGCGTCACGGCCCCGGAGCGGATGTGATCGCTCACCCCGCCGGACCCCGGCACGCAGAGGAAATCCACCACGCCGGTGCGCCGCCGCGGCCGCAGTCGCCCGCCGATATGCTCACCATCGCGCCGAATGTGTGGCCGCGCAACGCCGTTCGCGGCGGCGACGGCGTGGTCGCCATCGCCGGGGTGAAGGTCACCGACATCGCCGCCGAATTCGGCACACCGGTGTTCGTCATCGATGAAGACGACTTCCGATCCCGCTGCCGCGAGATGGCTAATGCATTCGGCGGCGGGCAGAACGTCCGCTACGCCGCCAAGGCGTTCTTGTGCACCGAGATTGCGCGTTGGGTCGATGAAGAAGGACTCGCCCTCGACGTCGCCAGCGGCGGCGAGCTGGCCGTCGCCCTGCACGCGGGCTTCCCGGCTGAGCGAATCGCCCTGCACGGCAACAACAAATCCCTCGACGAGCTGACCGCCGCGGTGAAGGCCGGTGTCGGCCACGTCGTGCTCGACTCGATGACGGAGATCGAGCGGCTGGATCAGATCGCCGGCGAACACGGCGTGGTGCAGGACGTGCTGGTGCGGGTCACCGTCGGCGTCGAGGCCCACACCCACGAGTTCATCTCCACCGCGCATGAGGACCAGAAGTTCGGCCTGTCGCTGGCCAGCGGCGCGGCGATGGCGGCGGTACGACGGGTGTTCGCCACCGACCACCTGCGCCTCGTCGGCCTGCACAGCCACATCGGCTCGCAGATCTTCGACGTCGCCGGATTCGAGCTGGCGGCGCACCGGGTGATCGGCCTGTTGCACGACGTGGTCGACGAGTTCGGCATCGACAAGACCGCACAGATCGGAACCGTCGATCTCGGTGGCGGACTGGGCATTTCCTATCTTCCGCACGACGATCCGCCGCCGGTCACCGAGCTGGCCGACAAGCTGCAGGAGATCGTGCGCAACGAGTCCGCAGCGGTCGGACTCCCGGCACCGCGTCTGGTCGTGGAACCCGGCCGCGCCATCGCCGGCCCCGGCACCATCACCCTGTATCAGGTGGGCACCGTCAAGGACGTGGCCATCAGCGCCACCGCCCACCGGCGCTACGTCAGCGTCGACGGCGGTATGAGCGACAACATCCGTACCTCGCTTTACGGCGCCGAGTACGACGCGCGGCTGATCTCACGCCTCAGCGAGGCCCCTCCCACGCTGGCCCGCATCGTCGGAAAGCACTGCGAAAGCGGCGATATCGTCGTGCGCGACACCTGGGTGCCCGATGACATCGCGCCCGGTGACCTGATCGGCGTCGCCGCCACCGGCGCCTACTGCTATTCGATGTCCAGCCGTTACAACCTGATCGGCCGCCCCGCCGTGGTGGCCGTGCGCGACGGGCACGCCCGCCTGATCCTGCGCCGGGAGACGGTCGATGATCTGCTCAGTCTGGAGGTAACCAAATGAATACCAACGACGAGAAGCCCATCGGCGTAGCGGTATTGGGTCTCGGCAACGTCGGCAGCGAAGTCGTGCGCATCATCGAGGAGAGCGCGCCCGACCTGGCCGCCCGCATCGGTGCGCCCCTCGAGCTGCGCGGCGTCGGTGTGCGCCGCGTCGCCGACGACCGCGGTGTGCCGGTCGGGATGCTTACCGACAACATCGAAGAACTGGTGTCGCGCGACGACGTCGACATCGTCGTCGAGCTGATGGGGCCGGTCGAACCCGCCCGCAAGGCCATCCTCACCGCGCTGGAACAGGGCAAGTCCGTCGTCACCGCCAACAAGGCGTTGATGGCGCAGTCCACCGGCGAACTGGCGCAGGCCGCCGAGCACGCCCACGTCGACCTCTACTTCGAAGCCGCGGTGGCCGGCGCGATCCCCGTGATACGCCCGCTCACCCAATCGCTCGCCGGTGACACCGTGCTGCGGGTCGCGGGCATCGTCAACGGCACCACCAACTACATCCTGTCCGAGATGGCCAGCACCGGAGCCGATTACGAGACCGCGCTGGCCGATGCCAGCGCGTTGGGCTACGCCGAGGCCGACCCGACCGCCGACGTCGAGGGTTACGATGCCGCCGCCAAAGCCGCGATCCTCGCCTCTATCGCGTTCCACACCCGCGTCACCGCCGACGACGTCTATCGCGAAGGCATCACCAAGGTCAGCCCGGCCGATTTCGCCTCCGCCCGTGCGCTCGGCTGCACCATCAAACTCCTCGCCATCTGCGAGCGGCTCACCAATGGTGAAGAACAGCAACGTGTTTCGGCCCGCGTGTACCCCGCGCTGGTGCCGCTGGACCATCCGCTGGCCGCGGTCAACGGCGCGTTCAATGCGGTGGTGGTGGAGGCGGAGGCGGCCGGCCGGCTGATGTTCTACGGCCAGGGCGCCGGTGGCGCACCGACCGCCTCGGCGGTGCTGGGCGATTTGGTAATGGCGGCGCGTAACCGCGTGCAGGGCGGCCGCGGGCCGCGCGAATCCAAGTACGCGAAGCTGCCCATCGCGCCGATCGGTGCCATCCCGACCCGCTACTACGTCAACATGAACGTCGCCGACCGGCCGGGCGTGTTGTCCACCGTCGCAGCCGAATTCGGCAAGCGCGAAGTCAGCATCGCCGAGGTTCGCCAGGAGGGCATGGTCGACGAGGTCGGCCAGCCCTGCGGCGCGAAGGTCGTCGTCGTCACCCACCGCGCGACCGACGCGGCGCTGTCGGAAACCGTCGCGGCGCTCGCCGACCTCGATGTGGTGCAGAGCGTCAACAGTGTGCTGCGATTGGAAGGAACCGCCGAATGAGTGCACCGACGTCGGCCGTCCACACGCCCTGGCCCGGCCTGATCGCCGCCTACCGCGACCGGCTGCCGGTCGGGGAGGACTGGGCGCCGGTCACGCTGCTCGAGGGCGGCACCCCGCTGATCCACGCCACCCGGCTGAGCGAATACACCGGCTGCACTGTGCATCTCAAGATGGAGGGGCTCAACCCCACGGGGTCGTTCAAAGACCGCGGTATGACGGTAGCGGTCACCGAGTCAGTGGCCCGCGGCCAGCAGGCCGTGCTGTGCGCGTCGACCGGCAACACGTCGGCGTCGGCGGCCGCCTACGCTGCGCGCGCCGGCATCACCTGTGCGGTGCTGGTGCCGCAGGGCAAGATCGCGATGGGCAAGCTCGCCCAAGCGGTCATGCACGGCGCCAAGATCATTCAGATCGACGGCAATTTCGATGACTGCTTGGAACTGGCCCGCAAGATCACCGCGGACTTTCCCACGGTTTCGCTGGTGAACTCCGTCAACCCGTATCGCATCGAGGGTCAGAAGACCGCGGCGTTCGAGATCGTCGACGCGCTCGGCCGCGCCCCCGACGTCCATGCACTGCCGGTCGGCAACGCCGGCAACATCACCGCGTATTGGAAGGGCTACACCGAGTACCACCGCGACGGCCTGTCGGACCGGCTGCCGCGGATGCTGGGCACCCAGGCCGCCGGCGCCGCGCCGCTGGTGCTCGGTGAGCCGGTCAAGGAGCCCGACACCATCGCGACGGCGATCCGAATCGGCTCGCCGGCGTCGTGGACGTCGGCGGTGGAGGCCCAGCAGCAGTCCAAGGGCCGTTTCCTGGCCGCCACCGACGAGGAGATCCTCGCGGCGTATCACCTGGTAGCCCGCACCGAAGGGGTGTTCGTCGAGCCGGCCTCGGCAGCCAGCATCGCGGGCCTGCTGAAGTCGGTCGAGGACGGCTGGGTCGCGAAGGGCTCGACGGTGGTGTGCACGGTGACCGGCAACGGACTGAAGGATCCCGACACCGCGCTCAAGGGCATGCCGACCGTGACGGCCGTACCGGTTGATCCCGTCGCGGTGGTCGCAAAGCTGGGGCTGGTTTAGCACGTGACACAGAGTCTGCCTGCCGGGTTGACGGCCACCGCCGTCGTCGCGGCGTCCAGCGCGAACCTCGGGCCGGGGTTCGACAGCCTGGGCCTGGCATTGAGCCTGTACGACGAAATCGTCGTCGACACAACCGAATCCGGGCTGACGGTCGAGGTCGAAGGGGAGGGCGCCGGCCAGGTGCCCCTGGACTCGTCGCATCTGGTGGTGCGCGCTATCGAGGCCGGTTTACGGGCGGTGGGATTCACCGCGCCCGGGCTAACCGTGCGCTGCCGCAACGACATTCCGCACTCTCGCGGTCTGGGCTCATCAGCGGCCGCAGTGGTCGGTGGGCTTGCGGCGGTGAATGGCCTTGTGACACAAACGGGTTCGACGGCGCTGAGCGAAACCGAACTGATCCAGCTGGCCAGCGAGTTCGAAGGCCACCCGGACAATGCGGCCGCCGCGGTGCTCGGCGGGGCGGTGGTCTCGTGGACGGAGCCCGCCGGCACGCAACCGCGCTTTGCGGCCGCGCCGCTGCGGCTGCACCCCGACATCCACCTGTTCCCGGCCATCCCCGAGCAGCGGTCGTCGACCGCCGAGACCCGTGTGCTGCTTCCCGAGCAGGTCAGCCACACCGACGCGCGGTTCAACCTCAGCCGGGCTGCGCTGCTGGTCGTCGCGCTCACCGAGCGGCCGGACCTGCTGATGGCGGCCACCGAGGACGTGCTGCACCAGCCGCAGCGCGCCGTGGCGATGCCGGCCTCCGCGGAATACCTGCAGATCCTCCGGCGTTACGGGATTGCGGCGGTGTTGTCCGGGGCTGGGCCTGCGGTTATCGCCCTGACTTCGGCGCCAGAGTTGCCCGCAGAGGCCCTGGAGTACGGCGCCGCCAACGGGTTCACCGTCAGCGAGATGGCCGTCGGGGAAGGCGTTAAGTGGACGTCAGGGGTGGTGGCGCGGAGCTGATTGGAGCTGATCGCCAGCGCAGGGTTTCTTGCTTCCGGCTCCGAAGCGGGTTATTCTCGCTGTCGTCCAGCAATCGCAGCCTCTCAGCCTGCGCCGACACTAGGACGACCACTCATCTTCCCCGTGTTCTACTCGTGGACTGACGGTTCGCCGTCGCTTGGCGGCGGATCTCGGCCATCGTCGTTGCAGAGGCAACGGCGGGACCTTGGCATTCAGCGGATCGGCTGGATGTAACGACCCCTCGCGCTCCGAAATCAGCGAGGGAAGAAAGGAAATCCGTGACTGAAACGGACCTCATCACGGCTGGTGGCAGCAGCGAAAACGCCGAGCTGCCGAACCCCGTGACTTCAGACATTTCATCGCCCGCGGCCGTCGACGCGCCCACCGCTGCGCCGGCCGACGAGGCACCTGCCGCGACTGCACCGACCGCCGATGTGGCGTCGGGTGCTCGCTCGGGCTCCCTGTCGACGATGGTGTTGCCCGAACTGCGGGCACTCGCCAAGGAGATCGGCGTGGAGGGCGCGTCCGGCATGCGCAAGAGCGAACTGGTCGCCGCCATCCGGGAGCGCCGCGGCGACTCCAACGGCCGTGCCCCGGAGCCGGCCGCCGAGGCCGCCGACCCCGCCAACGGCGTCACCGCCGACACCGCCGAGCAGGCCCCGCCGCGCCGGGAGCGTCGCGCTGCCTCTCGTGACACCGGAGCGCCGGCCGCCGACGAGGCCAAGGCGGAGACCAAAGCCGACGATAAGGCTGAGACCAAGGCCGACCAGAAGCCCGACGAGAAGACCGACCGGCCCAAGGCCGACAGCGATCAGGCGAAGACCGCCGAGCCGGAAACCAAGCCCGACCGCGCCGAAGGCGGCGATCAGCAGGGCGGCCAGCAGAGCCGCGGTGACGACGACGGCGAGGGTCGCCAGGGTCGCCGGGGCCGGCGCTTCCGTGACCGCAGGCGTCGTGGTGAACGCGGCGGTGGCGAGGGCGGCGACACCGAGCTGCGCGAGGACGACGTCGTCCAGCCCGTCGCCGGCATTCTCGACGTGCTCGACAACTACGCGTTCGTCCGCACCTCCGGCTACCTCGCCGGGCCGAACGACGTGTACGTGTCGATGAACATGGTGCGCAAGAACGGCCTGCGCCGCGGTGACGCGATCACCGGCGCCGTGCGGGTGCCCAAAGACGGTGAGCAGCCCAACCAGCGGCAGAAGTTCAACCCGCTGGTGCGCATCGACACCGTCAACGGCGGCCCCGTCGAGGACGCCAAGAAGCGGCCGGAGTTCGGCAAGCTCACGCCGCTGTACCCGAACCAGCGGCTGCGGCTGGAGACCTCGCCCGACAAGCTGACCACCCGCGTCATCGACCTGATCATGCCGATCGGCAAGGGACAGCGCGCGTTGATCGTGTCGCCGCCGAAAGCCGGTAAGACGACGATCCTGCAGGACATCGCCAATGCGATCACGACCAACAACCCCGAATGCCACCTGATGGTGGTACTGGTCGACGAGCGTCCTGAAGAGGTCACCGACATGCAGCGCTCGGTCAAGGGCGAGGTCATCTCCTCGACCTTCGACCGTCCGCCGTCCGATCACACCCAGGCCGCTGAGCTGGCCATCGAGCGGGCCAAGCGCCTGGTCGAGCAGGGCAAGGACGTCGTCGTGCTGCTCGACTCCATCACCCGGTTGGGACGTGCGTACAACAACGCATCGCCGGCGTCGGGCCGCATCCTGTCCGGTGGTGTCGACTCCACCGCGCTGTATCCGCCGAAGCGGTTCCTCGGCGCGGCCCGCAACATCGAAGAGGGTGGCTCGCTGACGATCGTCGCGACCGCCATGGTCGAGACCGGGTCGACCGGTGACACCGTGATCTTCGAGGAGTTCAAGGGCACCGGCAACGCCGAGCTCAAGCTCGATCGCAAGATCGCCGAGCGGCGCGTCTTCCCGGCCGTCGACGTCAACCCGTCCGGCACCCGCAAGGACGAGCTGCTGCTCTCGCCGGACGAGTTCGCGGTGGTGCACAAGCTGCGCCGCGTGCTGAGCGGGCTGGACTCGCATCAGGCCATCGACCTGCTGATGAGCCAGCTGCGCAAGACGAAGAACAACTACGAGTTCCTGGTGCAGGTCTCCAAGACCACGCCGGGCTCGATGGACACCGACTAGCCAGCGATTTCGGCGTAGCTGGTCGCGCTGAGCGCGACCCAGCGCGCCGAAATCACACGGCGGGGTCGGCCTTCAGCGCGGACATGACATAGCGGCGCACCTGCCGCAGGATCTGTGTCGCATCGCTCGCGTCCAGCGTGTTACCCGGCACGGTGGCCAGCGAAAGTATCGCGCGCGCAACCCATTCCGCGGCTTCGGCGATGTCGATGTCCGGGTGCACCTCGCCGCGATCGCGGGCAGCGACGAGGTAGGGCGTCCAAAAGTCCGCCAGGTCGGGCACCAAACCCTGGACGCCCGCCCCCGCACACGCCGCGAACTCCTCGGGTTCGTCCATCCGCAGCTTCATCAGCAGGGTGCCGGGGTCGTCGTAGGCGCTGTGCCCATGCACGATGCCCGCTGCGATCTGCTGATCCAGCCCGTCCACCTGCGCCAGCATCTCGTGCGATTCCGACCAGTACGCGTCGTTCAGGCGCACGATCGCAGCCCCCAGCAGCGACACCTTGTCCGGGAAATGCCGGTACAGCCATCCCCGCGAGACACCGGCGGCCTCGGCGACCTCGGAAACCGTGGTGGCTCGAATTCCCTTGACGCGCAAGCACTCTTCCGCTGCGTCGATCAGTCGATCGCGGACACTTTTGGCGGCGGCGCTCGTCGTCACCGGGCGACTCCTCGTCGTTGGCGTCGCGGGGTCGGCCGCGACACGTGCATTCTGCCAACTGGCAGACGGGTACCGGGCATCACGCCACTCATGGTAGACAGTTTCTAAATTCTGTTCACTGCTATCGAGGTGGGCCAATGGCGGACACGTTGCAGCAGTTGCTCCGCGACCGCGCCGAGCACGACGCCGTCGCGGTCAAGTACGGCGACCGCAGCTGGACGTGGCGCGAACACATCGCAGCCGCGTGCACCCAGGCCGCGGCGCTCATCGCGTCCGCCGACCCGACGAGGCCCCTGCACGTCGGAACCCTGCTCGGCAATACGCCGGAGATGCTGACGGCGTTGGCCGCCGCCGGCCTGGGCGGCTACCCCCTCTGCGGCATCAACACCACCCGCCGCGGCGACGCCCTCGCGCGAGACATCGCCAAAGTCGACTGCCAGATCCTGCTCACCGACGCCGAACACTGGCATCTCCTCGACGGCCTCGAGCTGTCGGGTGTCACCGTCTTCGACACGTCCACCACCGAATGGGCCCAACTGCTGGCCGACGCGCCGGATCTCACGCCGCACCGCGAAGTCGGCCCGGACGACACCTTCATGATGATCTTCACGTCGGGCACCAGCGGCGAGCCCAAGGCCGTCGAGGTCCCGCATTCCATGGTGCTGTTCGCCGGCTCCGCGCTGGTCGAGCGCTACGGCCTGGACAGCTCCGACGTCTGCTACCTGGCCATGCCGCTGTTTCACTCCAACGCCGTGTATGCGGGCTGGAGCGTGGCGCTGGGCGCCGGGGCGGCGATGGCGCCGGCGAAGTTCTCCGCGTCGCGATTCCTCGCCGACGTCCGCCGCTACGGCATCACCTACATGAATTACGTCGGCAAGCCCTTGGCCTACATCCTCGCCACCCCCGAACAGCCCGACGACCGCGACAACCCGCTGCGCGTCGCGTTCGGCAACGAAGCCGCGGACCGAGACATCGAGGCGTTCAGCCGCAGGTTCGGCTGCACGGTGTGGGACGGCTTCGGCTCCACCGAGACCGCGGTCATCATCACCCGCCCCGATGACTGCCCGGCGGGGTCCATCGGCAGGGGCTTCCCGGGCGTGGCCATCTACCACCCGGACACGCTGACCGAATGCGCGGTCGCCGAGTTCGACGAGAACGGCGCGCTGAAAAACGCCGACGACGCGGTGGGGGAGTTGGTCAACACCAGCGGCGGCGGGCTGTTTCGCGGCTACTACAACGATCCCGACGCCACCGGCGAACGGATGCGCCACGGCATGTACTGGTCGGGTGATCTGGCTTACCGCGACGCCGAGGGATGGATCTACCTCGCGGGCCGTACCGCCGACTGGATGCGCGTCGACGGGGAGAACCTCACCACCGCGCCGATCGAACGCATCCTGCTGCGGCTGCCCGCCATCAACCGGGTCGCGGTGTATCCGGTGCCCGATGAGTTCGTCGGCGATCAGGTGATGGCCGCCATCGTGCTGCAGGACGGCGCCGAGCTCACACCCGACGCGTTCGAGAAGTTCCTCTCCGAACAGCGCGACCTGTCGCCCAAAGCGTGGCCGCGCTACGTCTGGATCGCCGACGATCTACCGAGCACCGCAACCAACAAGATCCTCAAGCGTGAGCTCGTCGCCCTCGGCGTCGAACCCGCCGGCCGGGTGCTGTGGAAGCGCGAGGGCACGACATTCTTCCGCGAAATTGCATTCCAGCAGGAAAATGCTGAGTAGCCACCTGCCTCGATGCAATCTCGCGGCGTACCGGGATCAAGATCACGCGTATGGGTCAGTGATCTCCCGCAGCGCCAGCAAAGCCTCGGTGAGCTGCCGGTAGGCCGTATCGCCCAGGTGCGCACGCCATTCGGCCTCGACTTTGGCCACTTCGGCGGCCGCCACCGCGCACAACTTGCGGCCGCGCGCACTCAGCGTCACCAGCCGGGCCCGCGCGTCGGCCGGGTCCGGCTTGCGTACGACGTAGCCGCTGCGTTCGAGCTCGTCGACCAGCGCGCCCGCGGTCTGCTTAGTGACGCGTGCCTGCTCGGCGAGATCGGTGAGGCGAATTCCGTTGGGGCTCAACCGTTGTCCGATACGGCACTGGGCCATTGTGAGGTCGTCGAACCCGGCCGCGCGCAGCGCCTCGTACACTCGCGTCTCGGCGGCGCGGTGAGCAACGAACATCAGTATTGCGGCATTCGGCGTGTCGGTCACACCGTTGACTTTAGTACGGATGGCTGACTATATTAATCAGGATTCCTTACGAACGGGAGGCCCTGATGGAAGCCGACGACATCTGGCGTCATATCGACGAGCAGCGATCCGACCTGGCCGACTTCTTGGAGACCCTGACCCCGCAACAGTGGGCGACGCCGTCGCTGTGTACCGGCTGGACGGTGCGCGACGTCGTGGCGCACCTGACTCAGTCGAAGCTGGGCTGGAGGAGACTCCTGGTCGAGGGCCTGCGGTCGGGCTTCCGGTTCAACGCCATGGTGTCGCGGTGTGCGCGCCAAGACACCAGCACGCCCGAGGAGCTCGTCGCCACTTTGCGGTCCATGGTCGGGTCGCGGCGTAAACCACCGGGAACGGCCGTCGTCGACCCGCTGATGGACACCCTGGTGCACGGCCAGGACATCGCCATCCCATTGGGTGTGTCACGCTCGATGCCGGTCCCGCTCGCCGTGCTCGCCGCCGAACGGCTCTGGACCATGGGATTTCCCTTCAACGCCAAGCGCCGCTTCCGCGGCACCAAGCTCACCGCCACCGATGCGGATTTCTCGGTGGGCACGGGGCAGGAGATCAAGGCGCCGATCCAGGACATCGTCCTGACGCTGGCCGGCCGCGAAACTGCATTCCGGCAGATAAAGAGCGAGTAGAGGCCTGCCGGAACGCAATCTCGAGGCGGAATAGCTGCGTCAACTCGCGCGTTTAGGCCCTTGGCGGTTGAGCTGGCATAATGGACCGCTGCCCCTCGGTTCCGGTTCACGCCCGATACGGGCGACCCGGCGGCCAACGATCGAAGAGGACACCAATGAAATCGGGTATTCACCCTGACTACGTAGAGACCACCGTGATCTGCGGTTGTGGCAACACGTTCACCACCCGCAGCACGAAGAAGAGCGGCCAGATCCACGTGGAGGTCTGCTCGCAGTGCCACCCGTTCTACACGGGCAAGCAGAAAATCCTCGACAGCGGCGGCCGGGTGGCCCGCTTCGAGAAGCGCTACGGCAAGCGCAAGGCTGCCGACAAGGCCGCCGAGAAGGCCGCCACCGACAACTAGCTGGCTTACCGACGCCCGCTCTTGCGCCTATGCGCAGGCCGGGCGTCGGTTTGCGTTTACGGGAAGAAGGTCGACATGACGGACACAGCGCCGGCGATCGATGCGGTGCTGGCCGAGCATGCCGACCTCGAAACGAGGCTATCCGACCCGAACCTGCACTCCGACGCCGCCAAGGCCCGCAAGGTCGGACGACGCTTCGCGCAGCTGGCGCCCATCGTCGCCACCTACCGCAAGCTCGAGGCCGCCCGC
This sequence comes from Mycobacterium hubeiense, assembly GCF_002838065.1. Taxonomy (GTDB): domain Bacteria; phylum Actinomycetota; class Actinomycetes; order Mycobacteriales; family Mycobacteriaceae; genus Mycobacterium; species Mycobacterium hubeiense. The sequence goes on along the minus strand of NZ_PIZU01000017.1, from coordinate 14,210 downwards.
GGCGACCTGGAGGCGGCCCGGGAACTGGCCGCCGACGACGAATCCTTCGCCGCCGAAGTACCCGAGCTGGAGGCCAAGGTCGATGAGCTCGACACCCAGCTGACCGACCTGCTCGCCCCGCGCGACCCGCACGACGCCGACGACATCGTGCTGGAGGTGAAGTCCGGCGAGGGTGGCGAAGAGTCGGCGCTGTTCGCCGCCGACCTGGCCCGCATGTACATCCGCTACGCCGAGCGTCACGGCTGGACCGTGACCGTGCTCGACGAGACGCATTCGGATCTCGGCGGCTACAAGGACGCGACGTTGTCGATCCGCAGCAAGGGCGATTCCGCCGACGGGGTGTGGTCACGGCTGAAGTTCGAAGGCGGCGTGCACCGCGTGCAGCGCGTCCCCGTCACCGAATCGCAAGGGCGAGTGCACACTTCGGCGGCCGGCGTCCTGGTCTATCCCGAGCCCGAGGAAGTCGAGCAGGTGCAGATCGACGAATCCGATTTGCGCATCGACGTTTACCGCTCCTCAGGCAAGGGCGGCCAAGGCGTCAACACAACCGACTCCGCGGTGCGCATCACGCACCTGCCCACCGGCATCGTCGTCACCTGCCAGAACGAACGCAGCCAGCTGCAGAACAAGATCCGGGCCATGCAGGTGCTGGCCGCTCGACTCCAGGCGATGGCCGAGGAGCAGGCGCTGGCCGAGGCATCCGCCGACCGGGCCAGCCAGATTCGCACCGTCGACCGTAGTGAGCGCATCCGCACCTACAACTTCCCGGAGAACCGGATCGCCGACCACCGCATCAATTACAAGGCACACAATCTCGACCAGGTGCTCGACGGCGACATGGACGCGCTCCTGGACGCGTTGGCCGCTGCCGACAAACAGGCCAGGTTGCAGCAAGCATGACCCGACTCCGCCACGTGATCGACGCCGCCGCGGTGGCATTGGCCGAGGCGGGAGTCAACTCGCCGCGCGCCGACGCCGAACTCCTGGCGGCGCACGCGGCCGGCACGGATCGGGGGCGGCTGGCGTTCGCCGATGTCGACCCCGAATTCGGCGATCGCTACGAAGGCCTGGTCGCCCAGCGGGCCAGTCGCGTTCCGCTGCAACACCTCACCGGCACAGCGGCATTCGGCCCGGTGACGGTGGCGGTGGGTCCTGGCGTGTTCGTGCCCCGGCCGGAAACCGAGGCGATGCTGGAATGGGCTGTGCCACAAGACCTGCCGAAGAACCCGTTGATCGTCGACCTGTGCACGGGCTCCGGCGCGTTGGCGCTCGCGCTCGCCAAGAATTGGCCCGACGCACGCGTCGTCGCCGTAGATGACTCGGACACCGCGCTCGACTACGCCCGCCGCAACACCGCCGGGACGCAGGTGGAGCTCGTGCGGGCCGATGTGACGGAGCCGCATCTGCTGGGCGACCTCAACGGCCGCGTCGATCTGCTCGTCGCCAACCCGCCGTACATCCCCGACGGCGCACAACTGGAACCCGAAGTGGCCCAATATGATCCGCCGCATGCACTGTACGGTGGGCCCGACGGGATGACGGTCGTCGACGCCATCGCGGTAGCTGCAGCGCGGCTGCTGACCATAGGCGGTCGCTGCGCCGTCGAGCACGACGACACCACCTCGGTCCGCACCGTCGTAGCCTTCACGCGCACAAGCCACTTCGATGAGGTCACGCCGCATCGCGACCTCGCCGGCCGCCCCCGGTTCGTGACCGCCAGGAGGGTGTCGTGACAGAACTCTTCGACTGCACCGACCCTGACCAGCGGGCCACCGGCATCGCGTCGGCGATCAGCGCGCTCAAAGGCGGCCGCCTGGTCGTGCTGCCCACCGACACCGTCTACGGCATCGGCGCCGACGCCTTCGACAACACCGCGGTCGCCGCGCTGCTCGCCGCCAAGGGCCGCGGCCGCGATATGCCCGTTCCGGTGCTGGTCGGGTCGTGGCACACCATCGACGGCCTCGTCTACAACGTGCCCAACGCCGCCCGCGAGCTGATTCAAGCGTTCTGGCCCGGGGCGCTCACCCTGGTGGTGCGCCAAGCACCGTCGCTGCACTGGGATCTCGGCGACGCACACGGCACCGTGGCGCTGCGCATGCCGCTTCACCCGGTCGCCATCGAACTGCTCCGCGACGTCGGCCCGATGGCGGTGTCCAGCGCCAACATCTCCGGGCAGCCCGCCGCCGTCACCGCGGCCGAAGCCCGTGAGCAACTCGGCGATCGCGTCGAGGTCTATCTGGACGCCGGACCGGCCGCGCAGCAGGCTGCGTCGACGATCGTCGACCTCACCGGCGCGCATCCGCGCATCCTGCGGACAGGTCCGATCAGCGCGGAATCGATCGCCGAAGTTCTTGGTGTTGACCCCGCGACGCTGACCGACTGAGCCCAGCATGGTGGCGTACGGTTCACCGTGATGACGGCCCAGCAGTATCTTGCGCTGACCGATCAAGGTGCGGGCGTCCCGCTGCGTGAACTCGCGCTGGTCGGCCTCACCGCAGCGGCTATCACGTATTTCGCCACCGGCTGGGTGCGCGTGCTGGCCACCCGGCTGGGTGCCGTGGCATACCCGCGCGACCGCGATGTGCACACGTTGCCGACCCCACGCATGGGCGGGCTGGCCATGTATGTCGGTGTGGTGGGCGCGGTTTTGTTGGCTTCGCAGCTGCCGGCGTTGACCCGAGGCTTCGTGTACTCCACCGGGCTGCCCGCGGTCGTCGTCGCGGGCGGGCTGATCATGGCGATCGGCCTGATCGACGACCGCTGGGGCCTCGATGCGCTGACCAAGTTCGCGGGCCAGATCACCGCCGCGAGTGTGCTCGTCACCATGGGCGTCGCGTGGAGCGTGCTCTACATCCCGATCGGCGGGGTCGGCACCATCGTGCTCGACCAGGTGTCGTCCATCCTGCTCACGCTGGCGCTGACGGTGTCGATCGTGAACGCCATGAACTTCGTCGACGGCCTGGACGGCCTTGCGGCGGGGTTGGGACTGATCACCGCGTCGGCCATCTGCATCTTCTCCGTCGGCCTGCTGCGCGACCACGGCGGCGACGTGCTCTTCTACCCGCCCGCGGTGATCTCGGTGGTGCTGGCCGGGGCATGCCTGGGCTTTCTGCCGCACAATTTCCACCGCGCGAAGATTTTCATGGGCGACTCCGGCTCGATGCTGATCGGGCTGATGCTGTCGGCGGCGTCCACCACCGCGGCCGGCCCGATCTCGCAAACTGCGTACGGGGCGCGTGACGTCTTTGCGTTGCTGTCGCCGTTCCTGCTCGTCGTCGCGGTGATGCTGGTGCCGGCCCTGGACACCTTGCTGGCGATCGTCCGGCGCACCCGCGCCGGGCGCAGTCCGCTCAGTCCCGACAAGATGCATCTGCACCATCGGCTGCTGCAGATCGGTCACTCGCATCGCCGCGCGGTGCTGCTGATCTATCTCTGGGTCGGGATCATCGCATTCGGCGCCGCCAGCACGATTTTCGTCGACCCGCGCTACACCGGCGCGGTCATGCTGGCCGCGATTCTGGTCGCGATTGTGGCGACACTGATCCCGCTTCTGCGTCGCGACGACGAGCTGTACGACGAGGAGTAGTAGGTCGGTCTACCGTGTGGTACGGTGCTGGCAGAACCCGAAAAACCTCGCGGGTTGCCGGCCCTCCGGGCCGCCGGCGCAGAGCCGGCCGGCACGGACAAACGACCGACAAAGGGAGCTACCCCTTGGGTGATTCCACCGCGCTTGTCGCCCTCCGATACGCTCGGCAGGCCACGCACAGAATCATCTGGGAGAACTCCTCTGACCGCGGGATTGAGGTGAAGCAGTGACGACGCCAGCGCAAGACGCGCCGTTGGTGTTTCCGTCCGTTGCTTTCAGGCCGTTGCGCCTGCTCGCAATCTGTGTAGTTCTTGCCGGCTTGGTGACCCTTGGTGCCGGACTCATGGGTTATCCGATGGTCGGGGTTTTCTTCGGAATCGGACTCGCGCTGGGTTTGCTCAACGCGATCCTGATCCAGCGGGCGGTGGAGTCGATCACCGCCGACGCGCATCCGCTGAAGCGCAAGATGGCGCTGAACTCCGCGACGCGACTGTTGGTGATGACGGTCATCGGGCTGACCATCGCATTCATCTTCCGGCCGCAGGGGCTGGGCGTCGTGTTCGGCATGGCGCTGTTCCAGGTCGTGCTGGTGGTGTCCACCGCGCTGCCGGTGATGAAAAAGCTGAAGGCTAACGGAGTCGAAGAGGCACAGCAATGAGCGAGACGATCCTGGCCGAAGCCGCCATCCAGGTCGGCCACCACACCGAGGCGCACTGGTTCGGGCTGACGGTCAACACCGACACGGTGCTGGCGACGGCGATCGCAGCGGTGATCGTCATTGCGCTGGCATTCTTCTTGCGCGCCAAGGTCACATCGACCGGCGTGCCCAGTGGTGTGCAGCTGTTCTGGGAAGCCATCACCACCCAGCTGCGCAATCAGATCGAGACGGCGATCGGCATGAAGATCGCACCGTTCGTGCTGCCGCTGGCCGTGACACTCTTCGTCTTCATCCTGGTGGCCAACTGGCTTTCGGTGCTACCCGTGCAGTACAAGGACTCCACCGGCGCCGTGCACGAGCTGTTGAAACCGCCTGCCTCCGATATCAATTTCGTGTTGGCGCTCGCACTGTTCGTGTTCATCTGCTACCACGCCGCCGGCGTCTGGCGCCGCGGCATCGTCGGGCACCCGGTCAAGCTGATGAAGGGTCACGTCGCGTTCCTGGCGCCGATCAACCTCGTCGAAGAGATCGCCAAGCCGATCTCGTTGTCACTCCGACTTTTCGGCAACATCTTCGCGGGCGGCATCCTGGTGGCGCTGATCGCGATGTTCCCGCCGTGGATCATGTGGGCACCCAATGCAATCTGGAAGAGCTTCGACTTGTTCGTCGGCGCCATCCAGGCGTTCATCTTCGCCCTGCTGACGATCTTGTACTTCAGCCAGTCGATGGAACTGGATGAGGAGCACCACTAGCCAGCTACCGCAATCGATGCTCGACCCACGTCCTGGCAGGACGCCTGCCAGTTATCAAGGAGGATAAGGAATGGATCCCACTATCGCTGCCGGCGCGCTCATCGGCGGTGGACTCATCATGGCCGGCGGTGCTATCGGCGCCGGTATCGGTGACGGTATCGCCGGTAACGCGTTGATCGCTGGCATCGCGCGGCAGCCTGAGGCCCAGGGCCGACTCTTCACGCCGTTCTTCATCACGGTCGGTCTGGTCGAGGCGGCGTACTTCATCAACCTGGCGTTCATGGCGCTGTTCGTGTTCGCCACGCCGGTTGCATAGTCAGCTTGGTTACCGAAGCCATGGTTGATCTCGCCACGTCGGTTCTCTCCCGAGAAATCCTCGCGGCCGAAGAAGGTGGGCAGAGTAACTTCCTGCTGCCCAACGGCACCTTCTTCTTCGTGCTGATCATCTTCCTGATCGTGCTCGGCGTGATCGGCAAATGGGTCGTGCCACCCATTTCCAAGGTGCTGCACGAACGCGAAGCCATGGTGAAGCAGACCGTCGAGGACAGCAGGAAGGCGGCAGAGCAGTTCTCGGCCGCCGACAAAGACTATGAAGCAGAAATGGCCAAGGCGCGCAGCGAAGCCTCGGGGCTTCGCGACGAGGCTCGAGCGGAAGGCCGCAAGATCCTCGAAGACATGCGTGGCCGGGCCGGCGAAGAAGTGGCAGCGACGTTGCAGAAGGCCTCCGAGGAACTGAAGCAGCAATCCGATGCCATCGAAGGTGACTTGCGGTCGTCGGTGGAGACGCTGTCGGCGACGCTGGCCAGCCGCGTGCTGGGCGTCGAGGTCACCGGCGCGAAAAGCGCTGCGGCAACGTCTGCTTCGGGACGGTAGGTCATGTCGACATTCATTGGTCAGCTCGTCGGGTTCGCGGTCATCGCGTTCCTGGTGATCCGCTTCGTGGTACCGCCGGTGCGGCGCCTGATGGCGGCGCAGCAGGACACCGTGCGCAGGCAGTTGGAGGAAAGCGCCGAAGCCAAGAAGAAACTGGCCGAGGCCGAGACAGCGCACGAAAAGGCCGTGGAGCAAGCCAAGTCCGAGGCCAAGCGGGTGACCGAAGAGGCGCGGGTGGACGCCGAGCGCATCGTCGAACAGCTGCGCACCCAAGCCGATGCCGAGGTTGAGCGCATCAAAGTGCAAGGCGCTCAGCAGGTTCAGCTGCTTCGTGCCCAGCTGATCCGCCAGCTGCGCGGTGATCTCGGCGTCGAATCCGTCAATCGCGCAGCCCGGTTGGTGCGTGAGCACGTGTCGGATCCCGACTCGCGGTCGGCAACCGTCGACCGTTTCCTCGACGAGCTCGAGGCGATGGCACCGTCGGAGGCGGTCATCGTCGACCCGGTGACGGCACGGCTGCGATCAGCCAGCCGGGAATCGCTTGCGGCACTGGTCGGCAAGTTCGACGAACTGACGGCGGACCTGGGACCCGACCAATTGTCGGCGGTGGCAGACGATCTGGCCTCGGTGGCCAAACTGCTGGCGGGTGAAACCGTTCTCACCCGCCACCTCGCGGATCCCGCCGACAATCCCGAGCCGAAGCTGGGCCTGCTGGAGACCCTGCTGGCGGGCAAGATCGGCGACACCGCGATGGACATCCTCAAGGCCGCCGTCTCGGGCCGCTGGTCCAGCGACTCAAACCTCGTCGATGCCGTGGAGCACGTCGCGCGGCTGGCCCTGCTGGTGCGCGCGGAACGCGAAGGTGTCGCCGCCGAGGTGGAAGAGCAGCTGTTCCGGTTCGGGCGCGTCCTGGACTCGCAGCCGCGGCTGGCCACGCTGCTGGGCGATTACACCGCCCCGGCGGCCGGGCGGGTCAAGCTGCTCAACGATGTGCTGGAGCGCGGGACCGAGGTGAATCCGACGACGGCGCAACTGCTTTCGCAGGCCGTCGAACTGCTCCGCGGCGAGCGCGCCGACGATGCGGTGCTCGACCTCGCCGAACTCGCAGTGGCACGCCGCGGCGAAGTGGTGGCGCACGTCAGCGCGGCCGCGGACCTCAGCGATGCGCAGCGGACCCGACTGACCGAGGTGCTGTCCCGCATCTACGGCCACCCGGTCTCGGTGCAGCTGCAGATCAACCCCGAATTGCTCGGCGGCCTCAACATCGCCGTCGGCGACGAGATCATCGACGGCACCCTGTCGTCCAAACTGGCCGCCGCGGAAACAAAGTTGCCGGACTGACCCCACGCAATAACAAGACCTAGACCCGAAGCAGGAAGACGAAAAGCCATGGCAGAGTTGACTATCTCCGCTGACGACATCCAAGGTGCAATCGAGGATTACGTCTCCGGTTTCACCACCGACACCGCTCGGGAAGAGATCGGCACCGTTATCGACGCCGGCGACGGCATTGCGCACGTCGAGGGCCTGCCCTCGGTGATGACGCAGGAACTGCTCGAGTTCCCCGGCGGGGTGCTCGGTGTCGCGCTGAACCTCGACGAGCACAGCGTCGGCGCCGTGATCCTCGGCGACTTCGAGAAGATCGAAGAGGGCCAGCAGGTCAAGCGCACCGGCGAGGTGCTGTCGGTCCCGGTGGGTGACGGCTTCCTCGGCCGCGTGGTCAACCCGCTGGGCCAGCCGATCGACGGCCGCGGCGACATCGAAGGCTCCGAGCGTCGCGCCCTGGAGATCCAGGCGCCGTCGGTGGTGCAGCGCCAGGGCGTGAAAGAGCCGCTGCAGACCGGCATCAAGGCCATCGACTCGATGACCCCGATCGGTCGCGGCCAGCGCCAGCTGATCATCGGCGACCGCAAGACCGGCAAGACCGCCGTCTGCGTCGACACCATCCTCAACCAGCGGCAGAACTGGGAGACCGGCGATCCCAAGCAGCAGGTGCGCTGCGTGTATGTGGCGATCGGCCAGAAGGGCACCACGATCGCCGCCGTGCACCGCGCGCTCGAAGAGGGCGGCGCGATGGACTACACCACCATCGTCGCCGCACCGGCTTCGGACTCCGCCGGCTTCAAATGGCTTGCGCCCTACACGGGTTCGGCCATCGGACAGCACTGGATGTACGACGGCAAGCACGTGCTGATCGTCTTTGACGACCTGTCCAAGCAGGCCGAGGCGTACCGCGCCATCTCGCTGCTGCTGCGCCGCCCGCCGGGCCGCGAGGCGTACCCCGGTGACGTGTTCTACCTGCACTCGCGGCTGCTGGAACGCTGCGCGAAGCTGTCCGACGAACTCGGCGGCGGCTCGCTGACCGGTCTGCCGATCATCGAGACCAAGGCCAACGACATCTCGGCCTACATCCCGACCAACGTCATCTCGATCACCGACGGCCAGTGCTTCCTGGAGACCGACCTGTTCAACCAGGGTGTGCGCCCGGCCATCAACGTCGGTGTGTCGGTGTCCCGCGTGGGTGGCGCCGCGCAGATCAAGGCGATGAAGGATGTGGCCGGCTCGCTGCGACTCGATCTGTCGCAGTACCGCGAGCTGGAGGCGTTCGCCGCGTTCGCCTCCGATCTGGACGCCACCTCGAAGGCGCAGCTGGAGCGTGGCGCTCGGCTGGTCGAGTTGCTCAAGCAGCCGCAGTACCACCCGCTGCCCGTCGAGGAGCAGGTGGTGTCGATCTTCCTCGGCACCGAGGGGCATCTGGATTCCGTGCCCGTCGAGGACGTCAGCCGTTTCGAATCCGAATTCCTCGACCACATGCGGGCATCCGAGCCCGACATGCTCAAGGAGATCCGCGAGAGCAAGAAGCTGTCCGACGAGGCCAGCGAGAAGCTCGTCGAGGTCATCAACCAGTTCAAGAAGGGCTTCTCGGCGACGGGCGGCGGCTCGGTCGTGCCCGATGAGCACGTCGAGGCGCTGGACGAAGAAGAGCTCGGCAAGGAAGCGGTGAAGGTACGCAAGCCTGCACCGAAGAAGAAGTAAGAAGCAATGGCTGCCACACTTCGCGAACTGCGCGGACGGATCCGCTCCGCTGGGTCGATCAAGAAGATCACCAAGGCCCAGGAGCTGATCGCGACGTCGCGCATCGGCAGGGCGCAGAACCGCCTGGAGGCGGCGCGGCCCTACGCCTTTGAGATCACCTCCATGTTGACCACGCTGGCTGCCGAGGCCGCGCTGGACCATCCGCTGCTCGTCGAGCGCGAGGAGCCCAAGCGGGCCGGCGTGCTGGTGGTGACGTCCGATCGTGGTCTGTGTGGCGCGTACAACTCCAGCGTGTTCCGCCGCGCCGAAGAGCTGTTCTCTCTGCTGCGGGGAGAAGGCAAGACGCCGATCCTGTACACGGTCGGGCGTAAGGCGTTGAACTACTACAGGTTCCGCAACTGGAAGATCACCGAGTCGTGGAGCGGCTTCTCGGAGCAGCCCAGCTACGAGAACGCCCGCGAGATCGGCTCCACACTGGTGGACACGTTCCTGTCGGGCGCCGACGACACCGGCGACGACCCGGGCCCTGACGGCATTCTCGGCGTCGACGAATTGCACATCGTCTACACGGAATTCAAGTCGATGATGTCGCAATCGGCTGTCGCACACCGGATCGCGCCGATGGTGGTGGAGTACGTCGAAGAAGAGACCGGACCTCGCACGCTGTACTCGTTCGAGCCCGACGCGACCGAACTATTCGAGGCCCTGCTGCCGCGCTACCTGACCACCCGCGTATACGCGGCGCTGTTGGAGTCCGCGGCATCGGAATTGGCGTCGCGCCAGCGGGCGATGAAATCGGCCACCGATAACGCCGACGACCTCATCAAGGCCCTCACGTTGGAGGCCAACCGCGAGCGGCAGGCCCAGATCACCCAGGAAATCAGCGAAATCGTCGGTGGTGCAAACGCACTCGCCGACGCCCGATAAGCCCCGTAGGAAGCGAAGAAGAATATGACTGCTACCGCCGAAAAGCCGGCCACCAAGAACAGCAAGGACACCAGCGGCCGCGTGGTACGCGTCACCGGTCCGGTCGTCGACGTCGAATTCCCCCGGGGCGCAGTGCCGGAGTTGTTCAACGCGCTGCACGTCGATGTCACCTTCAAGGATCTGGCGAAGACGCTGACGCTGGAAGTCGCACAGCACCTGGGCGACAACCTGGTGCGGTGCATCTCGCTGCAGCCGACCGACGGCCTGGTGCGCGGCGTCGAGGTCACCGACACCGGTGACTCGATCTCCGTGCCGGTCGGCGACGGCGTCAAGGGCCACGTGTTCAACGCGCTCGGTGACTGCCTCGACGATCCCGGCTACGGCAAGGACTTCGAGAAGTGGTCCATCCACCGCAAGCCGCCGGCCTTCGATGAACTGGAACCCCGCACCGAGATGTTGGAGACCGGCCTGAAGGTCGTCGACCTGCTCACGCCATATGTGCGCGGCGGCAAGATCGCCCTGTTCGGTGGCGCCGGCGTCGGCAAGACGGTGTTGATCCAGGAGATGATCAACCGCATCGCCCGCAACTTCGGTGGTACGTCGGTGTTCGCCGGGGTGGGTGAGCGCACCCGCGAGGGCAACGACCTGTGGGTCGAGCTCGCCGAGGCGGACGTGCTCAAGGACACCGCGCTGGTGTTCGGCCAGATGGACGAGCCGCCGGGTACCCGTATGCGCGTTGCCCTTTCAGCGCTGACGATGGCCGAGTACTTCCGCGACGAGCAGGGTCAGGACGTGCTTCTGTTCATCGACAACATCTTCCGGTTCACCCAGGCCGGTTCTGAGGTCTCGACGCTGCTGGGCCGCATGCCGTCCGCGGTGGGTTACCAGCCCACACTCGCCGACGAGATGGGTGAGCTGCAGGAGCGCATCACCTCGACGCGTGGTCGCTCCATCACCTCGATGCAGGCCGTGTACGTGCCCGCCGACGACTACACCGACCCGGCGCCGGCGACCACGTTTGCGCACCTGGACGCGACGACGGAGCTGTCCCGTGCGGTGTTCTCGAAGGGCATCTTCCCGGCGGTGGACCCGCTGGCGTCCTCCTCGACGATCCTCGACCCGAGCATCGTGGGCGACGAGCACTACCGCGTCGCGCAGGAAGTCATCCGAATCCTGCAGCGGTACAAGGACCTTCAGGACATCATCGCGATTCTCGGTATCGACGAGCTGTCCGAAGAGGACAAGCAGTTGGTGAACCGGGCGCGGCGTATCGAGCGCTTCCTGAGCCAGAACATGATGGCGGCCGAGCAGTTCACCGGCCAGCCGGGTTCGACGGTTCCGCTGACAGAAACCATCGAGGCGTTCGACAAGCTCACCAAGGGTGACTTCGACCACCTGCCCGAGCAGGCGTTCTTCCTGATCGGCGGCCTGGACGATCTGGCCAAGAAGGCCGAGAGCCTCGGCGCCAAGCTGTGATTCTCCTCTGCAGCCCGCGAAAGGTGGTGTGACGTGGCGGAATTGGATATCGACATCGTCGCGGTCGATCGAAAGATCTGGTCGGGCAAGGGCACCTTCCTGTTTACCCGCACCACCTCCGGCGAAATCGGCATCCTGCCCAACCACATCCCGCTGGTGGCGCAGCTCGTCGACGACGCAATGGTGCGTGTCGAGCGCGAAGGCGAGAAGGATCTGAGGATCGCGGTGGACGGCGGCTTTCTCTCGGTCACCGAACAGGGCGTCAGCATCCTCGCCGAGACCGCTGAATTCGAGTCGGAGATCGACGAATCCGCTGCCAGGCGCGACGCCGAATCCGACGATCCAGTAACGGCCGCCAAGGGTCGCGCGAGGCTTCGCGCCCTGGGGCAGCTCGACTAGGGTCCGCCGGTGAGCGCGTCCATGATGATCATGGCCGCGCTGGTCGGCGTGCTGCTCCTGGTTGTCCTCGTGCTGTCCTACCGGCTGTGGAAGCTGCGGCAAGTGGGCGGCACGGCCGCGATTCTGCGTGACTATCCCGCGGTCGGCGGACACGGGTGGCGGCACGGTGTAATGCGCTATCGCGGCGGAGAAGCCGGGTTTTATCGGTTGTCGAGCCTGCGGTGGTGGCCTGACCGCCGGCTCAGTCGGCGCGGTCTGGAAATCGTGTCGCGGCGCTCACCGCGCGGCGACGAATTCGACATCATGACCGACGAAATCGTCGTGCTCGAACTTCGCGACACCAGTCCGGATCGCCGCCGTGGTTACGAGGTGGCGCTGGATCGCGGCGCGCTCACCGCATTTCAGTCCTGGCTGGAGTCACGCCCGTCCCCGCGCGCGCGACGGCGCAGCGTCTAACCCGTCCGGCGGGTAGGAGCGAAGCGACTCGGGGAATTATGTCGCGGGACCGCCGGGTTGCCACAGCACGTCGCCGTCGGGGTTGGCCACCCGCGACAGGATGAACAGCAAGTCGGACAAGCGATTCAGGTATTTGGCCGGTAGCACGCTGACCGATTCGGGATGGGCGTCGATGGCGGCCCACGCCGACCGCTCGGCTCGCCGCGCCACCGTGCGGGCCACGTGCAGCAGCGCCGAGAGCGGCGTACCGCCTGGCAGCACAAACGAATTCAGGGCCGGCAGTGGTTCGTTGAACTCATCGCACCACGACTCCAACCGATCGATGTAGGCCTGCGTGATGCGCAGCGGTGGACGCTCGGGATTCTCCACCACCGGAGTAGAAAGATCGGCACCAGCGTCGAAGAGATCGTTCTGAATCTGGCGCAGTACCTTGAGAATTTGCTCACCGGGGTTGCCCAATGCCACCGCCACACCGATCGCCGCATTGGTCTCGTCGCAATCGGCATACGCCGCAAGTCGCAGGTCGTTCTTCGAAACTCGGCTGAAATCACTCAAACCAGTGGTTCCGTCATCGCCTGTGCGGGTATAGATGCGGGTCAGGTGAACAGCCATGGTGAAACCGTACCGGGCTAACTGACACTGGAGTACCTCGCTGTTTACACTAACCCGCGTGAGCGAGCGTTTCGTGGTGACCGGCGGAAACCGGTTGCAGGGCGAAGTTGCTGTCGGGGGGGCCAAGAACAGCGTATTGAAGCTGATGGCGGCCTCGCTCCTGGCGGAGGGCACCAGCACGATTACCAATTGCCCCGACATCCTCGACGTGCCCTTGATGGCCGAGGTCCTGCGCGGGCTGGGTGCCACGGTGGAACTGAACGGCGAAACCGTCCGAATCACCGCGCCGGACGAGCCGAAGTACGACGCGGATTTCGCCGCGGTGCGGCAGTTCCGCGCGTCGGTGTGTGTTCTCGGCCCGTTGGTCGGGCGGTGCAAGCGAGCGAAGGTGGCTTTGCCCGGTGGCGACGCCATCGGATCGCGCCCTCTCGACATGCACCAGGCCGGGCTGCGTCAGCTGGGCGCCAAGTGCAACATCGAGCACGGTTGCGTCGTCGCCGAGGCGGATCACTTGCGGGGCGCGGAAATTCAGCTGGAGTTTCCCTCCGTCGGCGCGACGGAGAACATCCTGATGGCCGCTGTGCTGGCCGAAGGCGTCACCACAATTCACAACGCCGCCCGCGAACCCGACGTCGTCGACCTCTGCACGATGCTCAATCAGATGGGCGCGCAGATCGCCGGCGCCGGCTCCTCCACGCTGACGATCACCGGTGTCGATCGGCTCTATCCGACCGAGCACCGGGTGATCGGCGATCGCATCGTCGCGGCCACCTGGGGCATCGCCGCGGCGATGACCCGCGGCGACATCTCGGTCACCGGCGTCGACCCGCAGCACCTGCAGCTGGTGCTGCACAAGTTGCACGACGCCGGCGCCACCGTCACCCAGGACGACAACGGCTTCCGCGTCGTCCAGTACGAGCGTCCGAAGGCGGTCAACGTCGCGACACTGCCGTTCCCGGGGTTTCCGACCGACCTGCAGCCGATGGCCATCGGCCTGGCCGCGATCGCCGACGGCACGTCGATGATCACCGAAAACGTCTTCGAGGCGCGGTTCCGGTTCGTCGAGGAGATGATCCGGCTGGGCGCCGACGCGCGGACCGACGGCCACCACGCGGTGGTCCGGGGGATCCCGCAGCTGTCGAGCGCGCCGGTGTGGTCGTCGGACATCCGTGCTGGGGCGGGGCTGGTGCTGGCCGGCCTGGTGGCGGACGGAGACACCGAGGTCCACGACGTATTCCACATCGACCGGGGGTATCCGCTGTTCGTGGAGAACCTGGTGAGTTTGGGTGCGGAGATCGAGAGAGTAAGCTCGTAGCAGTACCCACGGCCCCGGCCGAACGGCCGGCGGACGGGGATTGACGTCTCTATTTACATGGAGTACGCTGGCAGGGTTGCCTGCCGAGCGGGTGTGTTGTTTGAGAACTCAATAGTGTGT
>NZ_PIZU01000165.1 GCF_002838065.1 Mycobacterium hubeiense | reverse complement strand
CGCCACCTCAAATTCCACGAAGACCGGGACAACCTCGGTGGAGTTCACCGTTCGCCATTGAAACGCCAACATCATCATTGACCTTGCGAGAAGTACGCCGCATCCTTTGACGCGGCTGGATGAGTCTGCTCCGAGCGCTCATCTGCTTACGACGGGCATTCTTCACTCTGATGATCCTCGCTCCGGCTACAACGCGATTCGCGCTAATTGCGAACACTGTGCAAATGCGGGCCGATCGTCTCGAGGATCCATGCCTGAACACTTCGGTGACCCGCCTGGTCCGCAAGCACGCGTACCCTCTCTGCCAACCTGGGTTGAGGCACCCGCCCCCTG
>NZ_PIZU01000164.1 GCF_002838065.1 Mycobacterium hubeiense | reverse complement strand
CCAGCGACTTCTACGAGCTCATCGTCGAACGCCACCACCAAGCATCCACCATCATCACCAGCAACCGCGAACCCCCCGAGATCCTGACCATGATGGCCGATCCACTGCTGGCCCAATCAGCGATGGATCGGCTGCAATCAGCGGCCTACGAACTCGTTGTCGAAGGCGAGTCCTACCGGCAGCGCCAAAAACCCCGACCCGGAAAGCCGGCCCATCCGACTCCGTCGGATTGACCGGCGACACCATCATCGGTCACCATCACCACACGGCCCGGCGACCGGAAACAACCGGTCCCATGCTTATGGCAAAACGGTGGTCCCATCACCCTGGCAGGCGA
>NZ_PIZU01000163.1 GCF_002838065.1 Mycobacterium hubeiense | reverse complement strand
CGTGCAGAGGCTGCCTGGTGTGTTGCGGACACAGCAGGCAAGATGGTGCGCGGCCCCAAGAAGCACCTGAAGCGCCTCAATGCGCCCAAGCACTGGATGCTTGACAAGCTGGGCGGCATCTTCGCGCCCAAGCCCAGCCCCGGCCCGCACAAGACCCGCGAGTGCCTGCCGCTCATCCTGCTGCTGCGCAACCGCCTGAAGTACGCGCTGACCGGCAAGGAGGTGACCAGCATCCTCATGCAGCGGCTGGTGCAGGTGGACGGCAAGGTGCGCACTGACCGCACCTACCCCGTGGGCTTCATGGACGTCGTGGACATCCCCAAGACTGACGAGCACTTCCGCG
>NZ_PIZU01000162.1 GCF_002838065.1 Mycobacterium hubeiense | reverse complement strand
GGTGTCGGGGTCGTCAGCCAGGCCCAGGGGGTCGAAGGCGCCGCCGGGGTACAGGGTGTCCTGGCCCTCGCCGAAGCCGTTGGGGCCCTCGCCGTTGGCGCGGTAGATCTCCACGGCGCCCATCAGCAGCACCTGGACCACCAGGGTGGCCACGATGGACTGGGCGTGCACCAGGCCGGAGTTGCCCAGGTAGTTCAGGCCGCCGTCAGCGAAGATCTGGGCGCCAGCCTTGAACCACACGGCCTCGCCGAACTGCACGCCGCTGTACTTCTCCAGCACCTCGGGGAAGATGCAGCCCAGGGCGCCAAGCATGGCCCAGCGGGCGTGGATGACCTCGATGGTG
>NZ_PIZU01000161.1 GCF_002838065.1 Mycobacterium hubeiense | reverse complement strand
CGTCATCCGGTGGGTGAGGGGCGGGTGTCGTTCGACCTTGGCCCGAGCCAGATCGCGGTCACCGTGCAGCACTGCGACGGCAGCTGGTCGGGCTGGGTGGAACCGTTGGCCGATGCCATCAGGTTGGACACGATGCGGCTGCGCCGCACCCAGCGGCATCTGGATCGCCAGCACCGCGCCGGATCACCGGACTGCTTCAACCGTGATGGCGTGCATACGACGGGCCGCTGCGTGTGGCGACGTTCGGCCGCTGCGCAACGAACCATGATCCGCGTGGGCGAGCTGCACCGCCGGCTGGCTGAACACCGTAAGACGTTGCATGGGGCGCTGGGCAACCGGCTGAT
>NZ_PIZU01000160.1 GCF_002838065.1 Mycobacterium hubeiense | reverse complement strand
CATTGCCGCTGCCGTCAACCTTGAACTGGCCGCTCATCTCATCCAGCGTGTAGGTCAGGCGGGTCATCAGCTTGGTGGGGACAAACTCCGCGTCGCCTCCCTTGAACTGAGACTCCTCCTTCACGGTGAAGCTGGTGGGCTCCATGCAGAACTTGCCCAGCTTGTAGGTGCCGGGCTTCAGGTCCTTGACATTGGAGGAGCCGCTGTCCAGAGTGGGGCAGGTGTTGGCGATGCCCGTGCCCTTGACTTGCAGATACGTCAGGCCTTGCAGCTGGTCGAAGGTCAGCGCGTTGGCCGACCCAGCAACCAGCAGGGACGCCGCCAGGGCGCCGGCCTTCTTGGCGCCATCT
>NZ_PIZU01000159.1 GCF_002838065.1 Mycobacterium hubeiense | reverse complement strand
CGGGGGGACACGGTGATCTTGGCGTCGTCCTCCATCAGGCTGCCGTTCTTGTACTCGGCGAAGGCGCGCAGGGGCCAGCCAAAGCCCTCCCACAGCAGCTTCCAGGCCAGGGGCACATCGATGATGATCTCCTTCTCGATGGGCTTGGCGGCGGTGGCCACGGTCTGGAGGTACTTGGAGCCGGCGTAGCCCAGCCAGCCAGCAAAGTAGATGAAGCCGATGGTGGGGATGAACACATCGCCGGCGTGGCCGTAGCGCAGCGCAAGGCCGGGGTCGGCAATCAGGTGGGGCAGGCCGTCAGTGCCGCACAGCAGGCCCTGCTTGGCGTACTTGTCAAAGCGCGCCTCGGTG
>NZ_PIZU01000158.1 GCF_002838065.1 Mycobacterium hubeiense | reverse complement strand
GAGCTGAGGCTGAAAGGCGCCGCGCTCACTGCTCCTCAGCGGCTGCTGCTGCGGCGGCCATGCCGGCGCTCACTTGCGCTCGGGGCGGGCGCCGAAGCCGGGGCGGCGGGGCGGCTCGCGGTTGCGGCGGTCCTTGACGGAGCGCACGCGCACAATCTTGGAGTGGATGGCGGCAGACACGCAGTAGTAGACCTTGCGGTAGATCTTGGGCAGCGCATAGCCGTCGATGGCGCAGGCGTCCTGCAGATCGCGGATGGCCGAGGCGTCCACCATGTTGCGCACGATGAAGCGCTTGATGGCCTTGTCCTTGGGCACCATGGCGGCGGACGACTCGCAGCGCACGCGCTTGACGTGGCCGCG
>NZ_PIZU01000016.1 GCF_002838065.1 Mycobacterium hubeiense | reverse complement strand
ACCGCCGCACCACGGCGTCAGCTCGGCGCGCACCCGGCGGCTCACCAATGCCGACAACTCGCCTTTGGTCCGAACCGCGCGGTCGCTCATCACGTCGCGCATCGCGGCGGCCACCTCGTCGAACGCGGCGTCGACGGCGATCCCGTGCTGCGACAACTCCGAGAAGAACGGCCCGTGCGCCGCGCGCAGCAGCTGCCGCGGGTCCTCGACCCGCAACGCGCTCGCCAGCAGAGCGAGGTCGCGTCGGCGGTGCACGTGCATGGTTCCGCGCAGTGAATGCACAAGCACCAGGGCGCGGCTGCGCGACGGATCAGCCTGCGCGTCGGGTGGGAGCCGGACCCGAAATGCGTCGGCGGCCGTGGTCCCCGGCGGCGTGTCCTGCACCCCGATGTCGAGCACCCGGCAATCGGAGATCCGCTGTGCTGGGTCCTCCAGGTCATGCACCCACGCGCGGTAGGCCAATACCTGGTCGCGGGTGATGCGTTCGGCTCCCATGACTCGAGAACCAAACAGGCATCAGGGCCGTATCAACGGTGGGCGGCACGCGTTGGACGTCGGGTCCCACCACCAACCGTTGTTGCACGCGAGAGGTTGTGGCCCCACGCCCAGCGGCCGGCACACATTCGCCGTCGGATCCCACCACTGGCCCGGGACGCATCCCAGCGGTTGCGGGCCGACGCCCAGCGGCCGGCAGGTATTGGCCGTTGGATCCCACCACTGGCCGCCCGGACACGGTAGAGCCAGCGGCGCATCCGGCGGCCGACACATGTTGGCCTTGGGGTCCCACCACTCGCCGTTGGCGCACTGGGCCGAACTCACCGCCGGCGTGGCCACCGTCACCGCCGCCATGGGCGCCAGCGTCAGCATGACGATCAGAAGCAGATGGCGAACAGATGTCCACATTCGAAGTGCCCCCTATTACGCTCGTCCGCAATCACGGCCCAGCTTAGACGTCTCGAAACTGTCGTTACCGTGCGAAAGTGCGAGTGAAGAGCCCGGTAACGACAGTCTCGCGGCCTGGCTGTCTGGTTATCGAGACTTCTCCGCCTCTGGGGTGATCGTCAACGTGACGGGCTTGCCCTCGCGCTTTACCTCGATCTGCGCGTCCTTGCCGACTTTGAGCCGGCGAACCGCGACGACGAACTCGTCCACCCCGGCGATCGCGCGGTCACCGACCTTGACCACGATGTCACCGTCCTCGATCCCGGCCCGCTGGGCCGGACCGCCGGGCGTCACCTTCGTCACTCGGGCACCGGAAGCGGCTGTGTCGCTGACGGATTCGGCGGTCAGTCCCAATGTGGGATGGGCGATCTTGCCGTCCCGGATGAGGGTGTTGACGACGTGCTTGACCTCGTTGACCGGGATGGCGAAGCCGAGGCCGCTGGCGCTGTCCGAAAGAGATTTGCCGGCGGTGTTGATGCCGATGACGTTGCCGTGCATATCGATCAGCGGGCCGCCGGAATTGCCGTGGTTGATGGCGGCGTCGGTCTGCACGGCGGCGATGACGATGTCGTCGGAGCTGTCAGTGGGGAGGCGCACGGCGCGATCCAGCGCACTGATGATGCCCTGGGTGTCGGTGCTGCGCAGGCCCAACGGGGCACCGGCCGCGATCACCTCGTCGCCGACGCGCAGCCGGTCGGAGTCACCCAGGCGCGCGACGGTGAGGTTGTCGACGTTGCTGACCTTGAGCACAGCCAGGTCGGTGTCGGGATCGGTGCCGACGAGGTTGGCGGGCACCTGCTTGCCGTCGTTGAACACCACGGTGATCTTGTACTTGTCCAGATCGCTTGCGGCTTCGGCGATCACGTGATTGTTCGTGACGATGTAACCGCGGCCGTCGACGACGACACCCGAGCCCTGCGAGCCCTCCGATTCGCTGAGCGTTTCGACCGTGACCACCGAATCCGCCACGGCCGCTGCGACTCTCGCGAACCGACCCTCGGGCAGCTCGCCGTCGTTTGTCGTCGACAACGACACCTTCGGCGTCGTGAACGCCTCCATGATCTCGGCGGTCTTGCGACCTACCCAGCCTCCGAGGAGCCCCAGCACCAGCGCTATGACGGCCAGGACGGCCAACGCCAGCCGCGTCAGCTTGCGGCCGAAGAGCACGTCGCGAACGCCGAGCTTGCCCGTCGGCGCCGCGGGCTGTACTTGGGCGGGCATGGCTGGTTCGGGGGCTGCGTCGGCCTCACGCCCGAACTCATCAGGTTCTTCGCCGGTGTCTTGTTCCTCGACGGGCTGGGGCACCGGGAACGCTTCGGCCAGGACGCGGTGGGGCGGCTGATTCGTGGGCGTGAACTCGCCCTGATCCGGCGTGCGGTCTGGACTCGCGAAAGCGCTCTCGACACCGGCGGGCCGGCCAAAGCCCCGCTGGGTAGCGGGGTCGACCTCTGGTCGCCAGAGACCACGCGATGGCGCAGAGCCCTCGCGGGCCTGGTCGTCGTCGGTCACGCGTGTCTCTCCTGGTAGCGATGTGGGACTGACACCACCCTACCGGCGCGCCGAAGGTGGCGATTTGGGCGCGCTGGGTCGCGCTGAGCACGCTAACGTCGAGGCCACTGCCACCGGTAAAGGACATGCATGTTCATTGTCGTTCTGAGTGCGGTCCTCGCGCTGATGCACTTCTACCTGTGGAAGCGCCTGATCAAGGACACGACTCGACCTGGCCGCACGAGGTGGATTCTCACGGCCGTGCTCATTGCGCTGACGGCGGTGCTCGTCGTGACACTGATCTTGCCGCGGATCATCGGGCTGACCGAATCCACCTGGTTCGCATGGCCCGGCTATTTCTGGTTCGGCCTCGCCGCCTATCTGTTCTTGACTTTGCTTGTGCAGGAGCCGATTCGGCTCGTATGGCGTTGGATGGTGCGCAGGCGGGTCCAACAGACACCCGCCGAGGCGCCTGACAACTCCACGCTGCTGAGTCGCCGCCTCTTCATCGCCCGGGCCGGCGCCGTGGCTGCCGGCGCCGCGTCGGCAGGCCTCGTCGGTGTGGGCGCCGCCAACGCACTGGGGCCGCCGGCGCTGCTACAGGTTCCGGTCAGGCTGCGGAAACTCGATCCGGCCTTCAATGACTTTCGGATCGCGGTTGTTTCGGACATCCACCTGGGCCCGCTGTCGGGTCGAGCGCACACTGAGCGCATCGTCGAGATGATCAACGAGACCTCACCGGATCTCGTCGCGATCGTTGGCGACGTCGTGGACGGAACCGTGCACGAGCTCGGGTCTGCGGTGGAGCCATTGCGCGACTTGGCATCTCGCGAGGGCACCTTCTTCGTGACCGGAAACCACGAGTACTTCGTCGACGACCCCTTCTCCTGGCTGCGCGAGCTGGAGCGGCTCGGCGTACAGCCGCTACGCAACGAGAACACGCCGATTCGCCGCGGCTCTGCGACGTTCCATCTCGCTGGTGTCAACGACATTGCGGGCGAGTCGTATTCAGACGCACCGGACTTCGACCGCGCGCTGGCCGGCGTGAATGCGGCCCAACCCACCGTATTGCTCGCGCATCAACCCGTCGTGGTCGAGGAGGCCGCCGCCCGCGGTGTCGACCTGCAATTGTCCGGTCACACCCACGGCGGGCAAATGTGGCCGTTTCACTACCTCGTCCGGCTCGCGCAGCCGACCCTCGCCGGGCTGTCCACAGTGGATGACACACAGCTGTATGTCACTCGGGGCGCAGGGTTTTGGGGTCCGCCGGTCCGCATCGGTGCGCCGCCGGACATCACCGTCATCTCGCTGCAGGGCCAGCGTTAGTTAGCGGATAGGCCGGCGGCCAGTACGTCGACCACTCTGCCCAGCTCTGCGTCGTCGAGATCCTCGTCGATCACCATGATCGTGAAGAACAGCGCTCCGCCGAGCATGCGGTGCACGGTGGCGACCGGTGGCATCGTCGACAACTCACCGCGGTCCACGGCGCGGGTCAGGATCGCGTCGATTTCCTCGCGTTCGGTTGCCACGAACACGCTGCGCAACCGCTCCGAGAGCTCCGGCGACTGACTGATCTCGGCGATCACGTGCGGTGCGACCTCGCGCGCGGCGGGCGCAGACATGTCCGTGCGGATGCGGTTGGCCAACGCGAGCAGGTCGCCGCGCAACGACCCCGTGTCGGCGGGGGGCTGCGGGTCGGCGCCGTGCACGCCGGCGGCGAACAACAGCTCCGCCTTGGATGTGAACCGGCGATAGATCGCGGCCTTCGACGTGCCGGCTCTCGCCGCCGTCGCATCCATGGTGACCTGCGAATAGCCGACCTCGGCCAACAGCTCGCGCGCCGCGACGAGGATCGCCGCATCGATCGCGCTATTGCGGGGTCGCCCGACCCCTTGACCCGGCACCGGCATTGTGCCAATATACAATACCGTAGTATCGAAACTAAAGTCTCGTAATAGGAAGGGTCATCATGGCTGTGGTGCTGTCGGAGATGGACCGACTCATCGATGTACTCGAAGGACGCTGGCAGTGCCGGGTGACCTACGAGCCGAACCCCCAGCTGCCGGCCGGCGGAACCAGCGTGGGCTGGGAGCAGTGCCGCGTCGGGCCCGGCCGTTGGTCGGTACTCTTCGACACCCGCGCCCACGGCGACTCGGGCGAGTTCGAAGGTGCCGGCTTCATCATCTGGAGCGCGGCGGAGGCCGCCTACCACCTGCATTGGCTGAGTTCATCCAGCCCCGAACCCGGGTTCTTCACCGGACACTGGGACGACGGAAACGTCGTCTTCGACGGCCACGAATACATCGCCGGCCAGCGGCTCGCATCGCGCCACAGCATCACCGACATCAGCGCACAGGCCCTCGTCTACACCGTCGACATGGGTCCGACGTCAGAAGATCTGCGGCGCGCTGCGACCATCCAGTACACGCGCGACTGACGTCACTCGGGTGGCTCATCACGTTGGGCCGCAGCCAGTTTCGCCTCCGCCAACCGCATCAGCGTCGGCAACGCATCCAGATCCACGCCGATGCACTCCGCGATGACGTCGTCACCGATGCCCGCCTCCCGTAACCGCAGCGCCGTCGCGTACGGCAGCGGTAATCGAGCAAGCGACGCGGCGCGGCGAGGGTCGGAGGTCATAGCGGAACGCTGCCGCACTGCCACGGCGGCGGCTGGGGTAACGCGCTACCCCAATTAAAGGTTCGTGCCCCGCCCACCAAAAAACTGAGGTAGTGGATTACCCCAGCCACGTGGTCGGCCCCGATTTACGTTGCCGTCGTCGAACCATGTCTTGACACAACGCAAAGGAGAACAAGATGAAGCGTGGGTTCTTGATCGGCGTCGGCGGCGCGGCGATCGTCGTCGCCGGTCTGTCGGGATGCTCGTCAGAGGACAAGTCGGAGTCCCCGGCCACCACTGCGGAGGCGACGGCGGAAGCCGAAGCGGGCGCGAGTGAAACCAAGGTCATCATCGACGGCCAGGACCAGAACGTCGAGGGCACCGTGGTGTGCAGCGCGATGGGCGGCAACATGAACATCGCCATCGGTGGCGCCGCCACCGGCATCGCCGCCGTGGTCAGCGAGGGCGATTCGCCGACCGTCAGCTCGGTCGGACTGGGCAACGTCAACGGCGTGACGCTCGGCTACACCAGCGGCACCGGCCAGGGCGAGGCCAAGGCCGAGAAGGACGGCAACACCTACAAGATCTCCGGCACCGCGACGGGTGTGGACATGGCCAACCCCATGCAGCCCGTCAACAAGCCCTTCGAGATCGAGGTCGCCTGCCCGTAGGCGTCACTTCAACATGCTGCCGGCGTCGACGGTCACGGGAAGCCCCGTGATGTAACGAGATTCGTCGGACGCCAGGAACAGCACGGCGTTGCTGACGTCGATCGGATCAACCCAGCCGATCGGCAGGACGTGCATGAACTGCGCCGCAACGGCGAGGTCGTCCGGACCCGGATTCTCCAGATCCGGCCGGAACAGCTTCATGGTTCCGTCGTTCATGAACAGCGGTGTGTTCACATTCGTGGGACACACCGCGTTGACCCGGATAAAGTGCTGCCCGAGTTCGACGGCGAAGGTGCGCATCAGCCCGATCACGCCGTGCTTGGCGGCGATGTAGTGGCCGGTGTGCGCATACGGCTTGAGGCCGCCGACCGAGCTGGTGAGGATGACCGAACCGCCGCGGTTCCCGGAAAGCAGATGCGGTACAGCGGCTTTGACCGTCTTCCATACTCCGGACAGGTTGACGTCGATCATGTCGCGCCAGTCGTCTTCGCTGGTCTTGTCCAAGGTCTCGCCGCCGTTTCCGATGCCGGCGTAGGCGACGACGATGTCCAACCCACCCAACTGCTCGACGCCATTGTCCACCGCTGCTTTCAGCCCGTCGAAGTCACGCACGTCGACTTCGGCGGTCACGATGCGGCGGTTGAGGCCGTTGACGAGATCGGCAGTCTGCGCGAGGTCGTCGGGTGTTGCAGCCGGGATCTGCGTGTTGCTGGAGATGGCCGCGCACACGTCGACGGCGATGATGTCGGCGCCTTCCTGCGCGAGTCGTACCGCGTGGCTGCGACCTTGGCCGCGTGCAGCGCCCGTGATGAATGCGACCTTGCCCTCTACGCGCCCGCTCATGACTCCACCTCAGATTCCCGAAATTGTTTGTCGATCGATCAGGAACGGTGGCACTAATCGGCGCTGCTGTCAACACTCGAGCTGGCGGCGCGCAGCAGAGTCAGCAGTCGATTCACGAATGCGCGCAACTCGTCGTGACCCGCAGTGACTCCGATGGCACTCTCGTTGCACAAGCTGCGCGCCGTTTGGGCGATCAGCATGGAGATCGCCATCGGTGGATACTCGCGGAGGTCGATGCCGTCGGCGCGCAGTGCGACGGTCACCGCCGCGGTTTCGATGTCGCGTACCCGTTCCGCGTACGCCTTGAGTTCGGCCCCGACCGCCTTGCGATGGTTGGCCAGTGCCATGAACTCCGTGTAGAGGCCGGTCAGCCGAGAATCGCTGTTGACCTGCCATAACGCCCGCAGCGGGTCGTCATCGGTGAGGGCGGCACGCATCCGTTCGAGCGACGCCTCGGCGCCGGTGCGCAACACCTCGACGAACAGATCGTCCATCGTGGGGAAGTAGTAGTAGACCAGCGCCTGTTTGACCCCGGCTTCCGCGGCGATGCGCCGCGAGGTCGCGGCGGCATACCCGTCGTCGCGCATGATCTTGGCGGTCGCCTCGATCAATCGCCGGCGGGCATCGACGGGCTTCGACGCGCGTGCGGCGGCGGGCATTCAGCGGGCTCCGCCGCGGTGAATTCTTGACGGTTCTTCGCCGCCCGTGGTAGGCATGGCTCATCCTAACAAGCTGATCGATCGACCAGTTCTGGACGCCCGATGAAAGGACAGCGAGACCATGACCGATCTCGCCTCGGTGGACTACTTCTCGGACGAAGCCGTCAGCCAGAACCCCTACGAGTACTACGAGTATCTGCGGAGCCAAGGCCCGGTCTTCCGCGAGCCGCACCACGGCGTCGTCGCCGTCACGGGTTATCAGGAGGTGGTGGCGGCCTTCAAGGACACCGAATCTTTCTCGGCGGTGAACGCGATCGGCGGCCCGTTCCCGCCGCTGCCATTCGAACCCGAGGGTGACGACATCACCGAGCAGATCGAGGCGCACCGGCATGAGTTCCCGATCTTTGAGCACATGGTCGTCATGGATCCGCCAGCCCATGAGCGCGCGCGGTCGCTGCTGAGCAAGCTCCTCACGCCGCGCCGGCTCAAGGAGAACGAGGACTACATGTGGCAGCTGGTCGATCGCCAGCTCGACGAGTTCATCGACAACGGCCGCTGCGAGTTTCTCAGCGAATACGCCAAGCCCTTCGCCACGCTGGCCATCACCGACCTGCTGGGGGTGCCGGAGGAGGATCGCGACGAGATCCGGCACGCGTTGGGTGCGGGGCGGGCGCCCGGCAGCAGGGTGGGCGCGCTGGACGGCGAACCCGTCGGCCTCAATCCGCTGCAGTATCTCGACGACAAATTCAGCGCATACATCGCCGAGCGGCGCCGTGAACCGCGCGGCGACGTCCTCAGCGGCATGGCCACCGCCACCTATCCGGACGGATCGACACCCGAGCTCCTCGAGGTCGTGCGACCGGCCACATTCTTGTTCGCGGCGGGTCAGGAGACCGTCACCAAGCTGCTCAGTGCGGCGGTGCAGACGTTGGGTGAACGTCCTGAGTTCCAGCAGATGCTGCGCGAGAAGCCGGAAATGATCCCGGGTTTCATCGAAGAGGCGCTGCGGATGCAGAGCCCGACGAAGGTCGACTTCCGGCTGGCCCGCAAGACCACTTCCCTTGGTGGCGTGCACATTCCGGCCGGGACAGTAGTGATGCTGTGCCTCGGCGCCGCCAACCGAGACCCGCGAAAGTTCGAGGATCCGAATGAGTTTCGCCCAGAGCGGCGAAACGTGCGCGAGCACATCGCCTTCGGGCGCGGTATCCACACCTGTGCGGGCGCGCCCCTGGCGCGAGTCGAGGGGCAGATCACCGTGCGCCGGCTCCTCGACCGGACGCGCGAGTTGCGGATCGACGAATCCGCACACGGACCCGCAGGTGCCCGCCGGTACTCCTACGAGCCCACCTTCCTGTTGCGCGGCCTGACCGAACTGCACATCGAGTTCACGCCCGCAGAACCGTCGCAAGCTGGTCGCAGGTGAGCGCCCACCCGCTGTTGTAGTTGTCGAATTCCGTTGGCGGCAAGAGGGAATGCTCGATCGACATCAGCGTCTCGTCCTCGCCGTGCGGCTCGAAGGTGACATTGACGATGCTGGCGAGGGTGGGGTCGGGAAAGTCGGACGAGCTCCACGTGAAGCGCAGCAGGCGGGGTCGGTCGATGGCCAGGAAGCGGCCGGTGATCAGGACGCTGGTGCCGGAATCGTCGACGTCGAAGTGCACTTTCCCGCCGACATGAGGTTCGACGACGATTGAGACGCAATAGGTCGGGCGCGGACACATCCACTCCGCCAACGCTTCTGGATCGAGCCATTGGTCGAACACCACGTCCGGCGCGGCCGGCATCACGCGTTGTACCCGCACGGTCGGTGCCGCGGTCATTGTGCGCGGCGCTTCCGGCGTAGCCGCGCGGCCAGTGCATCCGCGCGCGTCTCCCAGAAGTCGGTCTGCTCGTTGATCCACTGCTTGGCCATCGTCAACCCGTCCGGCGCCAGCGATACCCAGTGCTCGCGGCCGCGGACCTCACGCTGCACCAGGCCGGCCGACTCCAACACCCCGATGTGGCGGGATACCCCGGCGAAGGTCATCGGCAGCGGCGCCGCCAGATCGGTGATGCGGGCGTCGCCCTGGCGCAGCGTCTCCAGCAGCCAGCGGCGCGTCGGGTCGGCGAGTGCGGCGTACGTGCGGTCAAGAGCCTGATCTTCAACCACCTTGTTGACTATAGCGGCAAACCGTGGTGTGCTGGAGCCAGACATTCAACTGAACTGTTGAACATCAGGGAGAGGCATGAGAACAACCCCGATCGTCTCCGCTGCGGAGTGGCAGACCGCGTGGCGGGAGCTGCTGGTCAAGGAGAAGGAGCTGACGCGCGCCCGTGATGCGCTGGCCGCCTTGCGTCGGCGAATGCCGTGGACCCCGGTGGAGAAGCGGTATGAGTTCGACGGCCCCGACGGCAGAGTGAGCCTACTCGAGGTGTTTGCGGGGCGTAGGCAGCTGATCGTTTATCGCGCGTTCTATCAACCCGATGTGCACGGCTGGCCCGAACATGCCTGCGTCGGTTGCTCTTTGATGGCTGACCACGTCGGCAACCTGGCGCACCTGAATGCCCGCGACACCACGTTCGTCTACGCCTCGCCCGCACCGCAGGCCGACATCGCGCGCCTGAAGAAGCGGATGGGCTGGGAACACATTCCCTGGTACACCATCACCGACAGCTTCGACAAAGACATCGACTGCGACCAGTGGCATGGCACCAATGCGTTCATCCGGGACGACGACGGCCGGGTGTTCCGCACCTACTTCATCAACGACCGCGGCGACGAGGCATTCGTCAACACCTGGAACCTGCTGGACATGACGGCACTTGGGCGCCAGGAGGATTGGGAGGATTCACCGCAGGGCTACCCGCAGTCGCCGCCGTACGAATGGTGGCGTTGGCACGACGAGTACGGGGACGACACGTGACCACCGATTCGCGGCTCTATCGGGAAACCATGGACCGCATCACCGCGTTGGTGTCCGGGCTCGACGAGAAGGGCTGGGCCACTGTAGTTCCCGCGTGTCCCGAGTGGTCGGTGCGCGACGTGCTGGCCCATCTTGCGGCCGTCGCCGACGATTGGGCGAGTGGACGGCTGGCCGGACCGGCCACCGATGAACAGACTGCCGCGCAGGTTGCCCGGTTCAGCGGAGTCGACATCGACGCGATCCTGGCCACCTGGGCCGACGCGTCGGCCCGCCTGCATGAGCTTGCCGAAACCACCGGGCTGGAGCCGCCGCTCGGCGACATCGTCATCCACGAGCACGACCTGCGGGGTGCCCTGGACCGGCCCGGCGCCCGGGACTCGGACGGGGTGCGGCGCATCGCCGACGAGCTGCTCGCGATGCTGGAGCCGCCGGTGCCGCTACGGGTGAGGGTCGAAGACGATGAGTACCGCAGCGGGCCCGACGGTGAGCCCGAACTCGCGCTCACCACAACGCGTTTCGAGACGCTGCGCTGGCGCACCGGCCGTCGCAGCCGCAGCCAGCTGGCGGCCATGGACTGGTCGGGTGACCCGACTGGAGTGCTCGATCACCTGTACCTGTTCGGGCCGGCGCAAGCCGATCTCGTCGAATAAGGGGAATGTCATGGACGATGTACCGGCGGTGCCCGCGGTGGTGGACCGCGCCACTTTCGAGGCGGAAATAGAGCGGCTGCGGGCACGGGAGAAAGCGCACACCCGAGAGGGTGACGCGATTGCGGCGGCGCGCCGACGCCTGCCGATGGTCGAAGTCGACCCGGCCCTGACGCTGATCGGCCGCGACGGACCGCTCACCCTGCTAGACGCCTTCGAAGGGCGCCGACAGCTGGTCGCGTACTACTTCATGTGGCATGCCGGTCGACCCGCGCCAGAGCAGTGCGAAGGATGCACCTGGTGCACCACCCAGGTCGCAGAGTTGTCGTACCTGCACTCACGCGACATCACGTACGCCGTCTTCTGTCAGGGACCATTCAACGAGAGCATCCGCTACCACGACTTCATGGGTTGGGACGTGCCGTGGTACTCGGCACTGCCGTCCCTCGACGCACTGCTCTTCGGGCGCCACGTCGGCATGATGCACCTTGTGTGCTACCTGCGTGACGGTGGGCGCGTCTTCGAGACGTACTGGACGACGCTCCGCGGTGTCGAGGTGATGGACTACAGCTATGCGCTGATGGACCTCACGGTCTACGGCCGACAAGAGCCATGGGAGGACTCGCCGCCCGGCTGGCCACAGCAGTGGCAGGTCGACGGGTCCAACACTCGAAGCAATGGGCGGCCGATCGCCCAGTGGTCGCGACTGCGCGCCGGCCGGTCAGACGACCTCGCCGGTTAGCCGGCGCCTTCCCCGACGAGGGCCTGGTCCCAACCGTTGACGTGGTTCTCCGGGTGATCCTGGGGCGCAGGTGCCGGTTGGTCGAGGTGTTCGGTACCCGGCACACCACCGAGGGCGGCGAGCGCTTCCTTGATCTTCGTCGCCTGCTCGCTGGTGGGGGTTGCGCCGGCCTCGAGCTCGTCGAGCAGCTCCGGCGTCAGCCCCGCCCCGTTGGCGAGCTCTTGGGCGGACAGCTTGGCGTTGATGCGCGCGACGTACAACTGTTGTCCCAGACTCGATCCCGGCGCCGCGGCGGCGTGCGCCATCAGTGAGTCGTACCGCTGCCGGACGTTGCTCAGCGCGACGATCACCCCGGGTGACGGCCTGGTGCTGCTTGCTGCCTCGGCCAGCGCGGCGCGCAGTTTGCGCATGCCCGACAGAACGACATCCGCGCGCTTGTGGAACTTCTTGTCCTCGGGGAACGGCAGCGCGTCGATCGCGGCGCTGTACATATGCATCGCAGCCTCGGAGAGGTTGACGATGATTGACGAATCCCCTTGCGGCGTGGGTTGCGGTGCCATGGGCCCTCAATTCTCTAGCGGTCAGTTCCGTGGTGGGTGTGCAGCAGACGCGAGGTGGGGTCCACGCGCACCGCTGCAAGTGAGCACCGGATGAGATTAGCGTTCGATGGTGTGTCGCGTCACAGCGAGCGGTACGAGCGCCGCATGGGCAGCCCATGCTGCCGCTGCATCAGACGTTCCTTAGTCTGAACCCGCATGGCGGGAAGGCTCAGGGCAATGGGAGGCCACGATGACCGGAGTGTTGCAAGAAACGTGGACCCCGCCGCCTGCAGCACGCGGCGGCGTGAGTGATTCGACGCAGCCGATACCGGCCGTGCCGGCCGCCGAGCCTGAGCCCGACGTGCCGGACCGGCTCGCGGGTTGGCGCACCGCAGCCTGGCTTGCGGCGGGTCTTGCGGGTGCGCTGGCGATCGTCTGGTTCATCGCCTTCAGCCCCGGAGAAATCGGCGCCAAGTCCGAGTGGTTCTTCGGCGCCGTCGTTTTCACGGTCGTCATGGTCTCCATCTGGCACACCGTCAGCCTGCAGAAGCAGGCGAACAGGAACGCCGCCGAGGCAATCGACCGCGCACGCAAGGACCTCGCCGCCGCATCGGAGCGCTTCGCCAAGGAGCTCAGGCTCACACGTGCGCTTCATGAGGCCCAGATGGACGCGCAGCAGTCGCTGCACCGCGCCGAGATGGCGGCTGCGCAGGAGTTGGCCCGCGTCGAGCGGTTCCATCTACGCAGACAGCTCGAGAAGCAGGCGACGATCGAGGTATCGCGCGCCGTCGTCGCGCACACGCACATGCTGGCATCGTTGTGGAACCAGGGCGCGAGCATTATGCGCATCGAAGACCGCGACGAGCGCGAGCAAGCGATGAACCCGATCTTCGAGCAGATCAGCCAAGTCGTGCACGACTTTTCGGTGGAGCTCAACAATGCCCACCTGCTCATCGAGGACGACCGTCTGCACGAAGCGCTCAACCGCGTCAACGAGGCAGCGCTGATGGCGATTCGCGTGGCCGAGGATGTGCACACCGCCGTGGTCGACGGGCACGATCCGCAGCCCAACCCGATCCCGGGCGTGCAGCAGCTGATGCACGCCCGGGCGGCTGAAGCGCGACGTCTTGCGTGGGATTTGCTTCGAACCGGGCTCGAAGAGAGTAAGCCTGGACACGATGAGCATCCTGAACGCGTCCCCAACGGGGATCTTTCGTCGTAAGCCGGTCGACGAGATCGAGCCGGAGGACCTCGAGGAAGGCGGCGGGCTCCAACGCGTGCTGGGCCTGTGGCAGCTGACCGCCATCGGCATCGGCGGCATCATCGGCGCCGGCATCTTCTCCTTGGCCGGAGCCGTGGCGAAGGACTCCGCCGGCCCCGGCGTGCTGTTGTCATTCCTGGTCGCCGGCGTCGCAAGCGCCTGTGCGGCGTTGTCTTACGCCGAATTCGCGGGCATGATCCCCAAGGCCGGATCGGCCTACACCTACGGCTACGCCGTCCTCGGCGAGGGCGTCGGGTGGTTCATCGGCTGGGATCTGCTGCTCGAGTACACCGCGATCGTCGCCGTCGTCGGCATCGGCATCTCCGGCTACTTCGGGTTCCTCGTCGAACAGCTCGGGATCGGACTGCCCGAGTGGATGCTCGGGGCGCCGGGCAGCGACCCCTCACAGCCGGACCGCGTGGTGGATCTGTTCGCGCTTCTGCTGTGTCTGCTCATCGCCTTCGTGCTGACGCGGGGGGTGCGCAACGCAGCCCGTTTCGAGAGCGCGCTGGTGTGGCTCAAGGTCGCGCTCGTCCTGCTGATCATCGGGCTCGGTGTGTTCTACGTGAACACCGACAACTACACGCCGTTCCTGCCGTTCGGGTGGGGCGGGGTGTTCGCCGGCGCGTCGGTGGTGTTCTTCGCGGTGTTCGGCTACGACGCGATGAGCACCGCTGCCGAGGAGTCCGCGCATGCCCGGCGGGTGCTTCCCAAGGCCATCATCATCTCGTTGGCCATCTCGATGACGCTCTACGTGCTGGCCTGTCTGGTGCTGACCGGGATGGTGCACTACAGCGAGCTGGACTCGGAATCGGCTTTCGCGCAGGCGTTCGAGGACGTCGGGCTGCCGAGCATCGCGACGCTGATCTCGGTCGGGGCCATCCTCGGCATCGCCACAGTGATGTTCACCTTCATGTTCGCGGTGACGCGGGTGTGGTTCTCGATGTCACGGGATGGTTTGCTGCCCCACTGGTTTGCTGCGGTCGACGCCAAACACCGTGTGCCCGTTCGGGTTACTTGGATAGTGGGCATCGGCTCGGGTTTGATCGCCGGCTTTCTGCCGATCGCCGAGGCGGCCGAGCTGACGAACATCGGCATCCTGCTGGCCTTCGCGGTGGTGTGCAGTTCGGTGATCGTGCTGCGCTACCGCTCTCCTGAGATCGAGCGTGGATTCCGCACCCCCGGCATGCCCATCGTTCCGCTCATCGGGGTGGCGTCATCGATTTGGCTGACCACGTACCTCACGTCGACCACCTGGATGCGGTTCGGTATCTGGCTCGTCATCGGGCTGCTGATCTACGGCCTCTACAGCTATCGCCACTCGCACCTCAACACGTCTCGGACGCCGTGACCGCCGCGAAACTGTAGTTACCGAGACGTTTTTCGAGTGGAGGCCTCGGTAACTGCAGCCTCGCGGGCGTAGCACTCCAAGTACTTGGTCAATGCGAGCTCAGGCGGGCGGGCTACCACCGCTGCACGCGACACATTCGGCGACGGCCCGACGGGCCCGCTGCCCGCGATTGAGATTGCATTCAGGGCTGCGGTCTAACGGAATTCACGACCGTCAGCGCAATCCCGACGCGGGCTAGCGCGGCGCAGGAGGCGCAGGCGGGGGCGGCAGCTTGGTGCACAGCCCTGTCTGCGTGCTCAGGTACATCCCCGGCAGGCAGAACGGTGCGCAGCCGTTGGTGACGCCCGTTTCACCGGGCGGGCAGGCCGAGCTGATGGCCGGCGACGCGACCATCGGCGCTGCCAGCAATGCCACTGCGAGCGCCGAGGTCGCGAGGCGTCGTACGGAGTGAGTCATGGGAGGCCCAGTCTAAGGCGAGTCGATCGTCAAGTCCCGCAAAAAGTTCGGTAGTCCCCGAAGTCGTCCGGCGCGGGTTCGGCGTAGCGCTCCAGACCGGGACGCTCGTCGAACGGCGCGACGACGGCCGTCATCAACTGTTCGAGCGGAGCCAGATCACCGCCCGTCGCCGCCACCAGCGCCTCCTCGACGAGGTGGTTGCGCGGGATGTAGACGGGATTCGAGCGGTCCATCAGCGCAGCGTCCGGGCCCAACGCCCGCCAGCGCGCCGCCCACGAGTCGAACCCGGCCAGGTCGGCGAACAGGCCACGGGCGGGTTCAGGGTTGCCGCGGGCGTGTTCGCCGAGGTGACGGAAGAACGACGTGTAGTCGACGCGGTTGGCCTGCAGCAGCGCTAAGAGTTCGTCGATCAGCGGGCCCGCGTCCGACGGACCCAACCCGAGTTTGGCCCGCATCCCCGCCGACCACGCCGTGTCATAGCGCCGACGGAACACACTGAGTGATTCCATCGCCAGCGCCACCGCGGCTTCCTGGTCGTCGGCGAACAGCGGCAGCAGCGTCTCGGCGAACCGGGCCAGGTTCCACTCGGCGACCGGCGGCTGATTGCCGTACGCGTAACGGCCCCACGAGTCGATCGAACTGAACACCGTCGCCGGTTCGTAGGCCTCCATGAAGGCGCACGGCCCGTAGTCGATGGTCTCGCCGGAGATCGTCATGTTGTCGGTGTTCATCACCCCGTGCACGAACCCGACGAGCATCCATCGCGCCACCAGCGCGGCCTGCGCCGCGATCACCGCGTCAAACAGTGCGAGATAAGGGTTGTCGGCTTCGGCAGCGGCGGGATGATGCCGCGCGATCGCGTGGTCGGCGAGACGGCGAACCAGTTCGACGTCGCCGGTCATCGCGGCGTACTGGAACGTGCCGACGCGCAGATGGCTGCTGGCCACCCGGGCCAGCACCGCGCCGGGCAAGAGCGTCTCCCGCTGCACGGGGCGGCCGGTGGCGACGACGGCCAGCGACCGGGTGGTCGGGATACCCAGCGCGTGCATCGCCTCGCTGACGATGTACTCGCGCAGCATCGGACCGACCGCGGCCAACCCGTCGCCGCCGCGCGCGAACGGCGTCTGCCCCGAACCCTTGAGATGGATGTCGCGCCGTCGGCCCTTGGCGTCGACGACCTCTCCGAGCAGCAGCGCGCGGCCGTCGCCCAGCCGCGGGACGAACCCGCCGAATTGGTGACCGGCGTAGGCCTGCGCGACGGGCGTCGCATCGTCGGGAAGGCGGGCGCCGACCAAGAATTGGAGGCCGTCGGGGCTGCGCAGCCAGTCGACGTCGAGTCCGAGGTTGGCGGCCAACGACTCGTTGCACACGATCAGCTGCGGATCGGACACCGCCTGGGCCTGCCAGCGCACCGCCAGCTCCGGCAGCTCGCGGGCGAAGCTGTCCTGAAGAACCGCGGGTTGAACACTCACCTCAACCAGCCTACGGAAGGCAATTTGGCGTCTGGACTTCCTACGGTTGCGTAACCTACGGTAGCGTAGGTTGGGTCCCGGAAGGTGATTTGGAAGGCACACGATGGTCACTGACTTACAAACCCGCCTGCTCACTGAGCTGGAACCGGTTGTCGAGGCGAACCTCGAACGCCATCTCTCCGTGGCGCGCCCGTGGAATCCGCACGACTATGTGCCCTGGAGCCGCGGCCGTGACTTCGCGTTCCTGGGCGGCGAGGACTGGACACCCGAGGACAGCCCGCTCGATCCGGTCGCACAGGCCGCGCTCACGCTCAACCTGCTGACCGAGGACAACCTGCCGTCGTATCACCGCGAGATCGCGACGAGGTTCGGCCGGGACGGCGCGTGGGGCCAGTGGGTCGGCCAGTGGACCGCCGAGGAGGGCCGCCACAGCATCGCGATCCGCGACTACCTGGTGGTCACCCGCGGCGTCGACCCGTCCAACCTGGAACGCATGCGGATGGCGCACACGGTGGCCGGATACGACTCGGGCGACAAGACGCCGCTGGAGGCGGTGGCCTACGTGTCGTTCCAGGAACTGGCGACACGGGTGTCACACCGCAATACCGGCAGGGCGTCGGGCTGCCCGATCGCCGATCAGCTGTTGGCGCGGGTCGCGCTCGACGAGAACCTGCACATGGTCTTCTACCGCAACCTGATGGCCGCCGCCCTCGAGATCGAACCCGACGCCGCCATGGCGGCGATCTGTAAGGAGATCGTCGGATTCCAGATGCCCGGCGCCGGCATGGAGGGCTTCGCGGAGAACGCGATCACCATCGCCAAGGCCGGCATCTACGATCTGCGCATCCACCACGACGACGTGCTGCAGCCGATCCTGCGCTACTGGCGCATCTTCGAGCGGTCGGACTTCGGCCCCGACGGCGAGCAGGC
This sequence comes from Mycobacterium hubeiense, assembly GCF_002838065.1. GTDB lineage: Bacteria > Actinomycetota > Actinomycetes > Mycobacteriales > Mycobacteriaceae > Mycobacterium > Mycobacterium hubeiense. The sequence goes on along the minus strand of NZ_PIZU01000016.1, from coordinate 99,953 downwards.
GCGCGAGACCCTCGCGCAGTTCTTGGCCGCGGTCGACGAGCGGGCGCGCTACTACGAGGAAAAGGCCGCGGCGCGGGCGTACGCGCAGGTGTGAACGCCCGAGACGGGCACCTATCCTTGCCGGAGTGTCCGGACCGTCTGTTGCGCAGCTGCGTGAGCGCCTCGACGGCCTGACGATCCGCGACGCCGTCCGGCTCGCTCGTCGGCTGAAGAATTCGCGCGGGCGGGATTTACAGCGGATCGCGGAACAGATCAGCGCGGCCGAAGCGCTGGTGGCCACCCGATCGGCCGCCGTTCCGACGATCAGCTACCCCGACCTGCCGGTCAGCGAGCGCCGCGGCGAGATCGCCGACGCGATCCGCGACCATCAGGTGGTCGTCGTCGCCGGCGAGACGGGGTCGGGCAAGACCACCCAGCTGCCCAAGGTCTGCCTGGAGTTGGGCCGCGGCATCCGCGGCACCATCGGTCACACCCAGCCGCGCCGGCTGGCGGCTCGCACGGTCGCGGCCCGCATCGCCGACGAACTGGGCACGCCGCTGGGCGACGTGATCGGCTACACGGTGCGGTTCACCGACCAGGTCAGCGATCGCACCCTGGTCAAGCTGATGACCGACGGCATCCTGCTCGCCGAGATCCAGCGGGACCGCCGCCTTCTGCGCTACGACACGCTGATCCTCGACGAGGCCCACGAGCGCAGCCTCAACATCGACTTCCTGCTCGGCTATCTGCGGGAACTGCTGCCGCGGCGGCCCGACCTGAAGGTGATCGTCACGTCGGCGACCATTGAGCCGGACCGCTTTTCGAAGCACTTCGGTGGGGCGCCGATCGTCGAAGTGTCGGGGCGGACGTATCCCGTCGAGATCCGTTACCGCCCGCTGGACGTCGCGGTGCCGGTGGCAGACGAGGACGACCCCGACGACCCTGACCACGAGATCGTTCGGGTCGAGCCACGCGATCAGACCGAGGCCATCATCGACGCGGTGCACGAGCTATCGACGGAGCCGCCCGGCGACGTGCTGGTGTTCCTGTCCGGTGAACGCGAAATCCGCGACACCGCAGAGGCATTGCGCGGCGCGGTAGGGCCACACACCGAGGTGCTGCCGCTGTACGCGCGGCTGCCCACCGCCGAGCAGCAGCGGGTCTTCGCGCCGCACGCCGGTCGTCGAATCGTGTTGGCCACCAACGTCGCCGAAACATCGCTGACCGTGCCGGGCATCCGCTACGTCGTCGACCCCGGCACCGCACGGATCTCCCGCTACAGCCGGCGCACCAAGGTGCAGCGGCTGCCTATCGAACCGATCTCGCAGGCGTCGTCGGCGCAGCGGGCCGGCCGTTGCGGTCGCGTGGCACCCGGCGTGTGCATCCGGCTCTACTCCGAGGACGACTTCGCGTCGCGGCCGCGCTACACCGAGCCGGAGATCCTGCGCACCAACCTGGCCGCGGTGATCCTGCAGATGGCGGCGCTGCATCTCGGCGACATCGAGGAGTTTCCCTTCCTCGACCCGCCGGAGCGGCGCAGCATCCGCGACGGCGTGACCGTGCTGCAGGAGCTCGGCGCATTCGATTCCGGCGGCGCGATAACCGATCTCGGCCGTCGGCTGGCCCGGTTGCCGCTCGACCCGCGCATCGGCCGGATGATCCTGCAGGCCGACACCGAGGGCTGCGTGCGCGAAATACTGGTGCTGGCAGCGGCGTTGTCGATCCCCGACCCGCGGGAGCGGCCCGCCGACCACGAGGAGGCGGCACGGCAGAAGCACGCCCGGTTCGCCGACGATCACTCGGATTTCATGTCCTACCTGAACCTGTGGCGCTATCTGGGGGAGCAGCGAAAAGCGCGTTCCGGCAACTCATTTCGGCGGATGTGCCGCGAAGAGTTCCTGCACTACCTGCGCATCCGGGAGTGGCAGGACCTGCACGGGCAACTGCGCACGATCGCCCGCGATCTCGGCATCCGCGAGTCCGATGAGCCCGCCGATCCCGCGTCGGTGCACGCCGCGCTGGTTGCCGGGCTGTTGTCGCACATCGGTCTGCGCGAAGGGGATTCGCGGGAATACACCGGCGCCCGCAACGCGAAGTTCGTTCTTGCGCCCGGCTCGGTGTTGACCAAACGCCCGCCGCGCTGGATCGTCGTCGCCGACCTCGTCGAGACCAGCCGGCTGTACGGTCGCATCGCGGCACGCATCCAACCCGAGATCGTCGAACGAATCGCCGACGAGCAAGTCCAGCGCACCTACAGCGAGCCGCACTGGGACGCCCAGCGCGGTGCGGTGATGGCGTACGAGCGGGTGACGCTCTACGGGCTGCCGCTGGTGCCACGCCGGCGAGTGAACTATTCGCAGATCGAACCGGAGTTGGCGCGTGAATTGTTCATCCGCCACGCGCTGGTCGAGGGCGACTGGCAGACGCGGCACCACTTCTTCCGCGACAATGCGCGGCTGCTCTCCGAACTCACCGAGATGGAGGAGCGGGCCCGTCGACGCGACCTGGTGGTGGGTGACGACGAGATCTACGCCCTCTACGACGCCCGCATCCCCGCCGACGTGGTGTCGGCGCGGCACTTCGACGCCTGGTGGAAGCGGCAGCGGCACCGCACGCCGAACCTCCTCACGTTCACCCGTGACGAGCTGCTGCGCAAGGACGAGACGGTCGACCATCCCGACACCTGGCAGGCCGGCGACCTTGCGCTGCCGGTGACCTACCGCTTCGAACCCGGCGCCGAGGACGACGGTGTGACCGTGCACGTGCCCGTGGAGGTACTGGCGCGGCTGGGCGGCGACGAGTTCGCCTGGCATGTCCCGGCATTGCGCGAAGAACTCGTCACCGCACTGATCCGCTCACTGCCAAAAGATCTGCGGCGCAACTTCGTTCCTGCGCCGGATACCGCGCGGGCGGTGGTGGCTGGGCTGGATCCGGGCAGCGGACCGCTACTGGAGGCCGTGCAGCGTGAGCTGCGCAGGCTCACCGGCATTCTGGTGCCGATCGATGCGTTCGACCTGGACAAGGTGCCCCCGCATCTGCGCGTGACGTTCGCCGTCGAATCCGCCGACGGCACCGAGGTGGCCCGCGGCAAGGACCTCGCCGCCCTGCAGGACCGGCTGGCCGGTTCGGCGCGGGCGGCGGTGGCCCAGGCTGTCGCCGACGGGCTGGAGTGCACCGGGCTGCGCGCGTGGCCCGACGATCTCGACGAGGTACCCCGCACCGTGGAGCGCATCAGCGGGGGTCACCGGGTGCAGGGCTTCCCCGCATTCGTCGACGCGGGGGCGGCCGTGGAGCTGCGGGTGTTCGCGACGCGCGGGGAACAAGACGCCGCAATAGGTCCGGGGCTGCGGCGGTTACTGCGGCTGTCGATCCCGTCGCCAGTCAAAGCCGTTGAACGGGCGCTGGATCCACGCGCGCGACTGGTTTTGCGCGGCAATCCGGACGGCTCGCTGAACGCGCTGCTCGACGACTGCGCAGACGCCGCGGTCGACGCGTTGGTCACCGCGCCGGTGTGGACGCGGGCCGAGTTCGGTGCGCTACGGGATCGGGTGGCCGGCCGGCTGGTGGCGACGACGCTGGACATCGTCGGCCGGGTGGACAAGTTGCTCGCCGCTGCGCACGGGGTGCACGTCGCGCTACCGGACAAGCCGTCTGCGGCGCAGGCGGACGCGATCGCCGACATCCGCGCCCAGCTGGACAGGCTGCTGCCGACGGGTTTCGTGACCGCCAGTGGCGCAACGCATTTGAATGACCTGGCGCGCTACCTCACCGCCGTCGGACGCCGCCTCGAGCGGCTCCCCCACGGCATCGAAGCCGACCGTGAACGGATGCTGCGCGTGCACGCCGTCGAGGACGCCTACGACGACCTGGTGAAGGCGCTGTCACCCTCGCGGGCCGCCGCCGACGATGTCCGTGACATCGCCTGGCAAATCGAGGAGCTGCGGGTGAGCCTGTGGGCGCAACAGGTGGGCACCGCCCGGCCCGTCAGCGAGCAGCGCATCTACCGGGCGATCGACGCCATCCGGCCGTGAGAGCGGTACGTGGCCACGGCCAGGCACACCGACGAAATTCGAGTAGTCGTCTACTCGCGCATCCGCGGCTGCCTGGCGCCACGATGTTCGGCACGCCTATTTCAGGAGGACATCATGGCGAACGGTGAAAAGCGCTCATGCGAGTACAATACGGGACCGGTGGCCGGCACGGCTGCGGTGTCGGGGGCCACGTTCACGGACAAGAAACTGCAGTACGCCAACGTCAACGGACTGGCGATCTTCGAAGGCGACATCATGCTGGGCACCATCGAAGAGGTCGAGGCGGCGCGGGCCGAGGGTATCGGCATCACGGGTGAGGGGTTCCGCTGGCCGCACGCCACGGTGCCGTTCGAGATCGACCCCGCGCTGCCCAACCAGAACCGGGTCACCGACGCGATCGCCCATTGGCACGCCAACACCAAGATTCGATTCGTCCGCCGCACCGCGGCGAACGCGGGCCACTACCCCAACTTCGTACGTTTCCGGCCGTCCACCGAGTGCTCGTCACGAGTTGGCAAGCGCGGCAACCAACAAGACATCCAGATGGCTGCGGGATGCACGACCGGAAGCATCATCCACGAGATCGGGCACGCGATCGGCTTGTGGCACGAGCAAAGCCGCGAAGACCGCGACAACTTCGTGACGATCAATTGGGCCAACATCGACCCCGACGCACGGCACAACTTCAACCAACACGTCTCCGACGGCGACGACATCGGCGCGTACGACTTCGGCTCGATCATGCACTACAGCGGGACCGCGTTTTCCATCAACGGCATGCCCACCATCGTGCCGAGGGTGCAGCTTCCGCCCGGCGTGGTGATGGGCCAGCGCACCGCCCTGTCGGCCGGCGACATCGCAGCGGTCCAGACGCTGTACCCGCGTGCGGGACGCCTGGTCGATCGCTCGGCGGAGTTCGGCACGGCCGCCGCCGCGAATCGGCCGACGGCGTGCGTTATTCCCGGCCTGGGGGTGCACAACGTCGCCTACCGCGACACATCGGGCCGGTTGCACGCACTGTGGCGAGATGCCCAGGGCGGCACGGGCACCACGAATCTCACCGCCAACGCCGGTGCACCCACCGCGTCGGGCAACCCCTTCGCGTATGTCGACACGGCACGCAACACCGAGATCCTGCTGTTCCGCGGCGGCGACGGCACCGTGCGCAGCCTGTACTGGTCGACGGGCGCGGTCGGTCACGACAATCTCGGCGGAACCGCCCGGGCGCCAAAGGCATCCGGCGACCCCGTTGGCTATTACGACCCCGCCACCGACGGCCACCATGTGGTGTACCGCGGCGGCGACGGACATCTGCACGAGATGAGCTGGACCGGTGTCGCCCCAGTTGGTTACGGCGGCAACCTGACCGGAGCCATCTCGGCGCCGCGTGCGGTGGGCAACCCGTCGGCCTACAGCGGCGGCGGATACAACATCGTCGTGTACCGCGCCAGCAACGGCAAGATCATGTCGGTCTACTGGAACAACGGCCCCAGCGGGCTGGACGATCTGTCGGGGACGGCCGGCACACCGACGTCGGCCAGCGATCCGCACGCGTACTACACCGCGCACAACGACACGCACCAGATCGTGTACCGCGCCGGTAACGGCCACCTCTACGAGCTGTACTGGACCGGCGTCGCCCCGGTGGGCGGGTGGGATCTGACGGCGGCCGCGGGCGCGCCGGCGGCGGTCGGAAATCCGTCGTCGTACTACGTTCCCGCGGAGAACACCAAGCACGTCATCTACCGCTCGTCCGACGGTCGGCTGCATGAGATCTGGTGGTATCCCGGTGCGGCCCCGGGCTACAGCGACCTCACCGCGTTCGCCGGGGCGCCGTTGGCCGCGGACGATCCCGCGGGGTTCACCGAGAACGGGCATCAGCACGTCGCCTACCGCGGCACCGACAATCGCATCTACGAGATGCGGTGGGGGTGAGGTTCACACCACGGTGACGGGGATGTCCAGCGCGTCGACGTCGCCCTCGGGTGGCACGGGGATGGACTGAGTCGACAGCAAGTCACCGGCGGTCACCGCTTGACCGCCGGTGACGTCGATGTGGCACTCTAGCGAAAGCTGCTGAGCCGCCGGTGTTTCCGGGATCGCCAGCTCGAACGGAAGACGCCCGCCGGGACCGATTTTCGTGTCGGGCAGTGTGACGCTGGCAACGACGGCGGCGGGGGCGTCGGCGTAGGACGTGTCGCGCACCGCGATGATCACCCGCGCGACCGTGGTCGGCGCATCGGGCGGCAAGAGGACGGCCCCGCGGATTCGCCTCGACACCCCGACCACGCTACCCACACCATTGACCTTCGTGGCGGCGTGGTGTAAGCCCGCAGAAGGCACGTATCGCATGCAGATCTCATCGCGGAGGGCCCGATGGCCGGCAGTACCGAGACTGAACCAGTACGCGAATCGCAGAGTTACCAACTCGGTACCAGCCGTCCACCATTGGGCGTCGCCGATTTGCCCGAGCCCGAGGAAGTGTTCAAGGTGTCCCGGCTCGGGCCGGTGCAAGTCATCCAATTCGTCATCGGCCCAAGCCTCATCGCGTTGGGCATCTCCATCGGCAGCGGGGAGTGGCTGCTCGGACCGCAGGCGGTCGGTGCGTACGGCTTCATCGGCATCGGCTGGGTGATCACGGTCTCGGCGATCTTGCAGACCTTCTACAACGTGGAGGTCTCCCGGTACGTGATGGCGACGGGCGAGGTTCCGATCGTCGGCTGGGGCCGCGTCCCGCCCGGCTGGAAACGGTGGATTCCGTTCGCGCTCATCGTCTTCTACTTCGCGTTCATCTTCGGCGGCTGGGCGGCCAGCGCCGGTCAGGGCTTGTTCGCGTTGATCGTCGGGCGGGTGCATGAGCCCGACGAGCTTGAGTACACCCGGCTGCTGGCGATCGGTCTGCTGTTCGTCGTCTTCCTGATCTGTGTCGTCGCCCGAAAGATCTCGCGCGCACTCGAATTGAGCAACTGGGTGATCATCGGCTCGCTGCTGGCGATCCTGATCGTGGTCGACATCGCCATCGTGCCGGCGTCGGTGTGGTGGGAGGGCATCCGCGGCCTGGTCACCCCGGCGGCACCGCCCGCCGGCATCACCGCGACCACCCTGGGCGCGCTGGCCGGGTTCACCGCGCTCTCGTCGGGCCTGAACTGGTACGCGATGGCGCACTACCGCGACAAGGGTTACGGCATGGGCTATCGCGTCGGCTTTCTCGCGGGGCTGCGCGGCGGACGGCAAGAGGTGCTGCCGGTCGGCGTGACGTTCCCGGACACGCCCGAGAACGGCTCCCGATGGAAGCGGTGGTACCGGCTGCTGCTCGTCGATCAGTGGGTGGTGTTCTTCGGCGGCGCGATGATCGGCATGCTGCTGCCGACGATCCTGATGGCGCACGTCGTCGCCACCAGCGGGGAAGAGCCGACGACGGCCAACGTGCCGACGTTCACCGCGGAGAAACTCGGCGAACAGTACGGCCAGCCGATGTTCTACCTGATGCTCATCGCCGGTGTGCTGATCCTGTTCTCCACGCAGCTGGGCATTTTCGAGGCGCTGGTGCGCAACTTCACCGACGCCGCCCACGCCGCCAGCCCGCGCCTGCGCCGACTGCTCGAAGGCGATCCCCGCCGCTTCTACTACCCGTACATGCTGGTCGTGCTCGCGGTCATCGCCGGCGCGATCCACCTGACCACACCGGTGCGCCTGGTGCAGATCTCGGCGAACATGTCGAACCTCGGCGCGCTGATGTTCCCGTTCATGTTGATGTACCTGAACTCGAAGCTGCCCAAGCCCGCGCGGCCGCGGTGGTGGCACTACGTCCTTTTGGTGCTGAACTTCTTGTTCTTCGGGTTCTTCTTCGTCAACTTCGTCTACGAGCTGGTCACCGGCAGCGCACTGGTCAAGTTCTGAGCACGGCGTCAGCTGTTCGTGCGAAATACCAGTCCATACCAAGTGCTCAGGTAACGGGGACTTTCGTCCCTAGCGGCCAGCCCGATCGCGGGCGACTCTAAGGGTATGAACGCGCTGTTCCCGGATCACGAGACGATCCACACGGTTTTGTCGCTCGCCACCAGGGCGCCGTCGATCCACAATTCTCAACCGTGGCGCTGGCGGGTCGGAACCCAGAGTCTGCATTTGTATGCCGATCCGGACAAACATCTACCCAGCACCGATCCGGACAGCCGGGATCTGCTACTGAGCTGTGGCGCATCCCTGAACCACGCTGTCGTCGCATTGGCGGCCCTTGGCTGGCACGCGAAAGTACACCGGTTGCCCAACTCCGCTGACCCGGAACATCTGGCCGCGATCGAGGTCTATCGCCACCCTGCCGGGGAACTTGACGTGGCATTGGCGGCGGCGATACCTAAACGACGTACCGATCGGCGTCGCTACACAGCTTGGTGTGTACCTGACGCCGACGTGGCGCTGATGGGTGCTCGGGCCGCGCGCGCGGGTGTGATGTTGCGGCAAGTCGCGTTGCTCCCGAAGCTGCAACGCATTGTCGCGCAAGCTGTCTGGCAGCACGCAACGGATCATGACTACCTGGTCGAGTTGTCGACTTGGAGCGGTCGCCACGCCGCGTTGGCAGGAGTGCCGGCCAGAAACACACCGCAGTCCGATCCGACGGCACCGATTCCGGGCCGGCTGTTCGCCGGACCCGCGCTGGCGCAGCCTCCTGACGTTTCACCGGAGGACGACGCCGCCGTGGTGTTGGCGCTCGGGACCAAGGACGACAGCCCGCTGGCCCGGCTACGCGCCGGTGAGGCGACTAGCCTGATGCTGCTCACGGCCACCGCCCTTGGGCTGGCGAGTTGCCCGGTCACCGAACCCCTGGAGATCGCTGAAACACGAGAGGCCGTGAAAGAAGAGGTATTTGGTGACAGCGGCTTCCCGCAGATGTTGCTGCGGATCGGCTGGGCGCCGGTAACTGCCGACCCGCTTCCGTCGACTCCACGCCGTCCACTGTCGGACGTTGTCGACTGGCTCGAAGACTAGGGCCTACGGCAGTGGCGCCGACCACCGCAACAACGTGCCGCCGGTGGGTACGCGCTCGACCGTAAAGTCCCCTCCGACCGCCTGGGCGCGCTGACGCAAGTTCATCAGGCCACTCGCGACGGCGATGTCGTCTGGTATGCCCCGCCCGTTGTCGACGACCTCGATGGTGAGGTTGTCGTCGACCTTGACACTGACGGTCAAGGTGGTGGCGTTCGCGTGCCGCACCGCGTTGCTGACGGCTTCACGCACAACAGCTTCCGCGTGATCGGCCAGGCGCGCATCGGCGGCCGACAACGGACCGACAAACTGGACCGTGGTATGCAGCTCCGGGCCCGAGAACCCGGCGACGGCCTCCTCTAGCCGTTGCCGCAGCCGAGTCATGCCAGACGGTGCACCGTGCAGGTCGAAGATCGCGGTACGGATCTCCTGGATGACTTCTTGTAGATCGTCCACGCAACCCGAAAGGCGTTGTTGTACTTCGGTTGACCTTGCGCGCGGGATGGTTCCCTGCAGCGTCAGCCCGACCGCGAAGAGCCGCTGGATGACATGGTCGTGCAAGTCTCGGGCGATGCGGTCGCGGTCGGTCAGGATGTCGAGTTCGCGCATCCGCCGTTGCGAGGTGGCGAGCTGCCAGGCGAGCGTGGCCTGGTCGGCGAACGCTGCCAACATGTCGAGTTGTTCGGCGCTGAACGGGTATGCGTCTTGATGCCGGAGCGCGACCAAGACGCCTGCGACGGTATCGGTGGCGCGAAGGGGTAGCACCAGTGCAGGGCCGACGCCGGCACCGATGCCCACGTCGACCTTGTCGAACTTCTGTGGCGTGGCGTCCACGAATACCTGCCCGATCGGCGTGTCCCGTATCGGAATCGTGGTTTCGCCGACTGGATCGGACACCGAGCCGGCGGTCGCCGTCACCACTAGTTCAATGACATTGGAGGATGGCATGTCAACATCGGACGGAATCGCGACCACTGTGGTCTGTGCGCCGGTCACCTTTAACGCTTCATCCGCGATGAGCTGAAATACCGTTGCCGGGTCGGCGCCCGACAACATTTCGGTGGAGATATCACGGGTCGCCTCTATCCATGACTGGCGTACCCGGGACTGCTCNCACCTTTAACGCTTCATCCGCGATGAGCTGAAATACCGTTGCCGGGTCGGCGCCCGACAACATTTCGGTGGAGATATCACGGGTCGCCTCTATCCATGACTGGCGTACCCGGGACTGCTCGTATAGGCGCGCGTTGTCGATCGCGATTCCGGCGGCCGCGGCGAGGGCTGCGACCACTATCTCGTCGTCTTCACTAAACGGTCGTCCGTCGGTCTTCTCGGTCAGATAGAGATTCCCGAAGGCTTCGTCGCGGATGCGTACGGGTACACCCAGGAAGGTACGCATCGGTGGATGATTGGGCGGAAATCCCACGGATGCAGGATGATTCCGGATGTCGTCCAGCCGAATGGGTTTTGGCTCGTCGATAAGCAATCCCAGAACGCCGCGGCCCTCTGGCAGATGCCCGATCAGCTCACGCGTGGGTTCGTCGATTCCTTCGTAGACGAACTCGACCAGCTCATGACCTTCTCCGCGCACTCCAAGCGCCCCATACTGGGCGTCGACCAGTTCGATGGCTGTGTGGACGATCGTGCGCAAGGTGTCATCGAGCTCAAGGCCGGACGTGACGACCAGCATTGCGTCGACGAGACCGTCGAGCCGGTCGCGCCCCTCCACGATTTGTCCGATGCGATCTTGAACCTCGTCCAGGAGTTCGCGCAGCCGCAGCTGCGACAAAGTGTCACGAAGGGGACGGGTGCCCGGTTGCGGTGTCGATCCCTCGCTCACGGCACCCATCGTGACACCGGCGCACACAGGCAGCGACGGTTCGGCATGACTAGTTGGCCGGCCGGTGCTGTTGATCCAGCTTGGACGCAAACACAGCTGCCTGGGTCCGGCGCTCCATCCCCAATTTGGCCAGCAGTCGCGACACGTAGTTCTTCACGGTCTTCTCGGCAAGGAACATCCGCGCGGCAATCTGCTTATTGGTCAGGCCCTCGCTGAGCAACCCCAGCAGCGTTCGCTCTTGGTCGGTCAAACCGGACAGTGGATCCTTGGTCTGGGTGGCGCTGCGAAGTTTCGCCATCAACGCGGCCGCGGCGCGAGTGTCGAGGAGTGACTTTCCGGTGCCGACGTCTTTGATTGCTTGTGCGAGTTCCATGCCCTTGATGTCTTTGACAACATATCCGCTGGCGCCGGCCAGTATCGCATCGAGCATCGCTTCATCAGAGGTGTATGACGTCAACATCAGGCAGCGCAGTTCCGGCAGCTCGGACAGTAGGTCGCGGCAAAGTTCGATCCCATTACCGTCGGGCAGGCGAACGTCGAGCACGGCGACATCAGGGCCCACTGCGGGAATCTTCACCATTGCTTCGCCGACGGAGCCGGCTTCTCCGACGACCTCGAGCTCTGGGTCCGACGCGAGCAGGTCGACCAAGCCACGACGGACGACTTCATGGTCGTCGACCAAGAAGACCTTGACCATTACCAGACCTTCCATTCGAAGCCGTGGGAACGAGGCTGCCCATGCGGAATAACTACCTCATCATGCGGCAGTCGTCTGGGGATCACGGGCGAAACTCCAAGACCTCCCGCAGTGCCCGCCTCGGCGTGGGCGCCGGTTTGTTCTCAATCGACGGCGCGATTCCGACTCGGATTAACACCTGCGGCATCGTCTTTCGTCCGCTGATCTCGCGAAGGATCCCACGGCCGGCCTCGAGTTCGGTGACGTGCGTCATCGGGCAGGTCGCCAATCCGGCCATCGTGCAGTCGAACCCCACCGGCGACTCAGTCAGCGCCATCGCTGTACCTCACGACGAGGCCGTGCTCCCGGTCGCGCTCTTGTACTGAGGTACGCCAGGCTCACGGAATTGCCGCCCGGTCATCTTCTCGGTCCGGATCCGGATGAAATGGTCGCGCCGACCGTCGACCCACGGCTGCACGAACGTTCCGGCCACTTCCACCAATTCGCTCACATCGGTAATGGGCTGTGCGTGCCCGACAACGGTGACGCTCCAGCCGGTGCGCAGGTCGGGATCCAATTCGTCGGCCTGGAACGCGACGACGAGGTTATTCGTGGCGGCCGCCAGCTTCGCACCGCCGGCAACCCGGATCACCACGTCTTCGCGCCACACGCCGAAATTCACGGGCTGCACTGCGGGCAGACCGTCCTCGGTGAATACCAGACGGCCCACCCGCACGGTCTGCAACCGATCCAGGCACTGTCTGCGATTGAGTACCTCAAGGGCTTGTCCCTTCGGCATTTTCGATCAACCTCCTTGTACGAGCGCGAGAGTCCCCACCGGCGTGGAACGCCAGTGGCCAGCGCTGACGGCCGTTAGACGTGCGACTGCCCGTTGGATGCCGCGGGCAAGCTCATCGACGTCGGGCGCGGCGTCGTAGTCGCCGATGATGCCGAACGCGAGGTGGTCGGCGTAGCTCAAAATCGCAACCCCAGTCCGCAGTTGCAATGCCAACGGCGGAATCGGGAGCAGCCGAATGACTTCACGTCCCATGACGCGCAAGCGTTTCCGTGGGCCGGGCACGTTCGTCGCCAAGGTGACGACGCCACGTTGGGGTAGCCGGGTCAATGCCCGAATCGTCCACGCCGTGAATGGGAACGGGATCGCATTGGCGGCGGAGACGATGATGTTGCCGGCTTGGCGTTGTCCACTTGCCTTGGCCCTTGTGAGTCGCGAATGCACGGCTCGCAGCTGTGAAATGGGGTCGGCCTTGTCGACGGGAAGATACGGAAGCATGACCGAGACACGGTTGTCGGCCTTGTCGGTGGCGTCGTTGGACCGCACCGAAACCGGCACCAGTGTGCGTAGCGAATTGCGCTGGGGCGTCTCACCGCGGCGTATCAGCATCGCGCGGAAGCTGTCGGTGATTGCTGCCAGGGCAACGTCGTTGACGGTCACCTCGAATCGATCGCAGACTTTTGTGACGTCTTCGAGAGACACCTCGACGGTGGCGTAGCGGCGCATGTTGCTCACCGGCCCGGTGAGCGATGACGGCGCCGCCGGGCGAAGCAGGCTACCGGCGATTTCGACCGCCCCCTGCAGGGCCGCAGCGGCGGCGGTTGTCGCACCCAGCGATGTGCGCCAGGCTCCAGAGATCCAGTCGATGGGGTTGAGAGTGAGTGCCGGCATCCGCAATCCGCCCCCCGTTGGTTCGTGGGCCGCTCGGATCTGGGTCGCAAATGTGTCGCCTGCGACGTCGTCGCAGAGCCGGGCCAACATCCGGGTGGCCGCGATCCCGTCGGCGATGCAGTGATGGATCTTCATCAAGATTGCCCACCGGTTGTGCGCCAGGCCATCGACGATCCAGCATTCCCACAGTGGCCGGTCTCGATCGAGGCGCCGCTCCATGACTTCGGCGACCCACCGAAACAACGCCGCATCGTCGCCCGGACGCGGTAGCGCCGAGCGTCGAATGTGGTGGGAGATGTCGATGTCGGTATCGTCCACCCATCGCGGAGCGCCGAGATCGAGCGGCTGGGTGCGCAGGATCTGCCCGAACCGCGGCACCGCCATAATGCGCTCGGCAAGGGTTTTGGCCAGCGATTCGAAATCAGGCATCGGTCCTGCAAGCACGGACACGGCGCCGATCGCGAGGCTGACATGCCGGTCAGAGTCCTCGGCTTGGAGGAACCCCGCGTCAAGCGTTGTCAATAGCTCCATACAGCCACCATCTGCTATCGGCGAACGCCGCGGGAGAGGAAAAGGTCCCTACTTGGAAGGGCCAGTAGGTCTCTGCCCGAAGGCCTCCTCATTATGAGGGCCAAAGGCCCTCAACGGCCAGGCGCGTAGCGTTTGGAGGTGATGTGCCACTACTGCGGATGCCGGGAGATGCCGCTGCTGCGCGATTACATCGCCGAACACGAACGTGCCATCAACTTGGGCGGGGAGGCGGTGCGGGCGATCGATCGGGGCGACCTGGCCCGGGTGCGGCACCTGTTGGCTGAGATGGCGACCGAACTGGCTGCGCACTGGCGGGGCGAAGAGACGGGCCTGTTTCGGGTGATGGCGCGCGAGGAGTTGTACGCTGAGCACATCGCTCCACTTGTTCGCGAGCACCGTGAGCTGGCCGAACTGCTCGCCACGGTCGACGTTTCCACAGCCGACGGCCAGCAGGCCATTCGCGACGCGGTCTCAGACCTGTATGTACACATCAGCAAGGAGGAGGATGGGCTGTTCCCCGCTTCGCTGACCGCGCTGGATGGCGAGGAGTGGGACGCGTCGATCGCAGCATGGCATGCCGCACACCCGGGCAGACGCATGATCTCGCGCTGATTCGGCAGCCCCACCAGCCGCTCTGCGGTCGCATCGCGCAGCGTGATTACGCGCGCGGCAGCTGCGCAACGACCGTCAGCAAAATCACCGAGTCTTCAATCGCCGTCAACGCGTGGCGCGAGGGCGGTATCGTTACGTGATCACCTGTCTTGCCTTCCCACGCATCGGATTTCGTGTGGAGGCGGACATGGCCGTGTAGTACCTGAAGTGTGGCCTCTCCCGGGCTGTCGTGTTCAGCCAGCTCCTGCCCGGCGGCCAACGCCATGACCGTCTGCCGCAGTTCGTGATCATGACCGCCGTAAATAGTGTGCGCAGCCCGGCCACTATGCGCGGTTCGCGCCTCTGTCAGCTTCTGTTCGGCCATGTCGATCAATGAGATTGATTGCATCTGTAGGTATGTCTCCTATTCAGCTGGACAGCAACAGTATTCCGCCAACCGCAAGGGCTGACGCAAGACTCATGATGCCGCGGCCGGCGTGAGGTGGGCCAGACACAAGTCGGGCTCCACGAACGGCTCCAGCCGGTCAACCGTGACCGGTGCGCGCCACGTCGCCAGCGCCCCCTGCATGAGCCCCAGATGGATTGGGCAGACGACGGTGGAGCGGTCCTGCGCCAATTCGAAGAACGGGCAATGCCGCAGTCCAATTTGTTGCTGTCCGTGGGCCTTTCGTCGTTGCGGTGAGAACCCTAGCTCGTCGAGCAGTTCGACCAGCTGATTGATCGACTGTTGGGCGCCTGGCGTCTTGCGTGCCGGGCTGGTCACTCGCCGTGCCCACGCCCGGCCCGCCTCGAGTGCCTTGGCGCTGGCGTTGCGGTCCCCGGCAAGGGCCAACGTGAGGATCTCGGCGAGCACTCGGTAACGCCGGGTCCCGCCGGGATCCATCCCGTGCACGGCGCGGAACATCAACGGTGGTCGGCCTGGGCGCCTGTGGTCGGGCTCGACGCGTTCGACCCGGCCATCGCTGACCAGGGTGTCCAGATGGAATCGGACCGTATTGGGATGCACCCCAAGCTCATCGGCGATCTGCGGGATCGTCAACGCGCTGGTCGCACCCCTCAACGTGGCCAGCACCTCTTCGCGAGTCACTGTTGGGCCCTCGGCAGCCCGTCGGGGCGAATGTACAACGCGCGGGCGCCTGCGTAGATGCAGTCGACCGGGCACTCCTTGATGCACGACCGGTCCATTACATCGACACATGGCTTCCCAATCATGTACGTCATGAATTAGAGTTTATACAATTCTACTTGTAAAAACATCGAGGGAGATGTGAATGGCCGCGCGGGACACTACCGACTCCGATCTGCCTCTGCCATTGGCCAATCGACACGACGATGTGGTGCAGGGCCACTGGTTGCTGGCTCGTCTCGGCAAGCGTGTGCTTCGCCCGGGAGGCGCAGAACTCACTTACAAGCTGTTAGCGCTGGCCGATGTGACGGCCTGCGACGTGGTCGAACTGGCGCCAGGGCTGGGTCGCACCGCAGCCGAAATCATTTATCGCCGACCCCGTTCGTATATCGGAGTTGAGCAGGATCCCGACGCTGCCCGGGCGGTGCGGTCGATGACCTTGGGATACGGCGACGTCCGGGTCGCCAAAGCGGCGGATACCGGGCTACCTGACGCCAGTGCAGACATTGTCGTCGGCGAGGCGATGCTGACTATGCAGGGCGATAAAGCAAAGGCGGCCATCGTCGCTGAGGCGGCACGGTTACTGCGGCCCGGCGGCCGCTACGCCATCCACGAACTCGCATTGACACCCGATGAGCTGCCCGAGGATGTCAAGACCGACATCCGCCAGGCACTGGCCAAGTCGATCAAAGTCAACGCTCGTCCGCTCACCATCGCCGAGTGGCGACAGCTGCTGGCCGCCCGCGGTCTGCTTGTCGACCACATCGAGACCGCACCGATGGCGCTGCTGCAACCACGGCGGCTGATTTCCGACGAGGGTATCCTTGGTGCGTTGCGGTTCGCCAAAAATGTGCTCATTCAACGCGATGCGCGCCGACGCGTGCTTCACATGCGCCGCACGTTCAGCAAGCATCGCGACCGTTTGACCGCCGTTGCCATCGTCGCGCACAAATCGGACGAGCGATGACGGATCTGTCCAGCCGTGCAGACGTGGAAAAGTTGTTGCGGCGCTTCTACCGGCGGGCGTTCGCTGACGATCTGCTCGCCGAACCGTTCACAGAGTTACGGGCCGAAGGCCTCGAGTCGCATCTTGCGGTGATGTGCGACTTTTGGGAAACCGTTTTGTTCCGCGCAGGGCTCTACCACGGCAGCGCTCTAGTCGTTCATCGGCGGCTTCACCAGCGGCATCCGTTGTCCGCCAACCACTTTGTGCGCTGGCTGCAACTGTGGAACGCCGCCGTCGACGAGATGTACCAAGGGCCTGTCGCCCAACGGGCGAAGATTCAGGCCGCCAGAATCGCCAAAGCGATGCACCGCCGGCTGCGGGAAGTTGACGCGAGCGAACTCGACGCTTTGATGGTGGGATGATCTCATTGCTCCCCGCACATGCATCCCAGTCGGCGGTTGGTATCGAGGACGCTTCAAGGGGCCATCGACAATCGCATCTGATCGGTCATTGGAGTTGAGGCCATGAAGATCGCGATCAGCGGAGCTGGTGTGGCGGGCCCGTCGCTGGCGCACTGGCTGCACCGAAGCGGCCACGAGCCGGTTTTGATCGAGCGGGCGCCGCAGTTTCGCACAGGCGGCTACGTGATCGATTTCTGGGGGGTGGGCTACCGGATCGCGCAGATGATGGGCATCGAGGCGGCGATCCGCGAGGCCGGCTATCAGGTGCAGTCGATCCGTTCGGTCGGGCCCGACGATCAGGTGCGAGCCAGCCTGGGCGTCGAGTCATTCCGGCGCGCAGCGGGCGCCGGTTTCATCAGCCTGCCGCGCGGGGACCTGGCCGCCACCATCTACGCGACGATAGAAAACGACGTGGAAACGATCTTCGGCGATTCCATCACCGCGATCGACGAACACCCCAACGGCGTGAGTCTCAGCTTCACCCAAGCCACGTCCCGCGACTTTGACCTCGTCATCGGTGCCGACGGGTTGCACTCCAACGTGCGCCGCCTGACGTTCGGGCCCGAGTCAGACGTCGAACACTATTTGGGCTGCCGGGTCGCGGCCTGTGTTGTCGAGGGGTATCAGCCCCGCGATGACCTGGTCTACGTGACCTACAGCGAGCCGGGTCGATCTATCGGGCGGTTCTCATTGCGGGGGGATCGCACGTTGTTTCTGTTCGTGTTCCGTTCTCGCCACGCCGCCGACCCCGGGGACCTTGAGGCGCGCAAGGACCTTCTGCGTCGCGAGTTCGGTGATGCGGGCTGGGAATGCCCCCACATCCTTGCAGCGCTGGACGGCGTCGATGATCTGTATTTCGATGTCGTCAGCCAAATCCGGTTGGGTCGCTGGTCGCGGGGCCGAACAGCGCTCGTCGGCGACGCCGCCGCCTGTGTCTCCTTGCTGGCTGGCGAGGGCACCGGTTTGGCGATGACCGAGGCCTATGTGCTCGCTGGCGAACTCGTTTGTGCCTGTGGGGATTACCGGCGAGCCTTCGACGCCTATGAGACGCGATTGCGCCATTTCGTCCAAGCCAAACAGGACGCCGCCCAGAAATATCTTCCTGTCTTCGCGACACAGACGAGGCTGGGTATCTGGTTTCGCAACCTGGCAATGAGGGCGATGAACTTCCGTCCGCTCGCTGAGCTGATCCTCACGCGAAGTGTGCGCGACGACTTCGAGTTGCCTGCCTACCCGACCATGAGCACATGACCGGGCATGGGCGAACACTGTGAGGCGTCCGTACGCATGCCGTCAACGATGCGATCAGATGGGGTCACCAGCCCCGGCGTCGCGGGTGTGACCCCACCAATTCGTCTTTGGCCGCCACATCACGGCTGCGGTAGACGATGTAGGGCCGGAACAGGTAGGCGATCGGTGCGCTGAACGCATGCACCAATCGGCTGAATGGCCACAGGGCGAACAACACGAGGGCGATCAGCACGTGCAGCTGGTAGTACAGCGGTGCCTCGGCCATCAGATCACCGCGTGGCTGCAGCACCCAGATGGAGCGGAACCACACCGACACGCTCTCCCTGTAGTTGTAGGCCTCGCCGACGACGCCGGAGCCCAGTGCGGTCGCGTACAAGCCGGCGACGATAGCCAGCACCAACACCACGTACATGATCTTGTCGTTGACGGTAGTGGCCATGAACACGGGCCCGCGAGTGCGGCGCCGGTAGATCAGTAGCGCGGCGCCGGCCAGTGTGGTGATCCCGGCGATCGTGCCGAGCGTCACGGCCTGTATGTGGTAGGCGTGCTCGCTCAAACCGATTGCGGCGGTCCATGATTCCGGGATCAGCAGGCCGATGATGTGGCCGACGATGACCACCAGGATGCCGAAGTGAAACATCGGGCTGCCGATCCGCAGCAATCGTGACTCGTAGAGCTGCGACGAACGGGTCGTCCACCCGAACTTGTCGTAACGGTATCGCCACCAGATTCCGACCACCACGATCGCCAGCGTCACGTACGGCGCCGTGTTCCAGAAGATCTCGCCCAACATCTCACCGGCCTCCTTCCACCCGCCGAGGCGGCACTGTCAACGTGAACGGCTGCAGCCCAACGGCTTCGGCAGGTGGACCGGCCTGCGCCAGCTGGCGCGCGCGTTGCACCTCCCGGTCGGTGGCCGCCGGCAGTGTCTCGCACACCGCGGCTACGACGTGCGCGTACGGCGAACCCACCTCGGTCAGCGCCTGGCGCAGCACATCGATCGGCACCCGATGCTCGGCGAGCAATCGCCGCCCCGCGTCGGGGTCGACGGTGGCGGCGAACTCCAGCACAACCGGCAGATAATCCGGTGCCTCATCGCGAGGCGGATCGACACCGGCGTCACGGTAAGCCGCTGCGAACGCCAGCATTTCGCTGCCGCGATTACGGGTGTCGCCGGCGGTCCAATAAGTCAGGTACATCGTCGAACGGCGCTGCAGGTCGAACGTATCGACGTAGTCCTCGGATGCCTGCAGCGGACCGCTGGCCTTGAGCGCAGTGGCGGTGCGTCCCAACAGATCTGCTGTGTCTCCATCGAGGTGGACGAGAAGTTCGTCGACGTTGTTGAGGCGGTCTTGGTCTGGGTAGGACAGCAGCAGCGACGCACACTGCCACACCAGCCTGTGGTGCAACATGTTTGATCGCGGGCGGAGCTTCACTGTGGCCCCCCGGAGGGGAACATGCCGGAGGGCACGCCACGGCCGTCCCAGTTGAGTAGATTCACGCGCGACGGACGCCCGGCGTTGGCGGCCATCCCCTCGTCGGTCTGCCGTTGCCGCAGCGCGTGGAAGGTCTCCACCGCCACCGGCACCGGCCCGCCGCTGGCCTCGCCGAACGGACCGGACTCGTACATCCCCGGCCCACCCTCGAACGACAATGAGCAGCCCGGCTCCTCCAGCTCGTGGGCCTCGGCGGCGTAGGCGGTCGGGATCACATAGCGCTCTTCGTATTTCGCCAGCGCCAACAACCGGTACATTTGGTAGATCTGCTCTTCGGTCATCCCGACCGACTGCGGAATGTGCGGCTGCGTTTCGCGGCCCAGGTTGATATCCCGCATGTAGGAGCGCATCGCGGCCAGCCGGCGTAGCACGGCCTCGACCACGGCGGTATCACCGGCCGTGAAGAGTTCGGCCAGGTATTGGATGGGAATGCGCAGCGCTTCCAGCGCGCCGAAAAGGTTGCCGATGTCTTCGCCGTCATGCCCGTCGCGGCTGACCGCGTCGACCACCGGAGACAGCGGTGGGATGTACCACACCATTGGGACCGTGCGGAACTCCGGATGCAGCGGCAGCGCAACCTTGTAGGTGTTGATCAGCGCATAGACGGGCGAGCGCTGCGCAGCCTCGATCCACTCGTCGGAGATGCCCTCTGCGCGCGCGCCGGCGATCACCTCGGGATCGGTCGGGTCGAGCAGGATCTGCCGGTGTGCCTCGTACAAGTCTTTCTCGTCTTCCACCGATGCCGCTTCCAGCACCCGGTCGACGTCGTAGAGCACCAGGCCCAGGTAGCGCAACCGACCCACGCAGGTCTCCGAGCACACCGTCGGTAGCCCGACCTCGATGCGCGGATAACACAGCGTGCACTTCTCGGCCTTGCCGGTCTTGTGATTGAAATACACCTTCTTGTAGGGGCATCCGGAGACGCACATCCGCCAGCCGCGGCAGCGGTCCTGGTCGACGAGCACGATGCCGTCCTCGGTCCGTTTGTACATCGCACCCGACGGGCACGACGCCACGCACGACGGGTTCAGGCAGTGCTCGCAGATCCGCGGCAGGTAGAACATGAAGGTCTGCTCGAGCTCCAGCCGCACGTGCTCGTTGATCTTCTTCAGAATCGGATCGCCGGGCACGATCTCCGGTGAGCCGGCCAGGTCGTCGTCCCAATTCGCCGACCACGACACCTTCATCGGCTTTCCGCTGATCAGGCTGCGCGGCGGCGCGACCGGAAACTGTTCGCCCAGCGGTGCCGCGGTAAGGTTCTCGTAGTCGTAAGTCCAGGGCTCGTAGTAGTCGTCGATGCTCGGCAGCTTTGGGTTCGAGAAGATTCGAAGCAACTTGCTGAACCGGCCGCCGTCGCGTAGTCGCAGCCGGCCACGCCGGTCCCGCCGCCAGCCGCCCCGCCAGCGCTCCTGGTCCTCGTAGGTGCGCGGATACCCTTGTCCAGGACGGGTTTCCACATTGTTGAACCACACATACTCGGTACCAGCCCGATTGGTCCAGGCCTGCTTACACGTCACCGAGCAGGTGTGACACCCGATGCACTTGTCAAGGTTCATCACCATCGCCATTTGGGCCATCACCCGCATCAGTACTTCACCTCCTGGCTGCGTCGGCGCACCACCGTCACTTCGTCGCGTTGGTTGCCGGTAGGGCCGAGATAGTTGAACGCGAACGCGTTCTGCGCGTAGCCACCCGCCAAATGGCTGGGTTTGATGAGCAACCGCGTCAGCGAATTGTGAATACCGCCACGGTTACCCGTGGTCTCGGTCAGAGGCACATCGATGGTGCGTTCCTGCGCGTGGTAGACGAACACCACACCTTCTGGCATCCGGTGCGACACGATCGCGCGGCACACCAGCACACCGTTGCGGTTGACGGCTTCAATCCAATCGTTGTCGCGTACTTCGATTTTCGCGGCGTCTACCGGGCTCATCCACATCGTCGGCCCACCCCGCGACAGCGATAGCATCAACAGGTTGTCCTGGTATTCGGAGTGGATCGACCACTTCGAATGCGGCGTCAGGTACCGAACCGTCAACCCGACGCCGCTGCTGCCCACCGCCGATTCGCCGAACAACCGCGACATGTCCAGTGGCGGGCGATAAATGGGCAGCTGCTCGCCGAGTTCCTCCAGCCAGTCATGGTCGAGGTAGAAGTGCATCCGTCCGGTCAGGGTGTGGAACGGTTTGAGTTCCTCGATGTTCACTGTGAACGGCGCGTATCGGCGACCGCCGGTCTCGCTGCCGGACCACTCCGGGCTGGTGATCACGGGCACCGGCCGTGCCTGGGTGTCCGCGTAGGTGATGCGGCGTTCCTCGCTGCCCTCGGCGAGATGGACCAGTCTGCGGCCGGTGCGCTGCTCCAGCTGCCGGAATCCCTCGACCGCCAGGCGGCCGTTGGTCGTCCCCGACAGCGCCAGGATGACGTCGGCCATCCGCTCCGCCGTGGTGATCGCGGGGCGGCCCTGCGCCGCACCCGAATTCATCACTCCGAACTTGGAGGCCAGCGCCTCGACTTCCTCCATGGGGTGCGTGGTGACGCCCTTGGTGGTCACGCCGAGCGTGTCGACCAGCGGGCCCAGCGTGAACCACTTGTCCGCGATTGCGGCGTAGTCACGCTCCACCACCGCGATCGGTCCAATCGTCTTGCCGGGTACCGGCACCTCACCGGTGCGGCGCCAATCCCGCTCGACGCCGCCGGGATACGCCATCGCCCCAGGGGTGTCGTGCTGCAATGTGCCCAGCACCACATCGGTGCGCAGGCCAAGGTGCTTGGGTGCCATGGCGCTGAACGCACGGGCGATGGCGCCGAATGCCTCGAAGTCCGAACGGGTTTCCCACGGCGGGTCGATGGCCGGACTGAACGCGTGCACGTACGGGTGCATGTCCGTGCTCGACAGATCCGCCTTCTCGTACCACGTCGCCGCCGGCAACACCACATCCGACAGCAGCGTCGTCGACGTCATCCGGAAGTCGATCGACATCAACAGGTCGAGCTTGCCTTCCGGGATCTCGTCGGTGTAGGTGACCTCCTGTGCCCGCAGGTCACTGGGCTGGCCCTGCAGGTTCGACGTGGTGCCGAGCAGGTGGCGCAGGAAGTACTCGTTGCCCTTACTCGACGAGCCCAGCAGGTTGGCCCGCCAAACATTGAGCACGCGAGGCCAATTGACGGGGTTGTCCGGATCGGTGACCGCCAGCTTCAGCTGTCCCGACGCCAATTGCGCAGCGACGTAGCCGGGGATATCTTGTCCCGCGGCAAGGGCTTCGTCGGCGACGTCCAGACTGGACCGGTCGAACTGCGGGAAGAACGGGCTCCACCCCATCGCCACCGCGGAGGTCAGCACGTCCATGGTGTGCTTGCCGCGGAAGCGCCCGCGACCCACCGGGCTGGCCAGCGCATCGGCGCGATACCCGTCGTAACGCCACTGATCGGTGTGCGCGTACCAGTAGGAGGTGCCCGCCATCTGACGCGGCGGACGCGACCAGTCGGTGGCCATCGCCATCGTCGCCCAGCCCGTGACCGGCCGGCACTTCTCCTGGCCGACGTAATGGGCCCAGCCGCCGCCGTTGCGGCCCATCGATCCGGTGAGCAGCAGCAGCGCCAGCACCGCGCGATAGGTGGCGTCGCCGTGGAACCATTGGCAGATGCCCGCCCCCATGATGATCATCGAGCGGCCGTTGGATTCCTCGGCATTGCGGGCGAATTCGCGGGCCACCCGGACGGCCTGGGCGGCAGCGACTCCGGTGATCGGCTCCTGCCAGGCCGGGGTGTACGGAGCGCTCGCGTCGTCGTAACCCGTCGGCCAGTCCCCCGGCAGACCGGGGCGCACCACGCCGTACTGGGCGAGCATCAAATCGAACACCGTGCACACCACGTGCTCGCCGACGCGCCGCACCGGCACCCCCCGCTGCAGCGTCTCCCCGTGCCCGTCAAGGGTGTCGAACCGCGGTAACCGGATCTCGGCCGTCTCGCCGCCTTCTGCCGCCACGGTCAGCGCCGGCACCAGATCTTCCAGGTCGAGGTTCCACTTGCCCAGGCCCTCGTCGCCGTAGCGGAACCCGAGCGAACCGTGCGGCACCGCAAGGGTATTCGTCGCCCCGTCGAGGATCACCGGCTTGAACGCCGCGTTCTCCACGTCGTGGCCGAGATCGGCCGCGGTCAGGTTCTTGCCCGGCACCAGCGCACCGTCGCGCTGCTCCAACCTGATCAGGAACGGCAGATCGGTGAACTTGCGGACATAATCGACG
Organism: Mycobacterium hubeiense; assembly: GCF_002838065.1. Classification (GTDB taxonomy): domain Bacteria; phylum Actinomycetota; class Actinomycetes; order Mycobacteriales; family Mycobacteriaceae; genus Mycobacterium; species Mycobacterium hubeiense. The sequence continues at coordinate 76,087 of NZ_PIZU01000016.1, read as the reverse complement.
AAGAACGGAACTCGCTGGCGCACAAAGCATTCCGAGAGGATGACGTGGCCCATCGCCATGGCCAACGCACCGTCGGTGCCCGCCGCGCACGGCATCCACTCGTCGGCGAACTTGGTGTTGTCGGCGTAGTCGGGGCTCACGGTCACGACTTTGGTGCCGCGGTAGCGGACTTCGGCCATCCAGTGCGCGTCGGGGGTGCGGGTGATCGGGACGTTGGAGCCCCACATCATCAAATAGGCTGCATCCCACCAGTCGCCGGACTCCGGCACGTCGGTCTGGTCGCCGAACACCTGCGGGGAGGCCACCGGAAGATCGGCGTACCAGTCGTAGAACGACGTCATCACGCCGCCAATCAGTTCCACGAACCGCGACCCGGCGGCGTGGCTGACCATCGACATCGCCGGGATCGGCGAGAAGCCGGCCACCCGGTCGGGCCCGTACCGCTTGATGGTGTGCACGTGGGCGGCCGCGATCATCTCGGTGGCCTCGGCCCAGCTCACCCGGACCAGGCCGCCCTTGCCGCGGGCGCGTTGATAGCGGCGGCGATGATCGGGGTTGTCCTGAATGTCGGCCCACGCCAACACCGGATCACCCAGGCGCGCTTTCGCTTCCCGGTACATCTCGACGAGCACGCCGCGGGCGTACGGATAACGCACCCGGGTCGGCGAATAGGTGTACCAGGAGAACGCGGCGCCGCGCGGGCAGCCGCGGGGTTCGTACTCGGGGCGGTCGGGCCCCACCGACGGGTAGTCGGTTTCCTGGGTTTCCCAGGTGATGATGCCGTCCTTGACGTAGATCTTCCACGAGCACGACCCGGTGCAGTTGACGCCGTGGGTGGAGCGCACCACCTTGTCGTGGCTCCACCGGTCGCGGTAGAACACGTCGCCCTCGCGCCCGCCGCGGCGGGTCACGGTGCGCAGGTCGTCGGAGAAGGTGCCGGGCGTGAAGAACCGGCCGCTGCGTTCCAGTAGCTCTTCGACGGGTCCGCCTACGTGCGGCTTGGTCATGGTTCGGGCTCCTTGGTGCGCGCCGGCTCGTGGGCGTGCAATCGAAATGCGGTATAGGCCAACGCGACCAGGGCCGTTGCCACCAACAACAACAGCCCTGTCGTGTAGTCGTTGTCGACGGAGTCGTACGTCGAACCCATCACCAGCGGCGGGAAGTAGCCACCTAAACCGCCTGCGGCCGCGACGATTCCGGTGACTGAACCCACCGACTGCGCGGGCGCCCGACGGGCCACCCATGCGAACACGCCGCCGGTGCCGACGCCCAGGAAGATCGCCAGCGTGATGAACGTCGTCGCCGACCAGACGTCGGGCGGCGGCTGGAACGTCGCCACGAAGGCCAGCGCCGCGGTACCCGCGAACGAGGCCAGCACCACGTATTTGGGTGCGATGCGGTCCGACAGAGCGCCGCCGATCGGTCGGGCCAGCACCGCGGCGAGCGCGAATCCCGCGGTGCGCGCGCCGGCCTCGACGGAGGAGAAGCCGTAGATGGTCTTGATGTAGGTGGGCAGGTAGTTGGAGAACGCCACGAAACCGCCGAAGACGACGGCGTACAAGAAGGACATCTCCCACGTGACGGGCAGCTTCATCGCGGCCTTGAGTTTCGGCAGCACCGGGTCGGTGTTCGGCTGGAACGCCGGGGAGTCCTGCATCATCGCGATGCACAGCAGCGCCGTGGCCGCGAGCGCGACCGCGACGATGACGTGCGTGGCGAACAGCCCAAACCAGTTGACGAACCGCGGTGTGAAGAACGCAGACAACGCGGTGCCGACCATGCCCATGCCGAACACGCCGGTGGCGAAGCCGCGACGGGAAGGGTCGTACCAGTTGTTGGCGAACGGGATGCCGACGGCGAAGATCGTGCCCGCGATGCCCAGGAAGAATCCGCACACCAGCAACAGCGGATAGGAGCCTGCCGCGCCGGCCGACCCGACGGCCAGCACCGGCAGGATCGACGCCAGGGAGACCGCGATGAACATCGTTCGCCCGCCGAACCGGTCGGTCAGCGAGCCGATGACGATCCGGCCCACAGATCCGACCAAGATCGGCGTAGCAACGAGCATGGAGGCCTCGGTACTGCTCAACGCCAGATCACTCGCGTAAGTAGTGGACAGCGGGCCGATCATGTTCCAGGCCCAGAAGTTGATCGCCGAGACCCACGTGGCCAGCACCAGGTTGATAGCTCTCCTGGTACTGGTGTCCGGCACGGTCGCCGCGTTCACAACCACCAGAGAACCACATGAGCGGCGTGAGATAGGCAGTTCGGCGAAAAAGGTTGTCGCCCACGAGCATACGGGAGTGTGGAACGATCTGTGTCGATCATCGGTCTACGCTTGGCATCCAAACTGTCACAGCTAACGGCGGTTCGCCCGGCACACACGTATTGAGGATGACTTCACTTACCAACAGCCGGATAGGGCCTTTTGGCATCTACTCAAGCGGACCAATCAAGTTCGCAGTACGGCGTCGCCGTACCACTGGCACAGCAGCAGCGCCACCTCGACGTCGAGTCGGTCCTCGGCGATCGGCCGGCCACGCCGTTCGACCGCTTTGGCCACCCGGTATTTCACGGAGTTGACGTGCAGGTGCAGTTCCTCGGCGGCCGCCTTGTAGCTTGCGCCTGCGCGCAGAAACACCCGCAGCGTCTCGCGGAGCCGTTCGTCGTTGTCGGTGCGCTCGGCGAGCGGTCCGAGTATCTCGGCGACCAGCGCGGCCGCCGACTCGACGTCGCCGCCGGGCAGCGCCGCCACCCGAAGGCCGGGATCGCCGGCGGCGGTGACGCGGCGCGGGTGCGGTCCGGACGCGGTGGCGACGACGTGCGCGTCCCTGGCCTGACGATGTGACCGGCGGAAGCCCTCGACACCCGGCAGCGGCGTGCCCAGCGCGATGCACGGGGCATCGGCCCGCGCCTCGGCCGCGGCGCGGATCGCGGCGGCCGCATCGGGTGCGGCGTCGGCCGACAACGGAATCCACGCCCAGCCCGTCAACCGGTCTTCGGAGAGGAACAACGGGGCCTCACGAGCACCGGCGGACTCCGCGAGGTGCGTGACGAACCGTTCCATCACGACGAGTTCGTCTTCATCGCCCGACTCGTCACACCACAGCACGGCCGCCAGGTGGGTTCGCCGCAGCGGGTATGACAGCGCACCGGTCATCTCGTCGACGTCGACCTGTGCGCCGCCCAGGATTTCACGAATCCGTAACGCACGCAAGCTGTTTCGCTTCTGCGTCCAGCGGTCGTATTCGCTTTGATAGGTGGTCACCACCTGCTGGGAGATCCAGTCGACGTAGCCGAAGGTGATCTCCGCGATCTGTCCGAACACGTCCAGGCTCGCCGTCGCGTCGAGGTCGGCGGCGCGCACCTCGTCGCGCACGGCGTCGAGCACCGCCTTGTGGCCGAGCCGGTAGGACCGCACCAATGCGTTGACCGACACCGCGCGCTGCGCCAGCCGCCGCGCGTGCTCGAGGGCGGCGGTCGGCGGCTCCACCTGTTCGATGGGGATGCCGTGGCGGATCGCCGAGAAGACGGTGTCGATGTTTCCCTCGACGCTGTCGTGCAGCAGCTGCATCATCTGGGCGTCGTCGGCCAGCGCGGGGATCTCGGTGGCCACCAGCTGCTGGACCGAGCGGTTGAGGTCGTCGAGTCGCGTGCCCAGTTTGGCGACGATCGCCGCCGCGATGTCTGCGACGGCCGCGTCGTCCTCGGCGCGCGCGCGTGCCATGACCAGACAGTACTGGCCCAAGTTGTCTTCGGGAGCCAACAAGTTCCCGAAACTTGGTCTGTCGCGGACATCGCCCGCCATCAGCTGCCTCGGTAATTTTCTGCACACCTTCAACCGGCAACTCAGCCGACTCAAACCCACAGAAAGTCGAGTCCGTCATGGGCAGCTACATCGCCATCGCCTTCATCCTCCTGGTCACCCTGTCGCCGGTGCTGATCCCGACCGTCGTCACCGTCGCCCCGCTGGGCGTGACCGGGGCACGACGTGTCCGTCGGGTCATCGCCGATCAGTCACGCACGGCCGCGGCCGCGGTCCGTCAACTGACCGGTGCCCTCAACACGACCAAAGACGGCCGCCTGACCCCCGTCGAGGCATAGCGTCAAGACGTCGCAAGAGGAGAGCAACGATGAACGCCCAGATCACCGACACCCACCGCGAAGTTCTTCGCACCCTCGCGGACACCGTCATCCCGTCGATGGAACGGGCCGACGACCCCACCGGGTTCTGGGCGATGCGCGGCAGCGAACTGCAGGCGCACGTCGGGGTCGAGCAGGTGCTGTCCGGGCTGCCCGGCGATCAGCGTGCGGGCCTGCTCGCCCTGCTCGACGGGCTGCACGCGCAGGGGTTCAGGGCCGGGCCGGCGGGCGAGCAGCTGATGCGCGACGTCGCGTCGATGGGCCCCGAGATCGCGGCGGGGCTGAATTCCCTGGTGTCGCTGACCCTCGCGTTCGGGTACGCCGGTCCGGATCCGCAGACCGGCACCAACCCGATGTGGGCGGGCTTCGGTTATCCCGGCGCTCCCGGCATCGAGCCCGGCGGCGGCGAGGCGCCCGAGCCGTTTGTCCCTGACGGTTCGACGGTCGACGCCGACGTCTGCATTGTCGGCTCGGGCGCGGGTGGTGGCCTGATCGCCGGCGTGCTCGCTCAGGCGGGCCTCGACGTCGTCGTGCTCGAGGCCGGCGGAAACTTCAACGAGCCGGACTTCAGCGGGCTCGAGCTGCCCGCGTTCCAGCAGTTCTTCTGGCGCGGCGGCCCCACCCCGACCGCCGATTTCAACGTCACGCTGCTGGCCGGGGGCACACTCGGCGGCGGGCCGACGATCAACTGGTCCAACTGCCTGCGCACGCCCTTGAGCGTGCGGGAGCAGTGGGCGCGCGAGTTCGGCCTCGACGGTGTCGACGGGCCCGAGTTCGACCGGCACACGGACGCGGTGTGGACGCGACTCGGCGTCAACGCCGACTGCTCGGACCTCAACGGCCCGCACGAGCGGATGCGCGACGGCGCGGCGGCCCTCGGCTGGTCGTTCACCGGGCTGAGCCGCAACGCCGACCCGGCCGCGTACTCGCCCGACACCGCCGGCTACATCGGCCTCGGCGACCGCTCGGGCGCCAAGCTCGACGTCCGTCGTACGTATCTACGAGACGCGGTGGCGGCCGGCGCGCGGGTGATCGTGCGCTGCCAGGCCGACCGGGTGCTCACCGAAAACGGTCGCGCCGCAGGCGTGCTCGCCACGTACGTCGACCCGCAGACCGGAGCTTCGGCGGCTGTCGAGGTGCGCGCACCGCGCGTGGTGGTGGCGTGCGGCTCGCTGGAATCCCCTGCGCTGCTGCTGCGGTCGGGCATCGGCGGCCCGGCGGTCGGCCGGTACCTGCACCTGCACCCGGTGATCGCGACGCTTGCCCTGCATCCCGAACCGCAGCGGCCGTGGTGGGGCGCGCCGATGACGGCGATGGTCGACGAGTTCGCCGACATCGAGGGCGGTCACGGCTTCCTCATCCAGAACGCGCAGTGGGCGACGTCGATCGTCGCCGGTGGCATGGCCCGCGCGTCGAGTGAAGAGCTCAAGGAAACGATGGCGCGGCTGGAGCACGCCGCCTGGTACGTGGGCATCCCTCGCGACCGCGGCCACGGCACCGTGACGATCGACGGCGCAGGTAACGCGGTGGTGCACTATGCGCTCACCGACGAGGTCGACGTCCGCGTCGCGCGCCGCTCGATGGAAGCCCAGATCCGCCTGCACGCCGCGGCCGGCGCCGAGGAGATCGTCCCGTTCGCCGCGACGGACAGGCGCTGGCGGCGCGGTGAGGATCTCGACGAGTTCATCGCTGCGATGAAGGAGCTCCCGCTCGGCGCGGGCGGGCACAGGATCTTCTCGGCGCACCAGATGAGCAGCTGCCGCATGGGTTCCGATCCGGCAACATCGGTGGCGAACCCGTCGGGCGAGCTGCACGACACGCCGGGGGTCTACATCGGCGACGCGAGCGCGCTGCCGACCGCGACGGGCGTGAACCCGATGATCTCGACCATGGCGATGGCCCACCGGACGGCGGAAGTGATCGCCCAGACCGCCGCGGCCGCCGTCGCCTCGCGCTGAGAGCCGCGGCGGATGAGCCAACCCGATTGGTACTGACCGACACCCGGCAGACCCGTGCCAAGATGTCGGCATGACATTGGTGCTGGTGCACGGAAATCCGGAAACCGAGGCGATCTGGGGCCCGCTCATCGATGAGCTGGGCCGTGACGATGTGGTGATGCTGTCGCCACCCGGGTTCGGCGCCCCCCTGCCTGACGATTTCCCCGCGACCTACCTTGCGTACCGCGACTGGCTTGAAACCGAGTTAAGTCGGATCGACGGACCCGTCGACCTCGTCGGGCATGACTGGGGCGGCGCCCACGTGGTGAACGCGGTGATGGATCGCCCCGAGCTGGTGCGCAGCTGGGCCACCGATGTCATCGGGTTGTTCGACCCGGAGTACGTCTGGCACGACATGGCGCAGGTGTGGCAGACACCGGACGAGGGCGAGCAGCTGGTGGAAACCATGATGAGCGGCACGGCGGCAGAGCGCGCCGAACAGCTGGTGCCACTGGGCATTCCGCTCGACATCGCGACCACGATTGTGGCCGCCCAAGGCCCAGAGATGGGACGGGCGATCCTGTCGTTGTACCGCTCGGCCGCTCAGCCCGCGATGGCCGAGGAGGGCCGCAAATTGTCTGCCGCCGCCGCGCGGCCGGGCCTGGCCCTGATGCCCACCGAGGACCCCTACGTCGGTTCACTGGAACTGCGGCAGCGCGCGGCGGACCGCGCCGGTGCTCGCACCGAAGTGCTTGACGGCCTGGGACATTGGTGGATGCTGCAGGATCCGGCACGCAGCGCGGCCGCCCTCAGCGGCTTCTGGGAGTCGCTGGGCTGACGTTACGGTCCGCTCAGGTGGCTGCCGCGACGCCGAGCACCCGCAGAATGTCGGGTTTCATCGCCTGCAGCTGCGAGCCCCAGTACCCCCAGCTGTGGGTTCCGTTGGGCGGGAAGTGGAATACCGCGTTGCGGCCGCCCGCGGCCAGATACTTCTCCTGAAACTCCTTGTTGGAGGTGACGGTGATGTTCTCCAGGAACTGCGCGCTGTAGAGCGTGCCGAAGTTGCCGCCGGGGGCGTCCAGATCCGACGACGCGCCGTTGCCGTTGTACACCCAGATCGCGGTGTTGTTGGCGACGAGCCGGCCGACGTTGACCGTCGGATCGTTGCGCCGCCACGCCGGATCGCTGGCCAGCCCCCACATGTCGGTGGAGTTGAAACCGCCGGCGTCCTTCATCGCGAAGCCGATCAATGTGGGCCACAACCCATTCGACGGGTTGAGGAATCCGGACAGCGATGCCGCGAAGAAAAACTGCTCGGGATGCCAGGCCGCGAGCGTTAGCGCCGCACCGCCTGACATCGACAGTCCCACAACGGCATTGCCATGGGGATCAACCTTCTTGTTGGCGGCCAACCACGTCGGCAGCTCCTGGGTCAGGAAGGTTTCCCACTTGTAGGTGGTGGTGCCCCCGTTGTGCTTGGCTTCCCGGTACCAGTCGGTGTAGAAGCTGGACTGGCCGCCGACGGGCATCACGACCGAGAGTCCCGATTCGTAGAACCACTCGAACGCCTGGGTGTTGATGTCCCAGCCGTTGACGTCGTCCTGGGCGCGGATGCCGTCGAGCAGATAGAGCGCTTTGGGCCCCCCGCCCTGAAATTGGACCTTGATGTCGCGGCCCATCGACGCCGACGGCACCTGCAGGTATTCCACCGGCAGGCCGTCACGCGAGAACGCCGTCGCCGACGGTGTACCCAACAGTGCGGACGTCATCACCGCAGCCAGCGCGGCCGCGGCCACGCGCTGTATCCAATTGCCAACGAGCACCTCCGGAAGCTAGCAGCGCGGCCTGTCTGCTCAGCCGCGCGGCGCGGTCCGTAATTGCCTTGTTATCAACGTGATCCGTTACCGTTGCCGGCCGCATCTGGTCGACATCGGCTTACGTTCTACCGGGCGACGCGTCCGCCAGCGGAATGACGACGTGCGACGGCGTCGCCCCGCCCTGGCGCAGCCGGTACTCCCCACCGGCCAACGCGCGACGCGCGGGCTTGGTGGGCACCAAGTGCGGGAAATCGTACGTCGTCATCGTCAGGCGCAGGCAGTGGCCCGGCTCGATCACCGCGGCGGTCGGGAAGATCTCGATGTCGTAGCGGGTGAGTTCGCCGGGGACAACGGGTTTCACGGCCTCGCGGGTGCTGATGTGATGCGGCCGCAGCACGGTGCCGTCGGGCAGATACCACGTGCGCGACGGGTCCAGCGCCCGATGCGAGCCGAGTAGCGCACCCTGCGTCAGCGGGCGGCTGGTGCCGTCGGGGAAGACGTCGTCGAGGTGCGCCACCCACAGCGTCTCGGACGTGGTGGCCGTCGCGTGCACGGTGAGCGTGATCGGCCCGGCGACCATCGTCGGCGAGGAGAACGGGTCGGTGGTGTAGCACAACGCCTCGCGCTGAAGACGGCGGTTGTCCAGGTCGTAGCGGATACGCCTGCCGCGCTGCGAGATGGCGAAACTGCCGAGCCCCAGGCTCCACTGCTCCAGGCTGCGGCCCGAGATCGGGCCGCGCGCAACGTACTTCAGTGTCGCAGCGGACTCGTCGGAGTCGGGTTCACGGGCGAGCCGGTTCTGCGTCGACAGGTAGAAGCGCGTCGGCGTCGCGTCCGGGAACGGGTATTCGCGCGCATGGAACCACTCGGATCTGCCGATCGGCTGGAAGGTCAACGGCTCCCCGGACACTGCGGCTTCCGGCACGTCCTTGAGCCAGTGGTCGAACCACCGCAACTGCAGCGCGTGCATGTGCAGGCCGTCGAAGTCCGAGACGTGATACCAGGGACCCATCAGCAGCCGGAACCGATCCGAGATCGGCTGGCCGGGCTCCATCGGCGCGTCGACGGGTCGGCCCGCGAACGCGTTCTGCAGGGAGGAGTAGTTGAGCGGCGCGCCGCGCTGGAACGCGTCGTGCCAGCCGCCGACGAGGAACACGGCCACGCCGTTGTCCACGATCTTGGGCAGCAGCGCGCCCGGCCGCATGGTGTCCCAGAACGGCCCGTCGAATGCGGTGTCGCCGCCGGCGGCGGCGTCGGCGGACAGCGTCCGGAAGTACTGCCGCTGGCCGCGGCCGCGCTGGCGCACCGCGGCAAAACCTCCAGCGCGTGGGCGTTCGTGCCCGCCGCGGGCGATCAACTCCAGCGTCGGATTGACCAGGTTGAGCAAGGAGTAGACCGCGCCATACGCCCGCACCGTGCGCATGTGCGGCACGCCGCCCATCGTCACCACGTCGCGGTAGAAGTCGTGCGCGGCCATCACCGGGAAGATCGCCTTCAACGGCGAGTCCGGCCCGACCGCGGCGGCGGTGATCAGCTGGTTGATCGCCAGATACGAGATGCCGAACATGCCGACGCGCCCGTTGGAGTTCGGCAGCGTCGCCGCCCAGTTGACCAGGTCCACGCCGTCCTGGGTCTGCTCGACGCCCAGCATTTCGAAGGATCCTTCGGAGGCGCCGGTGCCGCGCACGTCGACCATCACCTCGATGTAGCCGCGCTTGATCAGGTACGGCGTCGCGCCGCCGCCGATCTGCGCGGCCGGCGGCGGAGCCTTCTTGCCGTAGGGCGTCATCGAGACCAGCACCGGGAACGGGCCGGTCGCGGGCTCACCGGTCTCCGGGACGGTCGGGTAGTGGATGTCGGCGCGCAGGTTGACGCCGTCGCTCATCGGCACCGCGACGTTGTGCCGCACCCCGACGCCGTAACGCGCCGGTCCTGGGGTCCACGGCGGCGTCAGCGGCGACGGACTGGTCTTGCGCGGTTTGTGCGGCTCGGACCCGGCCCGTCGCTTCAATCGCAAAGTTGCCATGCCTAGACGGTAGGACGGGCGATTTCACGACGGCCCGCAGGATCGATGTTGGCGATCGACCTGGACGACGAGGCGCTGGCCGAAGTCATGCGGATCGCCGGGGTACACACCAAGAAGGAAGCCGTTAACCTCGCGCTACGCGATTACGTCGAGCAGTTCCGGCGCATCGAGGCGCTGGCCCGCTCGCGCGAGCAGGCGAAGGGCTGGGACTACGACGGCTGGGTGACCGCGCGAGCCGACGAGAAGGCCGTCGGGCCTTGATCCACTTCCTGGTGGATTCCTCCGCGGTCTGGCGGTTGCAACGACAACCCGAGCTCACCGAGGTCTGGGAGCCATCACTTCGCAGGGGCGCCATCGGATCATGCGAGCCCCAGCGAGCCGAGTTCCGTCGATCGGTGCGCAACGCGGACGAGTTCGATGAGATGGATCAGATGTTTCGCGACGTCTACCCCGATGTGCCGGTGCCGAAATCTGTTTGGCGGTGGATCGATTCGGCGCAGCACAGGCTCGCCGTCGCCGGTGCGGTGCGCGCCCTGTCGGTCGTCGATCAGGGCTGCTTCGAGCGCAGGTCGGCCAGCGAGTTGCCCAGCCCTCCGTCGAGGCGGATCTGCACTGCGGCCACGGCCACCATCACCGCTGCGGTGACGAGGTGCACGATCGCGTCGGTGACGTTGTTGGGGAACGTGAACACGTACGCCACCTGATGCGAGAAGAACGCCCAGATGCCGGGCAGGGCGCCGGCGACGGCTGCCACCAGCAGGTAGAGCACGGCCCACGACTTGCGCCACGCGAACACCAGGCCCGGACCGAACAGCGCCAGCCCGGCGACCGCGTGCCACCCGTTGTAGTCCATGCCGAGGATCTGCGCGGTCGGGGCGTCGGGACCCGTCGCGAAACTGGGTTCGACGATAAACCCGATGATCGCCTGCACCACGTGGAACAGCGAGATGATCAACAGCCCGTACTGGGCGAAACTCCACCGCCTGATGTCTGACCGCGCCGCCATGCCGTTAGCGTAGTGACATGGAGATCCGCGCCGCGCGCTCCACTGACATCGCGGAGATTGCGCCGTTCTTCCGGGCCATCGTCGCCGACGGCGAAAGCTACACATACCCAGACGATTTGACGGACGACGAGATACGGGATGCGTGGCTGGCGCCGCCGCCGGGGCACACGATCGTCGCTGTGGTCGACGGCACGGTGGTCGGCACCGCACGGATGGGGCCAAACAAGCCCGGCCGCGGCGATCACGTCGGCACCGCCAGCTTCATGGTCGACCCCGCGTCGTCTGCCCGCGGCGTCGGGCGTGCAATGGCGGAGTGGGTGATTCGCTGGCACCGTGAAAACGGTTACAAGGCAATACAGTTCAACGCTGTGGTGGAAACCAATGTGGCCGCCGTGCGGCTGTGGGAGTCGCTGGGCTTTCGGATCATCGGCACCGTTCCGCGGGCCTACCGGTCACGTCGGCATGGCTTGGTGGGCCTACACATCATGTACCTGGAGTTGGAGAACGGCTCCTAGCGGCGTCAGCACGTGTTGACGCAACTGGACGGACATGTCCCGGGAAACCGCGTCAGCAGGTGTTGACGCTCTGAGCTACCAGGTGTCGACGAAGCGACGCCGCTCGGGTGGCGCCGGCGGCGCCGCGGCCAGCGTCGCCGAGATCAGCGAGCGCGTCTCGGCCGGATCGATCACGTCGTCGATTTCGAACATCGACGCGGCATTGAGCGCCTTGGCGTTGTCCTGCGCGGCCGCGGTGGCCTGCCGCACGCGCTCTTCGCGTTCGTCCTCGTCGGCGATCGCCTCCAATTCCTTGCGCATCCCCAGCCGCACCGCGCCCTCGAGGCCCATCGGTCCCAGGTGCGCGCCCGGCCAGGCCACCGTCAGCAGTGGCTCGTGCAGACCACCGCCGCACATCGCCTGTGCGCCCAGCCCATAACCGCGGCGAATGATCACCGCCACCATCGGCACCCGTAGCGCCGCGCCCGCGACCAGCATGCGCGAGCCGCGTCGCACCAACGCCTCGGCCTCCGCCGCCGGGCCCACCATGTAGCCCGGACAGTCGACGAGCGAGACGATCGGAATCCCGAACGCGTCGCACAGTTGCAGGAACCGGGCCGCCTTGTCCGACGCGGCGGCGGTGATCGCGCCGGCCATCACTCGGGTGTTGTTGGCGATGACGCCGACCGCGCGGCCGTCGATGCGGGCCAGCGCCGTCACCATCTCCGGTGCGAACCGCTCCCGCAGAAATGTCACCGAACCTTCGTCGGCGAGCGTCTCGATGATCGGGCCGACGTGGTAGGCGCGTCGCGCGCGCTCGGGAACCAATGTGCGCAAGGCGGTTTGATCGGCGGCGACACCCGGCTCCGTCGCACCCTGGAAATAGCCCAGGAGGTGTTTGGTGACGACGACGGCGGCCGCCTCGTCTGCGACGACGACGTCGACCACCCCGTTGGGCGCCTGCACGGAGATCGGCCCGACCACGTCGGGGTGCACGTCGCCGAGCCCGCCGCCGGCGATCATCGCCGGGCCGCCCATGCCGATCGACGCGTCTTCGGTGGCCACGATCAGGTCGGCGCACCCGGCGATGACGGCATTGCCCGCGAAGCATCGTCCCTTCACGATCGCGATGCGCGGCACCAGTCCCGACAGCGCAGCCCACAGTTTGAACGCGCGCACTTCCAGTGACGACACCGTCGGATAGTCGGTGTCGCCGGGTCGTCCGCCACCGCCCTCGGCGAAGAACACCGTCGGCAGCCGCATCCGTTCGATGATGTCGAACAGCCGGTCCTTCTTGCGGTGCCCGAGCACGCCCTGCGTACCGGCGAGCACGGTGTAGTCGTAGGACAGCACCGCGCACGCCCCGCCGTCGACGCGCGCGGTGCCGGCCACCAGACCGTCGGCGGGCGTGCGGGCGATGAGGTCGTCGACGTCGCGGCGGAACCGCTGGGCGGCGATGACGAAGCGGCCGTACTCCACGAACGAACCGGGGTCGACGAGGTCGGCGATGTTCTCGCGTGCCGTGCGTCCGTTCGCCGCGTGCCGGCGTGCGACGGCGTCGGGCCGGGCGGCATCCTCGGTCAGCGCACGCCGGCGCAACAGCTCGGCGTGATCGTTGCGGATGGGTTCGTCCATCGTGTGCCTCCGGAGGAATAGCGAGCGCGCGGTCAACGGTTGGGCAGGGTGTGACCGACTCCCCATTCAACCCGCGTGCGCTTTTGGCCGACGCGCGACTCGGCGTGCTGGCCACGATCAAGTCGAACGGTATGCCGCAGTTGTCGCCGGTGACGCCGTACTACGACGCCGACGCCGACGTCATCTACGTCTCGATGACCGGGATCTCGGCGGCGATGCGGTCCAGCAGGGCGGGGTAGCGGTTGGCCTCGCGATGGTTGCCGGGTTTCCCGCTGCTGATGACCCCTGCGGCGAGACCCCGCGACGGGTCGGCCCACACCGCGATGTTGACCAATCCGGTGTGTCCGAACGCCGCCGGCGCATTGCGGCCGAACGGACCGAACCGCTTAGAGCCCAACATGTATCCGGTGCCCCAGCGCAGCGGCACCAGACCGGTCGCCAGATCCGGTCGCAGCCGCCGGCATTCCTTTGTTGCAGCCCATAAAGTTTCGGGTTGCATGATGCGCACGCCGTCGAGTTCGCCACCGCGCCGCAGGATCTCGGCGAAGCGGGACAACTCGTCGGCGGTGGAGACGGTGTTGGACGACGGGATGATCGTGGTGAGGAACAACGGGTCGTTGGAGAACGGGATGATCTCGTGCAGCGTGCCGCCGACCGCCTTGCGGAAGGCCGCCCGGATCGGTGGCGGTAAGGGCTTGCCGGTGGCGTGGCTCGGCGCGACGAGCGGCACATCCTCCGGTGCCACACCGTAATTCGTCCACCGGAAGCCGAGCGGCTCGAGGATCTCGGTGGCCAGGATCTCGCGGATGCTCTTACCGGCCGCGGCCGCGACGATCTCGCGGACCAGCGGCCCCCACGTCAACGCGTGATAGATGTGGACACGGCCCGGCCGGTAGAGCGGTTTCAGTTTGGCCAACTGTTCGCGGGCGTATTCGCTGTCGTCGGCGCGGGTGACGTCTGGTCGTGGCCCCGTCGGGAACGGCACGCCGGCGCTGTGCGTCATCACGTGGCGGATCGTCGTGCGGTCCTTGCCGTGGCTGGTGTAGTTGGGTAGGTACTCGCAGACCCGGTCGTCGAGCGAGAAGACCCCGCGTTCGACGAGCATGTGCACGACCGTGGTGGTGATCGCCTTGGCGGCGGAGTACACGCAGAACGGCGTTTCGGTTGTGACGGGGACCTTTTCCGCTTCGGGCGGATCGGTGGGTGCATTGCCCCAGCCATGCCCGATCGCGCGGTTGAGGATCACTTTTCCGTTGTGCCGCAGGCACACCTGGATGGCCGGGTGCATGCCGGCCTCATACCAGTGCCGCGCGGCCTGCCAGATCCGCTCGACAGCGGCGGGGTCGATGCCGGAGTGGTCTTCTTCACCGATGGCGGTGACGGAATCGAGGTCGGCCGGCACCCGGATTCTGCCGTCCAGCGTTTGGGGGATGGTCACGTTGGCTTCCTATGCAGTGTCGCGGCCAGATGGTGTTGCAGGGGTTGACCCACCGCGCCCATCCGGACGGTGTAGGTGAGCTCGTCGCCGTCGACGCGGATCGAACGGCTCAGCGCCGTCACGTCTTTGGCGGTGGCGGTGAGCCCGATTGTCGTCGCGTGCAGCTCCATCACGATCGATGCTTCGCGAAGCGACAGTGTGCCCTCCTGGATTTCGGTGATTCCGGTCGGATGGGCAAGCACCATTTCCACTCGGCTCGGCGACGGGACGCGCAGGTAGCCGGTTTCGGCGTGCAGCGGGCGGCCGTCATCTTTGGCCTTGGTGCGTTGGCTGTAGGCCAGAAACGGCTTTCCGACGTGGCCGAAGGTGACTTCTTCGACGTATTCGAACGGCTCAATGGTCGGGTACTCGCCGGCGCCCTCACCGGACCACGTGCCCAGCAGGGGAGCCAGCGCAGCAATGTCGGGATGGAGCTCGGCCACGTCGTCAGCGTACGGCGCGGTGCGAAACGGACAACCCGCCGCCACAGCGGGGCTGCAGCGGCGGGTTGTCGTGTCCCGGTCGTGCCGGAATCAGCCGGCCATGAACTGGTCGTAGGCCGACGACAGCTCCGGCGGCAACACCGTCACATTGCACTAGCGTTGCTTGTCGCCGATCGGCGCCAGGATGCCGCGCAGGTCGTAGTACTCCTGCGGGTTGGCGGTGAAGTAGCCGCGCAGATTCGCCGCCGCCTGCTCACGCGGCTGGTTGAACGCCGCGGTGACGGCCTGGTTGGCACCGGGATGGCTGTTGAGGTACTGACGCGCCTCGCCCATCACGGCACTGACGGTGCCGCTGAGCTCGCTGGCGCTACAGCCGGCCGGGGCCGCGGCGGCGGTTGGCGCCGCGATGGTGGCGGCCGCGATCCCCCCGAGCAGCAGGCCCGCAGATGCACCGGCCATTTTCCGGCGCGCAGTGATACCACTGAATTTCATGATCAGTTTCCTTCAGATTGCAATTTGGGATTGTGATTCCCCGTCCCGCAATCCAAAGTAGCCGCCTTCGCCACGCGCTAAACATCCTGCACAAGCCGCATTCAGTGGCGCCGGAAGTGTTACATCTGCGCGGCGTGATATTCGTCGCAATTTCACCGCAATTCGATAAGTCGGCGACCAGATCGGTCGCCGAATTGTGAAATCTCTCAAGATTTCCCGGCAAGCCTTAAATGATCGTGATCTGGACGGTAATCGAATTGTTATCGCGGGCGGGCATGCCGCCCGGTCCACCTAGTGGCCGCACGCTATAGTGCCACATATAGTAAGCCCAACGGGATACGGTTCAGGAACCGAGGCGGAGGCGGAGTGCTGCGATGACATCCGATGCACCGCTGAGCTACCGCCTGCACATCGTCGCCCCGACGGTGCTCGACGTCGTCCGCAATGCCGGTGGGTACTTGTTCGACCGCTCGATGGCGGGCTGGAAAGTCACCGTCGCTCTGCGTGAACCGGCCGACCCCACGCCCCTGGTGATACTCGGCGCCGAAACAGCTTCACGGCCGGCCGATTTCGTGCAAACGCTGGCGGTATGCGCGGACCTGTACGACCAGTTGCGTGATGTCGACGCCGCAGAGGTGCTGCTGTGGGGCCGCGCGGCGGACACCGGCGATACGGGCCGCGTCCAGTACCGGCTCAGCTCCGCCGCCCGGGTGTTCAAAGAGGCCGCCTTACGAGCAGCGGGTGTGGTGGACGCCGACGCCGCGACCGTCGAGACGTTTCGCTCGCGGGCGCGGACCCTGACCGCGTGACGCTATGAGGGCAGATCGAATCGATCGAGGTAGCGGTCGATGAACTCCTGCGCCTCGGCATGACCGCGGGTGATGCCGAGGCCGCGTTCGAGCAGCAGGATGCGGGCGAGGCTGGCGACGATCATCGACATCACCACGGGAGGGAACTCGTCGACGTCGACCTGGTGGGCGTGCAAGGCCATGGCGAGCGCGGACTCCTCGAGATCGCGGAATCGATCGGCGTAGGAGGCGATTTCGCTGCGGATCGCTTTGCGGTGATTGGCCAGCGCCATGAACTCCATCCAGAGATGGGCGCCCTGCGTGCTGTTGAGTCGCCACAGCGCGTGCAGCGGCGCCTCCTCGGTGAGGGCGTCCCGCTGGCGGTGCAGGTTGACCTCGGCGCCCGCCCGTAGCACGGCCAGATACAGGTCGTCCATGCTGGGGAAGTAATAGTGCACCAAGGCTGGCCGAACTCCGGCCTTGGCCGCGACCCGTCGAGAGGTCGCCGCGGCGTAGCCCTCGTCGAGCATGATCTGGGCGGTCGCCTGGATCAATGCCCGACGGGTGGCCGACTCGCGAACAGCCCTTGACCCTCCTTCGGCGGGGCTGCTAGACATGGCGTCAGCCTAGATATTGGGCGATCGCCCAACAACCGAGGGGTGCGAGTGGCTGGACGGGTCGACGGCAAGGTCGCATTCATTACCGGGGCCGCGCGCGGCCAAGGCCGCAGCCACGCAGTGCGGTTGGCGGAAGAGGGCGCCGACATCATCGCCGTCGACATCTGCCGCGGGTTCGACGATTCGCCCGCGCCGCCCGCCACACCGGAGGACCTCGCCGAGACGGCGGACATGGTCAAGAATCTCGACCGCCGCGTCGTCACCGCCGAAGTCGACGTCCGCGACTTCGCTGCGCTCAAGTCCGCCGTCGACAGCGGTGTCGAACAACTCGGCCGCCTCGACATCATCGTCGCCAACGCAGGGATCGGGACCACCGGCGTCAAACTGCACAAGATGCCCGAGGCGAGCTGGAACGAGACCCTCGACGTCAACCTCGGCGGTGTATGGAAGACCGTCAAGGCGGGCGTCCCGCATCTGCTGGCGGGCGGTCGGGGCGGCTCGGTCATCATCACCAGCTCGGTCGGCGGCTTGAAAGCCTATCCGCAAGTGGGCCACTACATTGCGGCCAAGCACGGCGTGGTCGGCCTGATGCGCACGTTCGCAGTCGAATTGGGCCAGCACTCGATCCGCGTCAACACCATCCATCCGACCCACGTGAACAGCCCGCTGCTGATGAACGAGTCGACGTACCGGCTGTTTCGGCCCGACCTGGAGAATCCCGGCCCCGACGACCTTGCGCCCATCTGCCAGTCGTTCCACTTCCTGCCGATCCCGTGGGTGACCCCGGCCGACATCAGCAATGCGGTGTTGTTCCTGGCCTCCGACGAGGCGCGCTACATCACCGGTGTGACCCTTCCCGTCGATGCAGGCAGCCTTCTGAAATGACCGCAACCGCAGTCTATTACGACCCATACGACGTCGACATTGTGGCGGATCCCTACCCGACGTACGCGCGGCTGCGCGAGGAAGCGCCGATTTACTACAACGAGCGCTACGACTTCTGGGCGCTTTCCCGTCACGCCGACGTCGAGAAAGCGCTGTCGAACTGGGAGACGTTCTCCAACAGTCGAAGTGACATCCTCGAGCTGGTGAAGTCGGACTTCGACATGCCCAAGGGCGTGATGATGTTCGAAGACCCGCCGGTGCACACGATGCTGCGCGGATTGATGTCACGGGTGTTCACGCCGCGGCGGATGGCGGAGATCGAGGACCAGATCCGCGCGTACTGCGTCGCCTGCCTGGACCCGTGGGTCGGGTCGGACGGCTTCGACATCATCGCAGAACTCGCGTCGATGATGCCGATGCGCGTCATCGGCATGCTGCTGGGCATCCCTGAGTCCGAACAGATTTCGGTTCGCGACGCCAATGACGCGAATCTGCGCACCAGGCCGGGCGCGCCGATGAAGGTGGTGCAGGCCGACAAGATCGCCGACGGCCGCATCTACGCCGACTACGTCGAATGGCGCTCGAAGAATCCCTCCGACGACCTGATGACGGCACTGCTCAACGTCGAGTTCGAAGACGAGCAGGGCGTGACCCGCAAGCTGACCCGTAAAGAGGTGCTGCACTACACGCAGGTGGTGGCCGGCGCCGGCAACGAGACGACCGGACGGCTGATCGGCTGGCTCGCGAAGGTGCTCGCCGAACATCCCGACCAACGGCGTGAGGTGTACGAAGACCGGTCGCTGTTGACGCGGACGGTCGACGAGACGCTGCGCTTCGAGCCCACCGGCCCGCACGTAGCCCGTTGGATGGCAAAGGATTTCGAGTGCTACGAGACCACCGTGCCCGCCGGGAGCGCGATGTTGCTGCTGTTCGGCGCGGCCAACCGCGACCCGCGGCGATACACCGATCCCGACCGATTCGACATCCACCGCGACAACATCAGCCACCTCACCTTCGGCAAGGGCCTGCACTATTGCCTCGGCGCGAACCTCGCGCGATTGGAAGGCCGGGTCGCGCTCGACGAGCTGCTCAACCGCTTCCCTGAATGGGACATCGACTACGACACCGCCCAGCTGGCGCCGACGTCCACGGTGCGCGGGTGGGAGCGGCTGCGGCTCGTGCTGCCCTGACCATCTCCGGCGAGATGTCGCTGGCCGAACCGGCGACGAGTGAGTAGGTCGCGGCTGCGCAGTCCTAGAACCAGCCGCGTGAGCGCGTCACCGGCAGGCGCAGCAGCAGACGCGCGCCGCCCAGCGGACTGGCGTCGAGAGACGCTGTGCCGCCGTGTAATTCGGCCTGTTGTGCGACCAGCGCCAGGCCCAGACCGGAACCTGAACGCGAGGCCGTCGATCCGCGGGAGAACCGCTCGAAGACCTCGGCCCGTTCCGCCTCGGGCACACCGCTGCCGTTGTCGTCGACCGCGATCTCCACCGCGTCGGCCGAGCGCACCGCGCTGAGTTGGATCTTGGTGGCGCTGCCGTGTTTGACGGCGTTGGCGATGGCGTTGTCGATCACCAGCCGCAGCCCCGCGGGCAGCCCGGGTATCAGCACGCTCGGCGACGGCACCAGCGTCACCTTCAGGCCGGGGTAGGTGTGCTGCGCGTCGTGGGCGGCGCGGTCGAGCAGCTCGGTGACGTCGACAGTGACGAAGTCGTCGACTGTGGTGAGTTCGCCCTGCGCCAACCGCTCCAGCGCGGTCAGCGTCGCCTCGATGCGGCTCTGGGTGCGCATCACGTCGTCGATCACCTCTTTGCGCTGATCGTCGGGCAGGTCCAGTGTCGAGAGCACTTCGAGGTTGGTCCGCATGGCCGTCATCGGCGTGCGCAGTTCGTGCGACGCGACCGCGGCGAAGTCGCGCGCCGACTCGAGCGCCGCCTTGGTGCGCTGCTGTTCATTGCCGATACGGGCCAGCATGCCTTCGACGGCCTCGGCGATCTCCTCCGCCTCACGAACACCGCGGACCTGCACCTCGTCGGGGTTGGACTGGGCGTTGATCGCGCGCGCCTGCTGGGCCAGCAATCGAAACGGGTTGACCATGATCAACGAGATCACCCAGCCGACCAAGATGGTGCCGCCGATGACCCCGGCACAGATCAACAACACCCGCAGATGCAGTTCGTCGATGCGGCGCTGTGTCTCCGCGAGCGGCGCGCCGAGCGCGATCGTCGCCGGGCCGGCGGAAAAGGTGCGGACGCGGTACTCCACACCGTCGATGGTGGTGTTGGCATAGCCATTTTCGAAGTGCGGCAACACAATATCGCTGGGCACCGACACCGTCGTGCCGGCGATGCGCGCGGTGCGCACCAGGCTGCCGTCCGGCGCCGGCGCATCGGTGTCCGAGTTCTGGGCGCTGGTGAGCAGTGTGCTGATATCCCCGAGGCTGCTGACCGAATCCAGCCGTCGGTCCAGCTGGTTGTACTGGTCGTTGGTGACGCCGATCCACACCCAGGTGCCGAGGGTGATGACGAGAGCGACGACGGACAGGGCCGCGACGATGACGATCGTGCGTAGCGACAGCACGCGCATCGCCAGCCGTCTCAGCCGATCTATCCGGCCGTCTGCTTCCACCCCGTCATCTTGCCTGACGGGCCCAGCGGTTACCGAAGCGGCACTGGTTGGCATCGGTTTCATAACCGCTCGAAATCAGCAGTTGTGCATATTCGGCAAGTCGATACGGTCAGCTCAGGCGTCCGAAACAACTAGTCGGGGAAAACCTTGTCGCGGAATACAAATCGAATAACGACCACGTTCGTCACGACGGCCGGCCTCGTGTCGGTCACCTATGCGTTGAGCGCGAGTGCGCTCGCGGAGCCCAGCCCGGGGGTGCCCTGCCTGGAGATGGTGCAGCAGCTCGCCGCGTCGCCCCAAGATCTGCAGCAGTCGGTGCAAAGCGCCGCCACGGCCGTCGCGGGCGGTGCGGCGGCCGCACCCGTGGCCGGCCTGCAAGCGGCGGCGGGAGCATTGCCCTCGGCCGCGGGTATCCCGGCGGCGGGTGTGCCCGCGGGCATTCCCGTAGCGAGTCTGGCGGGCATCCCGGGAGGGGTTCCGCTGGCTGCTCCAGCGGCAGGTGCCCCGGCCGCGACGGTCACGCAGGCCGCGGGCGACAGTGCGCCGGCCACCGCAGCCGCCACGAGCCCCTCCGCGGCCGCCGCCGGTCCGGCTGTCCCGATCGCCCAAACCGCGGGCGCCGGACCATCGGCGCAATCGGCGGCGAACTACGCAGCCTCTGAGGCCGCGCAGCTGATCGCCTCGCCGCAGCTGAATTTGCCTACAGTGCCCGGACTTCCGGTGCAGTTGCCCAGCGCGATTCCGTTGCCGACCGACCTCGTCTGCGTGGGCACCGCGCTGCCCACGAGTTAGAGAGCGCACTCACAAAACGCTTTTCAGCGCCCGCTTGCCGGAGCATTATGGAGACATGCTAACCATACGGAAGCTTGTGGGGTCAGTCTTCGTAGCGGGAGCCATTGGAGCCATTGCCGCCGGACCGACGTCAGCACTTCTCGTCGATGCGGTCGGGCCGGACCAGGTACTTCTGGCCACTCCGTCCGGAAGCGGCGACGCCGGCGGCGGAAGTGGCTGCGACAGCGGGCCCAACTGGCACGGCTGCGGCGGCTGGAATCCGGTCCAGGGCGGCTGGGGCCACGGCTGCATCAACGGCTTCTGCGGTGGCTGGGACGGCCAGCGCGGTTGGGGTGGCTGACGCGCGACCCGTCAGGCGTCGGGAAAGTTGACGTCGCGGGTGACGGCTTCCCATTCGTCGATCGAAGCCGACAGCGCAGCGAGCTTGTCCCGCATGGCCTTCAACACGTCGCGGCCCAGCAGCAGCCGTAGCGGAGGCTCGTCGAGCGTGGTCACCATGACGACGGCCTCGGCCACCTTGCGCGGGTCGCCGGGAAGGTGGTTGGCGAACTCTTTGATCAATGTCTTACGGGCACCGACTGTTTCGGCGTAATCGTCGATCGGAGTGGAGGTCTCCTTCATCGACCGGGTCGCCCAATCGGTGCGGAACGCGCCGGGCTCGATGGCGGTCACCTTGATGCCGAGCGGCTTGACCTCCGCGGCCAACGCCTCGGTCAGCGCCTCGAGCGCAAACTTGGTCGACGAGTAGTAGGCGTTCGGTGGATTGGCGACCAGACCCGTCATCGAGGAGATGTTGATGATGTGGCCCGACTTACGCGCACGCATCGACGGCAGCACCGCCTTGATCATGTCAACGACGCCGAAGTAGTTGGTGTCAAACAGCTTTCGTACTTCGACGTCTTCGCCCTCTTCGACGGCGGACAGGTAGCCGTGGCCGGCGTTGTTCACCAGAATGTCGATGCCGCCGAAGCCGTCCTCGGCAGCCTCGACCGCGGCGGCGATCTGGTTCTTGTCGGTGACGTCCAACGCGACCGCCAGCGCGCGGTCTCCGTACTGCTCGACGAAGTCCTGCACACTCTCGGTGCGCCGGGCCGTGACGACCACTTGGTGATCGGCTTCCAGTGCGGCGCGGGCGATCTCGCGCCCGATGCCCGTCGAGCAGCCCGTGATCAGCCAGCGCGCCATCAGATCGTCCCTTCGGGCAGACGACGCAGGTAGGCCGCACGCCGGTTCGCCAACTCGGCCTTGCGCTCATCGGTGCTGACCCGGCGCAGCGTCGGCACGTCCTTTTCCAGGTCGTCGAGCTTCACCACACGGCCGCTGGCGCCCAGATCCTCCGTCGGCCCGGTCTCGCCGAACTCGGCCATCCGCAATGTGAGGATGCCCTCGTGCAGTCCGTCGGTGTCGATCCAGTTCTGCAGGCCCGGGTCGACAGCGGAGATGACGTAGGTGTAGCTGCCGTCCTCGTTCGGCGTGGACTGCGCTTTGTTGAGGCTTCCGGTGCGGTCCACGATGTCCAACGTCGTGCCCCAGATGTTGCTCAGCGGCACGGTGAAATACTCTGCGCCGCCGCCGTTTACATCCACGACGAACGCCTCATCGGGCGCGAGATCGAAGCGACCCATGACGTACACCTGGTTGCGCATGGCGCCGACGCGGTCGGCCGACCACGCGAGATTGAAATGGTTCGCCGGCATCTTGTACGCGCCGTGGCTGAGCTTGCCGGTGAAGTCGGCGAAGTAGGCCATCATCGCCGCGGTGGCCTCGGCCTGCTCGTCGAGGGTCCGCGGCGGAGTGGCCGGCGTGCCGCCGAGCCGCTCGATGGACAGATGATTCGGATCGTCGCGACCCCAGTCGAGCAGCACGTCACGGATGTAGAACTCGTGGGCGGCGGGTGTGGACCGCACGTGGTTGGGGCGGCCGTCGGCGGGATCGGAGTCGACCGTGATGGTGAAGGATCCGTCGGAGTCGACGTCCATGGTGCGGCCGTTGAGGACGTCGACGGTGCCCATGTTGGCGTCCCACAGCGTGAAGTAGTTCTCCGTCATCCGGTGTTCACCCACGCGTCCGCGGATCTCGTAGCGTTCGTCGCCCGAAATCGGGATCACCCGGTAGATGCTGTCGGGATTGTCGATACCCCAACGGGATCCGGGGATGCGCCGGCCCGCCACCTCATGCGCCAGGCGGGTGATGCAGGTGACTTTCGGCCGCAGCTTGTCCTGGTTCGACGACCACATCGCGGCCGAGAACATCACCTCCGCGAACGCGTCGTCGAACCGCGCTCGCATGGCCTCGGACGCCTTCGCCCGCGACAGCCAGGTGTCGGCCACGCTGCGATACGCGGCCTTCACCGTCGGATGGCTGGTCAACTCCAGGGCGGCCAACTCCTGCTCGTGTTGCGACGCGGTTGCCACCGGATGATCAGACATTGGCTCCTCAGAACTTGAGATGGTGACTCATGTCGCCGACCTGGTCGATGAACATCGTTCGGCTGTCGAACCACCAGACGCCGTCGATGCGATGGAACGTGTCGTGGTAGCGCCCGGTGACGATGACCTGCAGGGGCAGTTGCGGCGTCGCCTGCGTCACGCAGTAGTAGGACCTGCTCTGCGCGGTGCCGGCGGCTTCGTCGACGTAGATCGCGACGTTGGTGGTGTGGTGTTTGGTCTTGGGCGTGCCGTCGTCGTACAGCCGCGTTGCCATGTCGAACATCTTCCGGACGCCGGCGCTGCCGGTGAATACCGTCTCCGGGGGACCGTCCTCGATACCGCAGATGCGACCGTGCTCGAAGAGCGCCGCCAGCCCGTCGAGGTCACCGGCGTCGATGCGCTCGGCGTAGGTGTAGATGAGGTTCTCGATCTCGCGCGCGCTGTCACTCATGGTGTGCCACAACAACATCCACGCGGCGGCGCTCCACACTCCAACAAAAGTTGGTAGAAATGGTCAGGTTTACAACTATTGAGAGCTAATTAACCAGCCACCGCCGGTGGTGTCAATGGCTGCGCCGGTTAGTCTCAGCCCGTGACGACACCGTGGTCGCCGAGCCGGCTCGGCAATCTGACCGGCAAGCGCATCATCGTGACCGGGGCAACCAACGGCGTGGGGTTGGGCACGGCCCGTCTGCTCGCCGGCGCGGGCGCGCACGTCATCATGGCGGTGCGCAACACCGAGCTCGGCA
The DNA here is from genome assembly GCF_002838065.1 of Mycobacterium hubeiense. Lineage (GTDB taxonomy): Bacteria > Actinomycetota > Actinomycetes > Mycobacteriales > Mycobacteriaceae > Mycobacterium > Mycobacterium hubeiense. Next base: position 51,729 of record NZ_PIZU01000016.1, on the reverse strand, counting down.
AGCGGCGGGCCGAGGAGATCGGCGGGTCGACGTCGGTGCTCAAGCTCGACCTCGCGGACCAAGCGTCGGTGCGGGCGTTCCCTGAACTGCTCGACGGCGATGTGGACATCCTGATCAACAACGCCGGTGCGCTGTCGCAGCAGCGCGCGGACACGGTGGACGGTTTCGAGATGACCATCGGCACGAATCTTCTCGGGCCGTTCGCGTTGACGAACCTGCTGTTTCCGCGGGTCCGTTCGCAGATCATCAACGTCGGGTCGGATGCCCACAAGTCGGCCACGCTGCGTCTGGACGACATGCATCTGCGCACCCACAAGTGGACGGTGATGGGCGCCTATGCCCGGTCCAAGCTCGCGGTGATGCTGTGGGGGCTCGAGCTGGATCGCCGACTGCGCGCCGCGGGGTCGCCGGTCGTCGCGCAGCTCACCCATCCCGGTTGGGTCGCGTCGAATCTGTCGCACCTATCCGACAAGGGGCCACTGGCCATCGCGCATCGAGCCGTCAAGGCGGTCGCCGACGTGCTGGCCAACGACATCGAAGAGGGTGCCGCGCCGACGCTGTACTGCATCAGCGAGCCGATTCCACCGGGCAGCTATGTCGGCGTGGACGGGCGGTTCGGCCTGCGGGGTGGCCCCGTGCTGATCGGGCGCTCCGCGGTTGCATGCGACTACCGAGCGGCTGCGCGGGTGTTCGAGTTCGCCGAACATGAAACCGGCACAACGCTTCCCGTTTAGCTCAATCGACGGCCCGCGGTGACGGAAGTTCGCCAAGTGGTCACGGGCCGGATACCCGCCGATGGCAGCGTGGTCGCGTGCGCGTCGGACCGGGCCAAGTACAGCTAGTCGAGCGCTTCCATCGCTTCTGCGAGCTGGTGGTCGCCCGGCTGCCGTTCGGGTTGGATTCGGTTGTCGCACCGACGTTTCTCGGTTTCTGCCTGATCAACAGCTTCACGTTCGGTGTCGATCTGCTGTTGCTCACCGCGATGCACGGCGGCCTCGGCATACCGCTGCCGGTCGCGGTCACGGTGGCCTACGCGTGTGCCTTCGCGTTGAGCTATGTCCTCAACCGGACCATGAACTTTCGCTCCCACGCCCCGGTGGGTCCGCAATTCACCGTGTATGTGATCGTCGTCGTCATCAACTACCTGGCGTTCATCCTCGGGGTTTCCAGCGCGCTGGCCGCCCTCGGCGTCGAGTACCGCATCGCGCGCCTCGCGGCGGGCGCTTGTGAAGCGGTGTACATGTACAGCGCGATGCGGTGGGTCGTGTTCCGTCGCTGACCGCGGCCTCAGGCGCACTATCTTCGGTGGGGACCGAAGAAAGTAGGGCGATGAGCATTCCCAGCACACCGCAGTCACCGGCCGAGACGCCGACCTGCTACCGGCATCCCCACCGCCAGACCTATGTGCGCTGCACCCGCTGCCAGCGCTACATCTGCCCGGAGTGCATGCGCAGCGCCGCTGTCGGCCATCAATGCGTCGAGTGCGTCGCCGAGGGTGCCCGCACGGTCCGCGCGCCGCGCACCCAGTTCGGTGCGCCGCAGCGGTCCGCCACTCCCGTCCTCACCTACCTGTTGATCGCGGCCAACGTCGTGATGTTCGTGCTGCAGACCACGTCGTCGGAGGTGGAACGCCGGCTGGCGCTGTGGTCGCCCGCGGTTGCCGACGGCGAACTGTGGCGGCTGGTGACCTCGGCGTTCCTGCACTTCGGCATCATGCATCTGCTGTTCAACATGTGGGCGCTGTACGTGGTGGGGCCGCCGCTGGAGGCGGCGCTGGGACGGCTGCGGTTCATCGCCCTCTATGCGCTCAGCGCGCTCGGCGGCTCCGTCGTCGTCTATCTGATTTCACCGCTGGAGGCGGCGACCGCGGGTGCGTCGGGCGCGGTGTTCGGTCTTTTCGGCGCGACGTTCGTGGTGGGGCGACGGCTCAACCTGGACGTGCGCTGGGTGGTCGCGCTGATCGTCATCAACCTGGTGCTCACGTTCACTATTCCGGGGATCAGCTGGCAAGGGCACATCGGCGGACTGGTCACCGGCGCGGCGGTCGCGACGGCGTATGTGTACGCGCCGCACCAGCGCCGCAACATGATTCAAGCTGCGGTGACGGTGGTGTTCCTCGCGCTGTTCGCGGCGCTGATCTGGTGGCGCACCAACGACCTACTTGGGCAGTTCACCGGGGTGATCGGTCTGGGCTAGGAGTTTGCCGACCACCCGTTGCGCGGAGCGGACTGCCCCGTCCATATGGCGATCATGGCCACGCTCGCCGAGCGGATGAACGCCAGGATCGAGGCGTCGCTGGCGGAGGCCACCGCGCTTGCCGATCCGCACCGCTCCCTGGAGCGTGCGGTCGACCTCGTCGAGCGTGTGATGGCGGCGGTGGCCGCCGAACCGGCGGCCGTGCAGATTCGCGCCGCGATGAGGACCAGCCGCGAGCTTCAAGCCATTGACGCTGCCTCCGACCGGCGGATCGCCCGCATGCTGGCAGATGCGCTGCGGCAGAGGGGAGTACGGGCTCGACGGGACCGGCTGGAAGCAGGTGCGTACATGGTCGTCACTTCCATCGGCGCGGTGCTCGACCGCGCAGCGTTCGATGACGACATCGACGGCGCCGCGCCGGTTCGCGAGGTCAAGCGAATGGCGTACGCCTACGTCAGCACGCTGCTGTGATGGCGCCGTTAATGCCTAGGATCCGAGTCACGATGTGGCACAAATCCTCGGCATAAGGCGCTTTCAGGTCGCAGTGCCAATGAGTTCGCGGACGAATTCTGCGGCTGCTTGTTCGAGCGCCTGCGGGCCGCGACGCAGTGCTTCGTCGATCGGCGTACCGTCGGGCGTGATCGCGACGAGCCGATCCACACCGTGGTCGAGCAGTACCGTCGCGTCCGGCGCCACGCGGCCGCCGAAGATGACGACGTGGGCGCCTTGACGGCTGGCCAGCTGCGCCACCCCGAACGGCGTCTTGCCGAGCATGGTCTGTGCATCGACGCCGCCTTCGCCGGTGAAAACCCAGTCGGCGCCGCGAACGGCCCGCTCCAATCCGACCGTCTCGGCGACCACCTCGACGCCGGGTTTGCTTTCGGCGCCGAGGAATTCGAAAAAGGCGAAGCCGAGTCCGCCCGCCGCTCCGGCGCCAGGCGTGTCATGGCGCGCGTGCCCGAGTGTCGCCTCGGTGACCGACACCAGCCGCGAGAGGGCCGCGTCCAACAGTTCGACGTCGGCCGCCGTCGCGCCCTTCTGCGGGCCGAAGACTGCACTGGCACCGGTAGGTCCGAGCAAGGGTGCGTTGACGTCGCAGGCAACACGGATGTGCACGTCGCACAGCCGCGGGTCGAGGCCGTCGAGCACAATTCTGTCCAGGTCTTTCAGGCCGGCACCGCCCGGTGCGACGGGACGGCCGCTGGCGTCGAGGAACTTCGCACCCAGCGCCACCAGCATGCCGACGCCGGCGTCGTTGGTCGCCGACCCGCCCAGGCCGATGAGGAACTCCGTCGCGCCCCGATCGAGCGCGTTGGCGATGAGCTGCCCGACGCCGGATGAACTGGCGCGCAGGACATCCCGTTCGTTCGGCGCCACCAGTTCGAGCCCGGCGGCTGCGGCGATTTCGATCACCGCCAGCTTACGGTGAGCGACGTATCCGAACGTTGCTTCGGTAGGCCGCCCGAGTGGGTCCTGAAGCTCGACCGTGATCCGTTGGCCGTCAAGCGCATCCACCACCGCGTCGACCGTACCCTCGCCACCGTCGGCCATCGGCACGCCTACGCATTCGGCATCCGGCCGTACTGCGTGAATCCCGCGGCGCATCGCCTCGACCGCTACGGACGCGCTCATCGACTCCTTGAACGAGTCCGGCGCCAGAACGAATTTCACTGGACCGGGGTGGCGATGCCGGTATCGAGTTCGGCCCGGGCCGGCGGCTGTTCCTGCCCAACTGGGGTCGGAATGCCAAGCGAGCGTGTGTGTTCCAAGGCCCGATCGGTGAGCAGTCGGGACACGTAGATTAGTTCGGTCATGCGTGAACGCTCCCAGTTAGGTTTCGTTGACGGTGCTCAGCGGCAAGGCCCCGGTGACGGAGGACCACACCTGCCCGTACTCCCGCCACCGCTGCGAAACAGTATCCGGCCATTCGCGGCGGGGTGCGACCCCGTCGGCGGGCGGGGCCGCGTCGACGGCCGGCAATGTGCTGGGGACGATTTGCCCGCACCTCTCGGCAAGCACAAGCCGTCTGGCGCGCGTCAACTTGTGCTGACGCGCATCGGGGACATATGCACAGAACCGGCACGAGAAGCCTCAAAAGCCCATATCGACCGAGAATCACCATTAACATATTGGCGTGCTCACCGCAGTACGGAAGATCCTGACCTACGAGATGACGATCGCCGAGTGGATCGGCACGGCCGTGATCCTCGCAGTCCCGTACCTGTTCATCGGCGTGATCTGGGCCGGCACCCACACCGAGCATCTCTCCGAGTTGCAGGGGCTCGACCTGGTGGTGTCCTTCCTGGGCTCCGTCGCGTCGTGGCCCGTGCTGTTGTTCTCGAACGTGTGCATGACATGAGGCGGCTCTCGACCGCCGACTGCCGCATCGCGGTCAAGCGGCGCACCGCGCGCTGGGACAGCGGCGACGTCTCCGCGGCCGAGGCGATGGATTTCTGGTCGTTCGCGGCCGGCGCGGCCAACGTGATCATGCAACTGTCCTGGCCCGAGGTCGGCTACGGCGTAGTCGAAAGCAAGGTGGACTCCGGCAATCTGCTCAAACGCCCGTGGAAGCGCGCCCGCACCACCTTCCAGTATTTGGCCGTCGCGGTGTTGGGGACAGATGAGGACCGCGCTGCCTTCCGCGAGGCGGTCGACGGCGCGCACCGCCACGTGAAGTCCACCCCTGGAAGTCCGGTGAGCTACAACGCATTCGACCGCGAGCTGCAGATGTGGGTTGCCGCGTGCCTTTTCGTGGGCCTGGAGGACACCTACCAGTTGCTGCGCGGCGCGATGACGGCCGAACAGGCCGAGCAGTTCTACCGCTCGGCGTGGCCGTTGGGCACCACGCTGCAGGTCACCGAAGACCAGTGGCCACCCACCCGTGCGGATTTCGACGCGTACTGGACGACGGCCTGCCAACGGGTGACCATCGACGACACCGTGCGCCGCTATCTGCTCGACCTGGTGAATCTGAAGATGATCAACCCGTTGCTGCGCTTGCCATTTCGGCCGCTGTTGAAGTTCCTCACCGCGGGGTTCTTGGCGCCGGTGTTCCGTGACGCGATGGGCATGTCGTGGGGCAGCGGACAGCAGCGGCTCTTCGAATGGCTGTTTCTTCTCGTGGCGTTCGTCAACCGATTCTTGCCACCGTTCATCCGCCAGGGCGGCAGCTATATCTTGTTGGCCGATGTGCGCCGACGGGTGCGGGCTCACCGCGCACTGATCTGAGCGAGTGCACGTGAAGCAGTGGGTCCGTCGCATCCTCGGCCACAAGGTGAGCGTCGAGACGATGATCGAGACCGCGATGTGGCTCGCCGTCCCGTATCTCGTCATCGGCATGACGGTCGCGTTCTTCCACCCCGAACACATCCGGGCGATCGAAACCCAGCTGCAGGTCCAATTGCCCGCGGGCGCCAACTTGATCGCCCTGGGCGAGACAATCGTGCTGTGGCCGGTGCTGCTGTTCGCGCCCGCCCTGTGTCCCGTACCCGGCTAGCCGCATGATGAACATATGGCGGACCGTGATCGTGACGAGGCCGGTCGACCCCGCAGCGCTCGACCCCGCGACGCGCTGGGCAGGCCCTTGCCGCAGGGCAGCGAGGGCGTGCCGCGCATTCCAGATGATCTGGAGCTGACGCCGGCGGAGACGCTGACGTACGCACAGGATCTGCTCGATCGCGGGCTGGCGTTCAATGCCCACGAGGTGCTCGAGGCGGCGTGGAAGAACGGCCCCGACACCGAACGTCCGCTGTGGCAGGGCCTTGCGCAGCTCGCGGTCGGCATCACCCATGTGCAGCGGGGCAATATCCCCGGTGCGATCACGCTGCTGCGCCGCGGCTCGGCTCAGCTGGACGGGCCGGCGCCGTATGGGATCGACACCGCCGGCCTGATCGACTACGCCGAGCGACTGATCGCCGACCTCGAAGCCGGCGTGGAAACGACGCCGGACCGCCTGCGGCCCAGTCTCGTCAGAGCCCGGTAGCGCTCAGCGCATCATCGAGGATCGCCAGGCCCTCGCGCGCTTCTTCGTCGGTGACAGTGCAGGGCGGCACGACGTGGATTCGGTTGAAGTTCGCGAAGGGCAGCAGCCCGCGCTCCTTGCAGGCCGCGATCAATGCGTTCATCTCGGGACTCGACCCGCCGTACGGCGCCAACGGTTCACGGGTCGCGCGATCCTTGACCAGTTCGACGGCCCAGAACACGCCGGTGCCGCGCACCTCGCCGACAGCGGGGTGCCGCGAGGCGATGTCCCGCAGGCATGGACCGATGACGTCGTTGCCGATGCGCGCCGCGTTGTCGACGATGCCTTCGTCGTCCATCGCATTGATGGTCGCCACCGCCGCCGCGGTCGCCAGCGGGTGACCGGAATACGTCAAGCCACCGGGATAGGCGCGGTGCGCGAAGGTGTCCGCGATGGCGGGGCTGATCGCCACCCCACCGAGTGGCACATAACCGGAATTGACTCCCTTGGCGAATGTGAGCAGGTCCGGTGTGACGTCGAAATGGTCGACGGCGAACCACTTTCCGGACCGGCCAAACCCGGCCATGACCTCGTCGGCGATGAACACGATGCCGTGGCGGTCGCACAGCTCGCGCACACCGGCCAGGTAGCCCGGCGGCGGCACCATGATGCCGGCCGTGCCCGGAATCGACTCCAGCACAATCGCCGCGATGGTCGACGGTCCTTCGAGCCGGATCACATCCTCCAAATGAGTGAGGGCCCTTGACGTTTCCTCGGCCTCGGTGGTCGCGTGAAACTGTGTGCGGTACAGGAACGGTCCGAAAAAGTGCACCACTCCGCTGTTGCCGTAGTCGTTGGGCCAGCGGCGCGGATCCCCCGTCAGGTTGATCGCGGTGTCGGTGCCGCCGTGGTAGGAGCGATAGCGGGCAAGCACCTTGTAGCGGCCGGTGTGCAGGCGCGCCATGCGGACGGCATGTTCGATCGCGTCGGCGCCACCGTTGGTGAAGAATATCTTGTTCAGGTCACCGGGAGTGCGCTCGGCGATCAGCCGGGCCGCCTCGGAGCGGGCGGCGTTCGCGTGCTGCGGCGCGATCGTGCACAGTTTCGCAGCTTGGTCGGCAATGGCGGCAACGACTTTCGGATGCTGATGTCCGATGTTGGTGTTGACCAACTGCGACGAGAAGTCCAGCAGCCGGTTGCCGTCGCCGTCCCACACATATGAGCCCTGGGCGGCGACGATCGTCATCGGCGTGATTTCCGCCTGAGCCGACCACGAGTGGAACACATGCGCGCGATCCAATGCATACGCGCGCGCGGCTTCAGCCCTGGCCCGCTCCGCCGACAACCCGTTCGGGAGCACATAGGATTCCACAAGCGGTGTCATAGTCGTTGTCTCTCAGTAGTTTTGCGGGAAGCCGAGGTTGATGCCGCCATGCGACGGATCCAGCCACTTGGTGGTGACGACCTTGGCGCGGGTGAAGAAGTGCACCCCTTCGGTGCCGTGCGCGTGGGTGTCGCCAAACAGGGAGTTCTTCCAGCCGCCGAAGCTGTAGTAGGCCATCGGCACCGGGATGGGCACGTTGATGCCGACCATGCCGACCTCGACCTCGTTCTGGAAGCGCCGCGCGGCGCCGCCGTCGTTGGTGAAGATCGCAGTGCCGTTGCCGTACGGGTTGGCGTTGATCAACGCCAGCGCCTCGTCGTAGGTTTCGACGCGAACGACCGAGAGCACCGGGCCGAAGATCTCGTCGGTGTAGACACTCATCTCGGGAGTCACGTGGTCGATAAGCGTTGGGCCGAGCCAGAATCCGTCGTCGGCGCCGTCCACGCTGACGTTGCGGCCGTCGACGACGATCTTGGCTCCCTCGGCTTCGCCGGCGTCGATGTAGGAGGCGACCTTGTCGCGGTGGGCCTTGGTGACCAGCGGGCCCATGTCGGCGCCGCGGGTGCCGTCGCCGGTGGTGATGCCCGCGGCGCGTTCGGCGATCTTGGCGACCAGGTCGTCGGCGATCGGCCCGACGGCGACGGCCGCGGAGATGGCCATGCAGCGTTCGCCGGCCGAACCGAAGCCGGCGTTGACCATCGCGTCGGCGGCCAGGTCGAGATCGGCGTCGGGCAGGATCACCGCGTGGTTCTTGGCGCCGCCGAGCGCCTGGACGCGCTTACCGCGCGCGGTGGCCGTGGCGTACACGTACTGGGCGATGGGTGTTGATCCGACGAACGACACGGCCTTGATCTTCGGGTTGGTCAGCAGTTCGTCGACGGCGGTCTTGTCGCCGTGCAGCACGTTGAACACGCCGGCCGGCAGCCCGGCCTCGGCCCACAGTTCGGCGATCCAGTTGGCCGCTGACGGATCCTTCTCCGAGGGCTTGACGACGACGGTGTTGCCGGCGGCGATCGCGATGGGGAAGAACCACATCGGCACCATGGCCGGAAAGTTGAACGGGGAGATGATGCCGACCGGGCCCAACGGCTGGCGGATGGAGGCGACGTCGACGTTGGTCGACGCGTTCTCGGTCATCCCACCCTTGAGCAGATGCGGTATCCCGCAGGCGAATTCGACGACCTCCTGCCCGCGAGTCACCTCGCCGAGCGCATCGGAAAGCACCTTGCCGTGCTCGGCGGTGATGATCGCGGCCAGCTCCTCCTTGCGGGCGTTGAGCAGCTCGCGAAACGCAAACAGCACCTGCACGCGCTTGGTCAGCGAGGTGTCACGCCAGGCCGGGAACGCCGCGGCGGCGGCATCGATCACGTGGCGGGCATCCTCGACGTTGGCCGCCGCCACCTGCTTGGTCACCACGCCCGTCGCGGGGTTGGTCACGGGCAGGGTGGCGGTGGACGTGCCGGCGTAGGTCTTGCCGTCACACCAGTGCTGAAGAACGTCGGTCATGTGAGGACTCTCCTGGCGATCGGAATCGGGTCCTCATTACTGTGCGCGCTGCTGCGGTCGTTTCAGGCCTGCAGACTGTAAGCAATACGCAGCTTCGGCTTACACTATGTCGGTGATCCCTTCGGTCGCCGACGTCGTCGGTATGCCGGTTGTGCAGCGAGGAAACCCGCAGGTCATCAGCGCTGCCAACCTTGATCGGCCGGTGCGCTGGGTGCACGTCGGCGACTTGCCTGACCTGTCCAAGGTGCTTCAGGGCGGCGAGCTTGTGTTGACCACCGGCGCCGCGCTGCACAGCGACCCCGAGCGGTTTCTGCGGGGACTGCTCGAGGCGGGTGCGGCCGGCGTCGTCGTCGAGCTCGGCACACACATGACCGAGGTGCCCAGCGCCGTCGGGCAACTGGCGACCTCGCTGGAGCTGCCCCTGATCGCGTTGCATCGCGAGATCAAGTTCGTCGAAGTCACCGAAGCCGTGCACCGGATGATCGTGGCCGACCAGTACGAGGAGGTCGCCTTCGCGAGACGGGTGCACGAGAAGTTCACCGAGCTGAGCATGATGCGGGCGTCGCTGGCCGACATCGTCGCCGCCGCGGCGCAGATACTCGACGAACCCGTGGTTCTGGAAGATCTCGCGCATCAAGTGCTGGCGGTCTCGGCGGCGGGCGGCTCGACCGCGGTGGTGCTGCGGGACTGGGAGCGCCGGTCGCGGCTGACCCACGACGATTGGCTGGTGGCCGATGTCGGCCCGCGCGGCGAGCAGTGGGGACGCCTCATCGTCCCCCAACCGCCGGCGCATGTGCAGCGGTCAAAGATGGTGCTGGAGCGGGCTTCTCAGGCCCTCGCCATGAACCGGATGGCCGAGCAGGGCCGCTCGGGCCTGGAACACCAGGCGCACAGCGGGCTGGTCGACGACATTATGCGCGGGCGGATCACCGATGAGCGCGACGCGGCCGTGCGCGCGCACGCGCTGGGTCTGCGGCCGGCGGCGACGTACCACCCCGCGGTGGTGGCGGTGAGCGCAGCACGCCCGCGTCTGGATCCTGTTGCGGCGCAACGTCGCAACGTGGCGATCCTCGACGCTGTCGTGCATGCGGTGAAAAGCCTGGGGCACAGCGGGCTGTTCTCCGCGCGGCAGGACGGTGAAGTTGGTGTGGTGCTGGCCCTCAACGCCCGCCGAGGGACGCTCGATGAACTGGGCGAGGCGATCGGACACGAAGTGCGCCGTGGCGTCGCGGCGCGCAGAGTGGTCGTCGGAGTCGGGTCGAGCGCTCAGCTCATCACCGATGCCGTCCGCGGTCTCGGTGAAGCGGCCCACGTCGCCGAGGTCGCCATGTCGATGCCCGACGATCAGCGGGCGTACTATCGCGCCGCCGATGTGCGGCTGCGCGGGTTGCTCGCACTGCTGCGTGACGATCCGCGAGTGCAGAATTTCGCCGAGACCGAGTTGAAGGCGCTGTTGGCGGAGGATCTGCGCAGCGGGCAGAACAACCTCGAAGTGCTGCGGGCCTATCTGCAGAAGCCCGGCAACAAATCGGCAGTGGCGCAGCGGCTGCACATCAGCAGGCCGGCGCTCTATCAGCGGCTGGCCGATATTCAAAAGCTGTTGGGCGTCGACCTCGACGACGGGGAATCGCTGACGTCGCTGCATGCGGCGCTGCTCGTGCTCGACGCCAAGACGTCGGTCTAGAAGCACCTTCAGTAAGTCAGTCACTTGATTTAATGTGTAGCGGTGCAGCCCAGCGCGTCCACTGTTCGCAAGGTCATCACCGGCGCGTCCATCGGGAACGCCGTGGAGTGGTTTGACTTCGCCATCTACGGCTTCCTGGCCACCTTCATCGCCGCGAACTTCTTCCCGTCCGGCAACGAGACGGCCGCGTTGCTCAACACCTTCGCGATCTTCGCCGCCGCCTTCTTCACGCGGCCGCTGGGCGGATTCGTCTTCGGCCCACTGGGCGACCGGATCGGCCGGCAACGCGTGCTGGCCATCGTCATCCTGCTGATGTCGGCTGCCACATTGGGCATCGGACTGCTACCGACTTATGAGGCGATCGGCGTGGCGGCGCCCCTGCTGCTGCTCATCCTGCGATGCCTGCAGGGATTCTCGGCCGGCGGCGAATACGGTGGCGGCGCAGTGTATCTCGCGGAGTACTCGTCGGATGAGCGTCGCGGGATGATCGTCACCTTCATGGTGTGGTCCGGCGTGCTCGGATTCCTGCTCGGCTCGGTGACGGTCACCGTGCTGCAGACGCTGCTGCCCGCGGAGGCGATGGACAGCTACGGCTGGCGCATCCCGTTCCTGCTCGCCGGGCCGCTGGGCATCGTCGGCCTCTACATCCGATTGCGCCTCGACGACACCCCGGCCTTCGCAGAACTTAGCCAGACCCACACCGTCGCCGAGTCGCCGTTGCGGGAGGCGGCGCGCACCGCCCGGCTGCCGATTCTGCAGGTCATCGGGATGATGATCATCTTCAACGTCGGCTACTACATGGTCTTCACCTACCTGCCGACGTACTTCATCAAGACTCTGCATTTCAGCAAGACCGCCGCGTTCGCCTCCATCACGCTGGCCAGCTTGGTCGCGCTCGTGCTCATCCTGCCGCTCGCCGCGTTGTCAGATCGGGTAGGCCGACGGCCATTGCTCATCGCGGGCGCGCTTGGCTTCGCCGTCTTCGCGTATCCGCTGTTCTTGCTGCTCAATTCGGGATCCCTGGCCGCCGCGATCACTGCCCACTGCGCATTGGCCGTCATCGAGGCCGTCTTCGTGTCCACCGCGGTGGCCGCGGGCGTCGAGCTGTTCACCACCCGGGTGCGCTACAGCGGCTTCTCCATCGGCTACAACATCGCCGTCGCCGGATTCGGCGGCACCACGCCCTACGTCGTCACCTGGCTCACCGGCAGCACCGGCAACAACCTGGCCCCGGCGTTCTACGTGACGGCCGCGGCGCTGGTCTCACTCGCGACCGTCCTCACGATGCGCGAAACCGCGGCGCGCCCGCTGAAATCAGGCGTCGAGGCGCCCGCCGCGGTGGGCTAGCTGGCTTCGACCTGGGTATCGCGGCGCGGTTCGGTCGGCGCGATCTTGTCGTTCACCGTCGCGACGACGGAGTCCACCCGATGCACCGCCTTATCGAGACCGCCGCGCAGCTTGTCGCCGGCCTCGTCGACGTCGTCGGCGGCGCTGCGGAGGTAGGCGCGCACAGTGACGCGCAACCGCTCACCGCGCGCCCGCAACCGCTGACGCAACCGGTCGTCCACTTCGAGAGTGACGTACGGCAACAGGCGAAGTTTCATCTCGCGCTCCTGACGCTCAGTGCTTGAGCTCACAGTAGCGCGGCGCGCAGGGGTGGTGAAGGTGATGTGACTGCGGCCGCAGCGCGCGGCGCGACCGGGGACCCATCTACGGTGGACGGTGTTGTCGACAGACCGTGACGGCGCAGTGAGGGGTGTGAGGCGTTGGTGGGCCAGGGCGTTGTCGTCCTCTTGGCGTTGTGCGCAGCGATTTTCATGGCGATCGGCATCGTCGTCCGGCAGCGGGCCACCATGGACGTGCCGGCCGAACACGGCGTGAGCACCGTGATGATCTCCACGCTGCTACGCCGACGACTGTGGTGGGCGGGCACCGCGGCGGCCGTACTCGGCTACGTGTTCCAGGCGCTGGCCCTGATCAAAGGCTCGCTGATCCTGGTTCAGCCGCTGCTCGTTTCGGCCCTGCTGTTCGCGTTGCCGATGAGCGCCAAGCTGGCCCATCGCCGGGTCACGAAGGCCGAATGGGGCTGGGCCCTCCTGCTGACGATCGCGCTCGCGACGTTTGTCGTCTTGGCGCGGCCCAGCTCCGGTGACTACGAGGGCTCCGTGCCGGCGTCCATGCTCGCGACGGTCGTATGTGTCGCGATCGTCGTGACCTGCGTGGCGGTGGCGGTGCGCAAGATGGGGTGGCGGCGGGCGGTGCTGCTCGCCGTCGCGGTCGGCGTGTTGTTCGGTGTGGTCGCCGTGCTGACCAAGATCGTCATGCACTTCCTGGGCTCACGCAGCCTCTTGGCGTTGTTCGCAACCCCGGCGCCGTATCTGCTCGTCGTGCTCGCGGTGGTGGCGACGCTGTTGCAGCAGTCGGCCTTTCACGCCGGCGAACTGCACACCTCGGTGCCGACGATGCTGGTGCTCGAGCCCGTCGTCGCGGTCATCTTGGGGGCGGTGGTGCTCGGCGAGCATCTGACGGCGACCGGGCTGGAAGCCGTGGCACTGACGCTGGCCATCGTCGCCATGACGGCCGCCACCATCGCGCTGGGCCGCGACGAGGGCGCCTACGAGGAAGAACTCGAGGCCGAGGTGGCCCAGCACTCCCAGCACCCGGCTTAGCCCTAGACCCCAGTCGATACCGGCGGTACCGTATACCAGAGGTTCGATGGGGAGGTCGAGCGATGACGACGACGGAATTGCACCCACCCCGCTGGGCGCCCGCCTTCATCCGGTGGCAGCACACCGAGATCGGCTGGGTGAAGTCCTGGCGATACGCCCTCGGCGCGCTGTGGTCGGGGTACCGGCACACCATCTACGACTACGTGGCCCGCCTGCCCGGACAAGATGACATCGTCGTCGCGCGGGCGCCGCTGGCCAAGTTCGTGGTGGTGCGCAATCCCGACATCGCCCGCCACGTGCTGGTCTCCAACCAGGACAACTACGCCAAGAATGCCGAATATGACCTTCTCGCAGTGGCATTCGGGCGTGGCCTGGTCACCGATCTCAATGACGAACTGTGGCAACGCAATCGGCGACTGGTGCAGCCGATCTTCGCCAAGCGTCAGGTCGATTCGTTCGCGCCGCAGATGACGGCCGCCTGTGTGGCCGCCGCCGAGCGATGGGAACGCCATGCCGCGACGGGTGAGCCGCTCGACGTCGCGGCGGAGATGAACTATGTGACGCTGGACATCATCGCCCGCACCATGTTCGGCATCGACCTGTCCGACGACCTTGCCAAGCAGAGATGCGTGTCGACTTCGCCCGGCTGCTCACGCTTTTCGGGTACGGCTTCATCGGCGGGGCGAGCCGCCCGCTGCGGTGGTTCGCCGACCGGTTGGCGCGCTACGGGCCCGAGGAGCTGGCCGCGCGCTCGCCACGGCTGGCCATCCGCGCGCTGCGTCTGGGTGCTTCGGTCACCGCGCCGCGCACCATGCGCGGGCTGCGCCGCATCGAACGCGTCATCGACGGGCTGATCGCCGACTATCGCAGCGGCAAGATCGACCGCACCGACAACGTGCTGGCGCTGCTGATGGCCGCCCAGGATCCCGAAACCGGGTACCGCTACAGCGATGTGGAGGTCCGCGACGAGCTGATGACGTTCCTCGGCGCGGGGTTCGAGACCACCGCGGCTGCGCTGGCGTGGACGTGGTATCTGCTGTCGCAGAATCCCGACGCGCGCAAGCGTCTCAACGACGAGCTCGACGAGGTGCTGGGCGGGCGGGTGCCCACCGCCGAGGACGTCGACAACCTGCCGTGGACGAATGCCGTTGTCGCCGAATCGATGCGGGTGTACCCGCCGATCATGGGCGTGGCGCGGGTGGCCAAGGGCGATGACGTGCTCGGCGACTATCCGATCAAGGCGGGTACCAGCGTCGCGGTGCTGATGCACAGCATCCACCACAACAGCCGGGTCTGGGACAACCCGGAGGTGTTCGACCCGTCGCGCTTCCTCAAGGAAAACCAGCAACCGCGGCAGCGTCGCGCGCACATCCCGTTCGGTGCGGGCAAGCGGATGTGCATCGCATCGGGGTTCGCCAATTTCGAAGCGGCCCTGGTGGTTGCGACGTTGGCGCAGCGGTTCGAGCTCGACCTGGTGCCCGGTCAGCGGCTGCGCCGCGAGCTCACCTTCACCGGCGGTCCGGATGGCAAGCTGTTGATGACGGTGCGACGGCGCTAACCTGCCTTCACCTTCGCCGCCGCCGACTCCGGCATCGGCTCGTAACGCACGAACGAGCGGGTGAACGACGCCGCGCCGTGCGACAGCGACCGCAGGTCGATGGCGTAGCGCGTCAGCTCCACCTGCGGCACCTCGGCTTTGACCAGCGTGCGGTCGCCGACGTTCTCGGTGCCCAGCACCCGGCCCCGCCGGCCCGCAAGGTCTCCCATCACCGCCCCGACGAGGTCGTCGGACACCAGCACCGAGATCTCGTCGATGGGCTCGAGCAGGTTGATCTTGGTCGCCGCGGCGGCTTCGCGCAGCGCCAGTCCGCCGGCCATCTGGAATGCGAAGTCCGACGAGTCGACGCTGTGGGCCTTGCCGTCGAACAGCGTGACGCGGATGTCGACCACCGGATAGCCCGCGGCCACCCCCTTCTCCATCTGTGCGCGCACGCCCTTTTCCACGCTGGGGATGAAGTTGCGCGGCACCGCCCCGCCGACGACCTTGTCGACGAACTCGAAGCCGGTGCCCTCCGGCAGTGGCTCCACCTCGATGTCGCAGACCGCGTACTGGCCGTGTCCGCCCGACTGCTTGACATGCCGGCCGTGGCCTTTCGCCTTGCCCGCGAACGTTTCTCGCAGGGGCACGCGCAGTTCGACGGTGTCCACCGAGACGCCGTAGCGGCGGGCCAGCGCGTCGAGCACCACGCCGGCGTGCGCCTCACCCATGCACCACAACACGATCTGGTGCGTCTCCGGGTTCTGCTCGATGCGCAGCGTCGGATCCTCGGCGGCCAGCCGCTGTAGCCCCACCGACAGCTTGTCCTCGTCGGTCTTGGCGCGCGGCTGCACGGCGATCGGCAGCAGCGGCTCGGGCATCGTCCACGGTTTGAGCACCAGCGGGTCGGACTTGTCCGAGAGGGTGTCCCCGGTTTCGGCGCGGCTGAGCCGGCCGATCGCGCAGATGTCGCCGGCGATCACCTGCGGGGCCGGCCGCTGGTGCTTGCCGAGCGGGAAGGACAGCGTGCCGATGCGCTCGTCTTCGTCGTGGTCGGCGTGGCTGGACTCCCCGAAAAACGATGAAAAATGGCCCGACACATGCACGGTCATGTCGGGCCTGATGGTCCCGGAGAACACCCGGGTCAGGCTGACCCTGCCGACGTAGGGGTCCGACGTCGTCTTGACCACCTCGGCCAGCAGCGGGCCGGCGGGATCGCAGGTGATGCCGTCGCGGGGTTTGCCCTGCGGGGTGAACACCTCGGGCAGCTGGTGCTCCGGCGGCGACGGGAAGCCCTTGGTGGCGATCTCGAGCAGCTCCAAGGTGCCCACACCGGTGGTGCTGCACACCGGGATCACCGGGAAGAACGACCCGCGGGCAACCGCCTTCTCCAGGTCGTCGATGAGCACCGACTGGTCGATCTGCTCACCGCCGAGGTAGCGCTCCATCAGCGTCTCGTCCTCGGACTCCTCGATGATGCCCTCGATGAGGCTGCCGCGAAGGTCCTCGACCTTGTCGGCGAACGCGTCGTCCGGCGGGTGGGTAGTGCGTTTACCGTCCTTGTACTCGTAGTGCGTCAACGACAACAGCCCGATGAGGCCGGTGCAGGGGGTGTCGGCGGGGAAGTACAGCGGCAGCACCTTGTCGCCGAATGCGTTCTGTGCGGACGCCAAGGCGTTCTCGTAGCTGGCCCGGGCATGGTCGAGTTTGGTGATCACCACCGCGCGCGGCATGCCGACCTGACTGCACTCCAGCCACAGCGACTTCGTCGGCTCGTCGACGCCTTCGTTGGCCGCGATGACGAACAGCGCGCAGTCCGCGGCGCGCAGTCCGGCGCGCAGCTCACCGACGAAATCGGCGTATCCGGGGGTGTCGATGAGGTTGACCTTGATGCCCTCGTGCTTCAGCGGCGCCAGCGCCAAACCGACCGAACGCTGCTGGGCCACCTCGGCCTCGTCGTGGTCGCACACCGTGGTGCCCTCCACGACGGAGCCGGCGCGGGTAAGCACCCCGGCCGCCAGCAGCAGCGCGTCGACGAGAGTCGTCTTGCCGGCACCCGATGGCCCCACCAGCACCACGTTGCGGATGCCGGCCGGACTGTCCGCGGTGGGAGCGGCTCCGTTGCCTTGGGCAGTTGTCGTCTTGTCTGCCATGACTTTCCCTTCCGTTCAATCCCACAATTCCTGGCTGTGACACAGAGCACAAGCCTTCGGTTGACAGGAAATGTGAGCAGCGGCGACGGGCGCGCGGGGCGCGGCGCGTCGTGGCTGATCGCGGCGGGTCGACGACGGAAGGCCGAGCGGGCGAATGCGAGTTGTCGCGCGTGGTCGGTGGCCCGACGCTGGAGCCATGGAGTACGAGAAATACGCGACGTTCTTACCCGCCCGCTACCGCCCGGAACCGGCGATCGAACCGGCATCCACGTGGTGGCCGTGGCGGGGCCGCACGGTACACATCGCTCGCGCCGGCACCCGTGACAGCGCGGTGCGGGTGTTGGTGCTGCACGGCGCCGGCGGTCATGCAGGTGCGCTGTGGCCGTTCGCCGCGTTGGCGGCGCGCGAAGGCGCGGAGGTGCTGGTGCCCGACCTTCCGCTGTACGGCGACACGGTCGAGCCGCGGCCTGGATCGGTGCGCTACGACGACTGGGTTGATCTGTTGTGCGATCTGGTCCGCGCCGAACGCCGCGATGACGAGCGGCCGCTGATCGTGTTCGGCGCCAGCATGGGCGGCATGCTCGGCTACGAGGTCGCGGCGCGCACACGCGAGATCGCGCATGTGGTGGCGACGTGTCTGCTGGACCCCGTTGACCCGGACGCGCGGCGGGCGGCGGCGCGGATGTCGTTCGTCGGGCCGTCCGCGCCCGCGCTGATGCGGGCCATCGATCCGTTGGTCGGTCGCGTGCGCGTGCCCATCCGCTGGCTGGTGAACATGAACGCGATGAGCCGCAACCCCGACCTGTCGCGGCTGTGCGCGACCGACCCCAAGGGCGGTGGTGTGCGGGTGCCGCTGGGTTTCCTGTCGAGTTGGCTGAACTACCGCCACGCGCGGCCGGAGACGTTCGACGCAGCCCCCGTCACACTGGTGCACCCGGCCGCCGACGACTGGACACCCCCGGAGCTCAGCATCCGATTCCTTGATCGCATCCAGGGCCGAAAACAGTTGATGCTGCTGGAGAATTGCGGCCATTACCCCGTCGAGGAACCCGGAGTCGGGCAAGCTGAGGAGGCGCTGCGCGGCGTGCTCGACGGGCTAGTTGTCTAGCAGCTGTTCGACCAACCGCATCAGTTGATCGGTGTCGAGTTTGCGTCGGGTCTGCACCCGGTGCAGATGCCCGTCGACGGCGTGCACCACCGTCTGCGCGGTCGCTGATACGTCGTCGCCTCCACGGCCGCAGCGCCGGAGGTGGAACGCGACCTCGTCGGCGATGTGGTCTTCGAATGCGCGAAGCGCGGCGAGTTCGGCGTCTCGGGGGGCGAGACGGTGCATCAACCAGTGCAGGCTGGGGCGGTCGCGGTGCAGGTCGACGACTTCGTCGAGGATCGCGCGCATCGTCTCCTCGAACGGCGGCTGTTGTTCGCGCAGCTGTCGGAACACCTTCTCGAGCCGTTCACCGCCTTCCCGCACATGACGCTCGGCCAGGGCACGCAGCAGCGCCTGCTTGTTCGGAAAGTATTGGTAGAGCGAGCCAATGGAGACGCCCGCGCGCTCGGCGATGCGGTTGGTGGTGGTGGCGATGCCCTCGCGGTCGAACATCTGGGCGGCGGCCTCCAGCACCACGTCCACGGTTTCGCGGGACCGCAATTGGCGGGGCTTCTTTCGCGGCGCGTCGCTCATCGGTCAGGCCTGCCAGTGCGACCAGCGCCGCACCGCGATGGTGACGACCGGCCCGTCCAACGCAATGCGTTGGTACTGAAGGTATTTGCGCCGCAGCTCGGCGTAGCCCGTCGCCATCTCCTCGCCTCTGTAGTGGATGGCCGCGACGCCGTCGGCCCGCACCCACCACAGCTGCGACCAGTCGTCGGTGTAGTGGTCGACGAGCATGCTCACCTGCGGATTGTGTTCGATGTTGACCAGCCGGCGCAGCCGCGTCGTCGACTTCTTCTTGGCGTCGACGGCCGTGTACACCACCTCGCCGTGCACCGCGAACACCACCGGCACCAGATGCGGCGCGCCCTGCGGCCCGACTGTCGCCAGCGTTGCCACCGGCGCCTCGGCGAACATGCGCACGGGGTCGAACTCGACCATGAGCCCAGCCTATTCAGTTGCGGGGCCGACGTGGCTGCGGTGCCACGCTGATCGGCGACCGCGTCTGCGGTGTGCGCGTCACCCCGATCTCGGGTTCCTTTGTCTGGCGCGGCTGCTGTGTCCGGTAGACGGGCGTTCGCTCGGCCGGCGCCTCGGCGGTGGCCGCCGGTGTCGGCGGGGGAGCGGGGGGCGGCGGTGGCGGCTGACGGACCCGCGTCGGCGACGGCGCTGCGCTGGGCGCGGTCGGGGTGGCGGGCGCCGCCTCCTCTGGCGCAGGCGATGAACCGCGGAACGCCAGCAACACCACCGACACCACGATGGCCGCCGCGGCGAGCCCCGCCGCGATCAACGCCGTCATCGCCGGACCCGTGCGATACCACGGCTTGGGTGCCGGCTTGAAGTTCCAGGTGTTGACGTTGAACGCGTCGAACCGGGTGTCGTTGTCCCAGTCGTCATCGGATTCATCGGGTTCGGGTTCGGCCTGCAGTTCGACCACCCAATGATGTTAATTCCGTTGACGCTGCGCGCATGGCGCAAAAGTTCGAGTAGGTCGCGCCCTGCGCGCAGAGTCGACCAGGACGTCACGCCTGAATGGGTTCGATGCCCAGATCGCGATAGGTGACCAAAGCGACGTAGGGCACGTCGCGCTCGGCGAACAGTTTGGCGGCGGCCTCACCGCGGTCCACCATCGGGATCACGCCGGTGACGACGGCACCGGCCGCCGTGACGCGATCGAAGGCCAGTGCGGTGGACCCGCCGGTGCTGATGACGTCGTCGACAAGCAGCACCCGGGTGCCCGGCTCCAACCGGGTGCCCTCGATCCACTGCTCGCGCCCGCGGGACTTCTGCTCCTTGCGCACCGAGAACCACGCCTTGCCCGTCACCATCGCGACACCGTGCGCCAGCGGATCGGCGCCCATGGTGAGCCCGCCGACGGCGTCGAACTCGATCCCGTTCATCGCGGCCAACTCGGCGACCGCGCGGCTGACGATCGTCAACCGCTCGCCGGTGTCGACGGCGTACTTGCCGTCGATGTAGTCGTGGCTCAGCTGACCGCTGGCCAGTTTGAACGGCTCCTCGCGGTGCTCGTAGCCGCGGGTGCGGATCAGGTCAAAGGCCGCCTGCCAGGACTCCGGACGCATACCGGCGATCGTATTGCACGTGACTTCCCGCAGTTTCGGCCGAAGCGGAGCACGATGAGAGGCAGGTCCCGCCAGAAAGGGTGAAGCGATGGCCAATTACGAGTCGGGAACCTTGCTGACCTGTTCCCACATCGGCTGCCCGTGCCGGTTACGGGTGGAGGTTGAATGCCACTGCTCGGGCGCCACCGAGAGCTACCGGTGCACCTGTGGCGCGGAGATGGTGCCGGTCGAGGATTCAGTGGGAGCGGGCGCGGCGGACTAATTCCACTGTGGCCGCACGCAATTCGTCGATCGCCGAGATCGGCTCGACGTAGCCGACACGCGTGTAGGCGATGCCGCGTTCGGTGCTGACGCGCAGGTCGAGCCCGTAGCGGTCGACGCCGGTGCACGTCGCGGAGGTGGTGTCCGGGTAGCCGCCGAGCACCTTGGCCATCTCCACCAGCGCGTCGGCGTGGTCGGCGTTGAGATGCTCGATCGCCCCGGCGGCGAGGGGTTTGACGGGATCGGGCTCCGCGGCCGCGTAGGCCTCGCCCGTCGTCGAATCCATCCGGCCGTACCCGCCGACCCAGCGCACCCGCTGCACGCGCAGCACCCACACCGAGAAGTCGCTGTAGTCGATGTAGTACTTCGCCGCCGCGACCGCGGCCAGGTGCGCCTCGCGGGCGGCCGCCAGCTCATCGCCGGTGGGTTGCTCGGCGATGCCGGCCAGCGTGACGCGCGCGTTCGCAAGCGGGTCGGTTTCGGTGGTCGGCGCGACGATGGCGATGCTGGCGCGGGGATCGCCGGCCAGGTTGCGGCCGTGCTCGGCGAGGTTGGACACGCACAGCACCGGCGCGCCGCCGAGCAACCCGTAGGTGACGAACGATGCCCACGGATCGCCGTCGGCGGTCAGCGTCGCCAGGGTGCCGGTGTTCGTCGACGCCGCGATGGTGCGCGCCTCTTCGGCCGCCGACGGGCGCGCGGGATTGACGACGGACGTCAGCGGGGGCGGAGCCGAGGGCGCGTCGCCCGGGTCACCGTGGTCGCGGAGGCGACCGATCGAGCCTGAGTCTCGGGGCAATCTGGCATCAGCCGCCGAGCGCGGCGATGAGGTCCTTGATCTTGGAGGCCTCGTCCTCGGTGGCGGGCTCTTCGGCCTCGACCGCTTCGATGAGGTCCTTGCGCAGACCCACACCGTTGGCCGCTTCCTGCGTGGACAGCTTGGCCTTCTGGCGCGCGACGTACAGCCGCTGGCCCAGCGTGGCGCCCGGCCCTTCAGCCGCGGTGGCCATCAGCTCGTCGTAGGTGGTGCGCACGCCGCTGAGCGCGACGATCACCGACGGGGTGACGCGACTCTGGCCCGCGGCGTCGGACAGCGACTTCTGCAGCTTGCGCAGACCGGCGAGCACCACCGCCGCGCGGTCGGCGAACGCCGGGTCCCCGACATCGGGCAACGCGTCGATCGCGGCGGAGTACATATGCATCGCCGCATCGGCCAGACCAACAATTACCGGAGCTTCACCATCATTTGGCGCCGACTCAGCCACAGGCCACCCTCGTCGATATCCAGAAGTGAAGTCGCCAGCGCACACTGGCGACAAGATCAGACCGCCGAAACGCTATCCGGTTCCCGGCGCGGATTCAACACCTACTTTGGGCCCGCATTTGCTGGTGATTCACGAGTGACCGGTGTGGGTAGGTTGGGATGTCGATGGACCAAACCAGCGATCCTTCCGCCGGCAGTCATGTCGAAGACGGTGTCGTCGAACATCCCACCGCTGACGATTTCGGCCACGCCCGCACGTTGCCCGAAGACCGCATCTGGTTCAAGCGCGCGGTGTTCTACGAGGTGCTCGTGCGCGCGTTCTTCGACAGCAACTCCGACGGCTCGGGCGATCTGCGTGGCCTCACCGAGCAGCTGGACTATCTCAAGTGGCTGGGCGTCGACTGCCTGTGGCTGCCGCCGTTCTATGACTCCCCGCTGCGCGACGGCGGCTACGACATCCGCGACTTCTACAAGGTGCTGCCCGAGTTCGGCACCGTCGACGACTTCGTCGAACTATTGGACGCGGCACACCGCCGCGGCATCCGGGTCATCACCGATCTGGTGATGAACCACACCTCCGATTCGCATCCGTGGTTTCAGGAGTCCCGCCGCGACCCCGACGGCCCCTACGGCGACTACTACGTGTGGAGCGACACCAGCGAGAAGTACAAGGACGCCCGCATCATCTTCGTCGACACCGAGGAGTCGAACTGGACCTTCGACCCGGTGCGCCGGCAGTTCTACTGGCACCGGTTCTTTTCCCATCAGCCCGATCTGAACTACGACAACCCGGCCGTGCAGCAGGCCATGATCGATGTGCTGCGGTTCTGGCTGGATCTGGGCATCGACGGCTTCCGGCTGGACGCGGTGCCGTACCTGTTCGAGCGCGAAGGCACCAACTGCGAGAACCTGCCCGAGACGCACGCGTTTCTCAAGCACTGCCGCAAGGTGGTCGACGACGAGTACCCCGGCCGGGTGCTGCTGGCGGAGGCCAACCAGTGGCCGGCCGACGTCGTCGAATACTTCGGCGATCCGGCGACCGGCGGCGACGAATGCCATATGGCGTTCCACTTCCCGCTGATGCCAAGGATTTTCATGGCGGTGCGGCGGGAATCACGGTTCCCGATCAGCGAGATCCTGGCGCAGACGCCGCCCATCCCGGAGATGGCGCAGTGGGGCATCTTTCTGCGCAACCACGACGAGCTGACGCTGGAGATGGTCACCGACGAAGAACGCGACTACATGTACGCCGAATACGCCAAGGACCCGCGGATGAAGGCCAACGTCGGCATCCGGCGTCGGCTGGCGCCGCTGTTGGATAACGACCGCAACCAGATCGAACTGTTCACCGCGCTGCTGCTGAGCCTGCCCGGCTCGCCCGTCATCTATTACGGCGACGAGATCGGCATGGGCGACATCATCTGGCTCGGCGACCGCGACGGGGTGCGCACCCCGATGCAGTGGACGCCCGACCGCAACGCGGGGTTCTCCACCGCCAACCCGGGCCGGCTGTATCTGCCGCCGAACCAGGACCCGATCTACGGGTATCAGTCCGTCAACGTCGAGGCGCAGCGCGACAGCTCGACGTCGCTGCTGAACTGGACGCGCACCATGCTGGCGGTGCGGCGCCGCCACGACGCCTTCGCCATCGGCGGCTTCCGTGAGCTAGGCGGCTCCAACCCGTCGGTGCTGGCCTATGTGCGCACCGTGGAGAGCGACGGTCGGGAGGACACGGTGTTGTGCGTCAACAATCTGTCGCGCTTTCCGCAGCCCATCGAATTGAACCTGCAGAGCTGGAATGGGTATACACCTGTCGAGATGACCGGCTACGTCGAGTTTCCTCGCATCGGCCAGCTGCCCTACCTGCTGACCCTGCCCGGCCACGGGTTCTATTGGTTCCAGCTCCGTGAACCGGAAGGAGATATGGGAGGGCAGCAGCCGTGAATCTGCCGTTCGCCGAATGGCTGCCGCAACAGCGTTGGTACGCCGGGCGCACCCGGGAACTGTCGTCGGCCGAACCGGCCAAGGTGGTGTCGTTGGGTGACGACCTCGACTTGGTGGTGCTCGACGTCGGCTACACCGATGGGTCGTCGGAGCGATACCAGGTGTTGGTCGAGTGGGACACCGCGCCGCGCGACGAGTACACCGCGGTCGCGACCATCGGCTCCTCCGGCGATCGCATCGCCTACGACGCGTTGTACGACCCGGCCGCCGCGCGGTATGTGCTGTCGCTGGTCGACCGCTCGGCCGTCGTCGACGACGTCGCATTCACCAAGGAGCCCGACGTGACGCTGCCCTTGGAGGCCGCACCGTGGGTGATGGGCGTCGAACAGTCCAACACCAGCGTGGTGTTCGAGGAAGAGGCGATTCTCAAGCTGTTCCGCCGCATCACGCCCGGCATCAATCCCGACATCGAACTCAACCGGGTGCTCGCCCGGGCGGGCAACCCGCATGTGGCGCGGCTGCTCGGGGCGGTCGAGACGACGCTCGACGGGCAGCCCTACGCGCTGGCGATGGTCACCGAGTTCGCGGCCAACTCCGCCGAAGGGTGGGATATGGCGCTGGCCAGCACCCGCGACCTGTTCGCCGAAGGCGATCTGTACGCCGACGAGGTGGGCGGGGATTTCGCCGGCGAATCCTTCCGGCTGGGGGAGGCGGTCGCCGCGGTGCACGCCACGCTGGCCGAGACGCTCGGCACGTCCACCTCCGTGTTCCCGACGGACGCGGTGCTGGAGCGGCTGCACGCAGTCGCGGACAGCGTGCCGGAACTGGGCGAGTACGTGCCGCTGATCGAGGAGCGCTACCGCAAGCTCGCCGAGCAGACCATCACGGTGCAGCGGGTGCATGGCGATCTGCACCTCGGTCAGGTGCTGCGCACGCCCGAGGCGTGGCTGCTCATCGATTTCGAGGGGGAACCGGGCCAGCCGCTGGAGGAACGCCGCCGGCCCGATTCGCCGCTGCGCGACGTCGCCGGGGTGCTGCGCTCGTTCGAGTACGCGGCGTATCAGCGGCTGATCGAACGTGGCGGTGACGATCAGCTGGACAAGCAGCTGGCCGCGCGCGCCCGCGAATGGGTGGAGCGCAACGTCAGCTCGTTCTGCGACGGGTACGCAGCGGCCAACGGCGCCGACCCCCGCGATTCCAGCGAGCTGCTCGAGGCCTACGAGCTGGACAAGGCCGTCTACGAGGTCGGCTACGAGAGCCGTCACCGGCCCAGCTGGCTACCGATCCCGCTGAAGTCGATCGCGCGATTGGTCGGTTAGAGCGTGACCACCTCGTAGTAGCCCAGCCCGTCCATCAGCACGTGCAACTGGTCCTGGCTCGAGCCCAGCGTGTGCTCGATCGCGGTGAGCCGCGCCGCGTAATGCCCGACCGGGTATTCCGCGGTCATGCCGATGCCGCCGTGCAGCTGAATCGCCTCCTGCGCGATGTGGCGACCGGAGCGGGCGATCTGCAGTTTGGCTCGCGCCGCGATGAGCGGGTCGACGTTGCCGTCGGCGATCGACATCGCGGCGTAGAGGTTCATGCTGCGGGCCAACTCCAGCGAGACATACATATCGGCTGCGCGCTGCGTCAGCGTCTGGAACGTGTTGAGCGTGACGCCGAACTGTTTGCGCGTCTTGAGGTAGTCGGTGGTCAGCCGCAGCGACTCCTCCATCGCCCCCAACGCTTCGGCGCACAGCGCCGACTGGATTCTGATGGCCGCACCCTGGATGGCGTCCGAGGCGTCCGCCGCATCGCCGAGCGGTTGGGCGGGCGTCTGGTCCAGGTCGATCTGCGCACCGCGCTGACCGTCGAAGGTGCGGAAGCTGTGCCGCGTGGCGGCCGCGGCGTCGACGAGGAACAACCCGGTGCCGCCTTGGGGCAGCGCGGCGCTGACCACCAGCGTGTCGGCGCAGTCACCGGCCAGCACCGGGTTCTTGCGACCGCTGAGGACCCACGAATCGCCTTGCTGCACAGCGGTTGTCGCCACAGCGCCGGTCGCGGTGCGCATACCGGGCTCGGAGTGGGCGAACGCCAGCAGTTTCTGCCCGGCGGCGACGTCGTCCAACAGCGACTTCTGCTCGTCGCTGCCCAGCTCGGCGATCAGTGCCCCGGGCGCCAGCGCGGCGTGCACCACCGGCTCCGGTGCCAGCCGTCGACCGATCTCGGTGAGCACCACCATGATCTCGATCTGCCCGCCGGCGTCCTCATCGAAGCCGAGGCCGAGAATCCCGATCTCGGCCAGCTGCTGCCACACGTCACGGCTCCAGCCCAATTCCGTGTCGAGGGTCTTGAGCCGGCTCTCCGGGTCGTAGCTTCGCGACAGTACATCGCGGGTGGTGTCGCGCAGCAGAATCTGCTCGTCGCTCAACTGAAAGTCCATGGCTTACCTCACAACCCGAGAATCGTCGACGCGATGATGGTGCGCTGCACCTCGTTGCTACCGCCGTAGATCGAGGTCTTGCGGTAGTTCAGATAACGCGGCGCGCTGTGTTGCGCCCACAGTGGCGAGGCGATGGCGTCGCCCGCGTCGAACGGCAGCGCGTCCGGGCCGGCGACCTCGACCAGCAGTTCGGTGGCCGTCTGCTGCAATTGGCTGCCACGCAGCTTGAGCACCGACGAGGCCGGATTCGGCTTGCCGTCCGCGGAGCCGGAAGCCACCCGCATCTGGGTGAGTTCCAGTGCCAGCACATCATTTTCGGCCTCCGCGAGCCGTGCGGCGAACAGCGGGTCGTCGAGCAGACCTGACGCCTTCGCGCGTTCTTTCACCTCGGCCAGCCGCACCTTGGTGCGGCCCACCTGCGCGATGCCGGTGCGTTCGTTGCCGAGCAGGAACTTCGCGTACGTCCAGCCCTGGTTCTCTTCGCCGACAAGCTGATCGGCGGGCACGCGCACGTCTTCGAAGAACACCTCGTTGACTTCGTAGCCGCCATCGATCAGTTTGATCGGCCGCATCGTGATGCCCGGGGTGTCCAGGTCGATCAACAGGAACGAGATGCCGGCCTGCCGCTTCGGCGCCTGCGGGTCAGTACGCACCAAGCAGAAGATCCAGTCCGCGTACTGGCCGAGGGTGGTCCAGGTCTTCTGCCCGTTGACGACGTAGCTGTCGCCGTCGCGGATCGCGGTGGTGCGCAACGAGGCCAGATCGGAGCCGGCCTCGGGCTCGGAGAAGCCCTGGCACCACCAGATGTCGAGGTTGGCGGTCGGCGGCAGGAAGCGCTCCTTGATCTCCTGCGAGCCGAACTCGGCGATCACCGGACCGACCATCTTGGCGTTGAAGGTCAGCGGCTCCGGCACGGAGGCCAGCTGCATCTCATCGAGCCAGATCTGGTGTTGCGTGGGCGTCCAATCCTTGCCGCCCCACTCGACGGGCCAGTTCGGCACCGCCAGCCCGTGCTCGTTGAGGATCTTGTGGCTGGTGACGATGTCGTCCTTGCGGACCTCGTCGCCCAGCCGGGTGCGTTCCCGGATCTCTGCCGGGATCTTTGTGGTGTAGAAGGTGCGGAGCTCGTCGCGGAACGCGGCTTCCTCCGGAGTGAGCGCTAGCTGCATGTCTGAAACACTAACCCGCCGGTTGGTTGGGTATGCGGCGACCGGTCCCGTCAGGGACGGAGCATGAAGTCCAGAAACTCGTCTCGCAGTTCGGCGGGGGCTTCCTGCCCGGGATCGGAGGCATGGAGCAGGCCGACACCCGTCGAGAACATCACCGCGGCGCGCAACACCCGCCCGTCACTGCGCCGCACACTCGCCGCGACCCGCTCGTCGGTCAGGGCCCACATCCGCATGACGCGCTCGACCGGCCAGTGCTGCGGGCGGACCAGCGTTGCCATCATCACGGTGAGCCGCTCGCGCGGATCGGTGTCGTGCAGCGTGAGGAAGCGGCGCCGATCCCGGTCCCGCAGTTCACCCCAGGCGTCGACGAGCGCGGTGCGGTACGCCTGCATGTCAGCGAAGTGCCAATAGAAACTGCCCTTGGTGACATTCAGTCGCTCGCACAGCCGGCCGATCCGGAGCGCATTCGGCCCGCCGTCGGCCAGTTCTGCAAATCCCGCCTGAACCCAATCATCGACCGAAAGCGGGCGGCCCGAACCACGCGGCGAGGCCATGTCCGGCAGCATACGGCGGCGACGACGCCGCGGCTGACACTTGCGAAAGTTAGGAATAGCAAAGAATTGCAACCGTGGCCGCCCCGGTAGGCGCCCTCGCTCACGGCTCCTACCCCACGGCCCGCCCAGCCGGCGGCACGACGAGAAACTCGGTGCCGGACTGGCGGCCACGGCTGCTGCAGCTAACGTACCATACTGCCTGGTACGGGGCAGGAAATCGGCTGGCGTTTCGGGGTTTAACGGTCGGGCGACTGCGTCAGCCTGCGGCGGATTGCAGCACGATCACCGCGCGGGCGTCGACGGTGACGGTTTTGCCGGCGGCGACGGCCTCGTGCTCGGCGTCCGCCGCCGCCGCGGTGTAGATCACCGGTATCCACGATGCACCGAAATCGCTTGGCGGTAGCGTGAATTCGATCGCCTCGTGGTGCGCGTTGAAGCACAACACGAACGAATCGTCGGTGACGCGCTGGCCGCGCACGTCGAGGTCCGGTATGCCCAGGCCGTTGAGGTAGACCGCCAGCGATTTGGCGAAGCCGGTCTCCCAATCCTCTTCCGTCATCTCCGACCCGTCCGGGGCGAACCACGCGATGTCGGGCACCCCCGGCCTGCCGCTGCCGCGCACCGGCCGGCCGTCAAAGAACCGCCGGCGGCGGAACACCGGATGTCCCGCGCGCAGCGCCGACACCGCGCGGGTGAACTTCATCAGATCGGCGTCGGCGTGGGCCCAGTCGATCCAGGACAATTCGTTGTCCTGGCAGTAGACGTTGTTGTTGCCGCGCTGGGTGCGGCCCAGCTCGTCGCCGTGCGAGAGCATCGGCACACCCTGCGAAAGCAGCAGCGTGGTAAGGAAATTCCGCTGCTGACGGGCGCGCAACGCATTGATGGCGGGATCATCGGTCGGTCCTTCCGCGCCGCAGTTCCACGACCGGTTGTGGCTTTCGCCGTCGCGGTTGTCCTCGCCGTTGGCCTCGTTGTGTTTCTCGTTGTAGGACACCAGGTCCCGCAGCGTGAAGCCGTCGTGCGCGGTGACGAAGTTGATCGACGCCACCGGGCGACGGCCGGTGCGCTCGTAGAGATCGGCCGATCCGGTCAACCGGTAGGCGAATTCGTCGAGGGTGGCCGGCTCGCCGCGCCAGTAGTCCCGAACGGTGTCGCGGTACTTGCCGTTCCACTCTGTCCACTGCGGCGGGAAGTTGCCCACCTGATACCCGCCCGGTCCGACGTCCCACGGTTCGGCGATCAACTTGACCTGGCTGACCGTCGGATCCTGTTGCACCAGTTCGAAGAACGCGCTCAGCCGGTCCACATCGTAGAATTCGCGGGCCAGGGTGGCGGCCAGGTCGAAGCGGAACCCGTCGACGTGCATCTCGGTCACCCAGTACCGCAACGAATCCATGATCAGCTGCAGGGTGTGCGGGTGCCCGGCATTGAGGCTGTTGCCGGTGCCGGTGTAGTCCATGTAGTAGCGCTTGTCGTCGTCGACCAGCCGGTAATAGCCCGCGTTGTCGATACCGCGGAAGCTCAGCGTCGGCCCCAGGTGGTTGCCCTCGGCGGTGTGGTTGTAGACCACGTCGAGGATGACCTCGATGTCGGCCTCGTGCAGAGCCCGCACCATCGCCTTGAACTCCTGCACCTGCCCGCCCGGGTTGGTGGAGCTGCGGTATTTGGGGTCGGGAGCGAAGAACCCGATGGTGTTGTAACCCCAGTAGTTCGACAGGCCCTTGTCGATCAAGGTGGAGTCGTTGACGAAGTGGTGCACCGGCATCAGCTCGATGGCGTTGACGCCCAACGCTTTCAGGTGCTCGATGATGACGGGGTGGGCCACCCCGGCGTAGGTCCCGCGGATCGCTTCGGGAATGTCGGGATGAGTCTGGGTGAGGCCCTTGACGTGTGCCTCGTAGATGACGGTGTCGGCGTACTCATGGCCGGGCGGGCGATCGGTGCCCCAGTCGAAAAACGGGTTGATCACCACGGATTTGGGCATATGCGCCGCCGAGTCGTCGTCGTTGCGGCTGTCCGGGTCGCCGAAGTTGTAGCCGAATAGCGGTTGCCCCCAGTCGAATCGGCCGTCGATGGCCTTGGCGTACGGGTCCAGCAGCAGCTTGTTCGGGTTGCAGCGCTGACCGGCGTGCGGATCGTACGGACCGTGCACGCGATAGCCGTATCGCTGTCCGGGCTCGATGTTGGGGATGAAGCCGTGCCAGACGAACCCGTCCACCTCGGGCAGCACGATCCGCGTCTCGGTGCCGTAGTCGCCGAACAGACACAACTCGACCCGTTCGGCGGCCTCGGAGAACACGCCGAAGTTGGTGCCGGAGCCGTCGTAGGTGGCGCCCAGTGGGTAGGCCTTGCCCGGCCAGACCTCAGGCGCAGCGCCATCGTTCACTACGGCGACGATACGGTGTCGTCACGATGCCCTCACATCGAACCTTGTTGACGACGGCGGATCGCGGCGTGGCCACCATCACGCTCAACCGACCGCGGCAGCGCAACGCCGTCGGCGACGGGATGCGCGAGGAACTGGCTGACGCGTACCGGGCATGTGACCGCGACGACGACGTCCGCGTGATCGTGCTGACCGGAACGCCGCCGGCGTTCTGTGCGGGCGCCGACCTCGGCGAGGGTGAGGACACGTTCACCAAGCCGGGGCCGGGCTTTTCCGCGGCGGGTATCGACGTGCCCGCGTGGACGCTGTCCAAGCCGGTGATCGCGGCGGTCAACGGTCATGCGATCGGCTTGGGCCTGACGCTGGCGCTGCAGTGCGACATCCGGTTGTTCGCGGCCGACGCGCGCTACGGCGTCGTGCAGGTGCGACGCGGTGTGGTCGGCGACGCCTACTCGCACTGGATATTGCCGAGGCTCGTCGGGATCGCGAACGCGGCCGAAATTCTTTTGACCGGTGCGACTTTCGACGGGCACCGCGCTGTGGCGCTGGGTTTGGGCAGCCGGGTGCTCGACGCCGACGACGTGCTGCCCGCGGCGCTGGAGTTGGCCCATGACATCGCCGAGAACACCGCGCCGATGTCGGTGGCCGCGAGCAAGCGGCTGCTGTGGGATTCGTTCGACCTCGACCGCGCCGCCGTGGGCGCCCGCGAGACTGAGATTCATCTGCGGCTCATGGCCCACGACGACGCAAAGGAAGGTGTGCGCGCGCATCTGGACGGGCGCCCGCCCAGGTGGACGGGCAGACCCGCCGACCCGACCCGCGGCTAGGCGACCGCGACGCCCGCCTTTTGTAGATCGTCGAGCGCCTTGGCCGTCGATTCGGGAGCGACGCCGGCGGTCAGGTCCTGCAAGACCCGCGTGGCGAAGCCCGCTTTGGCGGCGTCGGCGGCGGTGGCCTTCACGCAGTAGTCGGTGGCGATGCCCACCACATCCACTGCGTCGACGCCGCGTTGTCGCAGCCAATCGGCCAGCGACGTGCCGGATTCGTCGGTGCCTTCGAAGCCGCTGTAGGCCGCGGAGTACTCGCCCTTGGTGAACACCGCCTCGACGGCGGCGCTGTCGAACGCCGGGTGAAAATCGGCGCCCGAGGTGCCCACCACACAGTGCGGCGGCCAGGACCGCTGGTAGTCGGGCTGATCGGAGAAATGATCGCCCGGATCGATGTGGTAGTCCTTGGTCGCGACGATGTGGGCGTAGTCGGGCCGGCTCGCCAGCAGCTCGGTGATCCGTTGCGCGACAGTGGCGCCGCCGGTCACCGCCAGCGAACCGCCCTCACAGAAGTCGTTCTGCACGTCGACGATGATGAGCGCTCGCATGCCTCCACGGTATCGCCGTCACGCGCTCGCGGCATCGATGCGTTCATGCGCGGTCAGCAGCAGGTGGTCGAAAACGGCCCGCGGCGGCAGGGTGTCCTCGTAGCGCAGTTCCGCGAAGTCGGCGAGCAGCTGTTCGGCCAGCATGCGCAGCTTGACGTTGGAGTCCTGCGAGCGCCATTTCAGCAGCTCGAAGGCGGCGTCGGCGTCGATGCGGTAGATCACCATCAGCATGCCTTTGGCCTGTTCGATGGTGGCGCGGTTCTCCGCGATCTCGGCGACGGCTTCGCTGACCAGCTGCGCGGTGACGTGGTCGGCCGGCGTCACGTCGACGTAGAAACCGTGCGTGCCGACGACGTTGCCGGCCTCGTCGTAGAGCTGATCGCCGATGACGACGATGGAGTGCGTCGTCCCGTGGGTGTCGACGATGCGGTGCCGGGTGCTGAAGGTCTTGTGGGTGCGACGGATATCGTCGAGCGTCGCGGCGATCTGGATGCGATCGTCGGGATGTTTGTGCGACAGCACCAGCTCCGTCGTTGGCGTCACGGTGCCCGGCTCATAGCCGTGCATGCGCTGCACCTGCTCCGACCATTCCCAGCGTTCGTCGTCGAAGTAGAACCGGAACCAGCCGACGCGTTGCGGTGAACCACCGGCCAGCGCCTGTTCCAGCGAGTCGTGGCCGGGCACGGCGTCACATTACCCGGTTCGGTTCCGCTGCTACCCGCCGAACAGCAGATACAGCCCCGTGAAGGTGTAGCCCACCATGACGAGCATCATCGCGAGCTGACCGGTCAGCTGATGTCCGGACGGCAGCAGCCGCAACGCCCGGTCGTGGGCCGCCACCACGGCGGCCACGTGGCCGGCCACCACGAAGCCGACCTTGAGCGTCGCCAGCACCGAAGGGTGCAGCGACAGAACGTAATTCACCTCCGCCTCGCCCAGACCGAGCAGATTCCAGCCGCGGCCCAACGGGTCGGCCAGCAGGATGACGGTTTGCTGGCCTCGCTCGATGAGATAACTCAGATAGTGGGCGAACACGTAGCCGATCACGATCGGGATCAGCGAGTGCGCCATCAGCCCGGGCAGCTCGCGGCGACGCTGCGCGTCAACGCCGCCGGTGGCGCGGGCGGCCAGCCAGAACGTACCGGCCACCACCGCGGCGAAGACCACGAGCCCCGCGGTGTTGAACAGAATCGGCGCGCCATGGCGGTCGACGAAGTTGCGCCACTGCGGCATCGCCGAAAAGCTGTCGAACGCGG
Source organism: Mycobacterium hubeiense (assembly GCF_002838065.1). Lineage (GTDB taxonomy): Bacteria > Actinomycetota > Actinomycetes > Mycobacteriales > Mycobacteriaceae > Mycobacterium > Mycobacterium hubeiense. Next base: position 18,774 of record NZ_PIZU01000016.1, on the reverse strand, counting down.
TGGAGCCGAGCAGAACCGCCAGCACCGCGAGGGTGCCGGACCGCACCGGCAGTGACGGCAGGTGGTCGAACGGGTTGCCGATCACAATGCGACGGGTTTCGGCGTTGCGGCGCAGCGGCGACAACCGGGACGCCACCACGCTGTACACCTCGAACGGGTCGGCACGGGCACACCAGCGTTCACCGACCCACAGCGCGCCGGCGAATGTGACGGCCAGGTACACCAGCAGCCAAAGGCGGATGGCGCCAATGGATCCGGGGTTCGGGCTGGCCAACTCCAGCCACACGAACGCGAACAGCCCGAGTGCGGCGGGCCAGTAGCCCCAGCGTTCGGGATAGCCGGCGCGCGGCCGCAGGCCCGTCAGCCGATACACCGTGCGCACCGGCGAAATCGCCCGCCACACAGGGCCGATGAGCAGCGACACCGCGACCAGGCCCACCCACAGCAGCACATAGAAGACGCCTGGCAGCGGGTTGTCGGCGTTCTGCGGGCCGAAGAAGGCGGCCATCGCCACCCACCCGGTGAACAGCAGCGCCGCGGATGCCACCGCCCAGCGCGTCACGGGCGCGTCGACCACGGATGTGAGCCAGCGGGGCAGGTCGCGTCCCGGCTTGCCCGGGTCGAACCGCGGCCGCCGCCACGCGAACGCCACCACCGCGAAGGTGAACGTCAGCGCCCAGGCCGCGCCGATCAGCGCATAGGTGTAGGGGATGGGCAGATCGGTTGAGCCGCCCAAACCGTGGGCCAGCAGGCCGACCCTCACCTGACTTCGATGGTGGCGATCGTGCGCTTCAGCTCATGCAATTCGACCGCAACCCGGCCGGGCACGTCGACGGTGAACTGGAACGACTGCGCGGGCTTCGGTTCGACCTTGAAGGTGTGCTCGGGGTTGGAGTGCACATGCAGCTCATCGGCGGCATCGCTGTTGACCCGAATCACGATGGGCTCCTTGACTTTCCCCTCCAGCTCGGCGTTGGTCGGGGTCACCTCGCCGCCCTTGATGGTCACATCGATCACCAGTCGGTTGGGCGGCGCCTGCTGATCGGTCATGTCGGCGGGGCTGATGGTCGACGGTGATGGGCTCGCAGTGTTGGCGCCGGTGTCGGAGTTCTCCGACCCGCATGCGGTGAGGATCAATCCCGTTGTGGCCAAAACAGTCAGTCCGATTCGCTTAGTCACGGTGATCCATCTTGGTCGGTGTTGTCGGTGTCGTCATGTCGAGAGTCGTCGGGGTTGCGGCGGTTGCGGATCGCGATGTACGCCACGACGCCCGCCACCACGACGGCCGGCGCGAACGCCGGCAACGCGAGCAGCAGCGTGTGGTCGGCGAGGTAGGTGACGTGGCTCATCAGGTCTGCGGTTGCACGGCTTGAGGCGGCGCGGCGCCGCTGCGGGCCTCCAATTCCTTGGCGTTGACCCGGCCAGCACCCCACGTCAGCAACGCAATCAAGATCAGCGTGCACACGAGGACCACCAGCGATGCCACGTTGAACAGCCACGACGGGTGATCGAAGTTGCGTTCACGCTGCAGCACAGTGATTTCCGGGACGAACGCACGTGTGCTCGACGCCAGGGCCGGCAGCCCCTCGGCGCCGATGCCGGGATCCTCGGGCAAGAAGATCGGCACCGCGGCCATCGTCCGCCCGTCCTGCACCCGCAGCACCGTCTTCCACGAGCCCCAGACCGGGATCGGCTGGGTGGACCGGTAGCGGCCGGGTCCGACGCGCTCGAGCGGATCCACCACCAAACCGCGATCGTTGGCAAGGCCGCCCTGCCACGCCAGGATCGACACCCACTCGGGGTCGTCGCTGATCAGGTTGGCGGGTGTGATCTGCACGTCGGCCGACACCATCCGCTGACCGTCGTTGCTGGGCAGATCGGTCAAAGTCACACTGGCGTTGGCGTTTTCGGGCACCTCGACGCGCAAGCCGTTGCCGACGGCGCCGGCGATGACCAACACCGTCACGACCACCGCGGTGATACCCACGGCCCGTCGCGGCAGCCGCTGACCCGTCAGCACCATGCCGAACAGCCCGCCGCAGACGCCGGTGGCGACGGCGACGGGTATGGCCATCGCCAGCGCTTCGGGCCACATGCTCGTCGGCCACGGATAGTGATACATCGCGCCGATCCACAACGACTCCAGCCACAGGCCCACAGTGGCGATGCCCAGCCCGCCGATGGCGCCGAACAGGATGGGGCGCTTGATAAGTGGAGTCAGCGCGATCAGTTCGATGACGATCGCGGGACCGAGGTACAGCGCCCACCGGCTGATCGGTGCGTCGAGCGCCGACCCGACGAACCACGCGATCCCGCCGCGCAGCACGGTGGCCAGCAGGACTGCCACGATCGCCGCGCCCGGGCCCAGCGTGAGTCGCGCCGCCACCAACGCCAGCGCCGCCGCCCCGGCAATCATCATGGGCTGCAACACCAGCCGGAACTGCTCGACGCCGAAGTCGTACTCGATCTGGAACACCGACAGTCCGATGACCAGACCGCCGAATGACAGATACCGCAGGCCTTTCAGCGCCCAGCCGTCTTGCCGGGCGTCGGGCCCCAGGGCCAGTCGGCCCTCGTGTTCGAGCAGCAGCACCCCGATCAGTGACAGTCCGGCTCCGCCGATCAGCATCAGATGTGTTGGGCCCCAAAGGGTGACGTCCTGGCCGAAGATGCGGTGCCAGATGTCGTCGAGCGGGAACCCGATCAGCGCGTACAGCCCGCAGGTGGCCATCAGCAGGCCTCCGACCGGCGCCCACCAGCTGTTGGTGATGCGCACCGCGGCCGGGCCGGGTTTGTCGTAGGGCAGCACGATCGCCATCGATCCCGCGATGAACAGCAGGAACAGTCCGATCAGGATGAAGTAGTGCGCGGGGTTGGCCAGCGGGCCGGCATCGCGACCCTTGCCGATGTGCAGGCTGACGTCCCAGATGAACCCGAACAGCGCGCTGATGATCGTCGCGGTGAAGAGGAATACCTGCAGCGCCACCCAAGGCGGTCGGTTGAAGCGGCGGCCGGTGCGCTCCGCCAGGTTGTGCAGCCAGGTGATGCGCCGCATCCGGTGCAGGTAGCCGATCCACAGCAGTGCGACGGTGACGATCAGCGCGGCTACCGACATGCCGATCACCTGGTCGAGTGCGGCGCCGCCACCCTCGTTGCCCTGCGCAAGCACGGAAGACCCCATAGTCATCTCCACCCGTTGAGTGATCGCCGGCCCGAACCTACTGGGCAGTAATGTTGCCAGACTAGGCCACCACGCGGAACGTCTTCAGTGACGTATCCGCGGCGTCCGGCACGTTCATGCCGGCTTCCAGGCCGGTCCGCAGGTAGTCGATGACGGCGTCGTTGAGGCGTTCGCCGGGCACGACGGCCGGGATGCCAGGCGGGTAGGGAGTGATCTGCTCGGCCGCGATGCAGCCGCTGGCCTGCTCGGCGGGCACGGTTTTCACCGGTCCGATGAAGGCGTCGCGCGGCAGCTGCACGGTCTCCAGCTCGATTTCCGACGGCGACGGCAGCCGCATCGGCGGCGGTGCGTCGAACTCGTTGGCGGCCTTGCGCCAGGCCCACAGTCCATCCAGCAGGCGGTCGGTGGTGGACTTGTCGTCGGCGAACGACAGGGTGGCCAGGATTCGCCGATGGTCGCTCATTCCCATGTCGATGCAGCGGTGTTCGCGCAGCCAGTCGGCGGCCTGATAGCCCGACGTTCCGGTGGCGGAGATGTCCATCAGCACTTGCAGCCGGTCCAGGTCGTGGGAGGCCTCCACGCCGAGCAGCTCATCGTCGAGCACCTCGACATCGGGCAGGAGTTCGATGTCGTCGCGCAGCCCACGCGCCAATTCCAGTGCGGCACCGAGCAATTCACGGCCGTGCTGAACCATTTGCCGACGCCAGCCGTCGAGCGCGGCGTACACCAGCACGCTCGGACTGGTGGTCATCATCAGGTCCGCACACGCCGAGAGCCGGTCCTGGTCGACCAGATCGCCCTGAAGGTGGAACACCGAACCCGTCAGTTATCAGGCGTTAAATTCTCAAAACACGCCTTAAAGGTGTGTTGAAGTGCAGTTTTATCCACGCATACATGTAACCTATTAGGTATGAGCAGCCAAAATTTTGCCGACCGGCAGCGGCGTGGCGCGACGTTGAGTGTGGGATACCGGGGTAAATGTTTACCCCATGGAACTACACGACGATCCTCAGCAGTTGGTGGAGGAACTCGTCCGGCAGCATGCTCAGGTTTTGGGCGAGGCGCATGGGGATCTGGCTGCGCGGCATCCGGAAGTCCCGGATCGTTTTGTCGATCAGGGCGGCAATGTGCGACCGATCACGGTGTCGTGCTCGGTGTTGGAAACGTTTCTGCTATCGAGGTTACGGCGGGAGACTCCCGATTCGACTCTAAAAGTCAAGGCGGGCAACGGGATGGGAGTTCTTCTGCTCGACGGGAAGGGCTCGCGGATTTATGTGCGCAAGCATCCGCGCAATCGGCGGACTGGTCAGCTGATCGAGACTGTGCCGTTTGTGCCGGGTGGGGAGCAGTACAGCATCGAGGAGGTGCTGGGTCACCCGATCGGTGGCGAAGAGGGTATTCCCGAGCCGCAGAAGTATCGGGAATACCTGTTGTGGTGGCCGGACGGTCGCGGGTTTTTCGGCGGCGCGGTCCTCGCGGCGGGGCTTCTCCTCGACAATGTGGAGGTTCTTTACGGTCGGACACCGTTGCCGCCGCCGATCATGGAGGACCGCTCATTCAATGTTGGTCTCGGCGGGAGCCGTCGGGAGGGCGCGGGACCGGGGGCCTTCGGGACACGGCGCCGCGACGACGACTTCGCCGAGGTCGACGAGGACGCTGCGAGCGAGCAGGACGAGGAGGACGGTCCGCCGAAATCGTCGTAGCCATCGTGCACAGTGTTGGGTGCATGTGGGTTTCCCAACCCGGTGACGTTGAATTGAGCGCACGATGATTGAGGTTTTTGGTGCACGGGTCCGGCAGGCCCGGTTGTTGAGGCGGATGACGGCGCGGTCGGTGGTGGAAGCCACAGGCTGGAGTACGTCACGACAGTCCCAGATTGAGAAGTCGCTGACGGTGCGGCTCGACGACGGTGACGTTGCGTTGCTGGCGGGGTTGTTCCGGTTTCCTGCAGCGTTTTTCAGCTCGGAGCCGCGGACACGGATCACCGCGAACGAGCTGTTGTTTCGGGCGCCGAAGTCAATGACGGTGGGTGAGCAGGAGTTTCTGGCGACGTTCGCGTCGTTGGCTGGCGATTTTCTCGGTGAGCTCGATGGCCGGTCGAAGCTGCCTCCGGTGAAGGTTCCGACGGTCAGCCCCGATGAGCTGGCACACAGTTCGATCACGGTGGCCGCGGCACGTCTGCGTGAGGCGATGGGACTGGAACCCGATGAGCCGCTTGACGATTTGATGTATGAGGCCGAGCGGCTGGGTGCTCCGGTGATTGTCCGGCGCCGGGTCGCCGGTGACTGGGAAAGCGAGTTCGCCGCTACCGGTGGGCGTTCTCGTGATGAGCGGCATTTGGGGTATTCGAGTTGGGTGGGCCGGTTACGGGACCGGCCGCTGCTGGTGTTGAGGGATAGCGACTCGTGGGAGCGGACCCGGTTCACGGTCGCCCATGAGCTCGGTCATTTGGTGTTGCACAGTCACGCCTACTGCTCGGTCAGTGCCGCCGACGAGTTGGAGGCGAACCGGTTCGCGACCGAGTTGTTGGCCCCGGCAGGGGTCATCGCCGGTGAGTTGCCGCGGGTGATGTCGCTGTTGAATCTGCGTCCGCTCAAAGACAAGTGGGGTCTGTCGTTGGGGTCGTTGATCATGCATCTGCGGGATTCGGGGCTGATCGCAGCCGATCGGGCGAAAATGTTGACCACCCAGCTGCATTCACGGATCAACCCGGATACCGGGCACACGTGGGGTATGACGGAACCGGGGTGGGCTGACCGCGTCCCGGAGCGGCCCCGGCTGCTGCGCAAGTGGGTGGAGCGCTGTTACGGCGGCGCGTCGGTGCGGATGCTGAGCGCCCGGGAATCGATGATTTATCCCGCTGATGTGCTGGATTGGTTTTTGGCCACACAGCGGCCGGCGCCGGCGGCCGAGCATAAGCCGGTCGCGGCCAGTGTCGGCCATGGCCGCACCGCGGCCCCACCGGCCGACGGCGGCTCCCAGGTGATCCGGTTGGACGATTTCCGCAAGGGCAGGCCATCGTGAATGTGGTGGGGTGCGGCTGACGGTGGCACAGGTGCAGCGGGTGCGCTTTGAGGACCGGCCACCCACCTACACGGTGGTCGGCGTCGACAAGTTGCCCGTGGCCCCGGCGCGTGAGTACCTGACGTTTCTGCGCAACCAAGGGGGCTCACCGAACACGCTGCGCGCCTATGCCTATGGGCTGGCGGCGTGGTGGACGGCGCTGGAGAGCAGTAACACAGCGTGGGATGATTTCCCCACCAGTCTGTTTGGCCAGTTCCTGGCTTATCTGCGCACCGGGGATATGCCTGGGGTGGCCCGTATCGGTGAACCAGAGCAGAGATTGGCCGAGTCCTCGCTGCTGCCGCGCAGTGCGGCGGTGTTGTCGATGTACCGGTATTTCGCCAATGCCCATGACCTGGTGCGCCCCTACCGGCGGTTGTACGCCAGTCATGCTCGTACGTCCCGGCGGGGCCGCTATGCACCGTTTCTGGCAGGGGTCGGCCCGAAACGCGAGCAGGACGGGCCGATTCACCGGCTCCGCGGTCTGCAGCGCGCCGAAACACCGGTGCTGCTGCCGGTGCAGGTCAACGCCATCTTGGATGCGTGTAGTGTCCAGACGGTCTCGGGTGAGTGGTCGGGCGGCGGGGCGGGGCTGCGTGACCGGTTGTTCTTCGCGGTGTTGGCCGAAACCGGGATGCGGCTCGGTGAGGCGTTGTCGTTGCGCCACAGTGATTTTGATATTGCCGGTGGCGGTACCCCATCGGTGATGGTGGCGGGCCGTGATGATCATCCGCACGGGGTGCGCGCGAAATCGGGCCCGCGCCGGATTTACATCGGCGACGATCTGGTCGCCCTCTACACCGAGTACGTGTGGCAGTTGGTGGCCGCCGGCGCGGATGTCACGGTCGGCGATCTGGCGTCGTGTTTCGTGTTTGTCAACCTGGTGCGAGGCGTGCGCTATGCCCCGCTGCGACCGGAAACCATCTACGACAAGGTGGATCTGATCACCGCGCGCCGAACCGGCGTGCTGCCTGAGCAGTGGACGCCGCACTGGCTGCGCCACACCCACGCCACCGCGTTGTTGCTGGCTGGGGTGGATGTGCATGTGGTGATGCGTCGTCTCGGTCACGCCGACGTGCAGACCACGTTGTCGACCTACGGGTGGGTGACCGCCGACGCCGAGATGCGCACGCTGGCCGAATGGAAGAACTATGTCGCTGGGTGGAAGGTGAACCGTGACGGGCAATGACAGTCCTGCACCAGCGCATACCCCACCGACGCGCGGTGCCGCCGGGGATCGGTGGACACAGCAGTGGCAACAAGTGCCGCCGCAGTGGCGCAGGCTGGTCTATCACCTGGATACCGGCCCGGCCAACACGGTCTTTCAGCGCAACCCGCGCTACCGGCCCACCCCGGACGGCCACGACTTCACCCCGCAGGGTGTGCCGCAACGGTTGTGCGAGGAGCTCGCGTGGTGGGTGTGGCTGTGTGGACACGAAGAACGTCGCAAGATCGAACCGTCGCTGCTGAAATGGACCAGCGGTGCACTGAGCATCGCCGCCGCCGACTACCACCAACGGCACCGGCGTTACCCGGTCAGTGTCGCTGATCTGAGCGCCGAGGCCATCGTGCGTCACGGGGTACGCGAGTTCGAGCGCCGCACCGGTCGGCTGCCCTCGGCCGGGTTTCGGCGCAACGTGGCCAGTTTCATCGAGCACCTGCACCTGTATGTGTCGGTCCGCTGCACCGACCGGTCATGGTGGGCTCATGACATCTGGGATCTGGACGCTGATCCCCGCATCCCGCAGCGTGAGCACGAACCCTGCCATGACCAGGTTGCCCGCCTCGGAGGGATCGAACCGGTCTGGCTGCGTGAAGGGGTGCGGTTCTGGCTGCGCACCTGTTTGACGGCTGAACTGCTGCGCTGGTCGTCGGTGATCGGCCGCACCCGCGGCATCACTCGCCATCTGGGCCCATTCTTGGTCGAACGCGGGATCGATGATCCGGTGATCAGCACCGACCGGGCGGCGCTGCGGCTGGTGTTCACCGAGTTCACCGAATACCTCAAATCACCTGCCGCGCGGGCCAAACCGGAGCGTCCGCTGTCGGCGGCGACGATCGCGGTCGTCCAGTCCAAGATTCAGATGTTCTACACGTTCATGGTGGACCATGCCGAGGAAGCCGCGGCAGCGACCGGAGATCCTCGCTGGAGCCGGTTGACCGACACCCATACCCGGTTGTGGGGTGCGGCGTTTCGCAGCCGACGCCCTACCGGCGGCCGGGAGCTGACCTGGTTTTCGACCGCCGAGCTGCAGCGGATGCTGTGCTATCTCGATGTGCTGGCCGCCGATGCGGGCAAACCGGTGGTCATCACCCACCCCGATTCCACCATCTCGGTCGTGGCTGGTCTCGGCGATCCGCAAGCCGCGAGGATCTGGCTGCTGCAAGCGTTGACCGGGCGCCGGGCCTCGGAGATTCTGATGCTCGATTTCGAGCCGCTGCAGCCGATCCCGGGCCACGACCGCCCCACCGGAGCCAAAGACGATCCCGACGGATTCGTGGCCAAACTTCGCTACCAGCAGACCAAAGTCGACGGGGTGGTGCCCACCATCCTGGTCGAGCAGGCCGTGGTCAACGTGATCAGCGAACAGCAAGACTGGATCCGGCGGCGCTACCCACAGCTGGACCCGAAGTACCTGTTCCTCGGGGTGCGCTACCAGCACCAGGGCCAACGACCACGCAGCTATGACTCCTACAGCCGTATCCTCAATCGGCTCGACACCATCCACGGCCTCACCGACACCGCCGGCCACCCGCTGCGGTTCTCACAGACCCACCGGCTGCGCCACACCCGGGCCACCGAGCTGCTCAACGACGGCGTGCCGATCCATGTGGTGCAGCGCTACCTCGGACACGCCTCACCGGCAATGACCCTGCGCTATGCCGCCACCTTGCAAGCGACGGCCGAAGCGGAGTTTCTGCGGCACAAAAAGATCGGCGCCCATGGCACCGACATCACCATCAGCCCGTCTGACATCTACGACATGACCCAGCTCTCGGCGCGCACCGACCGGGTGCTGCCCAACGGGGTGTGCCTGCTGCCGCCGGTGGCCACCTGCGACAAGGGCAACGCCTGCTTGTCATGCGGGCATTTCGCCACCGACGCCACCCACCTCGACGAACTGGTCGACCAACGCGCCAAGACCCTGAAACTGATCGACGTCCGCCGCGAACAGTACCGTGCCCGCACCGGGCGCGAGCTCACCGACGACAACGTGTGGATCCATGAGCGTCGCCGCGAAATCGCCTCACTGGACGCCATCCTCGACCGGCTCCACCGCGACGACGTGACCGATGACGGCGCGAACAGCGTCGCCGGTGCGGGTACCGCCAACCGGGCACCCACGATGCAGACTGCTGCACGCGGAAGCCACGAATCAGTGTTGCGCAAGGCCGACCCGGACACGCCGCGATGAGCCGACCCAAGCCGCCGCCACCCACCCAGAAAGCACTGAATGCGCTGGACAAATACCGCCAGGACCGCAGCGATGAGAAGCGCCGCGACATCGAAAAGGCGATCGCCTACCTGCGCAAAACCAACGCCGACATCAACTTCTCCACCGTGTCCCGCCGCGCCAAGGTGTCCCGAAAGACCATCTACAAACACGACGACCTGGTGGCCCTCATCAAGCAGTACCGCGACCGCCCCGCCGCCCGCCAGCCAGCACCGGCCGGCCGCGAAACCAGCATCGACGCTGCGCTGCGCCACAAGCTCGCCGCCAAAGACAAAGAGATCGCCGCACTCAAAGCCACCGTGGCAGAACAACAATCAACCATCGAACTGCTCTACGGCCAACTCGACACGCTGCACGAGCAGATCACCTGATCATCTGCGCCAGCGTTCACCGGCACCTATCGAATCCGCAAGGAGGACAGGGAATTACTTGCCGGGTGTGGCGAATACGAACAGTGCCATGAAGGCGACATTGATGAAGAACGCGGCTTCGACGAGGCCGACGGTGATCAGGAATGGGGCGAACATTCTGGCCTGGGCTTCGGGTTGGCGTGCCACGCCCGCGACCAGTTGAGCGCCAGCCAGCCCGTCTCCGATCCCGGCGCCCACCGCGCCGCCGGCCATCATCAACCCGCCGCCGGCCAGAGCTCCTGCCGTGATGATGCCGTTGACCAGTTCAGGGTCGGCAGCCACTGTTGCCCCTTCGGCCAACGATGCCGTGGATCGGGTTGCCATTCATCACTGCATCCGAGTGTTGGCGTAGGCCAGCATGGCTTCACGCAGGTAGCCGGCCAGTCGGGGGTCCTGAGCGTCGTAGTGCGAGCGCAGATCTGAGGGCTCCTGCAGTGCCTCGGCCAGGGCGATGTAGCTGGCCTTGTCTGGACTCCACAACTTGCGTTGCAAGGCCAGATCGTCGTCGAGGACGGCGAAGGTTTCCGGGTCATCGGCGGCTACACCGTCGCGCAATAACCTCAGCATGCGTCGCGTTCAGGAGCAATGATCAGAACCTGTGGATGAGCCTCGGGGTGGGGGCGTGAAAGTGGGCGCACCTTCCCGAGGATGATCTGAATGTCAGTAGGTCCGATCATGAGCCGGCGTTGGCGCGCTGGTTCGGGAAGGTACGCCCATGCTCACCGTAGTTCACGACGCCGAGGACGCCAACGGCAGCGACACTCCCGGTCGCTCGTTGTTGGATGAGATCGTCCGCGACGGGGCGCGACAGATGCTGGCCGCCGCGTTGCAGGCCGAGGTCGCCGCCTACGTGGCCCAGTACGCCGACCAGCTCGATGAGAACGGTCACCGGCTGGTGGTGCGCAACGGCTACCACCAGCCCCGCGAGGTGCTGACCGCGGCCGGTGCGGTGCAGGTGAAAGCGCCGCGGGTCAACGACAAACGTGTCGACCCCGACACCGGCGAACGCAAACGGTTCTCCTCGGCGATCCTGCCGGCCTGGGCGCGCAAGTCTCCGCAGATGAGCGAGGTGCTGCCGCTGCTGTACCTGCACGGGCTGTCCACCAGCGACTTCACCCCGGCATTGGAGCAGTTCCTGGGTTCGGGTGCGGGGTTGTCGGCCACCACGATCACCCGGCTCACGGCGCAGTGGCAGGACGAGGCCCGCGCGTTTGGGGCCCGGGATCTGTCGGGCACCGACTACGTCTACCTGTGGGTCGACGGTATCCACCTCAAGGTCCGCCTGGACCAGGAAAAACTCTGTTTGCTGGTGATGCTGGGCGTGCGCGCTGACGGCCGCAAAGAGCTGGTGGCGATCACCGACGGCTACCGGGAATCGACCGAGTCGTGGGCTGATCTGCTGCGCGACTGCAAGCGACGCGGCATGACCGCCCCAGTGCTCGCGGTCGGCGATGGCGCCTTGGGGTTTTGGAACGCGGTGCGCGAGGTGTTCCCGGCCACTCGTGAGCAGCGGTGCTGGTTTCACAAGCAAGCCAATGTCCTTGCCGCGCTGCCGAAATCAGCACACCCGTCGGCGTTGGCAGCGCTCAAAGAGATTTACAACGCCGAGGATATCGACAAAGCCCAGGTCGCGGTCAAAGCCTTCGAGGTCGACTTCGGCGCCAAATATCCCAAGGCGGTCGCCAAGATCACCGACGATCTGGACACCCTGCTGGAATTCTACCGCTATCCCGCCGAGCACTGGATCCACCTACGCACCACGAATCCGATCGAAAGCACCTTCGCCACAGTGCGTTTGCGCACCAAAGTCACCAAGGGGCCGGGGTCACGGGCGGCTGGTCTGGCCATGGCCTACAAGCTCATCGACGCCGCCGCGGCCCGCTGGCGCGCCGTCAACGCACCACACCTGGTCGCCCTGGTGCGCGCCGGCGCGGTCTTCCACAAGGGCAAACTGCTTGAACGCCCCACCGAGATCACCCCACCAACCCCGCCCTCAGACGGCGATCAGCAAGCCGGAACGGAGGTCGCCTGAAACACCCCGATCCACAGGTCTTGACAATTCCTCTCGCGTCAGATCGTGGCCTTCAGCGTTGAATTCGCTCCAGTGCTGGCTGGACCATTCGGCGGTGTGGCGTTTGATCTCGGCGATCTCGGGTTGTTCTGTGCTGCCGGTGCTTTCGACGCGGCGTGCTTCCAGATTGTCGAGGTACTCGGGGCTCATTTCGAATCCCTCGAACATGTGCTCTGCAGGCATTTCCGTTCCCTCCTCTAGGTGCTTGATGGTGGCGGCCACCGTGGCAGCGAGACGGTCCAACCGGCCCCTCTCGTCGAGCAGTCGGCGATGATGCTGGCGGAGCGCCTCGATCGGATCGTGCTGCGCATCGACCACTTTTCCGATCGTGGTCAGATCCAACCCAAGGTCGCGAAGCAACAGGATCTGTTGCAGTCGCAGTAGCTGCTCCCGTTCGTAGTAGCGGTATCCGTTCGAACCGACCCGAGCCGGCCGCAAGACTCCTGTGGCCTTCGCGGGTTCGAACCGTGATTCCAGCGCGATCATGACCATTGCCGGGCTCACGGCGCCGCAACGTGGAGCTGATGACTTGAGCCGGGTCAGTCCCCAACGCGCAAGGTCCAGGATGAGTGGCCGCAGTTGTTGGCCGTCGGTGGTGAGTTGGTAGACCGCCAATTCGACTGGTGGCGGCAGCGTTGCGCGTTCGATGACACCGATGTCTTGCAGGTGTCGCAGCCGGGTCGACAACAGGCCGGTCCCAATGCCTGCTAGGTCGTCGGCGATGTCGGTGAACCGTTTCGGGCCGTGCACCAGGTTGCGGACGATCAGCAGCGTCCAACGCTCACCGAGCAGGTCGAGCGCGGTGGCCACAGGGCATCGCTGCTTGTAGGTCCGGCTACTCACCAGTCACCTCCGTCGAGGAAGTCGCGTGTGATGTCGCCTATTGAGGCCGCGCCGGTGAGGGCCATGGTGAGATCGAGTTCGGCGATGATGTTGGCGATGACGTCTTCGACGCCGCGTTGGCCGGCGATGGCCAGCCCGTACATGTAGGGGCGGCCGAGCAACACGGCGTCCGCGCCGAGGGCCAGCGCGGTGAACACGTCGGCGCCGGTGCGGATGCCGCTGTCGAGCAGCACGGTGGGTTCGCGGCCGACCTCGTCTCGGATCCGTATGAGCGCGTCGAGTGAGGCCACGGCGTTGTCGATCTGGCGGCCGCCGTGGTTGGACACGACGATGCCCTCGACGCCCATTTCGAACGCGCGGTGCGCGTCGTCGGGGTGCAGGATGCCCTTGAGCACGATGGGGAGCCGGGTGCGGTCGCGAAGGGTGGCCAGATGGTCCCAGCTGAGGCCGGGGTTGGAATAGGCCAGAAATCGGCCGGGGTGGTTGCGGGTGATGGACAGCAGGGTGCGCAGCGCTCCGAGGCTAGCTGCGGTTTTGCCGTCGGACACCTGATCTCGGTGCTGTGAGGTCAGCCGGGCAAACGCCGCGTCGGATGTGTATTGGGCGATCCCGACGCCCTGGGTGAACGGCAGCGATCCCAGGTTCAGGTCCTGGGGACGCCAGCCCAAGCAGGTGGTGTCCAAAGTGACGATCAGGGCGAACGCACCGATGTTCTCGGCGCGCGTGATCAGGCTGTCGACCACGCTGTCATCGGTGCTCCAGTACAGCTGGAACCACCGAGGCGCATAACCCATGGCGGCCGCGCATTGCTCCATGGGATCGCAGCCCTGGTTGCTGATTACGTATGGAACGCCGGTCGCCGCGGCGGCCCGAGCGGTTTTGAGGTCGCAGTCCTTGTCCATCAGCAGGCCGGCGCCGATCGGCGCCAGCAGCATCGGCGCGGGCATCGCGGTGCCTAACAGGTCGGTCGTCAGGTCGCGGCCGCGGATTCCGTGCGTCATCCGTGGCACGATCGCCCACCGGTCGAACGCCGCCCGGTTGTTGTTCATCGTGCGACCCTCGCCGGCGCCGCCGGCCACATAAGCCCACGCCTTTGCGCTGCTCGCTCGGCGGGCTGACGCCTCCAGAGTGGCGAAATCCGTTGGGACAACGGGTCGGCGACCCAGCGCGCCGTCACGGTACACAACGCTCTGGCGCGCGCGGCCACGGCCGATCTTCTGGATAGTCATATCGCCCCAAGGCCTCCCTCGTCCGCCGAGCGCTTCAACGCTGGCGCACAACTCGAAGCTTGCACTTCGGAATCATGTAGTGTTACGTTCGGATTAGTCAAACGATGGGCCGGGAACACGGCGGCCCGACGGCAGGAGAGCATTTGATGACCGCAGCACAGGCAGCATCAGCTGCGTCGATAGACGCAACGCGCTTCGCCAGCGACGTGGAACGGATCACCAATGAAGCGCGCCTTGATGCGGCGGTCGCCTTGTTTCACGACGACGCAGTTGCGGATTGGATCATCGATGGGGTCCGCCAGCATCTGGTCGGAATCGATGAGATCCGCCACGGCCTGACCGTGATGACGGCGGTGTGGGACCAGCACCGTCTGCGGGTCCGGAAACACGTGGAATGCGCGACGGCCGACACCATTGTGCTGAGTTGGCGCGGCGGATTCCGGGGCGCTCACAACCAGTTCGGCACTGAGATATGGACTTTCCGCGACAGTTTGGTCTCGCGTCACCAGATGTATGGCTATCTCGATGTGCGGCCCCACACCTCGGTCGTTGGCGCGGCGCGGCTCCTGGCGGTCGCTCCCCGTATCGCGACCAGCTTCGCCCGTCACCACCGAACGGCCGCCCGTGAGCAGCTCGACGGTCATCGGCGGAGCTGGCACTGTGCAGCGATTTGTTGACAGCGCAGACGGCGTGCGTATCGCGGTGTACGAGGAGGGCAATCTCGATGGCTCAGTCGTCGTGCTGGTGCACGGCTGGCCCGACTCACACGCGCTGTGGGACGGCGTCGTGTCGCTGCTGGCCGACCGGTTCCGTGTCGTGCGTTACGACAACCGTGGCGTCGGCAATACCGATGTGCCCAAACCGGTTTCGGCGTACACGATGGCATGCTTCGCAGATGATTTCGCCGCCGTCGTAGATGCGGTCGCACCAGGTCAGCGGGTGCATGTACTCGGCCACGACTGGGGTTCAGCGGGAATTTGGGAGTACCTGGGCCGCCCTGGCGCCAGTGAGCGGGTCGCGTCATTCACGTCAGTGTCCGGGCCGAGCCTCCATCACCTCAACCGGTTCATCGTTGACAATCTCAAGCGCCCGTACACGCCGCGGCTGTTCCTGCGCGGCCTGGCCCAGCTGCTGCGGCTGACCTACATGGGCCTGTTCTGCATACCTGTGCTATCACCGATGCTGGTCCGCGCTGCGGTGCGGGCCGGGCTGTTGAACCGCATGCTGCGGGTGCGCGACGGAATACCGACCGAGATGATCCACCATTCCGAGGCCATGGCCACCGACGCGGCCAACAGCGTGAAGGTGTACGGGGCCAACGTCTTCAACACACTGTGGAGCGCGCGCAGGGACCATTGCGTCGACGTGCCGGTGCAACTGATCGTCAACACCACAGATCCATTTGTACGGCCCTACATCTACGACGAATTGGCGCGGTGGGCGCCGCGTCTGTGGCCGCGTGACATCAAAGCCGGCCACTGGTCACCAATGTCGCACCCACATGTGATGGCGCTGACGGTGACTGGTCTGGTCGAACATCTCGCCGCCGAGACCGCCATGCCACCCGGTGAAGCCGTGAACCACAGCCATCGAAATCCGTAACTCGGTCCTGCAATTCAATAACGAAGAGGAGTAACCCGCACCATGACACCAAACAACTCGCGACACAGCACAGTTCTGGGCACCGTTCATGTGGCCAATCTGGACCGCGGAGCAATCCGCTACTACGACACCGGCACTGGGTCGCCGGTGGTGTTCGTTCACGGCTTCATGATGAACGCCAACACGTGGCGCAAAGTGATTCCCAATATCGCGGCGGCCGGCTATCGCTGCATCGCCCCTGATCTTCCGCTCGGTGCTCACAGTATCCCGGTGCCCTACGCTGATCTCACCCCACCCGGAGTCGCTGACATGCTCGCGGAATTTCTCGATCAACTAAACCTCACCGACGTCACTCTGGTGGCCAACGACTCCGGCGGCGTCGTCACTCAAAGCCTGCTCGTGCGCAACTCCGCACGCGTCGGGCGAGTGGTGCTCGCCGGGGTGGACTGCTACGAGGTGTTTCCCCCGGCCCGCTACAACTGGCTGACCAAAGCCATCAAAATTCCTGGCGCGACCCGTGCGGTGACCGAAATCATCCGGATCCGCGCCCTACAGCGCCTGCCGTTCACGTTCGGGCCCGCGACCAAGCGACCCATACCTGATGATGTGATGGACAGCTTCCTGTTGCCCAGCCGCAATAGCGCCGACGTTCGCGCCGACCTGAGCCGCTTCGTCGCACAAGGCGTGAGCAACAAGTTCACGCTCGAGGTCGTGCCCAAGTTCGCGTCCATCACCCAACCCGTTTTGGTCGCGTGGCCCCGCGAAGATCGCCTCGTCCCAGCCGAATACGGCCAGCGGCTGGCCAATGATCTGCCGAACGCCACCCTGAAGTTCATCGAGGACTCCCACATGCTGGTCCAGGAGGACCAACCCGACGTCTTCTCGGAGATGGTTGTCGAGTTTCTTCAGCAACACGGGACGAAAACCGCCGAACCGGTCAGCCGCAGCAAATGACCCAGCAACACCCGATGAACCGCACCCCCGATGCCGGAACAGACTCGGCACCAACCGCGAACACAGCTCCGCTGACCGCACTCATCGTCGGGGCAAGCGGTTTCAACGGGCGTGCCCTCGCCCGACGACTCACAGCCGGCGGTCATCGGGTGCGGGGCCTTGTTCGCAACACGGCTACCGCACCGATCGGTCTGGACGAAGTCGTTCGAGGCGACGCGGTCACCGGTGAGGGCCTGCAGCGGGCCCTCACCGGTGTGGACGTCGCCTACTACTTCGTACACTCGCTGGACCCGGGGCCGGGCAGCACCGACGAACGCGACGTGCGCGCCGCTCACACGTTCGCCGCCACGGCAGCTGCCGAAGGTGTCCCGCGAGTCGTCTACCTCACGACGCTGGCTCCACCGGCCGGCCAGGCCGCTCCGGCGTATCAACACAACCGCCTCAGCGTCGAACACATCTTTCGGGAGCGCATCGAGGGTGCTGTCGTTCTGCGTTGCCCGATGGTGCTCGGCTCGGGATCGCGGGCGTTGCGCCCCTATGTGCGTCTGGTTCACCGTCTTCCAGTGATCCCCCTTGGACCGTGGCGGCACAACCGCATCGCCGTCGTCGACGCACACACCGTCGCCGAATGCCTCCTGGCCGCGGCAACTGCGGACGCGACCGGTTCATGGGACGTGCCCGCCTCCGCACAGCCTACCCACCAGCAACTCGTCGAGCAGATCGCCGACGCCTTAGGGCTGCGTCGAACCACCCTGCCGCTCCCGGTGTCAAACGCGACAATCGAAGCCCGGCTCATCGCCGCCATCACCGGCGAGTCCTACAATTTCAGCCGAATCTTCGTCACCACCAACAAATTCGACTACACCGTCGATCCCGCCCGGCGAGTGCCCTTCCCGAACATCATTCCTCAGTCCGGCGCTGCGGCGGTATCCGCCGCGGTGCTCAATTGGACAGACTCGCCTCGCTACCGAAACTGACCGTCATACCGATTGCGATACGACGGGTCAACACCCAGCGTCCACGGCACGCGCCACCCGTGTTCGGAGGCATTCAGGGTGACCACGTGGGGGTAGCGGTCCGGCGCTGAGGCTGAGCAGCTGGTCTTGGTCTGTCGGTGCCGGTTGCTGTTTGTGGTGTCGGGGCGGCACGGTGATCAGGTCATTGGTAGGCGCCGGCCCTCCCGTCGTCTCTTGGCGGAGTGCTACGGGAGAGCCGCCTATGTGCGCTTGGAGGCGCAGTGGTCACCGTAGAGGCCGATCGTGATGGAGTCGAGCGCAGGCTGGCGGCGGGCGAGTTGTGGTGCCCGTCGTGTGGCGCGGCGCTAAGGGGCTGGGGGCGGGCCAGGTCGCGGCAGGTGCGCGGCGCGGACGGGCCGGTGGGGTTATGTCCGCGCCGGTCGCGGTGCACCGGTTGCGGGATGACGCATGTGTTGGTGCCGGTGACCGCGCTACTGCGCCGGGCCGATACGGCGGCGGTGATCGTGTCGGCGTTGGCGGCGAAAGCGCGGTGTGGCTTCGGGTTTCGGCGGATCGCCGCCGAGCTGGGTCGCCCGGGCGAGACGGTGCGTGGCTGGCTGCGACGCTTCGCCGAGCGGGCCGAGGCGGTGCGGTCGACGTTCACCGTCTGGTTGGCCGCGGTGGACCCGGATCCGGTGATGCCGGAGGCGGCCGGCGGGGTGTTCGCCGATGCGGTGACGGTGATCGCGGCGGTCGCGGCAGCAGTCGGGGGCCGGTTCGCGCTACCCACGGCGTCGCTGGCCGAGACCGCGGTGGCCGTGTCGGGTGGCCGGTTGTTGGCGCCGGGCTGGCCGGGTAGCGCGGTGCAACACGAGTCGACCCTGCCGTAGCCGTCGAGTGGGCCGTAATCCTGTGCGCTGTCGTGTGTTTTGAAGACAGCAAGGAGGCAGGCGGTGGCGGTCGGCGATGACGAGGCGAAGGTGCGAGCCGAGCGAGCCCGGGCGATCGGA
>NZ_PIZU01000157.1 GCF_002838065.1 Mycobacterium hubeiense | reverse complement strand
TTCGGGTGGGTGGGTTGCCCGCGGTCGACGGGGTGAGCGGGGTGCGCGACAACGCGCCCGAACCGTTCGGCAAGGTGCGCTACACCGACGGCGGCGACATGGACAAGCTGGCGTTGTTGGCGGCCAACGATATCGGCGAGTTTTGGCAGCAGAACTTCGAAAGCAACTTCGACGGTGTGTTCCGCCCGGTCGACAACTTCGCGTCCTGGGATTCCAAGGACCCCAACGCCCCCACGCTGTGCGGCGATTCACGGCTCTACAACCATCCCAACGCGTTCTTCTGTTACCCGGAGCGGTTGATGGCCTGGGACCGTGGAGCGATTCTTATCTCTAGGAGAGGTAGATGAAAGTGGGTGTGACCAG
>NZ_PIZU01000156.1 GCF_002838065.1 Mycobacterium hubeiense | reverse complement strand
GGCCGCTTACGCCAGGGTCTTGGCGTACAGGGAGTAGAAGTTGTCGGTGGAGGGGGAGGCCAGGTGGTCGGACAGGTTCTGCACGGGGCCCTTGCCGGTCACAATGGCCTGGATGAAGAAGCCAAACATGGACACCATGGCGAGGCGGCCGTTCTTGATCTCCTTCACCTTGAGCTCAGCCAGGGTGTCGGGGTCGTCAGCCAGGCCCAGGGGGTCAAAGGCCTCACCGGGGTAGATGGGGTCCACCACCTCGCCGGCCGGGCCGCCGTTGACGCGGTAGCCCTCAATCAGGCCCATGAGCACCAGCTGGGTCAGCAGGATGGCCACGATGGACTGAGCGTGGATCAGGGAGGGGTTGCCCAGG
>NZ_PIZU01000154.1 GCF_002838065.1 Mycobacterium hubeiense | reverse complement strand
TTAGACCGTCGTGAGACAGGTTAGTTTTACCCTACTGTTGTGCGATCCCGCCATAGTAATCCGGCTCAGTACGAGAGGAACCGCCGGTTCGGATAATTGGTAATGCGCTCGCCTGAAAAGGCGGTGGCGCAAAGCTACCATCCGTAGGCTAACGACTGAACGCCTCTAAGTCGGAAGCCATGCTAGGAGCGGGGTCATCTGTCCCAATGAACGTCACCCGACTACCAATAGGCTGGGTTCATCCCAGTCCAGGAGCATACCCGATGGATCCCTCGGCCCGGGCCACACGCCCGGGTCGGGGCCATGCACGACAATTCCACTCGCTCATTGGGGTAAATCCTTTGCAGACCACTTAGCTGGAACGCGG
>NZ_PIZU01000153.1 GCF_002838065.1 Mycobacterium hubeiense | reverse complement strand
CGCTCGCTGAGGTAGATGCCGTCCAGGAACTTGCGGATGTCCTTCTTCTTCACCAGGCACTTCTGGTGGATCAGCGCGCTGCTGCGGGACACCAGCTCGATGTCGTTGCCGGTCAGGATCAGCTCGTCCTTGACGGCGGAGCTGCGCTCGCAGGTCACGCCGGGCAGCATGTCCACCACGCGCACAATCTTCTCGCCCAGGAAGTTGCGGATCTCCACCTTGGCGCCCTTGTTCTCAATGTTGATGTTGATGGGGAAATGGGCATACACCAGGCGCATCTTGTACTCGTAGCCCTTGGTCACGCCGGTGATCATGTTCTGCACGTGCGAGGTGCAGGTGCGGATGGACGCCAGGCTCTTGCGCTTGCCAAA
>NZ_PIZU01000152.1 GCF_002838065.1 Mycobacterium hubeiense | reverse complement strand
GTGCCTACGGCTGGCTCTGCCTTAAACTGCTGTAGCATCAGGATGAAGGTCGTCGCCGCTTACCTGCTGGCTGCCCTCGGCGGCAACGCCGCGCCCGCTGAGGCCGACATCAAGAAGATCCTGTCTTCTGTCGGCATTGAGGCTGAGGCCGAGCGCGTGCAGAAGCTGCTGGCCGAGCTGGAGGGCAAGGACATCAACGAGGTGATTGCCGCCGGTACCGCCAAGCTGGCGTCCGTGCCCTCTGGTGGCGCCGCGGCCGCGTCCGCTGCGCCCGCCGCCGGTGGCGCCGCTGCCGCCGCCGAGGAGAAGAAGGAGGAGAAGGTTGAGGAGGAGGAGGACGAGGACATGGGCTTCTCCCTGTTCGACTGAGCGCACACG
>NZ_PIZU01000151.1 GCF_002838065.1 Mycobacterium hubeiense | reverse complement strand
GGGTCGTCAGCCAGGCCCAGGGGGTCGAAGTTGCCGCCGGGGTAGACAGCGTCCAGGCCGGTGCCGGCCGGGCCGCCGTTGACGCGGTAGCCCTCAACATACGACATGAGCACCACCTGCACGATCAGGGTCGCCACGATGGACTTGGCGTTGATCAGGCCGGGGATGCCCAGGTACTGGATGCCGTCGTCGCCGAAGATCTCGGCGCCGGCCTTGAACCAGGCAATGTGGTTGGTGCCGTCCAGCAGCTCGGGCACGACGCAGCCCAGGGCGCCGAGCATGGCCCAGCGGGCATGGATGACCTCGATCTCGCGGTAGCGAGCGAAGGTGGCGGGGTCGGCCGACAGGCCAGAGGTATCCCAGCCGTAGTCACCGGGGAACTCGCCGGTCA
>NZ_PIZU01000149.1 GCF_002838065.1 Mycobacterium hubeiense | reverse complement strand
GCCCGTGTCCTGATCGAGACGACGGATCTGCCGTTCGGCGATGTGGCGTTCGGCGCCGGGTTCGCGAGTATCCGCCAGTTCAATGACACGGTGCGGTCGGTGTGCGATCTGACGCCGACCGCGTTGCGCCGGCGGGCCCAGGCACGATTCGGCCAGCCCGCCACTCCCGGCGCCTTGTCCTTGCGACTGCCCGTCCGTACGCCCTTCGCGTATGAAGGTGTGTTCGGCCACCTGGCGGCCAGCGCCGTCCCGGGCATCGAGGAAGTGCGTGACGGTGCGTACCGACGGACGCTTCGCTTACCGAATGGCAACGGAATCGTCAGTCTCACACCGCAACCCGACCATGTGCAGTGTCAGCTGGTGCTCGACGACTTCCGTGATCTGACGACGGCGAGAGAAATTGTCAATACCTGTGGATCGGGTTGTTCAGGCG
>NZ_PIZU01000015.1 GCF_002838065.1 Mycobacterium hubeiense | reverse complement strand
CGATACAGCCCGCTCAGCGCGACCCAGCGCGCCGAAATCACAAGCTCACGACCGAAGCAGGGCAATGACTTTCGCGATGTCGGGCATCGCGGACGGTCGGCCGACCCACTCGTCGAACACGGTCCAATAGCTCACGCCGAATCGCTGCTGGCGCGCCACCAGCGACTCGGCCATCTGCTCGTGCGTCCCCAGCAACACGAACGGCGACTCCAGCACCAATTCGGGCGCCACCTCTAACGCCTCGGCCAGCTCCGCGGCGGCCGCCGCCCGGTCGTCGGTGACGACCACAAATTGGATCAGCGCATTGAGTTCGATCGCATCGAAGCGATCGCCCGCCGCGTCGCGCACCACTGCGATGCGGTCGTCGAGGCCCGCCAGGTCGAAATGGGTCAGCCTGACCTCGGTGGCGTCGCGGTTGTGGGTGATGCCCGCCAGCCCGACGATGTCGGCCACGCGGCCGGCCAGCCGCAGCACCCGCGTGCCGTTGCCGCCGATAAGCAGCGGCACGGGAACGTTCGGCGCGGCAACCAAAGCGCCTGCGTCGGCCCGCACGCAGTAGTGCGCGCCATCGACGTCGACCGCTTCTCCGGCCAGCAGGGACCGGATCACGTCGACGGCTTCGATCAGCCGGTCGACGCGCACCGCCCCGGAGTCGAACTTCAGCCCGGCGGCGTCGTACTCGGATTTCATGTGCCCCGCGCCAAGCCCGAGTTCGAAGCGGCCACCCGAGACGTCCGCGACGGTCGCCGCCTCGCGCGCCGTTTCGACGGGATGGCGCAGATCGTTGTTCAACACCAGCGTGCCGGTGTGCAACCGGGAGGTGGCCATGGCGGCCGCGGCGGCGCCGGCGAACGGTGACACCGATGCGACGAGATGGTCGGGGATGGTCAGCACGTCGAACCCGGCCTGCTCGACCGCGGCCGCGAAGCCGCCGAAGTTCTGACCGCGCGGCAGCGCGATGTGCAGGCCGAACCGGAGCCGGCGCGAACGGTGAGCTTCGGTGGGCATGCCTCGACGCTATGCGTGGAGCGCCTCATCCGCCCAGCGGTTTGAGCCGGATCGGTGTACTGACCACGAGCCCAAGCGGATCCACGTAGTCGGCCCGCGACGCCGGACCCCACATCGCGCCCCAGTGCAGGCACGCCGATGCCACGCAGCCGGCATGGCCGGCCGCCAATGCCCCCACCACCGCTCCGGTGTCGACGAGCTGACCCACCCGCACCGCGGGACGCACTGGCTCGTAGGTCGTCCGCAGTCCGCCGGGATGGGCGATCGATACCAGCGGCCGCCCGGCCAGCTCCCCGGCGAACACGACGGTGCCCGCGGCGCCCGCATACACCGGCTGGCCTGCGAACCCGGCCAGGTCGACGCCGCGGTGGCCGCGCTGCCAGTTCGGTGACGGCGCGTCGAACGTCCGCGAAACACTTGGTCGGGGCCGCAGCGGCCACTCGAGTCGGCCGTCCTCGGCACGCGCAGCGGGCGCGCACACCAACCCAACGGCCACTATCGCCACCAGCCTGCGCATACAACCAGCTCACCGTCATGCGCCGCGATCCGCCATCCCGATCGCGCGGGCTGTGGATGGCCAGGTCACTGTGGATAAAGCACGCCCGCACGCCGTGTAAACTGCTAACCGCAGCTCGCATCAGCGGGCTGACTTCGCGTGTCTGCAGCCGACCGAACATCGGCTGGTCCCGCCGCCGAGATCGGAAGCGGGTCCGATGTTCCGCAGACACCAGGGCTCGGCGTCACCCGGCGCCGCGCGTCAACCGACAACAAAAGAGGCATAAACCCATGGCCGTAGTGACCATGAAACAGCTGCTTGACAGCGGCGCCCACTTCGGGCATCAGACCCGTCGTTGGAACCCCAAGATGAAGCGGTTCATCTTCACCGACCGCAACGGCATCTACATCATCGATCTGCAGCAGACGCTGACCTACATCGACAAGGCGTACGAATTCGTCAAGGAGACGGTCGCCCACGGCGGCACCATCCTGTTCGTCGGCACCAAGAAGCAGGCGCAGGAGTCGATCGCCGAGGAGGCCACCCGCGTCGGCATGCCGTACGTGAACCAGCGCTGGCTGGGCGGCATGCTCACCAACTTCTCCACCGTGCACAAGCGGCTGCAGCGCCTCAAGGAACTCGAGGCGATGGAGCAGACCGGCGGGTTCGAGGGCCGCACCAAGAAGGAAATCCTCGGCCTGACCCGCGAGAAGAACAAGCTCGAGCGCAGCCTCGGCGGTATCCGGGACATGCAGAAGGTGCCATCGGCCGTATGGGTCGTCGACACCAACAAGGAGCACATCGCCGTCGGTGAGGCCCGCAAGCTGGGCATCCCCGTGATCGCGATCCTCGACACCAACTGCGATCCCGACCTCGTCGACTACCCGATCCCGGGCAATGACGACGCGATCCGTTCGGCCGCGCTGCTGACCAAGGTGATCGCCTCGGCGGTCGCCGAAGGCCTGCAGGCCCGCGCCGGTGCCGGCGAGAAGGCCGAAGCCGAAGGCGCTGAGCCGCTGGCCGAGTGGGAGCAGGAGCTGCTGGCCGGCGCGACGGCGACGGCGTCGACCGGCGCGCCGGGAACGCCCGAGGCCGACATCCAAACCGAACCGAAAACTTCAGAGTCTTAGGGAGACCAGATATGGCCAACTACACCGCCGCCGACGTCAAGCGCCTGCGGGAGCTGACCGGCGCCGGCATGCTCGACTCGAAGAACGCGCTCGTCGAGGCCGACGGCGACTTCGACAAGGCTGTCGAGCTGCTGCGCATCAAGGGCGCCAAGGACGTCGGCAAGCGCGCCGAGCGTGCGACGGCCGAGGGTCTGGTGGCCGCCAAGGACGGTGCGCTGATCGAGCTGAACTCGGAGACGGACTTCGTTGCGAAGAACGCCGAGTTCCAGTCGGTGGCCGATCAGATCGTGGCGGCAGCCGCGGCTGCGAAGGCCAACGACGTCGACTCGCTCAAGGCCGCCAAGGTCGGCGACAAGACCGTCGAGCAGGTCATCGCGGATCTGTCCGCGAAGATCGGCGAGAAGCTCGAGCTGCGTCGGGTCGCCTATTTCGACGGCAAGGTCGAGACCTACCTGCACAAGCGAGCGGCCGATCTGCCGCCGGCGGTGGGTGTGCTCGTGGAGTACGAGGGCGACAACACCGAGGCCGCCCACGCGGTCGCCCTGCAGATCGCCGCGCTGAAGGCCCGCTACCTGACGCGTGAGGACGTGCCCGAGGACATCGTCGCCAACGAGCGGCGCATCGCCGAGGAGACCGCCCGCAACGAGGGCAAGCCCGAACAGGCGCTGCCCAAGATCGTCGAGGGCCGCGTGACCGGTTTCTACAAGGATGTCGTGCTGCTGGATCAGCCATCGGTGTCCGACAACAAAAAGACGGTCAAGGCGCTGCTCGACGAGGCGGGTGTGACCGTCACGCGGTTCGTCCGGTTCGAGGTCGGCCAGGCCTAACACCGCGAACAGACGCAAAGTCGCACGATTTGCCGCGGTTTTGTGCGATTTTGTGTCTGCTCGGCGAGTGACCTCGGCGGTACGAGTTGGTACCGTCGGCGTGTGACCCGGATATCCGCATTTCGCGATGACGCCCTCGGTGAGTTCGACGCGGTCGGCCTTGTCCACGAATTGGCCGCCGGCCGTGTCACGGTCGGGGAACTAATCGACGCCGCGATCGCGCGCACCGAGGCCGTCAACCCGATGCTCAACGGCTTGGCGTATGAGGCGTTCGAGCGCGCCCGGACCCGCGGGCGGGCCGCGCGGCCCTACGGCGGTTACTTCGACGGCGTGCCCACCTACATCAAGGACAACGTCGCCGTCGGCGACATGCCGACGATGCAGGGCACCGACGCGTGGGACCCGCGTCCGGAGTTGGTCGACGGCGATTTCGCCCGCGCGTATCTGGCGACAGGCCTGGTGCCGCTGGGGAAGACCCGCCTGTCCGAATTCGGCTTCAGCGCGTCGGCCGAGCATCCGCGATTGGGTCCGGTGCGCAACCCGTGGAATCCCGACTACACCGCCGGCGCGTCGTCGTCGGGCTCGGGCGCGTTCGTCGCCGCCGGGGTGGTGCCCCTCGCGCACGCCAACGACGGCGGCGGCTCCATCCGAATTCCCGCCTCCTGCAACGGGTTAGTGGGCCTGAAGCCGTCGCGCGGGCGGCTGCCGCTGGACAAGGACATGCGGCAGATGCCACTGCGCATCGTGACCAACGGCGTCGTCACCCGCTCGGTGCGTGACACCGCGGCGTTCTACCGGGAGATGGAGCGCGTCTACCGCAACCCCAAGCTGCCGCCGATCGGCGACGTCACAGGCCCGGCGAAGAAGAGGTTGCGGGTCGCGGTCTGCACGCAATCGATCGCGCGTAAAGCCAGCCCGGAAGTGCGGGAGCTGACGCTGAAAACCGCTGCGCTGCTCGAAGAGTTCGGCCATCGTGTCACACCGATCGACAACCCAGTGCCGCCGCACTTCATGAACGACTTCCTGCTGTACTGGTCCTTTCTGGCGTTCGCGTTGGTGCGCGGCGGACGTCGCACCTTTGGCGAAAGCTTCGACCGCACAAGGCTGGACAACCTCACCCTGGGCCTGGAGCGCTTCGCCGCGCGCAACCTGCACCGGCTCCCGCTGGCCATCGCGCGACTGTCCCGGATGCGACGCGTGACGTCCCGGCTGGGCCAAACCTACGACGTGGTGTTGACGCCGACGGTGGCCGATGTGACGCCCGCGATCGGACACCTCGACCCCACCGCGGACTACCAGCAGATCATCGACCGGCTCATCGAGTGGGTCGCGTTCACACCGCTGCAGAACGCCACCGGCGAACCGGCGATCTCGCTGCCGCTGGCGCAGTCGGCGTCAGGCCTGCCGGTCGGGATGATGTTCGCCTCCACCGTCGGCCAGGAAGTCCGTCTGCTGGAGTTGGCGTACGAACTCGAAGCGGCCCGCCCGTGGCCGAGAATTCAGGGATGACGCACGAGTACGTCTACGACCAGAGCTTCGCCGAGGAGCGGGCCCGACTGGCGGGCATGGAGTCGCTGTGGGATCCGGGCACTCAGGCCCTGCTCGCCGAGCTCGGCGTGGGCCCTGACTGGAAATGCCTCGAGGTCGGCGCCGGGGGCGGGTCGATGGTGCGATGGATGGCCGACCGCGGCGCGACCGTCCTCGCCGTCGATATCGACACCCGCTTCGTCGAGCCGTTGGCATCCGAACGCATTGAGGTGCGCCAGATCGACATCCGCACCAATGAGCTCCCGCAGGCCGAATTCGACGTGGTCCATGCGCGTTTGGTGCTCGAGCACCTCCCCGAGCGCAGGCAGATTCTGGACCGTCTGGCAGCCACGCTGCGTCCCGGCGGGTGGATGGTCATCGAGGACTACGACTGGAGCTGCTTCGGCTTCGAGGGCGACGAGCCCGGCCTTGACCGGGTGACCGAGGCGATCATGGCGTTCATGCAGCGGGCCGGGTTCGAACCGAGATACGGTCGGCAGGTCGTCGCCGACATGGCCGACGCCGGCCTCGTCGACGTACGCGGCGAAGGCCGCGCCCGCCTCATCAGCTCCCGCGATCCCGGCTTCGAGTTCTTCCGGCTGTCCTTCGAGAGTTTGCGCGGCGCCGTGGTCGAGGCCGGCCTGCTCACCGCCGAGGAGGCCGATGCGGCGTCGCAACGGTTCGGTGCCGACATCCGGCTGGTGACGCCGCTGCTGATGGCCGGCCTCGGCCGCAAGGCCTCAGTCTGATCCCAGGGTCACCAGAATCCGCTTGAACTCACGCCGCTGCTGTTCAGTCAGACCGGACAGCAGGCGACGCTCGGCCGCACGCACGCCGGAATCGGTGCGGCGCAACAACTCCAAACCCTCGCGTGTCAGCTCGGCGGGCAGCGACCGGCCCGATGCGGCGGTCGCCGGCCGGGTGACGAGCCCGCGTTCTTCAAGGCCCCGCAACACCATGTTCATCGCCTGCGGCGACACGTTCATATCCCGCGCGAGCTCGGCGTTGGATCGCCCGGGATAGCGCGACAGCACCCGCATGCAGATGTATTGCGGGAACGCCAGTCCGAGCGGTTCCAGGACCGTTGCGGTCACCTCGCCGCGCAAGACATTGCTGACCCGTTGCAGCAGGTAGCCCAGCGGCTGGTCCTCCAAGAGCTCGCTCATATCAAGCATGTTGACACATATCAACCAGGTTGATATACCGGAGTCATGACCGCACCAGACGACTTCAGGTTCGAATCCGCATACCGTGGCGAGATCGCCGAGATGCCCCGTCCGCCATGGAGCATCGGCGAGCCCCAGCCCGAGATCGCCGCCCTCATCGAGCAGGGCAAGTTCCACGGCGACGTCCTCGACGTCGGGTGCGGCGAGGCAGCGGTTTCGCTGTACCTCGCCGAGCGCGGCTTCACCACCGTCGGCCTGGATCTCTCGCCCACGGCGATCGAGCTGGCCAAGGCCGAAGCCGCCCGCCGCGGCGTGACCAACGCCAGCTTCGAGGTCGCCGACATCAGTGACTTCGGTGGCTACGACGGCCGGTTCGGCACCATCGTCGACAGCACGTTGTTCCACTCCATCCCGGTGGAGGCACGCGAGGGCTATCAGCGCTCGATCGTGCGCGCCGCCGCCCCGGGCGCGTCCTACTTCGTCTTGGTGTTCGATCGGGCGGGCATGCCCGACGGGCCTGCGAACCCGGTCACCGAAGACGAGCTGCGCGACGTGGTGTCGAAGTACTGGACCATCGACGAGATCAAACCGGCCCGCATCCACGCCAACTTCCCCGAGGGCCTCGACGGGGTCTTCCCGGTCACCGACCTGCGCGATGAGCCCAAGGGCCGCAAGTCGGTGCCGGCCTGGTTGCTGTCCGCGCACCTGGGCTAGACCGGGCCTCGCGAAACGACGCCCCCTGGCAACGGAGGTGTCTGCGATGAGGCAGGATAAGAGTGCCGTCCTGGGACAGCGCCCGGATGGCACTCTTATGCGAGGAGGCCAAGGAACCGATGCCGGACCCGGAGCCGACAAGCAGTAATGGCGCCGATGCGGCGGGTCCGATCCGACCCTTCTATTCGCGCGTGCTGCTCAAACTCGGCGGTGAGATGTTCGGCGGCGGCGGAGTGGGGCTGGATCCCGACGTCGTGCACCAGGTGGCCCGCCAGATCGCCGAAGTGGTCCGCAGCGGCGTCCAGGTGGCCGTCGTCATCGGCGGTGGCAACTTCTTCCGCGGTGCGCAGCTGCAGCAGCGCGGTATGGAGCGGACCCGCAGCGACTACATGGGCATGCTCGGCACCGTGATGAACAGCCTTGCGCTGCAAGACTTTCTGGAAAAAGAGGGCATCGCGACCCGGGTGCAGACCGCGATCACCATGGGCCAGGTCGCCGAGCCCTACATTCCGTTGCGGGCCGTTCGGCATCTGGAGAAGGGCCGCGTGGTGATCTTCGGCGCCGGCATGGGCCTGCCGTACTTCTCCACCGACACCACCGCCGCCCAACGTGCGCTGGAGATCGGCGCCGACGTGGTGTTGATGGCCAAGGCCGTCGACGGCGTCTTCACCGCCGACCCGCGGGAGAATCCCGACGCCGAACTGCTCACCGCGATCACTCACCGCGAGGTCATCGACCGCGGACTGCGGGTGGCCGACGCCACGGCATTCAGCCTCTGTATGGACAACGGCATGCCGATCCTCGTGTTCAACCTCCTTATCGACGGCAATATCGCCCGGGCGGTTGCAGGTGAGAAGATCGGAACACTGGTCACCACGCGCTGACGGACACGGGAGAAGGCACAGTGATCGACGAAACCCTCTTCGACGCCGAGGAGAAGATGGAGAAGGCCGTCGCGGTGGCACGCGACGACCTCGCATCCATCCGCACCGGCCGGGCGAACCCCGGCATGTTCTCCCGCATCCACATCGACTACTACGGCGCCTCCACGCCCATCACCCAGCTGTCGAGCATCAACGTTCCCGAGGCGCGGCTCGTCGTCATCAAGCCCTATGAGCAGTCGCAGCTCAAGGCGATCGAGGACGCCATCCGCAACTCCGACCTGGGGGTGAATCCGACCAACGACGGCAACGTCATTCGCGTCGCCATCCCGCAGCTCACCGAGGAGCGCCGCCGCGAACTGGTCAAGCAGGCCAAGGCCAAGGGCGAGGACGCGCGGGTGTCGGTGCGCAACATCCGTCGCAAAGCTATGGAGGAACTGCACCGCATCAAAAAGGAAGGCGAAGCCGGCGAGGACGAGGTGGCCCGCGCGGAGAAGGATCTCGACAAGACCACTCACCAATACACGCAGCAGATCGACGACTTGGTGAAGCACAAAGAAGGCGAACTGCTGGAGGTCTAGTGGCCGAGCAGCAGGCACGTCCCGTGGGTACCCCGGTGGAGGAACCGCCCAAGAAGGCATCGCGTACTGGGCGCAACCTACCGGCCGCGATTGCCGTCGGCGTCGCACTCGGTGCGCTGGCGATCGGGATTTTGCTGTTCGCCCCCATCGGTTGGCTGCCGGTGCTCGCGGTGGCGATTCCGATCGCGACGCACGAAGTCATCCGCAGGCTGCGCGAGCCCGGGTACGCCCTGCCCGTCATCCCGCTCCTCGTCGGCGGCCAGGCGATGATCTGGTTGACGTGGCCCTACGGCCCGGCCGGCCTGCTGGGCGCCTATGCAGGGACGATCGTGGTGTCCATGGTCTGGCGGCTGATCGGACACGGTCTTCGCGAACAGCCGGTGAACTACCTGCGCGACATCTCCGCCACGATCCTCCTCGCGACCTGGGTGCCGCTCTTCGCCGGCTTCAGTGCGCTGTTGATCTTCCAGGACCACGGTGGGGCGCGGGTGTTCACCGTGATCGCGACCGTCGTCTTCGCCGACATCGGCGGCTACGCGGCCGGAGTGCTGTTCGGCAAGCATCTGATGGTGCCGGCGATCAGCCCGAAGAAATCCTGGGAGGGTCTGGCCGGGTCGCTGCTGTTCGGCATCGGCGCGTCGGTGCTGGCGGTGGTGTTCCTGTTGGAGCGGCCGTGGTGGGCAGGCGTGGCGCTGGGCCTGATGCTGGTGATCACCGGCGTACTCGGCGATCTCGTCGAGTCGCAGGTCAAACGCGACCTCGGCATCAAAGACATGGGCAGACTGCTACCCGGTCATGGGGGAGTGATGGACCGGATCGACGCGATGCTGCCCTCGGCCGTCGCGGGCTGGATCGTGCTGACGCTGCTGGCGTGACGCGCGCGCGTTCAGCCAACAGGCCGCCGATGGGTTAGCCGAGCGCAGACAAGGCATAGAAGAACGTAAGGATCGACGCAGCGCGGAACGGCATAAGGCCATGGTGCGGAGCCGACGAGGCCGTCGTCCAATCAATTTCGGCCAGCTTCGGATGAGATACTGACAAACACCATGTCTGGCCCGTTACCCCTGGTTTTCGACGCTCCGCGACGCGCAACGCCGCCGCGGCACTTCGCAGACCTCGACGACGCCGGGCGCGCGGCGGCGGTCGCGGAGTTGGGCCTGCCGGCGTTTCGCGGCAAGCAGTTGGCCAATCAGTACTACGGCCGGCTGATCGCCGATCCGCACGCGATGACCGATTTACCCGCGGGCGTGCGGGATCAGATCGCCGACGCGATGTTCCCGCGGCTGCTCGACGCGGTGCGCGAGATCGAGTGCGACGCGGGTGAGACCCGCAAGATGCTGTGGCGCGCGGTGGACGGGACGACGTTCGAGTCGGTGCTGATGCGCTACCCAGACCGCAATACCGTCTGCATCTCCTCGCAGGCGGGCTGCGGCATGGCCTGTCCATTCTGCGCGACGGGCCAGGGCGGGCTGATGCGCAACCTGTCGACCGCCGAGATTCTCGAGCAGGTGCGGGCGGCGGCCGTCGAATTGCGCGACCGCGACCACGGCAGGCTGTCCAACATCGTCTTCATGGGCATGGGCGAGCCGCTGGCCAATTACAACCGCGTGCTGGGCGCCGTGCGGCGCATCGTCGCAGCGCCACCGCACGGCTTCGGCATCTCGGCGCGCTCGGTGACGGTGTCGACGGTGGGCCTGGCCCCGGCGATCCGCAAGCTCGCCGACGAACGACTGAACGTCACGTTGGCGCTGTCGTTGCACGCACCGGACGACGAACTGCGCGACACGCTGGTGCCGGTCAACACCCGCTGGAAGGTCGGCGACGCGCTCGATGCGGCACGCTATTACGCCGACGTGACCGGGCGGCGGGTATCGATCGAGTACGCGCTGATCCGCGATGTCAACGATCAGCCTTGGCGCGCAGACCTTTTGGGTAAGAAGCTGCACGGCTCATTGGGCCCGCTGGTGCACGTCAACGTCATTCCGTTGAACCCGACACCGGGCAGCGAGTGGGACGCAAGCCCGAAACCGGCCGAGCGAGAGTTCGTGCGACGGGTCCGTGAGCGGGGCGTGTCCTGCACGGTCCGCGATACCCGCGGCCGCGAAATTGCGGCGGCGTGCGGTCAACTGGCCGCCGAGGGCTGAGTGCAATCTCGGCGTTAACGGGGAGGCCCGTTGACGAACCAAACGTTGTCCTCGCGCAGATGGCGACTGCGCCACCCGTCAGGCGTCCGGACCAACTCGTGTTCGTAATAGCCGCCGCAGGACGACATCTCGCTCATGCCGGGCAGCTGCATCGGGTTGTAGAACATCGCCCGCACCCGCGCCGTGTCGCCGTCGATCTCACTTTCGATGTTGGTGATGTAGTGCATGGACCATGGAATCACCCCGAAATTCGCCGCGAACCAGTCGACCACCTCATCGCGGCCGCCCGCGACCGCGCCCGCCGATGAGTAGTCGATGACCGCGTCGTCGGTGAACACCGACCGGTACAGCTCCCAGTCCTTGCTGTCGACGGCGCGTGCGTATCTGTTGAGCAGCGCAGTGATTTCGAGTTCGTCGCTGATCCGCTCAGCGTCCATCACTCCGGCATGCCGATCGTCTTGGACTCCATGTACTCCTTGTAGCCTTCCTCGCCATTGCGCCGGCCGAGCCCACTTTGTTTGGTGCCGCCGAACGGGCTGGTGATCCCGAAGTGGCTCTTGCCGTTGATGGTGACATTGCCGGTGCGCATCCGCTGAGCCACCCGAAACGCCCGGTCGACGTCGGCCGACGACACCTCACCGGAGAGCCCGTAGATCGAGTTGTTCGCGATCGCGATCGCCTCGTCCTCGGTGTCATACGGCGTGACGGTCAACACCGGCCCGAAGATTTCCTCTTGCGCCACTTGCGAATCCGGGTCGACGTCGGCAAGCAGCGTGGGCTGCACGTAGTAGCCCTTCGGTAGGTTGTCGGGCACACCGCCACCGGTGACAACCCGCGCACCGGAGTCGATGCCGCTGCGGATCAGACCGAGCACCTTCTGCCGCTGCGTCTCGCTGATCTGCGGTCCCTGCATGATGCCCGGTGTCCACGGATCACCCACCGGGAAGTTTTCCATCGACGTCTTGAGGATCTCGATGCCTTCGTCATACCGGCTGCGCGGCAGAAGGATTCGCGACGGCAGGATGCAGCTCTGCCCGGACATCACGCACGCCATCATCGCCGCCAACGGCAGCGCAGAGCCAAAGTCCGCATCGTCGAGCACGATGTGCGCCGACTTCCCGCCCAACTCCAGCAGCGTCTTCTTCACCGTCGGCGCGCCCGCGGCCAAGATGGCCCGCCCGGTGGCCGTCGACCCGGTGAAGGTGATCATGTCCACCCGCGGATCGGCCGACAGTGCCGCACCCACCTCGTTGGCGTTCGACACCACCACGTTGAAGACGCCGGCAGGGATATCCGTCTCCTCGGCGACAATGCGGCCGTACTCGCTGCCCGACCACGGAGTCAGCTGCGCGGGCTTGAGCACCACCGTGTTGCCCGCCATCAGCGCGGGCACCGTCTCGGCGATGTTGAGGTAGAAGGGCACATTCCACGGCGTGATCGCGCCGACGACGCCGACGGGCTCGTAGACGATCTTGCGCCGCGCCGGACCCAGCTGGGTCGGATGCACGCCCGTGTCCACCACGTACTCGAAGTTCTTGCCGTGCTCTGCCCAGTGCTTGACCTCGTCGATCGGGCTTTCGATCTGGCTGCCGGACACGGTGACGGGGCAACCGACTTCGGTGACCAGGATGCGCCGCAGCCGCTCCTTCTCGCGTTCCAGCGCCTCGTGCAGCTGCATCAGGCAGTGGTATCGGAAGTCGAGGTCGCGCGACCAGTCCGTGGTGTCGAAGGCCCGCCGCGCCGCCCCGATCGCGCGCTCCATGTCGTCGACGGTGCCGTCGGTGGCCTGCCCGGCGACCTCCCCGGTGGCCGGATGGATCACATCGAATTTCGCGCCGCTGTCGGTGTATTGAAGCTCACCGTCGATGAGCATCCGGTCGTCGCCGGCCAACACGCCGCTGTCACTCTGCACTTGCGTCATGCGGACAGCTTTACAAATATGCGGCCGGGTGTCACCCCCCCGGGCGCAATTACTGCTTGATGCCGACGGCGTGGCGCAGCTGCGCGAGGAACTGTTCGTCGTCGTCGCTGCGCACAATGTAGTGCGAAACCGCGACGCGGATCGCCGTCGCCGCCTTGACCGCCCCGTTGGGTCCCGGCAGCAGCTTCTGCAGGCGGGCGCGCATCTGCGGGATCACCCGCGCCAGCTGGGCGATGACGACCTCGGGCTCGATGTCGACCAGCCGCACCCCTGAATAGGACTGCTGGTAGGAAACGATGAACCGCAGCGCCGCATCGAGCTTTTCCGGGCCGCGCAGACCGGCGGTCGCCCGGCTGATGCCGGTGTCGAACATCTCGCGCTCATACACGCCGAACGCGTCCAGCAGTTCCTGCTTGTCCGCGAACCAGCGGTACAGCGTCGGCCGGGACACGCCTGCCTGTAAAGCAACCTCGGACAGGCTCAATTTGGTCTGCCCGCTGCGGGCGAGCACTTCGGCAGTGGCGACCAGGATCCGGTGCCTCGTCGACGTGTCCTCGACGAGGCTCGCGGGTTGTGGTTCGTTCACGTCCAAAGCCTCTGGTAGTGGTTCTGTTCCACCGATCCTAAAACGTGGAACCGGTGGTAACGGGCGCGCCACGGCGCAACCGCGGTCACAACGTCTTCTTGAGCAGTGCGACGGTCTCGAGATCGTCGAGCGCCGCCACGCCGCGTCGCACGCCTTCCACGGCGACGTCCTCGACCTGCATACCGCCCATCCCGGCGGTGATCAGCGACGCGGCGTAGGCGTATACCCCGCCCAGCCGATAGCGCTCCCACAAATCATCGCGGTCCAGGTCGGGTCCGCCGGCGGCGACAAGCGCCTTGCGGTAGACGTCGAGCAGGTCGCGTTCGGCAGCCCGGCGATCGCCGGTGGTCATGCTGGTGATCAGCGTGTAGGCCAATTCCCGGCCCGGGTGGCCGCAGCGCAGCGCCTGCCAATCCAGCAGGCCCGCCCGCCCGTCGCGGAAGTACACGTTGCCCGGATGCGCGTCGCCGTGCATCACGGTGTGCGGTGGCCGGTCGAGCAGTTGCGCGGCCGCGCGATAGTTGTGGGCGATGAATTGCCCGTTCTCGACCGGGATGTCGGTGCGTTCGGCGAGCCGGCGGATGGACACATCCATCAGCTTTCCGGTGAGCAGCGATGTGTGGTCGCCCGACGCCGAGTACACCCAGTCGGGCAGCCGGCCCCAGAACGTCGCGTGCAGCCGGCCGAGCAGATCTACGAGCAGACTGGCCTTGTCGGCGTCCAGTGGATGCAGGGTGTCGGGGAACTCGCATCGCTCGGCGGGCAGGTCCTCCAGCACCAGCACGTACCGTCCGGTCAACGGGTCGAACGCCGACCCGTAACACCTCGGCACACCGGGCAGCGCGGTCGACAAATCGTCGTAGAACCGCACTTCGGTGTGCCCGAGGCGGCCCAGCTCACCCATCAGTCGCGTCGCAGCCGTCACTGCTGGCATCTTGACGAAGACCGTTTCGGGGACGCCGTCGCCCGTCAGCTTCAGCCGCGCGCGCGACGAGGTGCCGGCGTCGCCATCGATGACCGACACCGAGGTCACCGCACGCCGCATGATCCGCGACAGCGCCCTGACGTCGAGGTCTGCGACCCGGCGCGGGAACGACCGCGCGCCACGAAGCGCAGCGTCGGTCGCGACGCGTTGCACGCCCCGACCGATATGCGCGGCCAAACCCACACACTCCCGAAGCACCGGTCGTTAGCCTCCTAGGTTGGCCAGTGTTCGGCCTAGTTTACAAATTAATGCGTATCTGTAAACCGCGAAATGGAGAAGCATGGCCGGACCGATGGACGGGGTGAAGGTCGTCGAGCTTGGGGTGTGGGTGGCGGCGCCTGCCGCGGGCGGCATTCTGGCGGACTGGGGCGCCGACGTCGTCAAGATCGAACCGCCGGGCGGGGACCCGGCGCGTCTGTTCGGGCGCATGCTGGGCATCGACGACGGAACGAACCCGCCGTTCGAGATGGACAACCGCTCCAAGCGCAGCATCGTCCTGGATCTCGGCACCGCCGACGGGCGCGATATCGCACTCGAATTGCTCACGGATGCAGACGTTTTCATCACCAACATCCGCCCAGGTGCATTGCGACGGCTCGGTCTGGATTTCCAGGCGGTGGCCGCCCACAACCCACGCCTGGTCTACGGGTTGATCACCGGCTACGGCATGGGCGGGCCCGACGCGGACCGCGCGGCCTACGACGTCGCGGCGTTCTGGGCCCGCGCCGGCCTCGCGCACCTGCTCACCCGCCCTGGCGACACTCCGCCGTTCCAGCGCGGCGGGATGGGGGATCACACGGCGGGGATGACGTTGGTAGCGGGGGTGTGCGCCGCGCTGGTGGCCCGAACCCGCACCGGCACCGGGCAATTGGTGACGACGTCGCTGTACCGGCAGGGCGCCTACACGGTGAGCTTCGACCTCAACACCTTTCTGCTGACCGGTCATTCGATCGCGATCGGCCAGCGTGAGTCGATGGCCAACCCGTGCATGAACAACTACGTGGCGGGCGACGGCAAGCGGTTCTGGATCGTCGGCCTGCAGGGTGATCGGCACTGGCCGGCGTTGTGCCGTGCGGTCGGGCGATCGGAGTGGCTGACCGACCCGCGGTTCGTCTACCAGCGTGACCGGGCGGCCAACGCCGCAGAGCTGATCGCACAGTTGGACGCGATCTTCGCGACCAAACCGTTGGCCGAGTGGGCGGAAGTCTTTGCGGACGAACCGGATTTCTTCTGGTCGCCGATCAACACCCTCGAGGACGTGATCGCCGACGATCAGTTCCACGCGGCGGGCGGCATCGTCTACGTCCCCGACGGGGAGTCGAGCGCGCCAATGGTGGCCACACCAGCCGACTTTCACGGCACGCCGTGGCAACCCCGCTCGGCTGCACCGCAACTCGGGCAGCACACCGACGAGATTCTCGCCGAACTCAAGGCGCGTCGTTCGTGAGACCCGCGGCGTGGCGGAGCTGCGCCAAGAACTCGTCGCCGTCGTCGCTGCGCACCAGGTAATGCGAAACCGCCACCCGCACGACGGTGGCGGCGGCCGGTGCGGGTATCAGCCGCTCGAGCCGTTCTCGCATGAGCGGCAGGATGTTCGACAATCGCTTGATCACATGGGCGGGCTCGATGTCGACCATGCGCAATCCGGGATAGGACTGCTGGTATTCGACGATGATCCGCAGTACCGCGTCGAGCCGCTCACTGGCGGGCAAACCCGCCGAGGCCTCGGCCACCCCGCGTTCGTACAGCGATCGCTCCCACACCACGAATGCGTCGAGCAGATTCTTCTTGGAGGCAAACCAGCGGTACAGCGTCGGCCGAGACACGCCGGCCTGTAGCGCAACCTCCGACAGGCTGAGTTTGGTCATTCCGTGGCGACCGAGCACCTCCGCCGTCGCGGCCAGTATCCGCTCGCGGGTGGGACTGGCCGCCGAAATGGAACTCCCGGTCGCTAACTCGCGGTCTTGACCGCCTGGAATTCCATTTCGGCGCATTGGAGTATCGCCGTCAGCGTCTTGGCCGCGGGCGCACCAGCACCGATTGCTGGATGCCGCCGACCGCTCCTTGTTCGTCGAACAACGTGCCGATGGTTGTGCCGATACCGTCTGGGCCGTAATGGGTTTCGGCCCGGATGCCGATCCACTTGCCGTCCGGGACCCGGTGGATGTGCACGACGAGATCGGTGTTGAGGAATGTCCACTTGCGGATGTCGAGCTTGGCGCCGATGCCGTTGGCGTCGTCGGCCACCGCGAACAACCGCTGCAGCGGTGTCATCGACTCACCTTTGACCAGGTCGACGGTCGGCGTGATCCACGATTCGCCGGGCCCGTCGGCCAGCGGTGTGGTCAGCCACCGCCAGTCCAGGCTGTGCACATAGTTGGGGTCCCAATCCTTGGCCATGTCGCGGCTGCGGGCCTCGGCGACGGGACGTAGCGGCGCGGCGCCCGTATGCACCACCGCCGCGGTGTCGAGCTGCTGCAGCCGCCAACCGCTGGCCTTCGCGACGGCGCGGGGCTGACCGTCGGGGCCGGGCGCCAGCATCTCGGCGCTGACCAACTCGATCTGCTTGCCCCCGCGGTCGCGTTGGGCGCGCACCCAGATGTCGCCTTCGGCGGGCACGGGTCCCAGCAGGTCGACGAGGACGCGGGAGAGGCGGGTGTCGTCACGTGGTTCACAAGCTTCCAGCGCTCGCACCAGCAACGCGGAGACAGGCGCTGCGTGCTGGATCGCTGCCGACCACGTGCTGCGCACCATGTCGGTCGCGATGAACTTCTCGCCCCGGGGATCTTGCGTATCGACAAGTTCGTAGTAGGGCTCGCTCATGGCAGCCCGGCGCCGGGGACGTCGACCGTCGTCGCGTCGACGCGGGACAGTGTGGTGCCGACGAGTCGCTCGGGGTAGGCGTCGGTGGTGGAGACCAGGAACAGCGTGCGCCTCTCCGGCCCGCCCAACGCGCAGGCGATAGCGGTGCGGTCGCCGATGTCGATGCGGTCGGTGACGACGCCGCCGTCGAGCACCCGCTGGAACTGGTGGGCCAGCGTCATCGCCGTCCACACGCCGCCCTCGGCGTCCAGGCAGATGCCGTCGGGCGGCCCGTCGAGGCCGTCGGCGAAAACCCGGCGCTGTCCGAGCCCGCCGTCGTCGTTGATGGTGAACGCGGTGAGGCGTCTGCCCGTCGACTCGGCGACGATCAACGTGGTGCGGTCGGGCGTGATGACCATGCCGTTCGGAAAGTCGAGGTCGGTGGCGACGACGACGGCCGTGTCGTCCGGATCGACGCGCACGATCACCCCGCCGTCGCGGGCCTGCGAGCCGACGTAGGCACGGCCGAGGTCGTCGACGACCATATCGCCGAGATTGGCCGGCGCCATCGAGGACAGATCGGCAAGGCTGACCACGGTTTCGCCGTCGTAGCGCAGGATGTGGCGGCGCTCGGTCGACGCGATGAGCAGCGAGCCGTCCGGGCGAAACCCGAGGCCGGCGGGGGCGTGGCCGGGCAATGGCAGCGTCGTCATGGACCCGTTGAGGTCGACGGTGTGCACCGCCTCGCCCAGCATGTCCGAGAACCACAGCAGCCCCTCGAACCAGCGCGGGCCCTCGCCGAAGCAGAAACCGCCGGCCAGCGGGGTCAACAGGTCCGCGCCTTTACAAAACATGGCTTAAGTGTCACGCTCGCTAGGTGCCACTGTCAACTACCTGCATCTCCGGGCGGCGATGAAGAAGTTTTTCGGCCACACCCTCCTGTACCTGCACGAGACGATCGCACTGGGCTCGGGGCGAAGCGACCGCTTCTGTGAAGTGTTCGGCGACGTCTACCACCCGATGATGGAAGAACTGGGCGCGCGCCTGTTCGCGATGTGGGAGACGACGCCGTACAACGGCCACTGGCCGCAGATCACCATCATCTGGGAGATCGACGCGTTCGCCGACTATGCGCGCATCGGCAAGGCGCAGGCGCGGGGCGGCAGCCATCAGGATGCGGCGGCGAAGTGGTCGGCGTTTCTGGCCGAGACTGGTGCCTCGGGCGAAGGCCGAATCATGTATGCCGGGGCGAGCAACCGGACGCTTGCTCAGCTTCAAGAGGCGAATTTCGGTGCGGGCCTTGTCATTCAGGAGATCATGCAGACCAAGCCGGGTCGCCAGGACGACTACATCCGCGAGCTCGAGCGACTCTATGTGCCCTGGTCGGAACGTACCGGCAAGCGGTGGCTGGGCTCGTTCGTCACCACGTTCCGGTTCAACGAGGTCATTCACTACTGGGCGCTCGACGGCGACTGGGACTGCTTTGCCAACCATTACCCGTCGTGGAAGGACAGCCCGCCGGCCGAGATCGTCACCTGGATGAGCGTCGCGCCCGCGCTGCGCGACGGCTGGGAGGACTCGATCCTGGCGGCGCTACCCCCATCGCCGCTGCAATGAACATGCCAGTGATACAAGACTTCTCCTACGATCCCTTTGATCCCGCGGTGATGGCCGATCCGCTGCCCTATTACCGGGTGCTGCGCGACGACTACCCGCTGTACTACATCGCGGCGTGGGACACCTATGCATTGTCGCGGTTCGACGACATCTGGCGGGTGCTGGAGATCAACGACGGCACGTTCGTCGCGTCCGAGGGAACCTTGCCCGCCGCAACGGTTCTGGCCAAGCACAACGACGGTGCAGTGCCGGACCCGCCGGTGCATCCGATGCCTTTTCACGCCAACTTCGACGCGCCGATCTACGACGGCGTGCGACGCTGCACGTCGGGACCGTTCCGGCCGCGGTCCGTCGGCACGTTGGCGGGGCGGATCAGGGAGCTGGCCAACGAGCGTCTCGACGCTCTGCTGCCGCGCGGGTCGTTCGATCTGACGCAGGACTACGGTGGCATCGTCGCAGCGTCGGTGGTGTGCGAATTACTGGGCTTGCCCGTCGATCTGGCGCCCGACGTGCTGGCCACCGTCAACGCCGGAAGCCTCGCCCAGCCGGGCAGCGGGGTGGAGGTGGCCAACGCTCGGCCGGGATATCTGGAGTATCTGATTCCGGTGGTGCAGCAGTGTCGGGCGAAGCCGGGCAGCAATCGCATCGTCGACAACCTGATCGCCTACCGGTTGCCGGATGGGTCGGCATTCGACGATGTCGAGGCCGCCACGCAGCTGCTGGGCGTGTTCATCGGCGGCACCGAGACCGTGCCCAAGATCGTCGCGCACGGATTGTGGGAGCTGGCGCGATACGCGGACCAGATGGCGCAGGTGCGTGCCGATCTCGACGCCACCGTGCCCGTCGCGCGTGAGGAGATGATCCGCTACTGTGCGCCCGCGCAATGGTTCGCCCGCACCGTGCGCAAGCCGTTCGAAATCCACGGCACCACAATCCGTCCCGGTCAGCGCGTCATCACGCTGCTCGCGTCGGCCAACCGCGACGAGCGGGAGTACCCGAACCCGGATGAGTTCATCTGGAACCGTCCCATCGATCGCCTGCTGGCTTTCGGCCGCGGGCAGCACTTCTGCCTCGGTGTGCACCTCGCGCGGCTGGAGATCGCGATCATGGTGTCCGAGTGGCTCAAACGCGTGCCGGACTACCGGATCGACGTTCAACGCGCGTCGCGCCCGCCGTCGAGTTTTCAATGGGGTTGGAACAACGTTCCGGTGGAGGTCTGACGGTGTGGTCGTATCGGCTGGTCGCGCCGTACACCTTTGAGCGAAATGACGTGCCGGACAAGTCGTTTACGGACGTCGCCGGGGACCAGGTGCTGCTGCGCTTCCTCGCCGCCGGGGTCTGCGGCAGCGACCTGCCCGGCTTCCGCGGTGCGCGCGGCCGCTTGCCGGGTGATACCGGCGCCAGCGCCGCGGAAATGGACGGCTTTCCCATTCACGAGATTGTGGGGGAGGTGCTCGCCAGCCGCCACCCGGATCATGCGCAGGGCGATCGCGTGGTGGGCTGGGCGTCGGGGTTCGACGGCCTGATGGAATTCGTTGTGGCCGATGGCAATGGGCTGGCCCCGTATGACCCGGCGCTGACGCCCGCGCTCGCGGTCGGCCTGCAACCGCTGGCGTGCGTGCTCTACGCCGTCGAGCAACTGCCTTCGCTGCAGGGACGTCACGTGGCGGTCATCGGGCAGGGGTCGATTGGGCTGCTGTTCTCGTACGTGGCCAAGGCATTCGGAGCCTCGCACGTGACGGGGGTCGATCCGGTCGACCGCTCGGGCGTCGGCGAGAAGTTCGGCGTCGACACCATCGTTCGGGCGACCAGCGATCGCTGGGTGAGCCACCTTGCCCCGCAGGACAAACCGCAGATCGTGATCGAGGCCGTCGGCCACCAGGTCGCCACGCTGAACCATGCGGTCGAGGCGGCCGCGTTCGGCGGCACCATCTTCTACTTCGGGGTGGCCGACGACGACAGTTATCCGATCAGCATGCGGACGATGCTGCGCAACAACCTGACGCTGAAATCCGGTGTGACACTGGATCGGCGCCGGATGCTTGACCGCGCCGGCGAGTTCGCGCGAGAGCACCCCGACCTGCTCAGCACATACCTCACGCACACGTTCAAAGTCGGTGAGGTGCAGGAGGCGTTCGAGCTTGCGTGCTCGCCGACGCCGGAGCGCATCAAGATTGCGATCGCCGAATGAGCAGATTGGAGGACCTGCTCGCCGGCAAGCAGCGGGTGTGGGGCGGCTGGGTGGTCGGCCCCACGATGATCGGCCCCGAGGAATTCGCCTGCGCGGGTTACGACTACGTCGGGTTCGACGTTCAGCACGGTTACCTCGACGACGCGGACGTCGCCCTGCTGCTGCGGCGGCTCGAGCATGTGCCGATCGCCGCTGCCGTGCGGCTGCCGTCGGCGGATCCCGCACCGATCGGCCGGGTGTCAGACGCCGGCGCCGACGCCGTCATCGTCGCGATGGTCGAATCAGCGGAGCAGGCCGCCGCCGCGGTGGCCGCGACCCGATTCCCGCCCGCGGGCGTGCGCAGCTTCGGGCCGCTGCGGGCCAGCCTCGGCCACGATCCCGCCGCGCTGGAGTCGCGGGTCGGCGTGTTCGCGATGATCGAGACGGCCCAGGGGCTTTCGGCGCTCGACGAGATCTGCGCCGTCCCGGGCCTGGCCGGCCTTTACGTGGGGCCGGCGGATCTCGCGATCTCGATGGGGCACCGTCCTGCCGACGCCTGGACCGAGCCATCCGTGCGGCACGCGATGATCCGCATACAAGCCGCTGCCGCCGCGGCCGGCCTCGTCGCCGGGATCCACGCCGGGTCAGGCAAGGCCGGGCATGCCATGGCCGAGTTGGGTTTTCGGATGATCACGCTGGCCTCGGAGTCGCAGGCGCTGCGGCGAGGCGCGGCCGAGCACCTCAAGGAGGCGCAGTGGAACGGGTAGCACTCGTGACGGGGGCTGCGCGCGGACAAGGCGCGGCGATCGTGCAACGACTCCGCAAGGACGGGTTTCGCGTCGCCGCATGCGATGTGCTGCCGATCGACGCGCCGGGCGACGACGTACTCGCGCTGCCGCTCGACGTCACGTCCGAAGACCAGTGGCGGGCCGCGGTCGACGCCACGGCAGACCGGTTCGGCTCGTTGACGACGCTGGTCAACAACGCCGGCGTGCTGCACCGGGCCTCGCTCGCCGCCGAGACGCCGTCCGGATTCGAACACAGCTGGCGCGTCAACTGTTTGGGCCCATTCCTCGGTATCAGGGCCGCGCTCGATCACCTTCGGCACGCCGACGGTGCCGCGATCGTCAACACCTGCAGCACCGGTGCCATCCGACCGTTCCCGAACCACGCCGCCTACGGATCGTCGAAGTGGGCGCTGCGGGGACTGACGCAGATCGCCGCGGCCGAGCTTGCGCCGTCGGGCATCCGGGTCAACGCAGTGTTCCCCGGCCCGGTCGAGACACCCATGCTGGACGCTGCGACGCAATCCCGCCTGTCCGAGAAGGGCCGCCTGGGCACGCCGATGGAAATCGTCGATGCAGTGGCCTTTCTGGTGTCGGACCACGCGTCTTTCATCACGGGCGCCGAGCTCGTCGTGGACGGAGGGCAATGCCTGCGAATCGGATGAGCGTAGGGATCATCGGTGCCGGACCGGGCGGCCTGGCGTTGGGAATCTTCCTGAAAAAGGCCGGCTTTCGCGACTTCACAATCTTCGACAGGGAGGACGGCGTCGGCGGCACCTGGCGGATCAACACCTACCCCGGGCTGGCCTGCGACGTGAAGTCGCATCTGTACTCGTACTCGTTCGAATTGAAGCCGGACTGGTCACGGCTGTGGTCGGGTCAGGCGGAGATCCTCGACTACTTCGAGCGCTGCGCCCGGCGTTATGAACTGGCGCCACACTTGAAATTGAACACCGAGATCGTCTCGGCGCGCTGGGACGCCGCCACCACGTCGTGGCAGCTGAGCACAGCGAACGGTGAGCAGTACAGCTTCGACGTCGTGGTGTCGGCTGTCGGGTTGTTCACCCAGCCGGCGATGCCGAATCTCGTTGAACAGAAACCCTTCACGGGAACGGTGATGCACACCGCGCGCTGGGACCACTCCGTCGATCTGACCGATGCCCGGGTCGCCGTGCTGGGCACCGGGTCGACCGCCACACAGCTGGTGCCCGAAGTGGCAAAGGTGGCAAAGAAGGTCTACTCCGTGCAGCGCTCGCCGACATGGATTCTGCCCAAACCGGATCGGCAGTACACCGATCGGGAGAAGTGGATCTTCGCGCGGGTGCCGTTCGCCAAGAAGATCTATCGCACCAGGCTCTGGCTGCGCAGCGAGTCGAACATCTCGGTGATCGAAAACGGCAGCGACAAGACGCAGGAGTTCAAGGGAATCGCCCTGCGGGTGCTCGAATCGACCATCCCCGACGAGGAATTGCGCCGCAAGCTTACTCCCGATCACCCGCTGGGCTGCAAGCGGTTGGTCTTCGCGACGGATTATTTGCCGACGCTGACCAAACCCCATGTCGAGGTGATCTCCAGCCCGGCGAAGTATCTGCGGTCGCGATCGCTGGTCACCGAAGACGGCACCGAACTCGACGTCGACGTCGTCGTGTGCGCCACCGGCTACGCCGCCGCCGACTACCTCGGCCAGATCGACGTCATCGGCGAGGACGGGACCTCGCTGCGGGAGACGTGGCGCGACGGGGCATTCGCCTACCTGGGCATGGCCGTCCCGGGCTATCCGAACTTCTTCATGCTGTACGGACCGAACACCAACGTCGGCTCCAACAGCGTCATCTTCATGCTCGAGGCGCAGGCCCACTACATCGTGCGGGCGTTGAAGTACATGCGGCGCCGACGCAAATCGTACGTCGCGGTTCGGCCCGAAACAATGGCGCAGTTCATCGCCAAGATCGACCAGTGGATGACCGGCACCGTGTGG
Source organism: Mycobacterium hubeiense (assembly GCF_002838065.1). Lineage (GTDB taxonomy): Bacteria > Actinomycetota > Actinomycetes > Mycobacteriales > Mycobacteriaceae > Mycobacterium > Mycobacterium hubeiense. The sequence continues at coordinate 97,804 of NZ_PIZU01000015.1, read as the reverse complement.
CTCACCCGATGCAGCAACTACTTTCGCGCCCCAAACGGCCGAGTGGTCACCCAGTGGCCCCGAAGCGCGCGTGCCTTCTGGGGCATGACACGGCGGTTCCGCGCCGCCGACTACACCTTCGAACCGGTAGACGCCGTCGTCGAGGTGGTGAACCGGTAATGTCCGTGGACGCCGCATCCAGCATCGACATCGCGAATCGGCTCGGTCCCGCGCTGCGCCATCTCGCAAACGCCCGAACGGATTTGGCGCCGGATCTCCTCGGCGAAGTCCGCGCGTCGCTGAATCAGCGTCGCCGGGAAGCGGCGCAAGCGCTTGACGTGACGGGCGTCGACATCGTCGCCGCACTGGTTCCGGGCGAGCATTCGTCGGCGATCCCGGTGCGGATTTACCGCAGCGGACGATCCCCGGCGCGCGCGGTGATCTACTGTCACTCCGGCGCATTCGTGCTCGGCAACCTCGACACCGACCACCGCCAGTGCGTGGAGTACGCGCGGCGTGCGCGGTGCACGGTGATCTCCGTCGACTACCGCCTGGCGCCGGAGCACCCGTATCCGGCCGCGCTCGACGACGCGTCGACCGTGCTGCGCTGGGTGGCCGCGAACGCCGCTGCGCTGCACATCGATCCGGCACGGCTGGCGGTGGCGGGCAGCAGCGCCGGGGCGGCATTGGCGGCGAGGCTGGCGCAGGATGCCGCCGCGGGGGCGGCGCCGCCGATCGTGTTCCAGATGCTGCACGAGCCGGTGCTCGACGACCGCCCGATGCCGTCGAAGGACGAATTCGTCGCCACACCCGGTTTCGACGCCGTCGCGGTGCGGCACATGTGGCACCACTATCTGGCGGGTGAGAGCGTGCTCGCCGACGCGGTGCCCGCCCGTGCCGACGATTTGACGGGCCTGCCGGCCGCATTGATCACCTGCTCGGAGCTGGACCCGCTCCGCGACGAAGCCGTCGACTATGCGCTGCGGCTGATGTGGGCCGGTGTCGCGACGGAGCTACACGTGTATCCGGGCACGTGCCACGGCTTCGACTCGCTGCTGCCCGAATGGGAGATCAGCCAGCAGCTGTTCGCGCTGCAGGGGGCGGCGCTGAGGCGGGCGCTTCACGGCGAGTGAGCGTAGGCGCGCAGGCGTCGATTTCGAGTGTGCAATCACCGCGTCGGGTGTGCATCTGCTGTTGCCGTCGTCGAAAAATCCCGCAGCCAATGCACACTCGACGCGGCCATCGCACACTCGACGTCGCCGAAGTTCCAGAAATGCGCGCCTGCGCGGCGTCCCACAATCGAAACTGCGTACAGATCGCGAAAATACGGGATTTCGCGATCTCACCGCAGTGTCGGCGATGCGCTCTCCAGCTCCCGCGCGATCGCAGCATGATAGCGATCGATGTTGGCGGGGTTGACGATTCGAAAGAACCCGTCGGGCATCGGCGCATGCTTAGGCGCCTCGATCGTCATGGTGCGTGTGAACAACGTGATGCCTTCACCCGGTTGGGTGAAGTGGTACTGCACCGTGATCCGGCCTTCCATCCCGCCGTTGCCGGCGCGGTCGTGGCCCAGTCGCCCGACCGAGTTGAACACCCACAGCTTCGGGCGCATCGCGATCGCGAGGTGCCAGGTGAAGATCTTCTCGCCGTCGGCCCCGCCCTCTTCCCACGTGTCGCCGACCTTCAGCGGCAGATCGTCGAGCTTGCCGACGTAGCTGCTGCCCGGGTAGGTCTTCGTCCAGTTCGCCGGGTTGGTGACAAAGTCGTAGATCGTCTCCGGAGAATGGGCGAACGCGGTCTCCGAACTCGTGGTCACGATGCCCAACTGAGACACCTCCCTGTCCGTGTCTTTACAGATTAGCGCAGAAATGTCACGCTCCTTAGCGTGGATTTCTCACGTGTCGCTCTCTCCGACGACGATCAGGCGTTCCAGCAGGAGCTCCGAGGCTTTCTGCGCACCGTCGTCACCGACGAGGTCATCCAACGTGATCGCGAGACCGGCGAGAACTTCGACGAAGGCGTGCACCTGGCCCTCGCGCAGGCCGGTTATCTGGCGGCGGACTTCAAATCCGAGGCCGAGGGCGGCTTCAGCCCGGTGCGCCGGCGGATCTTCGAACTGGAGATCGGTCGCGCCCACACCCCGTGGTTCCACTGGCCCACCACGATGATGGTCGCTCACACGCTGCAGCGGTTCGGGTCGGCCCAGCTCAAGGAGGAGGTGCTGCCGAAGGTGCTATCCGGGCACTACCGGCTGTGCCTCGGCTACACCGAACCCGAAGGCGGCTCCGACGTCGCGACGTGCAAGACCAGGGCGGTGCGCGACGGCGATGCCTGGATCATCAACGGCTCCAAGATGTTCACCTCGAACGCGCACAATGCGCAATACGTCTTCTTGGTCACCAACACCGATCCCGATGCGCCGAAACACCAGAGCCTGACCATGTTCCTGGTGCCGTTGGATACGCCGGGCGTGGAGATTCAACCGCTCCGCACCGTGGACGGGGACCGCACCAACATCACCTACTACAGCGATGTACGCGTCGACGACAAGTACCGCGTCGGCGAAATCAACGGTGGCTGGACCGTTTTGAGAGAGGCGCTCAACGCCGAGCACGGCACCGTCGAGCGCGATACCGCGGGGCTGCAGAAGCTCGCGACGATGACCGAGCATGTGCTGCTGCTGGCCGAAGCCGTCGACCACATCGCCGCGCGCGCAGCCGACGACGACTCGGTCAGATACCGCCTCGGCCGCAGCATCGCCAAGATGGAAGCCGCGATGAGCTCACCCGAGATGTTCGGCCGCGTGGCCATCGCCCAAACCCTGCGCGACGTCTCGCCCGACCTGATGGACATATTGGGCACCGAGTCGAGCCTGCCGGGCGAGGTCGAATACATCTTCCGCCTCGCCGGCCCGACCGGCATCTACGGCGGCACCCTCGAGGTGTTCCGCAACATGATCGCGCAACACGTCCTCGGGCTCGGCCGTCCGAACTACTCAGCCCCTGCGACGCGGAAGTCCTGACAATGCAATTCACCATCACCCATCCCATGCACACCCATCCGTACAACCCGGAATTGGTCACCGGCGCCGGCGTTGCGGCAGTTGCCGCCGCGGCCGAAAAGGCCGGGTTCGGGGGTTTCGGGTTCACCGACCACCCCGCGCCCACCCAGCGTTGGCTGGAGGCCGGTGGACATGACGCACTGGATCCATTCGTGGCGATGGGATTTGCCGCCGCGCACACCACGACGCTGCGTCTCATCCCGAACATCGTGGTGCTGCCGTATCGCAATCCGTTCGTGGTGGCCAAGGCCGGCGCGACGCTCGACCTGCTGTCCGGCGGCCGGTTCACACTCGCGGTCGGGGTGGGCTACCTCAAACGCGAATTCGCTGCCCTCGGTGTGGATTTCGACGAGCGCGCCGATCTGTTCGAGGAGGCGCTGGCGGCCATCAAAGCGGTCTGGACGGGCGACGACGTGTCGTTCGAAGGCCGCCATTTCACCGCCAGCGGCATCACCGCGCATCCCCGTCCGGTGAGTCGGCCGCACCCGCCGATCTGGATCGCGGGCAACACCGGCGCGGCGCGGGCCCGCGCGGCCAAGTACGGCGACGGCTGGTGTCCGTTTCCGGCTCCCGCCGCGCTGGCGCAAACCGCTCGCACCGCGGTCATGGACGTGGAGCGACTCGCCGACGGCATCGAGGATCTGCACCGGCGGTGCGAGGCGGCGGGCCGTGACCCGTCGTCGCTCGACGTCACCTTCTCCAACCCCGACGGCGGTAACCCGGGCGACGACGACTTCAACGCCGACGCCTATCTGGACGGCGTGCACAAGCTGGCCGCGCTCGGCGTGACGTGGGTGCAGGTTCAGATCCCCGGCGACAGCCGGTCACACACGCTCGACGCCATCGAACGGTTCGGGGCGCTGGTCATCAAGGCGTGAATTGACCGCTGGGCGTGGGTAATTCGGCCGTCACACCGGCCCGGTCAGCGTCGAAACTGAAAAATCCCTTGATAGGCAGCGTCTCCGGCGGCGGATCCTCATAGCTCCACGCCACGTCGTCGACAACGGTGTCGCCGATGACGGCCGCCCAGTACGTCGCGTGGCCCTTGTAGTTGCAATAGGTCGACGTGTCGGTGCGTCGCAGTAGGTCAGTGCGCACCAGCGCCGGGTCGACGTAGAGCCGCGGCTGCACCGATGTCTCGAACACGATCACCGTGTCGCTGGTATCGACCAGCGTGGCACCCGCAACCTCAACGCGGAGAAGGCGTTTGGTGGGCCGGCAGTCCACGCGGTGATACGGGTTGGGCGGGTAGTGCACCAGCTTGCGGCCCTCTTCGAACCACGCATCGACGGCGTCCCACGGCACCGCGACATACCCCGGTGCCTCCGGCACGGGTTCGCCCGCCAGGTCGCCCACATCCGCCGGCAGGAACGCGTAGCTGAGTGGATGGTCGCGGCGATGCACCATCAACGCCCGCTCGGTGTCGATCACCTTGCGGTCGCCTCGGTAGGCCTCGATGCGTCGCGGATGCGGCTCGATGTAGACCATCTCGCCAGGCAGCGGGGGAGTGAACCATCCGGCGGGGTCCTTACCCAGCGGGCCGCGTCCTGCTACGAGACTCATGACGTCAAACATTCTGCCGCGAGATTGCCTCCAGGCCGAGAAAGTGCGAGTGGCGGCCTGCCGGAACGCAATTTCGCGGCGGACTGGAGGCGGGCCTAACGCGCGGCATTCGCCTCGGCCAGCACCTGTTCCAAATGTGCACGGTCGATGCGGCCACCGGAGAACGCCACCACCCGGCCCAGCGGGATATCGGCCACCATCCGCATGATGTCGGTGCCTAAACCGCCGGAGTCTGGCAATCCCGACGGTGCGGCGGAACTGAGGGCGGCGACGACGCGCGGACCGGCGACCGGATCGGCGAGGATCTCGCCGAGCGTGGATTCCAGCGTCAGCGGCACCCGAACGTCGTCCCCATCGACGGCGAGGGTTCCGGTGAGCCGCACGTCGCGACTCGACGCGCCGACGGAGATCACGTAGTCCCCGCCCTCCACGACCCACCGGTCGAGCCGGGCGTCCCAATACGCGAGATCGCCTCGCCGAAACTCGATTTCGACGGTTCCGCTCTCGCCGGCATCCAGGGTGATGTCGGCGAACCCGACCAGCCAGCGCGGCGGCCGGGCCACCGTCGAGGTCGGCAACCCCGCATACACCTGCACCACTTCGCGACCGCGACGTGTGCCGGTGTTCGTCACGGTGAGCCGGACCGTGATCCCGGACAACTCGAGATCGGTGTACGCGAATTCGGTGTAGGACAAACCATGTCCGAACGGATAGGTGACGTCGAGCCCGCGCGCGTCATAGGCGCGGTATCCGACGAAAACCCGTTCCCCGTACAGCACATGACCGTGTTCGCCCGGAAAGTTCAGATACGACGGGCAGTCTTCGAGTCGTGCGGGCACGGTCTCGGCGAGCCGGCCCGACGGATTGACGACACCGAACAGCACGTCGGCGATCGCGCCGCCTGCCGCTTGACCGAGCAACGCGCCGTCCAGGATCGCCGGCGCCAGCGCCGCGACGGGCGCGAGCCGCACCACGCCGCCGTGGGCCAGCACCACGACCGTGCGCGGCTGCACCGCCACCACCGCCTCCAGCAACTCGAGTTGCGTTGCGGGAAGCTCGATGTGGTCGCGGTCGTATCCTTCCGACTCATCGCTCGCGGCCAGCCCGAGAAACACCACCGCGACGTCAGCGGCCAAAGCGGCCTCAACCGCGTCGGCGGTAGAACCGTGGGAGTAGCTGACCGACCCTGCGAGAGCCCCTATCTCGGAGAGCGGGATGTCGACGCGCGTCGGGTTCACGTGCGAACTGCCGCCGCCCTGATACCTCGGCGACTGCGCGAACTCGCCGATGACCGCGATCGAATCATCCGGCCGCAGCGGCAGCAGGTCGCCGTCGTTCTTGAGCAGCACCACCGCGCGGCCGGCCGCCTCCCGGGCCAGAGCGTGATGCGCATCAACATCGAATGCAACTGCGGGAGAGGCACTTTCGGTAGCTTTCGCCGCCAGCCTAGCCACGTTGCGTGCCGCGCGGTCGACGGCCGCCTCGTCCAGACGTCCATCCCTGACCGCAGCAACGACCTCGGCGTCCGTCGCGCCGCCGCTCGGCGGCATCTCCAGATCCAGGCCGGCGGCGACGGATGCGACACGGTCGGTCACCGCACCCCAGTCGCTGACGACGACACCGTCGAAACCCCACTGCTCGCGCAACACCGTCGTCACCAACCAGACATCCTGCGCCGCATGGATACCGTTGATGCGGTTGTAGGAGCACATCACCGTCCACGGCGCCGCGTCGGCCACGATACGTTCGAAAGCGCGCAGATAGATCTCGCGCAGTGTCCGCGGGTCGACGTCCGAACTCGACCGCATTCGATCGGTTTCGGCGTTGTTGGCGGCGAAATGCTTCACCGACGCGCCGACGCCGCGGCTTTGCAGCCCCATCACCCACGCCGCGCCGAGAATCCCGGTGAGCAACGGGTCTTCGGAGAAGTACTCGAAGTTGCGGCCGCAGCGCGGGTCGCGCTTGATGTTCACACCCGGCCCGAGCAGAACATGCACACCCGCCGCCCGGCACTCGTCGCCGAGAGCCGCGCCGATCCGCTCGACCAGCGCCGGATCCCAGGTCTGGCTCAATCCGGCGGCAGGGGGAAAGCACGTGGCGGGGATACTGCCGGCGATGCCCAGGTGGTCGGGTGAGCCGAGTTGTTTGCGCACGCCGTGCGGCCCGTCGGTCATGACGATCGCGGGGACATCACCGACCGCCTTGGTGGTCCAGAAGTCTGCGCCGCTGCCGAGCGCGGCCTTCTCCTCGAGAGTCAACGCGATCATGGTTTCCCTTTGTACCGCCCGTCCGTCGACCCTTTACAGATGTACGTAAAAGTGTCACGCTGTGATGTGCCTCGCGTCACGCGCCGACGGCAAGCCCGCCCCGGACCGGATTGGATCCCGATGCCCACGCAAACGTCACCCATCGACACCCGCCTCGACGCCCGAGCCTTCAGCCGTCGAGCCCCCGCCGACAAGGTGCTGCACTACGAGTTGACCGTCGTCGCCGCCAGTGCCGTCGACGTCGTCGAATCCATCGGCGGCTGGTTGTTCGACCGCCAAAAAGCGGGCTGGGACGTCACCGTGCTGTTGGCCGACCTCGCCGGCGAGCGGGCGCTGCACATCCTGGGGCTGACCGTGGTGGAATTTGGCGGCGAATGGCCGGTGGTCAGAGACGATCCGGAGACCGACGCCACCCTGGCGATCTCCGGCGAGGTGTTGGTCGCCGACGACCCCGTCCGCGACCAGGCGTTGTCGGCCCTGCGTGCGAAGTCGAGCGAAGTTGCCATGTGGGGCGAGCGCTGCCGAGCCCATCTCGGCGCCACAGCCCAGCCGGTCGAATACCGGCCCAGCGCTGCGGCGCGGGCGTTCAAGCGGCATGCGCTCGACGCGGTGGGCATCGCGGCCCCCGACGGGCCGGTGGAGACGCTGTTCTGCCCCGGCGCGTGGCGCTACCGCGGGCGGGATTCCGATCTCGAGCCGGTGGGCTGACTACCTGGTCCAGCCGCGGCGCCGCATCCACCAGTCACGGCCGATGGCGAACAGCAGGAGCGCTGCGAAGCCGATGAGGAAAAAGTCCTCGACGCGGCCGACGTGGTTGCCGCGCAGCATCATCAGCAGAAATGCAACCGCGAGCAGGCCGCCGATGTGGATGATCCGCGGGTTCTCCTTGGACCATCCCCACTCCGCAGACGGCACGTCCTCGACGTCGACACCGGTGTATCGCTCCACCTCGGTGTTGGCCACGGCTGCTCCTCACGGTCGGGCTGGCGTTGGGCACATTCTGGCATACGACGCAGCGTCGTACCGCGGCCGTCCGGCCTCAGCGCAGTCGGCCGTAGCGCCGCAGCGCCTCGGCACGTTCGTGAGCGTGGTCGACGATCGGCTCCGGGTAATCCGTATCGAGTTCGGGAATCCAGCGCCTGACGTAAGCGCCGTCCGGGTCGAACTTGCGGGCCTGCGTCGTCGGGTTGAACACCCGGAAGTACGGCGCGGCGTCGGTGCCACATCCGGCCGTCCACTGCCAGCCGTGCTGGTTGCTGGCCATGTCGCCGTCGACCAGCTGCTCGAGGAACCACCGGGCACCCCACTGCCACGGCAGGTGCAGATCCTTCACCAGAAACGACGCCACGATCATCCTGATCCGGTTGTGCATGAACCCGGTCGCCGCGAGCTGCCGCATCCCGGCATCCACGAGAGGAAATCCGGTCCGCCCGGCCTTCCACGCCTCGAACGCGTCTCGTGCGGCGGGGCCGTCATCGACCTCGATCGCGTCGAAGGCCCGGTTCCAGTTCCACCACGCGCTGTCTGGCCAGTGGTAGAGCACCGCGGCGTAGAAATCCCGAAAAGCCAACTCCCGCAGGTACGCCTGCGCGCCCTTGCCGCGACCGAGGTCGACGGCCATGGTCCGCGGGTGAATGGCGCCGAACTTCAGATGCGCCGACATCCGGCTGGTCCCGTCGCGGTCGGGGCGGTCGCGGTCCTCGGCGTAGTTCTCCAGCGACCGTTCGACGAACCTGCGCCACTGACGTCGGGCTGCGCGTTCGCCGGCGGGGAGTTCGAGTTCGGTTCCGCCACCGGGGATGTCGACGCCGCCGGGCACGTCGGCCGGGTCGATCCATCGTGCCGACTGCGGTCCGGTGGCCGCGGGTGCGCGCCAACCGTGCGATCGCCACGCCTCGTAGAACGGCGTGAACACCTTGTACGGACTGCCGTCGGGCTTGGTGACGCGGCCCGGCGACACCAGATACGGCGAACCCGACGCGTGCAGCGGCACGTCGCCCAGCGCTTGTCGCACTGCCTCGTCGCGGCGGCGCCCGAACGGCGCATAATCCTCCGACACGTGGACGGAGGAAGCGCCAATTGCCTTGGCCAGAGCGGGAATTCGCTTCTCCGGACGGCCACGGGTGACGAGCAGCCTGCCGTCGAGACGAGCCCGCAGTTCGCGCAGCGCGTCGTAGAGATACTGCAGCCGTCGCGCCCCTGTCTTGGCCAAGCGGGGATCGAGCACGTAGCAGGCCAGCACCTCGCCGTCGGTGCGGGCGGCGTCGTGCAGCGCGGGCAGGTCCGCGAGGCGCAGATCCCGGCGAAACCACAACAGCGTGGGCATGGCATAGATGCTGCCCCGAATCGGCGATAAAGAAACGGAAGGGCGGCAGATGCAGTTCTGGAGTGGCACCGCGTTCATGGACACTGCCGACGCACTGGCCGTCGCGCAGATCCTCGACGAGGCAGGCTTCGACGGGATCGTGTGTTCCGATCACATGATCTATCCGCGTGAGTTGTCGTCGCCGTATCCCGATTCGCCGACCGGCAAGCCGGGGTGGCCGCCCGAAACCGCCTGGCCGGATTCGTGGGTTCTGATCGGAGCGATGGCGGCGGTGACGCGTCGGCTCCGGTTCTCCAACGCGGTGTACGTCGCGCCGGCACGCCCGCTGCTGGAGGTGGTCAAACAGGTGGCCACCGCGTCGGTGGTATCCGGCGGCCGGGTGGCGTTGGGTGTCGGCGTCGGCTGGATGCGCGAGGAGTTCGAGCTGATGGGCCAGGACTTCGCGAGTCGCGGCAAACGCCTCGACGAGATGATCCCGGCGCTGCGTGCGCTGTGGCAGGGCGGCTGGGTGTCGTGGAGCGGGCGGTACTACCGGGTGCCCGAGATGATGATCGAACCGCATCCGCCGGCGCCGGTGCCGATTTTGTGCGGTGGGGAATCGGAGGCCGCGCTGCGGCGTGCGGCGCGACTGTGCGACGGGTGGGTCGGCTACGCCTATTCGCTCGATGACGCCGCGACGTACGCGGGGAGGCTGACCGCGCTGCGGCGTAAATACGGGCGGGAGGACGAACCGTTCGAGATCCTGCTGGCGCTGACCGATCCGCCGTCGCGGGATCTCTACAGGCGTGCGGAGGATCTCGGCATCACGGCGGTGATGTGTGCCCCGTGGGCGATGCCCGATGCGCGCCCGGGCGACGGCTTCCGCGGCCCCATCGAGCGGTTCGCGGAAACGGTGATCGCGAAGATGCGTTGACGACGTTAAGTTGACACTTGTGATGACATCACTTTGATGTCACCATGACACCATGGATTTGCAGCCGTATGTGGAGGCGGTGCGCCACGAGCTCGGTGTCGCCGCCGCGGCCGGGGGCGCCGAGGCCGAGGCGCTGGCGGAGCGATTGACCGCGCCGCTCGAATCGGCCATCCGGCTCGCGCTGCTCGAGGCGCTGTCCGAGGCGGCCGAGCAGATCACCCGGGACATGGCACCGGGCGCGGTCGAGGTGCGGCTGCGCGGCCGGGATCCGGAATTCACCGTCACGACGGCGACGACGGACGTGCCCGACGTGTCGTCGTTCGCCGCGCCGGAGCACGACGACGGCGGCACGTGGCGGGTGACCCTGCGATTGCCGGAAAGCTTCAAACCCGCCGTGGACGCGGCGGCCCGCGGCGCGGGCGTGTCGGTGAACGCCTGGCTCGTTCGCGCGGTGTCGGCCGCCCTCGGCGGCGGCGCGGCCCGTGGCTCATCGTCTGACAAATCCTTCAGCGGCTGGGTCCGCTGAACCTCAACCGACAGGAGAGATAAATGCCCACCTTCCAAACACCAGATCCCATCACGGCAGTCGTCGAGGTGGTCGCGGGTTCAGTCCGGCTGTCCGCGACCGAACGCGACGACACCGTCGTGGAGGTCCGGCCCCGCGACTCGAACCGGGCATCCGACGTGCGGGCGGCCGAGCAGGCTCGGATCGACTACTCGCACGGCACGTTGAAGGTCACGGCGGGCCGCAAGATGTTGTCGCTGGGACGTGGCGGCGCGGTCGACATCGACATCGCGCTGCCCGCGCAGTCCCGGCTGAAGGCGTCGTCGGCCTACGCCGACGTATTCGCCGACGGCCGCTACGGCGAGTGCCGGTTCTCGTCGGCCGGCGGCGATCTCTCCGTGGAAGAAGTGAGCGGAAACGTCAAGGCCGACACCGCATCCGGTGACATCGCAGCGAGGACGATCGTCGGCTCGGTGGCCGTGTCCACCGCCTCCGGTGGCGCCACCCTCGGCCATGTGGACGGCGACGTGAAGTTCCAGACCGCCAGCGGCACACTGACGGTCGAGCGGCTGCGCGGCAATGTCAGCGCCCAGAGCGCGTCGGGGTCGGTCAGCGTCGCCACGGCCGTCAAGGGTGCGGTTTCGGTGCAGACCGCCAGCGGTGACGTCACCATCGGAATTCCTGAAGGCACTGCGGCGCAACTGAACCTGCGCACCCGTTCCGGTGCGGTGCGCAACACCCTGACGAGTACCGACGGGCCGAACGGCAGCGATGAGACTCTGCTCGTGCACGTGCGCACGGCATCGGGTGACATCGCGGTGCACCGCTCGGCGGCGACGGTGAGTTCCTAGCCGTAGGTCCTGTCGAGTGTGCAGGCACCGCGTCGACTGTGCGCAGGCCGCGGGATTCTTTGAGAATCTGCACGGTGGCGACACACTCGACGCGGTGACCGCACACTCGACGCCGTCAGCCGTACGTGAACGAGAACGCCTGCAGCCCTTTGGTGAAGCGCACCTCGAGCTCACCGCGCACAACGGCGTCACTGGCCACGAGCTGACGCGCCTGTGGCGGTCCACTGATCGGGATGGTCTTGCCCTCGCCGCCACGGATCACCGTCACCGTGCCCTCGCCGCCCACCACCAGGTAGACGTTGCGGGCCTTGTATTTCAGTGCGATGCCGGCGTTCTCGGATTCAGCGGTGGCGCCCTGATAGTCCAACTTCCACCGACCGCGGTAGGCGAAGGTGTCGTCCGGCAGATTCGCCGGATAGTCGAATGTCTCGGTGCCCTCATCGTATACGTCGGTGCCGCCGTAATTCACCATCTTGCCCACGCCGAGGTACGTCTCGGGCGTCAGCCCGGACACCGGAGTGGTGTCCACCGACTCGCTCGGCGGCGGCAGGTCGACATCGGGGTTCGCGTCGACCAGCAGCTGCCGGATCAGGTTTTCGGTGACGTCGTAGTCGCCTTCGCCGAACTTGATGTGGCGCACCGTCCCGTCCGCGTCGATCAGGTAATGCGCGGGCCAGTACCGGTTGCGGTAGTTCGTCCACGTCGACAGGTTGTTGTCGAGCGCGATGGGGTAGGTGATGCCCAGATCTTCGGCGCCGCTGACGACGTTGTCGGCCACTTTTTCGAAGGCGTACTCCGGGCTGTGGACGCCGATGACCTCCAGGCCCACATCCCGGTATTTGTCGTACCAATCGACCACGTGCGGTATTGAACGCTGGCAGTTGATGCACGAGTAGGCCCAGAAGTCGATCAGAACGACCTTGCCCCGCAACGACTTCAGATCGACCGGCGCGCCACCGGGGGTGTTCAGCCAGCCGGCAATTCCCTTGATATCGGGTGCGGTGCCGCAGCTTTCGAGTTCTGTGGCGCCGTTGGTGCAGTTCGACAGCTCCTTGTTCTGGTCGTTGACCAGGCCGCCGAGATTGAGCTTCTCGGCAATCTCCTCCGAGCCGACAACCCTGCTCTGCAGTCCGCTGGTGTAGTCGGGGATCGCGCGCTGCACCTTGGCCGGCACGTTGAACACCAACGCCATCGCGAACACCAACATCACGACTCCGCCGACGACGCGGATCCGGCGCTGATGACGACGAAACGCACCGACGCGCTCGGCAACTCGTTGGCCGGCCAGCGCAAAGAACAACAGCGGCAGGGCCGCTCCGATCGCGAAGGACACCGTCAAGGCGACGGTATTCAGGCCGATCGAACCGGTCGCTCCCGCCACCACGATGGCGGCCAGCACCGGCCCCGCGCAGGGCACATACAGCACGCCGAGCGCCAGCCCCAGACCGAAACCGCTTTTGCCCTGGCCCACTTGGCGTTGCGGGATCTTGGAGAACGGCTTCTCCAGGATCTGCTCGACGCGCGGAAAGATCAGCCCGAGCCCGATCGCCGTGAGCGCGATCAGCCCGGCCCACCGGATGGCGTCCTGCGGAAGATGCAGAAGCGACAGCAAAGCTGTGCCCACCAGGGTGACCAGGCTGAAACTCAGCACCAGTCCGGCAATGACCCGATAGGGCCGCAACGTCTCGCTCAGGGACCGTTTTGTTCTGACCGCAGTCAACACGTTGCCGGCTTCAGCACCCGCGGTCTGGGTGCCGGAGAAGAAGATCACTGGCAGCACGGGAAGGATGCATGGGGAGATGCCGGTGATCAACCCACCGAGAAACCCGATCAGGACAAGTGTGAACATGCCAGTTATTCGGAGCCGCAAGCGATTTGGATGGGTCCACAACGCAAACAGCCCGACCGCGTGGGCCGGGCTGTTGACGTATTCAGTTGTGGAGCAATCTAGTTCGCCGGCGGCATCAGCACCGTGTCGATCAAGTAGACCGTGGCGTTCGCCGTGCGCACCCCACCGCACACCACCGAGGCGTCGTTCACCTTGAGGTTCTCGCCGCCGCCGGTGACGGTGAGCGTCGCGCCCTGCACCGTCTTGTGCTCACCCACCACCTGCGAGGGGCTGGCCTGGCCGGGCACCACGTGGTAGGTCAGGATCTTCGTCAGCAATGCGTCGTCGGTCTTGAGCGTCTCGATCGTCGCCGGATCGATCTTGGCGAAGGCCGCATCGGTGGGGGCGAACACGGTGAACTCACTGCTGTTGAGCGTGTCGACGAGATTCACCTTCGGGTTGAGCTTGCCCGACACCGCGGACGTCAGCGTGGTCAGCAGCGGGTTGTTCGACGCCGCCACCGCCACCGGGTCCTGCGCCATACCCGTCACCGAGCCCGGTCCGGTCGGATTCTGCGCCGCATAGTCCGCGCACCCCGGACCGACCAGCCCGGCCGCCGGGTCCATCGGCGCTTCCATCGGTTTGGGCTCGGCGCTGGCCGGCGCGGCGGTCGCGCTCGTCGTCTCCGGCGCGGCCGAACTCGAGGCGTCCTCCGAACACGCCGACACACCCAGGACCGCGAGCGCTGCGAAGCTCGCCACGGCCACAGCGTTGCGGGCATTGCGATTGATGGTTTTCATGACGGTGTCACTCCCTTGTCGTGGACGGTCTGACACCGGGTATTCGGAGTGACGTGCGCCACGGATGGGTGCGACTTTCCCCGACGCGGCACAATAGATCGGTGACGACCACCCCAACCCGCGTGCTGATCCTCGGCAGCACCGGGTCGATCGGCACCCAGGCGCTGGAGGTTGTCGCCGCCAACCCGGACCGCTTCGAAGTCGTCGGACTGGCCGCCGGCGGCGGCAATCCCGGTCTGCTGGCCCGCCAGCGCGAGGAAACCGGTGTCACGAACATCGCCGTCGCCGACGCCGCTGCCGCGGCGCAGATCGGCGACGTCCCTTACACCGGACAAGACGCCGTCACCCGGCTCGTCGAGAACACCCAGGCCGACGTCGTGCTCAACGCCCTGGTCGGCGCGTTGGGCCTCAAACCCACGCTGGCGGCCCTGGCCACCGGCGCCCGGCTCGCGCTCGCCAACAAGGAATCCCTGGTCGCCGGCGGGCCCTTGGTCCTCAAGGCCGCCCAACCGGGTCAGATCGTGCCGGTGGACTCCGAGCACTCCGCGATGGCGCAGTGCCTGCGCGGCGGAACCGCCGACGAGGTCGCCAAGATCGTGCTCACCGCGTCGGGCGGGCCGTTCCGCGGCTGGACCGCCGACGACCTCGAACACGTCACACCCGAACAGGCCGGCGCACATCCGACCTGGTCGATGGGCCCGATGAACACGCTGAACTCGGCCTCGCTGGTCAACAAGGGCCTGGAACTCATCGAAACGCACCTGCTGTTCGGCATCGACTACGACCGCATCGAGGTCGTTGTGCACCCGCAGTCGATCGTGCACTCGATGGTCACCTTCACCGACGGCTCGACCCTCGCGCAGGCGAGCCCACCGGACATGAAGCTGCCGATCGCACTCGCCCTGGGCTGGCCCGAGCGCGTGCCCAACGCCGCCCTGGCCTGCGACTTCTCCCAGGCGTCGACCTGGGAGTTCGAGCCGTTGGACGCGGACGTCTTTCCCGCGGTGGACCTGGCTCGCGAGGCCGGCAAGACGGGCGGCTGCCTCACGGCGGTCTACAACGCGGCAAACGAAGAAGCCGCCGCAGCCTTCCTCGACGGCCACATCACCTTCCCGGCCATCGTCCGCACGGTCGCCGAGGTGCTGCACGCCGCCGACCGCTGGGCCGCCGAACCCGCTACCGTGGATGACGTACTTGACGCGCAACGCTGGGCCCGCGAGCGGGCAAAGCAGGCGGTTGAGCTCGAGGCCTCGAGAAAAGGGTTAATCGCCAAATGATGTTTGTGATCGGCGTCGTGCTGTTCGCGCTCGCCATCCTCGTTTCGGTGGCCCTGCATGAATGCGGGCACATGTGGGTGGCGCGTGCCACCGGGATGAAGGTGCGCCGCTACTTCGTCGGCTTCGGCCCGACCCTGTGGTCCACCCGTCGGCCCAACCAGCTGGGGGAGACGGAGTACGGCGTCAAGGCCATTCCACTGGGCGGCTTCTGCGACATCGCGGGCATGACGTCGGTCGAGGAACTCAAGCCCGACGAAGAGCCCTACGCGATGTACAAGCAGAAGACCTGGAAGCGCGTGGCGGTGCTGTTCGCCGGCCCGGGCATGAACTTCGTCATCGGCCTGGTGCTCATTTATGCCATCGCCGTAATCTGGGGCCTGCCCAACCTGCACCCGCCGACCGGCGCGATCGTCGGCGAAACCGGTTGCGTCGCAACGCAGATCAGCCAAGACCAAATGGGTGAGTGCACCGGCCCCGGCCCGGCCGAGCTGGCCGGCATCCAACCGGGCGACACCGTGGTGAAGGTCGGTGACACCGAGGTCTTTACCTTTGAGGAGATGGCCACCGCGGTCCGCAAACTCACCGGACCCACCGAGATCACCCTGCAGCGCGACGGGCAGACCATCACCACCGTCGTCGACGTCACGCCCACCCAGCGCTGGATCCGCGAAGGCGACGGCGAGCCGGCCCCCCAGACCGTCGGCGCCATCGGCGTCGCCGCCGCACAGTTCCCGCCCACGCAATACAACGCGCTGTCCGCGGTGCCCGCGACGTTCGCGTTCACCGGCGACCTGGCCGTCGAACTGGGCAAGTCGCTGGCGAAGATCCCCACCAAGGTCGGAGCGCTGGTCGACGCGATCGGCGGCGGCGAGCGCGATCCCGAAACCCCGATCAGCGTGGTAGGCGCCAGCATCATCGGCGGGGACACCGTCGCCAACGACCTGTGGGTGGCGTTCTGGTTCTTCCTCGCGCAGCTGAACTTCGTGCTGGGCGCGATCAACCTGGTGCCGTTGCTGCCGTTCGACGGCGGCCACATCGCGATTGCGGTGTTCGAGAAGATCCGCAATATGATCCGGTCGGCCCGCGGCATGGTGGCCGCGGCGCCGGTGAACTATCTCAAGCTCATGCCCGCTACCTACGTAATCTTGGTAGTGGTGGTCGGCTACATGTTGCTGACCGTGACCGCTGACCTGGTCAACCCGATCAGACTTTTCCAATAGGAGACACCATGTCCGTCGGGCTAGGCATGCCCGCACCGCCTGCGCCCACGCTGGCGCCGCGGCGCAAGACGCGTCAGCTGATGGTCGGCAACGTCGGCATCGGCAGCGAGCATCCGATCGCGGTGCAGTCGATGACCACGACCAAAACCCACGACGTCAACGCCACCCTGCAGCAGATCGCCGAGCTCACCGCGACGGGCTGCGACATCGTCCGGGTGGCCTGCCCGCGCCAAGAAGACGCCGACGCGCTGCCCGAGATCGCCCGGCACAGCCAGATCCCGATGATCGCCGACATCCACTTCCAGCCCAAGTACATCTTCGCCGCGATCGACGCCGGCTGTGCTGCCGTGCGGGTGAATCCCGGCAACATCAAGGAATTCGACGGCCGGGTAGCCGAGGTCGCCAAGGCCGCCGGCGACGCCGGCATCCCGATCCGCATCGGCGTCAACGCCGGCTCGCTGGACAAGCGATTCATGGAGAAGTACGGCAAGGCCACCCCCGAAGCGCTGGTCGAGTCCGCGCTGTGGGAGGCGTCGCTGTTCGAGGAACATGGCTTCGGCGACATCAAGATCAGCGTCAAGCACAACGACCCGGTGATCATGGTGGCCGCCTACGAGTTGCTCGCCGAGAAGTGCGACTACCCGCTGCACCTCGGCGTCACCGAGGCCGGCCCGGCGTTCCAGGGCACCATCAAATCCGCGGTCGCGTTCGGCGCGCTGCTGTCCAAGGGCATCGGCGACACCATCCGGGTGTCGCTGTCGGCGCCGCCGATCGAAGAGGTCAAGGTCGGCAACCAGATCCTCGAATCGCTGAACCTGCGGCCGCGCGGGCTCGAGATCGTGTCGTGTCCATCCTGCGGTCGCGCGCAGGTCGACGTCTACACGTTGGCCAACGAGGTCACCGCCGGGCTGGACGGGCTCGACGTCCCACTGCGGGTGGCGGTGATGGGTTGTGTCGTCAACGGACCGGGCGAGGCGCGCGAGGCCGACCTCGGCGTCGCGTCCGGAAACGGCAAGGGACAGATCTTCGTTCGCGGCGAGGTGATCAAGACCGTGCCCGAGGCGCAGATCGTCGAGACCCTGATCGAAGAGGCCATGCGGATCGCGGAGGAACGGGGTTCCGATGATGCCAGCGGTTCGCCGGTTGTGACCGTAAGCTGAGTGCGGTAACACCGGCCGCTTACGCGGAACGAGTCACAGGACACATTCAATGTCGGCTCCGCCGCTTTTTCGCCTCGTCGACGCGGGACGGGTGTCGGTGGTGCGCGACGCCGTATCGGTGCGCCAGGTGCTCGACGAGGATCCGGTCGGCTCCTGCATGGTGGCCTCGCGCGTGGCCGAGCACGGCGTCGACCCCGGCGGCATCGGCGGGGAGCTGTGGACGCGGCGCCACGCCAGCGAATCGCTGTGTTACGCCGGAGCCAATCTGATCCCGCTGCGCGGTGAACTCGGCGACCTGAACGCGTTCGCGGACAAGGCCATGAGCACGCCGCGACGCTGCTCGTCGCTGGTCGGCCGCGCCGAGCTGGTGCTGCCGATGTGGCGGCGCCTCGAACACGCCTGGGGCCCGGCCCGCGACGTGCGCGAACATCAGCCGCTGATGGCGCTGAGCACGGTGCCGCAGTGTGCGCTCGACCCCGAGGTGCGCCCGGTGCGCATCGACGAGCTCGACGCCTACCTGGTCGCGGCCATCGACATGTTCATCGGCGAGGTCGGCATCGACCCCCGCATCGGCGACGGCGGCCGCGGGTACCGGCGACGGGTCGCCGGACTGATCGCCGCGGGCCGGGCGTGGGCGCGCTTCGAACGCGGCGAGGTGGTGTTCAAGGCCGAGGTCGGCTCGCAGTCCCCGGCCGTCGGCCAGATCCAAGGCGTATGGGTGCACCCCGACTGGCGCGGGCGCGGCATCGGCACCGCAGGCACCGCCACGCTGGCGGCCGCTGTGGTGCGCGGCGGCCGGATCGCCAGCCTGTACGTCAACAGCTTCAACACCGTCGCGCGCGCCACCTACGACCGCATCGGATTCCAACAGGTGGGCACCTTCGCGACCGTGCTGCTGGACTGACGTCTACGTTGGACGGCATGACCTCCGATCCTGACCGCACGGTGGCCCGCCGAGAGATCGCCGACGCTCTGGTGCGCGCACTCGAACGCCGACACGAAGTGCTCGACGTCATCGTCGATGCCGAAGACTCCGCCGCCGCGGTCGATGCGATCGCGCAATTGCTCGGCACCTCGCGGTTGGGCGGTGAGGCGGTGATGGCCCTGTCCTTCGACCGACTCACCAAGGATTCGCGCCGCAGGATCGCCGCCGAACTCGACGATCTCAACACCCAGCTCAGCTTCACGATGGGGGAGCGCACCTCGGGTGAGAACCTGACGCTGCGCCCGTTTGCGCCCGACTCCGATCGCGACATCTTCGCCGCGCGCACCGACGATGTGGGTGCTGCGGGCGACGGCTCCGGTGCCCCCGCGGGCAGCCTGGACGACGAGATCCGCGCGGCGCTGGCCCGCGTCGACGCCGAGGAGGCGGTGTGGCTGGTGGCCACCGATGGCAGCCAGAAGGTCGGCATGGTGTTCGGTGAGCTTGCCGGGGGCGAGGTCAATGTGCGGATCTGGATCCATCCCGACCACCGCAAGCAGGGCTACGGCACGGCCGCGCTGCGCAAGGCGCGCTCGGAGATGGCCGCGTACTTCCCCGGTGTGCCGTTGGTGGTGCGGGCTCCGGCCGCAGGGGCTTAATCGCGGGCGTGGCTGAGTAATTCGTCGACGGACCACTGATCGTCGGCGTGTTCGCCGTACTTGGCGGCCACCACCCGTCCGCTGGGGTCGATGAGAAAGTCGGCCGGTAGGCCCAGGCGCCCGCCCGGTTGTCGGAGTGCCGGCGCACGGAATCGGCCGCGTGCGGTCGTCACGACCCCGCGCAGAATCGTCCCCCACGCGCGCGGATCGAGCACCGCCCGCGGGCTCGACTCGACGCCGAACTCGCGGTAGTAGCGCTTGTCCGGATCCGCGACGGTGGCGAACGGCAGATCCGCGGTGTGCGGGCGCAGATCGTCGGCGGGCGAGTGGAAGAACACCACCTCACGAATGCCGGCCGCGGTGATTTCATCGTGGCGCTGGGCGATAGAGCGCAGGTGCAGATTGCAGATGGGACAGCCGGCGAACCGGCGGAACTGCAAGTGCACCAATCGTTCTGGATCGGGCACGCGGATGCGTTCCCCGGTGACGGTGGTCAGCTCGCGGTCGGTGACCTGCTCCATGGCATTCCTCATAGTTGGCGTAACAGCCTATGCCTACCAAGGTGTTCCTCCGCGAGACTGTCGTTATCGAGACGTTGTGCGAGTAGGGGCCTCGATAACGACAGTCTCGCGGAACCATCACCCGTGGATCTCGGTGCGCCTGCCAGGGATGGCCACCATATCGCTTTAACATCTGCCCCAATGGCAACTTCGCTCTCACTAGCATCACGGGTGACATGTCTCCTGACGGTGGCCGTGTTGATCGCCGCGCTCAACGCGTGCACGCCCCGCCCGGACGGACCCGAACCGGCGGCCGAGCAATTCTTTGAAGCACTGGCCACCGGCGACACCGCCGCGGCGGCGGAACTCAGCGACCGGCCGGCCGACGCCCGCGCCGCGCTCAACGAGGCATGGTCGGGGTTGCAGGCGGTTCGGCTGGACGCTCAGATCGTCGGCTCGAAATTCTCCGAGGACACCGGCAGCGTCACCTACCGCTACACCTGGCATCTGCCCAAGGACCGCACCTGGACCTACGACGGTCAGCTGAACATGGTGCGCGACGAGGGCCGCTGGCAGGTGCGCTGGACCGCCACCGGGCTGCACCCCCGGCTCGGCGAACACCAGACCTTCGCGCTGCGCGCCGACCCGCCGCGGCGAGCGTCGGTCAATGAGCGTGGCGGTACCAGCGTGCTGGTGCCCGGCAATCTCTACCACTACGCGCTCGACGCCAAATCGGCTGGCGCACATCTGATGTCGACCGCCCGCGCGGTCGCAGATGCGCTGCGGCCGTTCGACAACACGATGGACGCGCAACGACTGGCCGAGCAGGCCAGCTCGTCGGCGCAGCCGCTGAGCCTGATCACCCTGCGCCAGTCCGACCACGATCCGGTATCCGCCGCGATTGCCGCGCGCCCCGGCGTGGTCATCACCCCGCAAGCGGCGATGTTGCCCACCGACGAGTCTTTCGCACCGGCGATCATCGGCCAGGTCAAAGAAGCGGTGCGCGACGAACTCGACGGGAAGGCCGGCTGGCGCGTCGTCAGCGTCAACCAGAACGACGTCGACGTCGACGTGCTCCACGAGGTCCCCGGCGATGCGGCGCCTGCGGTGACGATCAGCCTGGACCGCGCCGTGCAGAACGCCGCCCAGAACGCCGTCAACACCACCGGCAAGAAGGCGATGATCGTGGCGATCAAACCGTCAACCGGTGAGATCCTCGCCGTCGCGCAGAACGCCGCCGCCGACGCCGATGGACCCATCGCCACCACCGGGTTGTACCCGCCGGGGTCGACGTTCAAGATCGTCACCGCCGGCGCGGCGATCGAGCGCGACATGGCCACACCCAACACGCTGCTGGGCTGCCCGGGCACCATCGACGTCGGGCATCGCACCGTGCCCAACTACGGCGGCTTCGACCTGGGCACCGTGCCGATGTCACGCGCGTTCGCCAGTTCGTGCAACACCACGTTCGCCGAACTGGCCAGCAGGATGCCCCCACGAGCGCTGACCCAAGCCGCGGCCCAGTACGGCATCGGGCTTGATTACCAGATCGAGGGCCTCACCACGGTTTCCGGCGATGTACCGCCGACGGTCAACCTCGCCGAACGCACCGAAGACGGCTTTGGGCAGGGCAAGGTGCTGGCCAGCCCGTTCGGCATGGCATTGGCCGCCGCCACCGTGGCCGCCGGTAAAACCCCTGTGCCGCAACTGATTGCGGGGCGTCAGACGGTCGTCACCGGTGACCGCACACCGGTTACGCCGGAGGTGGTGGACAGTCTGCGGCCGATGATGCGGTTGGTGGTGACCAACGGCACCGCCGAGGCCATCGCTTCGGCCGGAGACGTGCGCGGGAAGACGGGTGAGGCCGAATTCGAGGGCGGCTCGCACTCGTGGTTCGCGGGCTACCGCGGCGATCTCGCGTTCGCCGCGCTGATCGTCGGCGGTGGCAGTTCGGAATACGCGGTGCGGATGTGCAAGACGATGTTGGACGGATTGCCCCCGGATTATCAGGCCTGAGTAACCTGTCCGCAGAGGGCGATGACAGAAACCAACCACGAGTCAGTGCTGCGCGTCTCGGACGCCGACCGCAACGGCACGCTGCGGCGGCTGCATAACGCCGTTGCGCTCGGGCTGATCGACATCGAAGAGTTCGAGGAACGCTCGGCGATGGTGTCGCGGGCGCGCATGCGCTCCGATCTCGACGCGCTCGTCGGCGACCTGCCCGGACCCGCCGCGATCGTCACCTCGGCGGCCGATCGGGTGGAGCTGCGCGGGATCCTCGGCTCTCTCAAACGCCAGGGCGAATGGACCGTGCCGACCCGGCTGGCGTTGGTGCGACGGATGGGGTCCGTCGACTTGGACCTGACCCGGGCGCGCTTCGCGGGGCCGATGGTTCTCATTGAGCTGGACATGAAATTCGGCGGTGTGGACATCCGGCTGCCCGAGGGGGCGAGCGCGTCGATCGACGACGTCGAGGTCATCGTCGGCAGCGCGCATGATCACCGCAAGTACGCCCCGGCCGAGGGCACCCCGCACGTCATCCTGACCGGCAAGGTGGTGTGCGGTTCGGTGGACATTCGCGGCCCGCGCAAGTCCTGGTTCGGCCGCGCGCCCAAGGCCTAACGCCGGAACAGCTGGGTGCCGATGCGGACCAAGCGTTCCCAGCCCGCGGGGCGGCCGACCAGTTTGCCGATCAGCGGGGTGGAGTCGAAATACGAAACGCGTTCGGCGATCAGCCCGTTGGTGAAGGTGAAGCGGTCGACCGCATCCCAGGAGATGGGCTTGCCGCCGTAGGTTCCGCTCAGCGTGAATTCGATGAACACCTCGTGTTTACCGTGCGCGACGCGGTGCACGTCAGCGTGCAGGTCGGGCACCAATGCGAACAGTCGCTGGAACGACTCGCGGCAGGCATGCTTGCCGCGCAGCGTGCCCATCATCGGCTGGGTCAAGACGATGTCGTCGCTCCACAGTGCCTCGTGCTTGGCCAGATCGGGAGTGCGCCAGGTGTCGGCGAACTGTTCGGCAAACCGCGTGGCGAATTCTTCGTCGACGACGTCGAGGCTCATGCCTCCAAACTTAACGCCGGTCGAGGACGGCGAAGCTCAGCGTCGCGCGTGCGGCGAGGCGGTCGCGGGCCACGTCGGTCACGTCTACCGCCGTGACGATCAGCCGTCTACCGGCGCGCACGATCGTCGCCTCCGCCCGCGCAGGCCCCTCCACGACGGGCGCGAGAAAGTGCACGTTCATATCGGCGGTGGTGACGTCCTGGTCGGCGCGCACATGGCGGCCCGCCAACCGTCCGGCGGCGATGTCGATCAGCGTCGCCACCAATCCGCCCTGCAGGGCGCCGCGGATGTTGGTCAGGTCGGGCCGGTTGTCCATCTCGACGATCAGCCGCTCATCGGTTTCCAGCACGTCGCGGAACCCCATCTGGCCGAGCAGGTGGCCGGGCGACGTTTCCATCGGCGTCGACTCACTGAGCATGCCTAACGGTATCATCGTTCTCCAAAATTGAGATTCCCGTTCTCTTGGTTACCCTGGCGTCATGCCTGTTCGCACCGCTCTTCGCCCCGGCGTGCTGTCACCGACGCTGCCGGTGCCCAACTCCATCCCGCGGCCGGAGTACGCGTGGAAGCCGACCGTCAAGGAGGGCAGCGAGCCGTGGGTGCAGACACCCGAGGTGATCGAGAAAATGCGCATCGCCGGCCGCATCGCGGCGGGCGCACTGGCCGAAGCCGGCAAGGCGGTCGCGCCCGGTGTGACGACCGACGAATTGGACCGCATCGCGCACGAATACATGATCGATCACGGCGCCTACCCGTCGACGTTGGGCTACAAGGGTTTCCCGAAGTCGTGCTGCACGTCGCTCAACGAGATCATCTGCCACGGCATCCCCGACTCGACGGTGATCGAGGACGGCGACATCGTCAACATCGATGTCACCGCCTACATCCACGGCGTGCACGGCGACACCAACGCCACCTTCCTGGCCGGCGATGTGTCCGAGGAGCACCGCCTGCTCGTCGAGCGCACCCGGGAAGCAACGATGCGCGCGATCAAGGCAGTCAAGCCCGGGCGCTCGCTGTCGGTGGTCGGGCGGGTCATCGAGTCGTATGCCAACCGCTTCGGCTACAACGTGGTTCGCGATTTCACCGGCCACGGCATCGGCACCACCTTCCACAACGGGCTGGTGGTGCTGCACTACGACCAGCCCGCGGTGGAGACGGTGATGGAGCCGGGGATGACGTTCACCATCGAGCCGATGATCAACCTGGGCGGGCTCGATTACGAGATCTGGGACGACGGCTGGACCGTCGCGACCAAGGACCGCAAGTGGACCGCGCAGTTCGAGCACACGCTGGTCGTCACCGACGACGGCGCCGAGATCCTGACCCAGCTGTGACGGTCGAGTGTGCATCAACCGCGTTCAGTGTGCGTCCACCGCGGCGGATCACCGAAATCTCCGCAGCCAACGCACACTCGACGCGGTGAGCGCACACTCGGCGATGCCATGACCGCAGGCGCGCTGCTGGTGGCCGGCACCACGTCAGACGCCGGCAAGTCGATGGTGGTAGCCGGGCTGTGTCGACTGTTGGCCCGCAAAGGCATTCGCGTCGCACCGTTCAAGGCGCAGAACATGTCCAACAACTCGGCCGTCACCGTCGAGGGCGGTGAGATCGGCCGAGCGCAGGCCATGCAGGCCCGCGCCGCGGGGCTGGCGCCCAGTGTGCGATTCAACCCGATCTTGCTCAAACCGGGCAGCGACCGCACCTCGCAACTGGTAATCCGCGGCCAGGTCGCGGGATCGGTGGCGGCCGCGGACTATATGGCGCACCGCGAGCGCCTCATGGCCGTGGTGGCCGACGAATTGGCCTCACTGCGAAGTGAATTCGATGCAGTGGTCTGCGAGGGCGCCGGATCGCCCGCCGAGATCAACCTGCGCGCAACCGATCTGGCCAACATGGGATTGGCGCGCGCCGCCAACCTGCCCGTGGTGGTGGTCGGCGATATCGACCGCGGCGGTCTGCTGGCTCATCTGTACGGCACCGTCGCGGTGCTCGAACCCGAAGACCAGGACCTCATTGCGGGCTTTGTGGTCAACAAGTTTCGCGGCGATCCAGCACTGCTGGCGCCCGGGCTGGATCAACTGCAGGCCCTGACCGGACGGCCGACCTACGGCGTCGTTCCGCATCACGACGGGTTGTGGCTCGACACGGAGGACTCGGTGTCGGTGCAGGCCGGCCGCATCGTCGGTGATCCGCAACCGCCGCGCGGGCACGAGTGGCTGACGGTGGCCGCGATCCGGTTGCCCCGTATCTCCAACTCCACCGATGTCGAGGCGTTGGCCTGCGAACCCGGTGTGGCGGTGCGCTGGGTCGCCGACCCCGCTGACCTCACCGGGGCCGACGTCGTCGTGATTCCCGGCAGCAAGGCAACGGTGGCGGACCTGGCGTGGCTTCGGGAGCGCGGTCTGGCCGATCGCATCACCGCGCACGCCGCCGACGGCAAGCCCGTGCTGGGCGTGTGCGGCGGGTTCCAGATGCTGTGCCGGCAGATTGACGACCCGGTGGAATCGAACGCCGGCCGTGTCGAGGGGCTCGGGCTGCTCGACGCCGACATCGTGTTCGCTGCGGACAAGACACTGCGCCACTGGGACGCACCGCTGCACGGCTACGAGATTCACCACGGTCAGCTGGCCCGCTGCGCCGAAGGGGAGTGGCGCCACGTGGGCATCCGGCGCGGCGCGGTATTCGGCACACACTGGCACGGCGTGCTGGACAACGACGCGTTCCGGCGGCAGTGGCTGACGGAGGTGGCCGAGGCCGCCGGCCGGAGCGGGTTCGTCATCGCCGACGACGTGGACGTGGCCGGTCGCCGGGACGCGCAACTCGACGTGATGGCCGACCTGCTCGCCGCCCACGTCGACGTCGACGCTCTCCTCGGCCTGCTCGAGCACGGGTCACCGAATCGACCACGGATCAGTACTAGCCTGAATTCATGATCAGGCGGCGCGCCGGGGCGTCGGCGCTGCTTGTCGTCCTGGCGCTGCTCACCGGCTGCGTCGGCTCGATCACCGGGGTCCCGACCTGGCCGGGTGCCCGGCTGGAAAAGGTGCTGCTCACCGAAGCCGACTTCCCGGCGGGAGTGCAGTACGAACGCATCGCAGAAGATCCGGGGCGGCCCGACGGTGTCGGCGCGCCGCCGGCCATGCTGTCCTCGCCGCGCGGGTGCTCCGACGGGCTGACACGCGTGATCGCGAACTCGGCCGAACGTGGGCCGGGCAGCGCCGCGGAGTATCTCGTCGCCTACGACGGCGCACGGATGGTGATCACCGTGCTGACGTGGCCGCTGAACCTCGACGAACTGGCCGCCGCCGCGCAGCGATGTGCGCATTTCGAGGCGTTCTTCGACCCGTCCGCGGACGGCATTCCGATCACCACCACCCGCCTGGAGACGCCGCGCGCCGAGGCGCTGGTTTATCAACAGACGATGACGCTGGAGGGTGTGGACAGCAGCGTCTACTTCAGCTTCGAGAACGTCGACGACATGGCCGTCTTCGGGATCGCCTTCCCCACACCGAATCCGGCGGTTGCGGTCAAAGGCGTGCTGCCGCAAACGTTTCTGGACATCACGAGCAAACAGGCTGAGCGCCTGCACTCGGGTTGACGTGCACGTCAGAGCGGGAAATTCGACCCGCCGACGGCCCATTTCGCTGTAGCGTGACCAAATGCCGTCCAGCATGGTCACCGTCGACGGGTTTCCCGTCGCGGTCGATGTGGCGGGCCCCGAGAAAGGCTCCGCCGTCGTGGTGCTCGGTGCAGCACATCACGCGCCCGCCGCCTACGATCCCGTTTGTCAGCGGCTGCACACCGCGTCGCTGCGCACCATCGTCGTCGGACCCGATCCACGGCTGACCGCCAAATCGGTGGTCGGCATTCTCGACGCGCTCGACATGAAGTGGGCGCTGCTGGTCGGAGACCGCGTCGGTGGTGAGCTGGCGTGGGAGCTGGCGGCCACCCGGCTGGACCGATTCACCGGACTGGTGGTGATCGATCGGGGCCATCCGCGGGTCGCCGACCTCACCGGAGTGATTCGCGATGAGCACTGCCCGCCCGTCGAGATGAACACCACCGCGCTGGTCAGCACACCTGCTGCGCGGGCGGTGGCCAAGGCCAGCCAGCGTTACGTGTACGGAGACTTCCGGCTCGTCGACTTGCTGGGCCGGCGTAACGCTCAGGAATCCACCGCACAGCTGGCGGCCGAAATCGTGCTGCGCACCAGCAACTGGTAACAAATCGCGCTCAGTCAGGCGCCACTGGGTCTGATTCTCGGCGCCCTGCCTTCGCGCATTCGCGCTCAGTCAGGCGCCACTGGGTCTGATTCTCGGCCCCCTGCCTTCGCGCATTCGCGCTCAGTCAGGCGCCTCGGAAGGCATCCACGCTTGCGGCAAACCCGGCTGCCCCGGGAACAGATAGTCGACGAAAGCCGCTGCGGTGGGCTGGGGTTCGTGATTGGCCAACCCGGGCCGCTCGTTGGCCTCGATGAAGACGTACTCGTCGCCGGTGATGTCGGGTACCAACAGGTCGATCCCCGTGACGGGGATGCCGATGGCCTCGGCCGCCGTCACGGCGACCCGGCACAGTTCCGGATTGACCTCGGCGGTGACGTCGTGGATGGTGCCGCCCTGATGCAGGTTGGCGGTGCGGCGCACGCGCAGGCGTTCACCTTCGGGCAGCACGTCGTCGAACGACCAGCCGGCCTCTTTGACTGTCGCCTCGGTGACCTCGTCGATCGGGATGCGTGATTCACCGCCGGTGGCCGCCGCTCGCCGTCGACTCTGGGCTTCGATCAGGTCGCGGACGGTGTGATGCCCAGTCCCGATGACCTCAGCGGGTTTTCGGATGGCGGCGGCCACCACCTTGCCGTCGATGACCACCAGTCGCAGATCGTCACCGGACGCCCGTTGCTCGATGAGTACTTCCGGATGTTGTTCGCGGGCACGGGCCAATGCCGCGTCCAACTCGTCGGGGCCGTCGACGCCGACCGTGATGCCCTTGCCCTGTTCACCCCGCGTCGGTTTGACGACGACATCGCCGACGTCGGCCAGAAAGGCGTGGTCGTCGGCGTCGAACGTGGCCAGGCGGCCCTTCGGCACCGTGATGCCGGCCTCGGAAACGATTCGGCGGGTCTGGCGTTTGTCGTCGCATCGGGCCATTGCCACCGCAGAGGTGAACTCCGACAGCGACTCGCGGGTGATCACGGTGCGGCCACCATGTGACAGCCGCATCTCTCCGGCGCCCGCGTCGAGGACCTCGACCCAGATGCCGCGGCGCATCGCTTCATCGGCGATGATGCGCGCGTACGGGTTCAGATCGTCCACGGTTTCCGGTGGATGAGTGAACAGCGGTTCGTTGATGGCGTTCTTGCGCTTGACGGCCAGCACCGGAACCCGTTGGAACCCAAGCTTTTCGTACAGCGCGATCGCCGCGGTGTTGTCGTGCGCCACCGACAGATCCAGATACGCCCGGCCGCGATCCCGGAAGATCGCCGCCAATGCTCGCGTCAACGCCTCGCCGACTCCGGGCAGGCTGGCGGCCGGATCGACAGCCAGTGTCCACAGACTCGCGCCGTTCTCCGGATCGGAGAACAGCCGCTTGTGGTCGACACCGGTCACCGTACCCACCACGGTGCCGTCGTCATCACGCACGGCCACCAGATACTCGACGGCGTCGGAGTTGGTGTGGTTGTCCCAAATGACGTCGACGGGCGCCGGCACCATCCCGCACCGGACATATACCCGGTTCATCGCGTCGGCGTCGTCGGGGTCTTGCAACGTTCGCACAGTGAATCCGACTGGCGGCGGAGCAGGTTCGTCATCATCGGAGAACCGCAACCGATAGGTGTGGCTCGGATCGATGAACAGTTCGGCAGGTGACCGAGCGATCAGCACATGGGACTCGCGCGCGTAGATGCAGATATCGCGACGCCCCGGCTCCTCGCGCTGCAGTTCGCCGGCCAGCTTCTCCGGGTCGGCGAACGTCTGCCCGAAAATCAGTCGGCCCCAACCGAGTTCGAGCACCACGTCGTCGGCCATCTGCTCCACCAGATGCGGCGGCGAGGAGTCGTGCAGACCGAGCGTGATGGCCTCGGGGTGGTCACGCGCCGTCATGCCGCCGCCCCGGCAATGCCGTGCTTCTGCAACCACAACTCCAGCAGCGCGATCTGCCACAGCTCGTTACCCCGCAGCGGCGTGAGCCGGCCGTTGGGATCGGCCAGCAGCCGGTCGACCGCATCGGGCCGAAACAGCCCGCGCTCCTTGGCTTCTGGCGCATACAGCGCATCGCGGACCATATCCAGGTACGGTCCTTCCAAATGCGTCAGTGCGGGCACCGGGAAGTAGCCCTTGGGCCGGTCGATGACGTCGGCCGGAATCACCCGTCGCGCAGCTTGTTTGAGCACACCCTTGCCGCCCTGTGCGGTCTTGTACTGCGGCGGACAACTGGCGGCCAGCTCGACCAGATCGTGGTCGAGGAACGGCACCCGGCCCTCCAGCCCCCACGCCATCGTCATGTTGTCGACGCGTTTCACCGGATCGTCGACGAGCATCACGGTGGTGTCGAGCCGCAGTGCCCGGTCGACACCGGTCTCGGCGCCCGCTTGGGCGAAATGCTCGGTGACGAACTGACCGCTGGGGTCCCCCTCGGCCTGGTAGGCCTCCGAGATGAGCGCGTTGACTGCGGCGGTGTCGCGGTCGAAGAACGCGCCCCGATAGCTGGCCACGGAACCGTCGAGCGTCGCCGCGTCGGGCTCGGCCATCGGCGGATACCAGTGGTAGCCGGCGAACACCTCATCGGCGCCCTGGCCCGATTGCACCACCTTGACGTGTTTGGCCACCTCCTGGCTGAGCAGATAAAAGGCCACGCAGTCGTGGCTGACCATCGGTTCACTCATCGCGCCGATCGCGCCGTCGAGCGCAGGCAGCATCCGGTCGGTGCCGATGCGGATCTGATGGTGGTTGGTGTCGAAGCGCTCGGCGATGACGTCGGAGTAGCGGAACTCGTCGCCCTCGACACCGCCCACCGATTCGAAGCCGATCGAGAACGTCGCCAGCCCGTGCTGGCCGGCCTCGGCGAGCAACCCGACGATGAGGCTGGAGTCGACGCCGCCGGACAGCAGGCAGCCCACGGGCACGTCGGCCACCAGCCGGCGTTCGACCGCGACCCGCAGCGCCTCGAGAACCGCATCCTCCCAGTCTCTTTCGGACCAGTCGGCACGATCGGCGCGGCGGCTGAAATCGGGCGACCAATACGTGGTGGTGACCCGGCGGCCATCGGGTTCGATGGCCAGCAGCGAGGCGGGTGGCACCTTCGCGACGCCGCGCAGGATGGTCAGTGGCGGCGGAACCACCGAATGGAACGTCAGGTAGTGGTGCAGCGCGACGGGGTGGATGCGGGTGTCGACACCGCCGCCGGCCAGCAGCGCGGGCAACGACGAGGCGAACCGGATGCGGTGGGCGTCCTCGGTGATGTACAGCGGCTTGATGCCCAACCGGTCGCGGCCCAGCAGCACGCGTCCGCTGTCGCGTTCGACGATCGCGAACGCGAACATGCCCTTGAGGTGGTCGACGAACGAATCACCCCAGTGGTGATAGGCCTTCAGCAGCACCTCGGTGTCGCTGTGCGAGAAGAACCGATAGCCGGCCTCGGCGAGTTCACGCCGCAGTGCCTGGTAGTTGTAGATGCACCCGTTCCAGCAAATGGCCAGTCCGAGGTCGGAGTCGACCATCGGCTGAGCGCCCGCTTCGGACAGATCGATGATTTTGAGGCGACGGTGGCCCAGCGCAACCCGACCCTGCGACCACACGCCCGCCGCGTCCGGTCCACGGGGCGACATCGCCTCGGCCATCGCCGAGACTGCAGTGACATCAGGTGTCTGGCCGTCGAGACGCACCTCGCCGGTGGCTCCACACACCCAATTGACCCTACCCGGGTGACGTACCGCGCGCGTGACGGCGTCGTAACGCGGTCGCTACCAGGCCTTCGGCCAAGACCGCCCAAAAACCGGACGCGGGCATGGTGGCCGCGCCCAACGCGCCG
Source organism: Mycobacterium hubeiense (assembly GCF_002838065.1). GTDB lineage: Bacteria > Actinomycetota > Actinomycetes > Mycobacteriales > Mycobacteriaceae > Mycobacterium > Mycobacterium hubeiense. The sequence continues at coordinate 66,874 of NZ_PIZU01000015.1, read as the reverse complement.
ATCGCGGTGATGCCGGGCCCCAGCGCGGGTGCGATGGGGGCTTTGCGCTGCCCGGAACGGCGCACACTTTCGCCGATGGTGATGAACGCCAGGCCGCCGACGAAGAACCACAGCGCGGTTTGCCGACGTTCGCCGTCGAGGGTGCCCAGCTTCGCGTCGGACGCCGAGCCGATGATTCCGTCGCGCAGCATGCCCGCCACCTGGCGGCGGTAGAGGTAGCCGCCGAGCGCGTTGTGCAAGACGCCGGTGGCGATAATCGCTTCGCCGAGCCGCTGAGTAGGGCGGTCACTGCACATCAGTCGGTGTGGCCCTTGAGGATCTCGTCCTCGATCGTCCCGCCGAGTCGCTCCTTGTCCAGTTCGAAACCGTGCAGGCCGCCGGTGACCGCGTACTCCTCCTCGGGGGAGAGCACCAGCCGATGACGGGTGTAAAGCCCGAACACCAGCAGTCCGATCGCGTAGAACACCACTGTCGCGATGATCGCCGGCCGGTACGTCGGGTTGATCAACACGGCGACGAACGTGACCGCGGCGATGACGAACGCGACGATCGCGCCGGCGTTACCGGTCGGGCTGACCCACGGCCGCCGGGCGTTGGGGAACTTCCGGCGCAGCAGCACGAACGAGATCATCTGCAACATGTAGGCCAGCACCGCGCCCCACACCGCGATGTTGAGCACGACGTCGCCGGCGCCCTCGTTCCATTGCACGATGAGCAACGCGACGAAGCCGATGACCGCGCCGGTCACCAGCGCGATGTACGGTGTCTGGCGAGTTCCGGTGAGCGACAACGCTTTCGGGTAGTAGCCCGCCCGGCTCAACGAGTACATGTTGCGGCCGTAGGCGTACATGATGCCCTGCAGGCTGGCCAGCAGACCGATCAGCGCGAAGCCGGACAACACGGCGGCCAGGTCGGCGGGCATGAACGAGCGGAAACCGTCGAGCAGCGGCTCGCCCGACGCGGCCAGCGCGGCCGAGCCGGTGACCGCGGGGTTGAGGAAGAACACCAGAGCTCCGGTCGCGACCAGGGTGACCAGGCCCCAGATGCCGGCCTTCGGGATGTCCCGGCCCGGCTGGTGGGTCTCCTCCGCGGCCAGCGGGAGTTCCTCGATGCCCAGGTAGAACCACATTGCGAAGGGCAGCGCGTACAGAATGCCGAGGATGCCGAACGGCAGGAACGAACTGCCGCCGGCCTCGGCCGGGATGTCGAGCAGCCTGCCGAAGTCGATGGCGCCGTTGGCGATCGCGAGCACCGCGAACAGCACGAGAATGCCGATCGAGATGATCGCCACCACGAGCGCGAACTTGAACGACAGCTCCGCGCCCCACGCGTTCAACGCGACGAAGATCGCGTAGAGGATGATCCACCACACCCACGCGGGCATGGACAGCCCGAACAGCTCGGCGGTCACCGCGTCGGCGTAGCTGGCGGAGAAGTACACGATCACCGCGGTGGTGAATACGTACTCGATGGTTTCGGCGAAGCCGGTGACAAAGCCGCCCCACGGTCCCATCGAGGCCCGGGCGAACGAGTACGCCCCGCCGGTGTGCGGCATCGCGGCCGCTATCTCACCGATGGAGAACAGCATGCCGAAGTACAGGACGGTGATCACGATCGACGCGATCAGCAGACCGCCCCAGCCGGCTTCGCCGAGCCCGAAGTTCCATCCGGAGAAGTCGCCGGAGATCACCGCCGCGATGCCGAGCCCCCACAGCCCCCAGAATCCCGCGGTGCGCACCAGCTGGCGCTTTTCGAAGTACCCCTCACCGGCCTGGTTGTAGGTGACGCCGGAGGTCTTCAGCTTGTCGTCTGCCATCTGCGCTCCTTGGAATATGCGGCGCGGGGAAGGGGGCAACGCTCGCCGCATTGGGAGAATAGAATGTCCAAAGGTCTGATGTCCTACCTTTGGGCGTGACAGTTTTGTTAATCAACGGGGAAAACATCTGCCCAATGGTTGAGTTGTCGTCATGGGTGAGTCAAACGAGGAAGGTGCGCAATGAAGCCCGACACCGGCATGTTGACGCAGGCCGACCTCGAACGGCTGGTCGCCTCCGGGGACATCGACACGGTGATCGTCGCGTTCTGCGATATGCAGGGCCGGCTGACCGGTAAACGAGTGTCGGGCCGGCTCTTCTCCGAAGAGGTGGCCGCACACGGCGCGGAGTGCTGTAACTACCTGCTGGCAGTCGACGTGGACATGAACACCGTCGACGGGTACGCGATGTCGAGTTGGAACACCGGTTACGGCGACATGGTGATGATGCCCGACTTCAGCACGCTGCGGCGCATTCCTTGGCTGCCCGGCACCGCGCTGGTGATGGCCGATCTGTCGTGGGACGACGGCAATCCCGTCGTTGCCGCGCCGCGCAGCATCCTGCGTCGGCAGATCGAGCGGTTGACCGAAACTGGCCTGGTGCCCTACGTCGGCACCGAACTCGAGTTCATGGTGTTCGACACCAGCTATCGCGACGCCTGGGCGGCCGGCTATCGCGGCCTGACACCGGCATCGGACTACAACGTCGACTATGCGATGCATGCCTCGACGCGAATGGAGCCGCTGCTGCGTGACATTCGGCTCGGCATGTCCGGCGCCGGCATGTACTGCGAAGGCGTCAAAGGCGAATGCAACCGCGGCCAACAGGAGATCGCCTTCCGCTACGACCATGCCCTGGTGACGTGTGACAACCACACCATCTACAAGAACGGCGCCAAGGAGATCGCCGACCAGCACGGCAAGGCCATCACGTTCATGGCGAAATTCGATGAGCGCGAAGGCAATAGCTGCCACATCCACATTTCGCTGCGCGGCGACGACGACAGTGCCGTGTTCGCCGATCCGTCGGATCCGCTGGGCATGTCGCCGCTGTTCCGCAGCTTCGTCGCCGGGCAGCTGGCCACGCTGCGTGAGCTCACCCTGTGCTACGCGCCGAATATCAACTCCTACAAACGATTCGCCGAGGGCAGCTTCGCACCGACCGCCATCGCGTGGGGTATGGACAATCGCACGTGCGCGCTGCGGGTCGTCGGCCATGGCCACGGCATGCGGATGGAGAACCGGGCGCCCGGCGGCGACGTCAACCAGTATCTCGCCGTATCGGCGCTGATAGCGGGCGGACTGTACGGCATCGAACGGGAGCTGGAATTGCCAGAACCATTGGAGGGCAACGCCTATGCCAGTGGTGCGGAGCGACTGCCGACCACGCTGGCCGAGGCGGCCGGGTTGTTCGCGAAGTCGGAGGTGGCGCGTGAGGCGTTCGGCGACGAGGTCGTCGAGCACTACGTGAACAACGCGCGGGTCGAGGTGGCCGCCTTCAACTCCGCGGTGACGGACTGGGAGAGGGTGCGCGGTTTTGAGCGGTTCTAACCTGCGGCCGGTGCTCGGCCTCACCACCTACCTGCAGCAGGCACAGACCGGCGTGTGGGATGTGAAGGCCAGTTTCCTGCCGCACATCTACTTCGAGGGAGTCAACCGGGCGGGGGGGATCGCGGTGCTGTTGCCACCGCAACCCGTCGACGCCGATATCGCCGCGCGGGTGCTGGACGGGCTGGACGGTCTGATCATCACCGGCGGCTCAGACGTCGACCCCGCCCGTTACGGCCAGGCACCGCATCCGGCCACGGATCAGCCTGGGCGCGAACGGGATGCGTGGGAGTTCGCCATGCTGGACGGCGCTTTACGGCGCGGCATGCCGGTGCTGGGCATCTGCCGCGGCGCGCAGGTGCTCAACGTGGCGTTGGGCGGGACGCTGCATCAGCATCTGCCCGACGTCATCGGCCACACCCATCACCAGAAGGGCAACGCGGTGTTCGGCACGTCCGAGGTCCGCACCGTGCCCGGGACCCGACTGGCGGCGCTGATCGGTGAGTCCTCGGACGCGCAGTGCTACCACCATCAGGCCATCGACCGCCTCGGCACCGGGCTGATCGTCAGCGCACAGGATTCCGACGGTGTGATCGAGGCCGTCGAATTGCCCGGAGAGAGCTTCGTTTTGGCGGTGCAGTGGCACCCGGAGGAGCGGTTGGACGATCTGCGGCTGTTCGCGGGCGTGGTGGCGGCGGCGGCCGCATACGCGAGCGGGAGGGTGGCCCTGTGACGACCAGCACCATCATCAACCCGGCCACCGAGGAGGTGCTGCGCACCGTCGAGCAGACGCCGCTGGAGGCCGTCGACGATGCTGTGGCGCGCGCCGTCGCCGCGCAGCGGGCTTGGGCGCGGCTGGCGCCGGCCGAACGGGCTGCGGCATTGCGCGCGTTCGCGGCCGCCGTCGACGCGCACGTCGACGAGCTGGCGGCGCTCGAAGTGGCCAACTCGGGTCATCCGATCGGCAACGCCGAATGGGAGGCCGGGCACGTTCGCGACGTCCTGCTGTACTACGCGGCCTCACCGGAGAGGTTGAGCGGCAAGCAGATTCCCGTCGCCGGTGGACTCGATGTCACGTTCAACGAACCTCTCGGGGTGGTCGGCGTCATCACCCCGTGGAACTTCCCGATGACGATCGCGTCGTGGGGCTTCGCTCCGGCGCTGGCCGCGGGTAACGCGGTCTTGGTCAAGCCGGCGGAGTGGACGCCGCTGACCACGATCCGGCTCGGCGAGCTGGCCGTCGAAGCCGGCCTGCCCGCGGATCTGCTGCAGGTGCTGCCGGGCAGGGGTTCGGTGGTTGGGGAGCGATTCGTCACCCATCCCGACATCCGCAAGGTGGTGTTCACCGGATCGACCGAAGTCGGCACGCGGGTGATGGCCGGCGCAGCCGCGCAGGTCAAGCGGGTGACGCTGGAGCTTGGCGGCAAGAGTGCCAACATCGTCTTCGACGACTGCGATCTGGAGAAGGCCGCCGCCACCGCTCCGTACGGCGTCTTCGACAACGCAGGGCAGGATTGCTGTGCGCGCAGCCGAATCCTGGTGCAGCGCAATGTGCTGGACCGGTTCATGGAGCTGTTGGAGCCGGCGGTCAAGGGCGTGGTGGTGGGCGATCCACGTTCACGCGACACCGAAATGGGGCCGCTGGTGTCGAAGAGCCACTGGGAGACGGTGGCGTCGTATGTGCCCGACGACGCACCGGTTGCGTTCCGCGGCGCCGCCCCGTCCGGGCGCGGGTTCTGGTTCCCGCCGACGGTGTTGATGCCTGATCGCGCCGATCGCACGGTTCGGGAAGAGATCTTCGGGCCGGTGGTGGCCGTGTTGCCGTTCGACGATGAAGCCGATGCCATCGCGCTGGCCAATGACACCCCCTACGGTCTGTCCGGCTCGATATGGACCGACAACCTGTCGCGGGCGCTGCGGGTGTCGCGTTCGGTGGAATCGGGCAATCTGTCGGTCAATTCGCATTCGTCGGTGCGGTACAACACCCCGTTCGGCGGCTTCAAACAGTCCGGGCTGGGCCGCGAACTGGGGCCTGATGCGCCGCTGTCGTTCACCGAGACCAAGAACGTGTTCTTCGCGATTGGAGGCGCCTGATGGACCTGACGCAGCGACTGGCCGGCAAGGTGGCGGTCATCACCGGCGCCGGCAGCGGCATCGGCCTGGCGGCGGGCCGGCGCATGCACGCCGAGGGCGCGAGGATCGTCGTCGGCGACATCGATCCGACAGCGGGTAAGGCGGCCGCCGATGAGCTCGACGGATTGTTTGTCCCCGTGGACGTGTCCGACGAGGCCGCCGTCAACAACCTCTTCGACAGCGCCGCCGAAGCCTACGGATCGGTCGACATCGCCTTCAATAACGCCGGTATCTCACCGCCAGACGATGATCTGATCGAGAACACCGAACTGCCGGCGTGGCAGAAGGTGCAAGACGTCAACCTGAAGTCGGTGTACCTGTCGTGCCGGGCGGCTCTGCGGCACATGGTGCCGGCCGGAAAGGGGTCGATCATCAACACCGCGTCGTTCGTCGCGGTGATGGGCTCGGCCACCTCCCAGATCTCCTACACCGCGTCCAAGGGCGGTGTGCTGGCGATGTCGCGTGAGCTCGGAATCCAGTACGCGCGCAGCGGGATTCGTGTCAACGCGCTGTGCCCGGGTCCGGTTAACACGCCGCTGCTGCGGGAACTGTTCGCCAAGGATCCCGAGCGGGCAGCGCGACGCCTGGTCCACGTGCCCCTGGGCCGGTTCGCCGAGCCGTCCGAGTTGGCTGCCGCCGTGGCGTTTTTGGCCAGCGACGACGCGTCGTTCATCACCGCGTCGACATTCCTGGTCGACGGCGGCATCAGCGGCCACTACGTCACGCCACTATAAAATGTCCGCCGACCCGGAACCGCTGGCTCAGGCCGAGTTCGCCGCGAAGGCGGCGGCCGAAGCGCTGCTTCGCCCGGTGCGGCCGGGTAACGCTTTCGAGGACACCGTCGGCCGGCTGCTGCAGACCATCCGGCTCGGGGTGCTGCAGCCCGGCGAATCGCTGCCGCCCGAACGGGAATTGGCGACGCGGCTCGGCGTCAGCCGTGACACGGTGCGGGAGGCGATCAAGTCACTGGCCGACGCCGGTTACCTGGTGTCGCGGCGTGGCCGCTACGGCGGCACCTTCCTGGCCGACGAGCTCCCTCGACCTAGCGAGGGCAGCCCCGGCGTGACGCGCGCGGAGATCGACGACGCGCTGCGGCTGCGCGAAATCCTCGAAGTCGGCGCCGCCCGCATGGCGGCTAACCGGACGCTGACGGCGGGTGAGCGAGAAGTGTTGTGGTCGCGGCTGACTGACGTGCGCGGCGCCGCACCCGACGACTACCGAAGGCTGGATTCGCGCCTGCACCTGGCCATCGCGGAGGCCGCCGGATCACCGTCTCTGGTGCCGTTGGTGGCCGAGAACCGGATGCGGCTCAATGCGCTGTTGGACCAGATCCCGTTGTTGGCGCGAAACATTGCGCACTCCGACGAGCAACACGAGGCCATCGTCATCGCGATCCTCGCCGGCGACGGTGAGGCCGCCGCAGCCGCGATGATGGCGCACGTCGAGGGCTCGGCCGCCCTGCTGCACGGCTTCCTCGATTAGCGGGCCCGCGCCTGCGACGGTAACGCTGTCGCTCATCCTCGATTAGGTTTGTCAGCAGTGACCAAGCCGGGAGACCAGACGCAAGTCAAGCGGGCCACGTCGGCGCTGGCCGACGTCGACACCGCGGGCTGGACTCTGCGATTCGACCTGCTGTCCGACCCCAATCGTCTGGAGATTCTGCTCTGCCTGCATCGCGCGCCAGGCATCTGCGTGGGGGACCTCGCCGCGGCGCTCGACCGCTCAGAGAACAGTGTCTCGCAGGCGCTTCGGGTGCTGCGCCAGCAGGGTTGGGTCAGCTCGACGCGGGTGGGCCGGGCCGTCAGCTACCGGCTCGAGGACGACATCGTGCACGACTTGCTGCACTGGATCGGCGCCCGGCACGGCTGAAGCCGGCGCGCCAAAATCTGAATATCTGTTCATCTAGACAGATGAGAACCGGCGCACATAGGCTCTCCTCATGAGCGTCGAGTTGCGCGATGCGGCGGTTGCCCGCCGGCTCGACCGAACCGATTGGGCGACGATCACCGCGATGGGCGGCGTCGTTCTCACACTGCATCTGCTCGGCTGGGGAGTGCTGGTATTCGGCGTGGCCCCGCAACACATCACGCTGGGATCCGCCGGCGTCTTCGGCGTCGGGCTCGGCGCGACGGCCTATCTGCTCGGCGTGCGCCACGCCTTCGACGCCGACCACATTGCCGTCATCGACAACACCACACGCAAGTTGGTCGGGCAGGGCACCCGCGCACTGTCCACCGGTTTCTGGTTCTCCCTGGGACATTCCAGCGTGGTGTTCGGCCTGGCGTTCCTGCTGGCGATTGGTGTGCGCGCGGTGGTGGGCCCGGTGCAGGACGAGGACTCGCCGCTCTTGCAGACGCTGGGTCTGGTGGGCTCCCTCGTTGCGGGCACCTTCCTGATCCTGATCGGGCTGTCCAACCTGTTCGCCGCGGTCGGGATCGCCAAGGTCTTCCGCCGCATGCGCGACGGTGACTTCGACGAGGCCGAACTCGAACGCCAACTCGAGAATCGGGGTTTTCTGGCGCGGCTGTTCTCGAAGCTGATGCGCAGGGTGAGCAAGCCGTGGCATCTGTATCCGGTCGGCCTGCTCATGGGCCTCGGCTTCGACACGGCTACACAGGTGGCGCTGCTGGTGCTCGCCGCGGGCACTGCGGCGTTCACCCTGCCCTGGTACGCCATCCTGGTGCTGCCCGTGCTGTTCGCGGCCGGGATGAGCCTGTTCGACGCGCTCGACGGCATCCTGATGTCGAAGGCCTACGGCTGGGCGTTCCTGCAGCCGATCCGCAAGGTGTACTACAACCTGACCGTCACCGTGCTGTCGGTGATCGTCGCCCTCGTCATCGGCGTCATCGTGCTCGTCGGCCTGCTGGTCGAGCGCCTGGGCATCGACTCGGGCCCGCTGGCGGCGATCGGCGCCGCGAACCTCGAGTTCGTGGGCTTCTTGATCGTCGGGCTGTTCGCCGCGGCGTGGGTGATCGCGCTGGCGGTCTGGCGCTTCGGAAACATCGAAAAGCGTTGGGCGCCAGCGGCGCAGTGAGGCCTAATGCCGCTTCGGCGGCGGCCAGGGCGGTTCGCCGCACAGCGCCAGCAACGCGTTTTCGATCACCTCGGGCAGTGCCGGATGAATCCAGTACTGCCCGCGCGCCATCTCCTGACCGGGCAGCCCGAAGCTCATCGCCTGGATCAACGGTTGGATCAGCGACGACGCCTGATGTCCCATGATGTGCGCGCCCAGGATTTTGCCCGAACCGTTCTCGACGATGATCTTCGCGATGCCGGTGGTGTCCTCCATCGCCCACCCGTAGGCCACGTCGCTGTAGTCCTGGATCTTGACCTTGATGTCGAAACCTTTTGCCCGGGCCTCGTTTTCGGTCAACCCAACCATGGCGATCTGCGGGTCTGTGAATACCGCGGACGGCACGAACCGATGGTCGGACGGCATCAGTGCGTCGGTGTCGTCCCAATCCTGCAGCAGGTTGTGGCGCACCACTCGGGCCTCGTGGTTGGCGACGTGTTTGAGCTGATACGGCGAGCACACATCGCCCAGCGCGAAAATGCCTCGGGCGCTGGTGCGTTGGTACTCGTCGACGTTGACCAGGCCGTCGGTGACCGTAACGCCGGCCAGCTCGGCGTCGAGCAGGTCACCGTTGGGCACCCGGCCGGTGGCCACCAGCACTGTGTCGGCGTGCATGGTGGAGCCGTCGTCAAGGCTGAGCGTGATTCCCGACGAGTTCTGGCTGGCCCGCTTGACGGTGCGGTGGCTGCGGATCTCCCACTTCTTGGCGGCGATATCGGTGAAGCGTTCGCACACCGAGTCGTCGCAGTGTCGCAGCAGCGTGGAGCCGCGAACCACCAGCGTCACCCGGGTCCCCAACGCGGAGAAGATGTGTGCGAACTCGGCGGCGACGAATCCGCCGCCGACGATCACCAGATGCTCCGGCAGCTCTGCGATTCGCATGATCGTGTCACTGGTGTGGTAGTCGATGCGCGACTCGGCGATCTCGGGCGGCACCGTGGCGCGTGAGCCGGCCGCGATCACCACCTGATCGGCGGTGAACTCGTCGCCCGCATCGGTAAGCAGCGTGTAGCGACCGTCGGACTGGGTCGGGCCGAACCGCGTGTGACTGGAGAACACCTCGACATTGGGCAGCGACCGCCGATAGTTCTCGCCGCCCAATGAGAGCGGGTCGATGCGGCCGAACACCCGCGAGACGATGTCGGCCCAACGAACGCCGTCGACGTGCGCGTCGACGCCGAATCGCGCACTGTCATTGACGATTTGGGCCACTTCGCTGGCGTAGACGAACATCTTCGTCGGTATGCAGCCGACGTTGAGGCAGGTTCCGCCGAACACACCCTGTTCGCAGATCGCCACGCGCTTGTCCGCGTAGCGTTCGTCGAGAATGGTGTTGCCCGAACCGGTGCCGATGATCGCGATGTCGAAGTGTGTCATCTCATCCCCGATCGGATTGCATTGAGGCGTCGGCGGTTTGGACATACCAGTCCAGCCAGCCGTCGAGCTCCCGGTACGCGATATTCCGCGATTCGCGCACGGACAGGAACACGTCGTGCTTGGCGTCGGTGATCGGCACTACCGTGGTGCGGTTGCCGATGCACCCGGCCCACCGCGCGATCTGCGTGACGTCGAGTACCGCGTCGCCCCGTTGAATCGTGTCCGGATCAGCCACCTCGCGCACGCTTTTGTCCGAGCGCAAGATCAGATTCGGCACACCGACGTCGAGACCGCGGTGCAGCTTCGCGTGGCCGCGCCGGATCGCGTGAATCCAGCCGACCGTGACCGGAAACCCTCCGATCGGCTTCCACTTGAGGTTGTAGTCGAATTCGCCGCCGTAGTCGCGATGCAACGTGGTGCCGTAGCCGCCCTCGGTGGGAGGCCGGACCACCTGGCGTTTACGCAGCCGTGAGAGCGCCGCCATCGCGGCGGCGGTGCCTCCACTGCGCAGAATCGCCGGGCCCTGCAGGTCGAGCCACGGGCTGTTGAGCACCAGGCCGGCGACCCGGTGCTGGGCGGTCAGGCCGCGCCGGCGCAGCCGGTCCAGCCACAGCGACACGATCAGACCACCGGCCGAGTGCCCATAAATCAGCACGTTCGCCTCGGGCGCTTCGGCGCCGACGATCGCCAGCGCGCGGTTCAACTCGGTGTCGTAGCGGCTCAGGTCGGTGGTGAAATGCGGAGTCTGACCCTCCCGCCATGAGCGGCCGCATTTGTGCAGGTCGATCGCATAGAAGGCGAAGCCGCGCTCGGCGAAGTGGTCAGCCAGCTCGGCGTGGAAGAAGTAGTCGGTGAACCCGTGCACCATGAGCACGGCATGGCGGGCGGCCGCATCGGGTTCGCCGCGGCGCACCACCGTGGCGACCAGCTCGCCTTCGCCGTCGGGATCGGGGCCGAGCGTCAGCGTGTGCTGCGAGTAACCCGGCAGCACGTCGCTCTCCCAGGCAGTCACGACAGCTACCTTAAGCGCGTCCGGCTCGGTGACTAGTCGGTAGGTTTTGCCGGAATGCGTCGGGATAACCTGAGATGGTGACGGAGGCCAACGTAGCTAAGACGGACGTCGTACTGGTCGGGGCGGGCATCATGAGTGCCACCCTGGGTGCGCTGTTGCGGCTGGTTGAACCGGATTGGTCGATCATGCTGATCGAGCGCCTCGATGGAGCGGCCGCCGAGAGCAGCGATCCGTGGAACAACGCCGGCACCGGCCATTCGGCGCTGTGTGAGTTGAACTACACCCCGGCGCGGCCGGACGGTTCCATCGACACCGCCAAAGCGGTTCAGGTCAACGAGCAGTTCCAGGTGTCGCGGCAGTTCTGGGCATACGCGGTGGAGAACGGGGTGCTGCCCGACGTGCGCAGCTTCCTCAACCCGATCCCGCACGTCAGCTTCGTGCACGGCGCGGAGAACGTCGACTACCTCAAGCGCCGCTATGACGCGCTGATCGACAACCCGTTGTTCGCGTCGATGGAGTTCATCGACGACAAGCACGAGTTCTCGCGGCGCCTGCCATTGATGGCTGCCAAGCGCGACTTCTCCGAGCCGGTCGCCCTCAACTGGACGCAGGACGGCACCGACGTCGACTTCGGCTCGCTGTCGCGCCAGCTCATCGGCTACACCGCGCAGCGCGGCATGACGACGCTGTTCGGCCACGAGGTGCGCGATCTGCGCAAGGAGTCCGACGGCACCTGGACGCTGAAGGTGATCAACCGGCGGACGGGTCAAAAGCGCAAGGTCAACGCCAAGTTCGTGTTCGTCGGCGCGGGCGGGGGAGCGCTGCCGCTGCTGCAGAAGTCCGGCATCGAGGAGGCGAAGGGCTTCGGCGGCTTCCCGGTCGGCGGCGAGTTCCTGCGTACCGACAACCCGGATCTGACCGCCAAACATCGGGCCAAGGTATACGGGTTGCCGCCGCTGGGTGCGCCACCGATGTCGGTGCCGCACTTGGACACTCGGGTGATCAACGGCAAGTCGTGGCTGCTGTTCGGGCCGTTCGCCGGCTGGTCGCCGAAGTTCTTGAAGCAGGGCAAGGTCACCGATCTGCCGCTGTCGGTCAAGCCCAACAACCTGATTTCGATGCTCGGGGTGGGGGTCTCCGAACTGGGGCTGGTGAAGTACCTGGTGGGCCAGCTGCTGCTCAGCGCGGAGGACCGCGTCGACGCGCTGCGCGAATTCGCCCCCAGCGCAGTGGATTCCGACTGGGAACTCGATGTTGCCGGGCAGCGTGTGCAGGTGATCCGCCGGGCCAAGGGCAAGGGCGGCGTGCTGGAGTTCGGCACCACCGTGCTCTCGGCCGCCGACGGCAGCATCGCCGGGCTGCTCGGCGCTTCGCCGGGCGCGTCGACGGCAGTGCCGGCGATGATCGAAGTGATGGAGCGCTGCTTCCCCAACCAGTATTCGGCCTGGCTGCCGAAGCTCAAGGAGATGGTGCCGTCACTGGGTGTGCAACTCTCCAACGAGCCGGCGCTGTTCGAGGAGGTCTGGGCGTGGGGGACCAAGGCGCTCAAACTGGACCGGCCCGCCAACGGCCTGCCCGCTACCGGCGGCGAGACCGCCCATACGCCCACCGCGGCCACCGTGTGACGGCATGACGGTGGCACTGCGCCGCAGCTGGGCCAAAGACCTCGATGCCGCAACGCTTTACGAGCTGCTCAAGCTTCGCATCGAGGTGTTCGTCGTCGAGCAGGCCACCCCTTACCCCGAACTCGACGGCCGTGACCTGCTCGCCGAGACGCGCCACTTCTGGCTGGAGACCGGCGACGGCGAGGTGATCAGCACGCTGCGGTTGATGGAAGAACATCCCGGCGGTGAGAAGGGCTTTCGCATCGGACGGGTCTGCACCAAGCGCACCGCCCGCGGCCAGGGTCACACCACCCGGCTCATGCAGGCCGCGTTGGCCGAAGTCGGCGACTACCCCTGCCGCATCAACGCGCAGACCTACCTCGCGGATATGTACGGCAAGCACGGCTTCGTCCGCGACGGCGACGAATTCCTCGACGACGGGATCCCGCACGTGCCCATGCTGAAACCCGGTGTCCAACTGTGAATTCCGTCTATCCGTTCAGTGCGATCGTCGGCCACGACCGGCTGCGGCTGGCATTGGTGTTGTGCGCCGTACGGCCCGAGATCGGCGGTGTGCTGATCCGCGGCGAGAAGGGCACCGCGAAGTCGACGGCGGTGCGCGGGCTTGCCGCCGTGCTGTCGGCCGTCGACGACGACGCGGCACTGGTCGAACTGCCGATCGGCGCCACCGAGGACCGCGTCGTCGGCTCGCTGGACCTCCAAAAGGTGTTGAGCGACGGCGAACACGCGTTTTCGCCCGGGCTGCTGGCCCGCGCGCACGGCGGCGTGCTCTACGTCGACGAGGTCAACCTGCTGCACGATCATCTGGTCGACGTGCTGCTCGACGCCGCCGCAATGGGCCGGGTGCACGTCGAACGTGACGGGATCTCCCATTCGCACGACGCGCGTTTCGTGTTGATCGGCACCATGAATCCCGAGGAAGGCGAACTGCGGCCCCAGCTGCTGGACCGGTTCGGGCTCACCGTCGACGTACACGCCTCCCGCGACATCGACGTGCGGGCCGAGGTCATCCGACAGCGGATGGCCTACGAGGCCGATCCGGACGGGTTCGCCCAGCGCTACGCCGACGCCGACGCCGAGGTGGCCCGCCGCATCGCCGCCGCCCGTGCTGCGGTCGCCGATGTAGTGTTGCCGGACAACGAGTTACGGCGTATCGCGGCACTGTGTGCGGCGTTCGACGTGGACGGTATGCGGGCCGATCTGGTGGTGGCGCGCACCGCGGTGGCCCATGCCGCGTGGCGCGGGTCCTCGACGGTCGAGGAAGAGGACATCCGCGTCGCGGCCGAGCTGGCGCTGCCGCACCGGCGCCGCCGCGACCCGTTCGACGACCCCGGCCTGGACCCCGAGCGGCTCGACGAGGCGATGGCGCAGGCCGACGAGTCCGGAGGGGATCCGGAACCCGATCCCGATCCACCGGGCGGCGGACACACGTCGTCGGATGCAGGTAAATCGACCACAGCGCAACGCAATTCGAACTCCGTCACCCGACCCAGCGCAGCGCCGTCAGCGGTGTTTCGCACCAAGGCCCTGGTGGTGCCGGGCGTCGGTGACGGCGCGCCGGGGCGGCGCTCTCGGGCCCGCAACCGCACCGGGACCGTCGTCTCGGCGACCGCGGAACCCGGTGTGGGACACGGCCTCCACCTCTTCGGCACCCTGCTGGCCGCCGCCGGGCGCCAACGCGGTGCGGGCCGGCCGCACCCGACGCCCGACGATGTGCGCCGCGCCATTCGCGAAGGGCGCGAAGGCAACCTGGTGATCTTCGTCGTCGACGCATCGGGGTCGATGGCGGCGCGCGACCGGATGGCGGCGGTCAGCGGAGCCACGCTGTCGTTGTTGCGCGACGCGTATCAGCGTCGTGACAAGGTCGCCGTCATCACGTTCCGGCAGGACCGCGCGCAGCTGTTGTTGCCGCCCACGTCGTCGGTGCACATCGCAAGCCGCCGGCTGGCAAGGTTCGACACCGGTGGGAAAACGCCACTGGCGCAAGGCTTACTGGCCGCACGCGATGTGGTGGTGCGGGAGAAGGCCCGCGATCGCGCCCGCCGCGCTCTGGTGGTGCTGCTGACGGACGGTCGGGCCACCGGCGGGCCCGACCCGCTGGGCCGCACGCGCCTCGCCGCCGCCCGTCTGGTCGCGGAGGGCGCCGCCGCGGTGGTGGTGGACTGCGAGACCTCCCATGTGAGATTGGGTTTGGCCGAGCAGCTGGCCGGCCACCTGGGTGCGCCGTCGGTGCGGCTGGCGCAACTGCGGGCCGACAACCTTACCCAGCTGGTCACAGCCCAAGCGGCATAGGAGGTTTGCACATGCCTCAAGGCCAACCTCTCGCCGTCCCCGACGACGGCCTCACCACGCGCGCTCGTCGCAACGCGCCGCTGCTGGCCGTGCACATCGGGGCCGGCAAGGGCAAGTCGACCGCCGCGTTCGGGATGGCGCTGCGGGCCTGGAACCAGGGTTTCGACATCGCGGTGTTCCAGTTCGTCAAGAGTGCGAAGTGGAAAGTCGGTGAGGAGGCGGCCTTTCGTGAGCTCGGCCGGCTGCACGACGAGCAGGGCGTCGGGGGACCCGTCGAATGGCACAAGATGGGCGCGGGCTGGTCATGGTCGCGCAAGCACGGCAGCGACGACGACCATGCGGCCGCGGCCGCGGACGGCTGGGCCGAGATCAAGCGTCGGCTGGCCGAGCAGCGCCACGACTTCTATGTGCTCGACGAGTTCACCTATCCGCTGAAGTGGGGGTGGATCGACGTCGACGAGGTCATCGCCACGCTGGCCGACCGCCCCGGCACACAGCATGTGGTTATCACCGGCCGCGACGCGCCGCAGGCGTTGATCGACGCCGCGGACCTGGTCACCGAGATGACCAAGATCAAGCATCCGATGGATGTGGGGCGCAAGGGCCAGAAGGGCATCGAGTGGTGAGTTCCCCTGCTCGCTCAGAGAAGGTGACGTGAGCACGCCCGCCGTTGTCATCGCCGCGCCCGCGTCGGGCAGCGGGAAGACAACCGTCGCAACGGGTTTGATGGGTGCGCTGCGACGAGTGGGCCGCCGGGTCGCGCCGTTCAAGGTCGGCCCGGACTTCATCGACCCCGGCTACCACGCGCTGGCGACCGAGCGGCCCGGCCGCAATCTTGATCCGGTGCTGGTCGGCGAGGAGCTGATCGGCCCGCTGTACCGGCACGGCAGCGCAGGTGCCGACATCGCCGTCGTCGAGGGGGTGATGGGCCTGTTCGACGGGCGCATCGTCGACGAGATGCGCGGCGCCGCAACCGGATCCACCGCACACGTCGCAGCCCTGCTGGGGGCCCCGGTGATCCTCGTCGTCGACGCGCGTGGCCAGAGCCACAGCATCGCTGCGCTGCTGCATGGCTTTTCGACGTTCGACACGTCGGTGCGCATCGCCGGAGTAATCCTGAATCGCGTCGGGTCGACGCGCCACGAGGAGGTGTTGCGACAAGCATGTGAATACGCCGGCGTGCCGGTGTTCGGCGCGATCCCACGCGCCGACGAGCTGGCCGTGCCGTCGCGCCACCTCGGCTTGGTCACTGCCGTCGAACATGGGCGAAAGGCCCGCGACGCCGTCGAGGCGATGACGGCCCTGGTCGGCCGTCACGTCGATCTGGCCGGCATCGACGCGGTGGCGGCCAGCTACGTCACCGCCGAGCCCTGGGATCCGGCACCCGAGAGCCCAACCCGCCCCGTCACCGTCGCGCTGGCCGCGGGTAAGGCGTTCAGCTTCGGCTACCCCGAGCACGGCGAACTGCTTCGCGCGGCCGGCGCCGACGTCGTCGAGTTCGACCCGTTGACCGACCCACTGCCGCCCGACACCGCCGCGCTGGTGTTACCGGGCGGTTTCCCCGAACAGTTCACCGCCGAGCTCTCGGCTAACGACGTTGTTCGCCAACAGATCAAAGCGCTCGCCGCCGCCGGAGCGCCGGTGCACGCGGAATGCGCGGGCCTGACCTACCTAGTCGACGACCTCGACGGGCACCCGATGTGCGGGGTGCTGGCCGGGTCCGCGCGGTTCACCGACGGCCTCACACTGGGATACCGCGAGGCCGTCGCGGTCACCGAGTCGCCGCTCCACGAAATCGGCGACCGCGTCGTCGGACACGAATTCCACCGCACCGCAGTCACATTCACCGAGGACTACCCGCCGGCCTGGACATTTGTCGGCGGGCCGAAGTCCGGCATCCGAGACGGCGCCGTGCACGCCGGAGTGCACGCCGGATATCTGCACACCCATCCCGCCGCCCGTCCGCAGGCCATCAGCCGCTTCGTGGCCGCCGCCGCACCCTCTAAGCTCGCCGGGTGAGCGAGAACGCGTACCTTGTCGGCCTGCGGCTGGCCGGGAAGAAAGTCGTCGTGGTCGGCGGGGGCACCGTCGCACAACGCCGGCTGCCGCTGCTGATCGCCAACGGCGCCGATGTGCATGTCATCACCCGCGCCGCCACCCCGGCCGTGGAAGCGATGAGTGGAATCACTTTGACACTCAGGGACTTCCGCGAGGGCGACCTTCAGGACGCCTGGTATGCCATCGCGGCCACCGACGATCCGGACGTCAACGCCGCCGTCGTCGCCGAGGCTGACCGACGGCACATCTTCTGTGTGCGCGCCGACATCGCGCGCGAAGGCTCGGCGGTCACCCCCGCGTCGTTCGACTACGAGGGCCTGTCCGTGGGTGTGCTGGCGGGCGGTGAGCATCGCCGCTCAGCTGCCATCCGGTCGGCCATCCACGAAGCGCTGCAGGCCGGCGTCATCACCGAAGAGACGCCCGGCGCCGTGCCCGGCGGGGTGGCCTTGGTCGGCGGCGGGCCCGGTGACCCCGAGCTCATCACCGTGCGCGGGCGGCGCCTGCTCGCGCAGGCCGACGTCGTCGTCGCGGACCGGCTGGCGCCCCCTGAACTGCTGGCCGAACTGGGCCCGCACGTGGAGGTCATCGACGCCGCGAAGATCCCGTACGGCCGGGCGATGGCGCAGGACGCGATCAACCAGGTGCTGATCGACCGGGCCAAGGCCGGCAAATTCGTGGTCCGGCTCAAAGGCGGCGACCCGTTCGTGTTCGCGCGTGGCTACGAAGAGGTACTCGCGTGTACTGACGCTGGGATTCCCGTCACAGTTGTGCCGGGTGTGACGAGTGCCATAGCCGTTCCCGCATTGGCCGGTGTTCCGGTCACCCATCGTGCGGTAACGCACGAATTCGTGGTGGTCAGCGGCCATGTTGCGCCGGGGCACCCTGAATCGTTAGTGAATTGGAATGCGCTGGCCGCGCTGACGGGCACCATCGTTTTGCTCATGGCCGTCGAGCGCATCGAGCTCTTCGCCAAGGCGTTGCTCGACGGTGGCCGACCTGCTGATACGCCGGTTCTGGTGGTGCAACAGGGCACCACGTCGGCGCAGCGGACTTTGCGCGCGACGCTCGCCGACGCGCCAGAGCGCATTCGCGAGGAGGGAATTCGGCCTCCCGCGATCATCGTGATCGGCTCCGTGGCGGCCTTCGGCGGTTAAAGGATTCTTAAGATTACTGTAAGGTAACCGGTTATGACGGCTCTCAATGACGCAGAGCGCGCAGCCATCTTGCGGGACGCCGAAGGCGGGGGAAACCGGGCGCAGCCCACCCACGTGAAGCACACCGGGTTGGAGCGCACCGGCAGGTATCCGACGTGGTTGCCGTCGCGGAGATTCTTCGCCGCGGTGATCGCAATCGGCGGCATGCAGTTGCTCGCGACCATGGACAGCACCATCGCCATCGTCGCGCTCCCCAAGATCCAGGACGAGCTGGCGCTTTCCGATGCCGGCCGCAGCTGGGTGATCACCGCCTACGTGTTGACGTTCGGCGGGTTGATGCTCTTGGGCGGGCGTCTCGGCGACACCATCGGCCGCAAGCGCACGTTCATCGTCGGCGTCGCGCTGTTCACCATCGCGTCGATCCTGTGCGGAATCGCTTGGAACGAGGCAACTC
Organism: Mycobacterium hubeiense; assembly: GCF_002838065.1. GTDB lineage: Bacteria > Actinomycetota > Actinomycetes > Mycobacteriales > Mycobacteriaceae > Mycobacterium > Mycobacterium hubeiense. The sequence continues at coordinate 48,335 of NZ_PIZU01000015.1, read as the reverse complement.
TGGTCACCGCCCGGTTGTTGCAGGGCGTGGGTGCGGCCATCGCTTCACCGACCGCGCTGGCGTTGATCGCCACGACGTTCCCCAAGGGCCCGGCCCGTAACGCCGCCACCGCGGTATTCGGCGCGATGACGGCCGTCGGCTCGGTGATGGGCCTGGTCGTCGGCGGCGCGCTGACCGAGGTGTCATGGCGGTGGGCGTTTTTGGTCAACGTGCCGATCGGCCTGGTGATGATCTACCTGGCCCGCACCGCGCTGCGCGAGACCCATCGCGAGCGGATGAAGCTGGACGCCGCCGGGGCGCTGCTCGCCACGCTCGGCTGCACGGCCGCGGTGTTCGCGTTCACGCAAGGCCCGGAGAGCGGCTGGCTCTCGCCCATCACCTTGGGGTCCGGCGCCGCCGCGGCGGTGTTCGGCATCGCGTTCTTCATCGTCGAACGCTCCGCGGAGAACCCCGTGGTGCCGTTCGAGCTGTTTTCGGAGCGCAACCGCGTGGCCACCTTCGCGGCGATCTTCCTGGCCGGTGGTGTGCTGTTCACGCTGACCGTGCTGATCGGTCTGTACGTGCAGGACATCCTGGGCTACAGCGCGCTGCACGCCGGCGTCGGCTTCATCCCGTTCGTGATCGGCATGGGTATCGGGCTGGGCGCGTCCTCGCAGCTGGTCCGGCTGTTCTCGCCGCGTGTGCTGGTGATCGGCGGGGGCATCCTGGTGCTCGGCGCGATGCTCTACGGCTCGACGTTGCACCGCGGCATCCCGTACTTCCCGAACCTGGTGGTGCCCATCGTGGTCGGCGGCATCGGCATCGGCATGATCGTCGTGCCGTTGACGCTCTCGGCGATCGCCGGCGTGGGCTTCGACCAGATCGGCCCGGTGTCCGCGATCGCGCTGATGCTGCAGAACTTGGGCGGCCCGCTGGTGCTGGCCGTCATCCAGGCCGTGATCACCTCGCGCACGCTGTATCTGGGCGGCACCAACGGCCCGGTGAAGGATATGACCGACACGCAGCTGGCGGCGCTCGACGCCGGGTACACCTACGGCCTGTTGTGGGTGGCCGCGGTGGCGGTATTGGTCGGCGGCGCAGCGTTGTTCATCGGCTACACCGCCTCGCAGGTGGCGCACGCGCAGGAAGTCAAGGACGCCATCGACCACGGCGAGATCTAGGCGGTTTCGGCGCGCTGGGTCGCGCTGAGCGCGACCACCTACGCCGAAATCGCGGTGACGCGGCCGGTCAGTAAGCTAGCCCGCTGTGATCACCCGCATGTCCGAGCTGTTCCTGCGCACACTGCGCGACGACCCGGCAGACGCCGAAGTGCCCAGCCACAAGCTGCTCATCAGGGCCGGTTACATCCGCCCGATCGGGCCTGGGCTGTACAGCTGGCTGCCGCTGGGGCTGCGGGTGCTGCGCAAGATCGAGGGCATCGTCCGCTCCGAGATGAATGCCATTGGCGGGCAAGAGATCCTGTTTCCCGCGTTGTTGCCGCGCGGCCCGTACGAGACGACGAACCGGTGGACCGAGTACGGCGACACGCTGTTTCGGCTACAGGACCGTCGTCGCAACGACTACCTGCTCGGCCCGACGCATGAAGAGCTGTTCACCCTGACGGTCAAGGGGGAGTACAGCAGCTACAAAGACTTTCCGTTGGTGCTGTTCCAGATTCAGACCAAGTACCGCGACGAAGCCCGGCCGCGGGCGGGCATCTTGCGCGGCCGCGAGTTCATCATGAAGGACTCGTACTCCTTCGACGTCGACGACGACGGACTCAAGACGGCCTACCACGCGCATCGCGAGGCGTATCAACGGATCTTCAACCGGCTGGGCGTGCGCTACGTCATCGTCTCGGCGGTGTCGGGCGCGATGGGCGGCAGCGCATCCGAGGAGTTCCTGGCCGAAAGCGAGGTTGGCGAGGACACCTTCGTGCGCTGTCTGGAGTCCGGCTACGCCGCCAACGTCGAGGCGGTGATCACGCGGCCGCCCGAACCGCTGCCCATGGACGGTCTGCCCGAGGCCAAGGTGTACGACACGCCGGGTACGCCGACGATCGCCACCCTGGTCGAATGGGCCAACAACACCCTCGGCCGCACCGTGACCGCCGCCGACACGCTGAAGAACGTGATGCTCAAGGTCCGCGAACCCGGCGGCGACTGGGAGCTGCTGGCCGTCGGTGTGCCCGGCGACCGCGAGGTGGACGAGAAGCGGCTGGGTGCGGCACTGGAACCCGCGGAGTACGCGATGCTCGACGACGCCGACTTCGCCAAGCACCCGTTTCTGGTCAAGGGTTATATCGGTCCGAAAGGCTTGCAGGACAACGGGGTTCGGTTTCTCGTGGATCCACGCGTGGTGGACGGCACGTCCTGGATCACCGGCGCCGACGCGCCCGGCAAGCATGTGGTGGGCCTTGTCGCCGGCCGTGACTTCGTGCCCGACGGGACCATCGAGGCCGCCGAGATCCGCGACGGCGACCCTTCGCCCGATGGCGCCGGGCCGTTGGTGTCGGCGCGCGGTATCGAGATCGGCCACATCTTCCAGCTCGGCCGCAAATACACCGAGGCGTTCGCCGCCGATGTGTTGGGCGAGGACGGCAAGCCGGTGCGGCTGACCATGGGCTCCTACGGCATCGGGGTGTCCCGGCTGGTCGCGGTGATCGCTGAACAGCACCACGACGAGCTCGGCCTGCGCTGGCCGTCGGCGGTGTCGCCGTTCGACGCGCACGTGGTGATCGCGAACAAGGACAGCGCCGCGCGCGCCGGTGCGGGCGAGTTGGCCGCTCAGCTGGATGGTCTGGGTGTCGACGTGCTGCTCGATGACCGGCAGGCCTCCCCGGGAGTGAAGTTCAAGGACGCCGAGCTGCTCGGGGTGCCGTGGATCGTGGTGGTGGGCCGCGGCTGGGCCGAAGGCGTAGTCGAGCTGCGCAACCGCTTCAGCGGTGAGACGCGCGAGATCCCGGTCGACGGCGCGGCCGCCGAGATCTCGACGGCCGTCCTGAGCTAGTTACTCGCTGCCGCCGGGGAATGCGACGGTGATGGGCCACACGTCGAGCACCTGACTCCAGCGCGCCGCGGCCACCGCGCACTGCGTCAGGGCCTCCACGGCGAAGGCCCGGTCGCCTTGGTCGGTGGCCTGCTCGAGCACCGCCCGCCACGCCACCGCGGAGTCCTCTTCCATGCGCACCGCCAGATTGGCGGCGTCCGTGGGGTTGTCGACCTGCATCGGCAGCTGGTATCCGGCCGCGGGCAGCGGCACGGCGACCGAGCGGGCCTCGAGCATGGCGATCGCCGCCTCGCGTCGGTCGCGGTGCTCGGCCATCGATTCGGACACCAGGTCGTTGAGCTCGGGTGTGGAATGCGCCGACACCATGCCGTAGCCGTAGATGACCCCGTGTTCGGTGGCGATCGCGTCGAACAGCGCTCCGTTCGCGGAGTCGGGCGGGCGCGACGGGCTGGTCGGTTCGGCGGCCCGCGACGACGTCGTCGTCGTGGTGGTGGTCGGGGTGGGTTCGGGCGATGTCATGGTGTGCCTCCCGCGGGGGCCAGCATCACGGTGTGGGCCGCGGTGCAAGCCGCAGCGATCGAACCGAGCAGTCCGGCGCGGTAGCCCGACAGCTGAGCCGCCAGTTTCGCCGCGCTCTCCGCGGACTGCTTCAGGGCGTCGACGACGTCGTCGCTCGTCGGCGGTTTTGCGGCAGCAGCGGTCGTGCTGGTGGTGGTTGTGGTCGGCGCATCGTCGCCGACCATCCGGATCAGCTCCTCCGACAATGCCCGGGCGTGTTCGGAACGCTCGTCGGCCACCACGGTCAGTGCCTTCGCCTGCTGCGGGCGCGCGCCCGCAGCGGCGTCCTTAGCCAGCTGGCTGTCGGCGAGCGCGCGGTCGCGCTGCGCGGTGAGGTCGTCGAGTTCGGGTGGTGGGGTCGAGCCGCACGCGCTGGCAGTGGCGCCGAGCAGCGCCAAGGCTGCCGCACCAAACAGCACACGTCGCCGGCTGAGGATCGGCAAGGCACTTGGCACGAGCAACATCCTGCCATTGCCGCCGCTGCGGTTGCGCCACCGCCGGTTTGCCGCTCGGCACTGCGGCCCTGGCGTATCGTTGGTAATCGGTTCCCGAGCGGTCACATTGCAGCACCGTCGGGGACCGTGTCCGGACAACTCAAGATGAGGAGCTCGCCGTGGCACCGGATCCTAAGCTGCGGTCTGCGGGTCTACCGTCGCAGAAGCAGGTGATCGAGCTACTCGATGGCGAGTTCGCGCGCGCCGGTTACGAAATCGAGGACGTGGTCATCGACGCCGTCGCGCGTCCGCCCCGCATCACGGTCATCGCCGACGGCGACGAGGGCCTGGACCTGGAGTCGATTGCGGCACTGTCCCGCTCCGCATCCGCACTGCTGGATCGCGTCGACAAAACCGCTGCGCCCTACGTGCTGGAGGTCACCTCGCCCGGGATCGACCGACCGCTGACAACCGAAAAGCACTACCGGCGCGCCCGCGGCCGCAAGGTCGAGGTGACGTTGTCCGACGGGTCGCAGCTGACCGGTCGGCTGGGCGAAATCGCCGACGGCGCCGTGCGCCTGGTGGTGCGCGAAGGGAGCAAGGCCAACTTTTCAGTTCGCGAGCTACCTCTTGATGGCATCGCGAAAGCCGTTGTCCAGGTGGAGTTTTCGCCGCCGAATCGGCGTGAGCTCGAGCTGGCCGGCCAGTCCGGGAAGGAGGCCGGAGCATGAACATCGACATGGCGGCACTGCACGCCATCGAGGCCGACAAGGGGATTTCGGTCGACGTGGTCGTGGAGACCATCGAGTCGGCGCTGCTCACCGCCTACCGCCACACCGAAGGCCACGCAGCCGACGCGCGAATCGACATCGACCGCAAGACCGGCGTTGTCAAGGTGATCGCCCGCCAGACCGACGAAGACGGCAATGTCATCCACGAATGGGACGACACGCCTGAGGGTTTCGGCCGGATCGCCGCGACCACCGCCCGCCAGGTGATCCTGCAGCGGCTGCGCGACGCCGAGAACGAGAAGAACTACGGCGAGTTCTCGGCCCGCGAGGGCGACATCGTCGCCGGGGTGATCCAGCGCGATGCCCGGGCCAACGCGCGCGGCCTCGTCGTCGTGCGGATGGGCAGCGAGACCAAGGGGTCGGAGGGCGTCATCCCCGCCGCTGAGCAGGTGCCGGGGGAGCGCTACGAACACGGTGATCGGTTGCGCTGCTACGTGGTCGGCGTGACGCGCGGAATCCGCGAGCCGCTGATCACCCTCTCGCGCACCCATCCCAACCTGGTGCGCAAGCTGTTCTCGCTGGAGGTGCCCGAGATCGCCGACGGGTCGGTCGAGATCGTGGCCGTGGCGCGGGAGGCGGGCCACCGGTCCAAGATCGCGGTCACCTCGCGGGTGCCCGGGCTGAACGCCAAAGGGGCCTGCATCGGCCCGATGGGCCAGCGGGTGCGCAACGTGATGAGCGAGCTGTCCGGCGAGAAGATCGACATCATCGACTACGACGAGGACCCGGCCCGCTTCGTGGCCAACGCGTTGTCACCGGCCAAGGTGGTATCGGTCAGCGTCATCGACGAAGCGTCGCGTGCAGCCCGCGTGGTGGTGCCCGACTTCCAGCTCTCCCTGGCCATCGGCAAGGAAGGCCAAAACGCCCGGTTGGCCGCCCGGCTCACCGGTTGGCGCATCGACATTCGCAGCGATGCGGCGCCGACCGGTAAACCCGAGGTCAACCCCAACGCCGCACACGGCGCGGTGCCCGACAGGTAGCGGCCCTAAGCGGTTTCAATTCGCCGAGCCCTTGCAGGTAGACTCAGCTGTGATCCAGCGCGAGACTTCGGCTTCGACGCGTCGACGCAGCCCCGACACATCCGTCGGACCGGTGCGGACCTGCGTGGGATGTCGGAAGCGAGAGCTGGCCGTCGAACTGCTTCGGACGGTTGCGGTGGTCGACGGGAACGGCAATTGCGCCGTTACCGTTGATTCAGCGGGTAACCTGCCGGGGCGGGGTGCATGGCTGCATCCCAACCAGCTGTGCCTAGACGCAGCAATCCGGCGGCGAGCGTTCGCCAGAGCGTTGCGCATCACCGGCTCACCGGATTTATCCGCGGTGATCGAGTACTTCAGCCCAGCTGAAGCGCCTGATCGCCCGGCAACAGAACAGGTAGCGAAGAACATGAGCACACCGTGAAGTCCCGATGACCATGCGTCATAGCTAAACCGAGGCGCGGCGCCTACCACCGCTGTCGCCTCTAGAGATGGAGATGTAGTGGCAGGTAAGGCCCGCGTACACGAGTTGGCCAAGGAACTCGGTGTAACCAGCAAAGAACTCCTTGCAACGCTGAAAGAGCAGGGGGAGTTCGTCAAATCAGCGTCCTCCACTGTGGAGGCCCCGGTCGCCCGGCGACTGCGTGAAACCTTCGGCGGTTCGAAACCCGCCCCGGAGAAGGCCAAGGCGGACGGCAACGGCGCGCCCGCGAAGGCGGCCCCCGAGAAGGCCAAGGCCGCGCCTGAGAAGGCGCCGGCCCCCAAACCTGCCGCACCGGTCGAACCCCCCGCCGCACCCGCGGCACCTGCCGCTGCTGCTGCTGCTGCCGAGACAGCGCCGCCGCAGGCTCCGCCGCCCACCCGGCCCGGTCCGACCCCCGGACCGCGACCCGGTCCGGTGCCCGGCGCGCCCAAGCCGGCGGCCCGCACCCCGCGCGTCGGCAACAACCCATTCTCATCCGCCCAGCCGGTGGAGCGGCCGATTCCCCGTCCGCAAGCACCGCGTCCGGGCGCCCCGCGTCCCGGTGCCCCACGGCCGGGCGCATCACCAGGCAATATGCCGCCGCGTCCCGGCGGATCAGTCGGTCGTCCGCCGCGTCCCGGCGCCCCACGGCCCGGCGGTGGACCCCGTCCGACGCCCGGCGGCCAGGGCCGTCCCGGCGGTGGCGGCGGCGGTAACTACCGCGGCGGCGGTGCCGGTGGCGGCGCCGGAGGCGGTGCGGCTGCCGGAGGTTTCCGCGGTCGTCCCGGTGGTGGCGGTGGCCGTCCCGGGCAGCGCGGTGGCGCCGCAGGTGCATTCGGCCGTCCTGGCGGCGCGCCGAAGCGTGGCCGCAAGTCGAAGCGGGCGAAACGCGCCGAGTACGAGAACATGCAGGCCCCGGTCGTCGGTGGGGTGCGGTTGCCGCACGGCAACGGCGAGACCATCCGGTTGGCCCGCGGCGCGTCGCTGAGCGATTTCGCCGAGAAGATCGACGCCAACCCGGCCGCGCTGGTGCAGGCGCTGTTCAACCTCGGCGAGATGGTGACCGCGACGCAGTCCGTCGGCGACGACACCCTCGAGCTGCTGGGCAGCGAGATGAACTACAAGGTTCAGGTCGTCTCGCCCGAGGACGAGGACCGCGAGCTGCTCGAGTCCTTCGATCTCACCTACGGCGAGGACGAAGGCGGCGAGGAGGATCTGCAGACCCGTCCGCCGGTGGTCACCGTCATGGGCCACGTCGACCACGGCAAGACCCGCCTGCTCGACACCATCCGTCAGGCCAACGTCCGCGAGGGCGAGGCCGGTGGCATCACCCAGCACATCGGTGCCTACCAGGTGGAGGTCGACTTCGACGGCAACAAGCGGCCGATCACCTTCATCGACACCCCGGGTCACGAGGCGTTCACCGCCATGCGTGCCCGCGGCGCGAAGGCCACCGACATCGCGATCCTGGTGGTCGCCGCCGACGATGGCGTGATGCCGCAGACGGTGGAGGCCATCAACCACGCGCAGGCGGCTGACGTGCCGATCGTGGTGGCGGTCAACAAGATTGACAAGGAAGGTGCCGACCCGGCGAAGATCCGCGGGCAGCTCACCGAATACGGTTTGGTGCCAGAGGAATTCGGCGGCGACACCATGTTTGTCGACATTTCGGCCAAGCAGGGCACCAACATTGAGGCGCTGCTCGAGGCCGTCATCCTGACCGCTGACGCCGCGCTGGATCTGCGGGCCAACCCCGATATGGAAGCCCAGGGTGTGGCGATCGAGGCGCACCTGGACCGCGGCCGCGGGCCGGTGGCCACCGTGCTGGTGCAGCGCGGCACGCTGCGGGTCGGCGACTCGGTGGTGGCCGGCGACGCGTACGGCCGCGTCCGACGCATGGTCGACGAACACGGCGAAGACGTCGAGGCGGCCCTGCCGTCGCGGCCGGTGCAGGTCATCGGCTTCACGTCGGTGCCCGGCGCCGGCGACAACTTCCTGGTTGTCGACGAGGACCGCATCGCCCGCCAGATCGCCGACCGGCGCAGCGCGCGCAAGCGCAACGCGATGGCCGCGCGCAGCCGCAAGCGGATCAGCCTCGAGGACCTGGATTCGGCGCTGAAGGAAACCAGCCAGCTGAACCTGATCCTCAAGGGCGACAACGCCGGTACGGTCGAGGCGCTCGAGGAGGCCCTGATGGGCATCCAGGTCGACGACGAAGTCGAACTGCGGGTCATCGACCGCGGCGTCGGCGGTGTCACCGAGACCAACGTCAACCTGGCGTCGGCCTCGGACGCGATCATCATCGGCTTCAACGTGCGCGCCGAGGGCAAGGCCACCGAACTGGCCAACCGCGAGGGTGTGGAGATCCGCTACTACTCGGTGATCTACCAGGCCATCGACGACATCGAGAAGGCCCTCAAGGGCATGCTCAAGCCGATCTACGAGGAACGCGAACTCGGCCGCGCCGAGATCCGGGCCATCTTCCGGAGCTCGAAGGTCGGCAACATCGCGGGCTGCCTCGTCACGTCGGGCATCATGCGGCGTAACGCCAAGGCCCGGCTGCTGCGCGACAACGTGGTGGTGGCCGAGAACCTCACCGTGCAGTCGCTTCGGCGCGAGAAGGACGACGTCACCGAGGTGCGCGACGGCTACGAGTGTGGTCTCACGCTGAGCTACTCCGACATCAAGGAAGGCGACGTCATCGAGACGTACGAGCTCGTCGAAAAGGAGCGGTAACTGTGGCTGATCCGGCACGAGCGCGCCGGTTGGCCAAGCGCATCTCCACCATCGTGGCGTCGGCGATCGAGTACGAGATCAAGGACCCGCGGCTGGCGGGGGTGACGATCACCGACGCGAAGGTGACCAACGACCTGCACGACGCCACGCTGTACTACACGGTGTTGGGCCGGACGCTGGAGGACGAGCCGGACTACGCCGGGGCAGCGGCGGCGCTGGAGAGCGCCAAAGGTGTGCTGCGGACCAAGGTCGGCGCCGGGACCGGCGTGCGATTCACCCCGACTCTGTCGTTCGTTCGCGATACCGTGCCCGATGCGGCACACCGGATGGAAGAACTGCTGGAGCGAGCCCGCGCCGCCGACGCCGATCTGGCGCGGGTTCGACAGGGCGCCAAACATGCCGGCGAGCCGGACCCGTACCGTGTGAGCGGGGCAGAGAACGCAGACAGCGACGCTGAGGACTCCGGTGACGACGATCGACCCGACGACTGAGGCAATTCCGGTGGGCGTGCGCGTCGACGCCCACAAAGCCGCCGAGCTGCTGGCCGCGGCGGAAAGCGTCAGCGTGGTCTGCCATGTCTATCCCGACGCCGACACCATCGGCGCGGGTCTGGGGCTGGCGTTGGTCCTCGATCAAGCGGGTAAGCGTGTGCAGGTGGGTTTCGCCGCACCGGACGCCCTGCCGGAGTCGTTGCAGTCGTTGCCGGGCGGAAACCTGTTGGTGAGTCCCGAGGAGATGCAGCGCGACGCCGATCTCGTTGTCACCGTGGACATTCCGAGCGTCAACCGGCTGGGCGCGCTGCGGGAGCTGGCGGAAAACGGGCGCGACGTGTTGGTGATCGACCACCACGCGTCCAATCAGCTGTTCGGCAGCGCCAACTTCGTCGATCCATCCGCCGATTCCACCACCATGCTGGTCGCCGAGCTGCTCGACGCGTGGGACAAGCCGATCGACGTCGACGTCGCGCACTGTTTGTATGCCGGGCTGACCACCGACACCGGATCGTTTCGCTGGGCCACCGCGCGTGCGCACCGGCTGGCCGCCCGCCTGGTCGAGCTCGGCGTCGACAACGCCTCGATCAGCCGCACCCTGCTGGACACCCACCCGTTCGCGTGGCTGCCGATGCTGTCGCGGGTGCTGGGCAGCGCACGGCTGATCCCCGAGGCCGTCGACGGCAACGGATTGGTGTATGCCGTTGTGCCACATCAGGAATGGGCCACTGCGCGACCGGAGGAAGTCGAAAGCATCGTCGATATCGTGCGCACCACGCAGCAGGCCGAGGTGGCCGCGGTGTTCAAAGAGATCGAGCCGGCGCACTGGTCGGTGTCGATGCGGGCCAAGTCATACGACCTGGCCGCGGTCGCCAGTTCCTTCGGCGGCGGTGGGCATCCGCACGCGGCCGGGTATTCGGCGAACGGCTCGACTGACGAGGTGGTACAGGCGCTGTTGACCGCCCTTGGCTGAGCCAGAAAGCGATCTGCCGGTCGCTCCGGCAACGGGCAGGCGCATCGCCGCCCTGGCCCTTCCGGCGCTGGGTGTGCTGGCCGCCGAGCCCGTCTATCTGCTGTTCGATCTCGCCATCGTCGGCCGTCTCGGTGCGTTGCCGCTGGCCGGGTTGGCCATCGGCGCGTTGATTCTGGCCACCCTCAGCTCGCAGATGACGTTTCTGTCGTATGGCACCACCGCACGCTCCGCGCGCTTCTTCGGCGCAGGCGATCGCGAATCGGCCGTCGGTGAAGGAGTGCAGGCGACGTGGCTCGCGCTGGGCCTGGGCCTGGTCATCGTGGTGGCGGTACAGGTCGCGGCGGTGCCGTTGGTGTCGGTTCTGGCGTCCGGAGGCGACATCGCCGAGGCCGCATTGCCCTGGGTGCGGATCGCGATCGTGGGAGTGCCGGCGATCCTGGTCTCGGCGGCCGGCAACGGCTGGATGCGCGGCGTGCAGGACACCATGCGGCCGCTGCGCTTTGTCGTCATCGGGTTCGGGCTGTCGGCGGTGCTGTGCCCGCTGCTGGTGTACGGGTGGCTCGGTATGCCGAGGATGGGCCTGGCCGGCTCGGCGGTCGCCAACCTGGTCGGCCAGTGGCTGGCCGCGGCATTATTCATCTGGGCCTTGCTTTCTGAGCGGGTGCCATTACGGATCCAGCCCTCGGTGCTGCGGGCGCAGGTGGTGATGGGCCGCGACCTGGTACTGCGGACGATGGCGTTTCAGGCCTGCTTCGTGTCCGCCGGCGCCGTCGCGGCCCGATTCGGCGCGGCGGCGGTCGCCGCCCACCAGGTGGTGCTGCAGCTGTGGAATTTCCTTGCCCTGGTGCTGGATTCGCTGGCGATCGCGGCGCAGTCGCTGGTGGGTGCGGCACTGGGCGCCGGCCAGTTAGCGCATGCCAAGTCGGTGGCATGGCGAGTGACGGCGTTCTCGTTCTTGGCCTCGGGAGTGTTGGCCGTCGTCTTTGCCGTGGGCGCATCGGTGATCCCGACCGTGTTCACCGACGACCGCTCCGTATTGGACGCGATCGTGGTGCCATGGTGGTTCATGGTCGCCCAATTACCCGTTGCGGGAATCGTTTTCGGGCTTGACGGGGTGCTGCTCGGCGCGGGCGATGCGAAGTTCATGCGCAATGCGACGTTGATCAGCGCGCTGGTCGGATTCCTGCCGTTGATCTGGCTGTCGCTGGTATTCGGCTGGGGTCTGCTCGGCATCTGGTCCGGGCTGTCCACATTCATGGTGTTGCGGCTGATCTTCGTTGGCTGGCGCGCGTTCTCGGGACACTGGCTGGTGCCGGGCACGGGCTAGCGCGGCTACTGGCGTAGACCCGCCACCGTCCACACCGCACGCCGGCCCGAACCGTGTGTGCTCACCCGGACGTCCGCCAGGCCAGCGTTGCGGCACAGCGCCGCAAAGGCTTTCGCCTGGGCTTCGGTCCATCCGTGGCTGGCCAGGCCCGTCGCGCCGGGACGTGAGACCCGTTCGATCGCGAGCATGCGGCCTCCGGGGGCCAACACGCGGCGGATCTCGGCGACGCCCTTATCGACGTCTTGCCAGTGGTGCACCGTCGCCAGCGACCACACCACCGTCGCCGTGCCGTCCGGCAGGGGCAGGCTTTCCGCTGTGCCCTCGAGCCAGGTGATGGAGTCCTTCTTACGGGTGAAGGCGCGCGCGACGCGCAACATCGCCGGCGACGGGTCGACGCCCGTGACACGCGCGCCGCGGCGTGCCGCTTCACGCGCGGCGGTGCCCGGACCGCAGCCGATGTCGACGACATGATCGGCCTCCGACACAGCGGCCACATCGACCGCGAGCCGGGCTTTGCGGCGTCCGGCGATCAGCATGACGAGCCCGAAGAACGTACCCGTCACGCCGGCAAAGCCGGGGTGGTCGGCGTGGTGGTTGACGGCGATATCTGGAGCGGTCATGAGTCCACCTTGCCGGTTCAAGTCGGCTTGAAGTCAAATGGCTTGATGGAGCTGATTTCGATCGGCGAGGCCGCGGCCCGTTTCGACATGAGTCCGTCCGCGCTGCGGTATTACGACGAACGCGGTCTGGTGTCTCCACGGGAGCGGCGGGCGGGCCGGCGGATGTACGGACCCGAGGAACTTCGCCGGTTGGCGTTGCTCAAGATCTTCCAGCGGCTGGGCCTGCCACTGGACACGGCCGCCGCCGTGCTCGACGCACCGAGTGAGGACTGGCGTCCGCGCGTGTGTCAGCAGATCGCCGAGCTGGATGAGGTCATCGCCCAGGCGAAGGGCGCCCAGCTGTTCCTGACCCACGCGTTGCACTGTCCGACCGACCATCCGGCCCGCGAATGCGCGACCATGATCGGTGCGCTCGACCGGCTCGTCGACGGGACGCCTGTCGACCAGCTGGCCGCGGAGTTCGCGCCGTAGGTCTGCGGTTCGTCGCGAGATCTGCGTGAGGGTCGTGACGGTCGGCCACTTCACAGCCCTCATGCAGATTTCGGCGTCAGGTCATCGGACTTGGGCGCGGCCCCTTTGTAGAACCGCCTCGCGGTTGGCGGCGATGTCGTCGCCACTGGTGCCGGCCATCCATTCGCGCGCCGACGCGGCCTCGATCCACAGCCCGTCATTCGTCTGCGATTCGTCGATGCGGTGATACGACGCGAGCAGCGCGCGTACCGCCGCCTGGTTATTGCCGACGATCGACGCCGCCACCTGGCGGGCGGTCGGCAACAGTTGCTCATGCGGCACCACCTCGGTGACCAACCCGGCGCGGAGCGCATCGGCGGCCGACAGATAGTCACCGGTGAGGCTCATCCGGCGGGCCATCCCGACGCCGACCTTCTGCGGCAGCCGAACCGACAGCCCCCACGTCGGCAGCAGCCCCACCCGCGCGTGCGTATCGGCGAACTTCGCCTGCTCCGAGGCGATCAGGATGTCGCAGTACAGCGCCAGCTCGAGGCCACCGGTCACGGCCGCGCCGTTGATGGCGCCGATCACCGGTTTGCTCATCGGCGGCCACTTCGGCGAAATGTCCGGCAGCTCGGTCTGGTTGCCGAGTTCTTTGAGGTCGAGTCCCGCGCAGAACACCGGATCAGCGCCGGTGACGATGACGACGTCGACGGCGTCGTCGGCTTGCGCGTCGCGCAGCGCGGCAAAGAACCGGCGGCGCAGCTCCGCCGACAACGCGTTGCGGGCCTGCGGCCGATTCAACGTCAAGGTCCGGATGCGGTCGGCGGTCTCGATGAGCAGGACATCGGCGTCGGTCATGCGATCAACCTATCGTGGAGCCATGTGCCGAAATATCACCGAGCTGCGGGGCCTGCAACCGGCGGCTACCGCCGAGGAGATCGAGGCCGCAGCGCGGCAGTACGTCCGCAAGGTCAGCGGGATCACCCGGCCGTCGGCCGCGAACGTCGACGCCTTCGAGGCCGCGGTCGCCGAGGTCACCGCGACGACGACCCGTCTGCTGGCTGAGCTGCCCGAACGCCGCCAACCGCCCAAGACCGTGCCGCCGCTGCGCCGGCCGGAGGTGCGGGCCCGGCTTGGGATCACGTGACGTCGACGCTCACCACGCCCGCACTCAAGGAGTGGAGCGCGGCGGTGCACGCGCTGCTCGATGGTCGGCAGACGGTGCTGCTGCGCAAGGGCGGCATCCACGAGAAGCGCTTTGAGGTCAGCGCACAGCGCTTCCTGTTGTTCCCGACGGTCGCGCACAGCCACGCCGAACGGGTTCGCCCCGAGCACCGTGACCTGCTCACGGCTTCCGCAGCCGACAGCACCGACGACGCGGTCGTGCTGCGCGCGGGCGCCAGAGTCGTTGCCGCCGTTGAGGTCAACCGCCCCGAGGGCCTGCCCGACATCGAGCCGCTGCACATCTGGACCGCCGAATCGGTGCAAGCGGACCGGCTCGATTTCCGGCCCAAGCACCGGCTCACCGTGCTGGTGGTGCAGGCCAGCCCGTTGGCCGAGCCGTTACGGCTCACTCGCGCACCGGAATACGCCGGCTGCATGAGCTGGGTGCCATTGCCGGTCGATCCGAGGTGGGCAGAACCGGTGCACGATGACGCCACGCTCGCCGACATCGCAGAACGTGTGCGCCGCTCGGTGGGCTGAGCTTGATCAACCAGTTAAGCCCGCCGGCGGCTGCGGACCGGCGGGCAGCACCAGCCGCGATATGCCGCCGTCGCCGTGATGCACAGTGTGCTTCGCCGGAGCAAGCGCCCGCCCTGAGATGGGTGGTTCGCCGGTGCCGAGATTGCGGGCGAACCGCGGATGCGACCCGCCGGCGACCAACAGCCGGATCCGTGATCCAGCGGGGAAGCGGTGCGCGACCGGGTCCAGTTCGATGCGGACCATCCCGGAAGTTGTTGTGAGGCGGCGGAATCCGTCGGTCACATTCACCGAACGGCCCTTGGCGTCCAGCTGGCTGACGCGCACGAACACATCGTTGTACGGGTTGTCGGACTCATGCGCCAGCTCGACGACGGGCGTTCCCACGACATAGAGATCCGACGCGAGTGCTTCGCCGGTGAAGCTGAGTACATCGGGACGTTGCGCCAGCCGAGTGTCGTTGCGGTACCCGCCTTCTGGGGCCAGCAGCCGGCCGCCGACGGTGGGCGTCGGGTCGGCGGGGTTGTAAACAAAGGTCGACGGCGGCGCCGTCGCATCGGGCGGGCTGTCGGCGAGCCGGCCCGCGGGCTGCACGTACAGTTCGCGCTCGGGCATCGCCGGCGGCCAGTCCGGCAGCTCCACCCAACCGGAATTGTTGATGTAGATGCGGACCGCCGCGCGCGTCCAAGCGCGGTCGCCGCCCAGATGCGTGCCGAGCCAGTCCAGCGTCTCGCGGATGACGACCGGTACGGCCTTGGTCATCATCTGCGTGTGATTCCACGGACCCACCGTCAACGCGGTCGGCACACCCCGGCGGTGCAGATGCGCGAACTGCGTCAACGTCTGATCGATGAACAGGTCCTGCCAGCCGCTGATCAACAGCACCGGAACCTGCGCGCGCTCAAGCGCTTCGGGGAACCGCAGCGCATCCCAGAACGGGTCCTCGCGATCGGGATGTTCCAGCCAGGATTCATACCACGGTGCACCCGTACCGAGCAGCGTCCGGCCGGCCTCGCCCAGCGGCAGGCCTGCGGTGGCTTGGGCGACCAGTCGTCGCGCCCGCAACTGACGGATGACCGCCTGCAGCTTGCCGGGATCTTCCTGGTGGACGACCATATCGCTCCAGCCCAGGAAGTCGTTGAGCGAGAAGGCCCCCGAGCCCCACGACGACGCGCTCAAATCGTGCGGGCCGACGGTGATGACGGCGGCCTTCATCTCCGGCGGCGGATCGTCCAGCAGCGCCCACTGCGTGAAGCCCAGATACGACAGCCCGACGGTGCCGAACGAGCCGGTGAACCAGGGCTGCTCGCGCAGCCACGCTACGGTGTCGGCGCCGTCGGCCTTCTCGTGCACCATCGGCGTGAACTCGCCGCCCGAGCCGAACGTGCCGCGCACGCTCTGCACCACCACGTGATAGCCGCGCGACGCGTAGACCGCGCCGAACAACGCGGAGAACGGCCACCGGCGGCCATACGGGCCGCGCACCAACAAGGTGCCGGCCGGCGCGGCGGTGTCCGGTGCATAGTGGTCGGCGACGAGTTCCACCCCGTCGCGCATCGGCACCCGCAGACCTCGGTGCACGGTGAACTTGGTCTTGCGGCCGGGTATCCGGATCAGACGACTGACCGTCTCGGCGGTGGTGGTCACCCCGCCAGACTATGGCTCGATAGCCGGGCTCAGTAGATGTAGTGCGGGGCCAGTTCGTGCGCCCGCTGCAGGTTCACCTGCATGCAGTCCGGGTCGGGCTCGGAGTAGATCGGCGAGTAGAACAGCGACTGCTGGATGACGCCGTAGCTCGTGTCGAAGGCCACCATGCAGGTGATCCACCACCGGTTGTTCCAGTCGGTGGGCTTCATGATCCAGTACTGCGCGGCGCGGTGCCCGGCGATGTCGAGTTCGACGGCGTCGGGCGGAATGGTCTCCTCGTAGGTGCGCCACACGAACGCCTCGACCGTCATCTGGTAGTTGCCTGCGTCGTAGTGACAGCGCAGGCCGTCTTCCGGGGTCGGCGGCGTGTATGCGAGGCCGATCCGCTGGACGACGTCGAGTGGAATGTCGCGGCACGGGTCGAACGGGTCGGGGTCCGTCGTCTCGATCACCGGATACTTGATCGTGGTCGAGGCCTCGGTGATGGGGGCGATCGGCAGGCTGGTGGACCGCAGTTCGACGGGCTCATTGGCCATGCCGGCGGGCGGATTGGTCTGCCACACCACGATCACCGCCGCGACCAGCGCACACAACGCCGACAGCAGGCGAATCTTGGCGGCCATCACACCCCCTCGCACTCGTCGGCCACTGCGGGGAGTGTAGCGGTACCCGCCGCGGCGCCGACGAGGAAACCAGAACGTGTTCTAGTTGGGCTCCGGGGTCCGGCCGGCCGCGCCAGTAGGCTGGTCGGTTGTGGTGACACACCAGCAGCCGCGGGAACGGCGCCCCGTCCTGTGGGCCATCAGCGACCTTCACACAGGTCACACCGGCAACAAGCCGGTCACCGAGTCGCTGTACCCGTCGTCACCCGATGACTGGCTGATCGTCGCCGGCGACGTCGGCGAGCGCACCGACGAGATCCGCTGGGCGCTGGATCTGCTGCGCAAACGGTTCGCCAAGGTGATCTGGGTGCCGGGCAACCACGAGTTGTGGACCACCAACAAAGACCCGATGCAGATCTTCGGCAAGGCGCGCTACGACTACCTGGTCAACATATGCGACGAGATGGGCATCGTCACCCCGGAGCATCCGTTCCCGGTGTGGACCGAAGAGGGTGGGCCCGCGACCATCGTGCCGATGTTCCTGCTGTACGACTACACGTTCTTGCCGGCCGGGGCGACCACCAAGGCCGAAGGGCTGGCGATCGCGCGGGAACGCAACGTGGTCGGCACCGACGAGTTCCTGCTCTCGTCGGAGCCCTACGCCACCCGCGACGCCTGGTGCCGCGACCGCGTGCGCTACACCCGCAAACGCCTCGAGGACCTGGACTGGATGACGCCCACGGTGCTGGTCAACCACTTCCCGCTGGTGCGCGAACCCTGTGAGGCGATGTTCTATCCGGAGTTCTCGCTGTGGTGCGGCACCACCGCGACCGCCGACTGGCACACACGTTACAACGCGGTCTGCTCGGTGTACGGCCACCTGCACATTCCGCGCACCACCTGGTACGACGATGTGCGCTTCGAAGAGGTGTCGGTCGGCTACCCGCGAGAGTGGCGGCGCCGCAAGCCCTATCGGTGGCTGCGCCAGGTGCTGCCCGACCCGAAGTACGCGCCGGGTTACCTCAACGAGTTCGGCGGGCATTTCGAGATCACCCCGGAGATGCGGGCCAACGCGCAGAAGATGCAGGAACGCATCAAGGCCAGGCGATCATGACCAAGCTGCTGACGGAGCTGGTGCCGGCTGTGGTCGCGGCGGCCGAAATGTATGAGGACCCACCGGATTTGGCGCCACTGCCCGAGGAGGAACCGCTGATCGCGCGGTCGGTGGCCAAGCGGCGCAACGAATTCGTCACCGTGCGACACTGCGCGAGGCTGGCGCTGGGCGAGCTGGGTGTTCCGGCGGTGCCGATTCTCAAGGGCGACAAGGGCGAACCGTGCTGGCCCGACGGTGTGGTGGGCAGCCTGACGCACTGCGACGGCTATCGCGGCGCCGTCGTCGGCCGGCGTGACGACGTGCGCTCGGTCGGTATCGACGCCGAACCCCACGACGTCCTCCCTAATGGTGTGCTCGACGCGATCAGCCTGCCCGGCGAGCGATCGGAGATCTCCGCGCTGCCCGCGGGCCTGCACTGGGACCGAATCCTGTTCTGCGCCAAGGAGGCAACGTACAAGGCGTGGTACCCGTTGACGCACCGGTGGCTGGGATTCGAGGACGCGCACATCACCTTCGAGGTCGATCCATCAGGTGACACGGGTCGGTTCGTGTCCAAGGTCCTCATCGACCCGGCCGCCGAATCCGGCCCGCCGCTGACCGCTCTGGAAGGCCGGTGGTCGCTGCGCGACGGGCTGGCGTTGACGGCAATTGTGCTGTGACAGAACCGGGATTGGTCGTCGTCGACAAGCCCGGCGGCATGACAAGCCACGATGTGGTGGGCCGGTGCCGTCGCATCTTCGGCACCCGCAAGGTGGGCCACGCCGGCACGCTCGACCCGATGGCGACCGGTGTGCTCGTGGTCGGCATCGAACGGGCCACCAAGATCCTCGGCCTGCTGACCGCCACCGACAAGTCGTACGCCGCGACCATCCGGCTGGGCCAAACCACGTCGACCGATGACGCCGAAGGCGAACTGCTGCACACGGTTTCGGCGGCCGACGTCACCGACGCACAGATTGCCGATGCGGTGGCGGCACTACGCGGTGAGATCGAGCAGATCCCGTCGGCCGTCAGCGCAGTCAAGATCGGCGGCCAGCGCGCCTACAAACTGGCCCGCGAAGGCCAAACAGTCGAATTGGCCCCGCGCACAGTACGGATCGACCGCTTCGACGTGCGCGACATCCGCCGACACGACGACCTTGTCGACGTTGACGTTGAAGTGGACTGCTCCAGCGGCACCTACATTCGCGCGCTGGCGCGCGACATCGGCGCGGCGCTCGGCGTGGGCGGGCACCTGACCGCATTGCGCCGCACCCGCGTCGGGCAATTCGGTCTCGCGCAAGCCCGCACGCTCGACGAACTGACCGAGGGGCCGCAACTGTCCTACACCCTCGACGAGGCCTGCCTGCTGGCGTTTCCCCGTCGCGACCTCACCGACGACGAGGCCGAGGACACCCGGCACGGCCGGCCGCTGGCACCGGCGGGCATCGACGGCACCTACGCCGCCACCGCACCCGACGGCCACGTCATCGCGCTGCTCAAAGACCAAGGCGCACGCACCAAGTCGGTCGTGGTGCTCCGGCCGGCCACGCTGTAGACCGCTCAGCCCAACTGCGCCGCCGCCTTCTCCAACCCCTGCAGCGCCGGTTCGATGCCGTCGGCCAGATCCGTGATGTCGTTGGCTATCTCGGGGGTGGTGACGAAGCCAAAGTCCATCCATCCGCGGTAGCTGAAACACGTGATGTTCAAACCGATGTCCATCACCAGCGGTCCGATGGGCATGAATCGTTCGACGGCCGCCCCGGCTGCGTAGAGCGGAAGATCCGGGCCGGGAACGTTGGAGACGACGAGGTTGATCGGCGCCACGTTGGCGCCCAGCCTGCTGGTGGTGTAGGCACGCGCGGCGAGCGCCAGCAGACCGGGCGGCGTCGTCTCGGTCAAGCCCATGATCTGGTGCGCGGTCAACGCTTTCGCCATCTCCTTGGCGTCCTGCGTGCAGCGATAGATGGCCTCCAACCGCTCGGCTGGCTCCGCGACGTCGGTGGCCAGGCTGACGGTCATGGACTTGAGCTGGTTGCCGATGTCGGACTTGTCCGTGTGGGTCGACACCGGCACCTGAGCGATCAACGACTTGTCGGGCAGCTCAGCGCGATCCAACAAATAGCTGCGGAGTGCTCCGGATACCAGCGCGAGCACTACGTCGTTGATCTTGACGCCGAACGCGTCTTTGACCGCCTTGACCCGGTCGAGCTCCACCCGGCTGTCACCGATGCGCCGATGCGGCGAAATCGGCGCGTTGAATCGGGTCACCGGCGCGTCGAAATACCGTGGCACTCGGTGGGGGATGCCCCGCACGGCAAGCTGCTGGCGCAGCACCTGTTCGGTGAGCCGCAGCAGCCGATACGGCGTCATCACCGCGACGTTGACCATCGCCCCGATCAGCTGGCGCTCCAAACCGGGTGGCTTCTCGCCTTGTCTCGGCGGCGGCGCCTCGGCGCGACTGACCCGCACCTCGGGCGAGGCGTCGAGCATGATCTCGCTGAGGCCGGCACCCGACACCCCGTCGATCAGTGCATGGTGCATCTTGGCCAGGATCGCCACCCGGCCGTGCTCGACGCCCTCGATGAACCACATCTCCCACAGCGGCTTGGACCGGTCGAGTTTGTAGGACATCAGATGCCCCACAAGCTCATCCAGCTCCGCGCGCCCGCCCGGCGACGGCACCGCGATGCGCCGAACGTGGAAGTCCAAGTCGGGCTCGGCATCCTCGACAAACCACGGCCGGTCCAGTCCCAAGGGTGGGCCGACCACGCGGTAGCGCAGCTGCGGCAACTCGCCGAGCCGGGCGGCCAAAAGATCCCGCACCACGGGGAACCGGAAGTCGGGCGCCGAGGACGCGTCGCAGATCACCAGCGCGCCGATGTGCATGTGCCAGCCGGACGTCTCGGCGAACCAGAACGCCGCGTCGACACTGGACATTCGCCTCATAGCGTCAGCTAAAACCGGTGGTCAGCGCCCAAGGCGGAAATCGATCGGGATTCGGCGCACCGGCCACAACCACACGGGTGGTCGCCTGCGCACACTCGGACGCGGTTGTGATCGGACATGCCGGACCGGTATGCGCACGGGGCCGGGCGTGTCGGCGGGCCGGGCCGCGTGCCGACGGTCCACGCCGGCACGCACGCTTGCATCGCGGTCGTACTCGGCGCGCCGCGCGGGATCGCGAAGCAACCCGTACGCGGCCACCACCCGCTGCAGCCGCTCGTCGTCGGCGGACATCGGATCGGCGGCCGAGGCCCGGGTATCTGGATGAAGGGCACGCAGTTGGTGTCGATAGGCGTGCGCGATCTCGGCCTGGGTCGCCGTCGGCGAAACACCCAGCACCGCGTAGGGATCGAAACGCCTGCTGTCCATGGCCGGTGCTGATTTTGTTATAGCGCGTGCGACCGGCCGCCGCCAGGAAAACTGCTAGCCGACCACCCAGATCGCCTCAGCGGCAGGGCTTCCCAGATCCACGGTGGTGGCGGGGGCGTCCGAGCCCTCCGGGCCCTCGACCGCGACCGAGATCATCCCGGCGAAATCGCGACGGGCCAGCACCCGCAACCGCGAGTCCAGGCTGATGCCGACGCTGTCGAAGTAGCGCAGCATCTCGGGGTCGGCGTCGGAGATGCGGGCCACCGTGCCGGCGTCGCCGTCGTGACAGACCGACAGCTGCCGTGCCGGTGGTGTGGGCACCTGCCCATCGGCGGCGGGAATCGGATCGCCGTGCGGGTCGCGGGTGGGATGGCCCAGCTTGGCGTCGATGCGGTCCAGCATCCGATCCGACACCGCGTGCTCGAGCACCTCGGCCTCGTCGTGCACCTCGTCCCAGCTGTAACCCAGCTCCCGGACCAGAAACGTTTCCATCAGGCGATGCCGGCGCACCATCGCCAGCGCGGCCCGCCGGCCCGCCTCGGTCAGCGTCACGGCGCCGTACTTCTCGTGATTGACCAGCCCTTGGTCCGCGAGCTTGCGGATGGACTCCGACGCGGTGGACGCCGACACGCCGATCCGCTCCGCCAGCATCTTCGTGCTGACCTTCTCCAGCGACCATTCCTGGGCGGTCCAGATGACTTTCAGATAGTCCTGGGCAACCGTCGTCAGGTCGCGAGGGTCACCGTTTGGACTCACATTTAGAAAGTTTAGGCAATCGTCACCTCATCTGGTGGTCTAGAGCAGACCGTCGACACGGCGCGCCGTAGGCTTGCGATCGTGCAGCGCTGGCGGGGGCAGGATGAGATCCCCACGGACTGGGGCCGATGCGTCATCACCATCGGGGTGTTCGACGGTGTGCACCGCGGACATCAGGAGCTGATCAGCCACGCGGTCAAGGCCGGCCGCACGCGCGGGGTGCCGACCGTATTGATGACGTTCGACCCCCACCCGATGGAAGTGGTCTACCCGGGCAGCCATCCCGCGCAGCTGACCACGCTGACGCGTCGCGCCGAACTTGTCGAGGAACTCGGCATCGACGTCTTCCTGGTCATGCCGTTCACCACCGACTTCATGAAGCTCACCCCCGAGCGCTACATCCACGAGTTGCTTGTCGAACATCTGCACGTCGTCGAGGTGGTGGTGGGGGAGAACTTCACCTTCGGCAAGAAGGCGGCCGGAAACGTCGACACCCTGCGTCAAGCCGGGGAGCGATTCGGGTTTGCCGTGCAGGGCATGTCGCTGGTGAGCGAACACCATCAGAACGAGGACATCACCTTTTCCTCCACCTACATCCGGTCCTGCGTGGACGCCGGTGACGTCGTCGCGGCGGCCGAGGCGTTGGGCCGGCCACACCGCGTCGAGGGCGTGGTGGTCCGCGGCGACGGGCGCGGCAAGGTGCTGGGCTTCCCGACGGCCAACGTCGCCCCGCCGATGTACTCGGCGATTCCGGCCGACGGCGTGTACGCCGCGTGGTTCACCGTGCTGGGCCACGGCCCGGTGATGGGCACCGTCGTCCCGGGTGAGCGTTATCAGGCCGCCGTGTCGGTGGGCACCAACCCGACCTTTTCCGGTCGCACCCGCACCGTCGAGGCCTTTGTCCTGGACACCAGCGCCGACCTCTACGGCCAACACGTCGCGGTCGATTTCGTCGCCCGGATCCGCGGCCAGGAGAAGTTCGATTCGGTCGACGACCTCATCGCCGCGATGGGCGGCGACACCGAGCGCGCCCGCACGATTCTGTCGGCGCAATAGCGCGATTTCGCAGCTCATCCACTCCGCTGCTAGACTTCCTGCCGACCCGGCGTGCGCTGCAGTTCGCGGCGGCCGCGCCTTTCCGGGCCGAAGGGCCCTTCCGATCGCGGACCGATTTGATGGAGTTATTTCGTGGCGCTCACTGCCGAACAGAAGAAAGAAATTCTCGGCCAGTACGGCCTGCATGAAACCGACACCGGCTCACCGGAGGCCCAGGTCGCGCTGCTGACCAAGCGCATCGCCGACCTGACCGAACACCTCAAGGTGCACAAGCACGACCACCACTCGCGGCGCGGGCTGCTGCTGCTGGTCGGCCGGCGGCGTCGGCTGCTCAAGTACGTGGCCCAGGTGGATGTGGAGCGCTACCGCTCCCTGATCGACCGCCTCGGTCTGCGTCGCTGACCTGCCATGTAGCATAGATACGTTCTGTGCCATTGGTTTGAACACTGGGTGCGGTACCCGCAGCCCCGCGGGCGCCGTTCCCGCGCGTCATGTCGGGCCCGCCTGATCGGGCGGTCTTCGGTAGTGGCTGTCGGGAGTGAATCCCGGCCGCTTCGATCGACGGCCGTAGCCGTATCCAGGCGGGTGGTACCGGCCCTCTCGGGCTGCACAGCGTTGCAAACGTGACGACGCGAAACAGCTAAATGAACTCGAAAGAGGCCACCGGACTAAATGTCTGTAGTTGAAATTGAAGACGGCGTGTACGAATCCACCGCCGTCATCGACAACGGGAGCTTCGGCACCCGCACCATCCGCTTCGAAACCGGCCGGCTCGCCCAGCAAGCCGCCGGCTCCGCCGTCGCCTATCTCGACGACGAAACCATGCTGCTGTCGGCGACCACCGCCAGCAAGAATCCCAAGGATCACTTCGACTTCTTCCCGCTGACGGTCGACGTCGAGGAGCGCATGTACGCCGCCGGCCGCATACCCGGCTCGTTCTTCCGCCGCGAAGGCCGTCCGTCCACCGACGCGATCCTGACCTGCCGGCTCATCGACCGTCCGCTGCGCCCGTCGTTCGTCGACGGCCTGCGCAACGAGATCCAGGTCGTGGTCACCGTGATGAGCCTCGATCCCAACGAGCTGTACGACGTGCTCGCGATCAACGCCGCATCGGCCTCCACCCAGCTGGCCGGCCTGCCGTTCTCGGGCCCGGTCGGTGGCGTGCGGGTCGCGCTGATCGACGGCACCTGGGTCGCCTTCCCGAGTGTCGAGCAGCTCGAGCGGGCGGTGTTCGACATGGTCGTCGCCGGCCGAATCGTCGGAGACGGCAACTCCCAAGATGTCGCGATCATGATGGTCGAGGCCGAGGCCACCGAGAGCGTCGTCGAGCTCATCGCTTCAGGCGCGCAGGCGCCGACGGAAGCCGTCGTCGCCGAGGGCCTGGAGGCGGCCAAGCCGTTCATCAAGACGCTGTGCGAGGCGCAGCAGGAGCTGGCCGATCGTGCCGCCAAGCCGACGGGCGATTACCCCGTCTTCCCGGAGTACGCCGAGGACGTGTACTACGCGGTCTCGTCGGTGGCCAGCGACGCGCTGTCTGAAGCGTTGACCATCCCGGGCAAACAAGAGCGCAACGACCGCACCGACGAGATCAAGGCCGAGGTGCTCGAGCGGCTGGCCGACCAGTACGCGGGCCGCGAGAAAGAGATCGGCGCAGCCTTCCGCTCGCTGACCAAAAAGCTTGTGCGCCAGCGCATCCTGACCGACCACTTCCGCATCGACGGCCGCGGCATCACCGATATCCGCGCGCTGTCCGCCGAGGTTTCGGTGGTGCCCCGGGCACACGGCAGCGCGCTGTTCGAGCGTGGCGAGACCCAGATCCTGGGCATCACCACCCTCGACATGATCAAGATGGCCCAGCAGATCGACTCGCTGGGGCCGGAGACGTCCAAGCGCTACATGCACCACTACAACTTCCCGCCGTATTCGACCGGTGAGACCGGTCGCGTCGGCTCGCCCAAGCGGCGCGAGATCGGGCACGGCGCCCTGGCCGAGCGGGCCCTGGTGCCCGTGCTGCCCAGCATCGAGGAGTTCCCGTACGCCATCCGCCAGGTCTCGGAAGCCCTCGGCTCCAACGGCTCGACGTCGATGGGCTCGGTGTGCGCGTCGACGCTGGCGCTGCTCAACGCCGGTGTGCCGCTCAAGGCGCCGGTGGCCGGCATCGCGATGGGCCTGGTGTCCGACGACATCGAGGTTGACGGCAAGACCGAGCGGCGCTTCGTCGCGCTCACCGACATCCTCGGTGCGGAGGACGCGTTCGGCGATATGGACTTCAAGGTCGCCGGCACCAAGGACTTCGTCACCGCGCTGCAGCTGGACACCAAGCTCGACGGCATCCCGTCGCAGGTGCTGGCCGGTGCGCTGGCGCAGGCCAAGGACGCCCGCCTGACGATCCTCGAAGTCATGGCCGAGGCCATCTCCGAGCCTGACGAGATGAGCCCGTACGCGCCGCGCATCACCACGATCAAGGTGCCCATCGACAAGATCGGCGAGGTGATCGGGCCCAAGGGCAAGATCATCAACTCGATCACCGAGGAGACCGGCGCTCAGATATCGATCGAGGACGACGGCACCGTGTTCGTCGGCGCCTCCGATGGGGCGTCGGCGCAGGCCGCGATCGACAAGATCAACGCGATCGCCAATCCGCAACTGCCCAAGATCGGCGAGCGGTTCCTCGGAACTGTCGTCAAGACAACCGATTTCGGCGCGTTCGTGTCGCTGTTGCCGGGACGTGACGGCCTGGTTCACATCTCCAAGCTCGGCAAGGGCAAGCGCATCGCCAAGGTCGAAGACGTGGTCAAGGTGGGCGACAAGCTGCGCGTCGAGATCGCCGACATCGACAACCGCGGCAAGATTTCGCTGATCCTGGTCGTCGAAGACGCGGAGACCGAGGCCCCTGAGACGGCTCCCGAGACCGCGCCGGTTGATGCCGCGACCAGCAGCAGCTAGGGCCTTGCGTCGCGGCCAACGCGGCGACGAAACATCCGCGGCCGTGCGCCGCACCACCCTGCCCGGTGGTCTGCGTGTGGTGACGGAGTACATCCCGTCGGTGCATTCGGCCTCGGTCGGGGTGTGGGTCGGCGTCGGTTCCCGCGACGAGGGTCGCAGCGTCGCGGGTGCCGCGCACTTCCTGGAACACCTGTTGTTCAAGGCGACGCCGACGCGCAACGCGGTGGACATCGCGCAGGCCGTCGACGCCGTCGGCGGTGAACTCAACGCGTTCACCGCCCGCGAGCACACCTGCTACTACGCACATGTGCTCGACGCCGACCTGGAACTCGCCGTCGACCTCGTCGCCGACGTGGTGCTCAACGGTCGATGCGCCGCCGACGACGTCGAGATCGAACGTGACGTGGTGCTCGAGGAGATCGCCATGCGCGACGACGATCCCGAAGACACCCTCGGCGACGTGTTCCTCTCGGCGATGTTCGGCGCACACCCCGTGGGGCGCCCGGTGATCGGCAGCGTCGAGTCGATTTCGGCGATGACGCGCGCGCAGCTGCATTCGTTCCACGTGCGCCGCTACACCCCGGAGCGCATGGTGGTGGCGGTCGCCGGCAATGTCGACCACGACGAGGTCGTCGCGCTGGTGCGCGAGCACTTCGGCCCGCGGCTGGTCCGCGGCCGACGTCCGGTGCCGCCGCGCAAAGGCACCGGACGGCTCACCGGACAGCCGACACTGCGGGTGGTCAACCGCGACGCCGAACAGACCCATCTGACGTTGGGCGTGCGCACCCCCGGGCGGCACTGGGAGCACCGGTGGGCGTTGGCGGTGCTCAACACGGCGTTGGGCGGTGGCCTGAGTTCGCGGTTGTTCCAACAGATTCGCGAAACCCGCGGGCTGGCGTACTCGGTGTATTCGGCCGTGGACACGTTCGCCGACAGCGGCGCGTTGTCGATCTACGCCGCGTGTCTGCCGGAACGATTCGACCAGGTGGTCCGGGTGACGACGGATGTGCTGGAGGATGTGGCCCGCGACGGCATCACCGAGAACGAATGCCGAATCGCCAAGGGCTCGTTGCGGGGCGGTTTGGTGCTGGGGCTCGAGGATTCGGCGTCGCGGATGAACCGGATCGGCCGCAGCGAGTTGAACTACGGCGAGCACCGCAGCATCGAGCACACGCTCGCCGAGATCGACGCGGTCACCGTCGACGAGGTCAACGCCGTCGCGCGCCAACTGCTGACGCGGCATTACGGCGCGGCCGTCCTGGGTCCGCATCGGTCGAAAACGGCGTTACCGCAGCGGCTTCGGGCACTCGCCGGCTGATCGGTACTGTGGGGTCGGTGATCTCACGGCGAAATGTACTGATCGGTGGATTGACGTTCGCGGCGCTGGCGGCCGGTGCTCAGCGGCCCGCGCTGGCCCAGCCCCTCGCCTCCGTCGCCGCGCTGGAACCGCGCCACAACGCGTTGATCGGGCTGTACGCCGTCAATCTGGACACCGGCCGTACCGTCGCCAACCGCGCCGACGAGATGTTCGCCATGTGCTCGACGTTCAAGACGTACGCCGCTGCCCGGGTGTTGCAGATGGTGGGGCGTGGCCAGCTGTCGCTGGACAATCGCGTCTTCGTCGACTCTGCCGAGATTGTGGCCAACTCCCCGGTGACCGAGGCGCGGGCCGGCGGCGAGATGACGTTGGCGGAGCTATGTCAGGCGGCCCTGCAGCGCAGCGACAACACTGCAGGCAATCTACTACTGAAAGCCATTGACGGACCGCCGGGAATCACCGCCTTCGCCCGCAGCATCGGCGACGAGCGGACGCGGCTGGACCGCTGGGAGACCGAACTGAACTCGGCGATCCCGGGTGATCCCCGCGACACCAGCACACCGGCGGCGCTGGCCACCGGGTACCGGGCGCTGCTCGTCGGCGATGTGCTCAACCCACCCCAGCGCCGCCTGCTCGAGGACTGGATGCGGGCCAATCAGACGTCGAGTATGCGGGCCGGGCTGCCGCCGGGGTGGACCACCGCCGACAAGACCGGAAGCGGCGACTACGGCAGCACCAACGACGTCGGAATCGCATACGGCCCGGATGGCCAGCGGGTGCTGCTGGCGATCATGACGCGGTCGCAGGCCAACGACCCGAAAGCCGCGAACCTGCGACCGCTCATCGGTGAGGTGACGGCGCTGGTGTTGCCGATGCTCCTGTGACTATTCGTGGGTTTGAATGGCGACGCGCTTGCCGCTCACGGCGTTCTCGGACAACGGAACTGACACGGTGAGGATGCCTTTTTCGTAGGTGGCGGTGATGTCATCCTCCTTGGCGCCGGCGGGCAGCGTGACCGTGCGCACGAAGGAGCCGTAAGCGAACTCCGAGCGCGCGTTGGACTCGGACTTCCCGGCGCGCTCGGCCTTGATGGTGAGTTCGGCGTCGTTGACCGTGATGTGGACGTCGGTGTCCGGGTTGATGCCGGGGATCTCCGCGCGCAGCTCGTAGTGATCGTCGGTCATCTCATCCTCGATGCGCATCCGGTTGCGCTCGAAGATGGGCCGCAGGCCGGCAAACGGCGTGATCCCCGCGAAGAACTCCGACAGCTCGGGCAGGAACGGACGCGGCTGGTGCTGGACGGGAAGGTTAACCACAGGTGACTCCTAAGTCATCGAAAATGCGTTGTGACGCTTGCTTTTTCGATCCAAGCATCACTATCGGACCTGTGGTCGAATGGTCGGTGAACTCCTCGAATACTCGTCGCCGGGCTACGCCAACACGGTGGCCGGGTCGGTGTAGGGCAAACCGAGGTCTGCGGCCACCTGCTCGGACAGCAGCGCTCCGTCGTGCGTCGAAAGGCCTTTGGCCAGCGCGGGATCGGCCTGGCACGCCGCCTGCCAACCCTTGTCGGCCAGCTTGAGCACATACGGCATGGTGGCGTTGGTCAGCGCGAAGGTCGACGTGCGCGGCACGGCGCCGGGCATGTTGGCCACGCAGTAGAACACGGTGTCGTGCACGGTGAACGTCGGGTCGTCGTGTGTGGTGGGCCGCGAGTCTTCGAAGCAGCCGCCCTGGTCGATGGCGATGTCGACGAGCACGGCACCCGGCTTCATATGTGCGACAGTGGAATTGGTCACCAACTTCGGCGCCTTTGCGCCCGGCACCAGCACCGCGCCGATGACCAGGTCGGCGCGCTTGACCGCATCCTCCAGCTCGAGGATCGACGAGTATCGGGTCTGGATGCGGCCACCGAATTCGGCGTCCAGATCGCGCAGCTTGTTGATGTTGATGTCGAAGATCGTGACGTTGGCGCCCATCCCGCTGGCGACGCGGGCGGCGTTGTAACCCGCTGTGCCGCCGCCGATCACCACGACATCGGCCGGGGCCACGCCGGGCACACCGCCCATGAGTGCGCCGCGACCGCCCTGGCTGCGCATCAGGTGGTAGGCGCCGACCTGAGCAGAGAGTCGACCGGCGACCTCGCTCATCGGGGCGAGCAGAGGCAGAGCGCCGTCAGCAGTCTGGACCGTTTCGTAGGCGATCGCCGTGGTGCCCGAGGCCAGTAGGGCGTCGGTGCACGGCTTGGAGGCGGCGAGATGCAGGTAGGTGAAAAGCGTTTGGCCTTTACGCATGCGGGAGTATTCGGGCTCGATTGGCTCCTTGACCTTCAGCAGCAGGTCGGCCTCGGCCCAGACCTGGTCCGCACCGTTGATGAGCTGAGCGCCGGCGGCCTTGAAGTCGTTGTCGGCGATCGCCGAACCCTCGCCCGCGCCGGATTGGATCAGCACCTCGTGTCCGCGGTGGACAAGCTCGGCGACACCGCCGGGGGTGATGGCGATGCGGTACTCGTTGTTCTTGATCTCGGTCGGGATTCCGACGCGCATGATCGCTCCTTCGGCGAAGTGGTGTTAAGTAGAGTGTGAAGAAAGTTCGAATAGTGCGCAATCACGTTGTCGATTATTCGATAGGATGCAGTTATGACTGAAGAAGCTGCAGGCACGATGGTGCGTCTCCCGCCTCGGCCGAAGGATGTTCGGCCGCCTGAACTCGACGACGTCGACCGGCGGATATTGCTGACGCTGCATGCCGACGCCCGCATCTCCAACAGCGCACTGGCCGACGCGGTCGGGATTGCGCCGTCGACGTGTCACGGGCGGGTCCGGCGGTTGCAGGAACTCGGGGTGATCCGCGGTTTCTACACCGACATCGATCCGGCCGCCGTCGGGCTGCCGCTACAGGCGATGATCTCGGTGAGTCTGCAGTCGAACGCCCGCGGAAAGATCCGCAGCTTCATTCAGCAGATTCGGCGACGGCCGCAGGTGATGGACGTGTACTTCCTCGCCGGCGCCGACGATTTCATCCTGCACGTCGCGGCGCGCGACACCGAGGACCTGCGGGCGTTCGTGGTGGAGAACCTCAACGCCGACGCCGATGTCGCGGGCACGCAGACGTCGTTGATCTTCGAACACCTGCGAGGTGCCTCGCCGTTGTGATCACTGCGCGCGCAGGATCAGCCCGTAACCGTCGTCGCGGTTCAGGCGTAGTTCGTCGGCGTCGATGGTGGCCTGGACGCGACCGCTGAGGACGCGCAGTACGGACTGTTCGATCTCGGCCAGCTCACCGGGGCAGGCGCGTTTGGTGGTGGCGAGCGGGCCGAAGTCGATGCTGCCCTCGGAAAACGTTGCCCGACCGTTGAATTGGTTGCATCCGGTGGAGCCGGTGACGGCGCCGTCCGCGGCAATGGTGAGCGACGGCCGTGCCTGCTCCAGGTCGACGGATGTCATCACGGCTTCGGACGAAACCAGGCTGTGCACGATCCAGTGGGTGCCGGTGAGCGCCCGGTCGGGGTTGACCACCTTCTTGTCACGCAGGGTCACGGTGGCCGCGTCGGTGGTCAACGTCAGGGTGTCGCCGTCGAGTGTCCACGAGGGTCGAGCCTCGAACAGCTTGGTCATCCAGGCGTCGGCGGCATCCAGTGGCGGTGGGCAGGCCATCATGGTGGTCGCCAGCTGGGTGACGACGCGGCCGTCGGCGAGATCGACGGGCCCGGAGCCGCGATTACAGCCGGCATAGGCGCTGATGCGCCCGTCTTCGAAAGCAACCTCGAGCGGACCACCGCCGGGAATCTGCGCGCCGTCCACCTTGACCGAGATGAATGTCCGGCCGGCAGGCGTCTGAGCTTCGGCGGTGCCCGAGCCCGCGCAGCTCGCTAGTGCAAGGACGGTTGCAACGACCGGTAAGAGGAGACGCATGGCCTCACGCTACTGGTGGACAGCTTGGACCTACCCGTCGTTGTCCTCCTCTTCTGGTGGGACGAGGAAGTTTTCGGGGTGGTGGAGGTTGTTGATGCGTGCTTGTCCGCTGTCGAGGGCGGGTGGGGGGATCCATTCGATGCGGCCGTCTTTGCGTTTTCGGGTGGTCCAGCCGCCGTCGTGCAGGAGGCGGTTGTCGGGTGGACAGGCGAGTTTTTCGTTGGTGATGTCGGTGGGGCCGTTGGTGTTCCAGGGTTGGGTGTGGTCGACCTGGCACCAGGCCGCGGGTGCGGGGCAGCCGGGCCTCGTGCAGCCGCGATCGCGCGCGTAGAGCACGAGGCGTTGTCCGGGGGAGGCGATGCGCTTGCTTCGGCCGAGGTAGAGCGGAATCTGGGTGTGGTTTTCGAAGACCACGAGGTAGTGATGCGCGTGGGCGGCCAGGCGGATGACGTCGGCCATGGGCAGGCGGGTGCCGCCGGCGGTGAGGGCGGTGCCGCAGCCGGACTCCAATTCCTTCAACGTGGTGGTGACGATGATGGTGCACGGTAGGCCGTTGTGTTGGCCCAGTTCGCCGGAGGTCAGGGTGTTGCGGGCCAGGGCTTTGAGGGCGTCGTGTTGGCGCTGGGCCAGGGTGCGGGTGTCATTCTGAATCTGTTCGGCGGTCGGCGTACCCGTAATGCACGGTGTTTCGTCGTCGGGATTGCACATGCCGGGCGCGGCCCATTTGGCCCAGATCGCGTCCAGGGTGGCGCGTAGTTCGGGGTCAACCAGCCCGCGTATCTCGGACAGTCCGTCGGGGCGTTGGGGTCCGAGGTGGATGCCGCGGCGGCGGGCCCGTTCGGCATCCGAGAGCTCGCCGTCGGGGTGGATCAGGGCCATCAGCAGCTTGGCGGCCTCACGCAGGCCTTCGGGGGAGTGCTCACGCGCGATGCGGGCCAGGTCGGCCTCACAGGCTTGGCGGGTTTGGTGGTCGATGTGGTCGGGCAGCTCGTGAAAGAACCCGCTGATGATCTTGAGATGCTCGGCCCCGATCAGCCCGTCGGCGATGCCGGCGGCCACGTTCGGCCAGTGTGGCGCCAACGGTTCGCCGGTCAGCGTGCTGCGCGGGCCGAGGTTGGCGGCGTCTTTGAGCCGGCGTTTGGCCTCGGTGGGGCTGATGCGTAGCCGGGTGGCCAGCACGTCGGCCCAGTTCTTACCGCCCAACTCCTTGGCGGTGGTCTGGCTGGTCAGCTGCGCGGTGAGCCGATGATCGACGGCGGGTTGGGCGCGGTAGAGCTGCTCGAGGCGGGCCTTGACGTCGAGGGCGTCGGTGGCGGTGAGGTCGTCGAAGGCGTGCGCGGCGACCCGAGCGGACGCGGCGTGTAGCGCGTCGAGGTCGGCGGCGAGCTCCGGCGAGATCATGCTTCGAACACTAGTTCGAACCACCGACAAAACTTCACCGCGTTCGCGAAATGTGACGCCAGATACGAAAGTGACACAAGGGATTTCGCGAGGGCGCGCCGCCGACCGACAGACGCGCACGCTCGCCGCAACAACCCGCAGCGATAGGCTCCAGCCATGCGAGTCGGAGTCTTGGGCGCTAAGGGCAAGGTCGGAGCCACCATGGTGCAGGCGGTCGAGGCCGCCGACGATCTGACGCTCTCCGCGGGAGTCGACGCCGGCGATCCGCTGACCCTGCTCACCGAGAACGACACCGACGTCGTCATCGACTTCACCCACCCCGACGTGGTGATGGACAACCTGAAGTTCCTCATCGACAACGGCATCCACGCGGTCGTCGGCACCACCGGCTTCACCGACGAGCGCCTCGCGCAGGTCAAGCAATGGCTCGCCGACAAGCCGGACGTCGCGGTCCTCATCGCGCCGAACTTCGCCATCGGCGCGGTGCTGTCGATGCATTTTGCCCAGCAGGCCGCTCGGTTCTTCGAGTCGGTCGAAGTGATCGAACTGCATCACCCACAGAAGGCCGACGCGCCGTCAGGCACCGCAGCGCGTACCGCCAAACTGATCGCCGCGGCGCGAAAAGACATGCCGCCCAACCCCGATGCCACCAGCACCGGGCTCGAAGGTGCGCGGGGCGCCGACGTCGACGGCATCCCGGTGCACTCCGTGCGACTGGCCGGTCTCGTCGCGCATCAAGAGGTGTTGTTCGGCACGCAAGGGGAGACGCTGACCATCCGGCACGACAGCATCGACCGCACATCGTTCGTGCCCGGGGTGCTGCTCGCCGTGCGGCGCGTCCACGAGCGCCCCGGCCTCACGGTCGGGATCGAGCCGCTGCTCGACTTGACATGAGCGAGGGGGCGCGCGCATTGCGCATCCAACTGCTCATCGCTTTCCTGTGCGTCGCACTGGTCTTCTACTTCGTGATGCTCGGCCGTATTGCGATGGCATTCATCATGTCTGGCAGCGTGGCAGCAGTCGGACTCGGCCTGGCGATCATGATCATGCCGCTCATCGGCGTCTGGGTGATGGTCACCACGGTGCGCGCGGGGCTGGCGCATCAACGTCTGGCGCGTCAAGCCAAAGAGGAAGGAATGGAACTCGACGTCAGCGCCCTCCCGCGAATGCCCTCGGGGCGCATTGAGCGCGATGCTGCGGACAAACTCTTCGAAACGGTGCGCGACGAACTCGAACACGACCCGAACAACTGGCGACGCTGGTATCGGCTCGCTCGCGCGTACGACTACGCGGGAGACCGCAGCCGCGCCCGAGAAGCCATGAGAAAGGCCGTCGAACTGGAGGAGCGCGAGTGAGCAAGACGCTGCTCGTCGTCCATCACACACCATCGCCGGCCACGCGAGAACTGCTCGAGGCCGTGCTCGCGGGCACCCACGACCCGGAGATCACCGGCGTCGACGTCGAAGTACGTCCCGCTCTGGCGGCAACGGTTCCCGACATGCTCGACGCCGACGGCTACCTGTTCGGCACCACAGCCAACCTCGGCTACATGTCGGGCGCGCTGAAGCACTTCTTCGACACGATTTATTACCCGAGCCTCGACCACGTCGCGGGCCGGCCCTACGGTCTTTGGGTACACGGCAACAACGACACCGTGGGCGCGGCGAACGCCGTCGACAAAGTGGCCACCGGACTGGCGCTGACCAAGGCCGCCGATGCGCTCGAGGTCGTCGGCGCTGTCGACGCCAAGGCCCGCGAGCGGGCCTACGAACTGGGCGGCACGCTGGCCGCGACGCTGATGGAGTAAGGAGCCCAAATGGCCGGAATCGCCGAAATCGCTTTGGGCGCAGCACCGTTGGCCGGTGGCGCGCTGCTCGGTGTCATCGCCGGAAACATCAAAGGTCCCGACGTCCGCGCCATCATCAAACAAGACATGGAGCTGCTCGACAAGCTGCCCGCCGAGGACACTCAGCGCAGGGCCGCACTGCAGCGCACCATCGATATGCGCATCGACGATCTGGTCCACGCCGTCGACCGCGGCCGCGAACTGCGGGAAGCAGCCGCCTCCTACAAGGGCGACTGGCGCGACATCGTGCTGTTCTTGTGCACCCTGTTGTTCACGTTCGTCTGGTGGAACGTCAAGCACGACCGGCCGAATTGGCTGATCTTCTTCATCTTCCTGATCGCCCTGACGGTGATGACCGCGCTGTACGCCTTCCGTGGAGGCCTGCGTGCGCTGCAAAGCTTCCTGCAGGAGCGACGCGGTCGGCGCTAACGCGGGAGCGCGGTCTCGAACAGCTCCTGCAGCGCGATCCAATGCCGCTCGGCGGCTTCCTCGTCGTAGGGCGCATTGTCCGGAACTGCGAAGCCGTGGCCGGCGGGGTAGATCTCGATCTTGTGCTCGACCCCAGCGGCGGTCAGCGCTTTGTCCAGCGTCTCGGCCTGTTCGGGCGTGAATGACCCGTCGTTCTCTGCGCCGGCGACATAGACCGTCGCCTTCATCCGGTCGGCCAGCAGATGCGGGCTGGTCTCGTCGTCGGTGACGAGACCACCGCCATGGAAGGAGCCCGCGGCCGCGACGCGGTCTGGCACGCGGCCGGCGACGATCACCGAGGTCCGTCCGCCCATGCAGTAGCCACACACCCCGAAGGTGTCTCCCTTGACCTCGGGCCGCTCGGCGAGGAAGTCGAAGAAGGCGACGGCGTCGCTGGCGATCATGTCCGGCGTGACACTGCTGATCATTCCGAACAGCCGTTTGCGCTCGGCGGGATCGCTGAACGCCGTCTTCATGTCGAAGGGCTGCCAGTCGCCGTGCCGGTAGTACACGTCGGGCAGCAGTACCGCGTGGCCGAACCCGGCCAACCGGGCGGCCATCTCTTGGAAGGTCGGTCGTACCCCACCGGCGTCGGGATACATGACGACGGCTGACCACGGGCCGGTTCCGTTGGGTGTGTGCAGGGTGATGGGGCAGGTGCCGTCGGGCGTGGTGACGGTGGCGGAGATACTCGGCATGGCCTCCGTTCTACTACCTGCGACCAGACGTACGCTGAGTGGCGTGCCGATCGCGACCCCGTACGAAGACCTGCTGCGCCTGGTGCTCGAGCGTGGCACACCCAAATCCGACCGCACCGGCACCGGCACCCGCAGCCTGTTCGGCCACCAGATGCGCTACGACCTGACGGCGGGATTCCCGCTGATCACCACCAAGAAGGTGCACACCAAGTCGGTGATCTACGAGTTGCTGTGGTTTCTGCGCGGCGATTCCAACATCGGCTGGCTGCATGAGCACGGTGTCACCATTTGGGACGAATGGGCTTCGGAGACAGGCGATCTCGGCCCGGTGTACGGGGCGCAGTGGCGGTCCTGGCCGACCCCGTCGGGCGAGCACATCGACCAGATCAGCAATGCGCTGCACCTGCTCAAGACCGACCCGGACTCGCGGCGCAACATCGTGTCGGCGTGGAACGTCGGCGAGATCCCGCAGATGGCGCTGCCGCCGTGCCACCTGCTGTTCCAGTTCTATGTCGCCGAGGGCAGGCTGTCTTGTCAGCTGTATCAACGCAGCGCCGACCTGTTCCTCGGCGTGCCGTTCAACATCGCCAGCTACGCGCTGCTGACCCACATGATGGCGGCCCAGGCCGGGCTCGGGGTCGGCGAGTTCATCTGGACCGGCGGCGACTGCCATATCTACGACAACCACGTCGAACAGGTCAAGCTCCAGCTCAGCCGTGAGCCACGTCCATATCCGGAACTTGTTCTGGCGCGGCGTGATTCGATCTTCGACTACACGTACGACGACATCGTCATCAAGAACTACGACCCGCATCCGGCGATCAAAGCCCCCGTCGCGGTATGACGGTTGGTCTGATTTGGGCCCAGTCGACCTCCGGGGTCATCGGCCGCGACGGCGGCATCCCGTGGCGGCTGCCGGAGGACCAGGCCCGTTTCAAAGAGCTCACCATGGGCCACACGGTCGTGATGGGGCGGTTGACGTGGGAATCGCTGCCCGCGAAGGTGCGCCCGCTGCCGGGACGCAGAAATGTCGTACTGACCCGGCAAACTGACTACATGGCCGACGGGGCAGAAGTGGTGACCACACTTCAAGACGCAATGACCGACGACGAGACGTGGGTGATCGGCGGTGAACAGATCTATGCGCTCGCGCTGCCGATCGCGACCCGCTGCGAAGTCACCCAGGTCGACATCGACCTGCCGCGCGAAGACGGCGACGCGGTGGCGCCGGTGCTCGATGAGACCTGGGTGGGCCGCACGGGGGACTGGCTGACCAGCAGCTCCGGGCTGCGCTACCGGTTCCACAGCTACCTGCGCGCATGAAGCTCACCCCGGTCCAGGCCCGCCGTATCGCCGTCGCCGCGCAGGGATTGGCCGAACCGAAGCCGCGCGGCCCGGTCACCCGCGCACACCTGCGTCGTCTCATCTCCAGAATCCAAGTGCTGCAATTGGATTCGGTCTCTGTAGCGGTGCGAGCCCACTATGCGCCTGTGTTCAGCCGGCTGGGGCCCTACAACCGCGATGTCCTGGATCGTGCCGCCTGGGAGCACACCGCGCGATCGCCGCGCTTGCTGGTCGAGTACTGGGCGCACGAGGCCGCGCTGATGGCCGTCGATGATTGGCCGCTGCTGCGGTGGCGGATGCGGGAGTACCGGCACGGGCGGTGGGGCACCCAGATCGTCAAGAAGAACCCGCAGCTGGCCGACGATATCGTCGCCGCGGTGGCCGAGCTCGGACCGTCGACGGCCGGGCAGATCGAGGCACACTTGGGTGGTGAACGGCGCGGCAAAAAGGGCCCGTGGTGGGACCGCAGCGACACCAAATGGGTGACCGAGGCGTTGTTCGCGTCCGGGGTGCTGACGACGGCCACCCGCGTCGGGTTCGCCCGGCATTACGACCTCACGGAACGAGTGCTGCCGCCGGAAGTGGTGGCGCACGAGGTCGACGACGACGAAGCCGTGCGGGAACTGGCATTGCGGGCCGCGACGGCGCTGGGGGTGGGCACCGAGGCCGACATTCGTGACTATTTCCGGTTGTCGGCCAAGCAGGTCAAGCCGGCGATCGCGAAGCTGGTGGCCGATGGGGAGCTGGAGCCGGTGGAGGTCGACGGGTGGACTGCGCCGGCGTATCTGCGTGCGGGGCAGACGATTCCGCGACATGACCGCGGTACGGCGCTGCTGTGCCCGTTTGATCCGTTGATCTTTTTCCGGCCACGGGTGCAGCGGCTGTTCAATTTCCACTACCGCATCGAGATCTACACGCCGGCGCCGAAGCGCCAATTCGGTTACTACGTATGGCCTTTCCTGCTCGACGGTCGGCTTGTCGGTCGGGTGGATCTCAAACGCACCGATGGCGCGCTGCATGTTGTTGGCGCGTTCGTTGAACCCGACGAGAAGCCGTCGCAGGTGGCTGCTGGGCTGGCTGCCGAATTGGAATCGATGGCGTCGTGGCTGGGGCTGGGCGAGGTGACGGTAGGCGACCGAGGGGATCTGGCGAGCGCGTTGCGACTTGCCGTGCAGAACCGCGGCTATTGAGCGTGCCCGCCACGACTGTTGATGATCAGGCCTTTGATCTCGGCGAGTTGCTCATGAATTCTGCGGAAGTCGGCGCGCATCTCGGTCCGATGATCAGCGAGTTCGCTTCGAAGCAACGCGAATTGACGACGAACCGCCACAAACGCCTCGCGCTTCTCTTGCTGATGCGCCTCCAGCTTCTCCGTAAGGACATTGCTGGCCGCGCGTTCGGTGCACATCGCGGCTACCATCGCTGCCGGGTCCTCGGAACCGCTTGGTGGGGTCATCGAGAGGCCATATCTTCGCGTGTCGCCATATCTCCGCCTCCTCGGATTGCAGTATGGCGGCGGCAGGTTCATGTCGCAAATGACGGTGGACACCGTGACCTTTTGGGCCACGGCGATCGCCCCGATCGTTCGCGGGAGGGGATGACGTCGCTAGGGCCGGATGCCTTGCGGCATAGTCCTATGTCACGAAGGCCACCGGGTCCCAGTAGCTCATGTCGGCGATGGCGATGACGCCGATTGTGCGAGGTCGAGGTGGGCTGCCAGGGCACATTTCGTCGACGACCATGTCGAAGCGGTAGGTCGAAACCTCCTGCAGTAGCCAGGGTGCCCGTTGTGGCCCCTGCTCGCCTCTGTCTATGACGATCACGAGCGTGTATTGGCAACCAGGCGCCGGCATGGCCGCCTTGGTGGTCTGATCGCGTGCTGCCTCGGCAGCTGGGTATGAGCCACCGTAGTAGTGGAGGGGAACCTTGCTAACGTCGCGCGTGTTCAGGCCAGCAACCAGTGATTCTGCCTTTTCCCGTTGAACCTCCGGCCCGAAATCACCCATGAACGGGCCGTCATGAGTCGACGAGTGGCATGCGCCCGACATCGCGAGGAGGAGCACAGCGATAGCGACGATAGAGTGTCGAATTCTCAGGCCGCGCAGCACAATTAGTTGCACGGATCTCGAATGGGCAGCCCAGAGCTGAACGTCACGTCACAAACGCCATTGGGTTCCAATACCCCATGTTGGCAGCGGCGATCACGCCGATCGTCCGCTGGCGAGGCTGTTGGGTGGGGCACTGTTCGTCAACAACCATGTCGAAACGGTACGTCCGCGTTTCGGATGTCGCTCCCGGGACCCGCTCGACGCCTTGTTCACCGCGATCAACCACCGATATCAGTGTGTACCGGCATCCGGGCGACGGCATGGCGGCTTCGATCGTTCGGTTCTGAGCCGTCTCAGCCTCCGCAGACCAGCTGTCGCGGGCTACCGGCACCTTTCCTACATCTCCTGTATTAAGGCCAGCGACAAGTTCCTCGGCCTTCTCTCGCTGTTCCTGCGGTCCGAATTTGCCCAAACCGGGGCCGTCATCGGACGTTACCGAGAGAAGCCACCACGCGCCGGCAGCGATGAGGGCAATGACGACAAGGAAGGACGCGACTACCACGATCCATCGAATCCGACGAGCGTGCATCCTCATTCACCCGGGTATCTCAAATGAACAAACTCGGCCTGAGCGAACGGCGCAATGTACTCTCCGCCTGGACCCGGCATCCAGTCGTTGTGCACATTGTCGGTTCCGGAATGCTGGTTGATCACGTCAGTCAGTACCCCATCCTGCATGGTCTGTCCTACGTAGACGGCGACGTGGTTGATCTGGCCTCGTTCGTCTTTGTAATAGATCAAATCGCCCGGTATTAGCCCCGCACGCGATGGAGCTAACGGATCCAACCCCTCACGCGCCGGCGTGGCGACCGCTCCAACGATTTCGCCTCGGCCCGAATGCTGCGTGACGAAATTGTGATTCTCCTTCGCGAGGGTCCATGTCTTCGACGACGTGTTGCCCGGGACATTCAGACCGCCATTCTGGTAGTACCAGTCGTCGCTGTCGCCGCGACGCCAGTCGTCAGTTCCGTTTCCGACATCGCCGAACCCGCCAGCGCGCATGACTTGTGAGGCGAAGTTCGTGCAATCTTCAGCGCCGCCACCGAGCTTCTCATAGTCAGGGTTGAAGCTGTCTGCCCATTTCTCGGCGTACTCGACGGCGGCGCGCCGGTTCTCAGATAACGGCGGTCCGGGGAGAAGCGGAGGAGGCGCCAGCCTTTCTTCGTTGTCGACGAGTTGTATTCCGTTGTGTGCGTTGGCCGGTGGTGTGTCACCGCTGGGGGTGTCGAGGGTGAGTGTGTCGAGTCCTTCGGTGGCGGCGAGCAGCTTGCGGCCGTATTCGTTGTCGAGTGTCAGGAGTTGGCTGGCATGAGACTGGATGGTTTCGCCGTGTTCCCGGGCGGCGGCGAGCCGCGCCTCATACGCGCTGGTGCCCCAGGGGTGGCGTTGGGTGTCGGTGACCGACAAGTCCTCGCCGACCTGAAACCCGTCGGCGCGGGTTTCGGCGAGGGCGGCGAGGGTCTTGGCGTGCAGGCCGTCGAGTTGATCAGCGCCGAACGTGGCGATCCCGGCGGCGTCGCGTAGCTGGTTGGCCTTCCCGCGGGCGGTGAACGCGGCTGTGTCGGTGCTGTCTTGGGCCGTCTCGGCGGCCGGGCCGGTCCACTCGGTGCCGCCGGGGCGCAGTATGTCGGCGGCCAGCTCGGTGAACGACTGCTCCCATAGGTCCGCGGTGCGGGGGAAATCGGCAGCCAGCTCGCGCAGGTGCGCAGTAGTGAATGTCTCGACCCATGCCAGGGTGGGCAGCGCCCCGACGAGTGCCATCGGTTAGGTCACCGTTGTGCCTAAGTCGGCGGCCGAGTCGGTGTCGGTGCGCTCGTAGGCGCCCGCGGCGGCAGTGAGGGTGGATGCCGTCGCCTGAGTCCACGCCGCCAGCGCCGCGCCGGCCGCGCTGGCGCGGGTGCGGGCCGCGACTGCCGCCGCCGCGCTGGCCTGCTCGGCTGATCCGTCGTTGGCCCGCGGGGTGGTGCTGGCCAATCTGCCCGCGAGGGTCTCGCAGCGGCCAGCCAGCGCAAAAAGACCATCGACGGTAACCCGCAAGTCCTTATCCAAGGGCTCACCCCTCCTTGAGCCGAACGCCGTCGCGCCCGGAACGGTGGGCGCCGCGGCAAACTTTACCGCGGTCGAACTGACCTCTATGCGGGGAAATGTGCAGTGAGGTGGACCGAGTGACGGGGGCGGGGTTTTGAGTTCCGCACCCGCCACCCGGTGTCGGGGGAAGAGGACAGTAAAAGAGCAGCGGTCCGACAAGTCAGATCACGACGCGACGGCCGGCTCGTGGGGTTCGTCCCCAGGAACCTCGGACAGCGCCGTGAGTGCGTCGGTCAGCAGTCGTTGGATCCCGGCGTTGATGCCCGTGCAGTCGGTCTCGATCTTGTTGGCGTTCTTCTGGATCGAGCTGGCGAGCTTCTTCACCTTGTCGATCTTGTTCAACTCTGCGATCGCGGCGTCGATCTTCTCCTCGGCGGTGGCGATTTCCTCGGCGCCACGGCGGCTCGATGCCGTCAGCGCACTGGCGCGGAGCAGCATGACAACCGTGCGCAGCAGCGCGTGATCGTCCGTATGCGGGTCGAAGGCCAGCACGATTCGCCTGGTGCCCAGGACACGGATGGACTGGCCACCGTTCTGCTCCGGGGTTGGAACGATCCCGAGCGAGGCGTTGGCTTCGCGGTTGCGTTCGGCCTCGTCGAAGTAGGGACCCCATTTGCGGTCGGCCGAGTCGGTCATCTCGACTACTACCTGCGTCTTGCCGCCATCGACGGTCAGAACGCCGTCGCCCTTTTGGCAGCGTGAGATGACGCCGGCCGTGTTGCGGGTGTCGGTGTACTCGTCACCCAGGCCGGCCGCGATGTCCTGGAGGAGGGCACCCATCGCGTCCTCGTACTCGAACCCCTTCTCGGGGCTGCGGGTAGTGATGGTTCTCTTTGCGTCCTGAACCCTCAAGGCGACGACCACCTCGTCGACCTTCTTCGTCAGGTCGGTGTGGTTCTCGGCGATCAGCTTGGTGAGCTTCTGCTGCTGTGCATCGAGCGCAGCGGTGTGCTTGGCGATCGGCGAGGTCGGATCGCTCGGGTCGAACTGCTTGACCGTCTTGTCGTGCAACTCGCTGAACGTCGTCTTGGCCTTGGCGTCCAGATCGGCTCCGAACCTCTGGAGCACCGGGACCATGCGCTCCACCACCTCGGGGTGTTGGCCGCCGAAGAGCCGGCGGATCTCACTCACCACCGTCTTTGTGGAGTCCTGGAGCTCCTTGCGGGTGGCCTTATCGGCGTCCGTGATGGCCTTCTTGGCGTCCTCCGACGCCTTGGCTACCGCGTCCGAAGCGGACTTGACCGCGCGTTCGGTGACCTCGACGGCCTTGGTGCTGGTATCGGCGGCCTTTTCGCCGAGATCTTTCATCATCCGTTCCAGCGCTCGCGCGTCCTGGGCCTGGCCGGCTGCAGACAGTGCATGGGAGCCGATCTTGACGGCTTCCGTGACGAATGCGCTGAGGTCCGCGGCGCCCAAGACCTCGGGATCGTCCACGATGGGACCGCGCTCACCAGTGCTCCAGCGCTGCGCTTCGCGTGCAACGTCCTTGTCGCGCACGGTGAGTCGTTCGATCACCACTCCGGTCAGGGAGTCGTCGAAATGGGCCTGTCGATTGTTATCGGGCATTTGTGCCTCCTGGGTGCGTGGCTGCCGCGGGATGCGGAAGCGCGATGCACGCAGCATCTGCCCGAGTTGTGAACAAATCAACCTATATCACTGATAAGGGGGCTTATCAGTGCATGCCATTGCTTCGAAGGGCAGTTGGGCTTACCGTTGATCAACGCCTGGAAGGAGGCCTAGTGAACACGCTGACGTTGCAGGACGTCGCGGACCTTGCAAAGGTACGCCGACCTGTCGTCAGCATGTGGAGAAAGCGCCCGATTGTGCGCGGCGTGTCGATGCCATTTCCGGACCCGGTGGAGATCG
The DNA here is from genome assembly GCF_002838065.1 of Mycobacterium hubeiense. GTDB lineage: Bacteria > Actinomycetota > Actinomycetes > Mycobacteriales > Mycobacteriaceae > Mycobacterium > Mycobacterium hubeiense. The sequence goes on along the minus strand of NZ_PIZU01000015.1, from coordinate 5,297 downwards.
TGAACGGCTTCGAGCGGTTCTCACGTAATGATGTCGTTGAGTGGTTGGCCCGCACCGGGCGCGGGAACAATCCGGAGCACAGCTACGACGCGCCGGCGGTGGCAGTTCCAGAGGGCGCCGCGCTGGAGGACGTGGTGACGCTGTTGTGTTGGCACGTCCTCACTGGCGAAGAACTCGCGGGCACGTCATTGGTCGATCGCGTTCGCCGGGCCGAGGAGTTCGACCCGGACGATGAATCGCTGCTGACTGAGATCCGCGGTTTGCGGGCGTCCGATGCGGTGCTCGCCTATGTCGACGATCTGGTGGAAGCGTCGTTCGGCCCACCCGACGCCCTGGCGCGACTCGAGCGTGGGCGCCTCAAGCGCGAGCTTCAGGCCAGAGACCTAACCGTCGGTGCGGTGGAGCTGCTCGGTTGGATCGTTGACGCCGCCGCCACTCATCTCCATCAGATGCCAGTTGTTCTATGCGCCGACGATTCACCTGTGTGGATCGATGTCGCCGCCACGTGTGGGCTCGAAATCGTGTCAAGCGCCCGGGCGCTCCGCCGCAGAGCGGTTATCCGCGGTGTTGCCGTCCGGGAATCAACCGCGCGGCCACGCATCTCGGTGTCATCGCTTGTCGGCCTGGATCTGGCCGACGCGCTTGATCGCGCCGAAGACGTTGTCTTGGAGTTGAGCCCCGGGGACGTGGCGCTGCTGCTGGGTCCCGCCGCCGTGTTGTCCGACGAGCTGGCGGGAACCCTGCAGCAACGGCGGGCGGCGACGTTGCGCGTGGGCAATTTGGTTGCGGCAATTCGGCTTCCACGCGGCCTTTGGCGCGAGGCACACCGCCAGAGCCTCGCGGTGTGGCTGTGCCTCGGTGGTGCCAACGCGCGACGTCCGTGGGTGGCCGACCTCGGTGCAGTCGACGATCTAGAGCCCAACGACCTCGCGGCTGATGTTGCCGGCGCGCTGGCGCAGACCGAACGTCGCGCCTTTCGCTATGCGCGGCGCATCGAGCTGGCGGACGTGCTTGTCTCGGGATCGGTGGTACCGCGTGGAGTCCGTGCGCCGAGGCTGCGTGAGCCCGATTCGAAGGCCCACCTGGATCGGGTGCACGCTGCGACCCTGACCACCAGCTCACCGCTGGCCCCACTTGACGTGTTGGTGGCACCGTCGCTGGGCCCCCATCAGTTGACGTACAGGTCTCTGGGTGAGCTTCATGAGCGCAAGCACTTGATCGTGAAGCGCGGCAGCAGAATTGACATCGCTGATGCATCGCTGGATGGCACGGTTCCAGTGTTGCCGAATGACATCGTGGGGACGATTGCTTTCGACCCGTTCGACGCCGTGCGCAAATATCCTCGCGCGGCCCGTACCGACCCCGGTGACGTGATCTTCATCGAGAAGCCGCGTCCTCAAGCGTGGGTGGATGTGGTCGGCGGCGCTATGGTCGCATCTCCCGCGCGGATCATCCGGCTCCGCGAGTCGGCAGAGATTGGGCCGATGGTTCTCGCGACGGTGATCAATGAAATTGCCACGGCCGGAAGCGAATGGAAGACATGGAGTGTGCCGGTCATGCGGCGCGATGAAGCCAGACGGCTCGAAGAGGCGCTGGTTCGCACACATGAGTTCGAACGTGAAACGCGACGAAGGCTCGTCGCTGCACAAGAACTGAAGAAGGCTCTGATCGACGGGGTCGCCGCCGGCGCCCTGACTTTGGATACCGAACCGACCACGCCCGGCGTCGTCGCGGCCGTGAAATAGAAAGGGACGAAATGCCTCCGAGGAAGAAGCAGCAGGAGCCGCAGGCGCCGTCGACGATGAAAGAGCTCAAGGACACGCTCTGGAAGGCGGCCGACAAGTTGCGCGGCTCGCTGTCGGCCAGCCAGTACAAAGACGTAATTCTAGGTCTGGTCTTTCTCAAGTACGTCTCGGACGCGTATGACGAGCGGCGTGCGGCGATACGCGCCGAGCTGGAAGCCGAAGGCATGGACGAGTCGCAGATCGAGGATCTGATCGACGATCCAGAGGAGTACCACGGCTACGGCGTATTCGTGGTGCCGTCCAATGCGCGCTGGAAGTTCTTGGCGGAGCACGCGAAAGGTAAGCCCGCAGGCGGACGTGAGCTCGAAAAGAACATCGGTCAGCTCATCGACGAGGCTATGGACGCGGTCATGAAAGCGAACCCCACGCTCGTTGGAACGCTGCCGCGGTTGTACAACAAGGACAACATCGACCAACGCCGGCTCGGCGAACTGATCGACTTGTTCAACAGCGCCCGTTTTAGTCGACAAGGTGAGCACCGGGCCCGTGATCTCATGGGCGAGGTCTATGAGTACTTCCTCGGGAATTTCGCTCGCGCAGAAGGCAAGAGGGGTGGGGAGTTCTTTACGCCGCCCAGTGTGGTGAAGGTGATCGTCGAGGTGCTGGAACCGTCGCGGGGTCGGGTGTACGACCCGTGCTGCGGGTCGGGCGGCATGTTCGTTCAGACCGAGAAGTTTATTTTCGAGCACGACGGCGACCCGAAGGACATCTCGATCTACGGCCAGGAAAGCATCGAGGAAACTTGGCGAATGGCGAAGATGAACCTCGCCATTCACGGCATCGACAACAAGGGCCTCGGCGCGCGGTGGGGCGACACGTTCGCGCGCGACCAGCACGCTGACGTGCACATGGACTATGTGATGGCCAATCCGCCGTTCAACATCAAGCACTGGTCGCGCAATGAGGAGGATCCACGCTGGCGCTTCGGCGTCCCGCCTGCCAACAACGCGAACTACGCGTGGATTCAGCACATCATCTCGAAGTTGGCGCCGGGGGGAAAGGCCGGCGTAGTCATGGCCAACGGTTCGATGTCGTCGAACTCAAACGGAGAGGGCGAGATTCGCGCTCAGATCGTTGAGGCCGATCTGGTGTCGTGCATGGTGGCCTTGCCCACTCAGTTGTTCCGTAGCACGGGAATCCCGGTGTGCCTATGGTTCTTTGCCAAAGACAAGACGGCAGGGAAGCAGGGTTCGATCGACCGGTCGGGCCAAGTCCTTTTCATCGACGCACGCGAACTGGGTTACATGGTGGACCGGGCCGAGCGTGCGCTGACGGACGAGGAGATCGTGCGGATCGGCGACACGTACCACGCATGGCGTGGTTCGAGATCTGCGGCTGCGAAAGGCCTTACTTACGAAGACATTCCGGGCTTCTGCAAGTCGGCGACACTAGCGGAGATCAAGGCTGCCGATTATGCGCTGACGCCGGGCCGATATGTCGGCTCGCCTGACGTTGAGGACGACGGCGAGCCGATCGACGAGAAGATCGCGCGATTGACCAAGGAACTGCTGGAAGCATTCGACGAGTCGGCGCGATTAGAGAAGGTTGTGCGACGGCAACTGGAGCAGCTGTCATGACCGAGCACGTTGTTGCGGACCTTGTCGCGCAAGGGGTGTTGCTCGTCGAAGACGGCAATCATGGGGAGTACCGCCCGCGCCCCGATGAGTTCGTAGCAGTAGGAGTTCCGTTCATTCGTGCGGCTGATATGTCCAGTGGGGTCGTGGACTTTTCGGGTGCGGGCAAGATCAATGCCACCGCCAGGGCGCGTATCCGCAAAGGTATCGGCGCCCCAGGCGACGTTATTCTCTCGCACAAGGGAACGGTTGGACGCATCGCCGTCGCGCCCGTCGACGCGCCGGATTTTGTGTGCTCACCACAGACGACCTTCTGGCGCTCGCTTGACCGGAACGTGCTAGACCAACGATTCCTTCGGTACGTTATGGGTTCTGCCAACTTCACAAGGCAACTCGATGTACTCAAAGGCCAGACAGATATGGCCCCGTACGTCAGCTTGTCTGACCAGCGCTCAATGACAATTGATCTTCCGGAGATTGAAGAGCAGCGAGCCATTGCCAAGGTGCTCAGTGCCCTCGATGACAAGATCGCAGCGAATGAGCGCATTCGTGCAGCCGCCGACGAATTGGCCGAGCTGCTGTGGCAGCGGTCGACGCTAGAAGGACAGTGCGTCCCGCTCTCAGCGCTGGCGTCCTTCGTGAACGGCAAAGCATTCACGAAAGGGGCGTCTGGGCATGGCCGAGTGGTAGTGCGAATCGCAGAGCTAAACTCGGGTATCGGCAGGTCGACCGTCTACAGCGATATCGATGTCTCAGACGAGCACCTAGTTCGGCCCGGAGATCTCCTATTCGCTTGGTCGGGGTCGCTGACCGTCGCGCGTTGGTTCCGGCCAGAGGCGATTGTCAACCAACACATCTTCAAAGTTGTTCCGAATGCTGGATATCCGGTTTGGCTAGTGAATCAGGCGCTCCGTGCAAAACTTGGTGATTTCAAGGCGATTGCTAGCGACAAGGCGACCACTATGGGACACATTCAGCGTCATCACCTTGATGAGGCCGTGACGATCCCTAACAACGAGGAAGTCGGTCGTATCGAAGCGGTTATGAGTGGATTGTGGCTGCGTGCACTTGCTGCAGAGCAGGAGAACCTTAGCTTGGCCGCTACGCGGGATGATCTCTTGCCGCTCCTCATGTCGGGGAAGATCACAGTTCGAAGTGCGGATGATGTCGTTTGGGAGCGTGGTCTAGATGGCCTACCAACTTGACGATCGGCTCGTAGTTGGCGTTGCGTCAAGCGCGCTTTTCGACCTAGCAGAATCGGATGCGTACTTCCGCGAGCATGGCGAGGCCAAGTATCGGGCCTATCAAGACGAGCGTATCGACAACACCTTGAACGCTGGCGTGGCTTTCCCATTCATTCAGCGCTTGCTCAGCCTAAACGACCTAAGGCCTGGTGATCCGCTAGTCGAGGTGATCATTCTGTCGCACAACGACCCGATGACTGGGCTCAGGGTGATGCGTTCAGTGCAGGCACATGACTTGCCGATCAGCCGTGCTGTCTTCACCCAGGGGCGGGCCCCCTACGATTACATTAATGCGTTCAGCATGTCGCTGTTCCTGTCAGGCAATCGGTCGGATGTAGATACCGCTATCGCTGCGGGTTTACCAGCCGGCCATGTACTACCGTCATCTGCTACCTATGATCCCGATGATTTGTCGCTTCGAGTCGCGTTTGACTTCGACGGTGTTCTAGCAAGCGACGCGTCAGAACGTGTCTACACAGAGTCCGAAGAGCTGGAGCACTATTTAGAACACGAGTCCTCTAATAGGGACGTCCCGCTTGATCCAGGTCTCCTGAAGCCACTGCTTGAGGATCTCAACCGCATTCAGACGATTGAGGACCAACGTAAGTCGGATGATCCGTCTTACGAACCGCGATTGCCCTCTCTGCCAACCTGGGTTGAGGCACCCGCCCCCT